>JAFECT010000004.1 GCA_018241995.1 Pseudomonadota bacterium
TACCTCTCTATCCGGGCAGCACAATCCGGATCCTTCCCCTCTTGCGGGGGAAGGATGGGCCCCGCAAGCCGAAGGCGCAGCGGGAGGATGGGGGGTCTGACAGACGTGTCAGAACAGAACTGTGCCCGCGGATGAACTAACGATGCGGGCAAGGGCGCGTGCGATGCGCTCTGAGCCCACCGTCACCGAGCGCAAACTGTGGCAACTGCTTCGTGGCGAGAAACTCGGCGTGAAGTTCCGCAGGCAGCAAGTGATCGGCCCTTACATTGCCGACTTCGCCTGCCTCCATCCGCGCCTCATCGTTGAGGCGGATGGCGCCTCCCATTTCGACGAAGAATACGACGCCCGGCGCGACCTCTGGTTCGAGCAGAACCTGTTCAGGGTGCTGCGGTTCAGGAACGTGGACATTCTCGAGAAGCCTGCGGAGGTTGAAGCCGCGATCCGGCGCGCGATCGGGCCGAGGTAGGCTCGACCCCCCATCCTCCCGCGCGCCTGCGGCTTGCGGGGCCCATCCTTCCCCCGCAAGAGGGGGAAGGATCGAAAAGCCCTTGCATTCTAGGCCATTCCGCCCTATCTCCGCGCCCACTTCACACGCAGACATGCGGCCGGCCCGGGAGTTCCGGGCCGTTTCCGTTCCGAGGCCCTGAGATTCACAAGGGGCTTTTCGTCTGCGGAGGCCATCGGAAGAAGGAAAGATTACTATGGCCCTGCCCGATTTCTCCATGCGTCAGCTGCTCGAAGCCGGCGCGCACTTCGGCCACCAGACCCACCGCTGGAACCCGAAGATGCAGCGCTACATCTTCGGTTCGCGCGCCAACATCCACATCATCGACCTGTCGCAGTCGATTCCGCTGCTGCACCAGGCCCTGGTGAAGGTGCGCGAAGTCGCCGCGTCCGGCGGCCGCGTGCTGTTTGTCGGCACCAAGCGCCAGGCTTCGGAGCCCGTGGCCATCGCGGCCAAGCGCTGCGCCCAGTACTACGTCAATCACCGCTGGCTCGGCGGCACCATGACCAACTGGCGCACCATCTCGGGCTCGATCGCGCGCCTGCGTGAGTTGGAAGGCGTGCTGGACGCGGGCGAAAGCTCCGGCCGCACCAAGAAGGAGCTGCTGACCCTGACCCGCGAGCGCGACAAGCTCGAGCTGTCGCTGGGCGGCATCAAGGACATGGGCGGCATCCCCGACCTGATGTTCGTGATCGACACCAACAAGGAAGCGATCGCGATCCAGGAAGCGCGCAAGCTGAACATCCCGGTGATCGCGATCCTGGACACCAACTCCGATCCGGACGGCATCACCTATCCGATCCCGGGCAACGACGACGCCGCGCGCGCCATCCAGCTGTACTGCGACCTGGTCGCGGACTCGGTGCTGGACGGCCTGGCCGCGGGCCAAGCCGCGATGGGCGTGGACCTGGGCGCTTCCGAGCGTCCGCCGGTCGAGCCCGCGCTGGCCAAGGCCGACGCTCAGCCTGAGCCGGCGGCCCCCGTCGACGAGGCCCTGGCCGCCGAGATGGGCGCTCCCGCCGAGGCCGCTGCTGAAGCTCCGGCCGCCGCGGAAGAACCCGCGGGCGAAGCCGCGACCACCGAAGCGCTGGACGCCGTGGCTGAAGATCAGGCGACCGGCTGATCAGCCCTTTCGGGTTGGTCGACGCATAAGAACTCTTTCCGCCGCCGGCTCCCCGAGCCGGCGGCCAGGCTTTTGAACAATGGAGGCTTCCATGGCGGAAATCACAGCCGCTCTGGTCAAGGAACTGCGCGAAAAGTCCGGCGTGGGCATGATGGACTGCAAGAAGGCGCTGCAGGAAAACGGCGGCGACCTCGAAGCGTCGATGGACTGGCTGCGCGCCAAGGGCCTGTCCAAGGCCGCGAAAAAGGCCGACCGCATCGCCGCTGAAGGCCTTGTGGCCGTGGCGACGCGCGAAAACGGCATGGGCGAAGCCGGCGCCGTGGTCGAGTTCAACGCCGAGACCGACTTCGTCTCGCGCAATGAGCTGTTCCAGAACGCCGCTCGCGCCATCGCCCAGGCCGCTCTCGACGTGGAGAACGCCGAAGTCGAGGCCATCGCCGGGACCAAGCTCGGCTCGGGCGAGACCGTGCAGGACATGGTCACCCAGCTGATCGCCACCGTCGGCGAGAACATGATGCTGCGTCGCGCGGCCGCCTTCGCGGTCGAGCAGGGCGTCGTGGCCAGCTACATCCACAACGCCACCGCGCCGGACCTCGGCCGTATCGGCGTGCTGGTGGCGCTGGAGTCGGCCGGCGACAAGGCCAAGCTGCGCGAACTGGGCCGCAAGATCGCCATGCACGTGGCGGCCACCCAGCCGCTGTCGCTGACCACCGACGACCTGGATCCGGCGGCGGTCGAGCGTGAGCGCGCGATCTTCGCCGAACAGGCCGCGGAATCGGGCAAGCCGCCCGCCGTGGTCGAGAAGATGGTCGAAGGCCGCATCCGCAAGTTCTTCGAGGAAGTCGTGCTGACCAAGCAGGCCTTCGTGATGAACCCGGACCAGACCATCGAGCAATTGGTCGAGGCCACCGGCAAGGAAATCGGCTCGCCGATCAAGCTGGTCGGCTTCACCCGCCTGGCGCTGGGCGAAGGCGTGGAGAAGAAGTCGGAAGACTTCGCCGCCGAAGTCGCGGCCGCCGCGGCCGGCGGCTAAGCCCAAGCCGCAAGGCTGGAATGCGAAACGCCCCGGAGCGATCCGGGGCGTTTTTCTTTGGCCGTCATTTCCCGCCCGTCACCGCTGCGAAATAGCGCTCGGCGAAGATCTGGCCAGTGCGGCGGTCGTGCTCGCGCAGCAGGTAGTGCACGAGGTCGTAGGACCGATAACAGTCGTGCAGGATCACCGACATCTTCAGGAGTTGCTCGGGGCTCAGCAGATCCAGCCGGGTGACGTCGCGCATATAGACCGCGTCGGCCCACAGCACCTGGCTGTGGCCGAGGTAGGGGTCGGTTCCGAACAGCAGGGGCTTGAAATCGCGCGTCACCAGGGGCTCGAACCGGTGCAGCATGAAGCCTCTGCTGCGCATGAACAGGTCCACGTCGGCGAACAGCGGCTGGCCGACGTACATCTGCATGAACTCGACCTCGGTGTGCACCACCAACGCCTCGCCTATCCGCGCCGGCGCGTTCTGGAACACCAGGAGCTCGCCGCCCTGGATGTCGATCTTCAGAAGGTCGAGCCCTGAGGTCTCGGGCACGTCGTCCAGGCGCACCGTGTCGACCTCGACCCGTTGGGTCACCTCGCCCCATTCCGCAAAGCCGTAGAACAGCGACAGGATCCGTGGGTCCGGCTCCAGGATCGAGGTCATGCCAGGCAGGCGGCATAGGCGTAAGGTGCGCCGCCCGCCGTCGCCGACCGCGTGGGGCAGGTAGGCCTCGTTCGGCCCCTTCCGACGATTGAGCTCAGCCAGGGCGTCGGGATTGGGCTCGAACCCCACCACCTCGGTATGGCCCGCCGCCAGCAGGGGCGCGTAGGGGACCTCGCCGTCGATGGGGTTGGCGCCCACGTCGACCACCTTCAGGCGACACGAGAGCGGAAGCAGCTGGTGCAGCTGGGCGACCGGAACCTGGGGGTTCCGCTCGATGACCACCATCTCCATGCCGTTCCCCCCGAGACCTGAGTCGGGGTCAGCTTAGACCGAGCCGCCGGCTATTTCTTGCGGGCCTTCTTGCGCTTGTGGACGACGCCCCGGATCGCGTCCTCCTGCTCCAGGTCGGCGAAGGCGCGGGCGAAGTCGCCCCGGGCCTGCCAGATCGCGGCGCGGTCGTGATAGGCGTCGGCGTAGTTGGGCCTGAGACGGATCGCCTCGTTGAAGGCCGCCAGGGCGCCGTTGCTGTCGCCGCGCAGGCGCAGCGCTATGCCCAGGTCGAGGTAGGTCTCCGCATCCTGCTTGTAGATCAGCGCCTCTTTGAAATCCGATGCGGCGCCGGCGTTGTCGCCCAGGTGCGAACGGGCGATGCCGCGATTGTGGAAGTTGATGAAGCTGCCCTTCAGCGCAATCGCCTGGTCGAGATCCGGCATGCCTTTGGCCCATTGCTTCGCGTCCATGGCCAGAAGCCCACGCCCCTCGTAGGCGTCGGAGGCCTTGGGGTCGATTTGCAGCGCCTGCTCGAAATCCGCCCGCGCCCGCGCGACGTCGCCCTTCTTGCGCCAGGATGAGCCCCGGCTCTGGATCGCGTCGACGAAGTCCGGCTTCAGTTTCACCGCCTCGTCGAAGTCGGCGATGGCCTTGTCGTAGTCGCCCTTGCGATGCCAGGTCAGACCGCGGTTGTAGAAGTTCTCGGGGACAGTGGCCTTGAGCGCGATGGCATGGGTCAGGTCGGCGATGGCGCCTTCGTTGTCCTCGGTTCGATAGCGGGCCAGGCCGCGCCCGCCGTAGCCGCCTTCGTCGTCCGGCTTGAGCCGGATCACGGTTTCGAAGTCGGCGATGGCGCTGGCGCCCCCGTTTTCGTCCAGCTTGACGCTGCCACGCGCCAGATAGGCCTCGACCATGTCCGGTTGCAGGGCGATGGCGTTGTCGAAGTTGGCGATGGCGGTGGCCCGCGCGCCCTTCCGCCACCACGCTAGGCCGCGGTTGAAGTAGACGCGGGCGTCCTTTTTCAGCCTGAGCGCGGCGTCGTCGTCGGCGATCGCTCCGTCGTAGTCCTTCTGTTGCATGCGGACGTGCGAGCGCTCGTCCAGGGCGTCGAATGAATCCGGTGCGAGAGCCAGCGCCTTGTTCAAATCCGCCAGGGCGGCGTCGAGGTCGCCGGTGCGCCCGCGCAGGCTGCCACGGTTGATCAGCAGGGGGAGGCTGTCGCCCTTGATGCGCAGCGCCTGATCGTAGTCGGCCAGGGCGGCCTTCAGATCACCCTTGCGCTCGTAGGCGGCGCCGCGGTTTCCATAGGCGTTCAGGTTCTCGGCCTTGGCGGCGATGGATTGGGTGAAATCGTCGATGGCCCCGTCCACATCGTCCTTGTGCATCCGCGCAAGGCCGCGGTTGTTGTAGGCGGGCGCCAGATTGGGCGCGTTCTTGCGGCCTTTCATCGCCTGCAGCTCGGCGGTGCAGGCGGCGATCCGGGCATCGTCGGCGGTGTCGCCGGCGAAGCAGGGCGGGGGAGGCGCGGCGCGGGCCGCACCGGCCAGGATCGTCGTCGCCGCCAGGACGGCGAGCGTGGTCATGCGATGGTTCATCTGGCCCCCCGGCCTTGACGTCAGGCGTACTACCCGTGCGCGAAGTCTTGCGGCCGCGGCTCAGATTGTCCAGCCGCACGGCGCCTTTAGTGGCCGCCCGGCGTCAGGATCGTCTAGAATGGCCCGAATCCAGTCCCCGCCGCGCTTTCCAAGAGTCACCCATGACCGCACAGCCCGTCCCCGCGCCCAAATACAGGAAGGTCCTGCTCAAGATCTCCGGCGAGGTCCTGATGGGGGAGCAGGGCTACGGCATCGACATGAAGACAGTGGACGCCATCGCCGCGGAGGTCGCGCAGGTGGTCGCCGCGGGCGTGGAGCTGTGTCTGGTGATCGGCGGCGGCAACATCTTCCGGGGCCTCTCGACCGCCGCGCGCGGGATGGAGCGGGCCAGCGCGGACTACATGGGCATGCTGGCGACCGTCATGAACGCCCTGGCCATGCAGAACGCGCTGGAGAAGATCGGCGTCGACACCCGCGTGCAGTCGGCCATCCCGATGCAGACGGTCTGCGAGTCCTACATCCGCCGGCGCGCGCTGCGTCACCTGGAGAAGGGCCGGGTGGTGATCTTCGCCGCGGGCACCGGCAACCCGTTCTTCACCACCGACTCCGGCGCGGCGCTCAGGGCCGCCGAAATGGGCTGCGACGCGCTCTTGAAGGGGACCAGCGTCGACGGCGTCTATACCGCCGACCCCAAGAAGGACCCCAAGGCGGTCCGCTATGAGCGCCTGACCTATCTGGATGTGCTGTCCCAGGACCTGAAGGTGATGGACGCCTCGGCGATCAGCCTGATGCGCGAAAACGGCATCCCCATTGTGGTATTCTCGATCCGCAAGCGCGGCGCGCTGCTGGACGTTCTGACGGGCTCGGGCGTGCACACGGTCATCGCCGAAGACAGCCGCGCAGACGACCAGGCCTGATTCATCGCCGTTTGAGGGGACAAATCCCCCTGGCGTGGCTAAACATCGACTCCAGGCTCGCGCCGCCCTAAGGCGAGCGGGCGATCTGTGAGCGAGCGGACAGGAAGAAGAAGATGAGCACCGCAGCCAAACCTGACCTGAAGACCTTCACCAGCCGCATGGACAAGGCTGTCCAGGCGCTGAAGGACGAGTTCGCCGGCCTGCGCACGGGCCGCGCCTCCGCCGGCCTGATCGAGCCGGTGATGGTGGAGGCCTACGGCTCCTCGATGCCGATCACCCAGTGCGGCGCCATCAGCGTGCCCGAGCCGCGCATGATCACCGTCAACGTCTGGGACCGCGGCCTGGTGGTCTCGGTGGAAAAGGCGATCCGCAATTCAGGACTGGGCCTGAACCCGATCGTCGAGGGCCAGCTGTTGCGCATCCCGATCCCGGCCCTGACCGAGGACCGCCGCAAGGACTTGGTGAAGCTCGCCGGCAAGTACGCCGAGCAGCAGCGTATCGCCGTGCGCAACGTGCGCCGCGACGCCAACGACGACCTGAAGAAGGCCGAGAAGGACCACGCGATCAGCGAGGACGAGCACAAGAAGCTCGGCGTCGAGGTCCAGCACGCCACGGACGCGGCCATCAAGCGCATCGACGAGGCCTTGAAAGTCAAAGAACAAGAGATCATGCAGGTCTGAGTGTCGGCCCCCGTCGCCGGACGGGAGGACGATTTCCGGGCGGCCAACCGGTAAGAGAAAGCCGTCGAAACGCTCAGGGAGAAGGACGCGCATGTCGCGGGCGTCCGACAAATCCGATCAGGCCGCCCCCTCGGCGCCGGAAAACTCCGGCGGGCCGAAGCATGTGGCCGTGATCATGGACGGCAACGGCCGCTGGGCGAAGGCGCGGGGCATGCCGCGCACGCTGGGTCACCGCGCCGGCGTCAACGCCCTGAAACGCACTGTCGAGGCGGCGCCGCAGTTCGGGTTGGAGTGCCTGACCGTGTTCGGCTTCTCGACCGAGAACTGGCGCCGGCCGGTGGCCGAAGTTTCTGAGCTGATGGGGCTGGTCAAGCTCTACGTCCAGACCGACCTCGACCGTTTGGCTCGCGAAGGGGTGCGGGTGCGCATCCTGGGTCGCCGCGACGGCCTGCCGCCCGACATCCAGGAGATCGTCGAGCGCGCCGAGGCCAAGACCGCGCACAATTCCAATTTCCTGCTGCAGGTCGCGTTCAACTATGGCTCGCGGGGCGACATTGTGGACGCGGCGCGCAAGTTCGCGATCCAGGTGCGGGACGGCAAGGCGGATCCCGCCGACCTCGACGAGGCCATGTTCGGCTCCTTGCTGTGCACCGCCAAGGGCCCGCCGGTGGACCTCGTGATCCGCACCTCCGGCGAGCGGCGCATTTCCAACTTCCTCCTGTGGGAGGCGGCCTACGCCGAGTTCGTGTTCCAGAACGTGCTGTGGCCCGACTACGGCCCCGAAGCCTTGTCCGAAGCCATTGAAGAGTTCCGACGTCGCGAGCGACGCTTCGGCGGATTAGACGCGCATGACGTCCTCGCCGCCGGCTAAGCCCCGCCGCATGAACGATCTGGCGGTGCGGGCGCTTTCGGCGCTGGTGCTGATCCCGACCGCCGTGGTAGCGGTGGCCCTGCCGGGCACGGGCGCCCACGGCGGCTGGCTGTTTCTGGCCCTGGTGGTGATCGGCGCGGCGCTGCTGTGCCTGGAGTGGGGCAAGATGAGCGCACCCCGCACACCCATCCGCATGGGCGCGGCGGTGGCGCTTGCAGTCGTAGCTTCGGTCCTGGCCGCCTGGGTCGACCATTTTTCCGTCGCTCTTATCCTCTTGGTGTTCGGCGCCGCCGCCGTGGCCGCCTTCGCGCGGCTGCTGAAGGTCTCGGCCCTCGATGCCGCTTACGGCGTGCTTTATATCGGCTGGCCCTGCGCGGTGCTGGTCTGGCTGAGGATGCGGCCCGACGACGGCCTGGGTTGGACAATCCTGCTGTTCGCGGTCGCTTGGTCGGCCGACATCTGCGCCTATCTGCTGGGTAGCCTGCTGAAAGGCCCCAAGCTCTGGCCGCGCTTTTCGCCCAACAAGACCTGGTCCGGGTTCATCGGTGGTTTGATCGCCGGTTCCGGCGCCGCGGCCATCATCGCCGCCTTCGCGCCGCAGGTCGGGGGCTGGGTCGGGCTGGGACCCGACATCGACCTGGGCCTCCCGGTCTGGCTGGCTCTGCTGATCGGCCTGATCGCCGCGCTGGCGACCATGGCCGGAGACCTCTGGGAATCGGCGCTGAAGCGTCGCTTCGGGGTGAAGGACGCGGGCGACCTGATCCCCGGCCACGGCGGCCTGCTCGATCGGGTCGACGGCATGATGTTCTCGGTCGTGGCGCTGGCTGCCTGCCGCCTGATCGTGCGTGCTTGGGGGCTGGCATGACGCTTCGCCGCCGCGTGACCGTCTTGGGCTCCACCGGATCAGTGGGCCTGTCGACCCTGGACCTCATGGCCCAGGCCCAAGGCGTGGGCTCAGCGGAGTTCGAGGTGCAGGCCCTGGTCGCCGGCGCCAATGTCGAGCGGCTGGCCGAGCAGGCCCTGCGCTGGCGGCCCAAGCTGGCGGTGGTCGCCGACCCTTCGCGGCTGGAGGAGCTGCGTGCGCGGCTTCAGGGTTCGGGCATCGAGGCCGGGGCCGGTGAGGGGGCGGTGCTTGAGGCTGCGACTCTGTCGGCCGACTGGATCATGGCGGCCATCGTCGGCGCCGCGGGGCTGAAGCCGGCCTGGGCGGCGGCGAAGACCGGCGCGGTGGTGGGCCTGGCCAACAAGGAGAGCCTGGTCACCTGCGGTCCGGCCCTGCTCAAGGCTTCGCACGACGCAGGCGGCACGGTGATCCCGGTCGATTCCGAGCACTCCGCCGTCTTCCAGGTGCTGCAGGCGCCGTGCGCGGCGCGGCTGAAGAAGATCGTGCTGACCGCCTCGGGCGGCCCGTTCCGCACCTGGGCCCGCGCCGCCATGGCCTCGGTGACGCCCGAGCAGGCCGTGGCGCACCCGAACTGGAGCATGGGCGCCAAGATTTCGGTCGATTCAGCAACCATGGCGAACAAGGGCCTGGAGATGATCGAAGCCTCCTACCTGTTCGACACGCCCGAGGATCGCATCGAGGTCATGGTCCACCCGCAGTCGGTGATCCATTCGATGGTGGAGTACGAGGACGGCTCGACCCTGGCGCAGTTGGGGCCGCCGGACATGCGCACGCCGATCGCCTGCGCCCTGGCCTGGCCCGACCGGTTGCCGTGGCCCGCGCCGGCGCTGGACCTCGCCGCCATCGGCGCCCTGACCTTCGAGCGGCCCGACGAGGAGCGTTTCCCGGCGCTGAAGCTGGCGCGCGAGGCGCTGCGCGCGGGCGGATTGGCCCCTGCTGTGTTCAATGCGGCCAACGAGATCGCGGTCGAGGCCTTCCTGGCGCGACGTTTGGCCTTCCTCGACATCGCGAGCGCGGTAAGCGAAACCCTGGACAGACTGGCCGCTGGCCCCGATCCTGCAAGGGAAGACGGGGACGGCCCGGTCGAGGTCGCATTGCGGGCGGACAGCCAGGCGCGCATCGCCGCGCGCGAGGCGGTCCGTCGCCTGGCGCGCGCGGCCTGAGCGGGAGTAGGGGATTCTATTGTCAGTCATCGACATCATCGCCTGGGCGCCGGCCTACATCCTGCCGTTCCTGTTCGTGATCACCCTGATCATCGGCTGGCACGAGATGGCGCACTTCCTGGCGGGCCGCGCTTGCGGGATGAAGATCGACACCTTCTCCCTGGGTTTCGGGCCGGCGCTGTTCCGGCGCGTCGACAAGAGCGGCGTCGAGTGGCGCCTGTCGTGGATTCCGCTGGGCGGCTACGTGAAGTTCGCCGGCGACGCCAATGTCGCGGGCGTGCCTGACGCCGAGGACCTGGCCGAACTCAGGCGCCAGATCATCGAGGCCGAGGGGCCAGGGGCGGAGCGCAATTACTATCATTTCAAGCCGATCTGGCAGCGCGCCTTCGTCGCCGCCGCCGGGCCGATCTCGAATTTCGTGCTGGCGGTGCTGATCTTCGCGGTGGTGGTGGCCGTCACCGGCGAGGTGGTCGGGCCGCAAGTGGTCCAGTCTGTCCAGCCAGGCCAGGCGGCGGAAGCGGCCGGCCTGAAGGCCGGGGACCGAATCGTCACCTTCGACGGCGAGGCGGTGAACACGCCCGAACAGGTGGTGGAGCACACCATGCTGCGCTCGGGCACGCCGATTCCCATCCTTATCGACCGTGGCGGCAAGCGCATGCTGATCGTCGCCACGCCGCGCCGCGTGCTCGACCGCGACCCGACGGTCGGAGAACGTAAGATCGGCCGCCTGGGAATGACGCTTGGGCCCGACCCAAAGCTGGCGCGCTACGTGCGCTACGGCCCGATCAAGTCGCTGCAGCTGGGCGCCAAGCGCACCTGGACGATCCTGGACACTACGCTGACCTACATCGGCAGAATCTTTGTGGGTAAGGAATCCGGCGATCAGGTCGGCGGCGTCATCGGCACCGCGGCTGTGGCCGGCAAGGTTACGCAGCAGGCTATTTCAATGGACGGCTCAGTCGGCCTCAAAGCCGCCAATGTCGTGTTGATGCTGCTACAGCTGACGGCGATGCTGTCGGTCGGGATTGGGTTTCTGAATCTTTTGCCTATCCCGGTTCTGGACGGCGGGCACCTGCTGTTCTACGCGTACGAAGCCGTTGCACGGAAGCCTCTGGGGGCGAAGGTGCAGGAGGTGGGCTATCAAGTCGGTCTTGTTTTGGTTATCGGATTGATGTTGTTCGCAACGTGGAACGATCTGCATAAGCAGGGCCTGTTTAAATTCCTCGGCGGGCTGTTCAGCTGAACCCCGCCGCCCGCCGATGGTAAACAACACAATGTCGCATTCCTTCTTCCGCGCCCGTTGCCTTGCCCTGGCGTCCAGCTTGGCGGTGCTGACGTGCGGGACCGTCCTGGCGGGCCCCGCCATGGCCCAGACGGCCGTGCAGCAGCAACAGTCCGGCGTGGTCGGCCGCATCATCGTCAAGGGTAACGAGCGGATCGACGGCTCGACCATCGGCTCCTACCTACCGATCCAGGTCGGCGACACGGTCGACGGCCAGCGCATCGACCTTGCGGTGAAGACCCTGTTCCGCACCGACCTGTTCTCGGACGTGCAGATCACGCTGCAGGGCACGGACCTGATTGTGAAGGTGGTCGAGAACCCCATCGTCAACCAGGTGGTGTTCGAGGGCGAGCACGCCCTGGCCGAGACCAAGCTGCGCGACGAAGTCACCATCCACCCGCGCTCGATCTTCACCAAGGCGCGCGTGCAGGCCGACGTGGCCCGCATCGTCGAGCTCTATCGCCGCGCCGGCCGCATCACCGCGACGGTGACGCCGAAGATCGTCGAGCTGCCGCAGAAGCGCGTCGACCTGGTGTTCGAGATCGACGAAGGCGCCAAGACCGGCGTCTCGCGCATCAATATCCTGGGCAACAAGGCTTTCTCGGACAGCGACCTGCGCGACGTGGTCGTAACCAAGGAATCCAACTGGTGGCGGTTCCTGTCGTCCAATACCAACTACGACCCCGACCGCCTGGACTATGACCGCGAGCAGCTGCGCAAGTACTATACGAACCGCGGCTACTACGATTTCCGCGTGATCTCGGCCGTGGCCGAACTGACGCCGAACCAGAAGAATTTCGCGATCACCTTCACCGTCGACGAAGGCCCGAAGTACAAGTTCGGCGATCTGAAGGTCTCCACCGAGAACAAGAAGCTCGACGCCGACTTCCTCAAGGCGCTGCTGCCGATCCACAAGGGCCAGCTGTACGACAGCTCCAAGGTCGAGGACGCCATCGACGCCCTGACCTTCGCGTCGGGCTCGGCCGGCTATGCGTTCGTGGACATCCGCCCGCGCTTCAAGGCCGACCGCGACAAGCGCACCGTGGACGTGTCGTTCGAGGTCCGCGAAGGCCCGCACGTCTATGTCGAGCGCATCGACATCATCGGCAACACCCGCACGGTCGACCCCGTCATCCGGCGCGAGATCCTGCTGACCGAGGGCGACGCCTACAACAAGGTGCTGCTGGACCGCTCGCGCAACCAGATCCGCGCGCTCGGCTTCTTCAAGGACGTGAAGATGGCCGAGGTGCCGGGTTCGGCGCCGGACAAGACGATCGTCCAGGCCACCGTCGAAGAGCAGCCCACCGGCGAGTTCTCGTTCGGCATCGGCTTCTCGTCGATCGACAAGTTTCTGTTCGACATCGGCGTGACCGAGCGCAACTTCCGCGGCCGCGGCCAGGAACTGCGCGCGCGTGTCTCGACCGGCTCGCTCAGCCAGACCATCGACCTCAGCTTCACCGAGCCGCGCTGGCTCGGGCGCAACCTGCGCGCCGGGGTGGATATCTTCAGCTACCGCTACAACTACGCCAACCAGGCGTCGTTCACGACCACCCAGACCGGCGCGGCCGTGCACGTGGGCTTCCCGATCAACGGGGCCACCTACTTCAACACCCGCTATCAGATCTCCGACAGCGGTGTGCAGGTGGACGACAGCTTCTGCACCAGCCAGCCCATCCTGTGCGCCCAGCGCGGTACCTTCCTGACCTCTCAGGTCGGCTACACCCTGGCCACCGATCACCGTAACGACCCGATCAACCCGACGCGCGGCTGGCGTGGCGACTTCCGCCAGGACATCGCGGGCCTGGGCGGGGACGTGCGCTACCTCCGCACCGAAGCTGACGCCAGCTGGTTCCACGGCTTCTGGCCCCAATGGGTCCTGACCGTCCAGGGACAGGTCGGCTACATCCACGGCTGGGGCGGCGACACGGTTCGCATCAACGACCGCTTCTTCAAGGGCGGCAACAGTTTCCGCGGCTTCCAGACCGCGGGCATCGGCCCTCGCGACACCACCACCAAGGACGCGCTGGGCGGCAATCTCTACGCCATCGGCACTGTGGAAATGGGCTTCCCGACCGGACTTCCGGACGAATACGGGATCAAGACGGCCCTGTTCACCGAGTTCGGCACCGAAGGGGAGCTGGACGATCTCTACAAACGCGTTTCGCCGGGGGTGCCCAACACCGCCGTGCGCGACGATCTGGCGCTGCGGGCTTCGGCCGGCATCAGCGTAAAATGGAAATCTCCGATGGGGCCGGTCCAGTTCGACTTCAGCCAGATCCTGGCCAAGACGAGCTATGACAAGACCGAGCTCTTCCGGTTCTCAACCTTCAGGCAGTTCTGACCATGAAAAACCTTCTTCCCGCCGCGCTCGGCGCCCTTGCGGCCGTCGCTTTCGCCGGCGCCGCCCAGGCTCAGGCCGCCGCTCCGGCTGCAGCTCCCGCGGGCACGCCGATCAACTTCGGCCCGGCGATCCCCGGCCTTTGCGTGCTCAACAAGCAGGCGGTGGTGTTCGGTTCGGCCGTCGGCCAATCCGTGCAGCGCCGCATGCAGGACCTGGGCAAGTCGGTCGAGGCCGAGCTGACCCCGGAAAACAACGCGCTCAACACCGAGAAGGCGCAGCTGGAAGCCCAGGTCGCGACCTTCAACCAGAACCACGTCGAGCCCGACCAGGCCTTCATCACCCGCTACCAGTCGTTCCAGCAGCGCGGTCAGGCCTTCGAAGCCAAGCGCGAGCAGCGCACCGCCGAACTGCGTGAGACGCTCAACAAGCAGACCAGCCGTATCGCCGAACAGATCGAGCCGCTGGTGCCCGGCGTGCTGACCGAGAAGGGCTGCAGCCTGCTGCTCGACTCCTCGACGGTGATCGCCGGCAATCCGGCCATGGATGTGACGCAGCAACTGATCAACCGGCTGAACGGCAAGATCACGACGCTGAGCTTCGATCGCGAGCATCTCGACCAGCGCGCCGGCGCGGCTCCGGCCGCCCCGACCGCGGCCGCTGCAGCGCCGCGTCCGGCCGCCGCCGCTCCGGCGCCGGTCAAGAAGAAGAAGTAAGAACCGGAGGTCGCCAGAGAGCACGGGATGCCCGATCGTCGCTTCTTCGCGCACGCGGGACCGTTCGACCTGGCGACCCTGGCCAAGGCCAGTGGCGTCAACGTCGACGCCGCGGTTCGCGATCTGCAAATCCACACGGCCGCTCCGCTTGTCGTCGCCGACGAGCGGAGCGTTTCGTTCTTCGCGGACCGTCGCTACCTCGACGACCTGAAGGCGACCAAGGCCGCCGCCGTCTTCCTGCCGCAGGCCTTCGCCGAGCATGCGCCCGAGGGCGTGGCTGTGGTGATCACGCCCGAACCTCAGGCCGCCTGGGCCCGCGCGGCCCTGATGCTGCATCCCGGTCGGGTGCTGGACAACGAGACAGCCATCCACCCCAGCGCCGTCATCGATGAGGGCGTGGTGCTCGCCCCCGGAACCGTGGTCGGCGCCGACGCCCGTATCGGCCGCGGCACGGTGGTCGGCGCACACACCACCATCGGCCCGGGCGTATCGATCGGGCGCGACTGCTCGATCGGCTCGGGCGTGTATCTGGGCTACGCCCTGGTGGGCGACCGGGTGCGGCTGGCGTCAGGCGTGATCGTGGGCGAGGCGGGCTTCGGGGTGGCGGGCTCGGCGACGGGCGCCGTGGACGTGCCGCAACTGGGCCGCGTGATCCTGCAGGACGGCGTGACCATCGGCTCCAACACCTGCGTGGACCGCGGAGCCTTTGACGATACGGTGATCGGCGAGAACACCAAGATCGACAATCTGGTGCAGATCGCCCACAACGTCGTCCTCGGACGCAGCTGCGTTGTGGCGGCGCACACCGGCATCTCCGGCTCGGTCAAGGTCGGTGATGGCGTGATGTTCGGGGGCGCGGCGGGTATCGCCGACCACCTGACCATCGGTGACGGCGCCAGAATCGCGGCAAGGTCCGGTCTGATGCATGACGTCCCGGCGAAGGAAACCTGGGGTGGCATGCCCGCCAAGCCGGCGCGGCAGTGGTTCCGCGAGACGGCGTGGCTGACGAAGCAGGTCGCCGCCCAGACTCCGGGCCGCGACAAGGGCGAGGGGTGATGGACGACACTGGCGGCGGTACGCCGATCGAATACGCGGAGGTGCTTCGGCGCATTCCGCACCGCTACCCCTTCCTGCTGGTCGATCGGGCCGAGGATTATCGCCCGCACGCCTCCATCGTCGGCATCAAGAACGTCACCTTCAACGAGCCGTTCTTCCAGGGGCACTTCCCCGAGAATCCGGTGATGCCGGGCGTGCTGATCGTCGAGGCCCTGGGCCAGACGGGCGCGGTGCTGATGTCGAAGTCGCTGAACGCCGACGTCACCGGCAAGACGATCTTCTTCACCGGCATTTCTGAGGCCCGGTTCCGCCAGCCGGTCAGGCCCGGCGACACCCTGCGCATGAATGTGATCGTGCTCCGCCACCGCGGCGACGTGTTCAAGTTCCGCGGCGAAGCCTTCGTCGACGGCAAGATCGCCGCCGAGGCCGAGTTCACCGCCATGGTGGTCGAGAACAGATCCTGATGCCCGCCAATATCCACCCCACCGCGATCGTCCACGACGGCGCGACGCTGGGCGCCGATGTCGAGATCGGCCCCTATTCGATCGTGGGGCCCAAGGTGACGCTGGGCGACGGCGTTAGGCTGATCTCCCACGTGGTGCTGGATGGCCTGACCTCGATCGGCGAGTCCACGACCATCTATCCCTTCGCCATGCTGGGCGGGCCGCCGCAGCACCTGGGCCACAAGGGCGAAGACACCCGGCTGATCATCGGCAAGCGCAACATCATCCGCGAGCACTGCAACTTCCACACCGGCACCGTCATGGGCCGTGGGGAGACCGTGATCGGCGACGACGGGCTGTTCATGGCGTCGTCGCACATCGCCCACGACTGCATCGTCGGCAACAAGGTGGTGTTCGCCAACAGCGGCACCATCGGCGGCCATGTGCAGGTCGGCGACTTCGTGTTCATGGGCGGGCTGGCGGCGGCGCACCAATACACCCGCATCGGCCGCTACGCCTTCGTGGGCGGCCTGGCGGCGGTGACGCGCGACGTGATCCCCTACGCCTCGGTGTGGGGCAACCACGCGCGGCTCGAAGGCCTGAACCTGGTCGGCCTGCGCCGGCGCGGCGCGGCGCGCGAGACCATCGCCCACCTGCGCTCGGCCTATCGTCTGCTGTTCGCCGAGGAGGGCACCTTCCAGGAACGCCTGGACGAGGTGGCGACCGACTATGCCCAGTGGCCGGAGGTGATGGAGATCGTGGATTTCATCCGCGCCGACGCCAACCGTCCGCTGTGCATGCCCTCGCCGGAATGACATGGAAAAGCTCGGCCTGATCGCCGGTGGCGGCACGCTGCCGCTGGAGATCGCCGCGGCCTGCGAGCGGGCGGGGCGGCCGCTGTTCGTGGTGCGCATCGAGACCCTGGCGTCCGAGGCGTTGCACCGCTTCGAGGGGATCGACGTCTCGCTCGGCCAGTTCGGCAAGTCGGTCTCTGCCTTGAAGGGGGCGGGGATCAAGCGGGTCTGCCTGGCCGGCAATGTGCGCCGACCGGACTTCCGCGCGCTCAAGACCGATTTTCGCGGCGCGTTCGTGCTGATAGGCGCCATCCAGGCCGCCAAGCAGGGCGACGACGCCCTGCTGCGCCATCTGGTGCGCGAGTTCGAGAAGGCGGGCTTCGTGGTCGAGGGCGCCAACGAGGTGACCGGCCATCTGCTGCTGGGCGAGGGCGCGCTGGGCGCGGTCCGGCCGACGCGGGACCAGCTGAAGGACGCTGCCAAGGCCATGGACGTGGCCGCCGAGATCGGGCGGCTGGATATCGGCCAGGGCGCGGTGGTTTGCGAGGGCCTGGTGCTGGCGGTCGAGGCCCAGGAAGGCACAGACCTGATGCTCAAGCGCGTGGCCGAACTGCCGACGGCGATCCGGGGCTCGGCGCAGGCGAGGCGAGGGGCGTTGGCCAAGGTTCCGAAGCCTCAGCAGGAGCGCCGCGTCGACCTGCCGGTGATCGGCGTCGCCACTGTCGAAGGGGCCGCCGCCGCCGGGCTTGCCGGGATCGCCGGGCCGAGCGACGGCCTGATGGTGCTGGAGCGCGAGGCGGTGATCGCGGCGGCCGACCGGCTGGGCCTCTACGTCTGGGGCGCCTCCGTGCGCGGGCCGGCGGCGGAATGAAACCGACCACGATCATGCTGGTGGCGGCCGAGGCGTCGGGCGACAGCCTGGGCGCAGGCCTGGCCAAGGCGCTGCGGCGTCGGCTGGGGCCTGAGAACGTGCGCTTCGTCGGCGTCGGCGGCTCCAAGATGGCGGCGGAGGGGATCGAGAGCCCGTTCGACATCTCCGAACTGTCGATCTTCGGCTGGATCGACGGGTTGAAGGCCTATCCGCGAGTCATGCGTCGGGTGCGCGAGACCGCAGCCCTGGCGCGGCGCGAAAAGCCCGACATCGCAGTGCTGATCGACAGCTGGGGCTTCACCCTGCGCGTGGCCAAGGCGATCCGGGCCGAGGCGCCGGAGGTTCCGCTGGTGAAATACGTCGGGCCGCAGGTCTGGGCCTCGCGCCCGGGCCGCGCCAAGACGCTGGCCGGCGCCGTGGATCACCTGCTGGCGCTCAACACCTTCGATGTGCCCTGGTTCGAGCGCGCGGGCCTTGCAACCACCTTCGTCGGCAATCCGTCGCTGGCGACGGACCTGTCGGGCGCTTCAGGCGAGCGGTTCAGAGCGTCGATCGGCGCCGGCGCGGCCGATCCGGTGCTGCTGGTGCTGCCCGGCAGCCGGCCGAAGGAGATCGAGCGGCTGATGCCGCCGTTCGAGGACGCGGTGAAGCGGCTCAAGGAGACGCGCCCCGAGCTGCACGTGGCCGTGGTCGTGGCCGATACCGTGGCCGATCGCGTGAAGGGCATGGTCTCCGGCTGGCCATTCCGCGCCCATCTCATCGACGGCGAGGGCCCAAAGCGGGACGCCATGGTGGGCTCGACCGTCGCCCTGGCCTGCAGCGGCACCGTCTCCAGCGAGATCGCGCTGGCGGGTTGCCCGATGATCATCGCCTACCGCCTGGACAAGCTGACCTACAGCCTGGCCAAGCATGTGGTGACCTGCCGCTACATCACCCTGATGAACATCGCGGAGGACCGCGCGGTCGTGCCCGAGTTCATCCAGGACGACTGCAACGGCCCGGCCCTGGCCACGGCGCTGGCCGAGCGCCTCGACAACCCGGCGCTGCGCGAAGCCCAGGTCGCCGACCAGTTCAAGGCACTGGAGACTATGGGCCGCGACGCCGGCGAGCCGTCCGAGAACGCGGCCGAGGCGGTGCTGAAGGTGCTGGAGCAGGCGAGGGCTGGCGCCGCCGCCTGAACCCGGTAGGCTGCGTAGGGGCAGCTGAGGGGAGCGGCATGTCACGCTGGAAGCTTGCATTGGTGATGACGGCCTGCGGCCTGGCCGCGGCCTGCGGCAAGGGCGGCGAAGCGGCTTCAGGAGGAAGGGCGACCTCCGCCTCGGCCTCCGGGAGCGGATGCGCGGCCTATCATGCCGGTTCGGCCGGCGTGATCCGCGCCTTCTGCGACGGGCCGGCCAAGGTCACCTTCACCCTGGCGGGCCAGACCCACACCATGACCGGGGGCACGTGCGAGGCCGCGCCGGTGTTCAACCTCAATGTCGGCGTGGTGACCAATTCCGACGCGCCGAAGCCGGAGCCGGACTATTTCGGCGTGACCAAGCTCGGGCCGGGCGACACCTTAGGGCAGGGCGACGTGATCGCCGTGCGCGTCGGCGGCAAGTCCTACCTGTTCGGTGACAAGTCGGGTCCGGCCGGCATGAAGGGCGGCCACATCTCCGCCGATGGCCGCGAGGTCGGCGGCGACAAGGCGCCGGTGAAGCTGGAAGCCGACTACAGCTGCTGAGCCACAAGAAAACGCCGCCCCGGCGGGACCGGGGCGGCGCATCTGTCTTCGCTTTGCGTCAGGCTCAGCCGCGGGCTTCGACCGGCACGTAGTCGCGCTGGGTCGGGCCGGTGTAGAGCTGGCGCGGGCGGCCGATCTTCTGCGAGGGATCGGCGATCATTTCCTTCCACTGCGCCACCCAGCCCACGGTGCGGGCGAGCGCGAACAGCACGGTGAACATCGAGGTCGGGAAGCCCATCGCCGACAGGATGATGCCCGAATAGAAGTCCACGTTCGGATAGAGCTTGCGCTCGATGAAGTAGGGGTCGTTCAGGGCCACGGTCTCGAGCTCGCGCGCGACCTGCAGCAGCGGATCATTCGGGTCGCCGATGGCGGCAAGCACCTCGTCGGCGCTCTGCTTCAGCACCTTCGCGCGCGGGTCGAAGTTCTTGTAGACCCGGTGGCCGAAGCCCATCAGGCGGTACTTGCGGTCCTTCACCCCGGCCACGAACTCCGGGATCCTGTCCGGCGTGCCGATCTCCTTCAGCATGTTCAGCGCCTCTTCGTTAGCGCCGCCGTGCGCGGGGCCCCAGAGGCAGGCGATGCCGGCCGCAATACAGGCAAACGGGTTGGCGCCCGAGGAGCCCGCCAGACGCACGGTCGAGGTCGAGGCGTTCTGCTCGTGGTCGGCGTGCAGGATGAAGATGCGGTCCATGGCGCGGGTCAGCACCGGGTTGGCCACATAGTCCTCGGCCGGCACGGCGAAGCACATGCGCAGGAAGTTCTCGGCGTAGGAGAGCTCGTTGCGCGGATGCACGAACGGCTGGCCCATCGAGTACTTGAAGGCGCGCGCGGCGATGGTCGGCATCTTGGCGATCAGGCGGATGGCCGAGATCTCGCGCTGCTCCTCGTCATGGATGTCGAGGGAGTCGTGATAGAAGGCCGCGAGTGCGCCGACCGCCCCGACCATGATGGCCATGGGGTGGGCGTCGCGCCGGAAGCCGCCGAAGAACTTATCGAACTGGTCGTGCAGCATCGTGTGATAGGTCACGTTGCGCTCGAACTTGGCGTACTCGGCCGCGGTCGGCAGTTCGCCGTGCAGCAGCAGGTGGCAGACCTCCAGGAAGGTCGACTTCTCGGCCAGCTGTTCGATGGGATAGCCGCGATGCAGCAGCTGGCCCTTGTCGCCGTCGATGAAGGTGATGGCGCTTTCGCAGGCGGCGGTGGAGGTGAAGCCCGGGTCGTAGGTGAAGACGTCGGCTTCGCCGTACAGCTTGCGGATGTCGACCACGTCGGGGCCCATCGTGCCCTTCAGCACCGGCAGGTTCAGCGCCTTGCCGTTCACGTTCATCGAGGCGGCGGCCCCGGCGGGTTTCTGATCGTCCATAGGGTATCCTCGAGTACGGCGGCGGCTCATGGGGAGGGGCCGCGAAATTGGGGCGGTTGGTAGCCGCAGGCGCGGTTATAAACCCTTAAGCCCGGCTGGAAAGGGCGTCTTCCATCCGCGCCAGACTCTCTTCTCGCCCAAGCGCCGCCAGGGTTTTCGCCAGGTCGGGCGAAGGCGTTCCACCGGTCAGCATGCCGCGCAGGCCGGGGCCGATCTTGCCCAGGCCCACGCCCTCTGATTCGGCGAAGGCCTTGATCTCGGCCTCGAGCGCCAGAACGTCCCAGCTCGCGAAAAGCTTCAGCCGTTCGTTGAGCCGCGAGAGCCGCGCGTGGGTCTCCGCGTCGGCCAGCAGGCCCTGCGTCTTCTCGTCGAGCGTCAGGGGCCGCGCCTTCAGCACGAAGGCCAGCTGGTCGGCCAGTTCCAGGGTGGTCTTGGCCCGCTCCTTCACGAACGGGATGGCGGTTTGGATGGCCGCGATCTGCGCCTGCGAGGGCGGCTCGCCGCGCCGGCCGAGATCGGCGGCGACGAGGTGCGCCAGGCGAGCGTCGTCGGCAAGGCGCAGCCAGTGGGCGTTGACGTGGGCCAGCTTGTCGAAGTCCAGGCGCGCGGGCGCTCGGCCCACATCCTTCACGTCGAACCACTCGATGGCCTGCGCGTCGGAGAAAATCTCGTCGTCGCCGTGGCTCCAGCCCAGGCGCGCGAGGTAGTTGCGCATGGCCTCGGGCAGGTAGCCCATGTCGGCGTAATCCCCGACGGCAGTGGCGCCGTGGCGCTTCGACAGCTTGGCCCCGTCGGAGCCGTGGATCAGCGGGATGTGGGCGAAGCGCGGCTTTTCCCAGCCCAGCGCCTCATAGATCAGTGACTGGCGCGCGCCGTTGTTCAGGTGATCGTCGCCGCGGATGATGTGGGTCACGCCCATGTCATGGTCGTCCACGACAACGGCGAGATTATAGGTCGGCGCGCCGTCCGAGCGCAGCAGCACCAGGTCGTCCAGCACCGCGTTCTTCCAGCGTACCGGACCCTGCACCAAATCATCGACCACGGTCTCGCCCTCCAGCGGGCCGCGGAAGCGGATCACATGGGGTTTGTCGAGCAGGTCGGGCGTGGGCTCGCGGTCGCGCCAGGGCGAGCGCAGCGCGCGGCCCTCGGCATGGGCGGCCTCCCGCAAGGCCGTGGTTTCGTCAGGCGTCAGGAAATCCCGATAGGCCGCGCCCTTGGCCAACAGCTCGTCCACCACCTCGCGGTGGCGCTCGGCGCGCGAGAACTGGAAGATCGGCTCCTTGTCGGCCCTCAGGCCCAGCCACTCCATGCCGTCATAGATCGCCTGCACCGCGGCCTCGGTGGAGCGCTCGCGGTCGGTGTCCTCGATACGCAACAAGAACGTGCCGCCGGTGTGTCGCGCATATAAATAGTTGAAAAGCGCGGTGCGGGCGCCGCCTATGTGCAGATAGCCGGTGGGGGAAGGCGCGAAGCGGGTGACGACGGGTCGGGGGTCGGTCATCGATGGCCTGGAAACGGGAACGGACGCCGCCGGGACAGCCGGCGACGGCGCCCTTATAGCGCCTGACGCGTCCAAGCCTAGCGGCGGCTTCCGACCGACGCTCTCCGCCGCCTGGCGCAGCGTTTGCGACGAGGTCCTAGCCCAAGCCGAGCGCTGGCCGCTGTGGATGCCGGTGGCGTTCGGCGGCGGCTGCGCGGTCTATTTCGGCCTGAGGTTCGAGCCGCCCGCGTGGCCGCTGTACATTGCGGCGCTGGTTCTGATCGGGCTGGCCCTGGTGGCGCGGCGCACGACCTGGTCGCTGCTGATCATCGTCAGCGCCTTGCTGGCCTGTTTCGTCTCAGGCGTGGCGGTATCGAAGTTCCGGTCCGACCGGGTCGCCGCGCCCATCGCGCCGGCCAACCTCGGCATCGTCACCGTCGAGGGCTGGGTGGTCGACGTGGCCGGGGGCGGCAAGCGCGGGGCCAAGGTGGTGATCGCGCCGATCGCGGTCGGTGATCTCCCGCCCGAGAAGACGCCGGCGCGGGTGCGCTTGGTGCTGAGCGGGCCGACGCCTGAGCCCGGATCGGCCATCCGCGTGCGCGCCCTGCTCAATCCGCCGCCGCCTCCGGCCGCGCCTGGCGCCTACGACTTCGGCCGCGACGCCTGGTTCCAGAGCATCGGCGGGGTGGGGCTGGCGATGGGCGATGCACGCGCCATGCCGGCGCCCGAAAACCCGCCGTGGGGCCTGAAACAGGCCATGGCGATCAACGCCTGGCGCTGGAACCTGGCCAACAAGATCGTCAACGCCATCGGCGAGCGCGAGGGCGGCATGGTCACGGCCATGACCACAGGCCACGAGACCTGGCTGACCCAGGACCAGCTCGATTCCATGCGCGATTCCGGCCTGGCGCACCTGCTGTCGATCTCCGGGGTGCACATGGCCATCGTCGGGGGCTTCACCTTCTTCCTGGTCAGGCTGCTGGCGGCGTGCTGGCCGTGGCTGGCGCTGAGGGTTTCGACCAAGAAGGTGGCGGCGGCCGCGGGCCTTTTCGCCGTCTGCGCCTATCTGGTGGTTTCGGGCGCGCCGGCGCCGGCGGTGCGATCGTGGGCCACGGCCTCCATCGCCTTCATCGCCATACTGCTCGACCGGCGCGCCATCACCTTCAACGCCCTGGCCTTCGCGGCCGGGATCGTGCTGCTGGGGCGGCCCGAGTCCATCGTGCAGCCGGGCTTCCAGATGTCGTTCGCGGCGACCGCGGCCCTGGTGGCGCTGGCGGAGATCTGGCCGAAACGGGTGAAGGAGATCAAGACGCCCTGGCCCATCGCGGCGGTGCAGAAGACCGCGTCGTGGGTGTTCGCCGGGCTGATGGTCAGCCTGGTCGCGGGCATGGCCACGGGGCCGTTCGCGATCCACCACTTCAACCGCACCTCGGTCTACGGCCTGATCGCCAATGCGCTGGAGTCTCCGATCTCGACCTTCTTCACCATGCCGGCGCTGGCGCTCGGGGCGGCGCTGGAGACCATAGGCCTCGGCAAGCCCTTCCTGATCCTGGCGGGATGGGGCGTGGAGGCGACGCTCGCGATCTCGGACTTCATCGCCAAGCTGCCCCATGCGGTGGTGATCGTGCCGAGCGCGCCTCTGATCGCCCTGCCGAGCTCGTTCCTCGGTATCCTGTTCATCTGCCTATGGAAGGGCCGGCTGCGATGGATCGGCCTGCCGTTCGCGGCGGCGGTGCTGATCTGGCCGCGCGTCGCGCCGCCCGACGTGTGGGTCTCATCGGATGGGGCGGACGTGGCGGTGCGCTCCACCAGCCATGCCTTGATCCTTCGGCCCAAGACCAAGGTGTTCGACAGCGATCTCTGGATGAAAAGGCGCGGCCTGACCGCCTTCGCCGATCCGGATGCGGCGCTGGATGCCGCCTACGATTGCGACCGCTACGGCTGCACGCAGAAGCCGGGCGCGGCGGCTGGACCGCGCGTCGCCGCCTGGTGGGGCAGGAAGGCGCCGGACGAGGACCGGCTGAAGGCCATGTGCAACGGCGCCGAACTGGTGATCCTGCGCGCCGCGGTCGACGCCCTGCCGGCTGAGTGCGCCCACGCCACCCTGTTCGACGGCCGCGATTTCGAGCGGGGCGGCTCGCTGGAGCTGTGGCGGCGCGGGAGCGGCTGGGCCGGGCAGTGGGCCGGCGACCTGCGCGGGGACCGGCCCTGGAGCCGGCCCGCCGCGTGATCGGTGTTTAGGCCGCCAGCCGCTCCGTGCCGGCGATGACCGCCCGGGCCGCGGCGACGGCCTGGACCTTGTGCTCGGGCGAGAAGTTCACGCCCTCGGCGCGAACGAACTCGATGTCGGTGATGCCGAGGAAGCCCAGGACGGTCTTCAGATAGGCCTCCTGGAAGTCCATGTGGCTGAGCCCTTCCGAATAGACCCCGCCGCGCGAGGAGACGATCACCACCTTCTTGCCGCCGGCCAGGCCTTCGGGGCCGTTTTCGGTGTAGCGGAAGGTCTTGCCCGCCTGGGCGACGCGGTCGATCCAGGCCTTCAGCTGGCTGGGGATCGAGAAGTTGTACATGGGCGCGCCGATGACGATGACGTCGGCGGCCAGGAAGTCGTCGAGCGCCTTGTCGCTGGCCTCCACGTCGCGCTGCTGCGCTTCGGTGCGTTGGTCCGCATCGATCGCGCGGGCGGCGAACAGGGAGCCGGACAGGTGCTCGAGCGGCGTCGCCGCGAGGTCCAGGTGCGTGACGACGGCGCCGGGCTCCGCCGCGAAGCGCGCCACGAGGTCGGCGCCGAGGGTGCGGGTGACGGAGTTGTCGCCCAGGATGCTGGAATCGATGTGCAGGATGTTGGTCGTCTTGGTCATGAACCCACCTCCGATGGACGCGACGCAACAGGAGCGTCGCGAGGCAGGCATGCATCTATGAATGGGACGGCGAGGCCATTAGATAGGCATTTCGGGACTGTTCGTCCCGTGAATGGAACGTCGGAGCGGCCGTGCAGGATCTGAACGACCTCTACTATTTCGCCGCCGTGGTGGATCACCACGGCTTCGCCGCCGCCGCGCGGGCGCTGGCCGTGCCGAAGTCGACCTTGAGCCGGCGGGTGGCGCAGCTGGAGGCGCGGTTGGGGGTCAGACTGCTGGAGCGCTCAACCCGACGGTTCTCGGTCACGCCCGCGGGCCAGACCTTCTACCAGCACTGCCGCGCCATGGCGGCGGAAGCCCAGGCCGCCGAGGACGCCATGGCCGAGGCCCAGGCCGAGCCGCGCGGGCTGGTCCGGATCAGCGCGCCGGTGATGGTCGCGCAGGGGCAGCTGGCCGGGTTGCTGCCGCGTTTTCTGCATCAGTATCCCAAGGTGCGAGTGCAGATGCTGGTGACCAATCGGCGTGTCGACCTGATCGAGGAGGGGGTGGACATCGCCCTGCGCATCCGCACCCGGCTCGACACCGACCAGGACCTGACCCTGCGCCAGCTCGGCCGCGAGCGGGTGCTGCTGGTGGCGAGCCCGGCCTTCATCGCGGAGCACGGCGCGCCTGGCGAGCCGCAGCACCTTGCCGCCCTGCCGACGCTGAGCATGAACGATGATGCGCCACGCGACACTTGGCGGCTGCAGGCCCAGGATGGACGCGAGGAGGCGGTGACGCTCGAGCCGCGCCTGGCGGCCAGCGACTTCAAGACCCTGCTCTACGCCGCCCTGGCCGGTCAGGGCATCGCCTTCCTGCCCGACGTGATCTGCGCCGAGCCGTTGCGCGAAGGGCGCCTTGTGCGCGTGCTGCCCGAGTGGTCGGAGTTGCAGGGCATGTTCCACATGGTCTTCACCACCCGGCGCGGCCAGAGGCGCGCGGTGACAGCCCTGATAGACTTCCTGGCCGAACATCTGCCGCGCACGGAGGCCTTGCCCTGGCCGACGCCGCCGGAGTGCCCGCCGCAAGACAAGCATGGCAGCTAGCCCAATCGCTCAAATAGTAGGGATGGCGTGTTGGCTAAGGAACCGATCGAGCGACACGGCGAGGCGGTAGATGCTCGTGTAGTCGAGCGTCGTAAGGGGTGGCCACGTGGTTCGCGCTCGACGAAGCGGCCAAATCTGCTTTGCAATTCGTTGGCTAGGCGGCGGTAGCTGGATGTCGTCGAGTCGGGCGTGGATACACCAACAAACCAAATGCCCAATTCCAAAGAGGACCGTCTGTGTGTTCGGCTCGGTTAGGTTTTGGCCGCGGTATCTCTCAACTAGGTAGAGCGACGTGAAGGCGCGTGTAACGTGTGCGAAATCACGTTGTCCGACCTTGAGCAGCCAAAGGCGCACACGGTCTGGAATTGTGCGTAGGCACGCGAAATTGAGGGTTTCTTCCCGAGAGAAGACGCTTCCGCGAGGGTCCGTCTGCTCCCAAACCATTAGCTTCAAGACAAGCCATTGTGCGAGGACTTGTTGCTGGGGTTCGTCGAGCGTGAGTTTTCGTCCTTGAACTAGTGGCAGAAGCACAGGCTTTGCAGCCGCCTCCAAGCGGCTCATCCAACCGTTATTGCAGCTTCGGCAAACAGCCTTGATCTTGCGAGCCGTCGGATGGTGATGCGAAATGTGAATCGCCGGAGGCTGAAGCTTCCGGCTACCCAGCCGGTGATGCGTTTCAAAGCTCTTGTCGTGCGAGGTTCGAGCAAAGAGCGGCCGCATCCAAGCTGGCCACATATGTTCACCGCTATTTGCTTGGTTCTCGCAAAATAGGCATTTCGAGCGAACGCAAGCTTGCGGGGAAGACCCGCGAACCCCCATCAATTAACCTACTCAGTGATACCGCCGGATTAGGCCCACCAGCTTGCCCTGCACCTCGACCTGGTCCGGGCCGAAGATGCGCGTTTCGTAGGCGGGGTTGGCGGCTTCCAGGGCGATCGAGGCGCCCTTTTTGCGCAGGCGTTTCAGGGTGGCTTCCTCGCCCTTGATCAGGGCGACGACGATCTCGCCGGAGGCTGCGTGATCGGTGCGGCGGATCACGACGTGGTCGCCGTTGAAGATGCCGGCGCCGATCATGGAGTCGCCTTCGATCTCCAGCAGGAAGTGCTCGCCTGAGCCCAGCAGGGCTTCGGGGACGGCCATGCGGTCGCGCTCGTGCTGGATGGCCTCGATGGGCGAGCCGGCGGCGATCTTGCCCAGGATCGGGAGGTCGCGCACGTCGTTGGCGGGGGCGGGATCGGCCATGCGTGCGCCCTCGACCACCTGGGGCCGGAAGGGCGCCCGGCCCTTGGGCGGGGCGGTGGTGGTGGCCTGCTCGGGCAGGCGCACGACTTCCAGGGCGCGGGCCCGGTGCGGCAGGCGGCGCAGGAAGCCGCGTTCCTCAAGGGCGGTGATCAGGCGATGGATGCCGGACTTGGACGCCAGGTCCAGGGCCTCCTTCATCTCGTCGAAGGAGGGGGAGACGCCGCTCTCCTTGATCCGCTCGTGGATGAACATGAGCAGTTCGTGCTGTTTGCGCGTAAGCATGGCGACCTCTGGAACAAGGCGTGAACCTTGGTCGAGTTCTGTAAGTGTTCTTCCTTAATGTCAACTTACCGGACGGGCCGATGTTCTGGATCGGTTCCGGGGTCAGTCCGGGGCTAGCGGAGCAGGGCGCGGGCGGCGGCGGTGACGTCGGCCTGGCGCATCAGGCTCTCGCCCACCAGCATCGCCTTGGCGCCGCACGCGGAAAGCCTTGCGGCGTCGGCGTTTGAGAAGATGCCGCTCTCGGTGACCAGCAGCGCGCCGGAAGGCGCCTGGGCGGCCAGCCGTTCGGTCACCGCCAGGTCGACCTCGAAGGTCCTGAGGTCACGGTTATTGATCCCGACCAGATCGGCCCTGAGCGCCACGGCGCGGGCCATTTCCGAATCGTCGTGCACCTCGACCAGGGCGTCCATGCCGAATCGGCGGGCCTCGGCCATCAGGCGATGGGCCAGGGCGTCGTCGACCATGGCCAGGATCACCAGGATGGCGTCGGCGCCCAGGGCACGGCTCTCGGCCACCTGCCAGGGATCGACCAGGAAGTCCTTGCGGATGCAGGGCAGGGCGACCGCCTCGCGCGCGGCGACCAGGAAGGCGTCCGCGCCCTGGAAGCTGGGCTCGTCGGTCAGGACCGAGAGGCAGGCGGCGCCGCCCTCGGCATAGGCGCGGGCCAGGGCCGGCGGATCGAAGTCCTCGCGGATCAGACCCTTCGACGGGCTGGCCTTCTTGATCTCGGCGATCAGGGCGAGGCGACCGGGGCCAGAGGCGCGCTCCAGCGCCTTCTTGAAGCCGCGGGGCGGCGTGGCGCCGGCGGCCTTGCGCTCGATCTCGTTCTGGGTGAGCGCACGCATGCGCGCGGCCACGTCCTGCCGCTTGTAGGCGGCGATCTTCGCCAACACGTCGTTCATGCGTGCGAAGCCTCGACCAGCTTGTCGAGCGCGGCCTGGGCGCGGCCGTCGGCGATGGCGGCGGCGGCGATCTCGACGCCTTCGCGCAAGCTCTCGGCCTTGTCCGACACGATCAGGGCGGCGGCCGTGCTCATCAGCACCACGTCGCGATAGGGGCCGGATTTGCCGGCGAGCACTTCGCGCAGGGCCTTGGCGTTCTTGACCGGGTCGCCGCCGCGCAGGGCCTTGAGCTCGACGCGCTGGAGGCCGGCCTCTTCGGGCGTGACCTGAAAGCGCCGCACGGCGCCGTCGCGCCATTCGGCGATCTCGGTGGGGCCGGTGGTGGTGATCTCGTCGAGGCCCGAGCCGTGCACGACCCAGGCGCGGGTGGCGCCGAGGCGTCCCAGCACCTCGGCCAGGGGCTCGATCAGGTGCGGGGCGTAGACCCCCAGGACCTGCCGCCTGGCCCCGGCCGGGTTGGAGAGCGGCCCCATCAGGTTGAACACGGTGCGGAAGCCGAGCTCCGCCCGGACCGGCGTCACGTGGCGCATCGCGCCGTGATAGGCGGGCGCGAACATGAAGCAGATGCCGGCCTCGGCCAGGGCGCGTTGCGACTGCTCGCGGGTGGCCTCGATATTGACCCCCAGCGCCGCCAGAACGTCGGAAGAGCCGGACTTGGACGACAGCGACCGCGTGCCGTGCTTGGCGACCTTCAGCCCGGCGCCGGCCGCCACGAAGGCCGCGGCGGTGGAGATATTGTAGGTGTGGGCGCCGTCGCCGCCGGTGCCGCAGGTGTCGATGACGTCGAACTCGTGTTCGAGTTTCAGGCCGGCCTCGCGCATGGCGGCCACGCCTGCGGCGATCTCAGACACCGTCTCGCCCCGCACCCGCATGGCGGTGACGGCGGCGGCCACCTGGGCCGGGGTCGGCTCGCCCCGCAAGCAGGCGGCGAAGAACTCGCCGGTCTCGGCGTCGGTGAGGATCTCGCCGTTGGCGAGGCGGCTCAGCAGGGGCTTGAAGGCGTCGGACACGGGTGAGCCTACGCCGGAATCTGCTCGACGCGCGCGACGCCGGCGATGTCGAGGAAGTTGGCGAGGAGCCGGTGGCCGCCTTCGGTGGCGATGGACTCCGGGTGGAACTGCAGGCCGTGGATCGGGCGGGTCTTGTGCTGGAAGCCCATGATCTCGCCGTCGTCGGTCCAGGCGGTGACCTCCAGCTCTTCCGGCAGGGTCTCGCGAGTGACGGCGAGGGAGTGATAGCGCGTGGCGTTGAACGGGTTGGGCATGTCCTTGAACAGGCCTTTGCCCGTGTGATGGATCGGGCTGACCTTGCCGTGCATCAGGCTTTTGGCGCGGATCACCTCGCCGCCCAGCGCCTGGCCGATCGACTGGTGGCCCAGGCACACGCCCAGGATCGGCAGGTCTTCCGGCGCGCCGCGGATCAGGGGCAGGCAGATGCCGGCCTCGTTCGGCGTGCAGGGGCCGGGCGACAGGACCACGGCCTCGGGCTTCATGGCGAAGGCGTCCTGGACGCTGATCGCGTCGTTGCGGCGCACGACCGGATCCGCCCCAAGCTCGGCCAGATAGTGGACGAGGTTGTAGGTGAAGCTGTCGTAGTTATCGATCACCAGGATCATGCGGGCGGCGCCTCCAGCCGAGCTATCTAGGCCGGGGAACCGGTCACGCCAAGGCGGAACGCCGCATTCGCCGCTCAGAGTTCGTTAACCAAACCGGCCCGAACTGGTCGCGTCGAGCGAGGGGCGCATGACCGACATCACTGCAGAGATCGAGACCGGCTTCACCGTGGTCGAACCGACCGTCGCCGAGCGCCTGAGCGCCGCGCGCGAGAAGCTGATCAGCCCGACGCCGCGCCAAGCCAGCTCGATGAAGGCGCTTGGGGCGGCCGCGCTCGCCGCGATGACCGCGCTGATGCTGGCGGCCGCCGTGATCATGGGGCCGGGGATGGACAGCGGTCCGACAGTCTCGCCCTACGCCGCCCACGTCAGCGGGCGCTGACTGCTCACGGCTGGCCGCACATTTCGGGGCGTTGCCCGTCGCTATCCGAGCCCCATCCGACGTTGATATCGATCCAGCGGCTGCCGCGCGCGGCGAAATCGATCACGACGACCGGAACGCAGTGCCCCCGCCTCTGCCGATCGAGGTCGAAACTTGTATGATCGATCAGGGTTCGGCGATGATCCGGATATCTCCACGTGCTGTGGCTTCGGTGTCCGATGACGAAGTTCTGAATCAGCCTGTCCGTGATGGCTTGTCCGTCGGCAGGCAGGGCAAGCACCCGGCAGTAGCCTGCGTAGTGATCGTAGTAGACTAATCCGGATGTCGTCGGCGCCTTGAGGGCCGAAGGCGACAAATCGTGCTGTGACGCGACCTTAGCGTCTTGTTCTCCGCGCGGGATGCCGCTCGGAGCCATCACCTTTCCCGCGAGTGTTTCGGGGAGGCAGTGCTGCATGACCAGCGAGATCACCACATCCTCCAGCTTGGAGGACGGAGCTTGCGCTTGGGGTTCGGCATGCGCGGGCGTGGCGAACGCGATGACGGCAACTAAGGTCGCAAGCTTCACGGCTTCCGCTCCCCCCATGCGCATCATCCCTAAGAGAACCGCCAAGCCTCTTCCGCCGCCCGTTTGAGCGCGCGCGACTTGTGCATGGTCTCGTCGTATTCGGCGTCGGGGTCGGAGTCGGCGACCACGCCGCCGCCGGCCTGCACGTACATGGCCCCGTCCTTCACGCAGGCGGTGCGCAGCAGGATGCAGGCGTCGACCGAGCCGTTGGCGGAGATGTAGCCGGCGGCCCCGGCGTAGGCGAGGCCGCGCTTTTCGACCTCAAGCTCGTCGATGATCTCCATGGCCCGGACCTTGGGCGCGCCGGAAAGGGTGCCGGCGGGAAGGGCGGCCATCAGCACGTCGACCGGGTCCACGCCTTCGGGCGCGTCGCCCTCGACGTTGGAGACGATGTGCATGACGTGGCTGTAGCGCTCGATCACGAAGCTCTGGGTCACGCGCACGGCGGGGCCACGCTTGCGGGGCGTCCCGGCGTTGCGGCGCTCCTCGCCCAGCATGGCGACGCGGCCCACGTCGTTGCGGCCGAGGTCCAGAAGCATCAGGTGCTCGGACCGCTCCTTGGGGTCGGCCAGCAGCTCCTGCTCCAACGCCAGGTCTTCCTCCGGCGTCTTGCCGCGGGGGCGGGTGCCGGCGATGGGGCGGATGGTGATCTTGCCGTCGCGCAGGCGCACCAGGATCTCGGGGCTGGAGCCCACCAGCTGGAATCCGCCGAAGTCCAGGAAGAACAGGAACGGCGAGGGGTTCAGCCGGCGCAGCGAGCGGTAGAGGGCGAACGGCGGCAGGTCGAAGGGCGCGCGGAAACGCTGGCTCGGCACCACCTGGAAGATGTCGCCCGCGCGGATGTAGGCCTTGGCCTTCTCGACCGCCTCGCCATAGGTCTCGCGCGTGAAGGGCGAGGTGAAGGCCGCCTGCTCGCGCGGCGTCGGCGCTTCGGCCGAGCGCTCCAGCGGCTGGGCCAAGTCGGCGACCACGCGGTCGAGCCTCCCCTGGGCCGCGTCCCAGGCGGCCTTGGCGTCGGCGCCTGAGGGCCTGACGGTGGTGACCAGCACGATCTCCTGGCCGATGGAGTCGAAGATCGCGACGATCGAGGGGCGCGTCATGATCCCGTCGGGCAGGCCCAACGGGTCGGGATTGACGTGGGGTAGGCGCTCGACCAGGCGCACCATGTCGTAGCCGATGGCGCCGAACAGGCCCGCGGCCATGGGCGGCAGCTCAGCCGGCAGGTCCATGCGGGTGCGCGCGACCAGGTCCTTCAGCGAATCCAGCGCGCCGCCGACCTGCTTGCGGAACACGCCGGCCTTGATGTCATCGCCCTCGCTGACCTCCGCCTCGTCGCCGCGGCAGCGCCAGATCAGGTCGGGGTCGAAGGTGATGATGGAATAGCGGCCGCGCCAGGCGCCGCCTTCCACCGACTCGAACAGGAAGGGGTGGCTGCGCCCCTTGGCCAGCTTCAGATAGGCCGAGACCGGCGTCTCCAGATCGTCGACCACGCGGCGGTGGATGACCTGGGATACGCCGGACTCATAGAGACGCGCGAAGGAACCGAAATCCGGCCCTGAACTCACTTGGCCTTGCCCTTCTTGGCGTCGGCCTTGTCGTCGGGCAGGCCGAGCGCCGCGTTCAGGCGGTCGGTCATGATCTTGGTCTTCATCTTGGTGCGCACCTGCTGGCGGGCGACGCCATAAAGGTCCTGCACGTGCTGGCCGCTCATGCGCGGGCGGATCTGCTCGATCATGGCCCCGACCACGGCGGGGTCGGGAGTGTGCACGCCCTCGAGCTTGACCACGTCGAAGCCGTCGACGCCCTGCGGCGTCACCACGTCGCCCATCGAGGCGCCGAAGGCGGCGTCTAGCGCAATCAGTTCCGGGTGTTGGGCGATGAGGGCGCGGGTGTCGACGCCCTGCGGGATTTGCGGACGCTTGGCGTCCTTCAGAGTCTCCAGCTTGGCGCCGACCGAGGCGGCGACGGCCTGGATGCTCTCGCCCTTGCGCACGCGCTGGGCCAGTTCCTCGGCCTTGGCGTGCAGGCGAGTGCGCAACTGCTCCATGCGCCAGTCCTGGGCCAGGCGGTCGTGGATCTGGGCGAAGGGCGGGGCGGCGGCAGGCGCGACCTCGTCCACGTGCAGGGCGTAGAACACGCCGCCTTCGGCCTGCTCGACCTCGGTCTGCGCGCCCTTCGGCCGGTCGAACAGGGTCTTGAGCACGTCCTGCGGCACGGGCTGGCCGCCGAGCGTGGCGGGCTTGCCGTCGGCGCCGCGGCCGTCGGCGGTGGTCAGCGGCAGGGTGAAGACCGGCAGGTTCAGGCTCTTGGCCGCGTCGGCCATGGCCATGCCCTTGGCGCGGGCGGCGTCATAGCGGGTGGCGAGGTCGTCGAGTTCGCCCTTGGCCTTGTCGTCGCGCACCTTGGCCTCGATGGCCTTCTTCTGCTCGGCGGTGGGGCTCGTGACGGGCTTGGAGACGCCGTTGAGCTTGACCACGACCCAGCCGGTGTCGCCCTGCAGGGCGGCCACGTCGCCGGGCTTCATGGCGAAGACGGCGGCGGCGACCTTGGGGAAGGGCAGGCCGGCCTGGGGCTTGTCGTCGAAGCTGACGGCCGAGAGCTTGGCGGCCTGGGCCACGGCCGCGGGCGAGCCGCCGGCCTTGATGGCGTTGGCCATGGACTGGGCCTGGGCCTGGCTGGGCGCGGCGATCTGCACGAAGCTGCGGGTTTCGGGCTTGGCCAGGCGCAGCTTGACGAAGGCGTCCTGGACCTCGGCGTCGGAGACCTTCAGGTCCTTGCCGATCAGGGCCGGCGAGAACAGCACGACCGTGGCCGCACGCATGTCGGGCAGGCGATAGCGGGCGTTGTTGGCGGCCAGGTACTTCTGCAGGTCGGCGTCGGTCGGGGCGGGCGCGGGGCCGGCCACCTTCTCGTTGACCGAGAACCAGCTGAGGTCGCGGGTCTGGGCCAGGGCCGAGACCATGAAGGCGCCGTAGATGCGCGGCAGGCGCATGGCCGAGCTGAAGCCGATCTGCAGGTGGTGCTCGGCCACCTCGGTGCGGAGGTTCTGCTCGAACAGGTCGGGGCGCACCCCGGCGCGGGCCAGGGCGGTCAGGTAGGTGTTCTTGTCGAAGGCGCCGGTGGCCGGGTTGGCGAAGGCCTGGATCTGCTGCATCTGCTCGCCGACCAGCTTGTCGGACGGCTTCAGGCCGATCTTCTTCATCCAGCCTTCCAGCGCCACGTCGCTGGCGTAGTCGTTGGCGACCTTCTGCGGCAGGCCGTAGGCCTGGATCACCTCGGGCGGAATCGTCTGGCCGCCGTTCTGCTCTTCGATCTGCTTCTTCTGGCGGTCGAAGACCTGCTTGAACTCCGCCGCCTCGACGCTGCGGCCGCTGGTCTGGATCACGCCGCGGGAGAAGATGCCCGACAGCGCTTGCTGGACCTGGCCCTGGCCGAAGATCAGGCCGAAGCTGAGGATGAGGACCCCGAACAGGAGCTTGGCGGCCCAAGTCTTCGAGAAGGCGCGTAGGTAGGCGAGCATCGACGGAACCTTTCGGGCGGCGGCCAGCGCATCCGGACGCGCCGCCTCGACCCCCAGGGCGGTATAGGAGATCGGCCTAAGGTCCCGCAAGCGAGCTTGGCGCCCGGCGGCCGCTCGCCTAAGAGCGGGCCGACCTGAAAAGACCGGAGCGCCCATGGCCACCGTCCGCCCCCTGATCGCCGGCAACTGGAAGATGAACGGGCTTTCGCACCAGATCGCGGAAGCCGAGGCCGTGGCCAAGGGCTTGGCCGAGACGCCGTCCTCCGCGCGTGTGGCGATTTGCCCGCCCGCGACCCTGATCGACCGGATCAGCCGCGAACTGGCCGACAGCGGGGTCGAGGTTGGCGGCCAGGACTGCCATGCCGAGGCTTGCGGCGCCTTCACCGGCGACGTTTGCGCCGAGATGCTGGCCGACGCGGGCGCGACCCTGGTGATCCTGGGCCATTCCGAACGCCGGGCCGGCTACGGTGAGACCGATGCCGTGGTGGCGTCCAAGGTCGAGGCGGCGCTCAGGGCCGGGCTGGAGCCTATCGTGTGTGTCGGCGAGACGCTGGAGCAGCGCAAGGCGGGCCAGGCGGTCCAGGTGGTGCAGGCGCAGGTGAGGGGCTCCCTGCCGCAGAGCCTGAAGCGTAGGGCGTTCTCCGTGGCCTATGAGCCGGTCTGGGCCATCGGCACGGGCCTGACGCCGACGCTCGAGGACATCGAGGAGGTCCACGTCGCCGTGCGCGCCGTGCTGGTCGAGGCCTTCGGCGAGCAGGGCGCCACGGTTCCGATCCTCTACGGCGGCTCGGTGAAGCCCTCGAACGCGGGCGAAATCCTGCATGTGAAGGACGTCGGCGGGGCGCTGGTGGGCGGCGCGTCGCTGAAGGCCTCGGATTTTCTCGGAATCATCCGCGCGCTTTGAGCGCTCAGCCAGCCTATGGCGCTCCGGTCTCGCCGGTGATAGAGACGCGCGCTTGATCCGCGGCCCCGGTATCCACACCTTACCGGGACGCACAGCTATATACGGCGCACGTCAGACCCCATCATGTTGTTCGGCATCCTCCTCACTCTCGAAGCGCTCGTGGCCGTCGGCCTCGTGCTCGTGATCCTGCTGCAGCGCTCCGAAGGCGGCGCGCTTGGCATCGGCGGGGGCGGCGGCGGCTTCATGACCGCGCGCGGGGCCGGTAACCTGCTGACCCGGACCACCGGGATCCTGGCGACGCTGTTCTTCCTGCTGGCCATCACCCTGACCATTCTGGGCAACATCGACCGCGGCCACACCTCGGTCGCCAGCAAGATCAACCTGACCGGCGGGACTTCCCAGCCGGCGGCCAAGCCGGGCCTGCCGATCCAGACGACGGCGCCGTCCAGCAACCCGTCGCCGCTGCAGAACCTGACCCTGCCGGGCAATCCGCCGGCCTCGGGCAAGGCCTCGACCGACCCGCTGGCGGGTCTGGCTCCGGCCAGCGCGCCGCAACCCACTTCGAACCGCAAGCCGTGAGGGCGGGCGCGACCTTCGCCGGCCGCGCTTCCCACGACAGCCTCCTTCACCCCCGACGCCAAGCGGCGCCGGGAGCCAGCCTCGTGAGTCCCGTTCGCATGTCCGCTTTTCAGTCTTCGGAACACTCGCGCGCCCGGTTTTGGGCCGCCGAATCGGGCATAAGCTGAAGCCCCATGGCCCGCTATATCTTCATCACCGGCGGCGTGGTTTCCTCCTTGGGAAAAGGCCTCGCTTCCGCGGCTCTCGGCGCATTGCTGCAGGCGCGCGGCTACAAGGTCCGCCTGCGCAAGCTCGATCCGTATCTGAACGTCGACCCCGGTACGATGAGCCCGTACCAGCACGGCGAGGTGTTCGTGACCGACGACGGGGCCGAGACCGACCTCGACCTTGGCCACTATGAGCGCTTCACGGGCGTGTCGGCGGCCAAGTCCGACAACATCACCACGGGCCGCATCTATCAGACCATCATCGAGAAGGAGCGCCGCGGCGACTATCTGGGCGCCACCGTCCAGGTGATCCCGCATGTCACCGACGAGATCAAACACTTCGTCCTGGCCGACGCGGGCGAGGGGGTGGACTTCGTGCTGGTCGAGATCGGCGGTACGGTCGGCGATATCGAGGGCCTGCCGTTCTTCGAGGCGATCCGCCAGCTGGGCCAGGAACTGCCGCGCGGCCACGCCGTGTTCGTGCACCTGACGCTGATGCCCTACGTGAAGACCGCGGGCGAGATGAAGACCAAGCCGACCCAGCACTCGGTGAAGGAACTGCGCTCGATCGGCATCCAGCCTGACATCCTGCTGTGCCGCTGCGAGCATCCGATCCCGCCGGAAGAGCGGCGCAAGATCGGCCTGTTCTGCAATGTGCGTGAGAGCGCGGTGATCCAGGCGATGGACGCGCCCGACATCTACGCCGTGCCGCTGGAGTACCACAAGGAAGGCCTGGACCGGGAAGTCCTGGCCTGCTTCGGCATCCACGATTCCAAGGCGCCGGACCTGTCGCGCTGGGAAACCATCTCGCACCGGCGCCTGCACCCGGATGGCGAGGTCTCCGTCGCCGTGGTCGGCAAGTACACGGTGCTGAAGGACGCCTACAAATCCCTGATCGAGGCCCTGCACCACGGCGGCGTGGCCAACAACGTCCGGGTCAATATCGACTGGGTCGAATCGGAGACTTTCGAGGGCGATCCGGCCGAGTGCGAGGCGCGGCTGCAGGGCGCCCACGGCATCCTGGTGCCCGGCGGCTTCGGCGAGCGCGGGGCCGAGGGCAAGGTCGAGGCGGCCCGCTTCGCCCGCGAGCGTAACATTCCCTATTTCGGTATCTGCTTCGGCATGCAGATGGCGGTGATCGAGGCGGCGCGGAACCTGGCCGGCTTCAAGGACGCGTCCTCCACCGAGTTCGGGCCGTCGGACGAGCCGGTGGTGGGCCTGATGACCGAGTGGGTGCAGGGCAATGAGCGGGTCCGGCGCTCGGAAGGCGGCGACCTGGGGGGCACCATGCGCCTGGGCGCCTATGACGCGACCCTGACGCCGGGGTCGAAGATCGCGGAGATCTACGAGTCCAACGCCATCTCAGAGCGCCACCGGCACCGGTACGAGGTCAACATCAACTACCGCCAGGCGCTGGAGGAGAAGGCCGGTCTGAAGTTCGCCGGCCTCTCGCCCGACGGCGTGCTGCCCGAGACGGTCGAGCGCGAGGACCATCCCTGGTTCATCGGCGTGCAGTACCACCCGGAACTGAAGTCCCGCCCCTTCGCCCCGCACCCGCTGTTCGCCGACTTCATCCGCGCGGCGGTGGTGCAGAGCCGGCTGGTCTGACGAGCGTCAGCAGTACGGCTCCGGTTCGGGGCGCGGTTCTCCGTAGCCCGTCTTCAGCGCCAGCCGTTCCATGGTCATGCTCTGCACGACGATGGAGAAGATGACGACGCCGAAGGTGGCGGCCACGATGGGCTGACGCCACGGCCCCTCGGGCAGCGACAGCGCCATGGCCGCGGAGAGGCCGCCGCGCACGCCGGCCCAGGTCAGCACATTGACCAGCGCCAGACTGCCCCGCCGCTTGACCAGCGGCAGCAGGGCGGTCGGCAGGGCCATGGCGATCCAGCGCGCGGCCAGGATCAGCAGCGGCGCGGCGACGGCGAGGATCAGGGCGGCCGGATCGAGACGCAGCTCCCAGGCCTTCAGGCCCAGCAGCAGGAACAGGACGGCGTTCATGCCCTCGTCGACCATGCGCCAGAACGGGTGCAGGTGGTCAACCGTGCGCCGGCTCATGCCGCGTCCGGCCCAGTCCGAGCCGGCGACGAGGCCCGCGACGACGACGCCGATAGGGCCGGACCAGTGCAGGTGCAGCGCCAGGGCATAGACCGCGGTGGCCGTGGCCAGGGTGACGAGGGTTTCGGTCGCCCAGTCGTCCACCGCGCGGATCACCGCCATGGCGAAGACGCCCCCGGCCAGGCCCACGACCGCGCCGCCGCCGGCCTCGATCAGGGCGTGGCTCGAAAGGCCTGAGAGGCTCAGATGATCCGCGCCTGAGCCGACGGCATAGGCCAGGGCCGCGCGGAACAGCACCACCGCCACGCCGTCATTGAACAGGGCCTCGCCCTCCAGCTGCGCGCGCAGCTCCTCCTGCAGCGCGGTGCGCTTGGTCATGGCCAGGACGGCGATCGGATCGGTCGGGCTGATCAGGACGCCGAACACCAGGGCCCAGGACAGCGGCATGGCGATGCCGACCATATGCGCAAGGCCGTAGAACCCCAGGCCCACGATCCCGGCGGTGATCAGGGTACCGAGGGTGGCCAGAATCGCGACTGCCCAGCCGCGCTGGCGAAGCGCGCCCAGATTGACGTTCATGGCGCCGGCGAAGAGCAGATAGGCCAGGAGCACGTTCAGCACGAGCGCCGGATAGTCGATCCTGGCCAGCAGGCCGCCGAAGGCCGCTCCATAGGCCAGGCCAGGGGCGAGACGATCCACTGCCGCGACGACAAGGGTGAGCCCCAGTCCGATCAGCAGCAGGCCGACGGCAAGCGGCAGGCGCAGGAGCCTGGCGTTGAGCCAGCAGGCCCCGGCGGTGACGACCAGGACGAGGGCGGTCAGCTCGAATAGCGCCGGCATGGCGGGCCCTCCCGATCGCGCGGAGTCTAAGGGGTGTCGGGGGTGGTCGGCTAGCGGATCAGGCGCTGCAGCTCCCTGATGCCGGCGTCCAAGACATCCGAGCCGTCGGCGCGGACCGATCGTACCGGCACATCCGGCCGCAACTTCCAGCGGGGCTCGCCGCCCGGAGTGTAGACCGGTTCCGCGGAGTACTGGGCCTGGATGCCGGTCCGGTCGAGCCGCAGCGGGAACACTGCCGCGCCGAGGCCCTGCATCGGCGTGCCGACCAGCCGCGCGCCGCAGATGGCGCGCATGCCCATGGGGAAACCCTCCGCCATGGACGCGCTCCAGTGGTCGATCAGCACGACTACGGGCCTGGCCCAGGTGAAGGGGCCGCGCGGCTCGACGTGCTCGGACCATGGCTCGGACAAACCTGAGCCCGCGCGCCGGCGCATGGTGGCGTAGACCTTAGGCTCGGTGATGAAGCGGGCCATGATCGGCTTAGCGACGGCGGTGTCGCCGCCGCCGTTGGAGCGCAGATCCAGGATCAGGCCGGCAGTGTCCTTCAGCTCGACGAGCGCCTGGTCGAACTGGACCACAGCGGCTGAGTCGCCGAACGTCGAGACGCGGATGTAACCGAAACCCGCTTCGAGCCGGCGCCAGCTCACCGGCTTATCGGGGCCGGGCGTCGTTGGCTTACCGATCGCGGCCTTGCGGGGCCGGCCGCCGGGCTCGATGACCTCCAGGGTGCGGTCCTGGCCGCGATGACCCGCCGCAGCGCTCTGCAGCGCCCAGAGGTCGGCGGCGGGGTCGGGACGGGAGAGGCAGCGGGGCAGGGCGGCCTTGGCGGCCTCGGCGATGGGTTTGCCGTCGACGGCGACGATCTCGAGCCCGGGCAGCAGGCCCGCGTCCATGGCGCCGGAGCCCGGCTGGACGTCGAGAATCACCGCCTTGCCGTCCCGCCACTCGGTCCAGAGGTCGAAGGGCGGGAAGCGGGGCGAGCCGTCGGGCGGCTCGGACAGGCGGGTGTGCGGGTCATAGAGTTCGCACAGGACCTGGCGCAGCACCTCGGCGTACTCGGGAATGGTCTCGGCCTTGTCCGCCAGCGGGCGGTAGAGGCGGCGCACCGCCTGCCAGTCCGTGGCCTTCTCCGCAAAGAAGCAGTAGCGTTGGCTCAGCGTCTCCCACAGCTCGTCGAAGTCCTGGGTGGCGGTGATGTCGTGCTCTGGCTCCGCGTTTGCGGGTAGCGCGGCCGCCGAGAGCGCCGCGCCGCAGAAGAGACGCCTGTTCAGACCCGTCATCGCCCTATATCCACGCCCCAACTTGAAACCTGCGCCCACTTCGTGCATAGACGCGCGCTCGACGGCGGCGGGCACCAGCTTCGCCGCCGCTATCTGTTTACGCGCCAAGCGGCGCAGAGCCCATAAGAGAGACGGACATGGCCGTTCCCAAGCGAAAAACCTCGCCCTCGCGGCGGAACATGCGCCGGTCGCACCACGCCCTGGCCAAGAACACCTACGTGGAAGACAAGGACACGGGCGAGCTGAAGCGTCCGCACCACGTCGACCTGAAGACCGGCATGTACAAGGGCCGCCAGGTCCTGACGCCGAAGGAAGACTGATTCCTTCCCGGCCGGGGTTCGCCCCGGCCGCCTGAGAGATAGCAGCGGCGCGCGAGGCGATGGCTTCGCGCGCCGTTTCGCGTTTGGAACTCCCGCTTGCGCGGTGGGGGTGGAGGTTCGGGCCGAGCCGCGCTAAAGGCTCGCGCGCTCCCTGAACCGCCGCCTGAGGACCCCATGACCGACATCGTCGACATCACCGCCCGCGAGATCCTGGACAGCCGGGGCAATCCCACGGTCGAGGTGGATGTGGTGCTGGCCGACGGCGCGTTCGGCCGCGCGGCGGTTCCGTCGGGCGCCTCGACCGGGGCGCACGAGGCGGTGGAGCTGCGCGACGGCGACGACAGCCGCTATGGCGGCAAGGGCGTGCGCAAGGCCGTGGATGCGGTCAACGGCGAGATCTTCGACGCCGTCTCGGGCATGGACGCGGAAGACCAGCGCCGGCTCGACGCGGCGATGATCGAACTGGACGGCACGGAGAACAAGTCGCGGCTGGGCGCGAACGCCATCCTGGGCGTGTCGCTGGCGGCGGCCAAGGCGCAGGCGATCAGCTCCAACCTGCCGCTGTGGCGCTATGTCGGGGGCGTGTCGGCCCGCGTGCTGCCGACGCCGATGATGAACATCATCAATGGCGGGGCCCACGCCGACAATCCGATCGACATCCAGGAATTCATGATCATGCCGACGGGCGCGGAGAGCTTCTCCGAGGGCCTGCGCATGGGCGCCGAGATCTTCCATGCGCTGAGGAAGGCGCTGAAGCAGGCCGGGCACGGGACCAACGTCGGCGACGAGGGCGGGTTCGCGCCCAACCTGAAGTCGGCCCGCGAGGCGTTGGAGTTCGTGATGAAGGCCGGCGAGCAGGCCGGCTACAAGGCGGGCGAGGACTTCCACCTGGCGCTCGACTGCGCCGCCACCGAGTTCTTCAAGAACGGCAAGTACGCCATGGAAGGCGAGGGCAAGACGCTCGACGCCGCCGGCATGGTCGACTGGCTGGAAGGCCTGGCCAACGACTTCCCGATCGTCTCGATCGAGGACGGCTGCGCCGAGGACGATTTCGACGGCTGGTCCTTGCTGACCCAGCGCATCGGCGACCGGGTCCAGCTGGTCGGCGACGACCTGTTCGTGACCAATCCGGCGCGCCTGGCCGCGGGCATCCAGTCGGGCCTGGCCAACTCGATCCTGATCAAGGTCAATCAGATCGGCACGCTTTCCGAGACCCTGGATGCGGTCGATATGGCCCACCGCGCGGCCTACACCGCGGTGATGAGCCACCGCTCGGGCGAGACCGAGGATTCCACCATCGCCGACCTGGCGGTGGCGACCAACTGCGGTCAGATCAAGACCGGCTCGCTGTCGCGTTCCGACCGCCTGGCCAAGTACAATCAGCTGCTGCGCATCGAGGAAATCCTGGGCGACCAGGCGATCTACGCCGGCGACAGCATGCTGCGGGAGTAGGGAGCGGGCTGCTCTTCACTCCTCCCTCGCTGGCGAGGGAGGGGGACCACCCGCAGGGTGGTGGAGGGTGCTTTTACGCCGCCTAGTTCGGATGCGGCGGTTGGTGGGGAGGCGTGGCTAGGCACCCACCACCGCCTTCGGCGGTCCTCCTCCCTCGCAGGCGAGGGAGGAGTAGGGTGAAAGACCTTCAAGCCAACGCAAACTCTACGGCTAAGCTACGCTTCGGTAACCCTTTTCGGGCCATGCTTAACGAGTCGTTCTCGTACCGCTCAGAAGGAGCGCGCGTCTCGTGTCGGACCGCCTTCGGCCCTATCTGCTGACCAGCCTGTTCACAGCGCTGATCGCCTATTTCGCGTTCCAGGCCCTGACCGGGGACCGCGGCCTGCTGAGCGAGCAGGCGCGGCGCACGACCCTGGCCGAGCGCAGCGCCGAGCTGAAGACCCTGGTGGCCAGGCGCCAGGAGCTGGAGGCGCGCGTCACCCTGCTCAGCGACAAGCACCTGTCGAAAGACCTGCTGGAAGAGCGGGCGAGGGTGGTTCTGGGCTTCGCCGATCCGCACGAATACGTCATCCGCACGCCGTCCGGCCAAGCTCGGCGCTCCTGAACATCGGCCTAAGCTTGGCCGTTATGTGCCTTACCGGTACGTATCTCAAATCTGCGTTTTGAGCGCCTTTTGGGCCTCCCACGCGGTTCCCTCACAGGGTGAAACCGCGCTATAGCCGCCCGCCTGAGATAAGGCCGACCCGCGTTCGGCCGTGAGGAGGACGCCCATGGCGCGCGCCGCTAAGGCCCCGGCCAAGAAAGCCGCCCCGTCTAAAACCGCAGCCAAATCCGTCCCCGGCAAGGCGTCGAAGGACGAACTGCTCGGCTACTATCGCCAGATGCTGCTGATCCGCCGTTTCGAGGAGCGCGCCGGCCAGCTCTACGGCATGGGTCTGATCGGCGGCTTTTGCCACCTCTACATCGGCCAGGAGGCCGTGGCGGTGGGCATGCAGTCGGTGGCCAAGAAGGGCGACGAGATCATCACCGCCTACCGCGACCACGGCCACATGCTGGCCGCGGGCATGGACCCCAAGGAAGTCATGGCCGAGCTGACCGGCCGGGCCGGGGGCTCGTCCAAGGGCAAGGGCGGGTCGATGCACATGTTCTCGATCGAAGCGGGGTTCTTCGGCGGGCACGGCATCGTGGGCGCCCAGGTTTCGCTGGGTACGGGCCTGGCCTTCGCCAACCGCTACCGGGGCAACGACAACGTCGCCTACGTCTATTTCGGCGACGGCGCGGCCAACCAGGGCCAGGTCTATGAGAGCTTCAACATGGCCGAGCTGTGGCGTTTGCCGGCCGTCTATCTGATCGAGAACAACCAGTACGCCATGGGCACCTCGGTCGAGCGCTCCTCGGCGACGGTGGAGCTGTTCCACCGCGGCGCCAGCTTCGGCATCAAGGGCGAGCAGGTCGACGGCATGGACGTGCTGGCGGTGCGCGCGGCGGGCCTCAGGGCCACCGAACACGCCCGGGCCGGCAAGGGTCCCTACATCCTCGAGATGAAGACCTACCGTTACCGCGGCCACTCGATGAGCGACCCGGCCAAGTACCGGACCAAGGAAGAGGTGGACGAGGTCAAGAAGACCCGCGACCCGATCGACCACGTCAAGGGCCTGATGGCCGAGGCGGGCGTTTCCGAGGACGCGATCAAGAAGATCGACGAAGAGATCAAGGCCATCGTGCTGGAGGCCGTCGACTTCGCCCAGAAGAGCCCCGAGCCCGATCCTTCGGAGCTCTACACCGACGTCTATCTGGAGGCCTGAGCGATGACGGACATCCTGATGCCCGCCCTGTCGCCGACCATGGAAGAGGGCGGCCTGGCCAAGTGGCTGGTCAAGCCCGGCGACAAGATCGAGCCCGGCCAGGTCATCGCCGAGATCGAGACCGACAAGGCGACCATGGAGGTCGAGGCGGTCGACGACGGCGAGATCGCCGAGATCCTGGTGCCCGAGGGCACGCAAGGCGTGAAGGTCAACACCCCGATCGCGCGCCTGAAGAACGGCGCCGGCGCCCCGGCTCCGAAGGCCGAGCCCGCCGCCGCGCCCGCGGCGCCGGCTGAACAGGCCGCAGGCGATCCGGAGAAGCAGCCGCCCGAGACGGCCAAGCCGCGCAAGGAAGGCGAGGGCGCCGCTCCGGTGGCCGCCGTGACGCCGAACGATCCGGAACTGCCGCACGACGCCAAGATGGTCCCGACCACCGTGCGCGACGCCCTGCGCGACGCCATGGCCGAGGAGATGCGCCGCGACGACAGGGTGTTCCTGATCGGCGAGGAAGTCGCCCAGTACCAGGGGGCCTACAAGGTCAGCCGCGAGCTGCTGCAGGAGTTCGGCGATCGTCGCGTGGTCGACACGCCCATCACCGAGCACGGCTTCACGGGCCTCGCGGTCGGCGCGGCCATGGCGGGGCTGAAGCCCATCGTGGAGTTCATGACCTGGAACTTCGCCATGCAGGCGATCGACCAGATCATCAACTCCGCCGCCAAGACGCTCTACATGTCGGGCGGCCAGATCAAGTCGTCGATCGTGTTCCGCGGCCCCAACGGCGCGGCCGCCCGCGTGGCCGCCCAGCACAGCCAGGACTACTCCTCCTGGTACGCCCACGTGCCGGGCCTGAAGGTCATTGCGCCCTACGACGCCGCCGACGCCAAGGGCCTGCTCAAGGCCGCCATCCGTGACCCGAACCCCATCGTCTTCCTGGAGCACGAGATGCTCTACGGCGTGGAGTTCGATGTGCCGGAGGTCGAGGACTGGGTGCTGCCGATCGGCAAGGCCAAGGTCCGCCGCGAGGGCAAGGACGCCACCATCACGGCCCACTCACGCATGGTCGGCCTGGCCCTGAAGGCCGCCGAGCAGCTGGCCGGCGAGGGCATCGAGGCGGAGGTCATCGACCTGCGCACCCTGCGTCCGCTGGACAAGGACACCATCCTGGCCTCGGTCAAGAAGACCAACCGACTGGTCACGGTCGAGGAGGGCTGGGGCCCGATGGGCGTCGGCGCCGAAGTCGTCGCCATCGTGACGGCCGAGGCCTTCGATTACCTCGACGCCCCGCCGACGCGCGTCCATGGCGAGGACGTGCCCATGCCCTACGCCGCCAACCTCGAAGCCCTGGCCCTGCCGTCGGTCGAGAAGATCGTCGAGGCGGTCAAGGCCGTGACCTACAAGTAGGAGCCCCGCGCGTGAGCGAGCCCCACCTGCATCACGGGCAGTGCCACTGCGGCACGGTCAACGCGACCTTCCGCACCGAGGGCGCGGGCGTGCATGTGCGCGCCTGCCAGTGCGGCTTTTGCCGCCGTCACGGCGCCAAGACGGTCAGCGACACCGACGGTTTCGCCGACATCGTCTCGGACGGGCCCCTGGTGCGCTACCACTTCGGCCTGATGACCGCCGACTACTTGATGTGTCCCAGGTGCGGGACCTATGTCGGTTCGGTGCTGGAGGCGGACGGCATCGCGCGGGTGACGCTGAACGCGGCGGGCCTGCAGATGAAGCCTTGGGACGACCAGGTGGCCGAGCCGGTCGACTATGCCGGCGAGACCCTGCACGAGCGCCTGGACCGGCGCCGCGCCCGCTGGACGCCCGCGCGGTTGCGCGAAAGGGCGATGGCGTGACGGGGGAGCGCACATGGCGCGCCGGCGGCTGCCACTGCGGCGCGGTGCGCTTCGAGGCGGAGCTGGAGCCCGTGGTCGAGGCGCAGACCTGCAACTGCTCCATGTGCGCCAAGACCGGCTTCGTGCACGTGATCGTGCCGGAGAGCCGCTTCCGCCTGACCCAGGGCTCTGACGCCCTCACCACCTACACCTTCAACACCGGCGTCGCGCGGCACCTGTTCTGCAGCGTCTGCGGGGTGAAGGCCTTCTATCGCCCGCGCTCCAACCCGGACGGCTGGTCGGTCAACGCTCGCTGCCTGGACGACGCGGAGGGCCTGGATGTGCGCATCGAGGCTTTCGACGGACGAAACTGGGAGGCGAACGCCCATTCGCTGGCCCACCTGAGCCGAGAGGACCAATGACGGACATCCTCATGCCCGCCCTGTCTCCGACCATGGAGGAGGGCGGCCTCGCCAAGTGGCACGTGAAGCCCGGCGACAAGATCGAACCGGGTCAGGTGATCGCCGAGATCGAGACCGACAAGGCGACCATGGAGGTCGAGGCGGTCGACGACGGCGAGATCGCCGAAATCCTGGTGCCGGAAGGCACGCAGGGGGTGAAGGTCAATACGCCGATCGCGCGCCTGAAGGGCGACGCGGCCGCGCCTGCGCCCAAGCCTGCGGAAGCACCGAAGGCGGAAGCGCCCAAGGCCGCCGAGCCCGCCAAGGCTGAAGCGCCGAAGCCCGCCTCCGCTCCGGCGGCTGCGAAGGCCGAGGGCGGCGAGCGCATCTTCGCCTCGCCGCTGGCCCGTCGCCTGGCGGCCCAGGCCGGGCTGGACCTGAAGGCGATCAAGGGCAGCGGTCCGCACGGCCGCATCGTCAAGTCCGACGTCGACGGGGCCGCCAAGGGCGGGGTCGCCGCTCCGGCCGGGGCCGCCCAGCCCGCCAAGGCTGGCGCCGAGCCGCGCCAGGTCCTTTCGCTGGAGCAGATGGGCATCGCGCCCGGCAGCTACGACCTGGTTCCGCTCGACGGCATGCGCCGCACGATCGCGCGCCGTCTGACCGACAGCTTCCGCGACGTGCCGCACTTCCCGCTGACCATCGACCTGGAGATCGACGGCCTCTTGGCCGCGCGCGCCAAGCTCAACGCCCTGCTTGAGAAGTCGGGCGTGAAGGTGTCGGTCAACGACTTCGTGCTGAAGGCCTCGGCCATGGCGCTGAAGCTGGTGCCGGAGGCCAACGCCTCCTACACGCCGGACGGCATCGCCATGCACCACCACGCCGACGTGGCCATGGCCGTGGCCATCGACGGCGGCCTGATCACCCCGATCATCCGCGCCTGCGAGACGAAGGGCCTGGCCCAGATCGCCAAGGAGTCGAAGGACCTGGCCGAACGCGCCCGCAGCCGCAAGCTGAAGCCCGAGGAGTTCCAGGGCGGCACCTTCTCGGTGTCCAACCTCGGCATGTTCGGCATCAAGTCCTTCGCCTCGATCATCAACGAGCCCCAGGGCGCGATCATGTCGGTGGGCGTGGGCGAGCAGCGGCCGGTGGTGAAGAACGGCGTCCTGGCCGTGGCCACGGTGATGACCGTCACCCTGACCTGCGACCATCGCGTGGTCGACGGCGCCATCGGCGCGAAGTTCCTGCAGGCGTTCAAGAGCTTGCTGGAAGATCCTGTGACGATGCTGGCCTAAGGAACGAGAGCGGAAATGGCTGACTTCGACCTCATCGTCATCGGCTCCGGCCCGGGCGGCTATGTGGCCGCGATCCGGGCCAGCCAGCTGGGCCTGAAGACCGCGATCGTGGAGCGCGAACTCCTGGGCGGCATCTGCCTGAACTGGGGCTGCATCCCGACCAAGGCGCTGCTGAAGTCCGGCGAGGTGTTCGAGAAGCTGTCTCACCTGGCCGACTACGGCGTCTCGGCGTCCGAGCCCAAGGCCGACCTGGAGAAGATCGTGGCCCGCTCGCGCGGCGTGGCCAAGCAGATGAATTCCGGCGTCGCCTTCCTGATGAAGAAGCACAAGATCGAGGTGATCGAGGGCGCCGCGACCCTGGAGAAGGGCAGCCCTGCGCCGAAGGTCGTGGTCAAGCTGAAGGCCGGGGGCGAGCGCACGGTCCAGGCCAAGAGCGTGGTGCTGGCGGTGGGCGCCCGTTCGCGTCCGATTCCCCAGATCGGCCTGGAGGCCGACGGCGAGCGCATCTGGGCCTATCGCGAAGCCCTGGTCCCGAAATCACTGCCGAAGTCTATGCTGGTGGTCGGCTCCGGCGCCATCGGCGTGGAGTTCGCGAGCTTCTATCGCGCGCTCGGCTGCGAGGTGACGGTGATCGAGGCCATCGACCGCATCGTGCCGGTGGAAGACGAAGAAGTCTCCAAGGCGGCGCAGAAGGCGTTCGAACGGCGCGGCATCAAGTTCCGCGTCGGGGCCAAGGTGACCAAGGTCTCCAAGTCCAAGGCCGGCGTCTCGATCGATCTGGAGGCCGGCGGCAAGGCCGAGACCCTGACCGCGGACGTGTGCATCGCCGCCGTCGGCATCGTGGCCAACACCGACCAGGTGGGCGCCGACAAGGTGGGCCTGGAACTCGACCGGGGTCATGTGAAGACCGGCCCGCACGGCGAGACCAACGTGCCCGGCCTCTACGCCATCGGCGACTGCGCGGGCAGTCCTTGGCTGGCGCACAAGGCCAGCCACGAGGGCATCCACTGCGTCGAGCACATCGCCGGCTTCAAGTCGCCGAACGTGCATTCGCCTATCGCCGGCTGCACCTACACCCAGCCGCAGATCGCCTCGGTCGGCCTGACCGAAAAGCAGGCCAAGGACCAGGGCCGCGAGCCCAAGGTCGGCCGCTTCCCGTTCCGCGTGAACGGCAAGGCGGTGGCGGCCGGCGAGATCGAGGGCTTCGTCAAGGTGGTGTTCGACGGCAAGACCGGCGCCCTGATCGGGGCCCACATGTTGGGCGCCGAGGTCACCGAGATGATCCAGGGCTACGTCACCGCCATCACGCTCGAGGCGACGGAGGAGGACCTGCAGTCCACCGTCTATCCGCACCCGACCATGAGCGAGGCGATGCATGAAGCGGCGCTGGACGCCTACGGCCGGGTGCTGCACCTTTAGGCCCTGATGCACCCTGAAACCGAGCGCCGAGGAACCCGGGACGCCGCGCGAGCGGCGCTGGCGGGGCAGTTGGTGCTGACCGGCAAGGGCGACCGTGCGGCGTTCCGCGCGGTCTATCAGGCCACCTCCGCGAAGCTATTCGGCCTGATCTTGCGTATCTGCAACGACCGGGAGACCGCGGAGGACGTCTTGCAGGAGGTCTACGTCACCGTCTGGAACAAGGCCGAGGCCTTCGATCCTGCGCGCGCCAGCCCGATCACCTGGCTGGCGGCCATCGCCCGCAACCGCGCCATCGATCGCATCCGGGCAAGGAAGCCCGCGGCGCAACCGCTTGAAGCGGCGGCCGAAGTCGCCGATGCGGCGCCGCTGGCGGACGGCGCGCTAGAGCAGTCCGACGAAAAGCGCAGATTGGAAGGCTGTTTGGATGGGCTCGAACCCCGCCATGCGGCGGTGATTCGCATCGCCTTCTTCGAAGGACGCACCTACGAAAGCCTGGCCGAGCGCGAAGGCGTGCCGGTCGGCACCATGAAGAGCTGGATCCGGCGCAGCCTGATCCGACTGAGGACCTGTCTGGAAGGATGAGCGACCCGCGCGACGAAGCCCGTGACCTGAACGCCGCCGAGCACGTGCTGGGCGTCGAAGACGCCGACGCGCGCGCGGCCTCGCAGGCGCGGCTGCGCAACGACCCGGCCTTCGCCGCCGACGTCGAGGCGTGGGAGGCGCGGCTCGGGCCGCTGGCGGAGGATGCGCCGGCCGAGGCGCCGGGCGCCCACGTCTGGACCCGCATCGAGCAGGCCACCGGCGACAATGTGATCGCGGCTTTGCCAAGGCCGGCCGCCAAGCCCGTGGCGAGCGGGAAGGGCGTGAACTTCTGGCGCGGCTGGGCCATGGCGGCCTCCGCCGTGGCGGCCGCCGCGCTGGTCGGCGTGTTCATGCTCACAACCCCGAAAATGGCGCCGGCGCCGCACCATATGGTGGCCAAGGTCATGGGCATGGACGGCAAGCCGGACGTGGTGGTGTCCTACACCACGGGCACGAAGAACCTGATGCTGACGCCGGTGGGCGACATGCCGCCCAAGGGCATGACCCCGCGCATGTGGCTGATGCGCAAGGACGGCAGCGTGATGCTGGTGGGCGACGTCGACATGGCCCACCCCGAACGCAAGCAACTCAACCCCGCGATGGCCGACGAGGTGGCCCACGCCAAGGGCGTGATGATCTCCCTGGAAGAGGCCGGTCGCCAGCCGGGCCGCAAGCCGTCCGGGCCGATGGTGGCCAAGGGCATGTTCTCGCTAGTCTGAACGCATCCGGCTGCGGCCTGGCTGCGTAGCTTCGATCGCCGCGAGCAAGCGGTGACAATCGGAGCCATTCCCAATGAAATCCCTTGCCCGCATCGCGCTCGCGGCCGCGACCCTGTCGGTCGGCCTGGCCGGCGCCGCCTTCGCCCAGGACGCAATGAAGTCCGAAGGTATGAAGTCGGAAGCCATGAAGAGCGAATCCATGGCCGCGCCGATGGCCGACAAGCCGATGGCGAAGCCCATGGCCAAGCATCACCACAAGAAGAAGCACGCCATGAAGGACAAGCCGATGATGTCGGACGGCATGAAGGACGACGGCATGCATTCCGACCCGATGAAGTCGGACTCCATGAAGTCCGATTCGATGAAGTCCGACCCGCACTAGGCGACTGACCTGCGCCTTTGAGTGCGCGTTTCGCGCCTGAGCGGCGAGCCTTCCCCCAGGCTCGCCGTTTTTCTTCGACGCTCGGGAACAACCGCTCGTCGACCGGCGTCTGATGGCTGCTGGACGGACGATGCGACGGGCACTAGAGGGGCGGCATGAATCGGGTTGGGCGACACGGCTGGCAGCGGAGGGGCGCGCTTGCGCTCGCCTGCCTGGCCTTTGCGCTCAGGGCCCTGGTGGCGAGCGGCTACATGCTGGCGCCGCGGGGGCCGGGCGGCGCGCCGACCATCCAGATCTGCACCGCCCAGGGGATGATCGCCATCCCCGACCCCGCCGTATCGAAGGATGCCGCGCCCCGCCAGAGTTCGGGAAAGTCGGCGCCCGCCAAGTCCGACCCGCACCCTTGCCCCTATGCCGCCACGGCCGCGGCTCTGAGCGCGCCCAACGCCTTCGCGACGGCCGCGCCGTTCGCCATCGCCTCCGCCGACCGCCTGCCGGCAGCTGTCCCCGATCAGCGGCCGGGCCTGGGGCTGGCCGCCCCGCCGCCGCAACCGACCGGACCGCCCGCCATCGTCTGACGCCGTCCTTCGCCGCCCGCGCGCCTTCCGCGTGGGGCCATGACCCGTCTCGACGATCGGAATTCCATGTCTTCGCACCTACGCAGCGCCGTTTCGGCGCGCGCTCTTATCGCCGCCATAGCCCTGGCGCCGCTCCTTACGCCCACGTTCGCCCATGCCGGCGACGATGACCTGGACGGGCCTAACCAGGTCGCGCCGGTGGAGGTGCGCGCCATACGCTCCACCGCCGAGCAGGGTGAGCTGCCGCTCAAGACCGAGGCCGTCTCGGCCGAGCAGATCGCGCGCACCGTCAATGCGCTCAATGTCGAGGACGGGCTGAAGTACCTGCCCGACGTGGTGATCCGCAAACGTCATCCCGGCGACGTGCAGGCGCCCATCGCCACGCGGACTTCCGGCGTCGGCCAGAGCGCGCGCAGCCTCGTCTATGCCGACGATGTGCTGCTGTCGGCGTTGATCGGCAACAACAACAGCTTCGCCTCGCCGCGGTGGGGGATGGTGGCGCCGGAGGAGGTGCAGCGCATCGAGGTGCTCTACGGTCCCTTCGCGGCGCAGTATCCGGGCAATTCGGTGGGGGCGGTGGTGCAGATCACCACGCGCCTGCCGCAGCGCTTCGAGGCCACGGCCGGCGTCGAGGCGGCGAACCAGAGCTTCGACCTTTACGGCACGCACGAAGCCTTCGGGACCTGGCGCGCGGGCGCGACCATCGGCGACCGCAAAGGGGCCTTCGCGTGGTGGCTGTCGGCGTCACGGCTCGACACCCAGGGTCAGCCCTTGAGCTTTGTCACGGTCTCGCGCCCGGCGGCGACCAGCGGGGCGGGCGCGCCGACGACGGGCGGCTTCCTCGACACCAACCGCACCAATGCCCCGATCCTGGTGCTGGGCGCGGGCGGGATGGAGCACCAGGTCCAGGACACGCTGAAGCTCAAGCTGGCCTGGGACCTGACCCCGGATGTGCGGGCCGTCTGGACCGGTGGGTATTTCGGCCATGCGGACGACGCGCGGGCCGAGAGCTATCTGCGCGACGCGGGCGGGGCGCCGGCCTATGCGGGCGCGCTGAACGTGCGCGGCTATGCGGTGAATGTGCCGGTCAGCGCCTTTGCCAACACCGTCTATCGCCTGGACGAAAGGCATTGGATGCAGAGCCTGAATGTCGGCTCGCACAGCGGCGGCGTGTTCGACTGGGAGGCGGTGGCCACGGCCTACGACTTCGCCACCGACCGGCAGCGCACCCCGACGACCGCCTTGCCCGGCGGCTTTGCGGGCGGGGCGGGGACGATCAGCGTCCTGGACGGCACGGGCTGGACGACACTGGACCTGAAGGGGGCGTGGCGGCCGGCGGGCGAGCAGGGCGCACATGTGCTGAGCTTCGGCGGGCACATGGACCGGTTCGTGTTCTCCAATCCGAAGTACCTGACCAGCGACTGGATCGGCGGCTCGACCGGCGCCCTGGCCAGCCTCGCCCAGGGCAAGACCCGGACCGACGCCCTGTGGGGCCAGGACGTGTGGCGGCTGACCGATACGCTGAAACTGACCCTGGGCGCGCGCTGGGAGCGGTGGCGGGCCTATGACGGCTTCAACTTCTCGGCTGCGCCGGCGTTGTCGGCAGTCCAGCCGCAGCTGGAGCGGGACGCGATATCGCCCAAGGCGTCCCTGGCCTGGGCGCCGGACGACGCGTGGCGGCTGACGGCGTCCTACGGCCGGGCCTACCGCTTCCCGACGGTGACGGAGCTCTATCAGGCCATCACCACGGGTCCGACCCTGACCGTGCCGAACCCGAACCTCAGGCCCGAGCGCGCCAATTCCTGGGAGCTATCCGCGGAGCGGCGTGACTCGAGCGGCCATGTGCGGGTCAGCCTGTTCCAGGAAGACCTGAAGGACGCCCTGATCTCGCAGAACGCGCCGCTGGTCCCAGGATCGCCGACCCTGTTCAGCTTCGTGCAGAACGTCGACCGGGTGCGCTCGCGCGGGGTCGAGGTGGTGGCCGAGCGGCGTGACGTGCTGGTTCCGGGCCTGGATCTTTCCGGCTACGTCACCTTGCTGGACTCGCGCATCCTGGCCGACAGCGCCTTCGCCGCCGCGGTGGGCAAGCGCACGCCGCAGCTGCCGCGCTGGCGGGGCTCCCTGGTGGCGAGCTATCGCGCCGACGACCGGCTCGATCTGACCCTGGGCGCCCGCTACAGCGACCCGGTGTTCTCCACCCTGGACAACACCGACACCCACTCGACCACCTGGCAGGGCTTTGACGGCTATTTCGTCGTCGACGTCCGCGCGCGCTACCGCCTGAGCAGCCGCTGGACCGCGGCGTTGGGCGCCGACAATCTGTTCGGGCGGAAGTACTTCCTGTTCCACCCGTTCCCGCAGCGCACGGTGCAGGCGGAGATCAAGTACGCGTGGTGAGCGCGCGCCTCCCCCGAAAAGCGGCAGCGTTCGGGGGAGGGGGACCACGAAGTGGTGGAGGGGGCGCGCCAAGCCCGCCGCCATTTCAACCCTTCAAGCACCCGCACGCCCTCTCCACCACGCTACGCGCGGTCCCCCTCTCCCGCCGGCGGGAGAGGTGTAGGGCTCAGGCCGCCGCCTGGGTCGCGGCCATCTTCTGGATCGCGACATAGTCGGTCTTGCCGGTGCCGAGCACAGGCACTTCGGGCAGCTTCACGATCTTCTTGGGCACCGCCAGCTCAGGCGCACCGTGGCTCCTGGCCCAGGCGGCCATGGCGGCGACGTCGGCGTCCCTGCGGTCGGTGAAGAGGATCAGGCGCTCGCCCTTCTTGGCGTCGGGGATCGAGACCACAGCGTGGCGGCTCTCGGGCCAGACGGCCTCGGCGATGTTCTCGACCGCGGTCAGGGAGACCATCTCGCCGCCGATCTTGGCGAAGCGCTTCACCCGGCCCAGGATCTTCACGCAGCCGTTCTCGTCGAACTCGACCACATCGCCGGTGTCGTGCCAGCCGTCGGCGGGCGGCTCGATCTCGCCTGAGCCGTCTTCCCTGAGATAGCCGGCCATGACGTTGGGGCCGCGCACGAACAGGCGCCCGCCGACGTTGATGCCTTCGACCTTGTCGAGGCGCGTCTCCATGCCGGGCAGCATCTTGCCGACGGTGCCGGGGTGGTTGTCGTGGGGCTGGTTCACGGCGATGACCGGAGCGGCCTCGGTGGCGCCATAGCCCTCAAGCACCGGCACGCCTTTGTACTCGCGCGCGAACAGCTCGACCGTCTCGGCCCGCACCTTCTCGGCGCCGCAGACCACGAACTCCAGCGAATCGAAGTCGCCCGGCTCGGCCACGCGGGCGTACTGGTTCACGAAGGTGTCGGTGGCCAGGAGGATCGAGGCCTTGGCCTCGCGGATCAGGGGCGGGATCTGCTTGGTGTGCAGGGGCGACGGATACATGAACGACTTCATGCCCGTCAGCAGCGGCAGGAGGATGCCGCCGGTCACGCCGAAGCTGTGGAAGGTGGGCAGGGGGTTGAACAGCACCCAGTTCGGATCGAGGTCGATGTGGGCGGCGACCTGCTCGACATTGGCGACCAGGTTGCGCTGGGTCAGGACCACGCCCTTGGGCGCGCCGAAACTGCCGGAGGTGAACAGCACCACCCCGACATCGTCGGGCGAGGCCTCGACGCGGAAGCGCTTGGGAAACAGGCCCGCGGCCAGGCCGAACAGCTTGTCCTCCGTGCCGACCGAGGCGCGCAGGTCGTCGAGCCAGATGATCTCGGCCAGGGATTCGAGGGTGTCGACCACGTCCTCGAGCCGCGCATTCTCGATGAAGCGGCGCGCGGTGACGATGCGTTTGACGCCCGCGGCCTTGCAGGCGGTACGCAGGTTCCGGAGCCCAGAGGTGAAGTTCAGCATCACCGGCACGCGGCCGAAGGCGTGCAGGCCGTAGAAGGTCACCACCACCCCCATGCTGGAGGGCAGGAGCACGCCGATGCGCTCCTTGGGGTCGGTCAGGCGCGCGATCTTGCGGCCGAGCACGAAGGCGGCCCGCACCAGGCCGGTATAGGTCAGGGGTTTGCGGTCCTGGTCTTCCAGGACCTCCTTGTTGCCGCCGTACCGCGCGCGCGCCTTCAAGAGCGCGTCGAAGATCGGTGTTTCCCCCGCCCGTGCGTCATAGGCACGTGGCATGATGGCGCGTCGCCTCCTCGAGGACCCTTTGGGTCTTTTCTTTGAGCCCGGAAGCTAGCCGTTCGCGCGTGCGGTGAAAAGATCGGTTACGCGCCGTGAGGCGGGGCGGCGTGTTGCGCGGCGATCGCGTCCTCGACAAAGCCGGTGAAGGCCTTGAGCCAGGCGTTGCGGGGCCCGTCGGCGCCGAGGGGGGGCGGCTGGTCGCCGGCCTCGACAGCGGCCTGGGCGCAGTGGGGCAGGGCCTTGCAGGCGGCCTCGGCGCGCGGGTCCCGCCGATCGTTGACCAGCAGCACAGGCGCGGTGACGGCCTTCAGGCGCGTGGCGTCGGTGACGGCTGAGGCGGCGTTGGCCTGGGCGAGGAACCAACTCCACGGGCGCTTTCCCGGCCTGAGATCGGGATTGGCCACGCGCCAGGCGTCGGCCAGGGTGGCGCGGCCGGTGATGTCCCAGGTCGGGCGGAGCCAGGCCTTCTCGCCGCCCGGGGTCGAGGCGCCCTGGCCGTTGCGCACGGCGTCGGCGGCCTGGCCGGCCAGGGGCTCGGACAGCTTGGGCGTCCACAGCACGACGCCTGAGACGGGCAGGGGGCCGCGCTCCACCGCGCTCAGGATCGGCAGGACGGCGGAACGGCCGCCGGCCAGGATCACGGTGTCGCCGGTCTGCGGACGGACGAGGCCCAGCACCGTGGAGCGCACGGCCTCCGCGCCGGCGTCGGGCGTGGGCGCCGGATCGAGGATCCAGACCGTGTAGCCCTTGGCCAGCAGATCGCGTGCGGTCTCGAAATAGACCTCGGCGTTCTCCTCGACGCTGGCGACGATCACCACGGTCGCGCGGGGCCCGACGGGCGGGGCGGCGACGCCATAGCGGACCGGCGCATAGCCCGGCAGGCCCAGCCAGGTCGCGGTCCAGCCGTCCGGCGCATAGAAGCGCGGCGACAGGGACGGCGGCGTGCGCATCTCAGCCGACTTGGCCGGCGCGGGCTTGTGGCAGGCGGCCAGCACCACAGCGCCCACGGCCAGGGCCAGCGCGGCCCAGACCAGGGGCTGCGTGCGGGAGGCTGTGGCGGAAAGGTGCGCAGGCGGGCTCAAGCTAGGGCTTCGCCTCCAGGCGGGCGAGGGCGGATTTGCCGAAGTCGTCGCCCTGGTCGGCGGCCTCGCGATAGAGCGCCTTGGCCTGTTCGAGGTCCTTGGGCAGACCGCCTTCGCCGGCTTCGTACATCGACCCCAGCCAGGCCTGGCCGAAGCTGTCGCCGCGCTCGGCCGAACGGCGGAACAGGGAGACCGCCACGACCGCATCCTTCGGCAGGCCGCCTTCGCCGTGGTAGTACATGGCGCCCAGGGTCGCCATCGCCTGGGCCTGGCCCTGGATGGCGGCCAGGCGGTAGAGGCGCGCCGCCTCCTGCGGGTTCTTCGTCAGGCCCGCGTCGCCCTCGTAGTAGAAGATGCCGAGGTCGGTCTGGCCGGTGGGATCGCCCCCGGCCGCGGCCTGGCGGAACAGGCGCAGGGCTTCGGCCGGGTTCTTGGCGAGGGGCGCGGTCCCGTCGCGGTAGAGTTCGCCGAGCGCCGCCTGGGCCGCAGGCACGCCCTGCTTCGCCGCCTCGCGGTAGAGGTCGACGGCCTTCAGCGGATCCTTGGCCAGCCCGCCTTCGCCGTACATGTAGCTGACGCCGAGGTTATAGGCGCCGTTGCCGTCGCCGCGGTCCGCCGCGCGCTTGAACAGCGCCAGCATCTCGTTCTCGTCGCGGGCCAGGCCGCCGCGCGCATTGGCGATCATCGAGCCCAGGCCGACCTCGGCGCGGCTGTCGCCCCGGTCGGCGCCCTGACGGTAGAGCGAGGCGGCGAGGCGTTCGTCCTTGGCGTAGCCGCCCAGGCCGTATTCGTAGATGGCGGCCAGGATCACCTGGGCGCGACCGTCGCCGGCCTGGGCCAGGGCCTCGACGCCCTTGGCGGGCGCCTGGTCGACGACGCGGGCGGCCAGGGCGCGGCGCGGGGCCGTGCGCCACTCCTGATCGGTGATGGCGGTGAGCGCGGTCTTGGCCGCGGCGCGCGGGTCGCCGGGGGCGTAGGTCTTGGCCGGTTCGGCCAGCACGTCGCCGGGCGCGCCTTCGCCGACCTGGGCGCTGCGGTCAGTGTCGGCCGGCGCGGAGGCCATCGGGGCATCGGGCGCCGGCGCGGCTTCAGGGGCAGGGGCCGGGGCGGGAGCAGGCGCGTCGGCGGGCGCGGCTGACTGTTCGGTCATGCCCTGGCAGGCGAAGCTGGCCTCCCGCTCGGCCAGGGAGCCTTCGGGATCGGGCGACCAGTCGCCTTCGCCGCGCTGGCCGACCTGCACCTGCCCCTGCGGATCGCGGAAGAAGGCGGTGGAAAGGGGCCGCGAGCGGTGGCCCTGGCAGTCGAAGGCCTTGGTCACGACCACGCTGCCGAACACCATGGGGCCGGAGCGCATGGGGCGCATGCCGACCACCTTGAACTGCAGGATGACCGTGCCGGGCTCGCCGGCGTTCTGGGCCTGGGTGGAGGTGAACAGCAGCTGGTCGCCCTGGAAGTCGACCAGGTTCCAGCGATCGTCGGGCGGCAGGTACTGCTGGGCCCACGCCTGGGCCTGGTCCATGCTCTGGAAGCCGGTGGATTGCGCCGAAGCGGCCCCCGCCGACAGGGCGAGCGCCACCGCCGCCGCAGCAATTGCAGACCTGACCATTACGCGTCCTCCCGACTTACTGCTTGAGACCTTCGCCCAAACCGAAGCGGGAGACAATTCACAGGCTGGTTGACGGGCAATGGGCCGCGACCTCCGCTCGCCTTGATATGCGGCTCCGAAAAGACGACATATCGCGCGCAGATCAGAGGCTTGACGGTTCAGTACATGGTCACGGTCATCGACACGGTCGCCGCGCGCGCCCAGCAGCGCGAGCTGCGGCACCCGGAGAAGCAGGCGCGGCCGGATACGCCGGTGCTGCGCAAGCCGGACTGGCTGCGGGTCAAGGCGCCGGGCTCGGGCCAGTACCTCGAGACCAAGAAGATCGTGCACGACAAAGGCCTGCACACGGTCTGCGAAGAGGCCGCCTGTCCGAACATCGGCGAGTGCTGGAGCCAGAAGCACGCCACCCTGATGATCATGGGCGACACCTGCACGCGGGCCTGCGCCTTCTGCAACGTCAAGACCGGCCTGCCCGCTGCGCTCGACCCCGATGAGCCGGTCAAGGTCGGCCGGGCGGTGGCGGAGATGGGCCTGAACCACGTGGTCATCACCTCGGTCGACCGCGACGACCTGGCCGACGGCGGCGGCGCCCACTTCGCCGAGGTGGTGCGCCAGATCCGGCTGCAGGCGCCGGGGACCACCATCGAGATTCTGACGCCGGACTTCCTGCGCAAGGACGGGGCGGCGGAGGTGGTCATCGACGCCAAGCCCGACGTGTTCAACCACAACCTGGAAACCGTGCCGCGGCTCTATCTGAAGATCCGGCCGGGCGCGCGCTACTTCCACTCGCTTCGCCTGCTGCAGCAGGTCAAGGAGCGCGATCCCTCCCAGTTCACCAAGTCCGGCATCATGGTGGGCCTGGGCGAGACCAAGGAGGAGGTGATGCAGGTGATGGACGACATGCGCTCGGCCGGCGTCGACTTTATCACCATCGGCCAGTACCTGCAGCCGACCCGCAAGCACGCCGCCATCGACCGCTTCGTCACGCCGGAAGAGTTCAAGGCCTACGAATCCATCGCCCGGGCCAAGGGCTTCCTGATGGTGTCGTCCAGCCCGCTGACCCGCTCCTCGCACCACGCCGGCGAGGACTTCGCGCGCCTGAGGGCCGCGCGAGAGGCGAAGCTGGGGCGGTGATGGAACGCCGTGCCGATTTCTCCTCCCTCGCCTGCGAGGGAGGGGGACCGCGAAGCGGTGGGGGGTGCGCGTGAAGCCCGCCACCAGTTCAACTGCGAACCTTCACCGCCAGCCCAGTCGCGCACCCTCCACCACGCTACGGCCCAGCCTTGGCCGCGGGCCAAGGCGTTCGGCGCGAGGATCGAGAAATCGTTCTCGATCCTATGCCGGCTTTAGCCGGCCGCTTCTCACCCCCCTCCCTCGTGGGACGAGGGAGGAGTAGTTCCGCCATGGCCCGGCATTCGATGGAGCGAATATTGCCCTATCCGCCCGAGCGGCTGTTCGAGCTGGTGGGGGATGTGCGCCGCTATCCGGAGTTCGTGCCCTGGATCACCGCCATGCGGGTCTGGAATGAGCATGAGGAGGGGCCGGGCGTCAGTTCGCTGGATGCGGAGGCCCAGGTCGGCTTCTCGTTCCTGCGCGAGAAGTTCTCGACCCGCGTCAGGCGCGACCAGGGCAAGCTGAGGGTCGACGTCAGCCTGCTCTCCGGGCCGTTCCGCAAGCTCGCAAACCGCTGGATATTCGAGCCACATCCCGTTGGAACGCTGGTGAAATTCGATATCGACTTCGAGTTCAAGTCGCGCCTGCTCGACGCCATGCTGCAGGCCAATTTCGAGCGGGCGGTGAACAAGCTGATCGCCTGTTTCGAGGCGAGGGCGATGGCGCTCTATCCGGCGCTCAAGGACGTTCCGACATCAGCACCGGCCGAGGCCGCGCGGCGCTGAGCTCCTCCAGGCGCTCCAGCAGCATCTGCAGGGCGACGCGCACCGAGGCCTCGCGCACCTGGCCGCGGCCGAGATCGCCGAACTGCTCCATGCGGTGAACGGTCTTGCCGCCGGGCATGGCGGTGGCGAAGTGGACCAGGCCCACGGGTTTCTGCGGAATGCCGCCGCCGGGCCCGGCGATGCCGGTGATGGCCACCGACAGGCCGGCGTGGGAGTTGGCGAGCGCGCCCTCCGCCATGGCGCGGACCACGCCTTCGGACACGGCGCCGGTCTGCACGATCAGGTCGCGATCCACGCCCAGCAGCTCGGTCTTCGCCTCGTAGGAATAGACGGTGAAGCCACGGTCGAAGATTTCCGACGAGCCGGGCCGGTCGGTCAGGGCGGCGGCGACCAGGCCGCCCGTGCAGCTTTCCGCCGTGGCGATCATCAGCCCGGCCGCGCGGGCGCGTTCGAGGATTTGTTGGGCCGCCGCTACGACGTCATCGGGAAACATGGCAGCTTCGGGCTCCTGGAGCGCGAGTCGGGACTCTGATCGCGCCCACGCCGAACGTCTTGCAGTACTTGGGGTTATCGAATGTCGCAAGTCTCGGCGCTGACGCCGACCGCCCGCGTCGCGCCGCCGCTGTTCGCCCTGGCGATCTTCACCAGCGCCGCCCTGGTGTTCATGGTCGAGCCCCTGATCGCCAAGCTGATCCTGCCCAAGCTCGGCGGATCGCCTGCGGTCTGGAACACCTCGATGGTGTTCTTCCAGGCGGCTTTGCTGGCCGGATACGCCTATGCGCACCTGCTGCAGAGGGTGAAGTCGCTGCATGTGCAGGTGGCCGTGCACATGGGCCTGCTGGTCGTCGCCGCCCTGGCCCTGCCGCTGCGCGTCAACGGCCTGTTGGGCGACCCGCCGCCCGGCCAGCCCATCGCCTGGCTCTTGGGCACCCTGACCTTTTCCATCGGCGCCCCGTTCGCGGTGCTGTCGGCCACGGCGCCCTTGCTGCAGGCCTGGTATGCGCGGGTGAGGGCGGGGCAGCCGGACGCGGAGAACCCCTACACCCTCTATGCCGCCAGCAACCTCGGCAGCTTCGTCTCGCTGCTCGCTTACCCGGCCCTGATCGAGCCCCTGATGCGCCTGTCCACCCAGCGGATGATGTGGACCGGCGGCTACGGCCTGTTCCTCATCCTGGTGGCCGTGCTGGGCTGGATGAGCTGGCAGGCGCGCGCGGAGGCCCCGGCCGAGCCCCTGACCCGCAGCGCGCCGATCCCCTGGCGCGAGAAGGCGATCTGGGTGCTGCTGTCGGCGGCGCCGTCGAGCCTGATGCTGGGCGTGACCCTGCACCTGACCATGGACGTGGCCTCGGCGCCCTTCCTATGGGTCATTCCGCTGGCGCTCTACCTTCTGACCTTCGTTCTGGCCTTCTCGGCCAAGCCGCTGCTGCCTGCGCCCTATGTGCTGATCGCCCAGGCGATCCTCGGCGGGCTGGCCCTGTCGCTGACCGCCTTCAGCCTGGGTGGATGGCCTGTGCAGTTCGCGCTTTCGGTGCTGACCTTCTTCGTGACCGCCCTGATGTGCCACCAGGCTCTGGCGGCGCGCCGGCCGCCTGCGGATCGGCTGACCGAGTTCTATCTGCTGCTGGCCTTCGGCGGGGTGGTCGGCGGGGTGTTCAACGCCCTGATCGCGCCGGTGATCTTCCACGACGTCTATGAGTACGCGATCGTGCTGGTGCTGGTGGCCCTGGCGCGGCCTTGGGGCCACGGCAGGCTGACCATCGCCCAGAGCGTCTGCGCCTGCGTCAGCCTGCTGATGTCGGTCCTCACCTACGGCATGTTCGCGCTGATGTACGCTTCACCCGACTTCGTGAGCGTCATGGCCAAGCTGCCGTTCACGCCCAATGCGTGGTCCACGGCGGAGTTCATCGCCCACATCCTGCTCAGCATGGCCGCGCTTTGCGCCTTCATGGTGCGCGACCGGGCGCCGGTGTTCGTGGTGACCCTCGCCGCCATCGCGCTGGGCGCCCAGATGGCCGGCGGGCGCAACGACTGGATCCACAGCGAGCGCAGCTTCTTCGGCGTGCTGCGGGTCTCGCAGGGCGACTACGCGCCCTATGAGGGCAAGTACAACCTCATGCAGAACGGCACGACCCTGCACGGGGCGCAGATCATCAACCCGAAATTCCGCTGCCACCCCATGACCTACTACGCCCCGGCCACGCCGATCGGCCAGGCGGTGATGATGGTGCAGAAGCGGCCGCAGGAAGGCGTCGACATCGGGGTGGTGGGCCTGGGCAGCGGCGCGCTCGCCTCCTATCGGCGCAAGCACGACACCCTGACCTATTTCGAGATCGACCCGAAGGTCCTGCATTTCGCCGAGAACCCCCGGCTGTTCACCTACATCAGCAACTGCGCCGAGGGTCCGGTGAACGTGGTGTTGGGCGACGCGCGCCTGTCGCTGCACAAGCAGCCGGCCGGCAAGTTCGACATCCTGGTGGTGGACGCCTTCTCGTCCGACAGCGTGCCGACGCACCTTCTGACCACGGAGGCCCTGCGCGAGTACCTGCGGGTGCTCAAGCCCAACGGCGTGGTGCTGCTGCACCTTTCCAACCGCAATCTCGAGATCACCTCGTCCTCCATCGCAACGGCGCGGGCGGTCGGCGCGCCGGTGCTGGCCCAGCTCTATATGGAGCCTGACGGCAGCTACTATCTGTGGGCTATCTCGACGGAAGCGGTGGTTCTGGCCCGCTCGCCCGAGGCGTTGAAGGACTTCGCCGCCGATCCGCGCTGGCGTCAGGCGCCCAAGGTGAAGACCGCGCCCTGGACCGACGACTACACCAACCTGATCGGGGCCCTGTGGCGGCACGCGACCCAGAAGCAGGTGGTGATCCCGCCGTCGCCGCCCCTGCCGGAGGACATCGCCAAGCCCAAGAGCTAGAGCTCTATCGTCGCGACGGCCTGGGCCAACAGGCCCTCGCCGCGGCCGGTGAAGCCCATGCCTTCGGTGGTGGTGGCCTTCACGCTGACCGCGTCGAGCGCCAGTCCCGCGATCTCGGCGATGCGGGCGCGCATGGCCTCGCGGTGCGGCTTGATCTTGGGCCGCTCACAGATCAGCGTGACGTCGAGATGGGCCACCTGGCCGCCGACGGCCCGGACCAGGGCCACGGCGTGCGCCAGGAACCGATCTGACGACGCGCCCTTCCACTGCGGGTCCGATGGCGGGAAGTGGTCGCCGATGTCGCCCTGGCCGAGCGCGCCCAGGACCGCGTCGGTAAGCGCATGAAGCCCGGCGTCGGCGTCGGAGTGGCCGATCAGCGTCTGGTCATGGTCGATGCGCACGCCGCACAGCCACACCGCCTCGCCAGGCCCCCAGCGGTGGGCGTCGATCCCCTGGCCAACGCGCACGCGGCGCGTCTGGCCCGCCAGAGCTTCGGCCATGGCGAAATCCTCCGGATAGGTGAGCTTCATCAGGCGCGGATCGCCGGGGATCAGGCGCACGCGCCCGCCCGCGCGCTCGACCACGGCCGCGTCGTCGGTGGGGGCCTCGCCCTCGGGGAAGCGGGCGTAGGCGGCGATCAGGGTGCTGCGCCGAAAGGCCTGGGGCGTCTGGGCGCGCCAGAGACCCTCGCGGGAAACCGTGTCGGCGATCAGGCCGTCCTCGCCGCGCTTCAGTGTATCGGCGACGGGCAGGGCGGGCATGGCGCCGTCGACGCCGTCCAGCGCGGCCAGCAGGGTGCGGATGTGCTCAGGCTTGAGCAGGGGGCGGGCGGCGTCGTGCACCAGGACGGGGGCGTCGCTCTCGCTCGACAGGGCTTCGAGGCCGTTGCGCACCGAGCGGTCGCGCGTGGCGCCGCCTTCGACCAGGCTCACCCGCTCCAGATCTGAGAACACGACCCCCGCCTGGGTTTCACCGCCGGGGGCGATGACCACGATCACGCGCCGCGCCCCGGCCCTAAGCAGGGCCTCGACCGACCAGCGCGCCACGGGCTTGCCAGCCAGAGGGCGCCACTGCTTGGCGCCGCCGGCGCGCGAGCCGGAACCGGCCGCCACCACCACTGCGTCGAAGGTCTGTTCGCTCATCGCCTGCGGCTATCGGGCAAGGATGCCGCAAGCGCAAGGCTGGACCTCGTGCGCCGGCTGAGCCAGAAACCCCGCGATGGTTCAGACCCTTCGCATCGGCGACGTGGAGATCGGCGGCCGGGTGCTGATCGCGCCCATGACCGGCGTCAGCGACCTGCCGTTCCGGCGGGTGGCCTCGCGCCTGGGCGCGGCCTATGTCGCCACGGAGATGGTCGCCTGCGCAGAGCTGGCCCGCGGCCGGCCCGACGTGGTGCGCCGCGCCGCGGTGGGGGAGGGCCTGCCCCTGACCGTGATCCAGCTGGTCGGCCGTGACCCGCAGATGATCGCCGAAGGCGTGCGCATGGCCGACAAGGCGGGCGCCGATGTGGTGGACCTGAATTTCGGTTGCCCGGCCAAGGAGGTCACCGGCTCGCTGTCGGGCTCGGCGCTGATGCGCGACCTGGACCTGTGCGACCGGCTGATCGGCGCGGCGGTCGGGGCGACCCAGCGGCCGGTGACGGTGAAGATGCGCCTGGGCTGGGACGACGCCTCCAAGAACGCGCCGGAGCTGGCGGCGCGGGCCGAGGCGTTGGGGGTCAAGGCGGTGACGGTGCACGGCCGCACGCGCCAGCAGTTCTACAAGGGCCAGGCGGACTGGCGCGCGGTGGCGGCGGTCAAGCAGGCGGTCTCGATCCCGGTGATCGTCAACGGGGACATCCTGACGGCCGAGCATGCGCGCGCGGCGCTGCAGCAGTCCGGCGCCGACGCCCTGATGCTGGGGCGAGGGGTGTACGGCCGCCCGTGGCTTGCCTCGGCCATCGACCGAGCACTGGAGGGGCGTGACGCGGAGGCCGAACCAAGCGCGCAGGAGCGTCTGGGCCTGGTGCTGGACCACTATCGCGAGGCGCTGGCCTTCTATGCGGCCGGGCGTCGCGACGGCGACGCGCTGGGGCTGAAGATGTTCCGCAAGCACCTGGGTTGGTACGTCGAGCAGGCGCCCTGGCCGATGGACGCCGCCGCCAGGCGCGAAGCCAAGGCGCGCCTGTGCCGGCTGGAGACCCCGGTCGCAGTCGAGGCGGCCCTGACTGAGCTGTGGACCCGCGGCGAGGCGTTGGAAGCGGCGGCGTAGGCGTCACAGAGCGAACCTGTTCAGCTGAAGCGTTCCGGCCACAGGCCGCCTAACCGCGAGCGGCATCTGAGGCTGCGCCCCGACGTTCGACGCATCAAATCGGCCACATGGTTGTTGAAATCAGGGCACAGTCCGGCTTAGGGTTGGCGCCCATGCCGAAGCCCCTCGTGCGCAAGGACGCCGCCCCGGCGTCGCTGCTCCAGCGCTGGCCCCGCCCCACGCGGGCGCGCGCGGCGTTCGCGGCCGGCTTCGCCCTGGCCTGGGCGGTGACGGGGCTGGCGATCTGGCTGGTGGCGTCCGCGCCCGGCTCAGGCCCCATCGCGCCGGCCAGCCGCACCCTGCTGATCGTGCTGGGGCTGAACCTGCTGCTGATCCTGGCCCTGGCCTTCACGGTGGGGACGCGGGTGGTGCGGCTGGTGCGCCAAAGGACCGATGCGGGCGCGCGTCTGCACCTTCGCTTCGTGATCCTGTTCGGGGGCGCCGCGGCGATCCCGGCAGTGATCGTGGCCTTGATCTTCGGCGTGCTGGTCACCCGCGGGGTGGAGAGCTGGTTCAGCAAGGACGTGCGCACCTCGGTCGAGAACGGCCGGGTGATCGGGCGCGACTATATCCAGGGCGTCTCGGACGAGATGACCTCGAACCTGCAGGCCATGACCGGCGAGCTGCGCCAGATCCGGCCGCTGTTCTCCAATCGCATGGGCTTCTCCAACGCCCTGACGGCCCTGGCCGAGTTCCGGGGCTACACCGCGCTCTATCTGGTCAGCGGCGACGGCACGGTCCTGGCGCGCGGCGAGACGGCCAATGCGCCGCCCTATCTCGCGCCGCCCGCGTCCGCCCTGCAGACGGTGGCCTCAGGCGCCGCCGCCCCGGCCATGACCAAGGGGCCGGACGCGATCCGCACGCTCTATCCGATCCCCGACTACCCCAACATCTACCTCTATGTGGTCAAGCTGCTGCCCAACGGCATGGTGACTCGGCTGGAGAGCGCCAAGCGCGAGATCGACGCCTATACCGAGCGCGAGCGGGGCCGCGCGCGGGTGCAGTCGGCGTTCGGCCTGGCCTATCTGGAGACCGCGCTCCTGGTGCTGGTCGGCGCCGTGTGGCTGGGCATGGCGGCGGCGGGACAGATCTCCTCGCCCGTGGCGCGGCTGGTGCAGGCCGCGGACCGGGTGGCCGGCGGCGACCTCTCGGCGCGCGTGGACAGTGAGCGAGACCCGGCGGAAATCGCGGTATTGTCTCGTGCATTCAATCGGATGACGAGCGATCTTCAGGCGCAGCAAGAAGCCCTGAAGGCCGCCAGCCTTGAGGCGCAGGAGCGCCGCCGGTTCATCGAGACTGTGCTCTCGGGCGTCAGCGCCGGCGTGCTCGGCATCGGCGAGGATGGGCGGGTCTCGGCCGCCAACAGCCAGGCGCTCGCCCTGCTGGGCCTTGAGGAGCATGAGGCGCTCGGCAAGTCGCTGTCAAAGGCGGCGCCGGAGCTGGCCCAGGTGGTCAACAATGCGTCGGAGTTCGGCAGCGAGCAGGACGTGGATGTGACCCGCGATTCCGAGACCCGGCGGCTGCGCGTGCGGGTGTCGGGCGCCGAGGCCGGCGGCATCGTGCTGACCTTCGACGACATCACCCGGCTGATGACCGCCCAGAGGAACGCCGCCTGGCGTGACGTGGCCCGCCGCATCGCCCACGAGATCAAGAACCCGCTGACCCCGATCCAGCTGTCGGCCGAGCGCCTGCGCCGCAAATACCGCGACCAAGTCAAGACCGACCTCGACACCTTCGACCGCTGCACCGACACCATCATCCGGCAGGTGGGCGACATCGGGCGGATGGTGGACGAGTTCTCGTCCTTCGCGCGGATGCCGGCGCCCAAGTTCGCGCCTGAGAACGCCGCGGAGCTGCTGCGCGCGGCGGTGTTCGCCCAGCGTGTGGCCAACCCGGACATCCAGCTCGACCTTCTGGACACCGCCCAGTCCGCAGCCTTCGTCGCCGACGGGCGCATGGTGGCCCAGGCCCTGACCAATGTGCTGAAGAACGCCGGCGAGGCGGTCGCCGCCAAGCGCGCCCAGAACCCCGACGCGCCCGCCCGCATGATCGCGCGGCTTGAGGAGGGCGAAGACGGCCTGACCTTCGTGGTCGAGGACGACGGCATCGGCCTGCCGACCAAGGATCGCGACCGGCTGACCGAACCCTATGTGACCACGCGTGAGAAGGGCACGGGCCTGGGCCTGGCCATCGTCAAACGCATCTGTGAGGACCACGGCGGCGAGCTCCTGCTCGGCGACGCGGTGGAATTGTCCGGCGCCCGGGTGGCCATGCGCTTTCCCCGGGCGCGAAAGGCGGCGGCCGACGCCTCCGCCACAGCGGCTTAGAGGATCTGCATGAAAAGCCCGATGGGCGCTGACATTCTGGTGGTGGACGACGAGGCGGACATCCGCGAACTCGTCTCCGGCATCCTGCAAGACGAAGGCTATGCGGTCCGCACCGCCGCCGACTCCGACGCGGCCCTCGCCGCGTTCCGGGCCCGGAAGCCGTCGCTCCTGATCCTGGACATCTGGATGCAGGGCGGCGGCCTGGACGGCCTTGAGCTGCTAGACATCGTCAAGGAGCTCGACCCAGACATGCCGGTGGTGATGATCTCCGGTCACGGCAACATCGAGACCGCGGTCACCGCCATCCAGAAGGGCGCCTACGACTTCCTGGAGAAGCCGTTCAAGTCCGACCGGCTGTTGCTGATCGTCGAACGCGCCATCGAGACGGCGGGGCTGAAGCGCGAGAACAAGCGCCTGCGCGCCAAGGCCTTCGTGCCGGACGGCCTGATCGGCAAGTCGGCCGCGGCCCAGACCCTGCGCTCGACCGTGGCCAAGGTGGCTCCGGCCAACAGCCGCATCCTGATCGCCGGCCCTCCGGGCTCGGGCAAGGAGTTGGTGGCGCGGCTGATCCATGACGCCAGTCCCCGCGCGCGGGCCGAATTCGTAGCCATCTCGGCCGCCGGCATGACGCCCGAGCGCCTGGACGCGGAGCTGTTCGGCGAGGAAGGCGAGGGCGGACGGCCCAAGAAGATCGGCGTGTTCGAACGCGCCCACGGCGGCACCCTCTATCTCGACGAAGTGGCCGACATGCCGCGCGAGAGCCAGAGCCGCATCCTGCGCATCCTGGTCGAGCAGCGCTTCCGCCGCGTCGGCGGCGACAACGACGTGCAGGTGGACGTGCGGGTGATCTCGTCATCGTCGAAGGACCTGCGCGAGGAGATCGCGTCGGGCCGCTTCCGCGAAGACCTGTTCCATCGCCTGAACGTGGTGCCGATCCGTGTGCCCGGCCTGGCCGAGCGCCGCGAGGACATCGCCGAGCTGGTCGACTATTTCATTGATCGGATTTCGGAGGCGCAGGGTCTGCCCAAGCGCAAGCTGGGCGACGATGCGGTGGCGACCCTGCAGGTGCACGCCTGGCCCGGCAACGTGCGCCAGCTGAGGAACAACATCGAGCGGCTCTTGATCCTGGCCACCGGCGACCCGAACGAGCCGATCACCGCCGAGATGCTGCCGACAGAGGTGGCCCAGGCCGGCTCGGCCGGGTCGGTGGGGCCGGAGCGGATCATTGCGCTGCCGCTGCGCGACGCGCGTGAGGTGTTCGAGCGGGAGTACCTGTCGGCCCAGATCCTGCGCTTCGGCGGGAACATCTCGCGCACGGCGGCCTTCATCGGGATGGAGCGCTCGGCCCTGCACAGGAAGCTGAAGTCGCTGGGGGTTGCGCCTGCCCGGTCTGGCGAGGACGACGAGGAGGACTGATGTCGCGCCAGGCCTATGTGAACGGCCACTTCTATGCCCACGGCGACGCCATGGTGCATGTGGAGGACCGGGGCTTTCAGTTCGCCGACGGGGTCTATGAGGTCTGGGCCGTGTTCGACGGCAAGCTCGCCGACTTCAAGGGCCACATGGACCGCCTGGAGCGCAGCCTGGATGAACTGCGCATCGACCGGCCGATGAGCCGGGCGGCCCTGACCAATGTGCTGCGCGAGACCGTGCGCCGGAACCGGGTGCGAGACGGCCTGTGCTACATCCAGATCACCCGCGGCCAGGCTCGGCGCGACCATCCGTTCCCCGACCCGCCCGTGGCGCCCAGCCTGATCGTCACCAGCCGCAGCGTCGACCAGGCTTCGGCGGCGGCGAAAGCGCTGAAGGGCGTGGCCGTGGTCACCGTGCCCGAGACCCGCTGGGCGCGGTGCGACATCAAGAGCGTGGCGTTGCTGCCCAACATCCTGGCCAAGCAGGCGGCCAAGGAGAAGGGCGCGGCGGAGGCGTGGTTCGTTGACGACCTGGGCCTGGTCACCGAAGGCTCGTCCACCAACGCCTGGATCGTGGACTCCGAGGGCGTGCTGCGCACCCGCGACACCAACGCCAACATCCTGCGCGGCATCACGCGGCACAACCTGATCGACCTGGCCCACGAGGCCGGGATCGAGGTCAGCCAGCGGCCGTTCTCGGTCGAGGAGGCCAAGCAGGCGAAGGAGGCCTTCTTCACCGCGGCCTCGGCCTTCGTCATGCCGGTGATTTCGGTGGACGGGACGAAAATCGGCGACGGAAAGCCCGGTCCCATCACGTCCAAGCTACGCACGATCTACCTCGAAAACGCCCGCAGCGCGGCGGTCTGAGGCAAAGTTCGCGTAACGGCGGTTGCAGGGGCATACCCCTGACGCCTATTTGAGAGACTGTGTGTGGGGGCGCTGGGTCCTCGACAATGAAAACAATAAGGGGCGACGCCGTGTCCCAAGAGAAAAAGCAGAACCTTCAAGACACCTTCCTCAACAGCGTTCGTAAGTCGAAGACGCCGCTCACCATCTTCCTGGTGAACGGGGTCAAGCTGCAGGGCGTGGTGACCTGGTTCGATAACTTCTGCGTGCTGCTGCGCCGGGACGGTCAGTCCCAACTGGTCTACAAGCACGCGATCTCGACCATCATGCCCTCGCAGCCGGTTCAGCTCTACGAGCCCGATTCCGAAAACGGCGAAGATTGACCGACAGATTCATCGACCACGCCCCGCCCGTCGAGGTCGCGGTCGTCATCCATCCCGAAGCGCCTGACGACAAGCGCCTCCGCCACGCGGAGGCCCGGTTGCAGGAGGCGGTCGGCCTGTCTCTCGCGCTCGACCTGGACGTCCGCGCGGCCGAGGCCGTGCGCCTGCGCAAACTGACGCCCGCGACCCTGTTCGGGGCCGGCAAGGTGGAGGAGATCGCCGCGATCTGCCGCAGCGTGGACGCCACCATCGTGGTGATCGACGACAGCCTGACGCCGGTCCAGCAGAGGAACCTTGAGAAAGCCTGGGGGGTGAAGGTCATCGACCGCACCGGGCTGATCCTGGAGATCTTCGCGCGGCGCGCCCGGACCGGGGAGGGCAAGCTGCAGGTGGAGCTGGCCCGGCTCGACTATGAGCGCTCGCGCCTAGTGCGCACCTGGACCCACCTGGAACGCCAGCGCGGCGGCCTCTCCAAGACCGGCGGCCCGGGCGAAACCCAGATCGAACTCGACCGGCGCCAGATCGCCGACCGCATCGCGCGGCTGAAGCTGGAGCTGGAGGAGGTGCGCCGTACGCGCAGCCTGCACCGCGCGGCTCGAAAGCGCGTGCCGTTCCCGACCGTGGCCCTGGTCGGCTACACCAACGCCGGCAAGTCGACCCTGTTCAACCGCCTGACCCGTTCCGAAGTCCTGGCCAAGGACATGCTGTTCGCGACACTGGACCCGACGCTCCGCACCGTGAAGCTGCCTCGCGGGCGCTCGGCCATTGTGTCCGACACGGTGGGCTTCATCTCCGACTTGCCGCACGAGCTGGTCGAGGCCTTCCGCGCCACCCTGGAAGAGGTGCGCGAGGCGGACGTGGTGCTGCACGTGCGCGATATCTCCGCCGCCGACACCGAGGCTGAGGCCAAGGACGTCTATGAGGTGCTGGCCCAGATCCCCGCCGCCGAGGGCAAGCGCCAGTTGATGCTGGAGGTCTGGAACAAGATCGACCTGTTGCCCGAGGACGACCGCTCCGTCGTGCGCGCCCGCGCCATCCGCGCCGGCGAGAAGGACGGCCCGCCAGCCGTGCCGGTCTCGGCCATTACCGGGGAGGGGATCGACGATCTGCGCGAAGCCATCGCCGACCTGGTGGACGATGCCCCGGAGATCGAGGCGCGGGTGCCGGCCGGCGACGGCGAGGCCCTGGCATGGCTGTATCAGAACGGCCGCGTCACCGAGCGCAACGACCACGAGGACGGCTCGGTCTCGCTGACCGTCAGGCTGGACGACCAGGCGCTGGGGCGGTTCGAGCGGCTGTTCCCCGAGGCGCGGCTGCTGAACGCGGCGCAGTAGGCGAGCCTGCGACGCGAACGCGGTTGCCGGGCGGCGGCGCTTGCGACATGGTCCGCGCCCCGGAACGTGCCGGGCGGAGACAGAGAATCCATGCGTATCGCGACCCTGGCGCCTGTGGCGTTGCTTATCCTCGGCGCCTGGGCCGGGACCGCCTCGGCCAAGCCCGAGAGCCTGCAGATCACCCTGGACGGCACGACCCCGGTCAACTGGCGCTGGATCGCGGCGCCGGACGGCACCCAGGTCGCCTCGTTCCTGCGCGAGCAGGTGTCGCAGGCCGCGCGCTCGACCGGCATGGCCAAGCTGGAATGCGCTATCGGCAAGGACCAGCACGTCGGCGACTGCAAGGTGCTGGAAGAGACCGCCGGCGCCAACATCGGCGAAGCGATCATGCACCTGACCCACACCTACAAGGCCGCCAGCAAGGACGCCGCCGGCGCCCCGACCGTGGGCCACAAGGTCTATTTCACCTACGACGCCAAGAGCTGATCGGGCTCAGCGGGCGGTCTTGTCGGCCGCCCGCGCCTCGTTCCAGTAGCCGTCCATCTCTTCCAGGGTCGACTGCGCGGGGGTGCGGCCGGTCTCGGCCAGGCGCGCCTCGATGTGGTGGAAGCGGCGCACGAACTTGGCGTTGGCCTGCCGCAGCGCATCCTCGGGCTCGACGTCGAGCTTGCGGGCGAGGTTCGCCACGACGAACAGCAGGTCGCCCAGCTCCTCGCGGGTCTTGGCGGCATCGCCGGCCTCGACCTCGGCCTCCAGCTCGGCCAACTCCTCGCGCAGCTTGGCGAACACCTCAGCCGTGGTGGGCCAGTCGAAGCCGACGCGGCCGGCGCGCTTGGTCAGCTTCATGGCCCGGGTCAGGGCCGGCAGGCCGACAGGGACGTCGTCGAGCACGCCGTGCAGTTCCTTGCCCTTGCGCTCCTGGGCCTTGATCTCTTCCCAGGCGACGGTCTGCTGGTCGGCGGTGCGGAAGCCCGCGTCGGCGAAGACGTGCGGATGGCGGCGGATCAGCTTGTCGGCGATGGCTTGCACGACGGCGTCGAAGTCGAAGGCGCCTTGCTCCTCGGCCATGCGGCTGTGGAACACCACCTGGAACATCAGGTCGCCGAGTTCTTCCTTCAGGTCCTTCAGGTCGCCGCGCTCGATGGCGTCAGCCACCTCGTAGGCTTCCTCGACGGTGTAGGGGGCGATGGTGGCGAAGGTCTGCTCCACATCCCACGGGCAGCCCCCGTTCGGGTCGCGCAGGCGGGCCATCACCGCCAGCAGGCGGTCGATCGGACGCTGGGTTTCAGGATCGGCGGCGAGGGCGGTGTCGGCGGTCTGGGACATGCGCCGTGTTTAGGCCGCCGCGTCGCGCGCTTCCAGTTCGGCGCGTATTTCGGCGTGCCGGGCGGGCGAGAGTGGGTAGCGCTGCAGCACGAAGGCCGAGGCCAGGAGCAGCAGGGTCGGCAGGACGATGAACAGGGCCTGGAGCGTCCACTGCGCCGTCTCGGGGTTGGCGCGGCCAAGCTTCTCCTGGAAGCCTGACCACTCCAAGATCACCAGCGACCCCACGCTGATGGCGTAGCCCAGCTTGGTGGTCAGGCTGAGGAACGAGAACAACAGGCCCATACGGTCCTCGCCGGTGTCGAGCCGCACCTCGTCGGCCACGTCGGCCATCATGGCGCGGGTGAGCAGCAGGCCGGCCGCGTAAGGCACGCCGGCCAGGAACAGGGCCCCCGCCGCGATCTCGAAATTCCCGGCCGGGATGAAGGCCACGGCCGCATAGAAGACTGCGAACACGACCGAGGCGATCTGCAGCGCCCGGTCCTTGCCGAGCTTCATCGCCAGCCAGCTCCAGAACGGGGCGAACAGCAGGCCGGCCACGAAATAGATGGCCATGAACACCTGGCTCTGGCTCTGGTCGAAGCCCTTGATGCTCTGGAAGTAGAAGAACAGCAGGGTCCCGGTCAGGCCGGGCGCCAGGCCCAGGAACAGGTCGCACCACAGGACCTTGCGCACGGTGGGCCGGAGGAACAGCGCCACCCAGGCCTTGAGCGCGCCATGCGGCCTGGCCGAGACGTTGCGCGGCTCCGGTACGGCCAGGAGGTTGACCAGCAGGGTCAGCGGCAGGGCGACCACGATGAACCAGCCCATGGCGCGAACGCCCGCGCCGTAGTCGCCGAGCTTCAGCTTGTCGACGGCGACGGGGATGAACAGGGCGATCAGCACGCCCAGGATGTTGAAGGCCTGCCACCAGCCGTAGAGGCGCGAGCGCTGGTCGTACTGCGGCGCCAACACCGCCCCCCAGGCCAGCTGGGCGAGGGTGGTGATGGAGAAGCCGAGGTAGAGCACCAGCAGCCACTGGAACAGGTAGTCGCGCCCGACCCCTCGCGCGGCCATGAAGATCATCCAGATCGCGGCGGCCAGGATCGGCGTGCCCAGCGTGATCCAGGTGCGGTAGGGGCCGAAGCGGTTGCGTGTCCGGTCCATGCCCCAGCCGACGATGGGATCGAAGAAGATGTCGATCGAGCGCACCGCCAGGAACACCGAGCCGACCACGCCTAGATCCACTCCGATGTAGGTGGCGTAGTAGTGCGGCAGGTAGACCGCCAGCGGCAGGCCTATGGCCGCATAGGGCAGGCAGGGCAGGGCCCAGGACAGAAGCTGGCTGTTGCTCGGTCCGGTCTTGGCCATGCGTTTGCGCCCCACGCTTCGACAGGATCAGAGCTTGGTTCGACCGGAGGGGCAAGGGTCGAACCGGGCCTGGACGCCACACCCGTTATGATCTGCGTCGTTAGAATCGCTGACGACCACGAAAGATAGTAGTGGTGAGACCTTGCTCGGGGAGGGCGTGGGGATGAAACAGTGGTTGGCTGCAGCGGTTGCACTGGTGCTCATCCCCGCTTCGGCGTCAGCGCATCGACCCAAGCACAGCGCTGTTCACATGCCCACAGCTCGGGAACTTCGCGATTTCAACGATGTGACACCGAAGGCGGCGAAGAGCCCGCCGGGCATATACATGTGCTGGGGGGACAACGCGGTCATCATCGACAAGGCACACCGGACTTTTGGGGAGGAGAGGTGCTACGTCGAGCATGCGCCTGTCGCGGCCAAGTTGGCTGCACGACGACTAACCTTACTCGCGAATCCTGCGGAACAGGGATGTCTGGGCGCGGATTGGGTCACTTGCGCTGCAACGCTTAGCCTCACCAATCAGCTAACCACGGGTATACTTGATAATGAACTGAAAGAACCGAAAGCTTTGCATGATCTGGACGGAAAGCCGATTCTTCAAACTGTCTGGATTGACGTCTTTCCGACTTACTATCCGGGCCAGTCAAGCGTCACTCAGAAGGCGCATCACGTCGAGCTGCGGCTGGATGAGAAAAACTATGTGACCGCCATCTACGTGAGGCTCACCACTTATCCAAGTCAGGCGCGCACGAAGGAAGATTGGGACGCGACCGGCACATATGAATTGATGCGCGGCATGACGAGCGAGAAATGCGTGGGAGATCGTCTCGATTTCTATCGCCTATTTCGAGATCTCATGTCTCGCCGCGAGTTGTCAGATTTTTCGAATGAGACGGCCTACGGCACGACGGGGAAGGCCCAAACGGGCTTTTGCGGAGCCAAACTGGTTGTTCACAGCGGCGGTAGTTTCGACGTCAACAGCGGTAGCCACTACAGCGAAGGCTGGACGCTCAGCTCGAACTGAGCGGATTTTCAACAACCCGGCTCGCAAAGATCACCCCGTTCGCCAATCCTACCGAAATTTAATTTTGCGCGAGAGGCGGGGCGCCCCGTAAGGTCCTTCCAAGACCCAGCACCGGGAGGGGTGTTCCATGCGTTCTTTCGTCCGCGCGGCCACGATGGCCTGCGCCCTCGCTTTCACCCTGAGTTCCGCCGCGCTCGCGCAGGACGACGGCGCAAAGGCCGGCGCCAAGGCCGAGGCGGCCAAGGACAAGGACATCGGCGACTTCCCGCCGTTCCCGGCCGACGTCTCGGTCAAGCAGGTCACCCATGTGGCCGGCAAGGCGGTGAACTACACCGCCACCGTCGGCTCGATCCCGGTGCGCGACGAGAAGGGCAAGAAGATCGCCGAGGTGGTGTTCACCGCCTACACGCTCGACGGCCCCAAGGACCCGACCACCCGGCCGGTGACCTTCGCCTTCAACGGCGGGCCGGGCGCGGCTTCGGTCTATCTGAACCTGGGCGCCATCGGGCCGAAGCGTCTGCAGTTCGGCGCGGCGGGCGACTCGGCGTCGGACCGGCCGCAGCTGGTCGACAACGCCGGCACCTGGATGGACTTCACCGACATGGTCTTCATCGACCCGGTCGGCACCGGCTTCTCGCGCTCGCTGATCTCCAAGGACGAGACCAAGAAGAAGTTCTGGGCCACCCAACCGGACATCGAATACCTGTCGCGCATCGTCTATGACTGGCTGCTCAAGAACGGCCGGATGGCCTCGCCCAAGTATGTGATCGGCGAGAGCTACGGCGGCTTCCGCGGGCCGCGCATCGCCCACTACCTGCAGACGACCTTGGGCGTGGGCGTGAACGGGGCGGTGCTGGTCTCCCCCTATCTGAACTCGGATGCTGACGGTGACGGCGGCTTCGATCCCATGCCCCTGGTGGTGAGCCTGCCCTCGATGGCCGCGGCCAACGCCGAGCGTCAGGGCAAGCCGCTGTCGGATGCGAGCCAGGCGGATGTGGAGAACTACGCCCGCGGCGAATTCGTCACCGACCTCTTGAAGGGCGCGCGCGACAAGGCCGCGGTGGACCGCATCGTCACCCGCGTGACCGCCTACACGGGCCTGGACCCGCAGGTGGTGCGCCGCGCCGGCGGCCGCATCCAGACCGGCGACTTCCTGCGCGAGAAGTGGCGCACCGAGGGCAAGATCGCCTCGGTCTACGACTCCAACGTCACCGCCTACGATCCCTTCCCCTGGTCGCCGCAGCAGCGCTCGGGTGACCCGATCCTGGACTCGATCATCGCGCCGACCACCTCGGCCATGGTCGATTTCGTGACCCGTACGGTCGGCTGGAAGGTCGACAGCCGCTATGCGGCGCTGAGCTATGACGTGGGCGCCAACTGGGAAAACGCCGGCAGCGTCGAGTCGGTTACCGACCTGCGCCAGGCCGTGGCCCTGGATTCCAAGCTGAAGATCCTGATCGTCCACGGCTTCGACGACCTGTCGTGCCCGTACTTCGCGTCCAAGGTCATCGTCGACCAGATGCCGACCATGGGCGAGGCCAACCGGGTGCAGGTCCACGTCTATCCGGGCGGGCACATGTTCTACAGCCGCCCCGACAGCTCCGCCGCGCTGCGCCGCGACGCCATGAGCCTCTACGGCGCGAACTGACCGAGCGAGAGATCCAGATGCGTATGACCCCGATAAAGACCCTCGCCGTCGCCTGCGCCTTTGCGCTGGGCCTGTCCGGCGCCGCCATGGCCCAAGATGCTAAATCCGACGCCAAGCCCGATGCCAAGGCGGCCGAGAAGATCGACTTCGCGCCGTTCCCGGCCGACGCCCACATCAGCCAGGTCACCCACGTGGCCGGCAAGACGGTGAACTACACCGCAACCGTCGGCTCGCTGCCGGTGCGCGACGAGAAGGGCAAGAAGATCGCCGAGGTGGTCTTCACCGCCTACATCGCTGACGGCGCCAAGGACCCGAACCGGCCCGTGACCTTCGCCTTCAACGGCGGGCCGGGCGCGTCCTCGGTCTATCTGAACCTGGGCGCCATCGGGCCCAAGCGCGTGCAGTTCGGCGCGCGCGGCAACGGCCCGTCGGATTCCCCGGTCCTCACCGACAATCCGGGCACCTGGCTCGACTTCACCGACCTGGTGTTCATCGACCCGGTAGGCACCGGCTTCTCGCGCTCGCTGGTGTCGCAGGACGAGACCAAGAAGCGCTTCTATGCGGTCAAGCCCGACATCGAGTACCTGTCGCGTATCGTCTACGACTGGCTGCTGAAGAACGGCCGGATGCAGTCGCCCAAGTACGTGGTTGGCGAGAGCTACGGCGGGTTCCGCGGGCCGCGCATCACCAACTATCTGCAGACTCAGCTGGGCGTCGGCGTGAACGGGGTGGTGCTGGTCTCGCCGCTGCTGGACGACGGCCTGCGCCGCGACGGCGACGTGTCGCCGATGCCGTGGATGATCAACCTGCCTTCGATCACCGCGGCGAATCTGGAGCGTCAGAACAAGCTGACGCCCGAGGCCATGGCCGAGGTCGAGCGCTATACCCGCGGCGAATACATGACCGCCCTGGTCAACGGCCGGCGCGATCCGGCCGGCCAGCAGGCGATGGAAGCCAAGGTCACAGCCATGACCGGCCTGGATCCGCGCTTCGTGCATCAGCTGGGCGGGCGGCTGGAGACCCAGGCCTATCTGCGCGAGGTGTTCCGCGACCGCGGGGAGCTGGGCAGCCGCTACGACTCCAACGTCACCGGCTACGATCCCTTCCCCTGGGCGCCGCAACAGCAGGCGGGCGACCCCATCCTGGACCAGATCGTGGCTCCGACCACCTCGGCCATGGTTGACTTCGTGACGCGGCAGGTCGGCTGGAAGGTCGAGGGTCGCTACGAGGCCCTGTCCAACGATGTGAATCGGCTGTGGGACCGTGGCCGGGCGGCGGACGGGGAGTCGGTGACGGCGCTGCGCTCGTCGGTGGCGCTCGATCCCAAGCTCAAGGTGCTGATCGTGCACGGCTACAACGATCTGTCGTGCCCGTACTTCGCCTCGCTGCTGATCGTCGACCAGATGCCGGTGATGGGCGACCCGAACCGGGTGCAGGTTAAGGCCTATCCGGGCGGGCATATGTTCTACAGCCGCCCGGACTCCGGCGCGGCGCTTCGCAAGGACGTGATGAGCGTCTACGGCGCTTCTTGAGCGTAACGCCTTGATTTGAACCCCTGCCGGGGGTTTCCTCGGCAGAATGTGGGCGGCGTTGAAAGCAGCGGCGAGGGCAGGGGCCTTGATCGGCCTCGTGGCCACGCTCGCCCTGCCGGCTGGAGCCAAGCCCGCCCCCAAGGCCCATCCCGCCAAGGCGCACGCCGCCAAGGCGCATGTAACGAAGGCGAAGGCCGGCGCGGCGCACGTCTCGAAGGCCCATGCCAAGGGTCCGCCGGTGAAAGCGCACGTTTCCAAGGTAGCGGTAGCGAAGGCCCTGCCGCCTAGGCTCGCGCCCGCTGCCGCTTCGGCCTATGCGCCGCCCGAGCACCACGCGAACTACGCCAGCTGCGGCGACGCGCCGGAGCCGTTCCAGAAGGCCGCGGTCGAGAACGCCAAGTCGATCGACACCCTGGACTGGAAGCCGTTCGGCCTGCCGGAGAAGGGCTGGGCCATCTATGAGATCCTGGTGGCGCAGGAGATCGGCACCCATTGCGGCGCCGGCACACCAGGCTTCGCCAAGGCGTTGGGGTCGTTCCAGGCCAGGTACAGCCTGCCCGCCGACGGCGTCTTCGCCCTGCCCACCTTCGAGACCTTGAAGGGCGTCTGGCAGGAGCGCCGGCCGTTCGTGATGATGCGGGTGCAGAAGCTGTGCCCGGATGCGCCGGCCGAGCCGATGCTGATCGGCATCCCCCGGGAGCAGGAGACTTTCGCCCGGCCGGACCGGTCGCTGCGGCTGGACGCGCTTCTGGCCTACGAGCAGATGGTGGCGGCCGCGCGCAACGAATCCAGCGCGCTTCGCGCCGATCCGAAGGCCCTCAGCATCTTCTCCGGCTATCGCAGCCCGGAGTCGGACAAGATCCGGTGCGACACCGAGCACAACTGCGACGGCGCCCGGCGCGCGGCCTGTTCGGCGCACCGCACCGGCACGGCCGTGGACCTGGACGTGGGCTGGGCTCAGGGGGTCACGGCCGACACCACCACGACCGAGAACCGGATGATGCAGACGCGCACGGCCGCCTACAAATGGATGGTCAAGAACGCCTCGCGCTTCGGGTTCGTGAACTATCCGTTCGAGCCCTGGCACTGGGAGTACGTCGGGCCGTTGACCGCCTTGGGGCAGGTTCCGGCGGCGCTGCCGTCGTCGGGAACGGCCGCCGCCGCGGTGCAGGCGGGGGCGGTGCAGCAGCCGCAGCCCGCTCAGGCTGGGACGACCGGTCCCTGATGGGCTAAGCCGGGCTCGTGAGCCCGGTTCTGATCCCGATCGAAGACCCCGCAGACCCGCGCGTGGCGGCCTATCGCGACGTGCGCGAGCGCGACCTGGTCGGCCGTGAGGGCCGGTTCATCGCAGAGGGCGAAGTGGTGCTGCGCGTGCTGCTGCGCCAGGGCCGACATCGGCCGCTGTCCCTGCTGATCGACGCCAAGCGGGTGGGGGCATTGCAGCTGTTGCTCGATCAGGTTCCGGAAGGCGTGCCGATCTATGCCGCGGGACAGGCGGTGATGGACGCGATCGTCGGCTTCCACATCCATCGCGGGATCCTGGCGTTGGGCGAGCGGGCCGACGCGCTGGACGCCGAGGCTCTGCTCGCGGGCCTGCCGGAGCGGGCGACCGTGGCGGTGCTGATCGGCGCGGCCAACCACGACAATGTCGGCGGCGTGTTCCGCAACGCCGCGGCGTTCGGCGCAGCCGCCGTGCTGCTCGACGCCACCTGCTGCGACCCACTCTACCGCAAGGCCATCCGCGTTTCCGTGGGCGCCGCGCTGGAGGTCCCGTATGCGCGGGTCATGGACGGGGCGGCGGCGATCTCCTTATTGAGGCACCACGGCTTCGAGGTGATCGCGCTCAGTCCCTCGGGCCGGACCACGTTGGCTGAGTTCAGGCCCGGCCTGCGCACGGCGGCGATGTTCGGCACGGAGGGGGAGGGGCTGCCCCAGGCGGTGATGGACCTGGCCACCACCGTGTCGATCCCCATGGCCGGCGCCTTCGACTCGCTGAATCTGGCCACGACCTCGGGTATCGTGCTGCATCACCTGGCGTTCAGCGCACGACCTTGAAGCCCGCCCAGGCTTGGCGCGCGCCGAGATAGACCTGCAGCCAGGCCATCAGCACTGCGACCGCCAGAACCCGCTCGCCGATCACGCGGAACTCGCCGCCCAGGATCAGCAGCGATACGGCCAGGAAGTGCATGGCGATCTTCAGCTTGGCGAAGACGGTCAGGCGCAGCTTGAAGCGCGGCAGAGCGACCTCGAACCCGGCCACGACCAAGTCACGCGCGATCAGCAAGAGGCCCAACGCCGCCCAGGCGCCGCTCAGCCCGCCGCCCGCGATCAGGCCACCGATCGCGCCGAGCGTCAGAAGCCTGTCCCCGATCAGGTCGAGTATGGCGCCGAAGGGCGAGACTTCGCCCAGCGCCCGCGCGACGCGGCCGTCCACGACATCCAGCAGGCCCGCCAGCAGGTAGAGCGCGAGCGCGATCCACGGGTAGCCGTCCAGGCTGAGCAGCCAGAATAGCGGCGCGATGAGCGCGATGCGCAGAAGCGTGATGCTGTTGGAGATCAAGGCCCAGCCCCTCGGAGAGGCCCTCAGATGCCAGGGCCTGCGCCCTGGGGCCAGGGCGTTTGAGGGCTTTCGAGCAACGCAGCCACGCTATCGGGCGCCGCCCTGCGCGTGCATGGCCGCAACAGTTTAGGCGAGGAAGTTACATGCTGTGTTGCATGGATTGCGCTGTATTCGCAGGTAATTTTCCCTGCGCATTACGTACTGTTAAGTGGCAGCCCGACTCGCTCGTGGTAAGGATCCGGTCTCGATCGGGGAAAGACCATGCAGCTGAAACGGCGTCGGCATCGCTTCGCACTCAATATGGCGCGGCTGGGGAGCCTGTTGCTGGCGCTGCTCTGCATGGCCGCCTTGCCGGCGCCCGGCTTCGCGCAGGCGGCGCCCGCAGCCTCCGAGGCCCCGAACCCATGGGTCGCCCTGACGCGAGGCGACCTCGACGCCGCCTACGCCCTGGTGCGCGACAACCACCCCGGCGCCACGCCCGAGTTGGGCGACGACGCCTTCCGCAAGCGGCTGGAGGACTCCTACCAGCTGGGCCTCAGCCAGGTCGGGCAGGTGAAGGACATCGACGGCTATGGCGCGGTGCTTCGGGGCTTCGCGGCGCGGCTGGGCGACAAGCACCTGTCGTTCGTCCCGCTCTACCTCGACCAGATCTATCCGACGCCGGGCTTCATCGTCGCCAAGCGGGGGGCCGAATGGCGCGTCGTGGACGAGTTCCGCTCCACCGGCGACCAGCCCCTGCTGGGCGCGCGGCTGATCAGCTGCGACGGCGAGGATGTCGAGGCCCTGGCCAAGCGACGCCTGGGCGGCATGCGGGCGAACTGGGACCTGGAGGCAGAACAGATCGAGGCGGCGCCCTGGCTGCTGGTCGACGACAACGCCTTTGCGCCGCGGCCCAAGGCCTGCGCCTTCCAGACCGACAAGGGCCGCGTGGAGCGCGCCCTGAAATGGGAGAACGCGCGCTGGGACAGTTTCCTGCCGAAGATGGGCCAGGCGGTGAAGGTCGGCCATCCGGGCTTCGGCCTGCGCCAGGTCGGCCAGGGTTGGTGGATCAGCATCGAGCAGCTGGACCCGCGCGCCAAGGCGGTGGTCGCCGAGGTGGAGGCCCACGCGGCCGAGCTGCGCCGCGCGCGCCTGGTCGTGCTGGACCTGCGCGGCAATAGCGGCGGGGATTCCCAGTACGGCGACGCCATTGCGCGCGCGCTCTATGGATCTTCGGCCGTGGAGAGCATCTACACCGGCCAGTCCCGCAGCAACTGCGGCGAAGCCTGGCGCGCCTCGGCGGCGAACCTCGCGGCGATCGAGGACCTGTCGACCCGCACCGGCCAGTTCAGCGGGCCAACCATCGCCTATCTGCGCAAGGCGGCGGAGGAGATGAAGACGGCGATGGCCAAGGGCCAGGCCTTCACCCGCTCGGTCGCCTGCAAGCAGGGCGACACCCCCGCAGCGCCGCCGCGGACGGCGCCCGCCGCCGGCCTGTTCAAGGGCAGGATGGTGGTGCTGACCGACCACGTCTGCTTCAGCTCGTGCTTGCTGCTGGTCGAGGAGTTCCTGCGGCTGGGCGCGGTCCAGGCCGGGGAGGGGACGGATGCGGGCACGCGCTACATGGAGGTGCGCGCCTACCGGCTGCCTTCGCGACTGGCCCGGTTCTCGACCCTGCAGAAGGTGGCGCTGGATGCGCCCTATGCGGTCGGCCCCTATGCGCCGGCCTGGAGCTGGAACGGGGACATCTCCGACACCAAGGCCCTGGAGGCATGGATCGCGACAAAGGCGGCCGGGAACTGACCCGACTGCAGGCCCGATTGACAGGGCAGGGCGAAAGGGAACATAACAAGAACATCGTTATCGGCAGAGATGGGGGAGGCCATGAAACTCGCCACCGTCGCCGGCGCGCTGTTTGTCGCCATGGCCATGCTGGCCACGGCCGTGCAGGTCCGCGCCGAACCGCAGAAGGGATCAGCCGCCATGGACCATCACGCCGCCGGAACCTTCGAGGTGACCCTGACGCCCGTGGGCGCGCCCGACGAGGTCGAGGGCGTGGCGCTCGGGCGCATGAGCCTGGACAAGCGCTTCCACGGCGACCTGGAGGCCACGTCGAAGGGCGAGATGCTGTCGGTGCGCTCGAGCGACGGTTCAGGAACCTATGTGGCCATCGAGCGGGTCACCGGGCGGCTGGGCGGGCGCGAGGGCGGCTTCGTGCTGGTCCACCGCGGGGTGATGACGCCCGAAGCGCGCACCCTGGAGGTCGACGTGGCGCCGGGATCGGGCACGGGCGCACTGAAGGGGCTCAGCGGGCGCATGAGCATCGAGATCGCGGGCGGCAAGCACAGCTATCGGCTGGACTACAGCCTATAAAGGCTCAATCCCGGTCGGGCGCTCCCAGCGGGAAGTAGTGGCGATAGGGCCGGGCCTCGTCGACCGCGCGGGCCACCGAGGGCCGGGCCAGCAGGCGGGCGCGATAGGTGCGCACCGTGCGGTACTGCTCCGGGATCGGGTGGACCCAGTCGGCATAGAACAGGGCCGGGGCCGCGGAGCAGTCGGCCATGCTGAACTCACCGTCCGCGGCCCAGGTGCGCCCGTCGATGGCGCGTTCCAGCCAGGCGTAGGCGGTATCGAGCGTCTTCCTCGCCTCGGCCACGCCATAGGCGTCGCGATCGGCCTCCGGACGGAGGGGATCGGTGGAGATCTTGCTCATGGGGTTCATGACATAGAGGTCGAAGAACCGGTCCATGGCCCGGGCCTCCAGCGCCTCTGCCGGCGCCTTGGGCACCATGTGGTGGGGACCGGGATGACGCATCGCCAGATATTCGATGATCACGCTGGTCTCGGCGATGGCGTTGCCGTTGTCCACCAGCACCGGGAACTTGCCGAACGGCCAGTGCGCCCTCAGCTCCTCGCCCGCGCCAGGCTCTTCCATGTTGCGGTAGGTGAAGGGCGTGCCGTTCTCATAGAGCGCGATCAGGACCTTCCAGCAGTAGGACGAAAAGGGATGCGAATAGAGGGTCAGGCTCACGCTTTGGTCTCCGGCGGGAAGGGCGGCGTCAGGCCGGCCATTGCAGGCAGATCTGATAGCCGTCGGGGTCGGTCAGATTGAGTTGCCGCATGCCATAGCCCGCGGTCTTTGGTGGGTTCAACGTCAGACCCTGCGCCTTCAGTCGCTCATAGGCCTGATCGACATCGGGGCAGCCGAAATAGAGGCAGGTGTCGTCGTGCCAGCGCACGCGCTGGGCATCGGGCGCATCGGGGCGTTCGCCGGTGTCGTAGGCGGTGTTGAGCATCAGCTGCATGCCGTCGCGTTCCAGCAAGCACCAGTGGAAATAGGGCTCCGGCGCCTCGACCATCGGCGAGTGCTGCTTCACCTGAAATCCGAGGTGTTCGCCGTAGAAGCGCACCGACGTCGGCATGTCGAACACCTGGAGCAGCGGGCACAGGCCGCGCAGATCGAGGTCGGGCATGGCGTCCTCCGCGTGTCGCACTCATCTGGCGCGCGGGGCGGCGCCATGGCAACCTCGAAGGCGCGAACGGCAAGCGTGGGGACGCCATGAGCATCGTAAGGCACGGATTGGCGCTGGCCCTGGTGGTCGGCCTGGGCGCAGCAGGCGGCGCAAACGCAGCGCCCGCGGCGGGCGACGAGGTGTCGTTCCGGATCAATTCCTGGGGCAAGCTCCTGGAGGCCTGGACCATCCGCCCGGACGGCTCCGGCGAGTACCAGGCGACGAAGCAGGGGCCGACCAAGGACTTCTATGACGTCGTGCTGGTCACCAAGCGTCTGGCGCCGGCGCCGGGCCGTTACGCGCAGCTGCAGGCGGCGTTGAAGCCGGCCGAGCGCTACGACGGCAAGGGTCCGCCGTGCCAGAAGCAGATCTACGATCTGCCGTACGGCCAGATCAGCTGGGTGCGTTCCGGCGCGACGCACGGCTTCAGCTTCGACCTGGGCTGCGGTTCGGCGGATGCGAACGTGGCCTACAAGGCGCTGGAGAACGCGTCGGCAGTGGTCACCGCCTGGGCGAAGGACGCGCCTGTGGCGGAGGAGAAGCCGCTGAACCCGAAATGAGGCGCGCGGGGACGCCAAAGCTGGCTCCACCCTCACGCACAAACATCGCCTAAGATAGATTATGGGAAATATGCAATAGGCTGACGCGTACAGCGCGGCCGTTTGCGGCCTCTGTGGCGCAGATCGGCCCGAATCCGTTGCGATGCGCGGCCCTGAGCGTCCATAACCTTGGCGGTTCCGGGAGTCTCTCCATGCAGATCAGCCGCCGCGCGCTTCTCGCATCCTCCGCCTGCGCCGCAAGCGCGACCGTCGCCGGGCCTGTGCTGGCCAAGCCGCACGCGCATCACGGTGCGCCGCATGGCTCGGCCTCGGCGCAGCTCAACGCGTTTCTGAAGGACGCGCTGGAAGCCTTGCTCAGCGAAATCCCGGAGAACGCCACCTTCCGCGGCGTCGACACCGGTCCGCGCGCCAGGCTACGCCACCTGGTCACCGACCGCTCGGACGAAGGCTCGGCCAGGCGCGGCACGGCCTATGCCCAGCGCGTGCAAAGGCTCAAGGCCATCGACCGCAGCAAGCTGACGGACCTGGACGCCGTCAACTACGACGTGGCGCTGGAGGCGCACGAGGAAGCGCTGGAAGGCTCCAAATTCGGCTACGGCGACGATCTGGTGCTGTCGGCCCAATGGGGCGAGAATAATTCGCCCTATGCGGTCAGCCAGATGACCGGCGCCTTCCAGACCCTGCCGGACTTCCTGGACAGCATCCACCCGATCGAGACCAAGGACGACGCCGACGCCTATCTGGAGCGCGTCGAAGGCTTCGCCCGCCAGCTCGATCAGGAAAGCGTGCGCCTGCCGGCCGACGCCGCCCGCGGCGTGCTGGCGCCGGACTTCATCATCGACAACATCCTGGGCCAATACGCTGATTTCCTGGGGAAACCGGCCGCCGACTGGACCCTGGTGAAGTCGCTGCAGCGCCGCGCCCGCGAGAAGGCCGTGCCGGGCGACCATGGCGCGCGGGTGCTCGCGCTTTGCGAACAGCGGGTGAGGCCTGCGCTGACTCATCAGGTCGAGGTGCTCAAGGGCCTGCGCGCCAAGGCCAAGGCCGACGCGGGCTGCTGGAAGCTGCCCCAGGGCGACGCCTACTACGCCTGGCAGCTGCGCTGCGGCACCACCACGCCGATGAACCCGGACGAGATCCACCGCATGGGCCTGGCCCAGGTGGCCGAGCTCGAGGCGCGGATGGATGAGCTGCTGACCAAGCAAGGCGTCACCGGCGGCACGCCGGGCCAGCGCATGGCCATGCTCGGCAAGGACCCGCGCTTCCTCTATCCCAACACCGACGCGGGCCGCGCCCAGCTGATCGACTATCTGAACGGCCGCATCGCCGCGGTCCGGCCCCGGCTCAAGGACGCCTTCTACACCTTGCCCGCCGCCAAGGCCGTGGTGCGCCGCGTGCCGCCGGAGATTCAGGACGGGGCGGCCAACGGCTATGAGTACGACGGCTCGATCGACGGCTCCCGCCCGGCGACCTACTACATCAACCTGAAGAGCACGCGGAACTGGCCCAAGTTCGCCCTGCCCACCCTCACCTTCCATGAAACGGTGCCCGGCCACGTCTGGCAGGGGGACTATGCCAGCCACCTGCCGCTGGTCCGCTCGCTGATGCAGTTCAACGCCTATGTCGAGGGCTGGGCGCTCTATGCCGAGCAGCTGGCCGACGAGCTCGGCATGTACGATGACGACCCGTTCGGAAGGCTCGGTTATCTGCAGGCCCTGCAATTTCGCGCCTGCCGCCTGGTCGTCGACACCGGCCTGCACGCCAAGCGCTGGACGCGCGAGCAGGCGTTGCAATACCTGCTGGACCACTCGGGCCGGCCGACGGGCGCCTTGACCGGCGAGGTCGACCGCTATTGCGCCACGCCCGGCCAGGCCTGCGGCTACAAGGTCGGCCACTCCGAGATCCTGCGCCTGCGCGAGAAGACCAAGGCGGCGCTGGGCCCGAAGTTCGACGTCAAGCGCTTCAACGACCTGATGGTGTTGTCCGGCTCGGTGCCGCTCACGACGCTGGGCCGCATCGTGGATGACGAGATCGCCAGGGCGCAGAAGGCATAGCGCTACCCTCTGAGACGATCGTCATCCTTGAGGCTGCGGCGCGGTCAGCGCCGCGGGATCGAGGACCCACTTGGCTCCGCAACGGAAGCTGCGCTGAGCGTCGACTTCGCAAAGGGCGCGCCTAGTGGGTCCTCGACGCCACACGGCTGCGCCGTGCGTCGCCAAGGATGACGGAACTGGCTGGTCCTAGAGCGCGATCTCCGTCCGCCAGCCGTCGTAGGCGGGCTCGACGCCTGCCGGCAGCTGGGCCGCCAGGGTCGCGTAGTCGAGGTCGACGTGCATGTTGGTCAGGACGGCGCGTTTGGGCCTGGCCCGCTCGATCCAGGCCAGGGCCTTGGCCACATCGGCATGGGTCGGGTGCGGCTTCCAGCGCAGGGCGTCGACGATCCAGAGGTCGACGCCCTGCAATGCCTCGAAGGCCGCGTCATCCAGGTCCGAGACGTCGCTGGAATAGGCGATTCCGCCGAAGCGGTAGCCGACCGAGTCGATCGGCCCGTGCGCCTGACGGAAGGTGATGACGGGGATAGGGCCGGAAGGACCCTCGACCGTCCAGGGCCTGCCGTGCGGCGGCAGGAATTCCGCATCGCAGATCGCAGGATATCCCATTTCTTCCTTGAAAATGTAGGAGAAACGCCGCGTCACGGTGGCCAGCGTCGAGGCGTCCATGACGCAGGGAATGCGGCGCTGGGCGGTCATGGCGAAGGCGCGCAGGTCGTCGATGCCGTGGCACTGGTCCGCGTGATCGTGGGTGAACAGGGCCGCGTCTATCCGCTTCACCCCGGCGGCGGCCGTCTGCAGTCGCAGGTCCGGCGCGGTGTCGACGATGACCGTTGTCTCGGGCTCGCCGGCCTCTGCCGCCGGCCGGCGGACCAGCAGCGAACAGCGAGAGCGTCGGTTCCTGGGATCGGCCGGATCGCATTGGCCCCAGTTGCCGTCCGCGCGCGGTACGCCGCCGGAGGAGCCGCAGCCGAGGATGGTGACCTCCAGCCGGGCGGTCATCCCCCCCGCCCTCCGAAGGCCGCGGGCCGCTCGATGCGGTCGAACAGGGCGAAGAAGGCGTCTTCCGTGCGCCTGAGCGCATCCTCGCGGCTCCAGCCGCGGATTTCGGCCAGCTTGTCCAGCACGTGGCCGATGTAGGCCGGTTCGTTCCTGCGGCCGCGCATGGGGACGGGCGCGAGATAGGGGCAGTCGGTCTCCACGATGATGCGCTCGGCCGGCATGTCGCGGATGACCGCGCGGACCTCTTCGGCCGCCTTGAAGGTGGCGATGCCGGAGACCGAGAACCAGGCGCCGAGTTCCGCAGCCTTTTTCGCCAGTTCCGGGCCGGAGGTGTAGCAATGCATCAGGAGCTTGAAGGCGCCCTTGGCATGCTCCTCGGCCAGGATGTCGGCCATCACATCGTCGGCCTCACGGGTGTGCACCACCAGCGGCAGGCCGGTCTCGCGGGCGGCGGCGACGTGAGCGCGGAACACCTTCGCCTGCATCTCGCGCGGCGACAGGTCGTAGTGGAAATCCAGGCCGCATTCCCCGATGCCGACTACGCGCGCACGCGCCGCCAAGGTCACCAGCTCGGCGGAGGTCAGGTCCGGGTTCTCCTTGGCCTCATGCGGATGGGTCCCGACCGTGCACCAGATGTCGGCGTGAGCCACCGCCAGGGCGTGGGTGGCCTCGAAGCTCGAGACCTTGTCGGAGATTTCGACCATCAGGCCGACGCCGGCCTCCCGGGCGCGGGCGATCACGGCGTCGCGGTCCTCGTCGAACTGAGGCGCGTGCAGGTTCACGTGGCTGTCGATAAGCATCAGGCGACCCGTATCATGCCGCCGCGGACACGGCTCGCACCGCGCGCAGTTCCGCGATCAGGGTCCAGAACATGTCTGCGCGGTCCAGGTTGATGGCCTCCGCTTCGGCCGCCGCGCCCGAGAGCCGGTCCCACAGGGCGCCCCAGCGCTCGACAGCGGCCGCACCCCCCTGCCCCGTCACGCGCCGGTGCACGGCCTCGGCCAGACGCTCGAAGAACAGCTCGAAGCGCGCCTGCCCCTCCCCGCCTCGGAAACTGTCGGCCAGATGCAGCAGCGCCGCCTCGCCGGGGAATTCGCCGTTGACCAGCACGTCGGCCACAGCCTCGAACTCCAGGGCCTGACCGGCCGCCAGGCGCAGGGCGCGGCCAGGCGCGCCACGGGCCATGTGCGCCAGCGCGTCGGCCTCCTCGCCGCCCAGGCCCGTGCGGGCGCTGAGGAAGTCGCGCACCGCATCCTCCGGCCAGGGCTGGAACGCCAAGCGCCGGCAGCGCGAGCGGATGGTGGCCATCAGACGGCCCGGCGCATGGGTCACCAGGAACAGCACGCCGCGCTCAGGAGGCTCTTCAAGTGTCTTCAGCAAGGCATTGGCGGCATTGATGTTCATGTCGTCGGCCGCATCGACGATGGCGACCCGATAGGCCGAGATCGAGGGGGCCTTGGCGAAGAACTCCGGCAGGGCGCGGGCGTCGTCCACCGAGATGAACTTCTTGGCCTTGCCGTCCTCGACCGCCCGCTCCAGCACCATGAAATCCGGGTGAGCGCGCGCGGCCACCAGGCGGCTGGCCTGGTCCTCGGGCGAGGCGCCCAGGAGACCGTGAGCGGGATCGGGCCTGGCGCCCAGGAGCCGCCTGGCGGCGCGATAGGCGAAGGTGGCCTTGCCCACCCCTTCCGGGCCGGTCAGCATCCAGGCGTGGTGCAGTTTGCCGCGCTCCAGGGCATCCAGGAAGGCGCCCTCCACCGCCTCGCCCCGCTCATAGCGATAGACGTCGCGCGGGTGCGGCAGGTCCTCAGCCAAGGCGCCGGTCCACCGAATCGGCGCTCAGCAGGCGATCCTCCACCGCCTTCCAGGCGCGCTCGGCCACCTGTTCCGGCGTAGCGACCGCGTCCAGCACCACGCAGCGGTCAGGAGCGGCGCGCGCGATCTCCAGATAGCCGGCGCGCAGGCGCTCGTGGAACTCGCGGCCCTTGCTTTCGAAGCGGGCGTCGCCGCCGCGCACGTGGGCGCGTTCCAGGCCGATCTCGACCGGCAGGTCGAAGATCAGCGTCAGGTCGGGCTGGTCGAGGCCGACGACCGCCTGGTCGATGGATTCGATCACGCTGGAGGGCACGCCGCCGCCCGCCCCCTGATAGGCCCGGCTGGAATCGGAGAACCGGTCGCAGACCACCCAAGCGCCGCGCTCCAGCGCCGGGCGGATCACCCGCTCCAGGTGGTCGGAGCGGGCGGCGTACATCAACAGCGCCTCGGCGACCGGCGACCAGCGCCCGGCCTCGCCCCGCACCAACAGCTCGCGCAAAGCCTCCGCGCCAGGCGATCCGCCGGGCTCGCGGGTCTGCACCACCTCATGGCCCAGTGCGCGCAGGCGCTCGGCCAGGCGCGTGGCCTGGGTGGATTTGCCGGCGCCTTCGCCGCCTTCGAGGGTGATGAATTTTCCGCGGGTCACGGCCCGCACATTGGCCGCTTCGCGCCGGAGAGCAAGGGCGTGCGGCGCCTTGGCTGTGGATCGCCTAGGCCGTGAAGCCGAAGCCCATGGCCCACAGCACCATCAGACGCCACAGGCCGCCCTCGGAGGCGCCGAAAAGATCGTCGTGCAGCATGGGCCAGCCCTTCGTCCAGGATCAACCCTACCGCCGCACGCTTGCCGCCCGCTTAAGCGATACGGTTAAGCCGCTTTCCCCTGTCGCCTCCGCGCATCCGGCTTGCTATGAGCGACGGCTCCGGACGGGTGGCCGAGTGGTTTAAGGCAGCGGTCTTGAAAACCGCCGTGGGTGCGAGCCCACCGTGGGTTCGAATCCCACCCCGTCCGCCACCGGCCTACGCCAAGGCTTCGGGCGGCGGGCCACAGCGTTAAAGCAAAGCTTGCCTACGCGCAGGCTGCGGAGATCGCTGAGAAAATCGCGATGCACGCTCCGCAATCATGACGATTTTACTGGAGATTATCCACACGAGTCCTTTGCATAATCGGGCGAGGACTCCGCTTTACACATCACCCGCCCTCGCCTTATCGTCGCAGCACTTGTTGCTTACCCACTTGCATGTTCAATGAGGGAGCTAACAGGATGCCCGAGAACAAGGACAAGGGGCCCGATCGCCGGACCCTGATCGCAGCAGCAGCCGCGGCCGGCGCCGTGGCGTCACCCCTGGTCGCCCAGGCGGCCGGCCCAGCCATGGCGCGCAAACCCCCGCCGACCAAGATCCAGGTGGACCTGGGCGGGATTTCCCTGCCCCCGGCCGACGCCGAGGCGTTGCAGAGCCAAATCCGCCGCGCCGTGCTTGACGCCATCGCGCGCGCCGGGGTCAAGGCGAACGAAGTGCCGCACGGGCTGAATCCGGGCTGGCTCGGCATCGTGGTGCGCCCGGTGCAGATCCCGCAGGTCCAGGGCGCCAAGACCCACGGCGTCGGCTAGTGGATGAAAGCGACAGCCGGCCGGCCCTTTGCCCCAGCGCAAAGGCCGAGCCCGGCGCCGCGGTCATCGGCGTGCTCGGCCCTGATGGCCGGGTCGGCTATCTGCGCGACTGGCTGGAAATCGACCAGCAGTTCATCGACGACGTCAGTCGCGAGGGCCGCCCCGAGCAGCGCTACCGGTTCGCCAACAACTGCGTGGAGCACCACTGCGCGCAGTGGGACGGCTGCAAGTGCACGATCATCGAGCGGGTGTCGGAAGCCCTGACCCCGATCGAGGAGCACAGCCTGCAGCCGTGCGCCATCCGCACCGCCTGTCGCTGGTTCCGTCAGAAGGGCCCGGACGCCTGCCGTCTGTGCCCGATGGTGATCACCGACACGCGCGACGAGGCCGACGCGGCCTGAGACGCCGGCGTGGCGATCAGCCTGCCGCCGCCGGAACCGGCGGACGCGTCGCCCTGCGCCAAAGGTCGAAATTCACGCCGGCGCGGTAGTCGTTCTGCATCTCGGTCGTGAGCACCTCGATCAGCAGGGTGTTCTCGATCCAGAGTTCGATCACGTCGAAGATGCCGCCGCGCGAGCAGCGCACGGCGCGCCAGCCCTCGCGCGCGCCGATGGCGAGGACCTCCTCGGCCGTCCGGTCGCTCGCCACGGCGAGGTGGAAGCTGGACAGCGCGCCCTGCCCCGCCTGCGCCTGCGGGTGGCCAGGGGCGCCGCCCTCGCCCGGCGCGATCACCTGGTCGCGCGGATAGACCTCCAGCGTGGTCGAACGATCGTCGCCGGCCATGGCCACCCAAGCGCCCGGCCAGGGCGGAAACCGGAACGCCTCGCCCTTCCAGATCTCGGCCATGACGCGGGCGACGTGCTCGGGCGCATCGGCGGGGATGGAGGCGTGGAAGATCATCGGGCGGTCTCCGGATCGGATGATGTGTGCGGGTTCTTATTTTCGGCTTCGGCTTTCGCGGCCTCGGCGAGGGTCTTCATGGCCCAGGCGGCGACCTCTCCGGTGCGCTCGGCCTCGACGCCCCAATAGTCCTTGAAAGTCTGCCAGGCGGGCGCAGAGCCCAGAAGGTGGGCCAGGGCGCAGAGCTCGGTGAAGCGCGGCTCAGGCAGATCGCCCACCGCCTCGGCCACCACCTTGCGGATGCCGACCTCGCGGGTGGCGTTGATGCGGATGCGGGTCTCGCGGGCCTGTTTCGAGGTCATGACCGCGCGGATCATCGGCTCACGCGCATCCATCAGCGCGAAGGCTTCGCGCCGACTGGAGAGATAGTCGGCCCAGCTGCGGGTCGAGGTCTCCAGACCCAGGGTCTGCTGGATGCGCGCCCAGAAGGCCTCCAGCATCGCGTCCTTGGTCGGGAAGTGCCGATAGACAGTGCGCTCGGAAACCCCCGAGGCCTGGGCCACGTCGGCAAAGGTCAGCTCGTCCAGGGCCGCGTCCTGGAGGCGGCGCTCTACGCCGTCGAGGATCGCCTCGCGGGTGGCGAGGCGGTGACGTTCGTGGAAGCCGGGCTGCGCGGGCACGTTCACGGCAGTTGAACTGTCACATGGCAGTCCAACTGTCAAGAAGCTGGCCTCCTGCGCTGGCGTCGAGGCTCCGACTGGGCCACAAGGCGGCATGTCCGAAGCCGCGCCGCGCCCCGAACTACAGCCTGCCCTCGCCGGGGCGGAGATCGAGGCCGCGCGCCGGCGCATAGCCGATATCGCCATCCGCACGCCGCTGGTGCGGGCGCAGGGCGCAGATGTGCGCCTGAAGCTGGAGTGCCTGCAGCCCTACGGCTCCTACAAGATCAGGGGCGCGACCAATGTGGTGCGGGCGCGCATCGAGGCGGGCGAGACGGTCGAGGCCGTGGTCTCGGCCAGCGCGGGCAATTTCGGCCAGGCGGTGGCGGCGGCGGCCAGGGCGCTGGGCCTCCCCTGCCTTATCCATGTCCCTGATGTGGCCGCGCGGGTGAAGGTCGAGAGCCTGAAGCGGCTGGGCGCCGAGGTGCGCGAGCACCCCTTCGCCGGCTGGTGGGAGATCATGCAGACCCGCGAGACCGGGCTGGAGGGTGGGACGTTCTTCCACCCCGTCTGCGAGCGCGAGGTGGTGGCGGGCGCCGCGGTGATCGGCGACGAGATCGCCGAGGACTTTCCCGAGGTCGAGACCGTGTTCATCCCCATCGGCGGCGGCGGCCTGGCCTGCGGCGTCGCCCAGGGCGTGAAGCTGGCGCGGCCGGATTGCCGGATCGTGGCGGTGGAGACGGAGGTCTCGACGCCCTTGAAGGCTGCGTTCGAGGCCGGGCGGCCGGTGACGGTGGAGCGCAGGCCCAGCTTCATCGACGGGATGGGGTCGACCGGCGTGCTGGAGCCGATGTGGCCGCTGCTGCAGCGCTGGATCGACGAGGTGGTGGTGGTGAGCCTTGCCGAGGTCGAAGACGCGATCCGCAAGCTGGCGCGTGAGCAGCATGTGGTGACCGAGGGCGCCGGGGCGGCGGCCTATGCGGCGGCGCTGGCGAATGCGCGGCCGAATGCCGTCGCGATCGTGTCGGGCGGGAACATCGACGCGGGGGTGCTGGCGGACATCTTGAAGGGGTGAAACGCCTCACCTCTCCCGCTTGCGGGAGAGGGGGACCGCGAAGCGGTGGAGAGGGCGCTGACTGGACTGGCGATCAGGTTCGCTATTGAAACGGCGGCGGGCTTGGCGCGCCCCCTCCACCATCTTCGATGGTCCCCCTCCCCCGTTCGCTGCCGCTCACGGGGGAGGTGTGCTCACACCAACCCCGCGATCTCATTCCCTCGCGTGACCATCTTGGCGAAGCCCTCGATGTCGATGTTCGCCCCGCAGACGATCAGGCCGACGCGCTTGCCGCGCAGTTCCTCGTTCAGCGGGCCGAACAGGGCGGCGGTGGTGGCCGCGCCCGCGGGCTCTACGGCCAGCTTCATCTCACGGAACAGCACCGCCATGGCTTCGAACAGGTTGTCGTCGTCGACCAGGCAGAGCTTGTCCACGTTCTGCTGGCACAGGCCGAAGCTGTAGGGCAGCGAGTACGGCGGGCCCAGGCTGTCGGCGACCGTGGTCACCGGCAGGGCCTTGACCGGCTCACCCGCGGCGAAGCTGCGGGTCATGGAGTCCGCGCCCACGGGCTCCACGCCATAGACCTTGCAGTCGGGCTGCAGCTGCTTGAACACCGAGGAGATGCCGGCGCACAGGCCCCCGCCGCCCACCGGCACGATCAGGGCGTCAAGCGGCCCGGCCTGTTCGGAGAACTCCAACGCGATGGTGCCGGTGCCGGCGGCCACGTTCGGCCCCTCGAACGGGTGGATGAAGGCCCTGCCCTCCTGCGCCGCGATCTCCTCGGCCAGGGCGAACGCCTCGGCGCCGGTGGGCGCGGTCAGCACCTCGGCGCCTAGAGCCTTGGCGCGGGCCACGCGCGCCGGGTTGGCGCTGGCCATCATCACCACCTTCGCCGAGACGCCCATGGCCTTGGCGGCATAGGCCACCGCGATGGCGTGGTTGCCGGCGCTGCAGGCGGTGACACCCTTGGCCAGGTCTTCCGGCTTCAGCATCGACAGCGAGTTGACGGCCCCCCGCGCCTTGAAGGTGCCGGTGTGCTGGAACAGCTCCAGCTTCAGCACCACCTCGGTGTCGTCGCCGACCCGGGCCGAGAGCTCGCGCCCGCGCCAGGTGTGGATGGGCGTGCGGACCACGTGCGGGCCGATGCGGGCCAGCGTATCGCGGACGGCTTGGATCGAGGGGGGAACGGCGTCGTAGGCCATGGGGGGAAGCTCCTACTCTCTGGCGCTCATAGCCTTCATCAGGCGGTAGGTGAACTCCACGCCCTCATAGAACTGCGGAATGCGGATGCGTTCGTCGCGGCCGTGGGCGCGCACGTCGTCGAGGTCGCCCCAGATCGAGCTCGTGCCGTAGGAGGGGATGCCGACGGCGCGGCTGTGCACCGAGTCCGACGCGCCGGCGTCCATCGAGGGCGTGATGATCACGCCCGGCCACATGCCGTGGATGGTCGCCTCCAGCCGCGCCATGACCTTCGGGTCGGGCACGGTCTCTCCGCTGGGCTTGACCGGCGCTGTCAGCGACACCTTCACCTCGGGATCGCCGATGGCGGCGACCAGGCGCTGGCGCGTCTCCTCGACCGTCTCGCCGGGGATCAGGCGGCACTGGACGATGGCCTGGGCGTGCTGGGGCAAGGCGTTTTCGGCATGGCCGCCGCTCAGCTGGGTGGCCACACAGGTGGTGCGCAGCAGGGCGTTCAGGTCCTCGCGCTTCGCCAGCCGATCGGCGGCGATCGGGTCGGGCGTGGCGGCGGCGACGGCCAGCATGTCCGCACGGGTCTGGCCGGACTCGAGCTCGGCGTTGCCTTGCAGATAGCCCCGGTTGGTGGCGGTCACGTGCAGCGGGAAGCGATAGGCCTCGACGCGGTCCAGCGCGTGGCTGAGCTGGTAGATGGCGTTGTCGGGCCTGGGCAGGGAGCTGTGCCCGCCCCTGTTGACGGTATCGAGCGCAAAGGTGGCGTAGAGCTTCTCGCTGGTCTGGATGCCGTAGGAGACCCGCTTGCCGGCCAGCAGGCCGCCGCCGCCCGAATCCGGATTGAAGACAATCGAGGCGTCGACCAGGTCGCGGTGCGACTTCAGAAGCCAATCCACGCCGTTGGCGTCGCCCTGCGCCTCCTCGTCGGCGGTGAAGGCCACGATGATGTCGCGGTCGGGGACGAAACCCTCGCGCTTCATGCGGATCAGGCTCTCGATCAGGGCTGCGTCGTCGCCTTTGATGTCCGACGTGCCGCGGCCGTAGAAGAAGCCGTCCTTCTCGATCAGCTTGAACGGATCGACCGTCCAGTCCTCCGGCTTCGCCTCGACCACGTCCAGGTGGCAGATGAACAGGATCGGCTTGCCCAACCCCTTGCCGCGCAGGCGCACGACGGTGTTGCCTTTGGTCGGGTGGTCGGCCGGGGCCAGCACCTGCACGTCCGACGCCGCGTAGCCCGCTTCGCGCAGCCGTTTGGCCACCGCTTCGGCCGCGACGGTCGAGCCGTGGGCGTGGGTGGAGTTGATCTCGATCAGCTCCTTCAGGAGATCGCGGGCCAGCGCCTGATCGACGGGGGGCGGTACGGGCGGGCTTGTGATCTTGGCGGGCGCTGGGCCCTTGGCCTCGGCCGCACCTGCCGCCATCAAGGCCGCGCTGGCGGCGATCACTAGAACCCTCATCGACATCCCTCCCCGGACTGCGCGCGCAGACAAGGCCGCGCCGTGGTGCGCGTCAATCGCCAAGTCAGTCTCGGCGACCCTTCGCGAACTCCGCCAGGCGCTCCGCGAGGTCCGAGAGGTTGCGGTTGAAGGCCTCCAGCCCGTAGGCCAGGCCGAAGATCTGCTCCAGCAGCTCGAAGCTGAGAGCGCCGGGCGGAACCTCCTTCTCCAGGGCGCCGAACGCCTCGCGGAAGGCGGCGAAGCCGGCGGTCAGGTCGGGTTTGGCGGGCTCGGCTTGTTCGGCCAGCGCCTTGGCCAGGTCGCGCAGGGCCTCGGCCTGGGCGTCGAGCAGGGCCGCAGCCGGTTCGGCCAGGCGCGCGGCGACCTCCGGCGGCCAGCCGTGCGAGGAGGCGCGGCCGATCATCACGATGTCGCTCCTCAGCCGCCACAGGCTGCGCGGTATGGCGTCCGGCGCGCGGCCGCTGGACAGCCGTACGCGGGTCTCGCGCCGGGCCTCTCCCGTGGATGTCTCGATCGCGTTCAGCGCTGCGCGGATGCGCGCGTGCAGCGGCGTAAGAGCCGCCTCGGTCTGTTCGCCGCGCAGGCGCATGGCGTGCAGGGTCTGCAGCTCGGCCAGATCGCCCATCGCCGCCTGCGCCTTGGCGGAGACCTGGTCGCGGGCGCGGGGCGGCAGGACGAACAGGGTGACCAGCACGCCGATCACGCTGCCGACGGCGATCTCGGCCACGCGCAGGCCAGCGGCCTCGAGCGTGCCCTCGCGCGTGGCGGCGCTGCCGACCAGCATGATCACGGCGGTGACGGGCGCGATCTTGAGGCTCGGCCGCAGCGAGGCGGCGACGCTGAGCAGGCCCACCGACAGGGTCAGGGCCAAGCCCTCGCCCCAGGCGGTCTGCGGGCGCGCGACGGCTGCGATCCCGCCGACAAGGGCGCCCACGCCGGTGCCGACCAGCCGGTCGCGCGACGCCGCCAGCGTGCCCCCGATCGAGGTCTGCACCACCACGATCGCGGTGATCACCGCCCAGTAGCCTTGCGGCAGGTTCAGCGCCGTGGCCAGGAAGAAGCTGACCGCAGCGGCCGTGCCGACCCTCAAGGCGTGACGAAGCTCGGCGCGGCGCTTCAGGAACAGCGCGACGAATGGGCTCCTGGGGCGGTCGGGCTCAGCCATCGGTCCTGTGTGGGGGCCGTTCGGCCTGGAACACCACCACCCCGTCCATGACCTCGCTCCAGTCCCGGGCCGAGAGGGCGCCATGCTCGAAAGGTGCGGCCTGGACAACGCCCATGCGCTTCAGCCGCGCCGGACCGACATAGCTCGCCCCGTCCTTCACGCCCTTCAGCGCCTGGGCCTCCAGCGAACCGGCCGGGGCAGACGGAATCTCGGGCGACTTGTCGCGCGAATAGCGGTAGCGGCCGCCTCCGGCTGAGAAGCCCAGCACGAAGGCGCGCGGCCCGTACGCCTGGACGATCTCACTGCCGATCGTTGGGTGGCCCTTGTAGCTATCCTTCGCGAGGTGGGCTGTCGCCGCCCAGACGATGACCTTTTGCCGGGGCGCCTGGGCCAGCAGCCAGCGGAAGTTCATCGCCATCGAGCGGTCGCGGCCACGCACATAGTCGTCGCCCTTGACGAAGTCGCGCTCCAGGCAGCGCTCGATATTGGCGACCAGCTGCTGGGTCTCGTCCCGCTCCCGTGAGGCCGGGCGCGCGGCCACGGCCGACCGGATTTCGGCGACGCAGGCCTGCAGCGGCGCCAGGTCGGCAGGCCCGTGCGGGGACGCCTGGGGGTAGTCGTAGAAGATGCGCTGATGCAGTCGCGCCTGGCAGGCGGCGCGGCGCGGCTCCGGCAGGTAGTCGGCCAGTTCGCGGGGCATCTGCTCCAGCGAATAGAACTCGCCCCGGCTGCCGAGCTGGTCGTCCAGCCCGCCAAGCGAAACGCGGCCGCCGTTGGCTTCCCGCGCCAGGAACTCGATCAGAGGCTGGATTTCTGCGTCGTGGTTCCAGATCCAGCCGATGGCCGAGGAGACCTTGTCAGCCGTCACCGGCTTGCCCGCGCGGCGCAGGCCCGCCAGCTCCAGGAAATCGTAGTGGCTGGCCTCGAAATAGACGGCGTCGAAGTGGCAGCGGGTGACCAAGCGCTGGATCAGGGCGGCCTTGAAGGCCACCGTCTCGCCGTCGCCGTGAAAGCCGTTTTCGCCCAGCATCGCCACCTGCCTGCCGCAGAGGTCGCGCGTGGCCGCCTCCAGGGCATGCTCGAAGCCCGGGGCCTCAGGTGTGGCCGGCGCGGCAGGCGCCCCTGTCGCGAGCATCAGGCCCGCCGACAGGGCCAAGGCCATGATGCTTCTGAGACTTGCCATGGCCCCGCTCCCGCCGGCGTCAGTTCGGGATCACCGCCGTGGTCTCGATCTCGACCTTGGCCTGATCCTCGATGAGGGCGGCAACCTGGACGACCGCCATGGCCGGATAGTGGCTGCCGAACAGCTCGCGCCAGACCTGGCCGCACTCGCGCGCCACCGCCAGGTACTCGCGCTTGTCGGTGATGAACCAGGTCATGCGGACCACGTGCTGGGGCTCGGCGCCGCCGGCTGTTAGCACGGCCAGGGTGTTGAGCAGGGTCTGGCGGAACTGACCGAGGAAGCTGGGGTCCGGGAAGGCGCCGGTTTCGTCCCAGCCGATCTGGCCGGCCACGAACACCATGCGGCCGCTGGCGGCGATGCCGCTTGCGTAGCCCTTGGGCCGGGGCCAGCCATCGGGGAGCAGGACCTCGTGCGTCATAGGCCGGCCTCCGCGCCTTCCAGCATGAACGGCTCCATCCGCGCCCTCAGCTCATCGGGCCACGGCCTTGATTTCATGGCTTCCATGTCGACGAAGACGATGGTCTGACGCACGTCCAGGCGCAGCTCGCCGTGACAGTGGGCCTGGATCTTCAGCCGGCAGGAGCTGACGCCGATGCGCTCCACCGCCAGGGAGAAATCGACCACGTCGGCCAGCTTGGACTCGGCCACGAAGTCGACCTCGAACCGGGCGGTGGGGATCGAGGTCTTGTCGATGAGGTGCAGGCGCGTGAACGACCAGTCGAGCGGCCCGTCGAACCAGTCCTCGACGGTGCGGCTGATCATGTCGAAATAGCGGGGATAGTAGACGATGCCCGCGGCGTCGCAGTCGCCGAAGCGCATCGGTATCCGGACCTTGAACAGACTCATGCGGGTTCCCGCAGACGGAAGCGCTGCAGCTTTCCGGTCTGGGTTTTGGGCAGATCGGCGCGGAATTCAATGGCCCTGGGATATTTGTAGGGAGCGATGGTCGCCTTCACGAAGGCCTGGAGCTCGGCCTTGAGCGCTTCCGAAGGCTCCGCCTCCGGCTTCAGCACGACGAAGGCCTTGCAGATCTGACCGCGCTCCGGGTCCGGCTGGCCGATCACAGCAGCCTCCGCCACGGCTGGGTGCTTGAGCAGGGCGTTCTCCACCTCGGGCGCGCCGATGTTGTAGCCGGAGGAGACGATCATGTCGTCGGCGCGGGAGACGAACCAGAAGTAGCCGTCCTGATCCAGGCGATAGACGTCGCCGGTCATGTTCCAGCCGTCCTTGACGTAGTCGGTCTGGCGCGCATCGGCGAGGTAGCGGCAGCCGGTGGGGCCCCGCACGGCCAGGCGGCCGGTCTGGCCGCGCTCCAGCGCCCTGCCCTGCTCATCGTGGATCTCGGCGGTGAAGCCCGGCACGGCCTTGCCGGTGGCGCCGGGCCGGATGTCGGCGCCCGAGGCGGAGATGAAGATGTGGATCATCTCGGTGGAGCCGATGCCGTCGATGATGCGGATGCCGGTGGCCTGCCGCCACGCCTCGGCGGTCGCGGCCGGGAGAGCCTCGCCGGCGGAGACGCATTTTCGAAGGCTCTTCAGCACGCCGGTGTCGCAGCTCTTCAGCAGGGCGCGATAGCCGGTGGGCGCCGTGAACAGGGTCGTGACCTTGTGGCGGGCCACTGCTTCGCACAGGCCGTCGAAGCCCGGCTTGTCCGGGAACGCCATGGCCGCACCGGCGGCGACCGGGAAGATCACCAGACCGCCTAAGCCGAAGGTGAAGGCGAACGGCGGGGTGCCGCAGAAGATCTCGTCCGGCTCGGGCTTCAGGATGTGCCGGGAGAAGGTGTCGACCATGGCCAGGACGTCGCGGTGGAAATGCACGCAGCCCTTCGGCACGCCGGTGGTGCCGGAGGTGAAGGCGATGAGGACGGGATCGTCGGACGCGGTCTCCAGATTGGCGAAGTCGGCGGGCTTGTCGGCCGTCGCGGCCTCCAGGTCGCCGCCCCGGCCGTACCACCAGACCTTGGCGAGGCGGCCGGTCTGCAGCCGCGCGCCCTCCACCGCCTCGGCGAAGGCGTGATCGACAAGGGCGTGTGAAATCTGCGCCTTGGCGACAACTTTCGCCAGTTCGCCTGAACGCAGCAGCGGCATGGTGGCGACCACCACGCCCCCCGCCTTCACGATCCCGAACCAGGCCGCGACGGTCCAGGGCGTGTTGGCGCCGTGCAGCAGGACCCGGGCCCCGGGCCGGAAGCCGGGGTCGTCGGCCAGGACGTGGGCGATGCGATTGGCGGTCGCGCGCAGTTGGCCGTAGCTCCAGGTTTCCCCGCCGTACAGGATCGCAGTGCGCTGTTCGCCCATGGCCACGGCGCGGTCGAGCAGACTCCCGGCGTTCAGCCGCTGCGGGTACTGCAGCTCCGGCAGGTCGAAGCGGAACACCGGCTGCTGGCTGGCCGGCGGCAGGTTGTCCCTGACGAAGGTGTCCAGATGCGCGGTCGCGGCCATCAGCGCCCCATCAGTTGCGCCGCCTGGCGCGCGATGACGATCTTCTGCACCTCTGAGGCTCCCTCGTAGATGCGCAGCGCCCGCACCTCGCGATAGAGCCGCTCGACCGGGTGGCCGGCGCGCACGCCCAGGCCGCCGTGCAGCTGCACCGCCGCGTCGATGACCTGTTGCGCACCGTCGGTGGCGTGGAGCTTGGCCATGGCCGCCTCGCGGGTGACGCGGGCGGCGCCGGAGTCCTTGGTCCAGGCGGCGCGGTAGATCAGCAGGGCCGAGGCGTCGATGGTCAGGGCCATGTCGGCCAGGGCCGCCTGCGTCATCTGCAGGTCGAACATCGGCGCGCCGAACAGCTCGCGGCCCTGCGCCCGCTGCATCGACAGGTCGAAGGCCCGGCGCGCCATGCCCAGCGCCGCGGCGCCGACCGTGGAGCGGAACACGTCCAGCGTGCCCATGGCGATGCGGAAGCCCTCGCCCTCCCCGCTGATCAAGGCCGAAGCCGGGATGCGGCAGTTCTTGAACTCAAGCGTTGCCAGCGGGTGCGGGGCGATCAGGGGGATGCGCTCGGCGACGCTGAGGCCCGGCGTGTCGGCGTCGACGATGAAGGCCGACAGCCCCTTGGCGCCCGGCGCGCCGCCGGTCCGGGCGAACACGACGTAGAAGTCCGCCACCCCCCCGTTGGAGATCCAGGTCTTGGCTCCGTTCAGTATCCAGCCGTCACCGTCACGCATGGCGGTCATGGCCAGGGCCGCGGCGTCCGATCCGGCCTCGGGCTCGGACAAGGCGAAGGCGGCGATCTTGTCGCCCCGCGCCACGGCCGGCAGGTAGGCGGCGCGCTGCGCCTCGGACCCGAACAGGCTGATAGGGCCCGGCCCCAGGCCCTGCATGGCGAAACAGAAGTCGGCCAGGCCGGAGTGGCGGGCCAGGGTCTCGCGGGTCAGGCACAGGGTGCGCACGTCGAGCTTGCCGTCGCGTCCCGTCGGCACGGCGGCGTTCAGCCAGCCGCCCCGGGCGAGGCGCCGCACGATCTCACGGCAGGTCGCGTCCAGCGCCTCATCCGCCTCGGGTTCGCCGGCAGCCTCCAGTGGCGCGATCTCAACCTCGCACCAGCCGTCGAAGGCCTCAGCGAAGGCCTTGTGGCGCGGCTCGAAGAACGGCCAGTCGAGGAAGGAGCGGTCGGCCATCAGTTCCCCTCGAACTTCGGTTCGCGCTTCTCCACGAAGGCCACGTAGGCCCGGCGGAAGTCGGCCGTCTGCATGCAGATCGCCTGGGCCTGGGCCTCGGCCTCGATGGCGGCGTCCAGGCTCATGTCCCATTCGACGTTGAGCTGGTTCTTGGTGATCCCGTGGGCGAAGGTCGGGCCGGACGCCAGCGAACGCGCCATCGCTTGCGCCTGGGCCAGCACCTCTTCCGAGGTGGTCAGACGGTTGAAGAAGCCCCAGCGCTCCCCCTCCTCCGCTGTCATCACCCGGCCGGTGAACAGCAGTTCCGAGGCGCGGCCCTGGCCTATGATTCGGGGCAGGATGGCGCAGGCGCCCATGTCGCAGCCGGCTAGGCCCACGCGGGTGAACAGGAAGGCGGTCTTGGCGCGAGGCGTCCCCAGTCGCAGGTCCGAGGCCATGGCCAGGATGGCGCCGGCGCCCACGCAGACGCCGTCCACCGCCGCCACGATCGGCTGGGGACAGGCCCGCATCGCCTTGACCAGGTCACCGGTCATGCGGGTGAAGGCCAGCAGGCCCGGCATGTCCATCTTGGTCAGCGGCCCGATGATCTCATGCACGTCGCCGCCCGAGCAGAAGTTCCCGCCGGCCCCGTGCAGCACCACCGCCTTGCAGTCGGACGCGTAGACCAGCTTGCGAAACAGGTCGCGCATCTCCGCATAGGACTCGAAGGTGATGGGATTTTTCCGCTCCGGCCGGTTGAGCGTCAGCGTCGCCACCCCGCCGTCGCAGGACCACAGGAAATGCTCGGCCTTGTAGTCGGCAGCCTTCATGGGTGGGCCTCTTCGCGAAGGGAGTGTTTGGCGCGGTCGAGCAGGCGCAGCAGGTCCTCGCGCTCGGCCGCCGAGAGGTCTGAGAACATGGCTTCGATCCAGCCTTCGTGCGCCGCGGCCATGGCCTTGAAGCGACGCGCGCCTTCAGGCGTCAGGCGCACCCGCTGCACGCGCCGGTCCTCGGCGTCCGTGGCGCTCTCGATCAAGCCGCACTGTTTCAGCCGCTGGGCCAGGCCGGTGACATTGCCGTTGGTGACCATCAGCATCCGCGACACCTCGCCGAGGCTCAGGGCCCCGTGCCGGTCGAGCGCCGCCATGAAGTCGAAGCGCGGCAAGGTGGTGTCGAACGTGTCGCGGAAGCGACCGGCGATGCGCCGCTCGATCAGGGCCGCACAGGTCAAAAGGCGCAGCTCCAGGCGCACGGAGTCCTTGCCGTGCGGCGCCCCGCCGAGCTTGTCCGGATGCGGTTCACGTGTGTCGCGAGGCATCAGACCTCGCCCCCGCTGATCGGCACGGCCGCGCCGTTGATCCCGCCGCTCTCGGGTCGGCACAGCCAGGCGATGGTCTCGGCCACCTCTTCCGGCGTCAGCAGCCGGCCCTGGGGATTGGCGCGGGCCAGTTCAGCGCGCGCCTCCTCGGGGGTGCGGCCGGTCTTGGCCACGATGGTCTCCACCGAGCGGGCGACGATGTCGGTGTCGGTGAAGCCCGGGCACACCGCGTTGACCGTGACGCCCTTGGTCGCGACCTCCAGCGCCAGTGACCGCGTCATGCCCAGCACCCCGTGCTTGGCCGCGGCATAGGCTGCAACATACGGATAGCCCTTCAGCGCCGCGGTCGAGGCGACATTGACGATGCGGCCGAAGCCCGCCGCGATCATGCCGGGCAGCACGGCCCGCGCACACAGGAAGGCGCCGGTCAGGTTGGTGGCGATCGTGCGGTCGAACTCGGCGCGGGAGGTCTTCACGAGCGGCGCCGAGGGCGCGATGCCGGCGTTGTTGACCAGGATCGAGACCGGACCGTGATGCCGGACCGCCTCCTCCATCGCAGCCTCAACCGACTCTTCCTCGGTGACGTCGCAAACCACCGCGCAGGTCCCGCTCAGGCCTGTCGCGACCGCTTCCAGCTTGAGCAGATCGCGCCCGGCGACCGAGACCTTGTAGCCGTCAGCCACCAGGCGGCGCGCTACCGCGGCGCCAATTCCGCTCCCGCCCCCCGTGATGAAGGCGTGGCGGGTCATACGGCCCCCGCTGCCTGTTGCTTCGCCAGGTTACGCTTCAGCTGGGCCTGCCCCAGGCGGTACTGCACCGGCGCGGCGATGCCGTCCCAGCCGATCTCGGCGGCGGCGCGCAGGCTCCAGTTCGGGTCCATCAGGTGCGGCCGGGCCAGGGCGCAGAGGTCGGCGCGGCCGGCGGCCAGGATCGAGTTCAGGTGGTCGGGCTCGTAGATGTTGCCCACCGCCATGGTGCGCACCCCGCCCTCGTTCCTGATCCGGTCCGACATGGGCGTCTGGAACATGCGGCCATAGACCGGCCGGGCGCGGGTCGAGGTCTGGCCGGCGGAGACGTCAATCAGGTCCGCGCCCGCCGCCTGGAAGGCCTGGCCGATGGCCACAGCGTCTTCGGGCGAGAGCCCGTCGTCGACCCAGTCGGTGGCCGAGATGCGCACCGACATCGGCTTCTCGGCCGGCCACACCGCGCGCATCGCTTCGAACACCTCCAGCGGAAAGCGCAACCGGTTCTCCAGCACGCCGCCGTATTCGTCGATCCGCTTGTTCATCAGCGGCGTCAGGAAGGCGGAGAGCAGGTAGCCGTGGGCGCAGTGCAGCTCGAGCATGTCGAAGCCGGCCTCCTGGCCCCAGCGCGCCGCCTGCACGAACTGGCTCTTCACCCGGTCCATGTCCTCGCGCGTCATGGCCCGCGGCGTGTCGTTGCGCGGTGACCAGGGGATCGCGGAGGGCGCCAGCAGCGGCCAGTTGCCCTCGACCAGGGGCTGGTCGGCGTGATCCTCCTCCCAGGGCACGCGGGTCGAGCCCTTGGGGCCGGCGTGGCCGAGCTGCAGGGCGATCTTGGCGTCGGAGGTCTGGTGCACGAAATCGACGATGCGCTTCCACGCCCGCATGTGCTCTTCGCTGTACATGCCGGTGCAGCCCGGGGTGATGCGCCCCTCGGCCGAGACGTTGGTCATCTCGGTGAAGATCAGACCGGCGCCGCCCATGGCGCGCCCGCCATAGTGGACCAGGTGGAACTCGCCGGGCATGCCGTCCTCGGCCGAATACATGCACATGGGCGAGACCACGACGCGGTTCCTGACCGTCATTTCGCGCAGGGTCAGGGGGGTGAACATGGGCGGGATCGGCTCGTTGACCGGCCGCCCGATAGCCTGGCCGGCGAACCAGCGCTCAACCCCTTCCAGGAAGCCCTTGTCGCGCAGGCGCAGGTTCTCGTGGCTGACCCGCTGGCTGCGGGTGAGCAGGGAATAGGCGAATTGCAGCGGCTCGAGCGAGGTGTAGCGCTCCAGCGTCTCGAACCATTCGGTGGAGTTGCGCGCCGCGCTCTGCAGCTTCAGCACCTCGACCTCGCGCTCGGTCTGGTATTCCTCCAGCCCCTGGTCGATCGGCAGGCCGCCGTGCAGCACCTGCGCCAGCTTGATGGCGTCCTCGAAGGCCAGCTTGGTGCCCGAGCCGATCGAGAAGTGCGCCGTGTGCGCCGCGTCGCCCAGCAGCACCACCCTGCCGATGCGCCAGTTGCGGCACAGGATGCGCTGGAAATTCAGCCAGGCGGAGCCGCGCAGATGGCGCGCGTTGCTCATCAGGCTGTGGCCGTCCAGGTACTTCGCGAACAGCCTCTCGCCCGCGCGGCAGGTCTCGTCCTGGTCCATCTGGTCGAAGCCCAGGCCGCGCCAGGTCTCCTCCGAGCACTCCATGATGAAGGTCGAGGTCGACTGGTCGAAGCGGTAGGCGTGGGCCCAGATCCAGCCGTGCGGCGTCTCTTCGAAAGCAAAGGTGAAGGCGTCGAAGGCCTTGTGCGTGCCGAGCCACACGTACTTGTTCGAACGGGTGTCGATGTCGACGTCGAACACCTCCGGCCAAGCGTTCCTGATCTTGGAGTTCATGCCGTCCGAGGCCACGATCAGGTCGGCGTCGGCGAAGGCGTCCAGGTCGGCCTCGATCTCGGTGTCGAACACCAGCTCCACGCCCAGCTCGCGCGCCCGGTCCTGCAGCACGTTCAGCAGGCGCTTCCGGCCGATGCCCGAGAAGCCGTGGCCGGACGAGGTGATCCGCTCGCCCTTGAAGAAGACGTCGATGTCGTCCCAGTGGGCGAAGCTGTCGGCGATGACCTCGGCGCTGACCGGGTCATTGGCGCGCAGGTTGTCCATGGTCTGGTCGGAGAAGACCACGCCCCAGCCGAAGGTGTCGCCGGGCGCATTGCGCTCATAGACCGTCACCTGGTGCGACGGGTCGCGCAGCTTCATCGAGATCGCGAAATAGAGGCCCGCAGGGCCTCCGCCCAGGCACACAACCTTCATGGCGCGCGTCTCCTGAATCGAGATGCTTTAAGTCTAAAGGATTGTGCGATCCGTTCGCAAGCCGCCGATTGCTCCCCAGCGCCGAGCGGCTTAGGAGGCGGCCATGGCGTCCCTGATCGACATCCTGGGCCTGCACTCTGTCGCGCCCGACCGCCCGTTCCTACGCACCCCGGACGGCGAAGCCATCACCTACGCCGGCCTGTTCGAACGCTCGGCGCGCCTTGCCCATGCCCTGGGCGCGCTGTGCGTGAAGCGGGGCGACCGGGTGGCGGTGCAGGTGGAGAAGTCGCCCGAGGCGCTGCTGCTGTTCCTGGCCTGCGTGCGCTCAGGCGCAGTGTTCCTGCCGCTGAACCCCGCCTACACCCTGCCCGAGTTGGAGTATTTCGTCGGCGACGCCGAGCCCGCTCTGGTGGTGGTCTCGCCTGAGCGGCTGACGGCGGCGGAAGAGCTATGCCGAAGCCTGGGGACCGGGCGCGCGGCCAGCCTTTCGGCCGATGGGCGTTCGGGCAGCCTGATCGAGGCTGCGAAGGGCCAATCCGGCGACTTCGAGGACGCGGCGGTGGAGGATTCCGACCTCGCGGCGATCCTCTACACCTCGGGCACCACGGGGCGGTCCAAGGGGGCGATGCTCAGCCACGCCAACCTGGCCTCCAACGCCCTGACCCTGAAGGACGCCTGGCGCTTCTCGGGCGACGACGTGCTGCTGCACGCCCTGCCCGTCTACCACACCCACGGCCTGTTCGTGGCGACCAACACGGTCCTGGCGGCCGGGGCCTCGATGATCTTCCTGCCGGGGTTCGACCTGGAGCGGATCGTCCGGCTGCTGCCTGAGGCCTCGGTGTTCATGGGCGTGCCGACCTACTACACGCGCCTGCTATCGACCCGCGCCCTGGACCGCGATCTGGTGAAGGGCATGCGCCTGTTCGTCTCCGGCTCGGCGCCACTGCTGGCGGAGACCCACGCGGAATTCGCCGCCCGCACCGGCCACGCGATCCTCGAACGCTACGGCATGACCGAGACCAATATGATCACGTCGAACCCCTACGACGGCGCCCGCGTGCCGGGGTCGGTGGGGCCGCCTCTGCCGGGCGTTCAGGTGCGCATCGCCGATCCGGAGAGCGGCCGGCTGCTGCCGCAGGGCGAGATCGGGGTGATCGAGGTGAAGGGCCCCAACGTCTTCAGAGGCTATTGGCGCATGCCGGAGAAGACCGCGGCGGAGTTCCGCGCCGATCGCTTCTTCATCACCGGCGACCTCGGGGTGATCGACGCGGAGGGCTACGTCTCGATCGTGGGCCGCGGCAAGGACCTGATCATCACCGGCGGCTTCAACGTCTATCCCAAGGAGGTCGAGAGCGAGCTCGATACGCTCGACGGCGTAGGCGAGTCCGCCGTGATCGGCCTGCCCCACCCGGACTTCGGCGAGGGCGTGACCGCGGTCGTGACCTCGAAGCCGGGCGCCAGCCTGGATGAGGCGCCCCTGATCGCGGCGCTCAAGACCCGCCTCGCGTCCTTCAAGGTTCCCAAGCGGGTGCTCTTCGTCGACGAGCTGCCCCGCAACGCCATGGGCAAGGTGCAGAAGGCGCTGCTGCGCGAACGCTACGCCGGGCTCTACTCCGCCGGGGTTTGAGGCGGAGCCACCGGCGCCGGGCCCGGCGAGCCAGTCTGCACCGACCAGCTGGCCACGTCGCGCATGAAGCCCGCGGCGATATAGCGGCCCCGCCGGTTCACCGCCGAATAGGGATCGTCGCCGGGCTGCACGCCGGACTCCAGGTTCTGGGCCACCACCTCCCAATCGGGCGAATAGCCGGTCATGCGGCGGAACGCGTCGTCGACCATGCGCAACAGGGTCTGGGTGGCGAAGTTCACGCCCGCCAGGTGCGCGCGCAGCTCAAGTTCGGGATCGGAAAGAGGACCGCGGTCCGTCATGGCTCACTCCAAGGCTGGGCGCACTCCAGGCGGCCCCAAGACCGGCGTTCAGCCGGTGAGGCGCGGAAAGCAGCATCCCGCGCGGCCGGGAGCAAGCGATTCGATGCGGGGGAGGCTCAACCTGCGGCAAGGCGTCCGCTAAGGTGCGGCCCGTGAAGCCGCTCGATCGATACGCCCTGCCCTCCGCGCGGGCCCTGCTCAATCGACTGCTGGTCGATATGGATGTGGAGGCGCGCGCCATGTCGGCGCCGCGGCCGATCACCGTCCAGGGCGCGGCCGGCCCCTTGCCCGCGCGCCTCTACGAGCCCGATCCTTCCGCCCCGCCGGGTCCGGCCATGCTGTTCTTTCATGGCGGCGGCTTCGTGTTCTGCAGCCCAGAGACCCACGACGCCCTGTGCCGCAGGCTGGCGGCCGCCTCGGGCTGGCGCATCCTGTCCTGCGGCTATCGCCTGGCGCCGGAATACCCCTTTCCGGCCCAGCACGAGGACGCGGTCGCCGCGGCGCGCTGGACCCTGGCCCACGCGCAAGAGCTGAAGTTCGACCCTGCGCGGCTGGCCTTCGGCGGCGATTCCGCCGGCGCCCATCTGGCGCTTTGGGCCGCGACAGACGAGCGCCTGGCCGGCAAGGCGGCCCTGCTGGTGCTGCTCTACCCCTTGCTGACGCTGGACGACGCGGAGTGGAGCGGCTCGATCGTCAAGGATATGCGCCTGCTTGGCCGCACGGCCGTGGCCTACATCCGCCGCCAGCTCCAGACGCGGGAGGGCGCCGCGCTGGAGCTGGGGCCGAAACGGCTGGCGCGTGCGCCAGCCGCCCTGATCGTCAGCGGCGGACCACTGGACCCGGTCAGGCCGGACGCCCACCCCTTCGCCGAGCGCCTGAGAGCAGCCGGCGTCGCCGTGACCGAGCGGGATTTCCCAGGCCTGGTGCACGGCAGTTTCAACCTGACCCACCTGTCCCAGGCCGCGCGCGACGCGGTGGCCGAAACAGGACGAACGGCGGCGGCCCTGCTCTCCAGGTAGAACCGCCGCCGCCCTAAAGCCCGCGTGGGGGACGCCGGCTACTTCTTGTCTTCGGTCTTCTTCTCGATGCGGCGGATCATGACGTGACCCTCGCCCCATTCGGCCTTGTCGATGAAGCCGTCGTGGTTCTTGTCCATGTGTTCGAAGGCTTCGCGCATGGGGGCTGAGAACTCGTCGAACGAGATCTTGCCGTCCTTGTTCTTGTCCATCTCGTCAAAGCCGCCGCCATGACCGCCGGGGCCGTCATGGATCATCATGCGCATGTGCTCTATGTGCTCGCCGTGGGGCCCGTGGCCGTCAGGACCGCCATCGACGATCACGCGCACTTCCTTGCCGTCGCCGTGCTCGACATGGACCGCCATGTCGCCAGCGGGGCCGCCCTCGTGCGAGCACTGCATGTCGCCGCCCATGTGGTCGCGCATGATCATCATGCGCTCATGCTCGCCCGGCGCGCCTGGGGGCGGCGGCGGCATGTCGCCGTGCATCTCTTCGGTGGAGAGCTTGCCGTCGTGGTTCTTGTCCATCTCGTCGAACATGGCGGCGTGGAAGGCCAGGAACTCCTCCCTGGTGATGGTCCCGTCGCCGTTGGCGTCCAGCTTCTTGCCGTCGGCATGCAAGCGCATGAACATCATCTCATGCTTGGCCGGGCCGCCGTGCTCCGGGCCGCCCGGGCCTCCAGGACCCTTGTGGCAGACGATCACCACCCGGTGCTCTTCCTTCTTTGCGGGCTCGTCGCCCGCCCAGGCGGCGCCGGCCATAAGGGCTGCGAGGCCCGCGCCCATCAGGGCGGTCTTGAGTTGCATGTGGCGTTTTCCCTATCGGTGGGCCGTGCGTTGAGGCCCGGCAGGAGGCTGTCATGACCGGCCGCTGTTGCAACGGTTTTGCCGCTGTGTGTCGGCCGAGAAATGTAGGGCTGGGGGCCGCGACACGCCGCGACGATCGGCTCGGCGATTGTTTCAGCATGGAAATCAGCGTGAAAGTCGGGCGTGGGAAGGAATTCGCATGAGCCTGGAGCCGCCCGCCTCCGATACCGCGCCCGCCGCGCGCATCCTGGTCGTCGACGACGATCCGGGCATCCGCGACGTGCTGTCGGACTTCCTGTCGAAGCACGGCTATGCGGTGCAGACCGTCGGCGACGGTAATGCGATGGAGGCGGCGCTGGCGACGAGCGCCCCCGACCTTGTGGTGCTGGACCTGATGCTGCCGGGCGAGGACGGGCTGTCGATCTGCAAGCGGCTGTCCAACAGCTCAGGCCCGCCGGTGATCATGCTGAGCGCCATGGGCGAGGAGACGGACCGCATCATCGGCCTGGAACTGGGCGCCGACGACTATCTGCCCAAGCCCTGCAATCCGCGCGAGCTCCTGGCCCGGGTCAAGGCGGTGCTGCGCCGGCGGCGCGAGCCCTCCCCCGCCGCGAGCATGGGCGGGACCGGCGCGGCGGTGGAGTTCGACGGCTGGCGCCTGGACCTGGTGCGCCGCGAGCTGACCTCGCCGCAGGGGGTGGTGGCTCCCCTGTCCTCGGGCGAGTTCGGGCTCCTGCGCGTGTTCGCCGAGCGGCCGGGGCGCATCCTGACCCGCGACCAGCTGCTCGACCTGGCGCGCGGCCCGACCAGCGACGCCTTCGACCGCGCCATCGACGTGCAGATCAGCCGGCTGCGGCGCAAGCTCGACGACGGCTCCGGCCACGAGCTGATCCGCACGGTCCGAGGCGAAGGCTATATCTTCGACGTGCGCGTGGTGCGCCGATGAAGGCGCCGCGCCGCCTGGGCTCGGCCCCGATCTTCATCCAGGTGCTGGCCCTGGCGCTGCTCAGCGTCATGGCCGCCCAGGCGATCAACTTCATCGTGGTGCTGTGGCTGCCCGATCCGCCGCCCGCCGGCGTGAGTGTCGCCGACGCCGCGCGCGCCCTGAAGGGCGAGACGGTCACCACCCGCGACGGCAAGCACCTGACTGTTGAGGTCGAGGCGAGCGAGCCCTCGCTGCCGATGGGGTCGCCGGGCGCCGCCCAGCACGACCCTCTGAAGCCGCTGCTGACTCAGCTCCTGGCCCGCCGGCTCGGCGCCGACCCCAGCCGGGTGCGGGTAGTCATGCCGCAAGGCGAGATGAAGGTGCGCCACTCGTTCTCCACCATGCACATCTCGGCCTCGGCGCGTGGCGTGAACCGCGTCACCGTGCGCCGCGCCGACAACGCTCCTTCGCCCGACGGCGCGCCCCCGCGCGATCTGCAGGAAGAGCGCATGTTCGTCACCGTCACGCCGGATGGCCCGCCGCATGATCTGCCGCCGCCGGCGCTGGACCGGATGGCGGGCATCGGCGAGCAGGTCATGTTCCCGGCCTTCGCCGCCGCCTGGCACCGGCCCGACGGGAAGTGGGCGGTGCTGCGGCCCGCCAAGCCGCCGCTCTCGCCCTGGCAGGTGCGTATGCTGGTCAGCTTCCTGATCACCGCCCTGATGCTGACGCCCCTGGCCTGGTGGACGGCGCGGCGGGTGACGCGTCCGATCCACCTGTTCGCCAGCGCCGCGGACCGCCTGGGCCGCGACCCCAACGCCCCGCCCCTGGCGCCGACCGGCCCGGCGGAGGTGCGCACCGCGGTCTCGGCCTTCAACGACATGCAGGACAAGCTGAGGCGCTATGTCGATGACCGCACCGCCATGGTCGCCGCCATCGCCCATGACCTCAGAACGCCCCTGATGCGCTTGCGCTTCCGCATCGAGGCGGCGCCGGAGGAGATCCGGGCCCGCACCGTCGCCGACATCGAGCAGATGGACGCCATGATCTCCGCCGCCCTGACCTTCGCCCGCGGCGAGGCGGCTCAGGCCGAGCGTGTGCGCCTGGACCTGAACGCCCTGGTCGCCTCGGTGGTGGACGACATGGCCGATACCGGCACCCCGGTCGGCTTCGAGGGCGGCAAGGCCTTGCTGATCGAAGGCGATGCGCTGGGGCTGAAGCGGCTGGTCTCAAACCTGGTCGTCAACGCCGTGAAGTTCGGCGAGCGGGCGCGGGTCAGCCTGAAGCGCGGCAAGGGCGAGGCGGTGCTGACCGTGGACGACGATGGCCCGGGCCTGGCCGAAGACCAGCTGGAACGCGTGTTCGACCCCTTCTACCGCGCCGACGCCTCGCGCAGCGCCGGCGGCGGCTTCGGGCTGGGCCTTTCGGCGGCGCGGGCGGTGGCCCAGGCCCACGGCGGGGATATCAAGCTGGAGAACCGCGAAGGCGGCGGCCTGCGGGCCTTGGTGCGCCTACCCCTCGCCTGAGGGCTTGAGCGCGGCGCCGGGAGTCGGCGCCTCGCGCCTCGGCCGGAACATGCTGACGCCCGCGGCGACCACGGCGAAGGCAGCGGCCGTGCCGAGCGCGGTGCGGAAGCCCGTGTGCTCGGTCAGGCGGAACACCAGGGCGACCAGGGCGGCGCCCAGGGTCTGGCCGACGAGGCGGGCGGTGGCCTGCAACCCACCCGCGGCGCCGGAGCGGGCGCGGGGGGCGTTGGCGATCATCTCGCGGTTGTTGGGCGCTTGGTAGAAGCCGAAGCCCAGGCCGCAAACGGCCATGGCGGCGCCGATCTCCAGCGAGGAGGCATGCACTGGGAGAAGCGCCAGCAGGGCGACACCGACGGCGAAGATCGCCCCGCCCCCGCCGCACAGGATCGCGGCCGGCACCCTGTCGGCCAGCCGGCCCGAGATCGGCGCGACCAGCCCCACGGCCACCGGCCAGGGCGTCATCAGAAAGCCGGTCTCCACCTGGTCGCGGTGGAAGGCGGTCTGGAAGTAGAAAGGCAGGGTCACGAAGGCCAGCATTTGGGCGGCGAACACCGCCCCGGAGGCCGCCACCGCAAAGGCGATGGGTCTGATTTTCAGCAGGTCCAGGGGCACCAGCGGCGCTGGCCTGGCCATCTCGCGCCGCACCAGGATCACCGCCGCGATCCCCGCCACGACGAAGCACACGGCGCCGACCGCGCCGACATGGGCGATGGCGTCCACCCCGATGATCAGGAAGCCGAAGGTGACGGCGTTCAACACCGCGCTGATCCAGTCGAAGCGCCGGCCGGAGGTCTCGCTGGGCGGCAGTTTCAGCGAGCACAGCAGCGCGATCACACCGATCGGCAGATTGACCGCGAACAGCCAGGGCCAGTCCGCCGCCGCCAGGATCGCCGAGGCCACCGTCGGGCCGATCGCCGCCGCCACCGACACGGTCAGGGCGTTGAAGCCGATGGCCCGGCCCAGCATCTTCTGCGGATAGGTGTGACGGATCAGGGCCGCCATCAGGCTCATGATCGCCGCCGCGCCGAAGCCCTGCGCGACGCGCGCGGCGGTCAGCTGCGCCAGGGTATGCAACATGGCGCAAGCGCCCGACGCGAGCGTGAACACCACCAGCCCGACGCGGAACACCTTGCGGTAGCCGAGGATCTCGCCCAGCGACGCGAACGGGAGCAGCGAGACCACGATGGCCAGCTGGTAGGCGTTCACCACCCAGATCGAGGAGGCCGGGTCGGCGTGGACGTCGCGCGCGATGGTGGGCAGGGCTACATTGGCGATGGCGCCGTCCAGCACCGCCATGATGATCGCCAGCAGCAGGGCGGCGATGGCCCAGTAGCGTTGGGGAAGCGGCAGGCCGTCCTCGGCGTTCATGGCGTCCCTAACCCGGCGAAGGCGCGCGCGTTCCGGCCACTGTTTGATCTGAGTCGCATCCGCGCGCCCGGCGCCGGGATAGCGTTGGCCGGGGCCGAGGGAACCGCGACGGCGCGCGGCGATTTCGGTCCCAGGAGACCAGCATGCCCGCCAGCCTCGACACCTACCGCGCCAAACGCGACTTCACCCAGACCCTGGAGCCCTCCGGCCAGACCCGCGTGGGCAAGGCCGAACGCGCCCGCTTCGTGATCCAGAAGCACGACGCTACCCGCCTGCACTATGACCTGAGGCTGGAGTTCGACGGGGTGTTCAAGTCCTGGGCCGTGACCAAGGGCCCCTCGCTCGACCCGCACGAGCGGCGCCTGGCGGTGGAGGTGGAGGACCATCCGCTCGACTACGGCGACTTCGAAGGGACCATTCCGAAAGGCCAGTACGGCGGCGGAACGGTGATGCTGTGGGACCGGGGCTGGTGGGAGCCGGAAGAGCCCGGAACAAGCATCGAGAAGGCGCTGAAGAAGGGCCACCTGTCGTTCCGTTTCGACGGCGAGCGGCTGAAGGGCGGCTGGACCCTGATCCGGATGCGCAACGACCGCGAGGGCGGGCGCGGCAGGAACAACTGGCTGCTGATCAAGCACGAGGACGAGACCGCCCACGAGGAGGACCACGACGCCCTGCTGGAGGAGAACGCAGTCTCCATCGCGTCAGGCCGTACCATGCAGGAGATCGCCGAAGGCATCGGCAAGGGTCCTAAGCCCTTCATCACCAAGACCAGGCGCCCGGCGAAATCGGTGTGGCATTCGAAAGGATCTTCACCGGAGGCCAGCGCCGAGGCGGCGGCGGAGACGACCGGGGCGCCCAAGGGGTCCGAGCCTGAGCCCAGACCAAAAGCCAAGGCGGTGCACGGCAAGACGGTGAAGGCCCTGCCGGATTTCATCGAGCCGCAACTGACCAAGCTGGTCGACGCGCCTCCCGTCGGCGACGCGTGGGCGCACGAGATCAAGTTCGATGGCTACCGCATGCAGCTGCGCGTCGAGGCGGGCCGCACCATCCTGCGCTCGCGCAAGGGCCTGGACTGGACCCATCGCTTCCCCGAGATCGCCGAGGACGCCACAGCCCTGCCCGACGGCCTCTACGACGGCGAGATCGTGGCCCTGGACGACGAGCAGCGGCCGGATTTCGCAGGCCTGCAGGCGGCACTATCGGACGAAAAGACCGGCGGGCTGATCTTCTTCCTGTTCGACGCCCTGATGCTGGGCGACGCCGGCCAGCTGGAGGACCTGCGCGACCTGCCCCTGACGGACCGCAAGGCGCGGCTGCAGGCGGTGCTTGAGCGGGAGAACTCGGCGCGGCTGCGCTATGTCGAACACTTCCTGGCGGCCGGTGAGGCGGTGCTGCAGTCCGCTTGCCGCATGTCGCTGGAGGGCGTGGTCTCCAAGCGGGTCGACGCCCCCTACCGCTCCGGCCGTGGCGACACCTGGGTCAAGGCCAAGTGCCGGGGCGGCCAGGAGGTGGTGATCGCCGGCTGGACCACGACAGGCGACGCCTTCCGCTCCCTGATCGCCGGGGTATGGCGCGGTGACCGCTTCGTTCACGTGGGCCGGATCGGCACGGGCTTCGGCCGGGACAAGGTGGACATCCTGCTGCCCAAGCTGAAGGCGCTGGAGACCGACCAGTCGCCCTTCACCGGCAAGGACGCGCCGCGCAAGGGCGCCGGCGTGCACTGGGTGAAGCCCGAACTGGTGGCGGAGATCGGTTTCGCGGGCTGGACCGGCGACGGCCACATCCGCCAGGCCAGCTTCAAGGGCTTGCGCGAGGACAAACCTTCCCGCGAAGTGCGCGCCGAGGAGGCTGCGCCGGTGAGCACGGTCGAGGACGAGGACGCGCCCAAGCCTGCCAAGGCGCCCAAGGCCAACGCGGCGCCGAAGATCGTCGTCGCCCCGGCGAAGGTCGTACATGGCGGCTCGGTCGTGCTTGGGACCACCATCTCGCACCCGGACAAGATCCTGTGGCCGGCCACGGCGGATCAGCCCGGCGTCAGCAAGCTCGAGCTCGCCCGCTACATTGAGGCCGTGGGCCAATGGATGGTCCCCTACGTCCAGGGCCGCCCCTGCTCGATCATCCGCACCCCGGACGGCATCGAGGGCAAGCAGCGCTTCTTCCAGCGTCACGCGGGCCGGGGCACCTCGGCCCTGATCACCCAGGTGACCGTCTCGGGCGACCGCGAACCCTATCTGCAGTTCGACAGCGCCGAGGCCCTGGTGGCCGGGGCGCAGTCCGGAGCCACCGAGTTCCACCCCTGGAACTCCCTGCCCGGCGAACCCAACCTGCCCGGGCGCTTCGTCTTCGACCTCGACCCGGACGAGGGCCTGGACTTCCAGCGCGTGATCGAGGCCGCCAAGGAGGTGCGCGACCGGCTCGAGGCCGTGGGCCTGACCGCCTGGCTCAAGACCACCGGCGGCAAGGGCCTGCACGTGGTCACCATCCTGGAGCAGCCGAAGAAGAACCCGGTCCCCTGGCCCGAAGCCAAGGCCTTCGCCCAGGCCCTGTGCGTGCAGATGGCGGCCGACAGCCCCCAGCGCTACACAACCAACATGGCCAAGATTCAGCGCAAGGGGCGGATTTTCCTGGACTATCTTCGCAACGACCGGATGTCGTCCGCCGCCGCCCTGCTGACCCCTCGCGCCCGGCCCGGCGCGCCGGTGTCGATGCCGCTGAGCTGGTCTCAGGCGAAGAAGGGCCTGGACCCGAAGGCCTACACCATCCGCACCGCCGTGGAGCTGATGAACCGGCGTGGCCCGTGGGCGGGGTGGGAAGACAGCGCAGGGTCGCTGAAGGACGCGATCAGGAAGTTACAGTGACTTAGGCACGCGTTTGCGGGTGAAGGTTTGGATCTCTGGGGGGATGTGTGGGGAACGATCTCGTTGAACTTCGCGAGCGCATCCAATTCGCTCGCGATGAAACCAAGGCTCTCAAGAGTGAGATTGAGGGTTGGGCAAGGACTGCCTTCGCGCTAAGGCCTACATTCACCATCGATGCCGGCGCGCCGAACACAACATCTGCTGGAACGGCGAAGATTTACGCCGTGCAAACAGCCGAAGTGCCTACCTCTATTAGGGCCAAAGCGGGGGTTATCGCTAACGAGCTTCGTTCGATCCTTGATGGGTTGGCCTGCCAACTTGCCACGCGTAACAGCAGAAGCACACGAAACGTTTATTTTCCGATCTCAAAATCCAAAGCGATTTTCGAATCTGACGGCGTTCGAAAAATCAAAGACCTTTCAAAAGCAGATCAACAGACAATCGTTGACCTAAAGCCGTATCGTGAGGCGAGCCCGCTTCTCTTCGGACTGCATGAAGCTGATCGAACTCGCAAACACACCCGACTAATGGGATGCGCTGGCGCACCAGGGTCCATCGTGCTTGGAAACGCGATCAGGCTCACCGATACCTCGCATACTGATTTTAAGAGCGTCATCATTGATGGGTTTGACGCAAGTAATCTGCATATTAGGGGAGCTCCGGACCTAGGGTCTGCGCCGCTGGGCATCCCTGTCCTTCTTGCGACCGGCGTACCTGTAGGAATGCCTTTTGGATGGTCACCCAGCGTTGCCTATCAAGAGCCTCAGGAGTTAGCTCGAGAGGAAGTAATCACGACGCTTCAACGGTTCGCGGACACCGTCGAAGCTATTGTTGCCAAGTTTGAATAGAATGATAGCCGAATTCAAGCACTCTTCCGCCGCCCTGGCCTGGCCGGCGCCTTGCGCTTTTCCGGCTCCGAACGCTTCGCCGGCGCCCGCCGTGCAGGCTGCGCGCTCTGCTGCAGGCTCTTGCGCAGCATCTCCATCAGGTCCTTGCCCTTGGTGTCGTCGGGCTCGGGCGCGGTGACGGTGGGCTTCTTGCCCTTGAGCTTGGCCTCGATCAGATCGCGCAGCGCGTCCTCATAGCGGTCGCGGAATTCCTTGGGCTCGAAGTCGCCCGACAGCTGCTCGATGATCTTGCCGGCGATCTCGACCATGCCTTTCTCGGCCTTGGCCTCGGGGATGGAGTCGAAGAACGTGTCCGGCTTGCGCACCTCCTCGTAGGAGCGCAGCGAATAGGCCACGATGCCGGGGTCGCGCGGCTCCAGCGCGATGAGCCGCTCGCGGCTGTGCAGCACCACCCGGCCCAGCGCGATCTTGCCCGACTGCTCCATGGCCGTGCGGATCACCGCATAGGCCTCCGCGGCCATCTTGCCGTCCGGCACGAGGTAGAACGGGTCGTTCCAGTAGAGGCGGTCGATGTCGTCCTCGTCGACGAAGCGCTCGATGTCGATGACGCGGTTGCTCTCGATGCGCACCGACTGGATCTCGTCCTCGGAGACGATGACGTACTGGTTTTTCTCGAACTCATAGCCCTTGACCAGGTCCGCGCGCTCGACCGGGCCCGTCTCCGGATCGGTGGCGATCATGCGGATGCGGTTGTTGGTTTTGGGATTGATCAGGTTGAAGGAGATGTCGCCCGTGCGCGAGGTCGCGGTGTAGAGCGCGACCGGGCAGGTCACCAGCGAGAGGCGAAGATGGCCTTGCCAGGTGGGGCGCGCCGCCATGGGAGTTCTCCTGCAGATGCAGGCGAATGAACGCGGCGGGTGGCCGATTCGTTCAGCGCGACAGAAGTCACCGAGCGGGCGTCGGCGCCACCACGGGTGCGGGCCTGACCGCCAGGCCGCCCATCCCCGGCAGGGCGGTGATCTCATAGTCGGCCGGCACGGTGAACCAGCGCGGGTCCTGCACGGTCTGCACCAGGGTCAGCACCTGGAACAGCGGCGTGGCGCGCCCGTCCGGGGTCAATTGCAGGATCACGCCCTCGGCCGTCGAGCAGATCGTGCCGCTGCGCCCCAGATAGCCGAGGTAGCGCCACAGCTGGCACGAGCGCCCCGCCACGCTGGACGACCCGATGCGGGTCAGCCTGGCCTTGCCGTCCTGCATCACCATCAAGTCGAGCGGCAGGGGCTGAGCGACCTCCTCCTGCGCCAGGGGGAAGACAAAGGCGATGCGTCGGCGTCCGGCCGCGCTCAGCACGATCAAGGCGCCGCGGGTGCGATCGGTAATGTAGCTCTGCACCAGGCCGCCGGTGGCGATGTCGAGCCTGCGCTTCAGGCCCGACTGGCGCACCTCCACCGGCCGCTCGAAGCCGGCGACGGCGATGGTGGCGTAGAAGTCCGGAGCCATGCGCGGGGCCTGGGCGGCGCTGGGCGCGGCTAGGAACCCTGCCACCAGGGCGAACAGAACAAGCCTCGACGGGAAACGGCGCATCGTCCAAAGCATGCTTGGATTCGCCTTCGGACGCCCGCCTTGGATCAAGCCCCGCCCCTGCTCGTCGACGCCCGCGGCCATCGCTGCCCGGTGCCGACGCTGCGCCTGCGCCGGGCGCTGGAAGGCCTGGCGACGGGTGGGCGCGTCAGGCTGTTTGCCGACGACCCAATGGCCAAGATCGACGTGCCGCACTTCTGCAATGAAATCGGTTACTTGCTGCTTGAATCTAAGACGGAAGGCGAAAGTTTTTCGTTCCTGGTGGAGAAGCCCTAGGGCTGGCCCTTCCGGGCGCGATAGTGGTTCAGCGCGATCTCGACCTCGGTGGCCAGGGCCCCGCCGAAGAACACCGCGTTCACGTTCCACGACACCCAGATCAGGAAGATCATCACCGTGGCGATCGAGCCGTAGGTGGCGCCCAGGTGCATCACCCGATCCACGTAGAAGGCGGAGCCCAGGGACGCGGCCAGCGACACCGCCGCCGCCGACACGCCGCCGACCACCGACGCCCGCCAGATCACCGGCCCGGAATGCGACATGGCGTAGTGGTAGAGGCAGGTCAGCCCCGCCGCGAGGCCCAGGGTCGATAGCACCCACTCGTTGGTGAAGACGCCGAACTCATGCCCGGTGCGCAGGTGAATCGCCGTCTTGAGCAGACGCAGCGCGATAATCAGGCCCGACATCACCGTCGCCAGGCCGAATGCGGCGAGCGCCACGAAGAAGGCCAGCATGTTGAAGCGCAGGAAGCCGTGCGGCTCCTCCTCGTCGTGGATGAACATCAGCCCGGCCAGCAGCGCCTTGAATCCGCGATGGGCCGCATAGCCGCCGACCACGAGCGCGAAGGCGCTCTGCAGCGACACCGCCCCGCCCGGCGTGCGCGAGATGTGGGCCAGCTCCGTCACGATCAGGTTCCTCGCCCCCTCCGGCAGTATCTGGGCGAACACCTCGGTCTGGGCCGCGGCCTGGTGCGGGGTGAAGATTGCGCCGTAGAGGCCGATCAGGATGGCCAGCGCCGGGAAAAGGGCCAGAAGGGCGAAGAAGGCCACCCCGCCGACGTAGAGCATCACGTCGCGGCCCCAGCAGCGCAGGGCGGCGCGCTTCAGCACACCCAGGCACAGACGGCCGAACCGCACCCTCTCCTGGGTGATCAGCGCCATGCGAAGGCATCCGTACGCGGGTCAGACTGATCAGGCACTTGCGGCGCGGGCCCACGGCTCAAAACGGGCCGGAGCCTGACGACAACCCGCCCTCCGCGTCAAGGCGCGGCGGCATCGCAGGTCTGCAGACCGTAGCCGGGGCGATTGGTCGCTGGCGCCGAGGGCCGCCGGGTGGATTTCCATGGCGCAGGCGACTTGCAGCGCGCGGAGCGGGCTGTATCGTTCGCCTCGCGCGAGATTCCATCCGCGGGTCTCGCAAGGGGGTAGGCTTTGGCGCTGGACGCGCGCGTACTCATCGTGGCGGGCGAAGACCTTCTGGCGGGACCACTCGCCGAGGGGCTGGACCGGCTCGGCTGGCGCACGGTCACCGCGCGTAGCGCCGCCACCGCCATGCACGCCCTGCAGGACCTGCAGATCGAGGCCGCCGTGGTCGACGCCCAGTCGCTGGGCGAAGAGATCGGTCCGTTCGTGGCGCGCCTGCGCACCGGCTGCTGGCCGCGCCGCCTGCCTGTGTTGGGCCTGGGCGCCACCGACGACGACCTGCATGAGGGCCTGTTCGACCTGACCCTGTCGGTCGGAGCCCATCCGGCCCAGGTGGCGCTGCGGCTTGAGCAGCTGGTCCGCACCGCCGTCTCCGAGGAGGAGTTCGAGCTGCGCGGCGAAACCTTCGCCGAGCGCGGCGCGCGCCTCGATCCGCCGCCGAGCGAACTTGACCGCCCCTTGCGCGTCCTGACCGTGGGCAGCCCGGCGCCGCAGTTCCTGGCCCTCTCCAACGCCCTGCAGAAGACCGAGGCCGAGGTGGTGGGCGCGTTCACCGCCTACACCGCCTTCGACTACCTGCACGAAAAGCCGTTCGACTCCGTGGTGCTGTGGGGCGGCGACGACCAGGCCGACGCGCTTTCGATCGCGGCGGGCATGCGCCGCAACACGCGCCTGTTCCATATCCCGACGGTGCTCTACCTGCGCTCCGCGTCCGATCTGAACCTGTCCGAGGTGTTCAATCGCGGCGTCACGGACGTCTCGGCCCCCGACACCTCCGAGCACGAGACCGCCACCCGCGTGGTCAGCCTGGCCCGCGCCTATCGGCGCCAGACCTCGATCCGCCAGGCGCTTGAGAATGCGCGCGGGTCCGGCCTTATGGACAAGTCGACGGGCCTGTTCACCCGCGACCTGTTCGCCGCCCACCTGGCCCGCCTGACCACCGCCTCGCGCGAGCGCAACCGCCCCCTGTCGGTCTGTGTGCTGAAGGTCGCCGAGCGGCCCGAGACCCAGCGCGCCCGCGCCGGCGGCTGGCTCGACCGCGCCATGCCCCAGATCGGCTCGATGGTCTCGCGCCTGGTCCGCGCGGAGGACACCGCCGCGCGTTTGGCCCCAGAGGTCTTCGCCCTCGCCCTGCCCGCCACCCCGCAAGGCCAAGCCCGCCTGGTCGGCGAGCGCATCGCCGCGGTGATCGGCTGCACGGCGTTCGAGTCGGGACCGGGACAGGCGCCCTTCGTGGCCGAGTTCGACGTCGGGGTGGCCCAGGTCGAGGGCGGCGAGAGCGCCGCGCGGGCGTTGGAGCGAGCGGCCGAGGCTACGCAGCAGCGGGCGGCGGGGTGAGGGCCAGCTGGCCCGCTATTCCCTCACCACTTCCACTTCGCTCTCAAAACTTCCGTCATCCTCGGGGCCGCGCGCAGCGCGGAACCCGGGGACCCAGCGGCGAATCTTTCTTGAAGCTGGGCGCTCTACGATCCACCGTCGACGCAGCGTTGAGTTCGGGAGCTGCTGGGTCCCCGGGCTCGGCCTTCGGCCGCCCCGAGGATGACGAAAATTGGAAAAGGTAAGCGCGGCTAAGCCGCCCGCGCCACCTTCGCCAGTTCGCCGACGATCTTCTCCGCCGCGCCCAGGCGCTCCTCCGGGGTCGCCCACTCGCCCTTGACCACCAGCTTCTGGTCGGGACGCAGCTTCCACACGATCGGGTTCTTCTGCACCAGCTGCACCAGGCCCATCGGGTTGGCGAAGGTGTCGCCGCGGAAGCTGACCACCGCGCCCTTGGGGCCGATGTCGATCTTCGACACGTTGGCCTGGCGGCACAGGCCCTTCACGCCGACGATCTTGAGCAGCTGGGCGGCCTCGGGCGGCAGGGGGCCGAAGCGGTCGATCAGTTCGGCGGCGAGGGCCTCGCGGTCCTCCAGCTTCTCGGCCTCCGACAGGCGCCGGTACATGGCCAGGCGCACGTTCAGGTCGGGCAGGTAGTCCTCGGGGATCAGCACGGCCACGCCGGCGTTGATCTGGGGCGACCAGCCGCGCTCGGCCGACAGGTCCACGACCTCCTCGCCCCGCTCGCGCAGCTCCTGGACCGCGTCCTCCAGCATCTGCTGATAGAGCTCGACCCCAATCTCCTTGATGTGGCCCGACTGCTCGTCGCCCAGCAGGTTGCCGCCGCCGCGGATGTCCAGATCGTGGCTGGCCAGCTGGAAGCCGGCGCCCAGGCTGTCCAGCGACTGCAGGACCTTGAGCCGCCGCTCGGCCGAGGGCGTCACCGGCTTCTCCAGCGGCGTGGTCAGATAGGCGAAGGCGCGCGCCTTGGCCCGGCCCACGCGGCCCCTCAGCTGATAGAGCTGGGACAGGCCGAACATGTCGGCGCGGTGGATGATCAGGGTGTTGGCGGTCGGTATATCCAGCCCGGATTCGACGATAGTCGTCGCGAGAAGCACATCGTACTTGCCGTCGTAGAAGGCGCTCATCACGTCTTCCAGCTGGGTCGGCGCCATCTGGCCGTGGCCGACCACGAACTTCACCTCGGGCACCTGCTCGCGCAGGAACTTCTCGGTCTCGGCCAGGTCGGAGATGCGCGGCACGACGAAATAGGCCTGCCCGCCGCGGTACTTCTCGCGCAGCAGCGCCTCGCGGATCACGACCGGGTCGCGCGGCGTGATGTAGGTGCGCACGGCAAGGCGGTCGACCGGCGGGGTGGCGATGATCGACATCTCACGGATGCCCGACAGCGCCATCTGCAGGGTGCGGGGGATCGGCGTCGCGGAAAGCGTCAGCACGTGCACGTCGGCGCGCAGGCTCTTCAGCTTCTCCTTGTGCTTGACCCCGAAGTGCTGCTCCTCGTCGACCACGACCATGCCGAGGTCCTTGAACTTCACCTGGTCGGACAGCACCGCGTGGGTGCCGACCACGATCTCGATCTCGCCCTTCTCGAGCGCCGCGCGGGTCTCGTTGGCCTCCTTGGTCGAGACCATGCGCGACAGCTGGCGCACCCGGATCGGCCAGCCCTGGAAGCGATCGGCGAAGGTCTTGAAGTGCTGGCGCGCCAACAGCGTGGTCGGGCAGACCACGGCCACCTGCTTGCCGCTCATCGCCACCACAAAGGCGGCCCTCAGCGCCACCTCTGTCTTGCCGAAGCCGACGTCGCCGCAGATCAGCCGGTCCATCGGCTGGCCCTTGGCGAGGTCCTCCAGCACGTCGCCAATGGCGTTGAGCTGGTCCTCGGTCTCCTCGTACGGGAAGCGCGCGCAGAACTCGTCGAACACGCCGGCGGGCGGGTCGATCTCGTCGGTGGTCTTGAGCGAGCGGGTCGCGGCCAGCTTGATCAGGCCCTCGGCCATCTCGCGCAGGCGTTCCTTGGCGCGGGCCTTGCGCGCCTGCCAGGCCGCGCCGCCCAGGCGATCGAGCTGCACACCCTCGCTCTCGGAGCCGTAGCGCGTCAGAAGGTCGATGTTCTCGACCGGCAGGTAGAGCTTGGAGTCGCCGTGGTAGTGGATTTCCAGGCAGTCGTGCGGCGCGTCGTTGACGTCGAGCGTCTTCAGCCCCTCGTAGCGGCCGATGCCGTGATCGACGTGGACCACCAGGTCGCCAGGCGCGAGCGCTGAGGCCTCGGCCAGGAAGTTGGCGGCGCGGCGGCGCTTCCTCGGGCGCGCCAGGCGGTCGCCCAGGATGTCGGTCTCGGACAGCACCGCCAGGTCGGGGGTCACGAAGCCGGCGTCGACCGGCAACACCACCCGCTGGGGCTTCTTGGGGTCGGACGCGCGCGCATCGGCCCAGTCGCGGGCGAAGCGGACGTCCTTCAGGCCATGGTCGGCCAGCATGGTCCCAAGGCGCTCGGACGAACCCTCGGACCAGGAGGCGAACAGCACCCGCTTGCCCTGCCCGGCCAGCCGTTTGGCGTGGTCGGCCACAGCCTCGAACAGATTGACGCTGTCCTGAGCGCGCTCCGCGGCGAAGGTACGGCCCAGGCGCGCGCCCAGGTCCACCGCATCAGGCCCCTCCCGGTCGAAGGGCGAGAAGCGGCGCAGCGGCCGCTCCGCCAGGCGCGCGTCCCATTCGGCTTCGTCGAGGTAAAGGGCCTCCGGCGGCAGGGCGCGATAGGCGGCCCCGCCCTTGCCCTTGGCCGCTTCCTTGCGCGCGTCATAGGCGTCGCGGATCACCGCCAGGCGCTCGTCGCGGGCCTCGGCGGCCTGGTGGTCCAGGGCTGCCAGCGCGCTTTCGGGCAGGTAGTCGAACAGGGTGTCCAGCCGCTCGTAGAGCAGCGGCAGCCAGTGCTCCAGGCCCTGGCGGCGCGCGCCCTCGCTGACCGCGGCATAGAGCGGATCGTCGCCGGGCGTGCCGAAGGCCTGCAGATAGCCGGCGCGGAAGCGGGAGATGCTGTCCGGGTCGAGCAGGGCCTCGCTGACCGGCAACAGGTCGATCTCGGTCAGCTGGCGGGTCGAGCGCTGGCTCTCCGGATCGAAGGCGCGGATCGATTCCAGAGTGTCGCCAAACAGGTCCAGGCGGACCGGCTCCTCCGCGCCCGGCGGATAGACGTCGATCACCCCGCCGCGGATGGCGTATTCGCCCCGCTCCGAGACGGTGGAGGCGCGCTGATAGCCGTTGACCGCGAAATAGGCCTCCAGCGCCGAGACATCGACGTCGCGGCCGACCCGCGTGGAGAAGGCCGCGGCCGCCGTCGCCTGGCGGGGCGGCACGCGCTGCAGCAACGCCGGAACCGTGGTCAGGACCAGCAGGGCTTTGCGGTCGTCGGGCTTACGATTGGAAAGCTCGGCCAGCGCCGCCATGCGCTGGGCCGCCAGGGCCGGGGTCGGGCTGACCCGGTCATAGGGCAGGCAGTCCCAGGCCGGGAAGCGCAGCACGCGCAGGTCCGGCGCAAAGAAGCGCAGGGCGTCCTCGAAACTGTTGGCCCGGGCGTAGTCGCGCGCGGCGAACACGCCGACCCCGCCGCGCTGGCGAAGCGCATCGGCCAGGACCAGGGCGTCGAAGCCCTCCGGCGCGCCGCCCAGGTCCAGGGCGCCCTCAGCCGAGCCGATGCGGCGCAGGTCCACGGGTCGGGAGATGGTCTTCGCGTCGTCCATGGCTCAGGCGCCCCGCTCGTCCGGCGCGATGGCCGCATGGGCGAAAAAGCGGAAGCTCTTCAAAAGCTCCATCACATCGCTTTCGTATTCTTCAGGCGTCGGCGCCCGGCCCATGATCCAGGCGTAGAGGTCGGTGTCGGGCGCTTCCAGCAGATGCTCGAAGGCGTCGAGCTGCGCCGTGCTCAGCTCCGGCAGATGCTTGTCGGCGAACGGCCCCAGGATCAGGTCCGCCTCGCGGAACCCCCGGCGCCAGGCGCGGTATCTGAGCTTTTCGATGCGAGCGGAATCCATGCGCGGCGTCCAACAGGTTTCGCCGGGCGTCGGCTTGAAAGGCCGGCCCGGGGACGGCGGATATAGGCCTGCGCACGGGCGGGCGCCAGGGTGAATGAAGAGCTTGGCCTTGGGCCTCTAGGGATGCGGAACCGCCCCACCCCATTGATAACCGGCTTCGAACGGCGCGCCGGGAATCTCCAGCGCGTAGGTGACGGGGAAGGCGTGGCAGGAGCCTCGGGACCCGTTCACATAGGTGGCCGGCTTTATGATCGCTGCGCCAGGGCCGCGCAGGTAAGCGGTCGCCTGCCGCAAGTCGAGGTCAGGGCCGAGATTGTCGCCAGCGAGGTTGAAGGCGCCCGCGTAGACCACTTCGCCTGGCCGTACATCGAAGGCAGGGGAGCCCAGGCATAAGCTCAGAAAAGCGGATTGGGCCATACGCCACCGCCCGGGCGGCACGACGAACGCGAACCAGTTCCCGTCCTTCTTTGCCCCTAGAAAGCCTGTTCCGGCAAAGAAGCTGCCCGGCGCGTGGTCGACCAGACCAGGCTGATCCTCGGGCGTGGATCCCTCGCGCATGAAGACAATGCCGGTGCCGTACCGGTTGCTGATCCCGCCGATCTTCACGACGATGATGCTCGCTCCTGCGGGTGGCAGAGGCGTATCCGCACTTGGGAGCGGCTTCGTGGGCCACTTGGGATCAAGGACACCCGGACCGGCGCTTGGCGTGGGCTCGGCATCGATCTTCCGGGGCAGAGCCTCGGTTCCTCCGGATTCGTTGTAAACCCTGAAACTTAGCTGCTTTGGCCCAGGCGCGGCGGCGCGCGACGCCAGCTTGAAGGCGGTCGGGTGGGCCGCCTCGTTTCGCCAGGTACGGACCAGTTCGCCCGGAGGATTGGCGGCGGTGATCCAAGGCGCCAGGCGGGCGACAAATGCGGCGCCCGTCAGCTTGTCCAATGCGGCCGCGTCGCTTTCCAGCACGCGGACGACACGCCAGCCTCGAACAATCATGCAGTTCTCGACCCGGACGGCGGCGACGCCGGCAAGCGGCCCATCCCAGATCAGGTGCTTTGCGATCGACTCCCCGAGGCGTAGCGGCTGTCCTCCAAGGCCCCGTTCGTATTGGTCCGAGCCGACGGAGAACGCAGTCTCGTGCGCGCAAGCGCCTAAATCGGCATTGTGCTCGGCAAGGCTCGCGCCCGGCCGGTTGTAATAAGTGTGCCCGGTCACGATCTGGCCGATCTCGACAGGCTCAGCCTGCGCCGCTCCGGTAAGTGAAGCGGCCGCCAGCATGGCGCTCAACGCGATACGCATATTCAATCCCCCACCCCTGGAGCCAATCGTAGCGGCATCGCGCCGCCAATGGCTACGCTTGTTACCAACTCGTTCTGCACATGTTCGCCCGGGCGGCCACAAGCCCTATGTTGGCTCCATGCGGCCGGAGATTCTCTTCCCCCTGTTCGCGCCGGTCTCGACGCTGAAAGGCGTCGGGCCGAAGCTGTTGCCTGCGGTGGAGAAGCTGGCCGGGCCGCTGGTGCGCGACCTGTTGTTCCTGGCGCCGTCGAACCTCGTGTTCCGCACCCAATCCGACGCGGTCTCGGCGCGCGAGGGCGAGGTGCAGACCTTCGCCGTGACCATCGGCCAGCACCTGAGGCCCCACAAGATCGGCGCGCCCTACAAGATCCGCTGCTTCGACCAGACCGGTTTTATCAATCTCATCTATTTCAAGGTGTTCGGCGATCATCTGGAGAAGGCGCATCCGGTCGGCGCGGCCCGCGTGGTCTCCGGCAAGGTCGAGCGCTTCGGCAACGAGGTGCAGATCGCCCACCCCGACTGGATCGTGCCGCCCGAGCAGGCCGGCGATATTCCAGAGGTCGAGACGGTCTATCCGGCCTCGGCCGGCGTTACCTCCCGACAGGTGCGCCGCTTCGTGCTGAACGCCCTGGAAAAGGCGCCCGACCTGACCGAGTGGCAGGACCCGGCCTTTCGCCAACGCCAGCGCTGGCCCGGCTGGCGGGAGTCTCTGGAGGCGCTGCATGCGCCCCAGACGCAAGCCGACCTGTCGCTGGACGCCCTGCCCCGCCGGCGCCTGGCCTATGACGAGTTCCTGGCGCACCAGCTGGCCCTGTGCCGCCGCAAGTCGAGCCGCCGGGCGGAAGCCGCGCCGGTGCTGAAGCTGGGCGCCGCATCGGCCGCCATCGACGCCGCCCTACCCTTCGAGCTGACCGGGGCGCAGCGCCGGGCCATCGGCGAGATTCGGGCCGACATGGCCTCGGGCTACGCCATGGCCCGCCTGCTGCAGGGCGACGTGGGCGCGGGCAAGACAGTCGTCGGGGTGCTGGCCCTGGCCGACGCCGCCTCGTCCGGGTTCCAGGGTGCGCTGATGGCCCCGACCGAGATCCTGGCCCGCCAGCACTATGAGCGCATCGGTCCCATGCTGCAGGCGGCGGGCATCAATGCCGTGCTGCTGACCGGCCGCGACAAGGGCGCCGGCCGGGCCGAGAAGCTGCGCGGCCTGGCCTCGGGCGCTGTCCAGGTCGCCTTCGGCACCCACGCCCTGTTCCAGGACGAGGTGCGGTTCAAGAACCTAGCCCTGGCCATCGTGGACGAGCAGCACCGCTTCGGCGTCGCCCAGCGCAAGCAGCTGCAGGACAAGGGCCAGGGCGTGCACCTGCTGTCGATGTCGGCCACGCCCATTCCGCGCACGCTGGAGCTGACCCAGTACGGCGACCTCGACGTCTCGCGCCTCGACGAGAAGCCGCCCGGCCGCAAACCCATCGCCACCCGCGCCGTGCCGACCGCACGCCTCTCCGAGATCACCGCCCGCCTGGACGCGGCCCTGAAGTCCGGCGCCCAGGCCTATTGGATCTGCCCCCTGGTGGCGGAATCGGAGGTCTCCGACCTCGCCGCCGCCGAGGCGCGCGTGGTGGACCTGCGCCAGCGCCTGGGTGTTCCCATCGGCCTCGTGCACGGCCAGATGCCGGCCGCCGAGAAGGACGCGGTCATGGCCGACTTCGCCGACGGGCGCCTCGGGGCCATCGTGGCGACGACCGTGGTCGAGGTGGGCGTGGACGTGCCCAACGCCACCATCATGGTGATCGAGCACGCCGAGCGCTTCGGCCTGGCCCAGCTGCATCAGCTGCGCGGTCGGGTGGGCCGTGGATCGGGCGAAAGCAGCTGCATCCTGCTCTATGACGCGCCCCTGTCGGAGAGCGCGCGCATCCGCCTGGACGTGCTGCGCCAGACCGACGACGGCTTCCTGATCGCGGAAGAGGACTGGCGGCTCAGGGGCGGGGGCGACCTGCTGGGCCTGAAACAGAGCGGCCTGCCCGACTACAAGCTCGCCGACCCGATCGCCCATCGGGAGCTGCTTCTGGCCGCGGCCGACGACGCCCGCCTGATCCTGGCCCGCGACCCGGAACTGACCAGCCCGAGAGGCCAGGCGGTGCGGGTGCTGACCGAGCTCTACGACTGGAAGCCGGACCGGCCCGACGCGCCGGCTTAGTGATCGGTCAGGAGGCCTCGCGTCGAGCCGCGACCCTCACGCCGTCTCGCACTCGGTCGGACGGGAACAGCACCACCGCCTGACCCGCGCTCAATCCGCTGCGCACCTCCGCCTCGCGGTCCGTCAGGGCGCCGACCTCCACGGGGGTCAGCCGCGCGCGCGCGCCGTCGATCCGAAACACCGCCCAGCGCCCGCCGGAGCGGACCAGGGCGCCCAGCGGGACCTTCAGCGCGGCGGGCTCGCGGCGCAGGTACACACGCCCCCAGACCCGGTATCCCGGACCCAGGGCGGACCACCGGCTCGGCGCTCCGGTGAACTGCAGCATCACCAGCACCCGCTGCTCCTCAACGCCCAGCGCCGAGACCTTGGTGAAGCCCTGCGGCTCCACTCGCCTGACCACTGCGGGGATCGTCCCTGCCCCGCCCCAGTCGTAGAGTTCCGCCGTCATGCCTTCGTGGATGCGCACCGCGTCCTGCGACAGGAACTCGATTTGCGCCTCCAGCCCCTGACTGTCGCCGATCTCCAGCAAGGGCGAGCCCATGGCGACGGTGCGCTCGCTCTCCTGCAATACACGGGTGACATAGCCGGTGGCCGGCGCGGTGACCGCCACCGCCTGGGGCGCCGCCGCGTCGGGCCCCATCAGGGCGTAGCGTGCGGAAACCAGCTGAGCCTGGCGCGCCTTCAGGTCGGCTTCGGCCGCGCGGACCGCGGCGCGCGCCGCCTTGGCTTCGGCCTCGGCGTTGTCGAGGGCGCTCCTGGCCGCGAAGCCCCGCTCGGCCAGGGTGCGCGTGCGCGACAGCGCCAAGTCGGCGCGCCTGGCGTCCGCCGCCAGTCGCTCCCGCTCCGACCGCGCGGCGGAGACCGCTGCGTTGGCCGCAGCCACCGCCGCTTCCGCCTGGGCGCGGCTGCGCGGATCGAGCAGGTCGGCCGGCGCCGGGCGAATACGGGCGACCATGGTCTCGCCCGCGGTCACATGGTCCCCGACCTTCAGGCCCAGCCGCTCCAGCCGGCCGGAGACCGGCGCGGAGACCACATAGGCTTCACGCACCCGGGCCCAGCCCTGGTCCTGCACGCTCTCCGCAATCGGGCCTGACACCACGCGAGCGGCGTCCACCGGCACGGGCCGCGGCGCGAACAGCAGGGCCAGCCCGGCGACCAGGGCCACACCGACAGCGGCCACGACGATCCAGCGGACCTGGGTCTTGGACATGGTCATTCCCTCGTCTTCAGGACCGCCACGAGGTCCAGGGTCCAGATGCGCCGCCCGACGATGACGCAGGCGATCAGCACGGCGGCGAAATAGGCGGTGAGCGCCACGGCGTAGGTCTCAGGCCCGATGGTGGCGGGGATTCTCAGTTCGTCGCGCGAGTAGGCCAGCACGATGCCCTGCGCGAACAGGTCGCCGGCGACCAGGCCGAGCGGCGTGGCGAGCAGGGCCAGCAGGGCGAGCTCGCCCAGCAGGACGTAGCCGCACTCGCGATGATCGAAGCCCAGGACGTGCAGGGTGGCGATGTCGCGCCCGCGTTCCGCCAGGGCGATGCGGCCGGTGTTGAAGGCGACCCCGAAGGCGATGGCGCCGGCGAAGCCGATGTAGATCAGGATCGAGATGCGGAAGGACTCGGTCGTGACGCGGCGCCAGTTCGCCACCGTGTCGTCGCGCGAGGCGGCGGCCACGATCTGCGGAACGCGTTCGATCTCGCGATAGAAGGCCGGGCGGGCGTCGGGCCGCACCAGCAGCTGCGCGCCGGTGGCCACGTCACCCTCGGCCAGGAGGCGGTTGAGCGCCGGGCGCGCGATATAAACCGACAGCCCGCTGTAATCCTCCGCGGTCGCGGTGACCGGCAGCAGCGCCCGTCCGCGCCGTGGTTCGGTGATCTCCAGGTCGACCGCCTGGCCGGGCCCGACACTGAGCTTGCGCGCCAAGGCCTCGCTCAGCACCACGCCGCGGCCTTCGAAGGGCAGCGCGCGACCCGCGCGATCCAGCGCTCGGTCCATCAGCGCCCAGGGCTCGACCCCGCTGACCAGGACGCGGGCCTCGCGGCCGTTGGCGCGGACGCGGGCGCCGGCGAGGCGCACCGGCTCCGCCGCATATACCCCCGGCAGGCGGCGTACAGCCGAGATCGCGCGAACGTCCCTCACCTCGGCGAAGCCGACCGCCTCGCTCCAGCGCTGGGTGCGGTAGTAGACGTGGTCCAGCACGTAATCGAGCGCCCGGAACATGAAGAGCGTGCCGACCAGCAGGGTCAGGCTCGCCGCCAGGCCCGCCACCGTCAGGCCGGCGCGTACGGGAAAGCGTTCCAGGCTACGCAGGATCATCCGGGTGGGCTGGTCGAGCCGGCGGGTCAGGCCGAGCCGCTCGAACAAGCCTGCGCGATAGTCCGACGGCCGGGCCGGCTGCATGGCGACCGCTGGGCTTAGACGCACGGCCCGCCGGACGGCCCCAAGCGAACCGGCCGAGGTCGCAGCGATGGCGACGGCCGAGGCGATGGTGAACGCCGGCCAGGAGAAGGCCGCGCTCAGGCGCGGGAAGCGCATGTATTCGGCGTATAGGTCCGTGATGGCGGCGCCGAACGCCAGGCCCAGGACGCCGCCGCCGGCCGCGCCCAGCACCCCGATCGCCATGGCGAGACGCAGGTAAGGCCTCGCCGCCTCGAAATCGCTGTAGCCGAAGGCCTTGAGCATGCCGATCTGCTCGCGCTCGACACCCACCAGTCGGCCGATCACCAGGTTCACCAGGGCGGCGGCGACCAGCAGGAACACCGGCGGGAAGATCGTCGCCGACTTCGACAGCTCCTTCAGTTCCGCCTCGAGGAAGGCATTGGAGCTCTGATCGACCCGCTCATAGGCCGGGGCGCCGCCGTAGGGCGCGAGGATCCGGTCGACCGAGGCCATGACGGCCCTGGGCGAGGCGCCGGCGGCCAGCTTCAGGGCCACCGTATTGAAGGCGCCGCCCAGGCCCGCCGCCCGCTCCACCACCGGGCGCGGCATCCAGAACACGCCCTGATGCGCGTCGTCCGGCATGGTCGATTCCGGGCTCGGCACATAGACGTACTCCGGTGACAGGGCTGAACCCACGATCCGGAAGCTCAGGGCCCGCCCGCCGATGGTCGCCGTCAGCCGGTCGCCGATGCGCACATGCGCGGCGTCGAGGAAGGCCTTCACCGCGACCGCTTCGTCATTCCGGGCTGGATCAGGCATGCGCCCCGCCTGGAGCACGATGCGGTTCAGCCCGCCCGCCGGATCGTCCGGCAGCGAGATCACACGCGCCGTGGCCGGGCGCGACAGGCCTGGAACCTCCATCAAGCCGGCGTAGGCGACCCGCGTATCGACCACGCTGACCCCCTCGATCGCCGCGAGGCGCCGCGCGGTCTCGGCGGGCGCGCGCTTGGCCGAGGCGAAGACGTCGGCGAAGCGGGTCTGGGCGTAGTAGCGCTGCTGCGCCGTTCTCAGCGACTGCTGGGCGGAGAACGCCATCACCGTCACCGAGACGCCGCAGGCGATCAGCAGGGCGATGGCCAGCACCTGCCATCTCAGGCGCCACAGGTCGCGCAGCAGCTTCCGATCGAGCGCCTTCAGCCTCACCAGACCAGGTCCTTCGGCGAACGCTTCTCGCTGTTCTCGGCGACCTCGACGATCAGGCCGTCGCGAAAGCGGATGATGCGGTCGGCTATGCCCGCGACGCCGGCGTTGTGGGTCACGATCATGACCGTGGCGCCCACCTCGGCCGCCACGCCCTGGATGGCCTCCAGCACCTGGATGCCGCTCTCGCTGTCCAGCGATCCTGTGGGCTCATCGCAGAACAGCACCTCGGGCCGCTTGGCGATGGCGCGGGCGACCGCCACCCGCTGCTGCTGGCCGCCGGAGAGCTGGGCCGGGAAATGGTCGAGCCGGTCGGAAAGCCCGACCAGGGCCAGCGCCCGCTCCGCCGGCATGGGGTCGGTGGCGATCTCGGTGATCAGATCGACGTTCTCGCGCGCGGTCAGGCTGGGCGTAAGGTTGAAGAACTGGAAGATGAAGCCCACCGAGCGGCGGCGATAGGCGGTCAGTTCCGGGTCGGAAGCGCGGGCGAGGTCACGCCCCTCGAAAAGGATTTCGCCCGACGAGGCGCGATCCAGCCCGCCCAGGATGTTGAGCAGCGTCGACTTGCCTGAGCCGGAGGGCCCCAGCAGCACCAGGGTCTCGCCGCGCCGGATGTCCAGATCCACGCCGCGCAGCGCCTGCACGGCGCCCGCCGGGCTCGGATAGGTCTTGGTCAGACCGTGGACGTGAAACACCAGCGGGGCCGAGGTCTGAGCCATCATGTCCGGGCGGGCCTGGGGTCTGGACATCTCGCGCCTTCCGCCTCGGTCGGTCCCGCCGGAGGCCGTTCCTTGTCGTCTTGTCGAAAATCATGAGGCGGCGGCCGCGAGGCAGCCTTGAGCGGGATCAACGGCGCCCGGCGCCCCGCTTGAGAGACATCAATGCGGCCTGCCGGGCCCACAGGCACGGTCGCGGTGGGCGCAACGCCCGGCCCAAGCCTGCGGAGCCGCCGATGAGCTATCGGGACGTCATGCTGCAGATCGGCAGTTATCCCGATCCGACCCCTGTCGCCGCGATCGACGCGGCCGTGCGCTTCACCAAGCCGCTCGGCGCCCGGCTGTCCGCCCTCGCCGTCCAAGTGCGAATCCCGGTCAGGAGCAACTCGGTCCTCGCGCGCCTCATGGGCGTCGGGGAGATCGTGCGCGATGAGGAAGCCAAGAGCCTCGCGGCGTGTCGCGCGGCCCTCGACCATTTCGCGCGGGCGACCCGCGAGGCCGGGATCGAGGCGGAGGGCCTGATCGAAGAGGAGGTGCTGGAGGGGGTCGCCGGCCACATCGCGCGACGCGCCCGCACTCGCGACCTGTGCCTTGTGCCGCTGTGCCCCGTCCTGGACGGCCAACCCGCAATCGTCGAGAGCGTGATTTTCGGCGCGGGGCGCCCGGTGATCGTGTTCGGGACCGACACCGCGATCCTGCCGGGCGAAGGCGCCCTTGCCGTGACCTTGGCCTGGGACGGCAGCCGCAGCGCAGCTCGAGCCATGGCCGACGCCCTACCCGTGCTCAAGCTTGCGCGCCAGGTGCGCGTGGCGACCGTGGGCGGCGACAAGCGGGACCCGGGTCCGCGCTCAACCGAGGACCTGCTGCGCCACCTGAAACTGCACGGGATCGATGCGGCGCATGACCGGATCGAGGCGGAAGCGGGCTCGACAGGCGCTGCCCTGGACGAGCACGCGCGAGCGCACGGCTCGACCCTTCTGGTGATGGGGGCGTACGGGCATTCGCGAACGCAGGAGTTCATCCTGGGCGGCGTGACCGCGCACATGCTCCAGAACCCGAAAACGGCGCTGCTGCTGTCGCATTAGCGCTCCCGGGGGCGGCCGTGGCGTAGCTCAGTGCGCCCGATGGATCGGCGACGGCTTGATCACCACGGTCTTCTCGATCGGCGGGGCCAGGGTCGGGAAGTCGGTCCGGCCCATCAGCGTCGCCACGCGCGCCTTCGCATCCGTCTCAAGATCGGCATAGAAAAGATTGTAATCCCGCTCTTTCTTGCGGTCCGACCAGGAGCCTGACGGGCGCAGTGACGCGGCGCTCGGGTGGCTGACCCTCAGCAGCCCGCCCTTGCATTGGGCCGAGACCTCATGCGGCAAGAGCGGCGGCCGTTCGCCCCAGTCCATGCCGGTGGCGTTCACCGCGCCCAGGTTCTGGCGCTTGGCGGCCAGCACTTCGGTTTCGGCGCCAAGCACGGGGTTCACGCAAAGGGCCGGCTGCGTCCCCAGCACATCCAGCTGGCGGTCCGGCGTCCAGACCAGGGCGCGGCTGAGGATGCGGGTCGCGGCGTCGGGTGCGTCGGCCCACCCCATGGCCCAGGCGACCACGCAGCGGGCCTGGCGGCGCGAGGAACACGGCGGCAGATCGGTCCCAAAGGCCGCCTTGGGCGTCACCGTGTCGACGAGATAGGCCCCGGCGAGGCGCTGCAGCAGCGCCGGGTCCTTGGCCACCACGTCCGTGAGCAGGCGCTGGACCAGGGTCCCGCCCTGCTCCACCCCGACCAGGATGATCGGCCGGCCGTGGTTGTCGTGCTCGAGATACCAGCGGAACGCCGCCTCCACGTCGCCGTAGGCGAAGGCGCGGGCCTCGCGCGCGTCCTCGCGCAGGGTCAGGAAGGTGTAGAGGCTGGCCTGGCGATAGCGCGGCGCGAACACCCGCCCGACCTTGGCGAAAGGTCCGGCGTAGTTCGGCAGCATCACCCGCTTCAGCGTCCGGTCGGCCTGCTCGTCGTCGATCGGCGCGTTCCAGTCGTGGCCGCCGTCGTAGGTGGTCGGGTGCACGAAGAAGACGTCGGCCGGCGCCTCCGTGGGCTTTCCGCTATCGGGCCTCAGCGCCCACGCCTTGGCGCTGGCGTAGTTGGGCGCGGGCGGCGGCGTGTAGGTCTGGTAGGGCACCTTGGGGTCGAGCCAGTCCTCCAGGATGTCGCCGCGCCAGACCAGAAGGCCGACCAGCAGCACCAAAACGAGCGCTGCCCCGGCCCCGATCAGGATCGCCTTCAGGCCCCACGGTTTCATGCGGCTTCGGGCCGGCGCAGCACTGCCAGCGTCACCTTGTAGGGATAGGCTAGCCAGTAGAGCTTCTTCATCGAGCGCTTCCACTTGGTGAAGCCCAGGAACGGGAACGGCGCGCGGAAGATCTGGCGGGTGATGATCCAGGGCCGCTTCTTCAGCTCGTCCCAATAGGAGCCGGTCTCGATCACCTCGCCGCCGTCCAGCTCCGCCTCAGGCGTCAGGGCCGCGACCTCTTCGGGGCTCGGCCTGAACATGGTGTCGATCGGGTCGTTGTGGTGCGGATAGCTGTTGGGCACCGTCACATAGAGCCGCCCGCCGGGGACCAGGAGGTCGAGCGCGCGCTTGGCGAAAGTCGCCGGGTCGACCACATGCTCCAGGATGTTGCACAGCAGGACCGCCCGCGGCTTCTGGGCCTTCAGCAGGGCGTAGTCGTCGTCCTTCAGCAGGTCGGCGCGGATATCGATTCCGTCGCCCTCGCGGATGTCGACGTGAACCACCTTGACCCCGCGCTCGACCAGCGGCCGGATCAGCAACTCGTCGACCCACGGTTGGGATTTCGTACGGAATTCAAGGGTCGAGGAGCCGATATTCAGAAGCGGCGACAGCTGTTCCACCGGCTGCTTGGCCAGTTCCGCCGCCAGACGCGCCGCTTCCTTCTTGAACACCCGGGTCTCCCGCAATCTCGAGCGGGCGCAGGCTAGCGGCGCCCGGCGGCGAAAGCGAGGCTTCAGGCCGCAGCTCGCCCCTTGGCCAGGGCGTCGAACGCCAGGAGCTGCTTCGCCAGGGCCTCGAACTCGCTCAGCGGCACCATATTGGGCCCGTCCGACGGTGCATTGTCGGGATCGGGGTGGGTCTCCATGAACACCGCCGCCACGCCCACGGCCACGGCCGCGCGCGCCAGCACCGGCACGAACTCGCGCTGGCCGCCGGAGCTGGTTCCCTGCCCGCCCGGCTGCTGCACCGAGTGGGTAGCGTCGAACACCACCGGACAGCCGATCTGGCCGAGGATCGGCAGCGCGCGCATGTCAGACACCAGCGTATTGTAACCAAACGAGGCGCCGCGCTCGGTCGCCATGACGTTCGGATTGCCGGCGCCGGTGATCTTGGCGATCACGTTCTTCATGTCCCAGGGCGCCAGGAACTGGCCCTTCTTGACGTTGATGGCCTTGCCGGTCTCGGCCGCGGCGATCAGCAGGTCGGTCTGGCGGCACAGGAAGGCCGGGATCTGCAGCACGTCCACCACCTCGGCCACGGGCGCGCACTGGGCGATGTCGTGCACGTCGGTCAGCACCGGCAGGCCCACGCTCTCCCGGATCTCGGCGAAGATCGGCGCCGATTCCCTCAGGCCCAGGCCGCGCTGGGCGCTGGCCGACGTCCGGTTCGCCTTGTCGAAGCTGGTCTTGTAGATCAGCCCCACCCCCAGCCGCTCGGCGATCTCCTTCAGGGCCGTGGCGGTCTCCAGCGCGTGCTGGCGACTTTCCAGCTGGCAGGGGCCGGCGATGAAGCTCAGTTTCTCGGCCCCGCCCATCCGCACGGCGCGCCCCGACGGGGCCTTGATCTCGACGACGGCGTTGGCAGCGCTCACGGGGTGTCCTTCAAACGGCGAAAAGTGGTCGCGGACCCTGAACCGGGCGCGCGGATCGGCCGTAGAAGTGGCGCGTGGCAAGTCGCCGCGCAAGTCGTGAGGGAGCGTTGCTTTGGCGCAGTTGGGCGCGCAGCCGGCCAGTTCGCCGGCGATAGTCTGGTTCCGTCGCGATTTCCGCCTCGCCGACAACCCCGCCCTCAGCGCCGCCGCCGAGACCGACAGGCCGCTGATCCTGCTCTACATCCGCGACGAGGCGCTGGAGGGTCGCCCCATCGGCGCCGCTTCGCGCTGGTGGCTCGACAAGACGCTCAAGGCTTTCGACGCCGCGCTCGGCGAGTTCGGCCAGCGCCTGGTCCTGCGCCACGGCGACAGCGTCGAAGTCCTTAAGGCCCTGATCGCCGAGACCGGCGCAGGCGCCGTCTTCCTGAACACCCTGCCCGAACCGGCCGCCCGGGCGCGCGACGAGCGCCTTGCCGACGCGCTGGGCGTCCCGGTTCGCGCGTTCGAGGCCGCGACCCTGGCCCAGCCGGGCTCGGTGCTGAACGGCTCAGGCCTGCCCTACAAGGTCTTCACCCCCTTCTATCGCGCCCTGCGTGCGCGACTGGACCTACCGGACCTGCGTGCGCGCCCAAGGCGCCTCGCCGCTCCCGCCGCCCGGCCCGAGAGCGAGCGGTTGGAGGATTGGCGCCTGCACCCCAAGCGACCGGACTGGTCCGAGGGCTTCAACCTCTGGACGCCGGGCGAAGCCGGCGCGTTCGCCGCCCTGGACGCTTTCCTCGACGGCCCGGTCAACGACTACCCCACCGGCCGCGACCGCCCGGACAAGGCCGGAACCTCACGCCTGTCGCCCCATCTGCACTGGGGCGAGATCAGCCCCTGGCGGGTCATCGTCGACGCCCAGGCCGCCGCCCATCGCGGCGACGCGCGTACCGGCGCCGTCGAAAAGCTGATGACCGAGGTCGGCTGGCGCGAGTTCAACCATCACCTGCTCGCCGCCTTCCCCGCGCTGCCGACCAAGAGCTTCGACCCGAAATACGCCGCCTTCCCCTGGCGCGACGATCCCCAGGGCCTGGAGGCCTGGCGCCGCGGCCTGACCGGCTATCCCATGGTCGACGCGGGCATGCGCGAACTGTGGGCCACCGGATTCATGCACAACCGCGTGCGGATGGTGGTCGCCTCCTTCCTGATCAAGGACCTGATGATCGACTGGCGCGAGGGCGAGGCCTGGTTCTGGGACACCCTGGTCGATGCCGACCTCGCCAACAACACCGCCAACTGGCAGTGGGTCGCGGGGTCGGGCGCCGACGCCGCCCCATTCTTCCGCATCTTCAACCCCGCGTCCCAGGGGGAGCGCTTCGATCCCGATGGCGTCTATGTGCGCCGCTGGGTCCCGGAGCTTGCCCGCCTTCCCGACCGCTGGCTGCATGCGCCCTGGACCGCGCCGCGGGCTGTCCTTGAGGAGGCCGGTGTGAGCTTCGGCGGCGCCTATCCGCAACCCATCGTCGCCCACAGGGAGGCGCGCGCGCGCGCGCTCGCCGCCCTGCGGTCGCTGAAACAGCTTTGACGTGGCGCCGATGAGCGCGCTTAATGATTGCACGAGCGAGAGGGGCACGATCATGAGTGACCTTGCGTATTCGTCTTCCAGCGCGCCGGTGTGGGCGCTGCCGGAGCTCAGGCGCGCGCCTGCCGCGTTCCGAACCTTTGTGCGACTGGCCGCCCGCAACTGGGCCCAGGGCGTGCTCGAGATCATCACGCCCGACGGCCTCAGCATCCCGATCCGCGGCCCCGACGGCGGGCCCGAGGGGCGGCTGGTGGTGCGCGACTATCGATTCGTCGGCCGCGTGCTGTCCGGCGGCGCCATCGGCTTCGCGGAGGGCTATATGGCGGGCGAGTGGGACACGCCGGACCTGTCGCGCCTGCTCGAGACACTGAGCCTGAACCTCTCGCGCCTGCACGGCCTGATCGAGGGCAACCCTCTGGTGCGCCTGGCCAACCGCATCGGCCACCTGATGCACCGCAACAGCCGCGAGGGCTCGAAGAAGAACATCCACGCCCACTACGACCTGGGGAACGGCTTCTACGAGAAGTGGCTGGACCCATCGATGACCTATTCCTCGGCCCTCTACGCCAAGCCCGGCCAGACGCTCACCGCCGCCCAGCGCAACAAGTACGCCGCGCTCGCCAGGTCCATGGGCCTGCAGCGCGGCCAGACGGTGCTGGAGATCGGCTGCGGCTGGGGCGGCTTCGCCGAGTTCGCGGCCAAGGAGGTCGGGGCGAAACTGACCGGCATCACCATCTCACAGGCGCAGTACGAATATGCCCGCAAGCGGCTGTTCGATAAGGGCCTTGCCGAAAAGGCCGACATCCGGCTGATCGACTACCGCGACGTCGAAGGCGAGTTCGATCGGGTCGCCTCCATCGAGATGTTCGAGGCGGTCGGCGAGGAGTACTGGCCCGCCTACTTCGCCAAGGTGCGCGACGTGCTGAAGCCCGACGGCCGCGCCGGCCTGCAGATCATCACCATCCGCGACGAGCTGTTCGCCAGCTACCGCGCCTCCACCGACTTCATCCAGAAGTACATCTTCCCTGGCGGCGTCCTGCCCAGCGAACAGCGCCTGAAGCAGGAGACCGACGCCGCGGGCCTGAACTGGGGCCAGATCAACCGCTTCGGCGTCGACTACGCCGACACCCTGGCCGAATGGGGCGTGCGCTTCCAGAAAGCCTGGGACGAGATCGCGCCGCTCGGTTTCGACGAGCGGTTCCGGAGGCTGTGGGCGTTCTACCTCAGCTACTGCGAGGCGGGGTTCAGGACCGGGCGGACCAACGTGATCCAGCTGGAGCTGGCGAAGGCTTAAGGCAGGAGCAGGCGCGGACAGGCCCGGCCTCGGCCCACGGCCTCGGCGTTCGTCGGGAGGATCGACCAATCGTGGTGGATTCTATGCCGGCGCCAGCGGCGCCGGCCCCTCCTCACCCCATCACAAACGCATTCAGCTTGTTCCCATCCGGGTCGCGGAAATACGCCGCATAAAAGCTGTCCCCCCTCGGACCCGGCGCGCCTTCGTCCTTGGCGCCCATGTCCATGGCCAGCTTGTAGATGCGGTCGACCTGGGCCTTGTCCTTGGCCTCCAGCGCGACCATCACGCCGTTGCCGACGCTGGCGGCGGCGCCGTCGAAGGGTTTGGTCAGGCCGATGCCAGCCCCGCCGCCGGGCACGCCCCAGGCGATGAAGCTGTCCATCTCCATGAACCGCCCGACGCCCAGCTCCGCGGCGATGGCGTCATAGAACTTGGCGGCCCGGTCCAGGTCGTTGGTGCCCAGGGTGACGTAACCGATCATGATGTTCGCTCCGGTGGCTCAGAGGATTTTCGACAGGAACTCACGCGTGCGCGCCTGCTGGGGCGCGGTGAAGAACTGTTCGGGCGGGGCGATCTCGACAATCTCGCCCGCGTCCATGAAGGCGACACGGTCCGCCACCTGACGGGCGAAGCCCATCTCGTGCGTGACCACCACCATTGTCATCCCGCCCAGCGCCAATTCTGTCATCACCTGCAGCACCTCCCCCACCATTTCCGGGTCGAGGGAGGAGGTCGGCTCGTCGAACAGCATGATCTCCGGCTGCATGGCGAGCGCGCGCGCGATGGCGGCGCGCTGCTGCTGGCCGCCCGAGAGCTGGGCGGGATGCTTCCTAGCCTGCTCGGCGATGCGCACGCGCTCAAGCAGCGCCATCGCCTCCTCCTCGGCCTGCTTGCGCGGGACCTTGCGCACCCAGATCGGCGCCAGGGTGCAGTTCTCCAGCACGGTCAGGTGCGGGAACAGGTTGAAGGCCTGGAACACCATGCCGGTCTTGCGCCGCGCGGCCTCGGCTTCCTTCTTCGGGCCCTTCAGGTCGGCGCCGGCGATCAGCACCCTGCCCTCCTCATAGGCCTCCAGCCCGTTCAGGCAGCGGATGAAGGTCGACTTGCCCGAGCCCGACGGCCCCAAGACCACCACCTTCTCGCCCGCGGCCACGTCGAGCGAGACGCCACGCAGCACGTGCAGCTGGCCGAACCACTTGTGGACAGCTTGAGCCTGGATCGCTGGGCTGCTCATGCGGGCTCCTGGACGGGCTTGACCTTGGGCGCGCGCTCCAGCGCGGCGGCAAAACGGGACATGGCGAAACAGACGACCCAGAACACGGCGGCGATGAAGGCGAACGCCTCCACGTCCTTGCCCTGCCAAGCGTAGTCGGCCAGGGCCTGGCGCGCTACGCCCGTCACTTCCAGAAGCCCGATCACGAACACCAGGGTGGTGTCCTTGAACAGGCCGATGAAGCTGTTGACCAGGGCCGGAATGGCGATGCGCAGCGCCTGGGGCAGCACGACCAGGAGCGTGGTCCTGACCGGCCCGAGGCCCAGCGCCTTGGCCGCCTCGCGCTGGCCGTCCGGCGTGGCCTGCAGGCCGCCGCGCACGCCTTCGGCCATGTAGGCGGCCTCGAACAGGGTGATCACCACCAGGGCCCGCATCAGGCGGCTGAGGGTCACGCCGGTGGGCATGAACAGGGGCAGCATGACCGAGGCCATGAACAGCAGGGTGATCAGCGGCACGCCGCGCACGATCTCGATGAAGCCCACCGACAGCGCCTTGACGATCGGCAGGTTCGAACGCCGTCCCAGCGCCAGCAGCACTCCGATCGGCAGGGCGAAGATCGCGCCCGTCACCCCAATCAGGAGGTTCAGGAACACCCCGCCCCAGTACTCGCTCGGCACGCCGGGCAGGACGTGGGCGCCGCCCATCACCATGAAGGCCAGGACGATCCCCGCCGGCGCCAGCAGATAGGTCCAGGCCTTCGCATGGCGCATGGCGAAGGGCGCGGCGGCCATGAGCAACAGCAAGGTCGCTGCCGCCACCCGCCAGCGGTGCCCCTCGGGATAGAAGCCGGTGAACAGCTGCGGCCAGCGCGCGGTGACCAGGGCCCAGCAGGCCCCCGAACCCTTGCAGGCGCTGCGGCTCTCGCCGGTGAAGGTGGCCTGCAGCACCGCCCAGTCGATGAGGCTCCAGGCCAGCCAGGCGGCGCCCAGGCTCAGGATCACAGTCAGGCCGGCATCCAGCGGGGTCGCGAACAGGTTCGTCCGCGCCCATTGCAGGGCGGTGCGGCGCGGCGGCGGGCGCATCGCGGCGCTCATCTCGCGCTCCAGGCCGCTGTGCGCGCATTCCAGGCGTTCATCAGCACGCTGATGGTCAGGCTGACCGCCAAATAGAACGCCATGACCAGCGACAGGCACTCGATGGCCTGGCCGGTCTGGTTCAGCACCGTGCCGCCGAAGGTCGCGACCAGGTCCGGATAGCCGATGATCACCGCCAGGGACGAGTTCTTGACCAGGTTCAGGTACTGGCTGGCCAGCGGCGGCACGATCACCCGGAAAGCCTGGGGCAGGATCACGAGCCTCAGGGCTTGCCCGTCGCTGAGGCCCAGCGACCGCGCCGCTTCCCCCTGCCCCGGCGCCACGGCGACGATGCCGCCCCGCACCACCTCACCGATGAAGCCGGCCGTGTAGAAGGTCAGAGCTGCCCACAGCGCCACCAGCGCCGGCGCCAGCACCAGCCCGCCCTCGAAGTCGAAGCCGTGGAAACGAGGGAATGACCAGCTCTCAGGATTATCGGCCACCGTCAGGGCAAAGGCTGTGCCGATGATCGTGAGCATCCATCCGGGCCAGAAACTGCGCGCCACGCCGCTGATCCGGCTCTGGCGGTCGAGCCATCTCTCCAGGACGGCGCCGGCCGCGACGGAGACCGCGATCCAGGCCAAGGTATAGAGCCACTGCGTCGAGGGCTGCGGCCAGGGCAAATAGAGTCCGCGGTTAGAGAGTGCGATATGATCGCCGAGCTTCAGCGCCGCGCGAGGCGGCGGCGCGATCAGCATCAGGCTGTACCAGACCAGGATCTGGATCGGCAGCGGGATGTTCCGGACCACCTCGACGTAGACCGTGGCCACCGTGCGCGCGATCCAGTTGCGCGACACCCGCATCACGCCCACCAGCACCCCCAGCGCCGTGGCGCTGACGATGCCCAGCACCGAGACCAGCAGCGTGTTCACCGCCCCTACGAGGAACACCCGCCAATAGGTGTCCTCAGGCGCATAGGCGATCAGGTGCTGCGAGATATCGAACCCGGCCGAACGGCCCAGGAAGTCGTAACCCGAGGCCAGTCCCCGCGCCGCGATATTGGCCGCAGCGTTCCTGGCCAGCCACGCCAAGAGCAAGACCACCGCGCCCAGCAGAAGGATCTGGGCGACGAGGCCGGCGCGTCCGCCGATGCGGGCGCGGATCGGGATCGGAGGTCGGCTCAACGGGGACTCAGCGCATCGGCGGGGCGTACATCAGCCCCGGCTTCTGGGCGTTCCACAGGGCGTTCATGCCCCGCTCGAGCTTCAGGGGGGAGTTCCGCCCAATGTTGCGTTCGAAGATCTGCCCATAGTTCCCCTCGGCCTTGATGGCGCGATAGGCCCAGTCGTCGGAAAGCCCCAGCATCTTGCCGAAGCCAGGCTCCACGCCCAGCAGGCGCCGCACCTCCGGATTGGCGCTGGTGCGGCGCATCTCGTCGACATTCCGGTCGGTGATGCCGAACTCCTCGGCCAGGATGGTCGCGTAGAGGGTCCAGCGGATGATGTCCTCCCACTGGTCGTCGCCCTGGCGCACCACCGGGCCGAACGGCTCCTTGGAGATCACCTCCGGCAGCAGCATGTGGGTGTCGGGGTTGTCCAGGATGGCGCGCACCGCCGCCAGCTCGGACATGTCGGCCGTCAGGGCGTCGCAGGCCTCCTTGGCGTAGGCCGCGTGGGCCTGGTCCTCGGTGTCGACCACCACGGGCGTGTATTTCAGACCCTTGGAGCGGAAGAAGTCGGCCACGTTCAGCTCGGTGGTCGATCCGGTCTGCACGCAGATACGAGCGCCGTTCAGTTCAGTCGCGCTCTTCAGCCCCAGCGACTTGCGCACCAGGAAGCCCTGGCCGTCGAAGTAGTTGATCGAGCCGAAATCCAGCCGGTTGCCGGCGTCGCGCGAGAAGGTCCATGACGTGTTGCGCCACAAGACGTCCACCTCGCCCGACTGCAGGGCGGTGAAGCGCTCGGTCGAGCCCAGCGGCACGTAGCGCACGGCGTTGATGTCGCCCAGCACGGCCGCCGCGGTCGCGCGGCAGAAGTCGATGTCGAAGCCGCGCCACTGGCCCCGGTTGTCGGTGAAGGCGAAGCCGATCAGGCCGGTGTTGACCCCGCAGATCAGGCGACGGCGCGCGCGGATAGTGCGAAGCGTCGCGCCCTGCGCCTTGACAGCCTCGCCCAGCGCCAGGTCCGGCGCGCCCTTCACGCCGGGGCCGGTCGGCGCCGGCTCATTGACCGCCGAGCCCGGGTCCTTGCACGCGGCCAGGGCCAGCAGGGCGGCGGCGAGCAGCAGGCCTCGTCTGAACATGTCGCTCCTCCCGCCGCGCCGCGCTTGCCGGGTCTTCGGCGCGCGCCTAGACCTCGTACAGGCCAGCTAAGCGGAGACGGCGTCAAGTCAATGGACGAACGCACGCGCCTTCTGAAAGACGCGGTCCGCCGCACCGCCCCGCGCCGGCCGGTCAATCCGCCGATCGAGCGGGCCACCACCCTGCTCAACGCCAAGGCCGAAACCCTGCGCAGCAATGCGCTGGGTCCCGGCTACGGCATCTCCGGCGGGCAGGTCCACGCCGTGCTGCGCGAGGCCCTGAGCGAACTCGAGCATGCTCAGACCGTCTTCTTGGCGCCGACGGGCCTGGCCGCCATGACCATCGCCATCCTGGCCGCGGTTGAGGCCGGCGACGAGGTGCTGGTCACCGATTCGGTCTACTGGCCCACACGCCGCTTCTGCGAGCATCAGCTGAAACGCTTCGGCATAGCCGCCCGCTTCGCCCCGCCGCGCGCCTCGGCCGAGGAACTGATGGCGCTTTGCACCGAGCGCACGCGCCTGATCCTCATGGAATCGCCGGGCTCCCTGACCTTCGAGATCCAGGACACCCGCGCCGTCGCCGACGCCGCCCGCGCAAAAGGCATCCGCACCCTGGTCGACAACACCTGGGCCGCCGGCGTCTATCTCAAGCCGCTCGACCACGGCGCGGACATCAGCGCCCAGGCCCTGTCCAAATACGCCGGCGGCCATTCCGACGCCTTCGGCGGCTCCATCGCCGTCAACGACCCGAAACTGGCCAAGCGCATCGACGACGTGATCGAGGACTTCGGCTGGTTCGTCTCGCCCGATGACGCCTGGCTGGTGCTTCGGGGCCTCAGGACCCTGGCCGTGCGCCTGCCTGAGCACGAACGCTCCGCCCTGAAGGTGGCCGAATGGCTGCAGGCCCAGCCAGAGGTCGTCGAGGTGCTCTACCCCGCCCTGCCCTCGTCCCCTGACCATGGCCTATGGAAGCGCGACTTCACCGGCGCCTCGGGCCTGATGGGCGTGGAGCTCAAACCCGGCTCGCGCCAGGACGCAGAGGCCCTCCTCGATTCCTTGCAGCTGTTCGGCGTCGGCTTCTCCTGGGGCGGATTCGAGAGCCTGGCCACCTGGGAAGACCCGCAACTGACCAAACGCCAGCATCAGCCCAAACGCGTCGGCCCCCTGATCCGCCTGCACATCGGCCTGGAGGGCGTCGACGACCTGATCGCCGACCTCAGGCAGGGGCTGGATCGCTATGGCGCTGCCACCGGGTTGCGCTAAAGTATGGACGACACTTACGCGGGAGCGCTTCCCATGACTGCCAAGGCCATGACGCTCGGCCGGATCGTCCGCCTCCGCCGCTTCGTCGTGATCGTCCTGCTGGGGAGCGTGGCGCTGTCGGTTATCTGCAGCGCCGTGATCCTGTCTCTGGGACGCCAGCCGGACTGGATCACGGGGGTGATGATGTTCATGATGTTGTTGAGCGCCTATCAGCAGCTGCGAGAGACGCAAGCGCTCAAGGCCCGCCACGGCGAGGACTACACGTTCCCCAACGCGAAGCCGAGCCGTCAGACCCGCGTAGTGATTCTAGTGCTGGGGTCTGCCGTCGCCCTCATCGCCCTGGGCTTTTGGGCCATGCCCCGGTTGGCCCACCCGCTCCTGCTCATGCGCAGCGCGGAACTCGTCATCGTGTTTTTTATCGGCGCTATCATGCTGTTCAAGCTGTTCCGGAAGCAGCCGGCGTCCGGAGGCCCCTCATGACCGTGCGCGAGCATCGGCAGTTTGTCGCCGTAGTCGGCAGCGGCATGGGGCTGCTCGTGCTCGCCGGCCTCGCCGCGGTGGCCTACTTCGGCCATCTCAGCCTCGGCATGGGTTTCCTGATCGCGCTGTGCGTGACTCAGATCGTGAACTGCATCTGGATCCTCAAAGGCTCCGACCAGATGATCGTGACCTACGGACTCGACGGCGTCATCCCGACCAATCGCAAACAGAAGCGGCTGATGGCCTGGCTGGCGGCGGCGATCGCCGTGGGCTCCGTCGTTCTCGCGATCATCCTGGCCCAGGTGCTGCCATAGCCGTCAGCCGCTGGCGCCACATGTGAGACTAGGCGGCGCCTCGCTCAGTCGAGCCGTGGCCCCAGGAAGCGCAGCCACCAGGGCTCCTTCGCCGATGCGGTCTTGGGGCGGCCCGGCGCCGGGGCGGCGACTCGGTCACCGGTGATCTCCGGCCAGGTCTCCAAGATGTCGGCGTGGCTGCGCACCTCTCCCAGGCCGAAGGCCGCGTAGGCGTCGCCGCCGTCGGCTCTCACGCCCATGCCGTCCAGGGCCCGGCTGATCGGCCAGCCGATCTCGCCGATCCAGGCGATCTCGGGCCCGAATGCCAATGCCCCGTCCATCCACAATGCCGCCGCCTGGTAGCCGGCGCCGGCGTTGTAGTCGGTTTCCACATAGGCCAGGGCGCCCCTGGCCGAGGCCGCCGCCAGCCTGCGCATGTCGGTCTCGGGCAGCGTCAGCGCCCGGCCGTTGAGCTCCGCGCCGATCCAACCGGGCACATTGGCGCTATCTCCGACCGTCACAGGCGCCACGGCGAAGGCGACCGCCAGCGGCGGCGAGAACAGCCGGCAACCCGGCTCCGGCCCGCACAGGCCCCGCACCGACTCCACCGGCCCCACGATCAGACTGACCCTGTGCGACATGCCCGCGCTCCACCGACGAAGCGTGAGTGTGTGCAAGCGCGGCCGCCGGCGCCGTGATCCAGCGCACGCCCGAGGACTGATTTTGACCGGGTGGCCTGCCGCCCGAAACCTTGGCGTAGAGTGGCGTGCCCGGCAGGATTCGAACCTGCGACCGTCCGCTTAGAAGGCGGATGCTCTATCCAGCTGAGCTACGGGCACAACGCCCCGCGGCAAACCCTCAGTGCGTCCAGGGCTGCTTGCGGTTGAAGGCGAAGTTGTCGGCATAGGCCTTGAGCACCAGCTTGGGCTCGTGGTGCTCGAACACCTGGAACGCGATGCCGTGCTTCTGGGCGTAGGCGGCCGCGTCGTCCTTGCTGGCGAACTCCAGCCGCACCTGGCGATTGGTGTCCTGGCTTGAGGTCCAGCCCATCAGGGGATCGGGCACGCGCGCGGAGGCCGGCTCGAATTCCAGCACCCATTCCTTGGTCTTGGCGCGGCCGGACTGCATGGCGGTCTTGGCCGGACGGTAGATGCGCGCGAGCATGCTCACACTCCAAAAGTTCGGGCCGAATGGTCGGGGCGGCAAGATTCGAACTTGCGACCCTCTGCTCCCAAAGCAGATGCGCTACCAGGCTGCGCTACGCCCCGGACATCGGCGGACGCCCCTCTTGCCACGGCGCCTTCTCAGCCGCAACGCGCGGTTTGCGCCTCAGCGCTTGCCGAAGAACGGGTGTCTGACCTGGTCCCCCGGCTCGATGCCCAGCTTGGCCGCCAGCCCGCCGTTGATCTCGAGCACGCCCTTGGCCGCGCCGTAGGACGGCAGCGGGGTCTGGTCGAACGGCTTGGCGTTGCGCGAGATCGACACGATCTTCCCGTCCGCGCCGATGTAGATGATGTCGAGCGGGATGTAGGTGTTCTTCATCCAGAACGTCTGTTCCGCCGGCTGCTCGAACTCGAACAGCATGCCGTGATGGTCGGTCATGGCCGGGCGGCACATCAGGCCGTACTCACGAGCGGCCTCCGTCGCCGCCACCTCGATATCGAAGCGATGGGTCCTGCCCTTGCCGACGATTTCCAGCTCCGAACGCGCCAGCTTGCCCGGCATCGGGCCGCAGGCGTCGGTCTTGGGCGCCACATCGACCGAGGCGGAAGGCTGTTCGGCGCGGCCGCAGCCCGCCATCAAGGCGGAGACGGCGATCGCCGCCGCCAGCATCCGGAGCGGAGCGCAGGTCGAAGAACGCAGCATGGGAACTCGGTTCAGTGGGATCAGGCCGGCTGGATTTCCGCCACGACGAGGCCCTTGGGGCCCTCGGCGAAGCGCACCATCACATCATCCCCGGGCTGCAGGTCGTCAAGCCCACAGCGGCGCAACGTCTCGATATGAACGAAGATGTCGCCGGGCTCCGCCTCGCGCACCACGAAGCCATAGCCCTTGGTACGGTTGAACCACTTGACCTTGGCCTGCTCCAGCGGGCCGCGGGCCTCGAGCGCCGGACGGCGCGGCGCGGCGCGCTGGAAGCCGCCGATGTCCCCGCCCCGTTCGCGGCGCAGGCTGTCGTAGCCGCGCCGTTCCGCGGGCGCGGGCGCTGCGGTCTCGTCGAGTTCGAAAATCTGCGCGACCTGCCAGCCCTTCTGGCGGCGCACGACGTCGCAAACGATCAGGGAGCCTTCCAGAGCGCCTTCCCGGCCCGAATCCCTCAGGCTTGTGACGTGCAAGAGGACGTCCTTGAGATCGGTCTTGTCGGGTTCGTCCGGGACGATGAAGCCGTAGCCCTTGCCGGGATCGAACCACTTCACGCGGCCGCTGATGCGTACGGCCTCTGCTTGCGAATCTACGCCCTCAAAATCGTAACTCACCGCTCCAGCCCCTCTTGGCCGCCGAAAGTCAGACGACCCCGTGAAAACTATAACACGGATATTTGATGTTAAGAGGGGAGAAACCGAAATTTCGCTCAAGGGGAGAATCGACGTGCATGCCCCAAAACACCGCCTGAGCAGCGCTCCTATGCCTCAAACATCTGAAAAGCGGAGGTAATCGGCCTTGGCGTCCGTCGGGTAGCGCAACGGAATCAGCGCGCGCATGAGGCGAAAAAAAGCGACAATTCGCCGCCTACGGATCGTTTCGGCGACGCGAACGCCCAGATTTCGCCTCATAGGCGTGGGCGGACCATTTTTCAGAGACCTCGCAGGTCGCCGGCGCCCCGGCGAAAAGTTGGCAGTCCCTAGGGGAGTCGAACCCCTCTCTCCAGATTGAAAATCTGGCGTCCTAACCGATAGACGAAGGGACCGCGGCGAGGAGCGGGCGATATAGCGGCCCTCCTCGCGGGGCGCAACCCCGTTTTGGCGAAGCTTTTCGCGTCAATTTGCCTGAGCCCTTTAGGCGGGAGCGCATTTCCGCTCCTGCCGCCCGAAAGGGCTCATGATTGAGGATTCAAGAGCGGGTCCGGGCGAGAAAGTGGGGCCACTTTCTCATGACCCGCTCTGACGCGGATCGAAGGCGTCCTCGATCTCGAACTGCACGCCGTTGCGACCGTTCCAATCGTCCGGTTTCAGCTTGCCGGCCACATGCAGCGACCCGCCGCCGGCCATCAGCCGCATGCCCAGCGGGCTGTCGCCGCAGCGCCAGGCCACCGCCCGGATGCGTGCGCCGTCCGCGTCGATCAGGTTGCAGCGCATGTGCCCGCCCTTCATCGGCATGGCGTCGGCGACTCGCACGCCGGCCATGGCGAAAATCGGCTCGGGGTTGCCCTGGCCGAAGGGGTTGAGCTGCTCGAACGAGGCCCATAGCGCCCGGTCCGCGCTCCGGGGCGTCACCACCGCGTCGATGTCCAGCGCGTCGGCCGCCACCGCCTCGGCGGTCTCCTCGGCCAGGCGTTCGGCCAGGAAGGCGCGCAGTTCGGGGATGTCGGCGGTGCGCACGGTCAGGCCAGCGGCCATGGCGTGGCCCCCGCCCGACAGCAAGAGGCCGGCCTCATAGGCCGCCTGCACCGCCCGGCCGAGGTTCACCCCCGGCTGCGAGCGGCCCGAGCCCTTGCCCAGCCCCGCCACCGGATCGATACCGATCACGAACACAGGCCGGCGCCACCGCTCACGCAGGCGGCCCGCCACGATGCCGATCACGCCGGGATGCCAGCCCTCGGCCGCGGCGATGATGATCGGCGCCTCGGGATCGAAGTTGGAGGCCTTCTCCACCAGGGCGATGGCCGCCTCGGTGACCTCCCGCTCCACGTCCTTGCGCTCGGTGTTCAGCGCGTCGAGCTCGGTGGCCAGGGCCAGGGCCTCCTCCGCATCGTCGGTGGAGAGCAGCCGCGCGCCCAGGTCCGCCCGGCCGATGCGCCCGCCCGCATTGATGCGCGGCCCCAGGATGAAGCCGGCGTGGAAGGCCGTCGCCGGCCCCTCCTTCCCGCCCGCGACCTGCATCAGGGCAGCCAGCCCAGGATTGCGCCAGGCCGACATCACCTTCAGCCCCTGCGAGGCCAGGGCGCGGTTGAAGCCGGTCAGGGGCGTCACGTCGCAGACCGCGCCCAGCGCCGCCAGGTCCAGCCACGCCCGTACGTCGGGCTCGGCTCGCCCCTCGAACAGCCCGCGCTTCCTCGCCTCGCGGTTCAGGGCGGCCAGGAGCACGAAGGTCACCCCCGCCGCCGCCAGGTTCCCCTGCCCCGACTCACAGCCTGGCCGGTTCGGATTGACCACGGCCAGGCAGGCCGGCGGATCGGCGCGCATCAGGTGGTGGTCGATCACCACGACCTCGAGCCCGATCTCGGCGGCATGGGCGATGGCGTCATAGGCCGCCGCCCCACAGTCCACGGTGATGACGAGCTCAGCGCCGGCCTCGCGCAGGCCCCGGAACGCGGCGGGGCTGGGGCCATAGCCCTCCTTGATGCGGTCGGGCACATAGATCGGCAGCTCGGCGCCGAGCGCGCGGAACCAGCGCACCAGCTGGGCGGCGCTGGAGGCCCCGTCCACATCGTAGTCGGCGAACACGAACGTCTTTCGCCCCGCCACGAGGGCGTCGACGATGGCCGACGCCGCCCGGTCCATGTCGAGGAAGCTCGACGGGTCCGGAAACAGCGCCTTCAGCGTCGGGTTGAGATAGTGCGGCCCGGCCTCAGCAGAGACCTCGCGCGCCGCCAGGGCGCGGGCGATCGGCTCAGGCAGGTCGAGCTTCTGCTGGTGATGGCGCACCAGGTCGGCGTCGGCCGGCCGCTGGCGCCACAGCCGCCCGCTGAGCGAGCGCTGGACGCCTAAGAACCCTACCGGACCGCCGCCATCCGCCATCAGGACCCCTAGACCGGCCGGCTCATGCGCACGCGGCGCACGGTGCGGTTGGACGAGGTCATCACCAGGGTGTGGGTGGTCACGAGGCCGCGCTCATAGCGCACGCCGTCCAGCATGGCGCCCTTGGTCACGCCGGTGGCGGCGAAGATGGCGTCGGTCTTGACCAGTTCGTTCAGCGTATATTTGCGGTCGAAGTCGGTCAGGCCCAGGCGCTCGGCCCGGCCGCGCTCGTCGTCGTTGCGGAACACCAGGCGGCCCTGGAATTGGCCGCCGACGCACTTCAAGGCCGCGCAGGCCAGCACGCCCTCCGGCGCCCCGCCCTGGCCGATATAGATGTCGACGCCGGTCTCCGGCTCGGCGGTGTGGATCACGCCGGCCACGTCGCCGTCGGTGATCAGCAGCACCCGCGCCCCGACCTTGCGCAAGCCCGCGATGATCTCCGCATGGCGCGGGCGGTCGAGCACGCAGGCGGTCAGTTCGTGGATCGGCACGCCCTTGGCCTTGGCCAGGGCCATGGCGTTGTCCGCCGCGCTGGCGTCCAGGTCGATCACGCCCTCGGCGTAGCCCGGGCCGATGGCGATCTTGTCCATGTAGGTGTCGGGCGCGTGCAGCATGCCGCCGGCCGGCGAGATGGCCAGCACCGCCAGGGCATTGGCCATGGCCTTGGCGGTCAGGGTCGTGCCTTCCAGCGGGTCCAGCGCGATGTCCACCGCCGGGCCTTTGCCGGAGCCGACCTTCTCGCCGATGTAAAGCATCGGCGCCTCGTCGCGCTCGCCCTCGCCGATGACGATGGTGCCGTCGATATCGAGGCTGTTCAGGGCCGTGCGCATGGCGTCCACGGCGACCTGGTCGGCGGCCTTCTCGTCCCCGCGCCCGGCGAGTTTGGCGGCGGCGATGGCGGCGGCTTCGGTCACGCGCACCGCGTCCAGCGCGAGATCGCGCTCGAAGTCGGAAGAAGGCATCAAGGTCTCCTGAACAGGCAGTCTGAATTGATTCGGCGTCAGGCCCGGTCGTACGCCGCGCCCGAGCGGTCCGGGTGTTACTTGGGCGCCTGGGCCGGCGGGGTGGCGGCTTCGCGCATCGCCTTGGCGAAGGCTTCGGTCTGGGCCTCTGCGTCGGGCGGGGCCTGCACGGCCATGGCGGGGTCGATGGCCGAACGCGCCTGCGCCGCCCACGCGTCGGTGCAGCACAGGGTCCATTGCAGCTGCGACGCCTCGCCCAGCAGCTGGACCTGGTCGGCCTCCACCGCCTTGGCCTCGGTCGAGACGGCGGCGGGCGTGGGCACATTGGTCGGGGCGGCAGGGAATTGCGACCAGCGCGGATAAGGCAGGTCCATGTGCTCGACCCTGGTCACCGAGGCGGCGGCGGACGAGGTCGTGTCGGTCTTGCCGGCGAACGACGCGCAGCCGGAAACCAGCGCCGCGCAGCCGATCGCGAGCGCGATCAGGGCGGTCTTTCCAAGCTCGGTCTTGTGCGGAAGTCCGATCGTCATAAAAAGCGACGCTCGCCGTTCGTGTTCCTTTCGCTCATAAGCGATCCGGACGGGCGGCGGAAGGCCGAAAGGGAGCATCGGCATGGCGGACGAGGGCGGCGTGAGCAAGAAGGCCAAGGCGGCCAAGGCTGAAGCCAAGGGCAAGACCTCCGCGGCGCCCAAGGCCAGGAAGGCGGCCAAGCACGTCAAGACCGAAGGCAAGGCCAAGCCTGCCGCCGAACCCAGGCCCTCCCCTCGCCCCGAGGCGCCCCAACAGCCGCACCCGGAAGCCGCGCGCTCGGCCGACGCCCGCGCCTCGGTCTCGGCGGACGCGGCCTATGAGTTCAACCTGCTCGACCCCGGCAAGCGCGAGGCGATCGAGACCCTGTCGCTGAACCTGGCCAAGGCGGCGCTCACCGCCCAGCAGGCGATCGCCGAAGCGGCCCTCTCCCAGGCCGACCGTCCCAAGGCCCTGTCGCCCGACCCCTTCAATGTCGCCCCGGCCATGACCGAGGTGATGGGCCGCCTGGCCGCCAACCCCGACCGCCTGTTCAAGGCCCAGGCCGACCTGTTCGGCCGCTACATGGACCTGTGGCAGTCCGCCGCCCGCCGGGCCGCAGGCGAGAGCGCGGAAACGGTCGCCGCCCCGCAGAAGGGCGACAAGCGCTTCAACGATCCGGAATGGAGCGACAATCCGGTCTTCGACGTGATGAAACAGTCCTACCTCGTCACTTCCGACTGGCTGAACAGCCTGGTCTCGGGCGTGGAGGGCGTGGACCACCTGACCAAGCGCCGGGTCGAGTTCTTCACCAAGCTGCTGACCGACGCCTTTTCGCCCACCAATTTCCTGGCTTCCAATCCCGCCGCATTGCGCGAGCTGGCCGCGACCAATGGCGAAAGCCTGGTCCGCGGCATGGAGCAGTTCGCCAAGGACATCGAGCGCGGCCAGGGCAAGTTGGCCATCAGCCAGACCGACGCCTCGCGTTTCAAGGTCGGTGAGAACGTCGCCACGGCGCCCGGCAAGGTGGTCTGGCGCGACGAGCTCTATGAGCTGCTACAGTTCGATCCGACGACCGAGCAGGTGCGCGAGACGCCGCTGCTGATCTTCCCGCCCTGGATCAACAAGTTCTACATCCTGGACCTCAGAGCCGAGAACTCGATGATCCGCTGGCTGACCAGCCAGGGCTTCACCGTGTTCGTCACCTCCTGGGTCAATCCGGGGCCGGAACTCGCGGCCAAGTCCTTCGCCGACTACATGCAGGGCGGCATCTACTCGGCCTCGGCCAAGGTGATGGAGCAGTGTGGCGTCGATCGGGTGAACACCGTCGGCTACTGCATCGGCGGCACGATGCTGGGCGCCAGCCTCGCCCACATGGCGGCCAAGGGCGACAAGCGCATCAACTCCGCCACCTTCTTCGCCGCCCAGCACGATTTCTCCGAGGCCGGTGACCTGCTGCTCTTCACCGACGAAGCCTGGCTGGCCGAAGTCGAAAAGCGCATGGACGAGGCGGGCGGCGTGCTGCCGGGCTCGGCCATGGCCGACACCTTCAACGCCCTGCGCGCCAACGACCTGATCTGGTCGTTCTTCATTTCCAACTACCTGATGGGCAAGGAGCCGCCGGCCTTCGACCTGCTCTACTGGAACTCCGACCAGACGCGCATGCCCAAGGCGCTGCACATGTTCTACCTGCGCAACTTCTATGGCCGGAATGCTCTGTCGAAGGGCGAGATGGAGCTGGATGGGGTGAAGCTCGACCTCGGCGCGGTGAAGATCCCGCTCTATTTCCAGGCCAGCCGCGAGGACCACATCGCCCCCGCCCGCTCGGTCTACAAGAGCGCGCGCAGGTTCGGCGGCCCAACCACCTTCTCGCTGGCGGGCTCCGGACATATCGCGGGCGTCATCAACGCCCCGGCCGCCAAGAAGTACCAGCACTGGGAAAACCCCGCCCTCCCCGCCACCTTCGAGGAGTGGTTCGCCGGCGCGGTGGAGAAGCCCGGCTCATGGTGGCCGCACTGGGCCGAGTGGCTGCACGCCAAGTCCGGGCCGATGGTCCCCGCCCGTGACCCGCTCAAGGGCCCGCTGAAGCCGCTCGGAGACGCGCCGGGTGACTATGTGAAGGTGCGCTCTTGATCGAGGTCGATCCGAAGAAGGTCGCCCAGGCCAACCTGTTCCTGGCGCTTTCCACCGGCCTGGCGCTCGTGGTGCTGGTGCTGGCCGCCTGGGTCAGCGCGCCGGTCGACATGCGCTGGCGGCCGGTGATCGTGGCCCCCGCCGTGGTCGCGGCCTACCTGCTGATCAATCGCTTCCTGCTGAAGCGCCCGCCGAACGCGCCTCTCGCCCAGCCGGGCTCGCCTGTGACCCTGATGCTGTCGGCGATCCTGCCGATGATCCTGATCGCGTGCGCCGTCGCAGCGATCCTCTGGCCCGGCCATGACTTCACCCTCGCCGCGATCGTGGGCGGGGTCCTGTTCGGGTTGACGGTGGAGTCGGCGCTTAGCGCGCGGAAGACGTAGGCGGCGCCTGGGCGTTTCAGCTCACGACGTTGATGGCTCGCTCGCGCTCCGCCTCGACCAAAATTTAAGCAGCAACGCCATCGTGAGGCAGGCGCCCAGCCCCAGCCCGCCGTCGGCCAGGTACATCAAAGGCAATCCGCCGGCCCCGTACGCCTGCCCGTCCAGATACTGCATGTAGGCGATCGGCAGGGAGGAGGCGGAGTTCAGCAGTCCGAACTGGGTCGCGGCGAAGGGGTTGTTCTCGCCGAGCGACTGCAGCGCGATGACGGTCACCATCGACAGCGCCGCGGATTGCGCGACGTTCTGGCCGATCATCGCCGCAGCGAACAAGGCGGGCGTATGCGGCAGGACAATCAGGCTGAGCGTGAACAGCGCCCCGACTATCCCGACCAGCAGATACAGCCTGCGCACCGGCGCGCGGCGGGCCAACGGTGGAACCATCAGGCTGCCGACCAGCCCCGCGGCGATGGCCGCCGCGCCGCCCATCACGGCCACGAAGCTTTCGGGCGCATGATAGTCCCGCCCCAGCCCGCCCAGCGTGTTCGTCAGGGCGAAGGAGGCGGCCGGAACCGCGAACAGCATCAGCGTTTGGGCCACGACCGGACGCCTGACCAGCACCGACAGGTCACCGAAGAACTGGCCGAAGCTTTCACGCGCGAGACGCCCATCCGGCGGCGGGCACGGCGTCACCGCATAGATCAACAGCGGCGCCAGCACCGGCGCCGCAAGCAAGGCGGCCGCCAAGGGCGCGGGCATTCCGCGGATCACGCCGATCCCAATCATGGCCAGGACGCCAAAACCGGTGATGTTGGCCACCACCATCCAGGCGCCCAGGGTCGCGTCGTGCGCCTTGTCGATCATCCCGCCGAGCCAGCCGCCGACGGCGATGGTGTTCGCCGAGCCGCCCCCGGTCGCCAGAACCAAGCCGATGGCCAGCAGCGTGAGGTTCGAGCCGGCCGCGACCGCCACTCCGGCGCCGAGCGCGGCCGTCACGCAGCAGGCGACCGCATAGGTTCGCCGCCGAAACCAGACGTCGAACAGCGGTCCCAGCAGAAACACGGCCACGCTGGCGATCAGAGCCAGGGTGGTGAGCTGGGCGATGTCCGGCTCAGGCACGTTCCGCGCGGCCAGCCACTGCGGCATGGTCAGGAGCGCCAAGCCTCCGGTGAGGCCCAGCGGCAGATTGGCGAATCCCAGCGCCCAGACCGGCAACCGCATCAGAAATCCCCTCCGTCCGCGCCGAACGGATCACGGGAACCCGCGCGCTCCAAGGAGAAACCGCTAAGGTCGACGCCGTCTTCGACGGCCTCGAACGCGCCGCCCTACCCCGGAATGAATTTCAGCGACGCGCCGTTGTTGCAGTAGCGCAGGCCTGTGGGCTTGGGGCCGTCGTCGAAGACGTGGCCCTGGTGCCCCAGGCATTGGGCGCAGGCGTAAGCCGTTCGGACTTCCAGTAGCTGCCGGTCGGTCTTCTTCACCAGGTTGGCGTCCCAGGCGCGGAAGAAGCTGGGCCACCCTGTGCCGGACTCGAACTTCCACTCGGACTTGAACAGCGGCAGGCCGCAGCCCAGGCACACGAAGGTCCCGTGCCGGTGTTCCTTCTCCAGCGGGCTCGTGCCGGCATACTCGGTCGCCTCGTGCCGCAGGATCGAATAGGCCAGGGGCGGCAGGCGCTTCTTCCATTCCGCGTCGCTGATCTTGCGCCACGGCGAATTGGCGAAGTTGGCGGCGAGCGCCGGCATGGCGGTCAGGCCGCCCAGGCCCACGACGCCGAGGCCCAGGCTTCCGAACAGAACGGCGCGGCGATTGGTCAGCATCTGGCTCAAGCTCCCGGCTTCGATAAGGCTAGATACGCCTCGAACGCGCGGATGGATGCAATCCCGGCGCTACAGTCCAGCCTGATGCGACGGACGTCGGACCCGGCGCGCCGAGCGGAGGCGCCCGCTAGAGGTCGAGCACGAGGCGCGGCCGGGGCCACGTCACGAAGGCGCCGCCGGGCTGAACCCCGTCATCGCTCGCGCCCATGCGCCGATAGAAGCCCACGGCGCCGGGGTTGGAGACGATCACCACCTGGCGGGCCGCTCTCGCCCGGGCCTGCGCAGCCATATGCTTGAACAGGGCCACGCCCAGTCCCTCGCCCTGACGGGCATCGTCGATGAAGAAAAGGTCGAGGTCCAGGCGCTCGCCGTCCAGAGCCTCCAGGCTATGGAAGCCGGCCACGCCGCGCTCGTCCTCGATCAGCCAGACCTCCGGGCCCGGCGCCCAGGTCGCGGCATAGGCGTCGATCATCGCTCGCGCCTGAGGCTCCGCATAGCCGTTGGAGCCGCGCATGATCTCTCGCAGACGCTCAGTGTCGGCGGGAGCGGCCCGGCGGAAGTTCATTCCAGCCCTGCGCCCTCGTCCAGGCCCAGCGCCAGGTTGAGGTTCTGCACCGCAGCCCCCGAGGCGCCCTTGCCCAGATTGTCGAGCAGGGCCACCAGGCGCGCCTGGCCGTCGTGCTCGCTGCCGAAGGCGTAGAGCTTCATGCGATTGGTGCCGTTCAGGCCTTCCGGATCCAGGGTCCGGGTCGCCGCCAGCTCTTCCTCGTCGGCCACGCTGATGAAGCGTTCGCCGGCATAGGCCTCGGCCAGGCACTCGCGCACCTCCGACAGGGGCGGATCGGTCGGCAGGGCCCACAGCTGCAGCGGAACCTCCACGATCATGCCCTGGGCGTAGCGGCCGACCGAGGGCGCGAACAGCGGCGGTGAGACTAGGCCGCCGTACTCCTGCATCTCCGGCACATGCTTGTGACCGAGCGCGGTGGCGTAGATGCGGAAGGCGTCCTTGGTCCTGCCCTCTTCGAACTCGGCGATCATCGACTTGCCGCCGCCGGAATAGCCCGAGACCGCGTTGACGCTGACCGGATGCTCGGGCGGCAGGATGCCCGCCTCCACCAGCGGCCGGACCAGGGCGATGAAGCCGGTCGGATAGCAGCCGGGGTTGGCGATGCGGGTAGCGGCCGCGATCTCCTCGCGCTGGCCGCCGATCATCTCGGGAAAGCCGTAGGTCCAGCCCGCCGCCACGCGGTGCGCGGTGGAGGCGTCGATCACCTTGGTCGTGGCGTTCTCGATCAGGGCCACCGCCTCGCGCGCGGCGTCGTCGGGCAGGCACAGGATCACCGCGTCGGCGCCGTTCAGCAGCTCCGCCCGTGCGCCGGCGTCCTTGCGGCGCTCCGGCGCGATGCTCAGGAGTTCGAGGTCTCGCCGCCCCTCAAGCCGCGCACGGATCTGCAGGCCGGTCGTGCCCGCCTCGCCGTCTATGAACACCTTGTGGGCCATGCCGCCCTCCTGAACCTTGGACCGGAAAAGAAAACGGGCGCCCCGGTCTCCCGGAGCGCCCGCTGTATCGCAGACCTTGAGACCGTATTAGCGCTTCGAGAACTGGAAGCTGCGGCGGGCTTTCGCGCGGCCGTACTTCTTGCGCTCGACGACGCGCGAGTCGCGGGTCAGGAAGCCGGCGGCCTTCAGCGCGCCGCGCAGGCCGGGCTCGTAGTAGGTCAGAGCCTTGGAGATGGCGTGGCGGATGGCGCCGGCCTGGCCCGACAGGCCAGAACCTTCGACGGTCGCGATCACGTCGAACTGGGTCGAGCGATCGGTGATGGCCATCGGCTGGGCGATCATCATGCGCAGCACGGGGCGCGCGAAATAGATCTCCTGGTCGCGGTCGTTGATGGTGATCTTGCCGGAGCCCGGCTTGATCCAGACGCGCGCGATGGCGTTCTTGCGCTTGCCGGTGGCGTAGGCGCGACCGAACTTGTCGATCTGCGGCTCGCGGGTCACCGCCTCGGGCGCCGGGTTGGAGGACAGGCTCTGCAGGGCGTCCATGCCCTGAGGAGCGGGAGCTTGCACGTCGGTCATATCGCTTACAGGCTCCGAGCGTTCTTGGCGTTCAGGGCCGCGAAGTCGATGACTTCCGGGCTCTGGGCTTCGTGGGGGTGTTCGCCGGCGGCGTAGATGCGCAGGTGCGTCATCTGCTTGCGGGCAAGCGGGCTTTCCTTGGGCAGCATGCGCTCCACCGCCTTCTCGAGCACGCGCTCGGGGAAGCGGCCGGCCAGGAGCTGGCCGGCGGTGCGCTGCTTGACGCCGCCCGGGTGGCCCGTGTGCCAGTAGAAGATCTTCTGTTCCAGCTTGCGGCCGGTGTACTTCACCTTGTCCGCGTTCACGACGACGACGTAGTCGCCGCAGTCCACGTGCGGGGTGTAGTCGGGGCGGTGCTTGCCGCGAAGACGCATGGCGATGAACGAAGCAAGGCGGCCGACCACGGCGTCCTTCGCGTCGATCACGATCCACTTCTTCTCGACGTCCGCAGGCTTCAGCGAAGCCGTGGTCGATTTCAACATGAGGTCGGATCCCAGTACGGCGGAAAAGCCGATGGGCCGCTCCGCGAGAGCGGGCGATGTACAGGAGGCGCCCTGCCCCGTCAACCGCAGTTTAGACGCAGGATTGGCGTCAGTATGCTGTTTTAAAACAACTTTCCGATTACGGTATGATAATACCGCAAGAAAAGCGACACCTTACAGCGCCCGCGAGCCGATCCCGCCGCCGAACGAGCGCTGTTCGAAGCGCAGCATGCTCCACAGGCCCGCCGTCGCCGCGGTCAGCACCAGCACCGCCCCGGTCTGGTGGATCATGGCCAACCACAGGGGCGCCACGGCCATCAGGGTGGCGATCCCGAGCGCCGCCTGCAGCCAGACCAGCCCCAGCAGCGCGCCCATCCCCACCTTCATGCCCTCGGGCATGCGCCCCTTCAGGAACAGGCCCGCGTAGACGCTGACGAACAGCAGCAGCGCATAGGCGAGCATGCGGTGATCGAACTGCACCAGGGCCTGGTCGTGCAGGAAGGCGTGGAAGAACCCGCCTTGCCAGCTGATCGGCGCCAGGAAACGGCCGTTCATCAGGGGCCAGTCGTTGTAGATCAGCCCTGCCCGGTTGCCGGCGACCAGCGCGCCCAAGAGGCACTGCACATAGGCCATGCCCAGCACCAGACCGGCCGCGATGGTCCAGCGACGCGAAGGCCTGACACGCTCCGGCCCGTTCAGGGCCTCCAGCCCCGTCCAGATCAGCGCCACGAACAGGATCAGGGCCGCGCCCAGATGTATGGCCAGCCGCTCCGGGGCCACCGAGGTCAGCTTGGCCAGGCCGCTGGACACCATCCACCAGCCGATCAGCCCCTGCAGCCCGCCGAGGCCGAACAGGACGAGGCATCGCCAGATCAGTCGTTTGGGCAGCTCGCCCCGGAACCAGAACCAGCCGAACGGCAGAATGAACGCCAGACCGACCAGGCGGCCGACCAGGCGGTGCCACCACTCCCACCAATAGATGCCCTTGAAGGCGTCCAGGCTCATGCCCCGGTTCACCAGCCTGTATTCCGGGATCTGCTGATAGTGCTGGAACTCGCGCGTCCACTCCGCCGTGTTCAGGGGCGGGATCGCGCCCTTGATCGGCTTCCACTCCGTGATCGAGAGACCCGAGTGGGTCAGGCGCGTGGCGCCGCCCAGCAGCACCATCAGAAACACCAGCGCGGCCAGGGCGAACAACCAGATCGCCACAGGCGTGGAGCGCGGGGGGGACGCGTAACGGTTCATGCCGTCCTGAAACTCCGAACGAAGGGGAGCCGATAGCGCTTGCCTGCCGTAAGGGGAAGCGTTTAGCGACTGTCATGGTTGACGGAATTGCCTCTGGGCGAAGCCGATGAACTGGTTCAATATGGCCTTGCCGGAGTTCGGGTGGGCTCCTCGAAAGCGGAACCCACGCGTGTTCGCGGCATTTCAAAAGCCGTCGGCGCATGTAAGCTGGCGCTTTACGAGGACTGACCATGCACGACGTCGGCGGAATCCTGGGGGCGATCGTTATTGGCATCGTCGCCGGCTGGATCGCCGACCAGGTAACCGGTCGCCGGCACGGGTTGATGATCACTCTCGTGGTGGGGCTGGTGGGCTCGTTCCTGGGCGCCTTCATCGCCAATGTGCTGAACATCGCCTACACCGGCTGGTGGGCCAGCCTGGCGGTCTCGGCCGCGGGCGCGGTGCTGCTCCTGGCGCTCCTGGGCCTGGTGCGCCGAAACGCCTGACACGGCCCGCCGTCAAGGCTAGAAGAACCGGCGCCGCGGGGCCTCCGCGGCGCTTTGCTTTTGCGGGATGACGAGCATGGGCCCCAGGACGCGCAAGGCCGTGGCGGGTATCGGCGCCCTCGCCTATCTCGCTGCCTATGTCTGGGGCGCGGTCAGCCTGTCGGCCTTCGTGCCCGAGGCCTGGTGGGCCAAGGTTCTCTATTTCGCTGTCGTGGGGATCGCCTGGTTCGTGCCCCTGCTGCCGCTGTTCAAGTGGGCCGAGGCGAAGAACCCGCAGGGCTAGTGCAAAAGAAAACGGACGCGCGCTGGGGGCGTCGCGTCCGTGAAAATCGATAGATGGTCGGAGCGACAGGATTCGAACCTGCGACCCCTTGACCCCCAGTCAAGTGCGCTACCAGGCTGCGCCACGCTCCGAAGAGGCGCCCTTATAGGGGGCGTCCCGCCGGGCTGCAACGGCTTAAATCAGGCCTGATCCAGAACGGAATCGAGCCGCGCCTTGGCGGCCTCGAGCTCTTTCAGGACGTGCTTCAGGCGCGCACGCTCACCGGCGCCGACAGGGGCGGCGGCGGCCGTGTCGCCCGCGTCCTCATGTTCGAAATCCGCCGCGCTGACGCCCATGGCGCCGTCAGGATCGCCGGCCGTCAGCAGCCGCTTGATCCCTTCTTCGCGATAGAGGCGCTGCACGCCTTCGATCTTGTAGCCTCGCGCGTAGAGCAGGGCTTTCACGCCCTTCAGCACCGCCACGTCCTGCGGACGGTAGAAGCGCCGTCCGCCGGCGCGCTTCATCGGCTTCACGAACGAGAACTTGGTCTCCCAGAAGCGCAGCACATGTTGAGGCACGCCAAGTTCGTCGGCGGCTTCGGAAATGGTGCGGAACGCGTTGGGACCTTTTGCCAAGCGCTATATCCGCTCAGGCGGCGTCGTGCATGGCGTCGCCGGGGGCGCCGTCGACGCGGGCCTTCATCACCTGGGAGGCGCGGAAGCTGATGACCCGGCGCGGATCGATCGCAGCGGGTTCGCCGGTCTTCGGATTGCGGCCCATGCGCGCGCGCTTGGCGCGAACCTGGAACACGCCGAAGCCGGACAGCTTGACGGTCTCGCCGCGCTCGAGCGCCTCGGCGATCAGCTCCAGGGTCCGCTCGACCAGGGTCGAGCATTCCTGGCGCGAAAGCCCCACTTCTTCGTGCACCGCTTCGCACAGATCAGCGCGAGTCAGCGTTTCGCCTTTCATGGCAGCTCCCCCGAGCCTGGAACAACTCACAAGGGAATGGCCCGGAAAGGGGGCGAAGTCAAAGGGTTCGGACGCAAATTGATCACGTTCAGGATCAATTTTCACCCAGCGCGACCTCAGAGGCGCAGGGTACAGGCTCCCCAGGTCAGGCCGCCGCCCATGGCTTCCATCAGCAGCAGATCGCCGCGTTTGATGCGTCCGTCCTCCACGCCCTGCCACAGGGCCAGGGGAATCGAGGCCGCCGAGGTGTTGGCGTGCTCGGCCACGGTGGAGATCACCTTGGCCTCGTCGATCTTCAGCCGGTTGGCCACGCCCTGCAGGATGCGCTGGTTGGCCTGGTGCGGAATGAACCAGTCGACGTCGGAGACCTCGACCCCGGCCTTGGCGGCGGCCGCCTCCACCGCCTCGGCGATATTGATGACCGCGTGCTTGAACACCTGGTTGCCCAGCATGCGCAGATGCCCGACGGAACCGGTCTGGGCCGGGCCGCCGTCGACATAGAGCAGGTCGGTCTTGGTCCCGTCGCAGCGCAGGGCGAAGCCCAGCAGACCCCGGTCGGCGGTGGTCCCCTGCCCTTCCACCGGCTCCAGCACCACCGCGCCCGCGCCGTCGCCGAACAGCACGCAGGTGGTGCGGTCCTCGTAGTCGAGCAGGCGCGTCATCTCTTCCGCGCCGATGACCAGGGCGCACCTGGCATGGCCGCGGGCGACGAACCCGTCGGCGACGCTCAGCGCATAGACAAAGCCCGAGCAGACCGCCTGCACGTCGAACGCCGGGCAGACCGGCACGCCCAGCTTGCGCTGCACGATCGAGGCGGTGGCGGGGAAGGTCAGGTCCGGCGTGGTGGTGGCCACCACGATCAGATCGACCTCGGCGGCGGTGCGCCCGGCCGCGGCCAGGGCGCGCTTGGACGCTTCCACAGCGAGATCGGAGGTCAGCTGCTCGTGCGGAGCCTTGTGGCGCTGGCGAATGCCGGTGCGTTCCTGGATCCACTCGTCGGAGGTGTCGACGGTCCTGGCGAGATCCGCGTTGGTGACCACGTTTTCGGGCAGATAGCCGCCGATGCCGGTCACGGCGCTGCGAATGACGCCGCTCACGCCTGGACCTCCGCCTTCGAGACCTTGGCCTCGTCCATCATGGCGGTGAGGGTTTGCATCTTCTGCGAAATCTCCGAAGCGTAGTTACTGGCCGCCAGGTCGGCGGCGATCTTCAGCGCATTGGCGAAGCCCTTGGCGTCGGCGCCGCCGTGGCTCTTCACCACCAAACCGTTCAGGCCCAGCAAAGGCCCGCCGTTGACCGAGGACGGATCGATGCGCGCGCGCATCTTCTTCAACGCGGGATAGGCGATGGCGGCGCCGAGTTTGGCCTGCAGGTCAGAGGTCAGGGCGTCCTTCAGGAGCGCGGCCACGAAGCGGGCGGTGCCTTCCGCCGTCTTCAGCGCGATATTGCCGGTGAAGCCGTCGGTCACGACCACGTCCACCGTGCCCTTGGCGATGTCGTCGCCCTCGACGAAGCCGTGATAGTTCAGCCCGAAGCCGCCCTCGCGGATCAGCTGCGCCGCCTCGCGCACCTCGTCGTGGCCCTTCACCTCTTCCGCGCCGATGTTGAGCAGGCCGATGGTGGGTTTCTTCACCCCATGCACCGCGCGGTGGAAGGCCTCGCCCATGATGGCGAATTCGATCAGCTGACGTGCGTCCGAGGAAACGTTGGCGCCCACGTCCAGCACCGCGGTCACGCCCTTCAAGGTCGGCCAGCTGGCCACGATGGCTGGGCGGTCCAGGCCGGGCGCGGCCATGCGCAGGATCAGCTTGGACACTGCCATCAGGGCCCCGGTGTTCCCGGCCGAAACGGCCGCCTGGGCCTCGCCGGTCTTCACGCACTCGACCGCATTCCAGAGGCTGGTGCCCTTGGAGCGGCGCAGCGCCTGGGCCGGCTTCTCGTCCATGGCGATGACCAGGTCGGTGTGGCGCACCTCCGAGGCCTCGGCCGCGGCCGGCACCCGCGCCAGGGCGGCCTTCAGCCGCTTCTCGTCGCCGTGCAGGATGAAGCGCACCTTGCGGCCTTGCAGGCGCTCGAGCGCGCGCGCCACCGCGGGCACCACGACCACGGGCCCGTGGTCGCCGCCCATGGCGTCGATGGAGATGACGATGGGGCTGGAAGAGGCGATAGGCGCGCTCCTACGACGCGCCCGCTCATTGCATCGGAACGCGTCTTCATACAGGCGGCGGACGATAGCGTTCCGCCATCACGATTCAAGCGCCAAGCGCACGCAACACGACCGCGCGCCGACGCCAGACCCTTACTCCTGAGGCGGCTCACGCTTCAAGGCGGCCAGGGCGGCGAAAGGCGAAGGCTCGGCCGTGTCGCTGGGCGGCTCGAACACCGCGCCCGGCTTGCGGGGGAACGGATCCAGGTCCAGGGCCAGGGCCTCGACGACATAGTGGCCGAGGTCGACGACGCCGTTCTCGATCACGTCGGGCCGGTCCAGGTCGGCCAAGCCCAGTTCCTCGCTCGACTCAGGCTCGTCGTCCGGCCGGGTGGTGAAAGGCGCCTCGAAATCCGAATCGATCTCGGTGGCGAAAGGCTCCAGCGACACGCCGCAGATCTGCACCACCTCGGCGCTCAGCTTGCCGACCACGGCGCCGCCCTCGAAGCGCGGCCTGATCTCGACCTCGGCCTCAAGGCGGTTCAGCGCCTCCAACTCCAGCGCCTTGGCGATGCGGGCGCAGGTGGCGTCGTCGGCGACCAGCCGCCGGCTCACGCCCTTGCCGATGTCGTCCACGCGCACCGGCACGGACCAGGGTTCCGCCGGGCTGCTCATGCCGCGACCTCCGCCACGGGGGCGGGCCAACTGACCTCTCCCTTGAGGAGCCCGGCCAGGTCCTGCGCCGCCAGCGCCCGATGGAGCCGCACCACATAATCGACCAGCGGGCCGGGCTCGGTGGTCGCGGCCTCCGCTTCCCCGGTCTGGTCGGAGAAGACTGTGCGTTCGATCAGCCCGGCCAGGGCGTCCCGATCGGGCTCGCCGGCCAGGGCCTCGCCATAGGCCTTGGTGCGGCCGTAGAGCGCCTCGGCCAGGGGCCGGACCTTTTTGGCCACCGACAGGTCGCCGACGCCCAGCTCACGCAGGGTGTGGTCGAGCGCGCTCAGATACTCCGAAAACAGCGCCTTGGCCGTCTCGCTGGCCTGCTCGCCCTGGCCGTAGAGCCGGTTGGTCAGCAGAGCCACGTGGATGGTGTAGAGCTCGAAACGCGCGTCGATGCGGTCCCTGACGCCCAGATCGCGATAGAAGGCGGGGCTGCGCGCTTGCGCCACGGCGGACGCGTAGAGCCTTTGGCTGGAAGCCTTCACAGGCCCCGGGCGGAACAATCGTCTAAGCATGGCCGGCGCCCCTTTTCCGCCTCGCCGTTGAACTAGTGAGGCTTTGACGGTAGGTCAAAGGCTGACCGCACGGTAAGAGACACTATGTCCAAGCTTCGCACCGCCCTGATCCTCTCCGCGGCCCTGTCCGCAGCCGGCGCGCTCAGCGCCTGTTCGCCGGTGACGGCGCGACAGGGCTTCCAGGTCCAGGACGTCAATCCGCGTGACCTGAAGGTCGGAGACGACTCCAAGTCGACGGTCCTGTCGAAACTCGGATCGCCCTCGGCGGTTTCCACCTTCGAGCCGAACATCTGGTACTACGTGTCCCAGACGGCCGAGACCTACACCTATCACAAGCCCCTGGTCTCCCAGCGCGATGTCACGGTCGTGACCTTCGACAAGGAGTCCGAGAAGGTGACCAAGGTCGCCACCCTGGGCCTGAAGGACGGCAAGCACATCGCCTACGCCAAGCGCGAGACCCCGACCCGCGGCCGCGAAATGACCGTGCTGGAGCAGCTGCTCGGCAACGTCGGCCGCCAGGGCCTGCCGCCCAGCGAAGACGACAGCGTGCCGGGCGGCCGCCGCCGCGAATAGCGGGCGGCTTACGGCTGAGAATCACAGAGCCCCGGAGAGCGATCTCCGGGGCTTCCTCTAGCGCCCTCTTTCGATCGGGAGAGTGATCAGTTCCCGCAGTCGCGCTTCGCAATCATTGAAAATCGGCGTGAGCCGTTGCGCGTATTGGCGTGGGGATTGCGGGTTCTCACGGTAGATCGTGAGTGCGCGCATGATCTCATCAGCGATCATCTGTTCCGCCGAGTGTTCGGCAAGATGGCTGCGAAGGACGCGCACATCGGTTTCCCATTTGAGCGTCGTCATCGCTTCGGGTGGCGATGGACTTTCGAACGCCTCGGCGATCCGTTCGGCGTGCTTCAGCAGTTCACGTAACGGTTCGAGCGCCCTCAATCTTGCATCGCTACGGGCGCGCACGATCAGCACCGTCGCGGCGATCAGGCCGGCGAACAGCAGGACGACGGCGGTTTCTTCGATCCTCTCGAAGGTCAGAAGTGCGCCCAAGGATATGTCTCCTCAGAACTGCGCGTGCAGCCGCATCGCGCCGATGGCGACGGGGCCGCGATCGCGGTTGTAGCCGGGGTTGTCGACCAGCTGCAGATCGAAGCTCAGATGAGCCGGCGTCGTGAGCTGCAGATCGTAATAGCCCTCGACCAAAGCTTCCGATCCAGGGCGCGGCAGCTTGCCGTCGCCGATCAGAATGCCGAGACCGCCGGCATTGAGAAACCGCTCGCGCTCCCGCGACGCTCCATTCACTCCGGCGGCGAGCGCGAAGGTATCGCCATCGCGTCCCCATCGCGATCCGCTCACCGAGATGCCGCCGGAAACCGTCCGGTCCACGTCGGTGAATTCGTACGACTCAAAGCGTCCATCCGCCCAGCCTGCCCGCAGGAACAAACCGACTTTGGGCGCGATCTCCTGCTCCAGGTTGAAGCTCACGCCGGGGCGGCCCTGGTAGCGCCGCACCGCTGCAATATCGGCGGGCGTGCTGGTCAGGGTGGCAAGAGCGACGGCATCGTCGAACCGGCCCATCCGCCCGCGCGAAACAATACCGGTGAGCTTCAGCTTGCCCGCGTGACCGGCAAGCGCGTAGCGCCGCTCGATCTCACCGACCAACTGGAACTGGCTGAAGTTCGTGCCGAGCTTGGTGCTGTTCGGCACGTTGGAGAGGTTGAAGACACCGAGCCGGACCGCCCAGGGACCGCGATAGAGCTCGCTCGTGACGCCATAGGTATAGCCCCAGGCGTCCGCCGCGTAGTCGAACGTGCCGGCGTCGATGACCGCCCAATTCAGGAAGTCGCGCCTCGGATCGTGGGCATATCGGTTCGTGTCGAAGACATCGCCGACCGATACCTTGCCTGCGGTAAGGACCAGGCGGTCCGAGGTCTGCGCCCCACCGAGTTGATTGAGATCAGGTTCGACCGCCTCGACCTTGCCGCCGAGACCGATCGTTTGCCTGATGAACAAGCGCTGGAGCCGCACATAGGGGGAAGCCTTGCCGACCTTGTAAGCCTCGCCGCTCGGAAAGCCCGCGACGCCGAGCGTATTGCTCAGACCAAAGCCCTGATCGATCTCGGGATTGACCCAGATTTCAGCGCCCGACCAGGGGCGCAGGCCGGCATAGAAGGTTACGTCCCAGGTCTCGCGCCCCGTGGCGCTGGGATTGAGGCTGTTGGCCCCACCGTACGGCGCGCGAAAGGCGGCATTCGCCTGCGCGACGAACGTCGTCTGACCGTGCACCGCCCAAGTTTGCGTGGGGGGCGCTTCGACTTCTTGGGCGCGGCCCGCGGTGGGTGCGGTGAAGGCGGCGAGCAGCGCGATGGTGCCCGCGATGAAGGTGATGCGCATTGGGCTGTCCCCACAGTTGCGGCAGTGATCAGCTCGGATCTTCCAGGGAGAAGAGATCGGTTGCTTCGTGGTAGGCGAACGCTTCGGCGTAGCGGCCCCAATCCGTGACGGCTTTCAGGGTCTGGGCCGCTTTCTCCGGCGTCATGTAGTCCTCGAGCTCGGCCCGAAACCGTCCGGCCGGAGCCTCCCGACCACGGCGCTCTTCGAGAACCTGGCGGATGCGCCGCGCCAATGGCACATAGGTCAGGAGGTGCTGCGCGAAGAGTTGTTTGCGGGCATCGACGTCCGCAGCGACGTAGCGGCGGCCGGCCGGCGTCAGGCGGATATCGCCGCCTTCCAGTTCGGCGAGCCGCATCAGTTGAAGCGTCTCCGCCACCGGGAACAGCTCGTCGATCTCCATCATCAACTCATCGCCAAGCTCGGGCAGATCGGCCTGGCCCTTGAATTTGCTGGAGGCGATCTCTTCGAGCATACCGGCCAAAAGGTTCGTTGAGACCTGAGGGAGCACCATCCCGATGCCCGTGCCTGGGAATAGACCTTCGCCGAGCGGACTCTGGCCGGCGCGCGCGGTCATGCGGGCATAGATGTCCTCGACCAGGGCGCGGAACTGAGGGTCCTGGCGGTTCCGCGGCTGCGGCAGCTCCACCTTGATTTCAGCGATGACGCGACCGGGATTGGACGAGAAGACCAGGATGCGGTCGCACATCAATACCGCCTCCTCGATGTTGTGGGTCACCATCAAGATCGACTTGATCGGCATGCGCCCTTCACACCACAGATCGAGAAGATCGGTGCGCAGCGTCTCCGCGGTGAGCACGTCGAGGGCCGAAAACGGCTCGTCCATCAGGAGGACGGAAGGGTTGACCACGAGCGCGCGCGCCAGGCCGACGCGCTGGCGCATCCCGCCCGAAAGCTCCTTTGGGTAGGCGTTTTCAAAACCGTCGAGGCCGATGAGATCGATAGCCGCCAGGGCGCGGCGACGGCGATCCGCCCGACCCACACCCTGCGCTTCGAGACCGAGCTCCACGTTTTCTTGCACTGTGAGCCACGGAAACAGAGCAAAGCTCTGAAAGACCATCGCCACGGAGGCCTGGCCATCGAGGTCGGGGTTGGACGGGAACGTAACGGTGCCCGCGGTCGGCGTGATCAGGCCCGCGATCGAGCGCAGCAAAGTGGACTTCCCCGAGCCCGACCGGCCGAGGAGCCCCACGATCTCCGCCTGACGCAGAGTGAGATTGACCTCGTCGAGGACGACGACGTCGGCGCCGTTCCCCTTGGCGTAGATTTGCCGGACGTTGCTCACTTCGACGAGCGGGCGGTCGAGCGTTTGCAGCATGGCGTTTCCTCCTAGTCGAGGCGCAGCCGGCGCTCAGCGAAGCCGTAGAGCGGCCGCCAGAGCGCGCGGTTCAGGATGATGACGAAGAGAGACATGACGGCGACGCCGAGGCCCACGCGTGGCAGGTCACCGGCCGCCGTCGCCTTGGCGATGAACGCGCCGAGCCCGCGCGCTTCCAGATGGGTTTGGCCCCAGCTGACCAGTTCGGCGACGATGGAAGCGTTCCATGAGCCGCCTGAAGCGGTGATCGCGCCGGTGACGTAGTAGGGAAAAATCCCCGGCAGCGCGACGGTGCGCCACCACTGCCAGCGCCGCACGCCGAACATGCTGGCCGCCTCCTTGAGGTCGGTCGGCAGGGCGCTCGCGCCGGCGATGACGTTGAACAGAATGTACCACTGCGTGCCGAAGACCATCAGCGGCGAGAGCCAGACGTCCGGGTTGAGCCGCAGGGCGACGATCACCATCACTGCGATGGGAAAGAGCACGTTCGCCGGGAACGCCGCGAGAAATTGGGCAAAAGGCTGCACGCGCTCGGCCCAGACCGGGCGCAGGCCGATCCAGACGCCAATCGGCACCCAGATCACACTCGCGATGACGATGAGGATCAGCACGCGTGCGAGCGTCAGAAGGCCAAGCGTCACTGCTTCCCCCACGGCCGGCAATGCGAGCGTGTGGGAGAGCACAACCGCGGCCTTGATCGCGACCAGGATCACAGCCACCAAAACAGCGCCAAGCCAAGCACGGTCGATCCAGCGCTCGGCGCGCGCCGGCAGGGTGATTGCGCGAGACTTGATCCGCGGTGGCTCGAAAGCGAGAAGTGCGCGGCCGAGCCAGGCGATGGGCGCGAACAGCGTCCGCGCGAGACGCGTGCGCCGGCTGAGGTCGTAGACCCAGGAGCGGGCGCGCTCCTGGGACGCCGTCTGCTCGAAACGGAACTTGTCGGCCCAGGCAACGATGGGACGGAAGATAAGCTGGTCGTAGAGGGCGATCACCAGCGCCATTGCACCTACGGCCCAGACGACAGCGCCGAGGTCCTTCCGTTCGATAGCCAGCGCGAGCCAGGAGCCGAGACCGGGCAAGGTGACGGTATTGTCGCCGACGGTGATCGCTTCGGACGCGACGACGAAGAACCAGCCGCCCGACATGGACATCATGGTGTTCCAGATCAGCCCGGGCATGGCGAAAGGGACTTCCAGCCGCAGGAACCGGCGCCAGGGCGACAGGCTGAACTGCCGGGACGCCTCGTCGAGATCGCTCGGGATGGTGCGCAGCGACTGATAGAAGCTGAAGGCCATGTTCCAGGCCTGGGCGGTGAAGACCGCGAACACCGAAGCGCACTCCGCGCCAAGTTCATTGCCGGGGAACAGCCCCAGGAAAAAGGCGACGGTAAAGGTCAGGAAGCCGAGAACCGGCACCGACTGTAGGATGTCGAGCGCCGGGATCACCACCAGGGCGGCCTTACGGCTCTTGGCTGCCAGTGAGCCGACGACGAAGGTGAAGATCAGCGAGCACAGAATAGCTGCGAACATGCGCAGCGTGGTGAGAAGCGCGTAGCCGGGCAGCCGCCCGAGCTCCAGCACAACGGGGTGTTGGTGCAGCGCGGCGAGCGGCTGGTTCATCTGCTGTACGCCGTGCACGACAAGCACAGCGCTGGTCCCGATCAGAACCAGCATGAGCAGGTCAGCGATGTTCGGCTTGGCGAAGGGCCGCGCGAACCGCGCGATGAACGCGCCCCGGCGCTCCGGCGCTAGAAATACCATGGCTCACCTCAAGTCAGCCGCCGAGGCCGACGCAGGGGCGAGCCCTTCGATCAGGCCCGTCCCGTCATCCTCAGCGGCGCATTAGATCGACTACTGTCGCTTGGCATCGGCTGGTCCTGGTTTCGTTCGCGGTGGCGGGCCGCCTCGAACACGGGCCGCAGATGAGCCGGGCGCGGCCGCCTGTCAAGGCAACCCCGCGTTACGTCGGCATCGAGTAATATGCTAATTTTATTGAGAAAGTGCGCGGCCGCAGCGGGATCGCCTATACCTTCGTATAGGGTCGCCATACCCATGGATAGGACGGCCATACGACTGCGCGAGGGGCGGCAAGACACCAGCGGACCACACTGACGGCGCAAGACGAAGGACACTTCTCTCCATGTTCCGTCATCCCGTGCAGCACCGGCCCTTTCCATCGGCGCTAGGCCAACCGCCCGCCTTGTCCGACCTCTGCACGCGTACAGGCGCTGGCGTGCAACACGGCACGATCTGGCTCTTCAAGCATGGCATGCTTTCGAGGCGCGCCGCCGTTATCGGTGTGCTCTGCGCCATGCGCTTGTCGAGGGTAGGTTTCCACCTCTGGCTTCGGCGTCGTGAAGCGCATCGTCAGCTACGCGCCATTATCGGCCAAACAGCTAGGCCCTAAACGCGACCGCTCGCCCGTGTGCTATGCGCGTCGCTGATGGAAGGTCGCTGACCGATGCCGAGCCGATTCCGCCTCTCCGAAGGCTGGAGCACAATTTCGCTGCGCGTGCTGGCGGCGCTGCTCGCGGGCGCGATTTTCGTGCTCGATACGGTGACGCCGCGCGAAATCGCCATGGCCGTTTTTTATGTGGCGGTTGTGCTGATCGCCATGCGGTTTCTCCCTCCACGCGGCGTAACCCTGGTCGCCTGCGCCTGCATCGCTCTCTCGATCATCAGCTATGCGCTTACGCCGCGAGGTTCGCCCGAAGCCGGACTCTGGAATCTCGCCATCGCCGTGACCGCCATCCTCGTGGCGACCTACCTCGCCCGAAAACTGGTCGCTGCTGAAGCCGCCGCTCACGAAGCCAAGGCGCAGCTCGCTCGGGTGACGCGCATCGCCGCGATCGGAGAATTGACGGCATCAATCGCCCACGAGGTGAACCAGCCTCTTACGGCGGTGATCGCGAGCGGTGACGCCGGTACGAGGTGGCTTGCGACCGATCCTCCAAACGTCGCGCGGGCCCAGCGCGCCCTGGAACGAATGATTGGTGACGCCAAGCGGGCGAGCGAAATCGTAGGCCGCGTGCGGGCGATGGCGAGCGGCGCACCCACACAGAAGCGGTCCCTCGCGCTAAACGGAGCCGTGCGCCGGGCGCTCGCCTTGCTCTTCGACGAATTCAATCGGCTGCGGATTTCCGTGCAAGTCGATCTCGACGAACGCCTGCCCGCGGTGGGCGCCGACCCTGTTCAGGTGCAGCAGGTGCTCATCAACCTCCTTACGAACGCCGGCGAAGCCCTAGCGGCGGTGGATGATCGGCCGCGCGAGCTCGTGATCGTCACAGCACGGGACGACGGACACCTGCTCGTGCGAGTAAGTGACAATGGGCCGGGCCTCGGGGCCTCGAACCCTGAGGAAATATTCGATGCCTTCGTCACCCGGAAGCCCGGCGGCATGGGCATCGGGTTGTCGCTCAGCCGCTCGATCATCGAGCGGCACGGCGGCCGCATCACTGCGATTCCGAACGCGCCCTTTGGGCTCACCGTCCAATTCTCCCTGCCTATTGATAAGGGTGACGCCCATGGCTGAGCTCCACGGCCCTTCACGCGAACGGTCGGTCGTCTATGTGATCGATGACGACGCCTCTATCCGTTCCGCGCTCGACGATCTGTTGAGCTCGGTCGGACTCGAAGCGCGGACCTATGCGTCGGTGGCTGAGTTCATGGGCGCGCAAAGGCCGGACGTAGCGTCATGTGTCGTGCTCGATGTGCGCATGCCAGGTCAGGGCGGGCTCGACTTTCAACAGGCGATGAAACGCTCGGGATCGGAATTGCCGATCATCTTCATCACCGGGCACGGCGACGTCGAAATGAGCGTTCGCGCCATGAAGTCCGGCGCGGTCGATTTTCTGTCGAAGCCTTTCCGGGACCAGGATTTGCTCGACGCCATCCAGACGGCGCTCCAGCGCGACATGGCCCGTCGAGAGGTCGCGGGCCATTTAGACCAGGTCCTTGCCCGCTACAGCACGCTCACGTCTGGAGAGCGCGACGTCATGCAGCTGGTCACGGCAGGCCGGCTGAACAAACAGATCGCAGGCGAGCTTGGTCTCAGCGAGATCACCGTCAAAGTCCGCCGGGCGCAGGTCATGCGCAAGATGGGCGCTCAAACCCTACCGGACCTCGTCCGGCTGGCAGACCTAATTCGTCAATCTAGCGGTCCAGACGGTGTCTGAATCGGAAGTGAGAGCAGCATCATAAAGAGCCCCGCGGATCGCTCCGCGGGGCGCTTCAGTCTCTGGCTCCAGACCAGGATCAGCCGATCTTGCCCGAGGCCAGCACCGCCAGGAGCAGCAGGGCCACGATGTTGGTGATCTTGATCATGGGGTTCACGGCCGGGCCGGCGGTGTCCTTGTAGGGATCGCCGACGGTGTCGCCCGTGACGGCGGCCTTGTGGGCCTCGGAGCCCTTGCCGCCGAAGTTGCCCTCTTCGATGTACTTCTTGGCGTTGTCCCACGCGCCGCCGCCCGAGGTCATCGAGATGGCCACGAACAGGCCGGTCACGATCACGCCCATCAGCATGGCGCCCACCGCGGCGAAGGCGTTGGCCTTCGACTGGGTGACCAGAAGCACGACGACGAACAGAACGATCGGCGACAGCACCGGCAGCAGCGACGGGATCATCATTTCCTTGATCGCCGCCTTGGTCAGGATGTCCACGGCCTTGCCGTATTCCGGCTTGGTCTCGTAGGTCATGATGCCCGGCATCTCACGGAACTGGCGACGCACCTCGGCGACCACCGATTCGGCCGCACGGCCCACCGCGGTCATCGACATGCCGCCGAACAGGAAGGGCAGCAGGCCGCCGAACAGCAGGCCGACGACGACGTAGGGGTTGGTCAGGGCGAAGTCGATCTTGCCCAGGCCGTCGAAGAAGCCGCCCGCAGTCGGGAACTTGGAGAAGTAGTCCAGATCCGACGTGTAGGCGGCGAACAGCACCAGGGCGCCGAGACCGGCCGAACCGATCGCATAACCCTTGGTCACGGCCTTGGTGGTGTTGCCCACCGCGTCCAGGGCGTCGGTCGAGACGCGCACTTCACTCGGCAGGCCCGCCATTTCGGCGATGCCGCCGGCGTTGTCGGTCACCGGGCCGAAGGCGTCGAGCGCCACGATCATGCCGGCCAGGGCCAGCATGGTGGTGGTGGCCACCGCCACGCCGAACAGGCCGGCGAGCTGGTAGGTGGCGACGATGCCGATGATGATGGTCAGGGCCGGAAGGGCGGTCGACTCCAGCGACACCGCGAGACCGGCGATGACGTTGGTGCCGTGACCGGCCTGCGAGGCCTTGGCGATGGCCTTCACCGGACGGAAGCCCGTGCCGGTGTAGTACTCGGTGATGACCACGATGCCGGTCGTCACGGCCAGGCCCACCAGGCCGCACCAGAACAGCGACATGGCCGAGATGTGATAGTTGTCGGCCTGGGTGACGCCGTCCGGCGCGATCGAGTTGATCACGAACCACAGGGCGCCGACCGACAGCACGCCGGTGACGATCAGGCCGCGGTAGAGCGCGCCCATGATGTTCTGGCTCTTGCCCAGCCGTACGAAGAAGGTGCCGATGATCGAGGTCACGATGCAGGTGGCGCAGATGCCCAGCGGCAGCATGATCATCTTCAGCACGTCGGGCGTGCCGCGGAAGAAGATCGAGGCCAGCACCATGGTGGCGACCGTGGTCACCGCATAGGTCTCGAACAGGTCGGCGGCCATGCCGGCGCAGTCGCCGACGTTGTCGCCCACGTTGTCGGCGATGGTGGCCGCGTTGCGGGGATCGTCCTCGGGGATGCCGGCTTCGACCTTGCCCACCATGTCGCCGCCCACGTCGGCGCCCTTGGTGAAGATGCCGCCGCCCAGACGCGCGAAGATCGAGATCAGGGACGCGCCGAAGCCGAGCGCCACCATGGCGTCGACGATCTCACGGCCCTGGGCCTGGTCGTTGATGTCCAGGTTCAGGCCGCGGGTCAGGAAGAAGTAGTAGCCCGCCACGCCCAGCAGCGCGCCGCCGGCCACGAACAGGCCGGTGACCGCGCCCGATTGGAAGGCCATCGACAGGCCGCGGCTCAGGCTCTCGGACGCGGCTTGCGCCGTGCGCACGTTGGCGCGGACCGAGATCAGCATGCCGGCGTAGCCGGCCGCGCCCGACAGGATCGCGCCGATCAGGAAGCCGATGGCGGCCCAGACCCCGATCAGCAGCAGGGCCGCGACGAAGATCACGACGCCGACGATGGCGATGGTGGTGTACTGCCGGCGCAGGTAGGCGGAGGCGCCTTCCTGGATGGCGGCGGCGATTTCCTTCATCCGGTCATTGCCGGCGCTGGCTTTCATCAGCGTCGACGTCTGGAAGACGCCGAATAGAATACCGAGCAGACCGGCCGCGATCGCGACGACCAGCCATTGGTCAAGAGTCATATTGTAGGCGCCCCTGTGGTTGCGGCCGACCCGAGCGGCGCGAAGGCCGCCCCCATCGAATCAGCTCCGGGCGCAATCTGCGCCCCTGGGAAAAGAGGCAGGAAAGTGCCAAAAGACCCCCGCGCGCGCAACCTCGCTGTTGCAGCGCCAAAAATCCCTGATTTTAAAGGCTTAAATGCTTAAGGCCGGGGCGCGCCGACGCGTTTTTGCGCCGTGGGCGGATTGGGCAGCACCACCTGGGTGACCACGCCGGGCCCGACGATGGCGGCCGCTTCGCGCAGCATGGTCGCCTTCATGGCGTTGACGTCGATGCTCATCCACTGGCCGGGGACGCTGAACGGCCGCCGATGCGAGGCGCGCACCAGGGCGTCGCGGAAGTAGGGTTCCTTCTCGCGGGTCTTGTTCGGATCGACGCCCGACGCCAGCAGCAGGCGCACCGAAACGAAGACGTAGTTGCGCAGCTTGCCGCCATCGACGACCGGCAGGCCCACCGGCGCCAGGTCCACGTACTGGCCCACGACCTTGGAAGAGCCCCCCTCCTCCCCGGCGAGAGCCTGGGTGGCGGTGACGGCGGGAGCGGCCAGGGCGGCGGCGATGAGGGTGCGGCGGCGCATGACGCCAAGGTCGGCGGATAAGGTTAGCGGAGTCTTGCCGCGCCGCCGGCAGAGGAGCCGCAAACTGCGGTTGCACCTGGACAGCATACGCAATAGCGTTCGACGATCTTTGGGGGGTTACCAATGCAAATTCGATACGCTGCGGCGCTGGCGCCGCTGCTCGCGCTGAGCTTTGCGACGGCGGTCACCGCCCAGACGCCGCCTGCGCCCACGACGGCTTCTCCCGCCGCACCCGTCATGGCCCCCGCGCCAGCCGCCGCTCCAGCCGCCGCTCCAGCCGCCGCGGTCAGGGCGCCGGCCGGGACGCCGATCACGGTCGTGCTGCAAGACGCCACCACGTCGCGCACCGCCAAGGTAGGCGACCGGCTGGCCATCAAGCTGCGCGACGCGGTGAAGGTCGACGGCGTTGAAATCATCCCCGCGGGCGTACGCGGCGAAGTCGAGGTGATCGACGCATCGCCCGCGACCGGCGGCGGCCACGCGGGCAAGCTGCTGCTGGCGGCGCGTTGGCTCGACGTTCGCGGGCAGAGAGTGCCGATCCGGACCCTCAAGCTCGGCCGCGGCGGGACGGACGAAACCACCGTGGCCAACAGCATGGCGCTGGCCGGCGGCGTTGCAGGCGCCCTGCTCAGTCTCGCGGTCAAAGGCGGCGAGGTCGAATTCCCCGTCGGCGCGCCGGCCAGCGCCAAGCTCGCAGCCGACGTCGAAGCGCCGGCCGCGTCCGCCGCCCAAACCGTCGCGCCGGCAGCGGCCCCGACCGCATCCCCGGCCGCAGCCGGGCCTGTCAAACCCAACACCTGATCTCAAAGGAGTCATCCATGAAACCTCGCATCCTGGCCCTGGCGGCCGTCATCGCAACCGCCTGCTCAGGCGCGGCCCTGGCCGCCGATCCGGCGCCCGCCGAGGTCACCAACATCGCATCGGGCAAGATCGCCGCGCCGCCCGCTGGCAAGGCGCAGGTAATCTTCTTCCGTCAGTCGCGCTTTGCCGGCGGCGGCGTAGCCTTCACCATCAAGGAAGGTGACGTGGGCCTGGTGAAGATCGGCAGCGGCTCCTACGGCATCCACTTCGCCGACCCGGGCAAGCACGTATTCAAGGTACAGTCGGAAGCCACCGACAGCCTGACCATGGAGCTCGACGCCGGCGAGACCTACTACGTCGAAGAGACCATGACCCAAGGCCTCATGCTGTACCGGCCGAAACTGGCCGCGTCCGATGAAGCCGCGTTCAAGGCGGTCTCGGGCAAACTGCGCGTTTCGCAGTTCAAGTCCGAGGACAAGGCTGACGCGCCGCCCGCGAAGTAAGGCGCCTGCCGAAAGACGACCTGACGAGCCGTCCGCCGCCGCGGGCGGCTCGTCTTATTTGTGCCGCCAGCCCGCGTGGCGCACTTCGACCGGCTGCCCCTCGAACATCACCTGCACGCCCTCGCCCGCGACGACACGGCCGATCGCCGTGAACGGAACGCCTGCCCTCTCCGCGCCCTTCGCCAGCGCCTCAACGCGGTCAGGTCGCACGGCGCAGACGATCTCGTAGTCGTCGCCGCCGGTGGCGAGGTCGAGCAGGGACGCCGCGGGATCGACCCGGTGCTCCAGCCAGGCCTTGGCCGCGCGCGACAGCGGCAGGTGATCAAGCGCGATCTCGATCCCGACCTTGCCGGCCTCGGCCAGATGGCCCGCATCGGCGACCAGGCCGTCGGAGACGTCCGCCGAAGCGCTAGCGTGATCGCGCACCAAGCGCGCCAACACGGTCCGCGGCTCCGGCAGGCGATAGCGGCGCGCCAGGGCCTCGATGCGGGCCTCCTCCAGGTGCGCGAGTTCGCCTTTCGCCGCCTGCAGCCCCAGCCAGCCGTCGCCGATGGCCCCGGACACCATCAGCACGTCGCCGGGCTTCGCGCCCGCCCGCGCCACGGTCCGGCCTGTGGGCGTCCAGCCGAGCGCCGTGATCGAGGCCGTCAGCGGTCCCGGCGTGGACGTCGTGTCACCGCCGAACAGCTTGATCCCATAGTGCGCCTGATCCTCACGCAACCCCGCCGCGAAAGCCTCGCGCGCCAGGCCATCGCAGCGCTTCGACCACGAGATCGACAGCAGGTAGCCGTATGGATCCGCGCCCTTGGCGGCGAGGTCGGACAGGTTCACGCGCAGCAGCTTCCGGGCCACCAGATCGAGCGGATCCTCGGCCAGGAAGTGCACGCCCTCGACCATGGCGTCCTTGGTCACGACCAGGTCCTGACCGGGGCGCGACGGGATCACCGCTACGTCGTCGAGCAGCCCCCTCGCCTCCGGCGCACCCTGGGCCAGCGGCCGGAACAGCCGCTCTATGGTGTCGAACTCGTCGGTGGGCTCAGCGGCGGAGGTCACGGGCCACGCCGTCCAGGGCGGCGTTGACGAACTTGGCCTCGGTCGGGTCGAAGAAGGCCTTGGCCAGCTCGACATACTCGTCGATCACCACCTCGACGGGCGTGTCGCCCTTGTGCGCCAGCTCGAAGGCGCCGGCCCTGAGGATCGCGCGCACCGTGGCGTCGATCCGCTCCAGCTTCCAGCCGTCGGCCAGTCGCGACACCACCGCCTTGTCGACGGCCGACTGGTGTTCGACCACGCCGCGCACGATCTCGGCGAAGTAGTCTTCGTCGGCCTCGCCCAATGGCTCGCCTTCCAGGTCGGCGTCGAACCTGTGGTCGCGGAACTCGCGGATCACCGTGTCCACGCCCTCGCCGCCCATCTCCAGCTGATAGAGGGCCTGGACGGCGGTCAGGCGCGCCACGGTGCGGGCGCGGCGCTCACGCGGGGTCAGCTTGGAGGCGCGCTCGGCCTCAGCCGCAGCCAGCTGGTCGATCACGGCCTTCAGATTGGCCGGCCCGGCTCCGCCCTCGCTCACGACTGGCCCTTCAGCTGCCGGCGCAGCGCGATCAGCTCCAGGCAGGCGCGCGCGGCGTGGCCGCCCTTGTCGCCGCCGCTCTCGCGCGCCCGCGCCCACGCCTGCTCCTCGTCCTCGACGGTCAGGATGCCGTTGCCGATCGGCAGGCGCTCACGAACAGTCAGGTCCATGATCCCGCGTGCGCTTTCGTTCGACACGATCTCGAAGTGGTAGGTCTCGCCGCGGATCACCGTGCCCAACGCCACATAGCCGTCGTACTTGCCCCACTTGTCGGCCATGGCGATGGCCCCCGGGATTTCCAGCGCGCCGGGCACCGACACGGTCTCATAGTCCGCGCCGAAGGACTGCAGCGTCGACTTCGCGCCTTCCAGCAGGGCGTCGGCCAGGTCGGAATAGAACCGCGCCTCGACGATCAGGATCTTCAGTTTGTCCGCGTCTTTGGCGCTCACGTCTTGGACTCCAGTTCGTCAAACGTCTTCCAGCCGACGATGCGCAGGCCGTAGCCCTCCAGCGCCGCGGGCTTGGGTTGGGTGGAGCTCAGCGCCACCAGGTCGCGCACCCCCAGATCGAGCAGGATCTGAGCCCCCACGCCATAGTTCCTGAGGCCCCTCGCCAGCTCGGCGCTGTGGTCGATGCCGCCCAAGAGTTCGGACAGGGCGGTGGGCCGTTGGTCGCGCAGGAACACCATCGCGCCCGCGCCGGGATGCTCGGAGATCGCCCTCAGCGACTGCGCCACATAGGCTTGGCGGTTCGCGTCATGGCCCAGGATATCGGCGGCGAAATCGACCTGGTGCATGCGCACGAGCGTCGGCTTGCCCGGTTCGATCTTGCCCTTGGTCAGGACGGCGTGCTCGGTTCCGTCCAGGGTGTTGCGGTAGACGATCAGGCGGAACGGCCCGCCGTGCACGCTCTCGAACGGCTGCTCCAGCACGCGTTCGATGAAGCGCTCAGTGCGGCGGCGATAGGCGATCAGGTCGGCGATGGTGCCGACCTTCAGTCCGTGCAGCTGGGCGAAGGCGATCAGGTCCGGCAGGCGGGCCATGGTCCCGTCGTCGTTCATCACCTCGCAGATCACGCCAGAGGGATAGAGCCCGGCCATGCGCGAGATATCGACGGCGGCCTCGGTGTGGCCGGCGCGGACCAGCACCCCGCCCTCGCGCGCCACCAGCGGGAAGACGTGGCCCGGCGTGACGATATCGTCCGGCCCTTTGGTGGGGTCGATGGCCACGGCGATGGTGCGGGCCCGGTCGTGGGCCGAGATGCCGGTGGTCACCCCGTCCTTCGCCTCGATCGAGACGGTGAAGGCGGTGGAATGCTGGGCGCGGTTCTCCGCGGCCATCGGCGGCAGGCGCAGCTGGCGCGCGCGCTCGCCGGTGATCGCCAGGCAGATCAGGCCTCGCGCGTGCTTGGCCATGAAGTTGACCTGGTCGGGCGTGGCCATCTGGGCGGGGATGACGATGTCGCCCTCGTTCTCCCGGTCCTCGGCGTCGATCAGGATGTAGGGACGGCCGTTGCGGGCGTCCTCGATGATGTCCTCGATCGGCGAGATCGGGCTGTCGTTGATGTTGGCGGCGGGGTTCACGCGCGGTCTTGTCCTTCGGCGGTCTCACGCCAGCGCGCGGCGTAGCGCGCCATGAGGTCGATTTCCAGGTTTACTCGCGATCCGGCCTGCAATCGGTTCAGTGAGGTCACCTTCCAGGTGTGCGGGATCAGGTTCACGCCGAAGTTCCGGCCGTCCACCTCGTTCACGGTCAGGGACACGCCGTCGATGGTGATCGAGCCCTTGGGCGCGATGAAGCGATGCAGGGGCGCCGGGGCCTGGATCACCAGACGCCAGCTGTCGCCGTCCTGGCTGACCGAGACCACCTCGCCGGTCGCGTCCACGTGACCGGAGACGACATGGCCGCCCAGTTCGTCGCCCACCTTCAGCGCCCGCTCCAGATTGACCGGGTCGCCCACCTTCCAGTCGCCGAGGTTGGTCTTGGACAGGGTCTCGTTGGACACCTCCACCGCGAACCGACCCGGCTCGGTGTCCACCACGGTCAGGCAGCAGCCGGCATGGCTGACCGAGGCGCCGAGCTCCAGGGTCTTGGTGTCGTAGGCGGTCTCGATCTCGAACCGGCGCGAGCCGCCCTGGTCCTTGACCGCCGCAACGCGGCCCACGTCGGTGACAATGCCGGTGAACATCAGGCTTTCTCGTAACGCTCCCACAGGTCCGGCCCCAGGGCCTCGACCGCGACGCGCTTGAATCTGGGGGCTTGAGCCAGGGCTTCCAAGGCCAGGGCGCCGATGGCAGGCCTGCCCTCCCCGCCGAGCATGATGGGCGCGCGGAACCACTCGATGCGCTGGACTAGGCCGCAGCGCAGGAAACTGGCCGCCACCTGCCCGCCGCCCTCGACCAGGATCGAGCCGACCCCCGCGTCGGCGAGGCGCTCCAGCGCATGCTCCAGTTCGGGCCGGTCGCCCGCCGCCTTGACCTGCAGCACGCGCACCCCGGCGTCGGTCAGGCGCGTCTGGGGCTCCTCGATGCTGACGACGAAAGTCGGGGTCTCGCGCGCCGTCACAGCCAGCTTGCAGGTCTCCGAAAGGCGCTGGCGGCTGTCCAGCACCACCCGCGCCGGCTGACGGCCGCCAAAGCCCGGCGTGCGCACGGTCAGTTCGGGATCATCGGCCAGCGCCGTCTCCACCCCCACCAGCACCGCGTCGTGCTCGGCGCGCAGGCGATGGGTCTGAGCGCGAGCCGCCTCACCGGTGATCCAGCGGCTCTCCCCCGAGGCGGTGGCGATGCGGCCGTCGAGCGATGTGGCGAGCTTCAGCGTGACCTTGGGGGTCGGGTTCATCGGCCTTCGGCGTCGGGATCGGACAGCCCTTCGTCGCCCAGGAACTTGGCGAAGTCGGCCGTCTCGCGGAAGTCGCGGTAGACCGAGGCGTAGCGCACGTAGCCGACCTCATCGAGCGCCTTCAGGTGCTTCATCACCAGCTCGCCGATGGTCTGGGACCTGATCTCGGTCTCGCCCATACTCTCCAGCTGGCGCACGATCTGGGAAATAGTGCGATCCAGCCGCTCGGCGTCCACGGGGCGCTTGCGCATGGCGATGGAAATCGAGCGCTCCAGCTTCTCGCGGTCGAACGGCAGCCGCCGCCCCGAACGCTTCAGCACCATCAGCTCGCGCAGCTGCACGCGCTCGAAGGTGGTGAACCGCCCCTCGCACTGGGGGCAGAAGCGCCGGCGCCGGATCGCCGCCCCGTCCTCGGACGGGCGGGAGTCCTTCACCTGGGTCTCAGGGTTTCCGCAGAACGGACAGCGCAAGGTGTTGCGTCCCTAGTGGCTACGATCAGCCATATATAGGGAAACGACGCGTCAAGTCTGCAACCTGCTCTTTCACCCGCGCCTGCACCGCCGCGTCGGGCTCCCCGCCACTGGCCTGGAGACCATCGACCACATCGGCGATCAGCGTCCCGATCTGGCGGAATTCCACCACCCCGAAACCGCGCGTTGTGCCCGCCGGCGAGCCCAGACGCACGCCCGAGGTGATGGTGAAGGGCTTGTCGTCGAACGGCACGCCGTTCTTGTTGCAGGTGATGTCGGCGTGCTCCAGCGCGATCTCGGCGGCCTTGCCGGTCACGTCCTTGGGGCGCAGGTCCACCAGCATCAGGTGGCTGTCGGTGCCGCCCGAGACGATGGCCAGGCCACGTTCGACCAGCACGGCGGCGAGCGCCCGCGCGTTCTCGACGCACTGCTGGGCATAGGCCTTGAACTCGGGCTTCAGCGCCTCGCCGAACGCCACCGCCTTGGCCGCGATGACGTGCTCCAGCGGGCCACCCTGCAGGCCCGGGAAGACGGCCGAGTTGATCTTCTTGCCCAGGTCCTCGTCGTTGGACAGCACCATGCCGCCGCGCGGGCCGCGCAGGGTCTTGTGGGTGGTCGTGGTCACCACATGGGCGTGGGGCAGCGGGTCGGGATAGGCGCCGCCGGCCACCAGGCCCGCGTAGTGGGCCATGTCGACCATGAAATAGGCCCCGACCTCGTCGGCGATCTCGCGCATGCGCTTGAAGTCGATGCGGCGGCTATAGGCCGAGGCGCCGCCCAGGATCAGCTTGGGCCGCTCGCGTCGAGCAATCTCGGCCAGCTGGTCATAGTCGATCAGGTGGTCTTCGCGGCGCACGGTGTAGGTGATCGGCTTGAACCACTTGCCCGACTGGTTGGCCGGCGAGCCGTGGGTCAGGTGACCGCCCGCGGCCAGGTCCATCCCCAGGAAGGTGTCGCCCGGCTGCAGCAGCGCCATGAACACCGCCTGGTTGGCCTGGGCGCCGGAGTGCGGCTGCACATTGGCGAAGGCGCAGCCGAACAGCTGCTTGGCCCGGTCGATGGCCAGCTGCTCGGTCACATCGACGTATTCGCAGCCGCCGTAATAGCGCCGGCGCGGATAGCCCTCGGCGTATTTGTTGGTCAGGACCGAGCCCTGAGCCTGCAATACTGCGCGCGAGACGATGTTCTCAGACGCGATCAGCTCGATCTGGTCCTGCTGGCGTTTCAGCTCGCCCTCGATCCCCGCGAAGATCTCCGGATCGGCCGAGGCCAGGTCGCGGCTGAAGAAGTCGGCGTGGCGGAAGGCGGACGCGTCGGCGGGAGCTGTCACGGCGGTCGATTCCATTCGGGGGTTCAGAGGGCGCGGGCTTCATACGCCGGGGTGCGGCAAACGATCAACACGAGGCGTGCGAACAGGCATAGACTGAACACGTTCGCCGAGCTAATTCGATTCCACGCAAGCGCAATCGCGTGGGCGAAACCATGAGTCAGGTAAGTCGATGAACAGTGAGAGCGAGACCGCCGCCGGTCGGGACCAGGAAATGCTGCGGCTCAGCGCCGATGTCGTGGCCGCTTATCTGTCGCAGAACGCTGTTCCGGCTCAGGCGATACCCGATCTGATCCGCTCGATTCACCAGACCATGGTGAACCTGGACCGTCCGGTCGAGACCAAGCCGCAGGAACGTCAGAAGCCGGCGGTGCCGCCGTCGAAGTCGATCCACGACGACTACATCGTCTGCCTCGAGGACGGGAAGAAGCTAAAGATGCTCAAGCGCTATCTTCGCTCCAAGTTCGACATGAGCCCCGAAGACTATCGCCGCAAATGGGGCCTGGCGCCCGACTACCCCATGGTCGCCCCCGCCTACGCCGCGCGTCGCTCGGACTTCGCCAAGCAGATCGGCTTGGGCAAGGGCGTGCGTCGCCGCAGGGGCTGAGGAACAGCCGCTGCCAGTACAGGGCCGCGCCGTTCTGCCCACCGCGCGGCTAGGTGCTTACTGCGGCGGTCAGTAGCGGGGGTGCGAATTCGGGCTGTTCACGTAAGCGAACAAGGTGCAGGCGCCGAAGAAAGAAGCCAGCACGAGCAGTGAAGTCCCGATGCCGATGCCCCTTCGCTGCCACCTCGGTAACGAGCGGATACGCTTCGCCATGGCTTGGCCCGGTCCTTCAACAGCCCAGCCAATGAGGAACATGCTCGCGCCCGCAGGCACGAACAGGAGCAACGGATGGATCGTGTAGCCCAGCCACCGCTCCGCAACTGCCCCGAACGCCAAGACGAGCGCAAACGCCGGAAGTGTGGATAGAGCGAACGCGCCTTTTTCAGCCCCGGCTCTCGGCCACTCTCGGCCTCCTGACTGGTAGGCTACGCCGTAAGCGACGATAGGCAGGAACAGCACCGCATAGGCAACCCGGAGAAGTCCGCTGGCGGTCGGCGACCGTTTGGATTTCCTGCGGTGTTGGGGCATGTCGCGGCTCGTGTGAGAGGCCTAGCGGCACAGCGTTATCAAGCGGCCTTTCAGCGGCCCTGCTCAGGCCACAGCCGGATAGCGCTTGACGTTGCAGCGCGTGAACAGCCGGTCCATCGCCACGACCAGGTCGTCCATCATGGCGTCGGTGTGGTCCGGCGAGGGCGTGAAGCGCAGGCGTTCGGTGCCCTTGGGCACGGTGGGATAGTTGATCGGCTGCACGTAGATGCCGCTCTCGTTCAGCAGGTAGTCCGAGACCAGCTTGCAGTGCACCGGGTCGCCGACCATCACCGGCACGATGTGGCAGACCGACGGCATCACCGGCAGGCCGGCTTCCTTGAAGCGGCGCTTCAGGGTCTCGGCGCGCTCCTGGTGGGCGGTGCGCAGCTCGTCGTGGGCCTTCAGATAGCGGATCGAGGCGATGGCCCCGGCCGCGATCACCGGCGGGATCGAGGTGGTGAAGATGAAGCCCGGCGCCCAGGAGCGGATCGCGTCCACGATCACGGCGTCGGCCGCGATGTAGCCGCCCATCATGCCGAAGGCCTTGCCGAGCGTGCCCTCGATGATGTCGATCTCAGCCATCACCCCGTCGCGCTCGGCCACGCCGGCGCCGCGCGGGCCGTACATGCCGACCGCGTGCACCTCGTCGAGGTAGGTCAGGGCGCCATACTTCTTGGCGAGCGCAATGGTCCCGGCGAGGTCGGCCACGTCGCCGTCCATGGAATAGACGCTCTCGAAGGCGATGACCTTCGGACGGTCGGCAGGGGCCGCCGCCAGCAGCTCTTCCAGGTGCTCCAGGTCGTTGTGCCGGAACACGTGCTTCTCGGCGCCGCCGTGGCGGATGCCGGCGATCATCGAAGCATGGTTCAGGGCGTCGGAATAGATGATCAGGCCCGGCAGGACCTTGGCGAGCGTCGCCAGGGTCGCCTCGTTGGCCACATAGCCGGAGGTGAAGACCAGGGCCCCGGACTTGCCATGCAGGTCGGCCAGTTCCTGCTCAAGCTCCACATGATAGCGCGTCGTGCCCGAGATATTGCGCGTGCCGCCCGAGCCGGAGCCCGCCGCATCGATGGCCTTATGCATGGCGTCCAGCACCAGCGGGTTCTGGCCCATGCCGAGGTAGTCGTTGGAGCACCAGACCACCACGTCGCGCACCGAGCCGTCCGGGCGGGTCCACTGGGCGACGGGGAACTCGCCACGGCGACGCTTCAGATCGGCGAAGACGCGGTAGCGCCCTTCGGACCTGACCTGTTCGACCGCTGCTTCGAATGCGCCCGTGTAATCCATCGCCTCAATCTCTGCCGGGGACTCAAGCTTCCCGGCCATGTCGCGGCTTTTGGCATAGCGCCGCTCGGGGTGTCCACTCAAGCAACCCTAGGCGAGTCGCCGATTTCGCCAATTGACGCACCTCAATCGTGAACGGCGCCCTACGCGAGTTCCTCGAGCTTGCCGCGCAGCAACTGCAGCACGGCGGAGAAGTCGCGGTTTCCGTAACCCAGCCGGTCGAACAGGGCATAGAACGCCTCGGCGTGAGCGCCCAGCGGCGTGGATGCGCCTGACCGCGCTGCGGCCTCCTGCGCCAGCTTCAGGTCCTTCAGCATCAGGGCGCTGAGGAACCCGCCCTGATACCCACGATTTGACGGAGCGGTCGGCACAAGGCCCGGCCAGGGCGCATAGCTGGTCAGCGACCAGCACTGGCCCGACGACTTGGATGCGATCTCGAAGAACTTGTCCGGCGCCAGGCCCAAGCGCTCGGCGAGGGCGAAGGCCTCGCAGGTGCCGATCATCGAGATGCCGAGCAGCATGTTGTTGCAGATCTTGGCCGCCTGCCCCGCCCCATGCTCCCCGGCGCGGATGGTGGCGCGCGACATGGGCGCCAGGGCCTCTTCGATGCGGGCGAACTCGCCCTCGGCGCAGCCGACCATGAAGGCCAGGGTCCCTGCGTCCGCCGCGGCGATCCCGCCCGAGACCGGCGCATCGGCGAAGACGAAACCCGCGTCCGCCGCCAGGCCCGCAACCTTGCGCGCCGTATCGACGTCGATGGTCGAGCAGTCGATCAGGAGCGCCGACTTCGGCGCATTCGGCAGCACCTCGTCCGTATAGACCTTCAGCACGTGCGGACCGGCCGGCAGCATGGTGATCACCACGTCCGCATCCTTCACCGCCTCCGCCGCCGAGCCCGCCACGCCACAGCCGTGCCCGGCCGCGCGCTCCAGCGCATCTTTCGAAAGGTCGAAGGCCGAGACCTTGCGCCCCGCCTTGGCCTGGTTCGCGGCCATGCCGCCGCCCATGGCCCCGAGCCCGATGAAGGCGATGCGCATGCTCACTGTGGGAACTCCGTCCGGATTGGAAAACGCGGACCGGATAGACCTATCAAGCGGCGCGCGCCAGGGGTGAAAGGCGGTGCGCATTCACTCCTCCCTCGCCTGCGAGGGAGGGGGACCGCGCGTAGCGTGGTGGAGGGTGCTTCTCGGGGTCAGCCGGCAATCGGCATCGGGGTGGAACGGGCGGCGGAAAGCACCCTCCACCGCCGTTCCGGCGGTCCCCCTCCCTCGCGAGACGAGGGAGGAGAAATCCTCCGCGCGCTTTACCGCCTCGGCTTGCGGAACTTGTAGATGAACTGGTCCGTGTGACCGCGGATCGACTTGTCGAACACCAGGGCGGTGTGCGGGTCGTTCGGGTTGGCCAGCAGCTTGCTCTCGCCTTCGAACTTGAAGCCCGCGGCCTCGACCTCCTTGCGCACCAGGGCGGGATCGATGCGGTGCAGCTTGTCCGGCGCGGTCGCGTCGCCGGCCTGCGCCACGTGGTCGAGCACGATGTAGGTTCCGCCCGGCTTCAGCGCCTTGAACACCGCCTTGTTGAAGGCCGCGGTGTCGACCGGCCCCATGAAGCTGTCCTTCAGGTCGTGATAGTTCTGCGAGATCCAGAACAGGTCGAGCTTTTCGGGGAACGCCGTCTGCGCCATGGCCGAACCGGTCCCGACGGTGACGTTCGGATGGGTCTTGGCCCATTCCTTCAGCGCGGCGATGTCCTTGGCGTCGAACTTCTCGATTTCCGCCGGTTCCTGCGCGTAGACGTGGCCTTTCGGGCCCACCACGCCTGAGAAGATGTGGGTGAAATAGCCCCCGCCGGCCATGTAGTCGGCCACCTTGTCGCCCCGCTTCACGCCCGCGAAGGTCAGCACCTCCACCGGCTTGCGGTTGGCGTCGCGGTCGGTATCCGCCTTGGCGCGGCTGCTGTCGGCCACGGCCGCCGCGATCGGCGACGGCTTGCCCGCGGCCAGCGCCTGGGCGCCCAGGCCCGCGGTCAGCAGGGCGGCTACGGCCCCGGCCAGAACGATCTTACGCATGTGACGCCCCTTCCCTATCGCCGGCCGCTCAGCGGCGCGGCTTCCTGAACTTGAAGACAAACTGGTCGGTATGACGGCGGATCGAGGCGTCGAACACCTTCTTGGTGTGATCGTCCTCGGGGTTGCGCAGCACGTCGCTGACCGCCTCCAGCTTGAAGCCGGCCGCCTCGACCTCCTTCTTCACCAGCGCCGGATCGATGCGGTGAAGCGTGTCGGTGTCGCGCGCGCCGGAGCCGGCCTCGGCCACGTGGTCGACGACGAAGAAGACGCCGCCGGGCTTCAGCGAATTGAACACCGCCTTGTTGACCTTGGCGATGTCGGCCGGACCCATGAAGGGGTCGTGCCAGTCGTGGTAGTTCAGGGTCAGCCAGGCCATGTCGAGCTTCTCGGGCGTCGAGAAGTCGTTGATCGGCGCGGAGACGACGCTGACGTTCTTGAAGGTCGCGGCAAACGCGTTGGCGCCCTGCAGCGCCGTGCCCTTGGAGATCGCGTCCTGCTCCTTCGGCACCCACAGGAACACGTGGCCCTTGGGCCCGACCACGTCGGCGAACAGGCGGCTGAAATAGCCGCGGCCCGGCATGATGTCGGCGATCTTGTCGCCGGGCTTCAGGCCGGAGAACGCCAAGAGCTCACCGGGCTTGCGTGCCTCGTCGAGTTTGGTGTCGGCTTCTGGGCGTCCCTTGTCGGCGAGGGCGTGGGCCACATAGGCGGGAGCCTTGGGAGCCGCGCCGGCCGCCATAAAGGCCGCCGACGACAGGACGAGCGCGGACGCGCAAGCGACGAGGAGATGACGCAACGGAAGCCTCCCTTGATTTGGCAAGAGGCTTAGCAGAACGCGGGTATCGGGGGCTAGCCTCTACAGTCCCGGCAGAGGCGTCCATTCGTGCGCCTGGGCCAGGGGCGCGAACAGGGCGTCGAGCTCGGCCTCGGTGACGCCTTCCAGCCCGGAGGGCCGCCAGCGGGGCGTGTTGTCCTTGTCCACGATCACCGCACGCACGCCCTCCTGGAAGTCGTGGGTCCGCACCGTGCGCCCGCCGAGGCGATATTCCATGACCATGTCGTCTTCGAAGCGGCCGAGGCGCGCGCCGGTCCGCATCTGGCGCAGCGAGACCTTGAGCGCCTGGGGCGACTTGGTCGTCAGGACAGCCAGCTGTTTCATGGCCCAGTCCGAGCCGTCGGCTTCCAGGGCGGCGAAGATTTCTTCCACGGTATCGAACGCGAACAGGCGGTCGATCTGCTCGCGGACATCATCGACCGGCGCCGCACCCGGGTCGACGCCGAACAGCTCCGGCAGGCCGAAAACGGCGTCGGCATCCTCGATCACGGCCTCTTTCAGCGCCTCCAGCCGCTCGCTCTGGACGAAGTGGGTGGCGATGCCGAGCCTCAGGCAATCGGCCGCCTTCAGCCGCGCGCCCGTCAGCGCCAGCCACACGCCCGTCTGACCCGGCAGCCGCGGCAGGAACCAGCCGCCGCCCACGTCGGGGAACAGGCCGATGCCGGTCTCAGGCATGGCGTAGAGGGTGCGCTCAGTGGCGATGCGCAGCTTGGCCGGCTGGGAGATGCCGACGCCCCCGCCCATGACGATCCCGTCCATGCAGGCCATCACCGGCTTCGGATAGACGAACAGCAGGTGGTTCAGCCGGTACTCGGTCAGGAAAAAGGCCTTGGCCTCCGACGCATCCCCCGCCCCGCTTTCGGCGATCATGCGGATGTCGCCCCCGGCGCAGAAGCCACGCTCGCCGGCATGATCCAGCAGCACCGCCTGCACCTGGGGATCGTCCTTCCAGGCCAGCAACGCCTCGGTCATCAGGGCGCACATCTCGCGCGTCAGGGCGTGCAGCGCCTTGGGCCGATTGAGCGTGATCCGCCCCACGCGCCCTTCGACGCGGGTCAGGACGGGCGGCTCGGCGGGGGCGGCGGACTCGGACATGATCGCGGGCTTAGCGTCTAGCGCTTGCCGCCCGCAAGCCGTGAAGCTTCCGGCGCGGCTCTGAGACGCGCCATGGCGAGCACGCCCAGCGCCGGACCAATGGCCAGCGGCGCGAAGGCCCAGCGCCAGCCGACCGCTTCGGTCCAGACCGGCAGCAGGCGGATGGAGAAGGCCGTCAGGGCGAAGCCCAGGGCCGTCTGCACCGTCAGCAGAGTCCCCACCCGCCCCGGCTGAGCCAGTTCGGCGATGGAGGCTGAGAACTGGGCGCTGTCGGCGATCACGGCCACGCCCCAGACTAGGCCCACCAGCAGAATCCAGACCGGCGGCGCCCCGAACGCCGCGGCGAACCCCAGGCAGGCCAGGGCCGAGACCGCCATCGCCGCCATGGTCACGGTGGTGCGCCCGACCCGGTCCGCCAGCCAACCCGCCGCCACGCAACCCGCGGCGCCTATGGCCACCACGGCGAACGCAGCCAGTTTGCCGGCGTGCGCCGCCTCGGGCTTGGCCATGCAGCCTGCGAAACTCGCCGCCATCAGGGCGCCGATCCAGGTCCAGCCGGCGTAGAGCTCCCACATGTGGCCGAGATAGCCGAGGGTGGCCAGCCGCACGCCGCGGTCGCGCACGATGTCGAGCACAGCGCGGGGGTCGAACCTCGCCGCCGGCGCATGGCGCGGCCCGAGCTTCACGAATTGGATCAACACCGCCGCCACGACCGCACAGGCCGACGCCGCCATCACGCCCGAGCGCCAGTCCACGCCGCCCGCCCAGGCGAACCCATGCGGCGCCGCCGAGCCCAGAGTCAGGGCCCCGACCAGGATGCCGACCAGCAGGCCCGCGTCGCCCTTGGTCGCCCACCCCGCCGCCATTTTCATCCCGACCGGATAGACCAGGGCGAGAGCCGCCCCGACCACGAAACGCGAAACCACCGCCCCCCATCCGCCCGGATCGAGCAGCAGGAACAGGATGTTAGCCGCAGCTCCCGCCACGGCGCCTAAGGCGAATAACCGGCGGGGATCCATGCGGTCCGCCAGCCCGACCCCCGAACTGACCAACCCTCCGGTCACGAAACCCAGCTGCACCGCCAGGGCCAAAACCGCGAGCCAACCTGAGGAGAGGTGATGCTGCGCCGCAAGGTCCGGCGCCACCGCAGTGATCGAAAACCACAGCACCAGCGCCGCGACCTGCGCCAACGCGATCAGACCGACTGAGCGGACCTTGCCGGGATCAGTCTTCATGGAGGCCGGTCGCGGAGCGAAGGTCCCGGACGGTTACGCCTAGACGCGTCGCCGCCCCAATGAGGCGGCCGTCACGGGTCGCCAGTTCGGCGCCGGTCTCCAAGGCGAGCCCGAGATAGAGCGCGTCGTAGAGGCTCACCTCGGCGGATCGTGCGAGCTCCACGAGATCCTCCAACGCGTCGGCTTCAGGCGTCGGCCACAGCGTAATGTTGAAACGCTGCAGCCGCGCCCGCGCGTCGGTCAACTGCTTCTCCCGTATCCAAAGTCGCCGCTCCGCCTTGAGCAGGAGCGCCCGTGTTTCGATGGCGAAGATGCCGGGAGCGATCCCGGAGTGCGCCTCCCACTCGGCGAACAACGCATCCGCCATGTCGGTCGCCTGGTTGGGCAACAGCCAGGCCGCCGCCACCGAGGCATCGACAACGATCAGGCTCATTCCCGGCCTTCTTCGACGGCCTCTTTCCAGTCGAAGGGTTCGGCGCCCCGCGCTTCAGCCTGCCGGCCGATTTCCGCACGCCACCGCAGGTGCTCTTCGATGGCTTCCTTGGTCCAACGGAACTTCGCCCGTTCCGGCGACAGGCGCGCGATCGGCTTGCCGTGGCGAGTAATCACAATCGCCTCGCCCGTCCGCTCGATCTCGTCGAGCAGGGCCGACAGGCGCGTCTTCGCTTCCAGAACACCGACCTCACGCATTCTGACCACCTCTGACCATATATGGTCAGAATAATACCTGCAGACGCAATATGCAACCTAACGCCTTACAGGGTCGGCGCGGGGTTCGCTGCCCGCATATGTGTGGCGAGCAGCCCGCTCCGCGCGTAGATCGGCGGCGGTTTGCCCGTTGGTTGGAAGTCCCAGGTCGTCGCCCTCTTCAAACCAGAAGATCGGTTCCGCAAGCATGTGCAGCTTGACCGAAGCGATTGACAGCGCGAGCACCAACGCCTGCGTCGAATCCACGCCCATCGCGTAGTCCCACACCGGCGCATTGTCGCCGATCGTGAGGCTCCATTCGCAGCGCCAGTCGTTCTGATCCGGTTCCGGCCTCATCCACCGCGCGATAGCCGGCAGCGGCTCGCCATTCCGCAACACGGTATAGGCTCGTTCGCAAAAAACGAGGCGCTCGCTCACTGCCGGAACATCTCGCGCGCGGTGATCACGCGCATGATCTCGTTGGTGCCTTCCAGGATGCGGTGGACGCGCAGGTCGCGCACGATCCGCTCCAGCGGATAATCCTTCAGATAGCCGTAGCCCCCGTGCAGCTGCAGGGCGTCGTCCGCGACCTGGTAGGCCGCATCGGTGGCGAACCGCTTGGCCATGGCGCAGAGCTGGGTGGCGTGCGGGTCGCGGTTGTCGAGCGCCCAGGCGCCGCGGCGGACCATTAGGCGCGAGGCCTCGAGGTTCGTGGCCATGTCCGCCAGCTTGAACTGCAGCGCCTGGAATTCCTTCAGCGGCTTGCCGAATTGCTTGCGGGTCTCGGCGTAGGCCTTGGCGGTGTCGAGCGCCAGCTGGGCGCCGCCGAGCGAACAGGCGGCGATGTTCAGGCGCCCGCCGTCCAGCCCCATCATGGCGATGCGGAAACCGTCACCCTCCCCGCCCACGCGGTTCTCCACGGGCACGCGGCAGTCGTCGAAGCTGACGATGGCGGTGGGCTGGGCGTTCCAGCCCATCTTCTTTTCCTGGGCGCCGAAGCTCAGGCCGGGAGTGTCCTTCTCGACCACGAAGGTGGAGACGCCCTTGGGCCCGTCCACGCCGGTGCGGGCCATCACCACATAGACGTCGCTGGTCCCCGCGCCGGAGATGAAGGCCTTGGAGCCGTTCAGGACGTAGTGGTCGCCGTCCAGCTTCGCCGTAGTGCGCAGCGCCGCCGCATCCGAGCCCGAACCCGGCTCGGTCAGGCAATAGGAAGCGATCATCTCCATGGTGGTCAGGCGCGGCAGGTACTTGTGCCGCAGGGCGTCCGAGCCGAACCGGTCGATCATCCAGCTGGCCATGTTGTGGATCGAGATGAAGGCGGCCACGGCCACGTCGCCGCGCGCCAGCTCCTCGAAGATGATCGCCGAATCCAGCCGGGTCAGGCCCGAACCGCCGACGTCGTCCTGCACATAGATGCCGGCGAAGCCAAGGGCCGCGGCGTGGCGCATGGCCTCGACCGGGAAGATCTTGTGCTCATCCCATTCGGCCGAGTGGGGCATGAACTCCGCTTCGGCGAACTGGCGCGCGGCCTCCTGGATGGCGCGCTGGTCTTCGGTGGGGCTGAAATCCATGGAATTCCCGTTCGTGCTGTTGAGCCTGGCCGCGCCTGGGCGCATCGTGCGCGCCTGAGCTTAAGCGGAGCCCGCCCATGTCTTCGGAGACGGTTTCTAGTGGAGCGCCCGCCGTCTCGTCGAGCGGGGATCGCTGGCTGTGCGGCCTGGGCTATGTGCTGCTAGCCGGCGCGCCCTTCACCGCGGGCGTCTCAGGTCTGGTCGGCGGGGTGCTGGCGATGGCGCGCCAGAGCCTGGCCGAGCCGCTGGCGCGCAGCCACTACCGTTTCCAGGCGCGCATCTTCTGGATCGCGGCCCTGGTGCTCCTGATCAGCGTCCTCGCCATGACCTTCGGGGGCCTGAGCCTGATCTACGACATCTTCCAGGACGTCGGCGGCCGGGCGCACGGCTGGGACGCCTGGGACCTGGCGGCGGTGGACGAACAGCACGCGCGCGTCCATCCGGCCGGGGTGGTCGGGGCCGTCGCCGGGGTGCTGGGCGTCCTGGTCGGCGCGATCTGGCTGATCGCCGCCTCGATGTTCGGTCTGGTGCGCCTGCTGAGCGACGCGCCGATCGGGCGCCGCTGAGATTTCAGGCCCGTGAGGGTTCGCTTGCATCGCTTTCCGCACTAGATAGCGCGCCATGAGCCACGCCCCCGTCGCCCCCTACCCCGCCCTGCGCTTCCGCCGCCTGCGCCAGGCCGACTGGATCCGCCGCCTCGTACGCGAGACGGTGCTGACGCCCGCCGACCTGGTCTGGCCGATCGTGATCCATGACGGCGAGGAAGCGCGTATCCCCGTCACCTCCATGCCGGGCGTGGACCGGCTAAACGTGGTGGAGGCGGTCAAGGCCGCGATGGAAGCCCGCGACCTGGGCATCCCGCTGGTGGCGCTGTTCCCCAACATCGACAGCGCCCGCAAGGACGCCTTCGGGTCGGAGGCGCTGAACCCGTCGGGCCTGGTCCCGACCGTGGTGCGCGCCATCAAGGACGCCGTGCCCGAGGTCGGGGTGATGTGCGACGTGGCGCTGGATTGCTACACCGACCACGGCCATGACGGGGTGCTGGTCGACGGGGTGATCCGCAACGACGAGAGCCTGGAGCGCCTGGTCGAGCAGTCCCTGGCCCAGGCCCGCGCCGGCGCCGACATCGTCGCGCCTTCTGACATGATGGACGGCCGCGTCGGCGTCATCCGTCAGGCCCTGGAGGCGGAAGGCTTCAAGGACACCATGATCCTGTCCTACGCCGCCAAGTACGCCTCGGCCTTCTACGGGCCCTATCGTGAGGCGGTGGGCTCGTCCAAGGCGCTGCAGGGCGACAAGAAGACCTACCAGATGGACCTCGGGAACTCCGAGGAGGCCCTGCGAGAAGTCGCCGCCGACCTGGCGGAGGGCGCGGACATGGTGATGGTGAAGCCGGGCATGCCCTATCTGGACATCGTCCAGCGCGTCTCCTCGACCTTCCGCGTGCCGACCTTCGTCTACCAGGTGTCCGGCGAGTACGCGATGATGCGCGCGGCCATGCAGAACGGCTGGCTGGAGGAGGAACGCGCGATCCTGGAGACGCTATCGGCCTTCAAGCGCGCGGGCGCTGCCGGGGTGCTCACCTACTTCGCGCCGCAAGCGGCAAGGCTGCTGGGGTAGCCCCCGGCCGCCTACTTCTCCGACAACTTCCAGGTGACCATCATTCGCACATGACGGCCTGCCGTCGGCTGACCGTCTTCGTCCGCCGGCTTAACGCGCGCATAGGCTGCCAAGCGCAAGCCGGCTTGCCCGAAGCCGAGCCCCTCCGGCCTCTCGCCCACAGCTGTGCACCCCTTTAGAGCGCCGTCGGTCGTAACCATGCACTCGACGACGGACCGCCCCTCGATCCCACGCTCCTTCGCATCGGGCGGGTAGAAGCGCATGAGAGGAGGAATCGAATCTGTGACCCAGACAGGGTGAGCGATCAGATCCGCAGGCGGTGGAGCGGCGGGCGCTGACATCGGAGCGAAGAACACCGCAGCCGCAATCAGCGTTGCTTTCACCGACCTTCCGGACACGCAGCCAGATTCCAAGCGTCTCATCGCGTCGCTCCGCACGTCGTCGAGCTTCAGCCCGGACTCACCCAGCGCATCTTCAGCGGGATCACCGTGTCGCTCGGCAAGGCCGCGGCATAGGCGGCCTTCAGGCGGAACTTGTGCGCGATCTTCAAGGTCGCGGCGCCGAACTTCCCGCCCGCCGGCTCCTCGGATCGCACTGTGCAGTCGGTCAGGACGCCCTTAGGGTTGGTCTTGCAGCGCAGTTCGACGCGGCCACTGATGTGCTTGTCGCGCGCGTCGGTCGGGTAATAGTCCATGATGTCGGCGCCGCTGGGCGTCGAGAGCCATGCATCCTCAGGCGGTGACTTGGGTTCGTCGTCGGCCCGCGCCGCCGCGAGGCCTACCGTGCCAACGGCCAGCAGGCCCGCCAGCGCTATCGCGGCTTGCGTCGGTCTTCCAGCCGCGCGGCCAAACTTGAAGTGTCCCATCGTCTCCCCCCGAGCGTCTGCACCTCAGAGTAGAACTGATCCACCAGCGCTGTCACCGCCAAATGCGCGCCGTTGGCTCGCGCCTCATCCAGCACCAGGCCCAGGTCCTTGCGCATCCAGTCGACCGCGAAGCCGAAGTCGAACCTGTTGTCGGTCATGGGTTTCCAGCGGTTGTCCATCTGCCAGGACTGGGCCGCGCCCTTGGAGATGGCGGCATAGACCGTCTCGGGGTCCAGGCCCGAGCACTTCACGAAGTGGTTGGCCTCCGCCAAGCCCTGGATCAGGCCCGCCAAGCAGATCTGGTTGACCATCTTGGTCAACTGGCCGGCTCCCGAGGGGCCCATGTGGGTCACGGCCTTGGAATAGGCGCGCAGCACCGGCTCGACCCGATCGAAGGCGGCCTTGTCGCCGCCGGCCATGACCGTCAGCTGGCCGTTCTCGGCGCCCGCCTGGCCGCCCGAGACCGGGGCATCGACGAAGGCCCGGCCGATCCCGGCGCAGAACTCCGCCATCTCGCGCGCCACGTGGGCGGAAGCCGTGGTGTGGTCCACGATCACCGCGCCCTCGGCGGTGGCGGCGGCCGCCTCGGTCACCACCTGGCGCACATCGTCGTCGTTGCCGACGCAGAGCACGAACAGCTCCGCGCCCTTGACCGCCTCGACCAGGCTGGCCGACCAGCCGCCGCCGTTGGCCTTGGCCCAGGCTTCCGCCTTCTCCGGCGAGCGGTTGAACACCGTGACCTCATGGCCCGCGGCCTTCAGGTGGCGCGCCATCGGGGCGCCCATCACGCCCATGCCGGCGAAAGCGATCTTCATCGGTAGCCCCTTCAGACGGAATTGGATCCGGCGCGGCCGTATTGCCCCCGGAAGAACAGCAAGCCCTCGCCGTCGCGGCTGTCGAAGGCGGTCACCTCGCCCACGATGACCAGGTGGTCGCCCAGCGTGATCCGCTCGCGGGTCTCGCACTCCAGGTGGGTCAGGGCGCCCTTCAGCCTCGGCGCGCCGGACTGGCCTCGGTCGAGCTCGCCATGCTCCAGCCGACAGGCGCCCCAGGCGAAGCGTTCCGAATGCTGGCGATCCTCGGCGGCCAGCACATTAACGACGAAGCGCGGGGCGTCGGCGAAGGCGTGATGGCGGTCGGACTTCTCGTCCAGGCACCACAGCACCAGGGGCGGATCGAGCGAGACGGAGGTGAAGGAATTGACCGTCAGGCCCAGCGGTCCCTGGCTGTCCTCGGCCGTGATCACAGCAACGCCGGTGGCGAAGGCGCCCAGCGCGCGGCGATAGAGAACGGAAGGATCGGCGTCCACGGGAACTCCCTTGTGAAAGCCCCGATAGCGCGCGTCGCTGGCCGTGGGAAGCGCCGTTCCCGCAACCCGGCCTTAACCTTGATGGACGATGGTCCCACTGTCAGTTCGCGGGGGTTTTCCGTCTCATGGCGCTCAACGAAGCCGTGGTCGTGATCAAGAAGGTCAAGAAGGTGGTCGGGGGCGGCCACCACGGCGGCGCGTGGAAGGTGGCCTACGCCGACTTCGTGACCGCGATGATGGCTTTCTTCCTGCTGATGTGGCTGATCAATACGACCAGCCCCGAACAGAAGCGCGGCATCGCCGACTATTTCGCCCCCGCCAGCGTGTCGGAAAGCACCTCCGGCTCCGGCGGCATCCTGGGCGGCACCTCGCTCGGCGAAAAGGGCAACAAGAGCCAGGGCTCGCAGTCGGTGATCCAGAACCTGGCGCCGGACGCGCCCGACACCAAGAACACCGGCCAGAACTCCAAGACCGCCGCCACCGACGACGCGGAAAAGCAGGCCAAGGCCAAGGCGGAGGAAGCCGCCTTCCAGAGCGCGGCGGAATCCCTGCGTCAGGCCATGCAGGACATGCCGGAACTGTCCGAGCTGTCGAAACAGATCATCATCGACCAGACGCCCGAGGGCCTGCGCATCCAGCTGGTCGACCAGGAGGGCCGCTCGATGTTCGAGCCGAACTCCACCAAGCCGAACGAGCGCGCCAAGCTGTTGCTGCGCGCCGTCTCCAAGGTGATCAACAAGCTGCCGAACCGGATCACCATCACCGGTCACACCTCGGCCACGCCGGGCGCCAAGCACGAAGCCGACTGGCAACTCAGCTCGGCCCGCGCCGACGCCTCGCGCCAGATCATCCAGGGCACGGGCGTGGATCCGGACCGCATCTACCAGGTCTCGGGCAAGGCGGCGTCCGAACCGCTCTATCCGGACGATCCCACCCTGCCGGGCAACCGCCGGATCGCCATCGTACTGTTGCGCGAAGCACCCGTTCTGCCCTCGGACTCGAGCTTGTGAAGCCGAACCGGCTTGCGGGCGTTGAGTTCGTAGGTCCTAATCGGGCCTACGCTTTTCGACGGCGCGGCCAGTGACCCAGCATTTCTCGACCCGTCAGCTCCGGTTCTTCCTCACCGCCCCGTCGCCGTGCCCCTATCTGCCTGATCGCGACGAGCGGAAAGTCTTCGCCCACCTGCCCCTGTCGGACGGCGCCCAGGTCAACGACACCCTGACCCAGGTGGGCTTCCGGCGCTCGCAGAACATCGCCTATCGCCCCGCCTGCGAGGCCTGCGACGCCTGTGTCTCCGCCCGCATTCCCGTGGGCCTGTACGCCTTCTCCCGCTCCGAGCGCCGGGTGCTGGACCGCAACGCCGGCCTGACGCGGCACCTGGTCGAGGCCGAGGCGACCATGGAGCAGTTCGACCTGCTGCGCCGCTATCTGATGGCGCGCCACGCCGAGGGCGGGATGAGCGACATGACCTGGCCCGACTATGTGGCCATGGTCGAGGATACGGCCGTCCGCACGCACCTGATCGAATACCGCGGCCCGTCGCAGGACGGCGGCCCCGGCGACCTGATCGCCTGCGCCCTGGTGGACCTGCTCTCGGACGGCCTGTCGCTGGTCTACAGCTTTTATGACCCGGAGCAGTCCAAGGCGAGCCTGGGGTCGTTCGTGATCCTGGACCACATCGTCCAGGCCGACATCGCCAACCTGCCCTACGTTTACCTGGGCTATTGGGTCCAGGGCAGCGAGAAGATGGACTACAAGGCCAAGTTCAGGCCGCTTGAGGTGCTGAGGCCCTCCGGTTGGGCGCCGCTCCAAGACGATGCGGCCGGGGCGCTGAAGCGCTGACTTCACTCCTCCCCTCGTCTCACGAGGGAGGAGTAAGAGCGCTAGCCCCAGGGACCCTTCGATGTTGGCGGAACCGCCGTTCCACTGAGGAACGTTGCCGTTTGCGGCACAGCGGTGCCGCTGGCCGGAGCCTGAGGCATCACCGGATCGAACCCCTGCGCCTGCCAGTCCGGCAACCTGCCGTGGGCATATTTCACCAGGGCGTCCACGCGCTTCTGGATCGGCGGATGGGTGTCCTGGAAGCCGGCGAAGCCCCGCTCGTGGTTGTCGATGAACATGGCCTGGATGTCGTCGGGCGCATGGATGTCGGAGTGCCCGGAAATCTTCAGCAGGGCCGAGATCATCGCGTCCGGGTTCTTGGTCAGCTCCACCGCGCCGGCGTCGGCCAGGTACTCGCGCCGGCGCGAGATGGCGAAGCGGATGGCGATGGCCAGGACATAGCCCAAAGCCGCCGCGCCGAAGCCGATCAGCATAAGGGCGCCGGCCCCGCCCCCGCCGCCCTCGCTGCGCGAACGGCTCGAGCCCCGGCCGCCGGAATAGAACATCATCCGCGCGATCATCTCGGCCAGCAGGGTGATGATCCCGGCGAAGATGGCGGCGATCACCATCACCCGGCTGTCGCGGTTGATCACATGGGTCAGCTCGTGCGCCAGCACGGCCTCGAGCTCGTCCTTGGTCAGCACCTGCATCAGGCCGCGGGTGACCGTGACCACCGCGCGCTTGTCCGACAGGCCAGACGCCCAGGCGTTGCGGGCGTCGGTCTCGACGATGCGCAGGTCCGGCATGGTCAGGCCGCGCGAGATGCACAGGTTCTCGAGCAGGTTCCATAGCTCCGGCTCCTCGGTGCGTGAGACCTTGTGGGCGCCGGTGGTGAAATCGATGATCGACTGGTAGCCGAAGAACGCCACAGCGTACCATCCACCCGACGCCAGCAGCGCCAGCGGCGCGCTGCCGATCAGCCACTGGGCCGAGATCGCCGCGTCGCGCGCCACATAGCCGGTATGGGGCAGATAGCCCGCCCCCATCAGGCCGAGCTGTCCCGCCCACAGCAGGCCGATCAGCAGCACCGGGAACCCGGCCAGCAGTAGGGCTGAGCGGAAATTGTTGTTCCAGATGTAGGTCTTGAGGCCGACGGCCTGCACGGCGGTTTAAGTCCCGAACTTGACCTGGGGAGCGCCGGCGTTGAGCGTCGCGCGCTCGTCGGAGCCCACGTCGAAGAACGGCCGGTCCTGTGGATAGCCGAACATTCCGGCGAACAGCACGGTCGGGAACTGCCGGCGCGCGGCGTTGAATTCCCCGATCGAGTTGTTGAAGAACCGGCGCGAGGCGGCGAGCTTGTTCTCGATGTCGCCCAGCTCGTTCTGCAGCTGCATGAAGTTCTGGTTGGCCTTCAGGTCCGGATAGGCCTCCGACACGGCAAACAGCTGGCGCAGCGCCCCGGTCAGCATGGATTCGGTCTGCACCTTCTGGTCCACCGTGGTGGCCGCCGCAGCGCCGTTGCGCGCGGCGATGACCGCCTCCAGCGTGCCGCGCTCGTGGCCGGCGTAGCCCTTCACGGTCTCGACCAGGTTCGGGATCAGGTCCTGGCGCTGCTTCAGCTGCACGTCGATGTCGGCGAAGGCCTGGTTGGAAGCCTGGTTCAGCCCCACCAGGCGATTGTAGCCGCCGACCGCGACCAAAAGGATCAGGGCCAGGACGACAACGATGACGATGCCGGCGATCATGAGAGGTGTCCCCTTCGTGTGACCTAGAGGTATGTGCGCCGGCGCCGGCGCACAAGCGGGTTCAGGAGGCGGCCTTGGCGCGGGTCGATTGGATGAGATTGAAGACACGCTCGGCATGCTCGATGCGCAGGAACTCCGTACCCGCATCCGACGGCGTCCAGCCGGCCGTATTGTGCGCGACACCCCACTTCATGAAGGGAAACGACGGATCAGTCCCGAATGCGATCGTGCCCCGCGCGCCATCGCGCCCGCCCGACAGCCGCACCTGTGTCGCCGGCGTCAGATCAATAGCGGTCAGCTTGTCGCCCCTCAGGATCAAAGCGCGGCGGCCGGTCACGCCATAAACCATGCGCGAACGCTTCCACGCGTCATGGAAGAAACGCCCGGCCATGATGTACAGGCCTGCGATCACAAACGGCACGCCCCACAGCACGAAGAAGATCGGCCGCTCGTCGCCGATCAGGACCGTCGTCTCCCAGGCGATGGCGAAGCCGCCCCAGACCAGGCTGAAGGGGACCAGGAGAAGATCGCGCGGCGTGAGCATGAAGCCTTGAGCCGGCCGCCCCCACCACAGCAGGCCTTCGCCCGACTGCAGATAGGGCCGCAGAGCTGTGCTCTCGCTCACGTCCATGGGATCACGAGGCCCTGAACTTCTTCATCCCCTTGGGCGCCAGCTTGCCGGCCTGGGCGCGTTTGCCCAGCCACTCGCGCCATTCCGGCCAGGTGCGCTTGCGACCCGAGTTGTCGAACCACTCCGGCCCGGTCTCGGCGGAGAAGATCATGGCGTCCTTCAGGCCGCCCTCGCGGTAGTTCTGCAGCTTCACGCCCTTGCCGCGCGCCATCTCCGGCAGTTCGGCCAGCGGGAAAACCAGGGCCTTGCCGTTGTCGCCGATCACCGCGATCTGGTCGCCCTCGACCGGCAGGCAGACGAGCGCATCGCCGTTCAGCACCTGCTTGCCGCCGCGTTTGGAGGCCACGGCCTCCTCCTCCGGCAGGACGAAGCCGTAGCCGGCGTTGGAACCCAGCATCAGCTTGCGGCCCGGCTTGTGGGCGAAGACGGCCAGGATCTTGGACTTCTCCTCGAAGTCGACCATCAGCCTCAGCGGCTCGCCATGGCCTCTGCCCGGCGGCAGACGGTCGACCGGGATGGTGAAGAAGCGCCCGTCCGAGGCGAAGATCAGCAGCTTGTCGGTGGTCTCGGCCGGGATCAGGAAGCCGAGCTGATCGCCTTCCTTGAACTTGAGCTCCGACGGGTCCTCGACCTTGCCCTTGGTGGCGCGGATCCAGCCGCGCTCGGACAGGATCACCGTCACCGGCTCGCGCACCACGAAGGCCTCCAGCGGCGGGGCCTCGGCGATGTCGGGCGCGGCGGCGAAGCTGGTGCGGCGCGCCGACAGCAGGGCTTTGCGCACCTCCGTCAGGTCCTTGCCGATGCGGGTCCACTGGCGCGCGGGCGACTTCAAGAGGGTGTCGATGCCGTCGCGTTCGGCGGCGAGCTTCTCGTGCTCGCCCTTGATCTCCATCTCCTCCAGCTTGGCGAGGTTGCGCAGGCGGGTGTCGAGGATGAAGTCGGCCTGCAGCTCGCTCAGCGCGAATGTGGTGATCAGCTGCGCCTTGGGCTGTTCCTCCTCGCGCACGATGCGGATCACTTCGTCGAGGTTCAGGAAGGCGATCAGCAGGCCTTCGAGCAGGTGCAGGCGCTTTTCGATGCGCTCGCGCCGCCAGTTCGACCGGCGCACCAGGACATCGCGGCGGTGATCCAGGAAGGCGCGCAGGCAGCCCTTCAGCCCCATCACGCCGGGCGTTCCGCGCCCGTCCAGCACGTTCATGTTGATCGAGAAGCGGGTCTCCAGGTCGGACAGCCGGAACAGGCTCTCCATCAGGACCTCGGGCTCGATGTTGCGCGACTTGGGCTCCAGCACCAGGCGCACTTCCTCGGCGGACTCGTCGCGCACGTCGCCCAGGAACACGGCCTTCTTGTTCTCGATCAGGTCGGCCAGCTGTTCGATCAGCCGCGCCTTCTGCACCTGGTACGGGATCTCGGTGATGACGATGCGCCAGAGGCCCCGGCCCATCTCCTCGACCTCCCAGCGCGCGCGCAGACGCACGCCGCCGCGGCCGGTCTCATAGGCCTCGTGGATCGACTCCTTGGACTCCACCGCCACCCCGCCGGTCGGGAAATCCGGGCCCGGCACATGCACCATCAGGTCGGCCGTGGTCGCCTCGGGGTTCTCCAGCAACAGCAGGCAGGCGTCGATCAGCTCGGCGGCGTTGTGCGGCGGGATCGAGGTGGCCATGCCGACCGCGATGCCGGACGAGCCGTTGGCCAACAGGTTCGGGAAGGCCGCCGGCAGCACCACCGGCTCTTCGTCCTGGCCGTCGTAGGTCGGCCGGAAATCGACCGCGTCCTCGTCGATGCCGTCGAGCAGAAGCTTCGCCGCGGGCGTCAGCTTGCACTCGGTGTAGCGCATGGCCGCGGCGCTATCCCCGTCGATGTTGCCGAAGTTGCCCTGGCCGTCGACGAGCGGATAGCGCTGGGCGAAGTCCTGCGCCAGGCGCACCAGGGCGTCATAGATCGCCTGGTCCCCGTGCGGGTGATAGGAGCCCATCACCTCGCCGACCACCTTGGCGCACTTGCGCGCGGCCGTGTCGGGGTTCAGCCGCATCGCGTGCATGGCGTAGAGCACGCGCCGGTGCACCGGCTTCATGCCGTCGCGCACGTCCGGCAGGGCGCGGTGCGTGATGGTCGAGAGCGCATAGGCCAGGTAGCGGCGCGACAGCGCCTCGGCCAGCGGCTCGTCGACAATGCGGCCGTTCTCGTCGTCGGGGTTGAAGGGCTTGTTCATCAGCGAATCGTACTCGGGCTCAGCCGCCTATTGGAGCGGTTCGCGAGCCCGAACGAAAGGGGACCGATGCGCGCGGCCTACTTGTCGTCGCCGCCCTCGAGCTCGGTCCGGCGCTGGTCGGTCAGGGCCTTGGCCAGGCCGTCGAGGGTGCGCTGGTCGGCGCCGTGGGCGCGCGCCAGGGCCAGCCAGGCGTCGCGGTACTTGATCCAGGCGCGCTGGACCTTCTTCACGTCCTCGCGCTTGACCGTGCCATAGTCCGGCCAGGGACCGGTCATCACCTTGCGGTAGGCCGCGTTCAGCGCCTGGTCGGCCGACGCCAGTTCCACAGGCGTGGCGGAGAAGCCATGCGGCGCGCCCAGCCGCTGCAACAGCTCCAGGCCCTTGTCGCGCACCTCGGTCTCGTCCTCGATGACCATGGAGGCGCGGGCGGTGCCGGAAAGGTCGACCTCGTCGGTGTGGGCGGTGACGTAAGTTTCCTCAGCCTTGGCGAAGACCGGATAGGCCGCGCGCGCCGGAGCCGGCCAGGCGCCCACCAGGGCTGCAATCTTCTTCTTACGCTCCACCTCACCGAGGTCCTGTGCGCGCGACGAGCAGAAGCCGCCGAGATAGCCGCTGGTGGCGTGGTCGCAGGCGTCATAGCGCTCGAACGCGGCCCCAGCCGCCTTCTGCGCCTCCAGGAATTCGATCCGGCCCATGATCTCCATCGGCGCGGCGCCTTCCGGCCCGTCGGCGCAGGCGAAATGGATGGCCATGTCGAGGTCGCGCTTCACCCCGTCGCCGTTGGCGTAGACGGCGGCCAGCAGCACGTTGCCGCCCAGCGGACTGCCGTCCTTGCCGCCAGCTTCGATGTAGGCGCACTGGCGGGCGCGGGTGACGTCCTGGCTGCGGCCGATGCCGAAATAGAGCGTCTGGGAATCGCAGCTCTTCAGGCCCGCGCGGTCGCTGGGGCTGGGCAGGTCGGCCGGGGGCGGCGCCAGCTTCGCGTGGGCCTTGCAGACGGCGGCGACCTTGGCGTAGTCGCCGCCCTCCTTGCCGAACTCGTCCCAGCTGTGGGCCTGGCCGCCGGCCCTGACCCCTATCGCCGTCGCCGCCGCCAGGGTCGCGCCCAAGGCGGCGGCCGCCATCATCACCCTACGCTGCATGGTCCCCACTCCAGGCCTCGATGGCCGGAGAAGGCGCCGCGCCGCCCGCCTATGTCAACGCTTGCGCACGGCGTAGGTCAGGTGGGTCACGCGCGGCGAAGACTCCGAACGGATCGGCTCCAGCGCGATGCGGCTTGCGTCCACGGTGTCGAACAGCCGCGCGCCGGAGCCGTACAGCACCGGCGACACCGCGACCGAGAATTCGTCGATCAGGCCGGCGTTCAGGTACTGCTGGATGGTCTCGGCCCCGCCCGCGATGCGGATGTCCCGGTCGCCGGCGACGGCGCGCGCCTGGTCCAGCGCGGACTCGATGCCGTCATTGACGAAGTGGAAGGTGGTGCCGCCGGGCCGTTCCCAGGGCGCGCGCTGCTCGTGCGTCACGACGAAGACCGGGGTGTGGAAGGGCGCGTTCTCGGGCCAGGCCAGGGCCCCGCCGTCGAACATGCGCTTGCCCATGATGCTGACGCCGGTCCGCTCGTAGGTGTGCCGGAGGATGTCGTTGTCCAGGCCCTCCTCGCCGCCTTCGCCCAGCTTCAGGTTCTCGCGGAAGAAGCGCTGCGGGAAGACCCAGGCCTGCAGCTCCCTCCACTTGCCCATCCAGTTCTGCACTCGCGGATCGCTCTGGCCCTCGGGCGAGAACACGATCTCAAGCGGCACGGGGTCGGGCGCCATGAACCCGTCGAGCGACATCGAAACACTGAAAAACACTTTCCCGGCCATCAGCCTTCAACTCCCTTGGAAACCATCTCTGTGACGTAGGCGGCGAGGTTGGCGAGCGTCTGATTGCCCGCCTCGATAGCGTGATATTTCTCGACCACGTGGTCGCGCATTTCCTTGGTGGGGAAGACGGCGCGCATCTCGACCCAGGTGGCGTCGCCCTCGGCCCTGAAGCTGATCACCGAGTGGAAGGCGTTCGGATCGTCGCGGCGCTCGCCGTGCAGCATGGCGATGCGCTCCGGCGGCTTGATCGTGGTCCAGGTGATCCACTCCTGATAGTCCGTGCCGTCCGGCCCGTGCATCACGAAGTCCCAGTCCCCGCCGACGCGGAACTCGAAGGCGCGTGTGGTTGTGGTGAAGCCGTCGGGCCCCCACCACCGCGACAGGTGCCGCACGTCGCTGAACGCCTCGAACACCAGCTCGCGCGGGGCGTCGATCAGGCGAGAGATGACGATCTCGCGGTCGGCTGTGCTCGTTGCGGTCAATCCTCTTCCCTCGCCTGCTTGAGCTCCTGCACATAGGCGTCCAGGCGCTCGAAACTCTCGTTCCAGAACTGCTCGAACCCGCCGGCCCACTCGGCCACCGGCTTCAGCTTGCACGCGTCCAGGCCGTAGAGGCGCTGCTTGCCGTCCTTGCGGTCGCGCACCAGCCCGACCTCGCGCAGCACCCGCAGGTGCTTGGAAGCGCCCGGCTGGGTCATGCCCAGCGCCGCGGCCAGTTCCGTCACCGGCCGCTCGCCCGAGCGCAGCAGCACCAGGATGTCCCGGCGCTGGGGTTCGGCGATGGCGTTGAAGACGTCCGAAGTGGTTGAAGCCCGTGCCATGGGCGCGAGTCATATTCCGATATCGGCATGCGTCAAGCCGCGAATGACGAACCGCCGGATTCCTGCAGCGAACGACGACCTAGAGTCGCCCCGCCTCGGTCAGCTTGTCGACCAGCCAAACGCGCGATGGCGGCAGGGGCCGGTTCAGGGGATTGAAGACGTTCAGTTCGAGGAAATGAGCGGTCAGGGCCAGGCCTGCGCCCACGTCGCCGGCGCGCAGGCCGCCCTGCGCCGACAGCAGGAACGGCGGCAGGGCCAGGAGGCGGTCCCTGTAGGGTTCGCCCGCCTCACGGCTGACGGCGCGGCCGGACTTGGGGCTGACCCAGATCAGATCGTCGGTCGAGCCGGTGGCGGCGCAGCGCGAGAAGTCCAACCCGAAGCCTAGCTCTTCCAGCAAGCCCGCCTCGAAGCGCACGAACACCGCGGGCCAGATTTCAGCGTGGGTCAGGGCCAGCGTCAGGGCCTCGAAGGCCAGGAAGGCGCCAGGATGCGCCTCGCGCTCAGGCAGAGCGCCTTGCGCCACCGCTGCGGCGGCCGACAGGCCCGCCAGCGCCAGAGGATCGTCGAACAGGGCGGACGGCCCCTCGCCCACCGGCTCCAGCTGGGCGGATCCCAGCTGCTCGGAGGTGCGCGAGCGATAGCCCACGATCACGCGCGCGCCGGGCTGCAGGAAGGGCTTCATCCGCCGGGACGCGCCGCCCGCGACATGGGCGACGTAGCGCCCGCGGCTCTCGGTCAGCAGATCGACGATCGCGCCCGCCTCGCCATGGGCGCGGGCGGCCAGCACATAGGCGTCGTCGGTCCACTCCATGGGCTCAGTCGGGCTCCGGCAGCCCCGCGAAGATCGGCTCCAGCTCCGGCGACCAGGCGAACGGCAGGTCGAAGCGGTTGGACAGGACGCCCGCGACCTCGCCCGGCGCGAGCACCGTCGTCTCCAGCGAACCGTCCGGCCCGCGCATCGTGAACTCGCGGTTCAGCAGGCCGATGCGCCCGCCGTCTTCCAGCAGCCGGGCCACGCGCAGGCTTTGCACGAAGGGCGAGGACGGATGGGTCGCCACCCACCAGTTGGAAAGCTCCAGGTCGATGTCCGCCTGCGGCTCCAGGCTCAGGAGGTACATCGGCAGGCGCTCGTCCAGCGGGGTCTGCAGCTCGATCAGTAGTTCATGGCCGTTCGGCGTGACGCGATAGGTCCCATGCGGGGTGCGCTGGGGCTCGTCGGTGTTCAGGCGCAGCGGGGCGCTCATCGCCTCGCGGCCGAAGCCGACGTCGCAGAGCCAGGCCTCGCCGTCCAGTTCCACGAACAGGGCCTCGTGGGTGCGTGGCGTGATCCGGTCAGCCGGCTGGCCCCACACCACCCGCGCGCCCAGCGGCACCACGCGGAAGCCGATGGCTTCCAGCACCGCGGCGAACAGGCCGTTGTGCTCATAGCAGTAGCCGCCCCGCCCCTCGCTCACGAGCTTGCGCTCAAGGCTGGCGGGATCGAGCGCGGGCGGGCGGCCCAGCAGTATGTCGAGGTTCTCGAACGGAATGGCCTGCGGGTGGGCCCGGTGAAGGCCCTGCAGGGTCTCCAGGGTCGGCGTCGCGTCGCCCTCATAGCCGATGCGCGCGAAATAGGCGTCCAGGTCCAGGGTATGGCTCAAACGTCGAACTCCAGGCCGAACTGAGCGTAGAGGGCGCGGTCATCCTGCCAGCCCTCCTTGACCTGCACGTGGATGAACAGGTGCACCTTACGGTCCAGCAGCACCTCCAGCTCCTCACGCGCTTTCTGGCCGATCCATTTGAGGGTCTGGCCATTCTTGCCCAGGATGATCGGCCGCTGGCTGTCGCGTTCGACATAGATGGTCTGCTCGATGCGCACCGAGCCGTCGTTCAGGTCCTTGAACTGGGTGGTCTCCACCGCCGCCGCATAGGGCAGCTCCTCGTGGACCCGCAGATACAGCTTTTCGCGGGTGATCTCGGAAGCCAGCACCCGCTGCGGCACGTCGGCGCTCTGGTCGGCGGGATAGAGCCAGGGCCCGGCCGGCATCAGGCCGCACATGTAGGCCAAGAGGTCCTCGACGCCCGATCCGGTCGCGGCCGAGATCATGAACACCTCGGAATAGACGCCGGATTTGTGCAGGGCGTCGGCCACCGCCAGCATCCGCTCGCGCTTGACCCCGTCGATCTTGTTGAGCGCCAGGACGGCGGTGCGGCCCGTGGATTTCAGGCCTTCGATGATGGAGTCAACGTCATCGACCGCGCGCCGGTCCGCGGCGCTGGCGTCGGCCTTCTCGGCCACGGCCATCTGCGCCTGGACATCGACCAGATGCAGGATCGCGTCGGCGTCCTGGGCCCCGCTCCAGGCAGAGGCGACCATGGCGCGATCCAGACGCCGGCGCGGCTTGAAGATGCCGGGGGTGTCGACCAGCACGATCTGGGTGTCGCCGTGGATCACCACGCCCCGCACAGGAAATCGGGTGGTCTGCACCTTCTGGGTCACGATCGAGACCTTGGTCCCGACCAGGCGGTTGACCAGGGTGGACTTGCCCGCGTTGGGCGCGCCGATCACGGCGACAAAGCCGGCCTTGGTGGTCTTGGGGTCGTCGGAGGTGGTCAGGTCGTTCACAGCAGTCCTTCACGTCGCAACAGGGCGGTCGCCGCCGCCTTTTCCGCATCCTGGCGCGAGCGGCCTTCGGCGCGGGCGGGCTCAACGCCCTTGATGGTCACCTCCACGGTGAAGCGGGGCGCATGGTCAGGCCCCTCGCGGCCGACCACCTGGTAGCTCGGCGTGGAAAGCCCGCGCCCGGCGGCCCACTCCTGCAGATGGGACTTCGGGTTCAGGGTCTCAACCGAGCCCAGGGCCTGAATCTCGCGCTCCCACAGCGGTCCGAACACACCCCTGGCCGCCTCCAGCCCGCCGTCGAAATAGACCGCGGCGATCAGGGCCTCGCAGGCGTCGCCCAGTATGGTCTTGTTGGATCGGCCGCCCGACTTGCTCTCCCCCGCCGCCATGCGCAGGGCCGGGCCGACGCCCAGGCTCTCGGCGACGCGGGCGCAGACATCGCGGCTGACCAGCACGTGCAGGCGCTTGGACAGCTCGCCTTCTTCGGCCTCGGGGTAGAGCCGCATCAGCCGCTCCGCCACGATCAGGCCCAGCACCCGGTCGCCCAGGAACTCCAGCCGCTCGTTGTCGCCCGGCGCGCCGCGCTTGGGCTTGGCGCCCTCGCCCACGCTGGAATGGGTCAGCGCCCGCTCCAGACGGTTCGGGTCCTTGAAGGCGTGACCGATCTTTCGTTCGAGCTCAGCGACCGCGATTTCGCGGGCGTTCATTGCAGTCCGTGGAAGAACCGGCTCAGCCGCAGCTTGGTGAACCAGGTCCAGGGCTTCCACAGGCTCGCGCCCGGATGCCAGGAGAACATGATCACCCGCGCGCGCCCGACCAGGTTCTCGGCCGGCACATAGCCGACGCCGTCCTCGGCGACCGGCACGCGGCTGTCCTGCGAGTTGTCGCGGTTGTCGCCCATCATGAAGTAGTAGCCGGCCGGCACCGTGTAGACCGGCGTGGTGTCGAGCCGGTGATAGGGGCCGAAGTCCTGCATCAGGTGGACTTTGCCGCCCGGCAGGGTCTCGCGGTACTGCTGGATGTCGTTGTCCTTGGCCTCGTCCGGCGGCAGGATCGCGGGCTTGCCGGTGTGGACGTTCGGGACCGCCTTGCCGTTGATGTAGAGCTGATTGTCCAGCATCTGGATCTGGTCGCCCGGCAGGCCGATCACGCGCTTGATGTAGTCGGTCTTGTTGTCCCGCGGCAGCTTGAACACCACCACGTCGCCGCGATGGGGCATGGTGTTGAACAGCCGGCCCTTGATGATCGGCGGGCTGAACGGCATCGAATGCTTGGAATAGCCGTAGTCCCACTTGGACACGATGATGTAGTCACCCTCGTAGAGGTTCGGCTCCATCGACGCGGACGGGATGGTGAAGGGCTGGAACAGGAACACCCTCAGCACCAGCGCGATCAGCAGGGCGTAGAGGATGGTCTTGGCGATCTCGAACACCTCGTCCTTGGCCTGCTCCCCGGCCTCGGGCGCTTCCTCGTCCTCGTGGACGTGCGCGCCGGCGTCGGCGGCGACCACCGCCTCGGCGGCGGGGGCCTCCATCGGAGCAACGGGCGCCTCGGGGACCGGTTCCGGCTGAACTTCCGGCGCGGCTTCGACAGGCTCAGCGTGCGCGGCCTCGGCGAAATGGGCCTGGCCCGCCTCCGCTTCGACAGCTTCAGTGGCTTCGGCCGGAGCCTCCGCAGCGGCGTGCGACGTGTCGGCCGCGCCTTCGGCGGGCGCGTGCGGGTCGCGCGTCTCGGGGGTGTCGTTGCTCATCGAGCGGTCATCCAGCCATGAAATCGAACGGGTTTGGGTAAGCCGCTATTGCGACGACGGCAAGGCTTCGATCACGACGAAGGCCTGCGCCCAGGGATGATCGTCGGTCAGTGTGACATGAATGCGCGCGACCATCCCGGGCGGGGTGATCATGGCCAGGCGCTCCGCCGCGCCCCCCGTCAGGGCCAGGGTCGGCGCGCCGGAGGGGGCGTTGATCACCCCCATGTCGCGCCAATAGACCGCGCCGCGCATGCCGGTGCCCAGCGCCTTGGCGCAGGCCTCCTTGGCCGCGAAACGCTTGGCGTAGCTGGCCGCGCGGTCAGGCTTGCGTTCGGAACGGCGGCGTTCGATCTCGGTGAAGCAGCGGTTGGTGAAGCGCTCGCCGAACCGCTCCAGGGACTTCTCGATGCGCCGGATGTCGCTGAGGTCGGAGCCGATACCCAAAATCACGCGTCCGCTCCCGCCCGCGCCGAGTCGATGTGGGCGCGCATGGTGCGGATGGCCTCAGGCAGGCCGACGAAGATCGCCTCCCCGATCAGGAAGTGGCCGATATTGAGCTCCCGCACCTCCGGGATCGCCGCGATCGGCGCCACGGTGGCGTAGTCGATGCCGTGCCCGGCATGGACTTCCAGACCCAGCCGCCGGGCGGCCGCCGCGCCCTTGGTCAGGCGTTCCAGTATGGCCTCCGCTTCCGCGCTGTGGAGCCCGTACTCGCGAGCCGCATCGCAATAGGCGCCGGTGTGCAGTTCGACCACGTCGGCCTTGATGTCCGCGGCGGCCTGGACCTGGGCCAGGTCAGCCTCGATGAACAGCGAGACGCGGGTGCCGGCCTCGCGCAGGCGCCGCACCACCGGCGCGACCCGGTTGTGGTGGCCGGCGACGTTCAAGCCGCCCTCGGTCGTCACCTCCTCGCGCCGCTCCGGCACCAGGCAGGCCGCGTGGGGGCGATGGCGCAGGGCGATGGCCTCCATCTCGTCGGTGACCGCCATCTCCAGGTTCAGCGGCTTCCCGGCCTGCTGCAGGAAGCCCATCAGGGCGTCGATGTCGGCGTCGGAGATGTGGCGCCGGTCCTCCCGCAGGTGCGCGGTGATCCCGTCCGCGCCCGCGCCGATCGCCACCTCGGCCGCCCGCACCGGGTCCGGATAGGTCGTGCCGCGCGCGTTACGGACGGTGGCCACATGGTCGATGTTAACCCCGAGGCGCACGGGCAACAGCCCCCCGCTCACGCCGAGAGTCTCCGGCTGCCCGGGTCCTCGATGGGAATGGCGGCCAGTTCGGGCGGGAGGGCGTCGGCGGGATAGGCGGGAACGTCCAGCGTCGCCAGGGCCACCAGGGGCGCGCCCACGTCCGCCCTGCCGCCCGACCGGTCGACGATGCAGCCGGCCGCCACCACATCGCCCCCCGCGGCGCGGATGGCCTCGATGCACTCGCGCGAGCTCAGGCCCGTGGTGACGATGTCCTCGACCATGGCCACCTTGGCGCCCTCGGGGATCGAGAAGCCGCGGCGCAGCTTGAAGGCGCCGTCCTGGCGCTCGACATAGACGGCCGGAACCGACAGCCAGCGCGCGGTCTCATAGCCCGGGATGATGGCGCCGACCGCGGGCGAGACCACGATGTCGATCTCCGGCTCCACCTCGCGCAGCCTGTTCGCCAGGGCCTTGCACAGGCGCTCGGCGCGGGCGGGATGCTGGAACACCAGGTTCTTCTGCAGGAACACCGGCGAATGCAGGCCCGAGGACAGCACGAAATGCCCCTCGCGCAGGGCGCCGGCCTCGCGGAACTCGTCCAGGACCTGTTCGGTGTTCATCGCTGCGGCCTCAAGGCTTTCCCGCCCGTCGAGATAGGGTCGTTCGAGCCGTGCGTAAACGCCCCAGCGCGGCAAAGCCTTGCAAACTATGGGTCCGAACCCATATAAGCCCGGTCGCAGACTCTCGGCGCCCCGTGCGCCCCGCCGGATTTTCCGAAAAATCCCCCGCCTGCGTATCGCCCCTGAAGCGAGCATCGGCCCCAGCCTGCAAAGGCCTTGGCCGTTCGCGTGGGGCGTTTTCCACCCAACTATGCCGCTCCGGTCACCGGACCTGTGCGGCCAACAAAAAGAAACGAAATATGTACCAGTCCAATACCCTGAACCGGCCCGCGCCGGTCCGTTCCGACGCTCCCCGCCCCCTCGACACCGCCGCCGCCCCCTGGCGCCGGGCCGAGCGCGCCGAGCGCAAGCTTCCCGAACTCGAGCGCCTGGCCGCCGACGCGGTGATGAGCCGCGCCGAACTCCAGGCCCTCGTGGCCGAGATGCTGGGCTAAGCCCTTGGGCTAAGTCTTTGGGCTAAGCCCTCTGGTCAAGCCGCTCGCGCCCGCGATCAGCAGCGCAGCGGCTTGCCCCTCAGCTCCAGCAGATCGCGCAACGACCACTGCCGCCCCTGGTCCCACGCATCGGCGATGCGCCAGCCCTTGGGTCCGAGGCACAGGTCATAGCCGATCGACAGGCTCTCCCCTTCCCGCTTGAACGAGGCGACGACGATGGCGCGCGGCGCCGTCGTCCGACCCGCCTTGTTCCGACCGGGGCGGGCCACGAACTTCTCGGCGATCACGAGATCCGTGCCGAGTTCGTCCTGGGTGTCCCACCGCCAGTCGAAATCCACTGCCGCGCCGACGTTTTCACTGTCGGCGAGCTGGCGCTTGTAGGCGGCGGCCATGTCGCGGGCCAGGAACCGGTCGGCCTGGGCGGGCGTGTCGGGCAGGTTCTTGGTCCGGTAAAGCTGCCGGATCAAGGCGGCGGGATCGTCCAGCGCCAGGGCGGGCGTGGCGACCAAGAACGCTACAGACGCGAGAACAGCGAACAGGCGCATGGCATAGCTCCGCGGGTAGGATTCGAGCCTACCGCAAGCTTGGCCGTTGGCCGACTCAGACTCGCAGCACCACCGTCTCCACGATCGGCCGCCGGTCCCAGATGCGTTGGCTGGCCTTCTTCAGCGCCCGCGCGATGGCTTGTTCGATGACCATATCGTCCTCGCGCGCCTCACCCTTGAGCTTGCCCAGCGCCTCCTCGGCGCGATCGGCCAGGTCGTCCAGCGCGTCGTCGAGCGAGTATTCCGTGTCGCCGGTCAGGCCGAGGCCCCGCACCTCGATGTCGGAGGCCAGCTTGCCTTTGCGGTCCAGCGCCATGGAAACCAGCAGGACGCCATTGTGCGCCGCATGGCGCCGCTCGCGCAGGGCCTCGCCGCCTTCGGGCTCCAGCACCTTGCCGTCCACGAACAGGCGTCCCGACGGCACCTCGTCGATCACCTGGGCGCGGCCGGGCGCGAGCCTGACCATGTCCCCATTCCTGGGCGCGATGGCTTGCGGCACCTGCATGTCCTTGGCCAGGGCGCAGTGCTCCAGGAGGTGACGTCGCTCGCCATGGGTCGGCACGGCGATCTCGGGGCGCGCCCACTGGTACATCTGCTTCAGCTCGTCCCGGCACGGGTGGCCTGAGACGTGGATGCCCGGATGGTCGCGCTCGGTGTAGAGCCGCACCCCCCGGTCCGCGAGCTTGTTCTGCAGGTTGCGGATGCCGATCTCGTTGCCGGGGATCACCCGCGACGAGAAGATGCAGTGGTCGCCCTCCCCCAGGGTCGCGAAGGGGTGCGTGCCCTCGGCGATGCGCGACAGGGCCGCGCGCGGTTCACCCTGGCTGCCGGTGCAGAGATAGAGCAGCTCGTTCGGCGGGAAGTGCCTGGCCTCGTCTTCAGAGAGGAACGGCTGCACGTCCGAGAGCAGGCCCACCGACTTGGCCGCCGCCGTGATGCGGTGCATCGAGCGCCCGACCAGGGCCACCCGGCGTCCGGCGGCTTCCGCGGCGCGAACCACGCTGTCGACCCGCGCCACGTTCGAGGCGAAGCAGGCCACCGCGACCTTGTTCTTGAGCGTGGCGATCAGGGCGGCCAGGGCGTCGCGCACCTCGGCCTCGGAGCCCGCGGTCCCGTCCACGAAGACGTTGGTGGAATCGCAGACCATGGCCAGCACGCCCTCGTCGCCCAGGCGGCGGATGGTCTCCACATCCACGCGCTCGCCCACGACCGGGTCTTCGTCGATCTTCCAGTCGCCGGTATGCAGAATGGTGCCGAGCGGGGTCTTGATGGCCAGGCCGTTGGGTTCGGGGATCGAGTGGGTGATGGTCACCAAAGTGACCTCGAACGGCCCGAGCTTCAGCGTGCCGCCTAGCGGCACCTCGCGCAGATCCACCTCATCCAGCATGTCCGCATCGCGCAGCTTCTCGCGCACCAGATAGGCGGTGAAGGGCGTGGCGTAGACCACCGCCTTGTTCAGCTTCGGCCAGAGCCAGCTCAAGGCGCCGATGTGGTCCTCGTGCGCGTGGGTCAGCACGATGCCGACGATGTCCAGGTCCTCGGCGTAGGAGGCGTCGGGCATGATCAGGTCCACGCCGGGCGTCGTGGAATCGCCGAAGGTCACGCCCACGTCGACCACGATCCACTTGCGCGCATCGGGCGGGCCGTAGCCGTACAGGTTCAGGTTCATGCCGATCTCGTTCGACCCGCCGAGCGGCAGGAAGACGAGTTCTTCTGTTTTTGATGATGTCATTTCGTTCCGGAAGTCGTGTTCCGGCGCCAGATTTCAAGGAGACCGCGGATGGTCAGGTCGGAATCGAAACGGTCGATGGCGTCTGTGGCTCCCTCGAACAGGGAGGCGACGCCGCCGGTGGCCACGACGGTGAGAGGCCGGCCGTACTCGGCCTTGATGCGCGCGATCAGGCCCTCGATCAGAGCGACATAGCCCCAGAACACGCCCGACTGCATGGCCGTGACCGTGTCCTTGCCGATCACGTGGGCGGGCCTGGCGATGGCGATGCGCGGCAGCTTGGCGGCGGCCGTGTGCAGGGCCTGGAGGGAGAGATTGATGCCGGGCGCGATCAGCCCGCCCTCGAAGGCGCCGTCGGCGCCGACCACGTCGAAGGTGGTCGCGGTGCCGGAATCCACCAGGATCAGCGGCCCGCCGTAGGCGATGAAGCCGCCCACCGCATTGACCAGCCGGTCGGCGCCCGCCTCGGACGGCTTTTCGATCCTGATCTCGATGCCGAGCTCAGCGTTCTCACCGACGACCAGGGGCTCGGTGTTGAGGTAGCGACGCGCCAGGTTGCGCAGGTTGAACAGCGACTGCGGCACGACGGTGGAGATGATGCAGCCGTCCAGATTGTCGAAGTCGAGCTTGGCCATGACCAGCAGCTGGTGCAGCCAGACGGCGTATTCGTCCGCCGTCCGCGCGGCTTCGGTGGCGGTGCGCCATTGCGCGATCCAGCGCTCCCCATCGTGCACGGCGAAGAGGGTGTTGGTGTTGCCCTGTTCGATGGCCAGCAGCATGGGTTCCGCTCCTCAGGCCGGTGCGAAGAAGACATCGCCGGCGGTGATCCGCCGAACGGCGCCGTTGGGCAAGCGCAGCCGCAGGGCCCCGTCCGCCTCCAGGCCTTCAGCGACGCCCTCGACAGTCTCAGCGTGCAGGCGGGCTATGCAGGATTGGCCCAGACCCTGCGCCCGCGCCGTCCAGGCGGCGGCTGTGGCGGCGAAACCCAAACGCTCCCAGTCGTCGAAACGGCGCGCGAAGGCCTCGCCCAGCACCGCGACGGCCTGCTCCGGCGTCGGGGGTGCAAGCACGTCGCCGCGCAGATGGTCGGCGATCCGCGTCGCGGGCCGCTCGGTGCCCTCGGGCGCGTGGTTCAGGTTCACGCCGCAGCCGACCGCCAGCCACAGCAGGCCATCGGGACGGGCCCCGGACTCCACCAGGATCCCCGAAGCCTTCAGCCCGTCGATCAGCACATCGTTGGGCCACTTGATCGAAACCAGGCTCGGTGGGACGTAGGCGTCGTAGAGGTCGGCGATGGCCAGGGCGGCGACGAAGGTCACCTGGGCGGCTTCGGCCGGCGACTTTGCGGTGGTGGTCAGTAGCGTGGCGGCGAGGTTGCCGGTCTCGGTCGACCAGGCGCGGCCCCGGCGGCCCCGGCCGGCCGTCTGGCGCCGCGCGGTGATCCACAGCGGCCCGCCCTCCCCCGCCTCGGCGCGGCGGCGCGCCTCGGCATTGGTGGAGTCGATCTCGTCGAAGGCCAGGATCGGGACGGGGACGCTCATCGCGTCGCCTCGCGGCTGAAGGTCAATGCAGGCCCAGGCTGGCGGCGGCGAGGCCCGCGGACTGGTCCAGGAAGTGCAGCGCGATCAGCACCACCGGGAACGAGAACAGGGCGCAGGCGAAGGCGATCCAGCGCGCCTCCGACGGCGAGCCGTCCACGGGCGCGGGCGAGGCGTCGAACCACATGATCTTGATCATGCGCAGGTAGTAGAAGGCCGCCACCACCGAGGCCACGAGGCCAGCGATGGCGATCTGCCAGAGGCCCGCGTCGAACGCGGACTTGAACACGTAGAACTTGGCCCAGAAGCCCGAGAACGGCGGCATGCCGAGCACCGACAGCGAAAGGGCGGTGATGGCCAGCGCAATGCCCGGCTTGGAGCCCTTCAGCCCGGACAGGTCGCTGATCTGGGTGATCGGGCGGCCATTGCGGGCCAAGGCCAGGAGGCAGGCGAAGAAGCCGGTCACGTCGATCATGTAGAGGACCATGAACACCAGCATGGCCTGCACGCCGAGCTGCGTGCCCGCCGCGATGCCCAACAGGGCGTAGCCGATATTGGCGATGGACGAATAGGCGAGCAGGCGCTTCACGTCCCGCTGCATCAGGCCGCCGAAGGCGCCGACCACGAACGAGATCACGGCGATGACCAGCAGCACCTGGGCCCACTGCTCGTGCGCGCCGAAGAAGCCCATCGACAGGGTGCGCACGAACAGCACCATGGCCGCCAGCTTCGGCGCGGCGGCGACGAAGGCCACCACCGGCGTCGGCGCGCCCTCGTAGACGTCCGGGGTCCACATGTGGAACGGCGCGGCCGAGGCCTTGAAGGCGACGCCGCAGATCAGGAACACCAAGCCGAACACCACACCGTGGTTGGCGCCGCCGGCGGCGATGGCGTGGGCGATCTGGGTGAAGCCCATGGATCCGGCGAAGCCGTACACCAGCGAGATGCCGTAGAGCAGGATGCCGGAGGACAGCGCCCCCAGGACGAAATACTTCAGGCCCGCTTCGGACGCGCGCGCGTCGTCGCGCTGGAAGGCGGCCAGGATGTAGAGCGCCAGCGACTGCAGCTCGATGGAGATGTAGAGCGAGATCAGGTCGCCGGCCGAGACCATCATGCTCATGCCGAGCGTGGCGAGCAGGATCAGCACCGGATACTCGAACTTGCGCTCGTTCGACCGGTTCATCCAGCCATAGCCCATCACCACGGCGAAGGCCGAAGCGACGTAGATGGCCACCTTCGAATAGGCGGCCAACTGGTCCATATGGAAGGCGCCGGCGAACAGGGTCCCGTGCGGGCCCAGGGCGGCTGCGAAGGCGCCGGCGATCAGCGCCGCGCCGGAGAACATGGTGGCTGCGCCCGTCGAACGCTCGCCGCCGAACGCGCCCAGCATCAGCACCAGCATGGCGCCGACAGCCAGGATCAGCTCCGGCAGGCAGATCATCAAAGCGGAGGAAAGGTCCGTCATCATGGGCCTTAGCCGCCGATCGCGGCGCTGTATGTAGAGACGAGGGCGTCGACCGAGGCCTGGGTCACGGCGAACACCAGCTTGGGATAGACGCCGAGCGCGAGCGTACCGACGATCAGCGGCGCGAAGATCGCCACCTCACGCCAGTCGAGGTCGGTGATGTCCATCAGCTTCGGATTGGTCATCTCGCCGAACACGACGCGCCGATAGACGGTCAGCGCATAGACGGCGGAGAAGATCACGCCCGACGCCGCCACGATCACCGTCCAGGTCGAGACCGAATAGGTCCCGGTCATGGTCAGGATCTCGCCGACGAAGCCCGAGGTGCCGGGCAGGCCGACGTTGGCCATGGTGAACAGCATGAAGGTCGCCGCATACCAGGGCATGCGGTTCACGAGGCCGCCGTAGAAGGCGATCTCGCGGGTGTGCATGCGGTCGTAGACCACGCCGACGCAGAGGAAGAGCGCGCCGGAGATCACCCCGTGGCTCAGCATCTGGAAGATCGCGCCCTGCACGCCGATGGCGTTGCCGGCGAAGATGCCCATGGTCACGAAGCCCATGTGCGCCACCGACGAATAGGCGATCAGCTTCTTGATGTCGGTCTGCCGGAACGCGACCAGCGAGGTGTAGACGATGGCGATCACCGACAGGGTGAAGATCAGCGGCGTGAACACCTCCGACGCATGCGGGAACATCGGCAGGTTGAAGCGCAGGAAGCCGTAGCCGCCGAGCTTCAGGAGGATGCCCGCCAGGATCACCGAGCCGGCCGTGGGCGCCTCCACGTGGGCGTCGGGCAGCCAGGTGTGCACCGGCCACATCGGCATCTTCACCGCGAAGGAAGCGGTGAAGGCTACCCATAGGAACAGCTGAACCTCAGGATCGAAGTGGTGCTTCATCAGCTCCGGGATCGAGGTCGTGTGCGCGGTCGCCGCCATATAGAGCATGGCGCCCAGCATCAGGATCGAACCCAGCAGGGTGTAGAGGAAGAACTTGTAGGCCGCGTAGACCCGGTTCTTGCCGCCCCAGATGCCGATGATCAGGAACATCGGGACCAAGCCGCCCTCGAAGAAGATGTAGAACAGGAACAGGTCGGTCGCCGTGAACACCCCGATCACCAGGGTCTCCAGCACCAGGAAGGCGATCATGTACTCGACCACCCGCTCCTTGATGGAGCTCCAGCTGGCCACGATGCAGAGCGGCAGCAGGAAGGCGGTCAGCAGCACGAACAGGACCGAAATCCCGTCCACGCCCATGGAATAGGTGGCGCCGGCGAACCAGTCGTAGCGCTCGACGAACTGGAAGCCCGGGTTGGACTGGTCGAACTGCGCGACCAGCACCACCGACACGGCGAGCGTGATCAGGGTGGTCCAGAGCGCGATCCACTTGGCGTTCCGGTCGATCGCGGGCTTGTCGTCTGCGCGCGCCAGGAAGCGCAGCAGGGTGACGGCCAGCGCGCCGACCAACGGCAGGAAGGTGACGACGCTGAGGATGTTGGGGAGCATCGGACTCTATCTCCTCAGCTGGCCAGCCAGATGCCGTAGGACAGCAGTCCCAGGACACCGAGGAGCATGACGAAGGCGTAGTGGTAGACGTAGCCGGTCTGGACCTTGGCCACGCGCTTGCCGCCCTCCAGCGAGGCGCGGGCGAAGCCGTTGGGGCCCAGGCCGTCGATCAGCTTCTGGTCGCCCACCTTCCAGAACAGGTCGCCGAGCAGCTTGGCGCCCTTCACGAAGATGAAGTCGTAGATCTCGTCGAAGAACCACTTGTTGTAGAGGAAGGTCCAGATCGGGCCCTTCTGCGCGGCGATGCGCGGCGGCAGTTCCGGCTTCAGCAGGTAGAAGTAGCAGGCGACCAGCAGGCCCAGCACCGAGACCGCCAGCGGCGACCAGGTCACCCAGGCCGGCAGCTCCATCTCGTTGAGCACATGGTTGTTGGCGCTGACGAAGATGGCCCCGCGCCAGAATGCGTCGTGATCCTCGCCGATGAAATAGGGCGCGAAGACGAAGCCCGCGGCGATGGCGCCGACCGACAGCACCAGCAGCGGAACCAGCATCACCCACGGGCTCTCGTGCGGGGTGTGGCCGTGGCCGTGGCCGTGGTCATCGTGACCGTGCGTGTCGGGCTCGGAATGGCTCTCGATCTGCGCGTGGTGGCCCGCGTGATCGTCATGCGGATGGGCGCCCCACTTGGGCTTGCCCTCGAAGGTCATGAAGATCAGTCGCCAGGAGTAGAACGCCGTCAGGCCCGCGACCGCCAGGCCGACCAGGAAGCCGAAGTTGGCGGTGGGGTTGGAAAGGCCCGCCTTGTAGGCCGCCTCCAGGATGCCGTCCTTGGAATAGAAGCCGGCGAAGCCCAGGCCGTGGCCCATGATCTCGGGGATGCCCAGGCCCGTGATGGCGATGGTGCCGATCATCATCACCGCCCAGGTGACCGGGATCTTCTTACGCAGGGCGCCCATGGCGCGCATGTCCTGCTCGTGGTGCATCGCGTGGATCACGGAACCCGCGCCCAGGAACAGCAGCGCCTTGAAGAAGGCGTGGGTGAACAGGTGGAACATGCCCGCCTGATAGGCGCCGACGCCCGCGGCGATGAACATGTAGCCGAGCTGCGAACAGGTCGAATAGGCGATCACCCGCTTGATGTCGTTCTGGGCCAGGCCGACCGTGGCCGCGAACAGCGAGGTGATGGCGCCGATCATGATGACGATGTCGCGCGCGACCGGCGCGTGCTCGTAGATCGGCGACAGCAGGCAGACCATGTAGACGCCGGCGGTCACCATGGTCGCGGCGTGGATCAGGGCCGAGACCGGGGTTGGGCCTTCCATGGCGTCCGGCAACCAGGTGTGCAGGAAGAACTGGGCCGACTTGCCCATGGCGCCGACGAACAGCAGGGCGCCGGCCAGGTCGAGCGCCGACCAGTGCTGACCGGCGAAGTCCCAGCCCTTGTTCAGCATCGACGGGATCAGCGGGAACAGCTGGTCGAACCGGATGGTGTGGAACATCCAGAACACGGTCATGATGCCGAGCGCGAAGCCGAAGTCGCCGACCCGGTTGACCACGAAGGCCTTGATCGCCGCGGCGTTGGCCGTGGGCTTCTTGAACCAGAAGCCGATCAGGAGGTAGCTCGCCAGGCCCACGCCTTCCCAGCCGAAGAACAGCTGCATGAAGTCGTTGGCGGTGACCAGGGCCAGCATGGCGAAGGTGAACAGCGACAGGTAGGCGAAGAAGCGAGGCTTGGAGTCGTCCTCGGCCATGTAGCCCCAGCTGTAGAGGTGCACGAGGGCCGAGACCGAGGTCACCACCACCAGCATCACCGACGACAGGGTGTCCACGCGGATCGACCAGGTCGACTGGAAATCGCCGATCTGGATGAAGGGCAGAAGCTCGACCAGGAACTTCGGCGCGCCGTTGAAATTGGCGACGAAATTGATCCAGGCGATCAGGCAGGACAGGAACAGAAGGCCGGTGGTGACCGCCATCGACGGCACGTGGCCGATGCGCCGGCCGAACAGGCCCGCGACGATGGCGCCGAGCAGCGGCGCGAAGACCAGGATGGTGACGAGGGTTTGAGGCGACACTTAGCTCAGCCCTTCATCATGCTGGCGTCGTCCACGGCGATGTCGCCGCGGTTGCGGAAGAAGGTGACCAGGATCGCCAGGCCCACGGCGGCTTCGGCCGCGGCCACGGTCAGCACGAACAGGGCGATGATCTGGCCCTGGATGTTGTGCAGATAGGCCGAAAACGCGACGAAGTTGATGTTCACCGACAGCAGGATCATCTCGATCGACATCAGGATGACGATCACGTTCTTGCGGTTCACGAAGATGCCGAACACGCCGATGGTGAACAGGATCGCGGCGACCGCGAGATAGTGCGCAAGACCGATGGTCATTCGGAAATCCCCTCGCCGACGCCCACCTTGGTGACCTCGACCGCGTCGCGGCGGCGGCGGCCGACCTGCTCGTGGATCTTCTGGCGGCGGACGGAAGGCTTGTGGCGCAACGTCAGGACGATGGCTCCGATCATCGCGATCAGCAGCACGATCCCCGCGGCCTGGAAGAAGTAGATGTAGTCCGTGTAGAGCACCTGGCCGATCGACTGGGTGTTCGAGACGTGCAGATCGGCGGCCTGGGGCGTGGCGTTGGCGGCGGCCGCGCCGCGGTTGGCGACGGCGGAGGACACCGTGACCATCTCGCCCAGCAGGACGGCGGCGACCACCAGGCCCAGCGGCAGGTACTGCGCATAGCCCTCGCGCAGGCGCGCGAAGTCAACGTCGAGCATCATCACGACGAACAGGAACAGCACCGCGACCGCGCCGACGTAGACGACGACCAGCAGCATGGCCAGGAACTCGGCGCCCAGCAGCACGAACAGCCCCGCGCCCGAGAAGAAGCACAGGATCAGGTACAGGACCGAGTGCACCGGGTTCCTGGCGGTGATCACCATGAAGCCCGAGACCACGGTCACGATGGCCAGCAGATAGAAGGCGATCGCCGTGAGCGGCATGCGGACGTCGGCTCCGTGCGGTCCGCCGCCGCTTGAATCGGCACGGGCGGAAACTTCAAAGACGCCAAGCGCCACAACGCGAATCCGCGCTGACAGCCCCGGCGAACCGGCGTCCTTCTAGAGCGCGCACGCTGAAAGGGGAAGACGGTTTTGCAGACCCGCGTGCGGTTACGCCTTCGCCTGCGCCTCCATCGGCGGAGAACCGCAAGAATCCGGTGGCGCCGAAGGCCGAACGACCCCATCTGCGCCGCATCCAGGAGCGTCCTCATGACCCGCAAAGATCGCGACTATCTGCTCGGCACCCACGACCAGGAGATCGCGCGCCTCGGCCTACAGCATCGGGTCTGGCGCCCGCGCGTGCTCGACGCCTGGCGTCGCGCCGGGATCACCAACGCCAGCCGCGTGGTGGATGCGGGCGCGGGGCCGGGCTGGGCTTCCCTGGACCTGGCCGAGATCGTGGGCCCGGCGGGCAAGGTGCATGCGCTCGAGCGCTCCGAGCGGTTCCTCGACCATCTCAAGGCAACGGCCGCCGCGCGCGGCTTGGACAATATCGAGACCGCAAACCTGGACCTCGTGACCGACACCCTGCCGGTCTCCGGCGCGGACGCCTTCTGGGTGCGCTGGGTGCTGGCCTTCGTGGCCGACGCGCCGGCGGTGCTGGAGAAGCTGGCGGCGACCCTGAAGCCCGGCGGTGTGGCGATCATCCACGAATACCTGGACTACGGCACCTGGTCGCTGGCCCCGCGCGCGCCGGCGGTGGAGGCTTTCCGCGATTTCGTCATCCAGGATTGGCGCAAGAGTGGCGGCGAACCCGATATCGCCCGCTCCTTCCCGACCCTGCTGCCCAAGGTCGGCCTGCGCGTGAAGGAGCTCAGGCCCATCGTCGACGTGGTCACGCCCGACAACTACGTCTGGCAGTGGCCGGCCTCGTTCGTGGACACCTACCCCGACCACCTGGTGGAGACCGGCAAGGTCGACCGCGCCTGGGCGGACAAGGTCGAGCGCGAGCTGCGCGCCGCCGAGGATGACCCGAACGCCGTGATGGTCACCCCGATGGTGCTGGAGGTCATCGCCGAGAAGGTCTGAAGCCTCAGCGGCGCACGACCTTCATGTCGGCGAAATGGGCCACCGTACCCGGCCCGATCCACAGGGCGACGCCGCCCGAACTGTCGCCCGCCTTCAGGTCGTTGACAATCAGGGCCGGCTGGGCGGCGCCATTGACGTAGAGCTGCGCCTTGGTCCCTTTCACCTCGATACGCATCGTGGTCCAGACGTCGGGCTGCAGGTCGGCGTAGGACTCGTACTGCCCCGGCGTCTCCTTGCGCAGCCGCTCCCACGGCCAGTCCGGGGCGGAGACATACTGCAGCGAGTGGTTCCGGCGCAGCTGGTCGTCGGCCCGGCCGTTGGTGGGGCGGAGATAGAACAGCTCGTAGCGCCCCTTGCCCTCCTCCACGCGGAACGCCACGCCCACGAAGCCGCGCGCGGTCGGATTGGCGCCGGGTCCGGGCGAACCGGCGACGCGCAGGGTGATGGTTCCGTCGTGGAAGGCGCGGCCGGGGATGGCGACCAGCCCGTCGTGGCCCGCAGGGACCGACGCCTCCAGCGCCTTTACGCCTCTGAAGTCGGTCGATTTCAGCCGCACTTCGCTGCCGCCGGCGGCGCGCAGCGCGGCCAGATTCACGGCCTCACTCCTCGGCGCGGGCGACGCGCTGAGCAGAAGCAGGGCCGCGCAGGCGGCGGTGGCGCGTGCAATACTCACTTCGGGGCCCCCGGCAGAGTTTCAAGCCAACGGATCATGGCGCCGGCCAAGGCCAGGCGGTGGTCGTTATAGCCATGGTTGGTGGCGAAGTGGACACGGCTGACCGGCGCGCCGTGCGCCGCCTCGCTGGCCGCGGCGATGGATTCGTCGACATCGCTCAGGCCGTCGTCGGAGGTGACGACCAGCAGGGGATGGCGCGCCAGGCCTGCGCCTTGCCGGCTGAGGTCCCACCCCCTGATCCCGCCCATCAGATCGTCGGCCAGGGCTTCGGGGGTGGCGTCGCCCAGCATGGTCAGGCCGTCGGCGCTCTGCGCGCTGCGTTTCATCGCTTCGACCACATCGGCCCGCGGCGCGGCGGCCAGCGATTCGGTGAAGCCGGCCGAGGAGATCAGCGCCACCCCCAGCACCTTCGGGTCGCGCGAGCCCGTGTTGCCGGCGACCAAGCCGCCCAGGCTGTGACCGGCCAGCACGATCCGGTCCGGGTCGGCGTTCAGCGCCTTGGTGGTCTTGGGATCGCGCAGCCAGGCCACCGCCGCCGCGCCGTCCTCGATGCAGTGGGTGAAGCTGAACCGCCCGGGGCTGCCCCAGGAGCCGCGATAGTGGAACAGCACCACGTTCCAGCCCTCGCGCCGGATGGCCTGGGCGAGGTCGAGATTGTTCTCCGCGCCCGGCAGGCCGTGGAACAGCACCACGGTCGGGTGCGGCCCCGGCCCGGACGCGATGTAGACCATGGCCGGCAGGACGACGCCGCCCGTGGGCATGGCCGCGACGGTGAAACGGGCGGAATAGGCCTTGTCGGGCGCCGGATCGGTGATGACGGCCGCGGGCAGCGGCTCAGCGAGCACCGCGGGTGCGATCAGGCCGCCCAGCGCCACCGCAAGAGCCGCGACGCCCGCCAGTCTTATCGCCCTCGCCATGGCGCCCTCCCCCCGGCTTCCATGCGCTGCAGTCTAGGGGCGTCGGCGCCAGGGCCGTCATTAAATCGAGGTAACCCCTTGGAATGTTTGCCGTTGCGTTTGTATTTCAGTGCGCAACGGCGACTGAGCAAGGCCTATTGCAGACGCATCCGCTCGGCCTGGGCCTCGGCCGGGGTGCGGCCCAGCACCGCGCGGAACACCCGGTTCATGTGGCTCTGATCGCAAAAGCCCGCGTCGGCCGCGACCTCGGCCAGGCCCAGGCCACCCCGTTCCAGCAGCCCGATCGCCGCCTCCACACGCCGGCGGCGCAGGGCGTCGGCCAGGCCTTCGCCGCGCGCATCGCGATAGGCGCGGGTCAGCCAGGCCGGGGTGACGCCCAGGCGGCCGGCCAGGGCGGCGGTCTGCTCCACCCCCTCCTCGCCGATCAGGGCCTCCAGCCGGTCCAGCCAGGCCGGGTCTGGGCTTTGCGCTCCGCCGTGCATGGCCCGCGCGATAAAGCGCGCGGCCTGATCCAGGGTATCTGACGCCTCGCCTTGCAGGCACGTCCGGGCCAGCGCCTGGGCCTGGGTCGCCAGCCCTCCGCCGCGCCAATAGACCGATCGACCGGGCGCGACGCTCTCGCCCAGCGCCTGATCCAGCCAGGCCGGGTCGAATTCGATCACCACCGTGGTCAGGCCAGCCGCCTCGATGCGGTCGCCGTGGGCCGAGCCGGCCGGATGGAAGGCCGCGCAGGGGCCGGCGATACGCACCTCGCCCGCCTCGCCATGCTCGCGGTAAGCGCCCAGCACGTGCAGCGACAAATACGGGAAGTCATGGACATGGTCGTCAAGCGTCGCACCGCCCGGCAGGGCGGTGAGCCGCGCCACCGCGCCGGAGCTCCGGGCCAGTTCGGCCAGCACGCCTTCCATAACGCTCCCTAGGGCCACCGCAGATTCGTCCAAGACCGGCGCGCCGGAGCCCGCCAAGCTGCCGGAGAGCTTAGCTGAGCAGCGTCCGATGACACGTTTCTTTTCCGCAATCCTCGCCCTGCCGGTTCTGGCAGGCGCCTGCGCCGCCGCGGCGGCCACGCCGACCCTGCGCGAGGGTGAGACCTTCTATTTCCAGAGCCAGATTCCCGAGGCGCGTCAGGCGTTCTCGGCCCTGGCCGCCGATCCGGGAGCCTCGGTGCAGGATCGGGACGCGGCGCTTCGCGACCTGGCCCGCATCCAGTGGCTGATCGACGTCGACGCCAAGGCGGCGCTGGCCTCGCTCGACCAGGCGCTGACGCTCAGCACCGACCACTGCCGCACCCTGCTGATGAGCGTGCGCGTGCTGGACGAGAGCGGCGACATGCGCGCGGCCGCGGCGAGAGCCCACGAGCGGCACGGCGACTGTCCAGGCCAGGCTCAGGGCGACGACCTGACCGGCGCGGAGATGAAGGCCCTGCTCGATGACGCCGCGGCCGCGGGAACCTCGGACGCCATGCGCCGGCAGGATCTGCAGGAGGCTGGGGCCGCGATGGCGCGCCTGTCCGCCGATACCGACGCCTCGCCCAAGGCCCAGGCGCTGCGGCTGCGCTACGCGCTCGAGATCGGCGATGCGCCGCACGCCCTGCAGGCCTGGAAAGGCTTCCTCTGGTTGACCGACCGCAACGCGCCGGCGCCCTTCGGCATCAGCGACGCGGAGGTTGAACGCCGCTTCCGCTCGGGCCTTGCGCCCGACGCGGCGGCCTCAAACCAGGTCGCCCTGCTGTCGCTCTTGGTGCGCGGCGGCTTCTATCGCGAGGCCGAGCGCTTCGACGCGGCCCATGGCGTGGCCGCCCGCGCCGGCGCCGATCCGGCCTATGCCCGCGTGAAGCTCTACTTCGACATGCGCCGCGACATCGACAGCGCCATCCTCGACTTCAACCGGGCCACCGCGCGGGGCAAGCGCGACGACAGCGCCTTCGTGAATGTGCTGGAGGCCAAGCTCCAGGCCCGGGCGGCCAAGGTCGAACCAGGGAGCAAACGCACCCCGCTCGAGGTGCTGCACGACGCCTACGGCCTCTACGGCACGGACGGGACCACCGGCGGATACGCCAGCCTGCACGCGGGCCACGTGGTGCAGGACGAGCGCATGGCCATCGAGCAGTTCGGCCGCAAGGGCGAGGTGCGCTTCCTGGTGATCGAGAACCCCGTCTCCAACGGTTATCAGAGCTGGCTCTGGGACGGCGGCGCCCAGGCGGGCGGCTGGAGCGAGCAGGACGGGACCATCGTGCAGGTGCGCCCCGCCTACACCGGCGGCAGCCTGCAGGCCCTGGCCAGCTTCCAGCCCGAGATCGCCAAGCGCCTGGCCGATCGGCAGCCTGCCCTGGAAAGGAGCGACCTGGAGGCCCTGGCCAAGGCGCCGGTCGCCTATCTGCCCGGCCTGCAGGCGCGCCTCCAGAAACAGGCGGACGAGCAGGTCGCCGCCAGGGCTCGCGCCGAAGCCGACCGCACCGGCCAGCCCTACGCCCGTGTCTTCGCCCGGCTCTATTGGGACCTGCAGGTCGGCCACTCGATCCGCATCCACGAGGGCCGCCACTCGCTCGATCACCTGCAGTTCACCGGCGCCGCCGCCCTGACCGGGCCGGAGCTGGAATACCGCGCCAAGCTGTCGGAGCTGGAGCTGGCCGAGCTGCCGCGCATGGCGCTCTACAACATCCTGTCGTCCGAGATCGGCAGCCAGTCGCCGCACGGCATCGCCAACACGCGCATCCTGGAGGGTTACAGCCGCTGGGTCGACGCCCACCGCGGCGAGGTGAAAGGTTTCGATCCGGCTGTGCCGACGCCGGTTCAGCTAGACAAGCTCAGCGACGAGCAGATCCACGCCATCGCCCACAGCCTGGACCCGCAGTTCGGCGCCCAAGGCAACCCCCAAAGCAACCCCAAGTGACATCGCGCCCCTGATCGGCCAAGCTGGCCTCCGTTTGGTGGGGGCGTCGGGATGAGAGTGTTTGTGGGGGCCGCCCTGGCGCTGGCGGCGCTGGGCGCTGGCGGCGCGGCCTCCGCGGCGGCGCCGACGCTCAGGGACGGCCAGGACCTCTACACCCAGAACCGCGTCCCCGAGGCCGCCGCCGCCTTCCGCGCGGTCGCCGCCGACCCCGACGCCTCCGGCTACGACAAGGTCGAGGCCTGGCGCAGCCTGGCGCGCATCCAGTGGCTGATCGACAAGGACGACAAGGGCGCCCTCGCCTCGCTCGACGCGGCGCTGGCGCTGAAGACCGACCCCTGCGGCACGGTGATCATGCGCGCGCGGGTGCTGGACGAGTCAGGCTCCCCCCACGATGCGGCGCTGTGGTCGCGGGCGCATCGGGCCGAGTGTCCCGGCGACTCGCAGAGCGATGACGTCACCGTCGCCGAGGCGCGCGCCCTGCTGGACGATGTCGCCCTCAAGGAGACCCCGGCCGAGCGACGCACGCGCGACCTCGATGAGGCCGGCGCCCTGTTCAGGCGCCTGTCGGCCGACGCCGACGCCTGGCCGGCGGCCCAGTCGCTTCGGATGGAGTGGGCGCTCAACGTCGGCGACCCGAAGACGGCGCTGGAGGGCTGGAAGGGCTTCTTCTGGGTCACCGATCACAACGCCCCGGCCGCCTTCAAGGTCGAGGACGCCGAGGTCGAGCGCCGCTTCACCACGGGCCTGAGGCCCGACGCGACCGTGCAGGACCAGATCGGCGTCCTGGAGCTGTTGCTGCGTGGCGGCTTCTACAAGAAGGCCCAGCGCTTCGACGCGTCGCGCCAGATCGCGGCGCGCGCCGGCGCCGATCCGGTCTATGCCCGCGTCCTCCTCTACATGGCCATGCGCAAGGACGTGGACGCCCTGATCCTCGCCTACGACCGCGCCACCGCCCGCGGCCACCAGGACGACAAGTCCTTGCTCGACGCCCTGGCCGCGCGACTGAACGCCTGGCAGACCAAGATCGGGGTCGATGACGCGAAGACGCGCGGCGGCGTGCACGACTCCGGCTTCGGGGTCTATGGCGCGCTCGGCATCACCGAGGGCTACGCGGGCCTGAACGCCGGCCACATCGTGCAGGATGAGGAGCTCTCCATCGAGCAGTTCGGCCGCAAGGGGCATGTGCGCTTCGTGGTGGTCGAAAACATGATCTCCAACGGCTACGAGACCTGGCTGTGGGACGGCCTGGGCGAGACCGGCGGCTGGAGCGGCGGCGACGGGGTGATCGTGCAGGTGCGCTCGACCTACACTGGCGCGGGGCTGGGCGCGCTGGCGAGTTTCCAGCCGGAAATGGCGAAGCGGGACGCCGAGCTGCAGCCCGGCCTGGAGAAGAGCGACCTGCAGGTCTTGGCCACCCGGCCGGTGGCCTATCTGCCGGGCGTGCAGGCGCGGTTGATGAAGCAGTCCGCCAAGCAGGTGGCCGACCGCGCCCGCGCCGAAGCGGCGCGCACCGGCCAGCCGTTCGCCCGCGTGTTCGTCAAGCTCTACTGGGACCTGACCCTGGCCCACTCCATCGTCGTGCACGAAGGCCGCCACGCGCTCGACCAGGCCGAGTTCCAGGGCAAGGCGGCGTTGAGCCCGCCGGAACTGGAGTACCGCGCCAAGTTGTCCGAGCTGCAGCTGTCGGAACTGCCGCGCCTGCCGCTCGGCAACCTGATGTCACCCGAGATCGGCGGCCAGACCCCGCACGGCATCGCCGACGCGCGGCTGATGGAGGGCTATCGCCAGTGGATGGAAGCCCACCGGGGCGAGGTCAAAGGCTTCGATCCCAAGGTCCCGACCCTGGAGCAGCTGGACAAGCTCAGCGACCCGCAAATCCGCGTGGTGGCCCAAGGCCTCGACCCGCAGTTCCGCCAGCGCCGCACCGACCGGGCGCCGGACAATCAGCAGGGCAAGGGAGGCGCGCGGCGGCCATGAGGCCGTCCGCCGATCACCGATACGGCGCGTCGAGTTCCAGGTTGCGGGCGACCTCGCGCTCCCAGCGGTCGCCGTTCTCGAGCAGCTTGTCCTTGTCGTAGAACAGCTCCTCACGGGTCTCGGTGGCGAACTCGGTGTTCGGGCCTTCCACGATGGCGTCCACCGGGCAGGCTTCCTGGCAGTAGCCGCAGTAGATGCAGCGCGTCATGTCGATGTCGTAGCGCGTGGTGCGGCGGCTGCCGTCCGGGCGCGGCTCGGCCTCGATGGTGATGCAGTTGGCGGGGCAGATGGCCTCGCACAGCTTGCACGCGATGCAGCGCTCCTCGCCGTTGGCGTAGCGGCGCAGCACGTGTTCGCCGCGGAAGCGCGGCGATTGCGGGCCCCGCTCGAACGGGTAGTTCACCGTGGCCTTGGGCTTGGCCATGTACTTCAGGCCGAGGCCGAAGGCGCCGGCGATGTCCAGCAGCATGGCGCCTTTGACGGCCTGTCCGATCCTCTGGAACATCAGTGCTTCTTTCCGGTGTTGCAGCTGTAGTCGCTGGGGTCGGAACCCTGGTGGCCCCGCTTGATCGAGACGTCGCCGCCCGGGCAGTTTTGCTTGGCCTTCGCCAGGGCCGCCTCGACCGCCGCGCGCTCGGCAGGTGTGGAGGGCATGCGCAGGTCCTTCGGCGGCTCCAGGCTGCCGGTCTGGCAGCCCGCCAGGGCGCCCACGGCTGCCAGCACAACAAGCGAACGGCGGATCATCGGCGTACTCCTCAACCCAGCGGGGCGAACACGCCCCAGGCGGCCACGGCGGCGACGGCCACCAGCGACGTCGGCAGGAAGATCTTCCAGCCCAGGCGCATCAGCTGGTCGTAGCGGTAGCGCGGAACTATGGCCTTCATCATGGCGACCATGAAGAACCAGAACACGGTCTTGATGCAGAACCACACCAGCGCGTGCAGCTGGCCCCAGAACGACGCGTCGATGCCGAGGAAGCTCCACCCCTCGAACCAGCCTGTGGTCGGATAGGGAGGGCTCCAGCCGCCGAAGAACAGCGTCGTCATCAGGGCGCACATCAGGACGATGTTGGAGTACTCGCCGATCATGAACAGCAGGTACGGGGTCGAGGAATATTCGACCTGATAGCCGGCCACGAGCTCGGACTCCGCTTCCGGCAGGTCGAACGGCGGGCGGTTAGTCTCGGCCAGGAACGACACGAAGAACACCACCATCATCGGGAACATCACGATGATCATCGGCAGGTGCTTCAGCCCGCCGCCGAACACGTTCCAGTTCCAGAACCAGCCCTGCTGCATCGAGGCGATGGCCTGCAGGTTCATGGCGTCGACCAGGCTGCCCTGGTGCGCGGCGGCCAGCTTGATGGCGGTCAGCAGGATCACGGTGATGATCACGAAGCCGATGGAGACCTCGTAGGACACCATCTGCGCGGCGGACCGCAGCGAGCCCAGGAACGGGTACTTAGAGTTCGACGCCCAGCCGCCCATGATGATGCCGTAGACACCCAGCGACGAGACGGCGAACAGGTAGAGGATGCCGACGTTGATGTTGGCGACCACCCACTCCGGCGCGAACGGGATCGCGGCCCACATCACGAAGGCGAAGATGAAGCTGAGCAGGGGCGCCAGCAGGAACACGCCCTTGTCGGCGCCCGCCGGTATGACGATCTCCTTGAACACGAACTTGAAGAAGTCGGCGAAGGACTGCAGCAGGCCGAACGGACCCACCACGTTGGGGCCTTTGCGCATCTGCACGCCCGCCCAGATCTTGCGGTCGGCCAGCAGCAGGAAGGCCAGCGACAGCAGGACGCCGACCACCACCAGCACGATGCCGAGCAGGTGGATCAGCACATAGCCGAGCGGATCGGTGTTCGGATCGAAGACAGGCATAGGCGTCCTATTCGGCGGCCAGGGCGGGGGCCTTGGACCGGATGGCCGAACACTCGGCCATGGTCACGCTGGCGCGCGCGATGGGGTTGGTCAGGTAGAAGTCGCGGACCGGCGAGGCGAAGGGCTCGTCGGCGATGTCGCCCTTGCCCCCCAGCTTGCCGAGGTCCAGGCCCGTGGCCGGCCCGACCACATAGTCGACCTGGCCGAACGTCGGGTGGTCGTTGATCAGGGCGTGGCGCAGGTCGGCCAGGGTGTCGTACGGCAGGGTCTTGCCCAGGCGCTCGGACAGGGCGCGCAGGATGGCCCAGTCCTCCTTGGCCTCGCCCTTCGGGAACACGACCCGCTCGGCGATCTGCACCCGGCCTTCGGTGTTGACGTAGATGCCGGGCTTTTCGGTGTAGGCGGCGCCCGGCAGCACTACGTCGGCGCGGTGCGCGCCCGCGTCGCCATGGGTGCCGATGTAGGTGACGAAGGCCTTGCCGAGGGCCGAAGTGTCGATCTCGTCCGCGCCCAGCAGCACCACCGCGTCAAGCTCGCCCCGGCCGGCGGCCGCCACGATCTCGGGCGCCGAAAGGCCGCCCTCGCCCGGCAGGAAGCCCATGTCGAGCCCGCCCACCCGTGCGGCGGCGGTGTGCAGCACGTTGAAGCCGTTCCAGCCCTCGCGGATCACGCCGAACTTGGCTGCGAGGTCGGCGGCCTGTTTCAGGATCGCGCCGCCGTCGGGCCGCGCCAGGGCGCCCATGCCCACGATCACCGCCGGAGCCTTGGCGTTCTTCATCACCTCGGCGAAGGCGTTGCGCGAGGCGGCCTTCAGGGTGGCGGGGCCGAAGCCTAGGTACTCGTAGGGGTAGGTCAGCTCGACGCGTTCGCCGATCACGCCGACCTTGAGGTTACCCCACAGCCAGCTCTTGCGGATGCGCGCGTTCAGCAGCGGCGCCTCCAGGCGAGGATTGGCGCCGATCATCAGGATCGCGTCGGCCTGCTCGATACCGGCGATGGTGGTGTTGAACAGATAGCCGCCGCGCGCGCCGCCGCCGATGGCCGCGCCGTCCTGGCGGCAGTCGATGTTCTTCACGCCCATGGACCGGAACAGGTCCATCGCCGCCTTCATCGATTCCGCATCCTGCAGGTCGCCGGCGATGACGCCGATGCGCTCAGGCGCGACGCCGTGCAGCACGTCGGCCACGGCGCCCAGCGCCTCGGCCCAGGTCGCTTCCTTGAGCTTGCCGCCGACGCGGACATAGGGCCGGTCGAGCCGCTGGCGCATCAGGCCGTCGACCGCGTAGCGGCTCTTGTCCGACAGCCATTCCTCATTGATGGCGTCGTTGGTGCGCGGCAGCACGCGCATGACCTCGGGCCCGCGGCTGTCGGCGCGGATGTTGGCCCCCATGGCGTCCATCACGTCGATGGTCTCGGTCTTGGAGAGCTCCCACGGACGGTAGTTGAAGGCCCACGGCCGGTGGGTCAGGGCGCCAACCGGACACAGGTCGTTGACGTTGCCGGACAGTTCCGACGTCAGGGCGTGCTCAAGGTAGGTGGTGATCTCCGCATCCTCGCCGCGGGCGATCATGCCGATCTCGGGCGTGCCGGCGACTTCCGACACGAAGCGGACGCAGCGGGTGCACTGGATGCAGCGGGTCATGATCGTCTTGATCGTGGGACCCATGTACTTCTCTTCGACCGCGCGCTTGTTCTCCTGGTAGCGCGAGCCGTCGCGGCCATAACCCATGGCCTGGTCCTGCAGGTCGCATTCCCCGCCCTGGTCACAGATCGGGCAGTCGAGGGGGTGGTTGATGAGCAGGAACTCCATCACCCCTTCGCGCGCCTTCTTCACCATCGGCGTGTTGGTGAAGATCTCCTGGCCCTCGGCGGCCGGCAGGGCGCACGACGCCTGCGGCTTCGGCGGCCCGGGCTTCACCTCGACCAGGCACATGCGGCAGTTGCCGGCGATGGACAGGCGCTCGTGATAGCAGAAACGGGGGATCTCCTCCCCCGCCCGCTCGGCGACTTGCAGCACGGTCATGCCGGGTTCGAACTCGACCTCGACGCCGTTGACCTTGGCTATGGGCACCTAAAGCTCCTCCGGTCGGACCGGGCTTAGAACCAAGACTTGTTGCCGATCACGTAGTCCTGCTCGAACTGCTGATCGGATTTGGTCAGGTAGATGATGAATTCGATGAAGGAAATCAGCCAGATGATACCCGGCACGATGCCGAACGTGATCCAGCCCACCGTGCCGCCGAGCAGCATGATGATCCCCGCCCCGGTCTTGCCGAGGTAGAACTTGTGGATGCCGATGCCGCCCAGGAAGAAGGCCAGCAGCGCCGCGGCGATCTTGCTTTTGCTGCCGGCGGTCGCGCCCGCGCCGTGCACGATGTAGACGCTGGTGGCGCGGCCGTCGACGACCTGGAAGTCGACCTCCGTCCCCGCGAGGATGGTGTAAACGCCGCCCTGCAGATCGGTCCGCGAGAAGGGGTAGCGGTTGCCGTCCGCGCCGCTGATCACGCCGGCGGCGTCGATGTCCTGATAGGACAAGACCCGGCCGCGCATCGAGGCGCCGCCCAGGCTGATGGTAGGCTCTGCGCTCATCAGATCACTCCGCTGCCAGGGTAGCGCCCGCGAAATGCGGCTTGCGCGAACGATAGGTGTGGATCCGCTCTTCGATCTCGTGGCGGAAATGCCGGATCAGGCCCTGGATCGGCCAGGCCGCCGCGTCGCCGAGCGCGCAGATGGTGTGGCCTTCGACCTGGGTCGAAACCTCCAGCAGCATGTCGATCTCTTTCGGATCGGCGTCGCCGATGGCCATGCGCTCCATCACCCGCCACATCCAGCCGGTGCCTTCGCGGCAGGGAGTGCACTGGCCGCAGCTCTCGTGCTTGTAGAAGTAGCTGATCCGCGCGATCGCCTTCACCAGGTCGGTCGACTGGTCCATGACGATGACCGCCGCGGTGCCCAGGCCCGACTTCAGGTCGCGCAGCCAGTCGAAGTCCATCAGGGCGGTTTCGCACTGCTCGGCGGTGATCAGCGGCACGGACGAGCCGCCAGGGATCACGGCCTTCAGGTTGCCCCAGCCGCCGGTGACGCCGCCGCAGTGCTCTTCCAAGAGCTGCTTCAGCGGGATCGACATGGCCTCTTCGACATTGCACGGCTTGTTCACGTGCCCGGAGACGCACATCAGCTTGGTGCCGGTGTTGTTCGGCCGGCCGAAGCCCGCGAACCAGTCGGCGCCCCGGCGCAGGATGGTCCCGACAACCGCGATGGACTCGACGTTGTTGACCGTGGTCGGGCAGCCGTAGAGGCCGGCCCCGGCCGGGAACGGCGGCTTCAGGCGCGGCTGGCCCTTCTTGCCTTCCAGGCTCTCCAGCAGCGCCGTCTCTTCGCCGCAGATGTAGGCGCCGGCGCCGTGGTGGACGTAGCAGTCGAAGTCCCACCCGTGGACGTTGTTCTTGCCGATCAGCTTGGCCTCGTAGGCCTCCTTGATCGCGGCTTCGAGGACCTCGCGCTCCTTCACATATTCGCCGCGCAGGTAGATGTAACAGGCGTGCGCCTGCATGGCGTAGGAGGCGATCAGGCAGCCTTCGATCAGGAGGTGGGGATCGTGCCGCATGATCTCCCGGTCCTTGCAGGTGCCGGGTTCGGACTCGTCGGCGTTGACCACCAGATAGTGAGGCCGGTCGCGGACCTCCTTGGGCATGAAGGACCACTTCAGGCCGGTGCCGAAGCCCGCCCCGCCGCGGCCGCGCAGGCCCGAGTTCTTGATCTGGGTGATGATCCAGTCGCGGTCCATGCGCAGCATGTCGATCGAGGCGTTCCACGCCCCGCGCTGCTTGGCGGCGTCCAGCTTCCAGTCCTGAAGCCCGTAGAGGTTCAGGAAGATGCGGTCCTTGTCTTGCAGAATGCCGACCATGTGATTCAACCGTCAGAAAGCCGGCGCCGGTGATACCGGGTGCGCAGGACAATAGCTATGAGGACAAGCGCCCAGCCGAGGCCCATGGCGACATAAGAGGCCACGGTCAGGTCGCTGCTGGGCGCGCCTGAGAAGCGGAGATTCCACACCAGCACCAGGGCGGCGCCGATGATGAGGCCGAAGCCGGCCATGCGCGGCCAGAAGGCGACCTGGCGCAGCTCGGCGCGATAGGCGGCGCGGCCCTCCGGCGTGGAAAGGTCGAGCGCGTTCATGCCGTCCCCTCCCCGCCATCCTTCTTCGCGCGCGCGCCGCGGGCCATGAAGACCACGCCCAGCGCCATGAAGGCCGCGCCGACGCCGAACATGGCGCTGCGCCCCGTCGCGCCCATGGCCATGAATGCCGCCCCGACCCCGAAGAAGGCCACGGCGACGCCCATGGAGCGGCGTGCGTTGGGGTTCGGCGCCTGGGCCATCAGGCCTTCTCCGGAACCGGCAGGTTCGGCAGCTTCACCGGCTTGGCCAGCGAACCGTCGTAGAGCTTCGGATCGGTCAGGGTCAGGGCCCCGCCCGCGGGCTCGGAGGAATGCCGGCCGGCATAGGACCCCGGCCACGGCTTCTTGCCGGCGCGGAAGTCGTCGAGGATCTGGCCCAGGCTCTCGGGCGTCAGGTCCTCGTAATAGTAGTCGTTGATCTGGGCCATCGGCGCGTTGCAGCAGGCGCCCAGGCACTCGACCTCCTGCCAGGTGAACCAGCCGTCCGCCGACATGTGGTCCTTGTGGCCGATCTTTTCCTTGCAGACCGCCATCAGCTCGTTGGCGCCGCGCAGCATGCAGGGAGTCGTGCCGCAGACCTGCACCAGCACCCTACCCACCGGCTCCAGCTGGAACATGGTGTAGAAGGTGGCGACCTCGTAGACGCGCACATATTCCATGCCGCACAGCTCGGCGATGGCGCGCAGCGCGGGCTCGGAGACCCAGCCCTCCTGCTTCTGCACCAGCCACAGGATCGGGATCACGGCCGATTGCTTGCGGGCCTCGGGATACTTCGAGATCCACCACTTGGCCTTGGCCATGGTGTCCTTCGAAAAGGCGAAGGAGGCGGGCTGCTCTTTGGCGAGACGGCGGATGGACATGCTTACCTCAGGAAGTCCACGCGGCGGATCAGGCCCGCTTGCACGGTGTAGATGACGACCACCTCGACCGACGGCTGGTCGGTTCCGTTGAGCCAGCACTCCTCGTGATCGACCACGCGGTCGCCGATCACGGCGCGGCTCTTGGCGACGGCCTTGAGCGTGGGGACGGAAAAACGCTTGGCGTAGAACTCGCGCAGCGCCGCCTGGCCGGAATAGCGCGGCTGGTTCGGGAAGTCGTAGACCTCCACGTCCTCCGCGTAGCAGGCGGCGAAGGCGTCCAGGTCACGCGCATTGTAGGCGTCGAGCTGAGCCTGGGCGACGGCCTCGGGCGACAGGCAGGCCTCCACGGTCATGACGGCGCTCGCCGTCACCGGTCGATCTCCCCGAACACGATGTCCAGCGAGCCCAGGATGGCGGAGACGTCGGCCAGCATGTGGCCGCGGTTCATCCAGTCCATCGCCTGGAGGTGCTTGTAGCCGGGCGCCTGGATCTTGCAGCGGTAGGGCTTGTTAGTCCCGTCGGCGACCAGATAGACGCCGAACTCGCCCTTGGGCGCCTCGACCGCGGCATAGACCTGGCCGGGGCCGACGTGGAAGCCCTCGGTATAGAGCTTGAAGTGGTGGATCAGCGCTTCCATCGAGCGCTTCATCTCGCCCCGGCGCGGCGGCACGACCTTGTTATCGAGCGTCATGACGGGCCCCGGCGTTTTCTTAAGACGCTCAATGGCCTGCTTCATGATCTTCACCGACTGGCGCATCTCCTCCATGCGGACGAGATAGCGGTCCCAGCAGTCGCCGTTCTTGCCGATGACGATGTCGAAGTCGAACTCGTCGTAGCGCTCGTAGGGCTGGCTCTTGCGCAGGTCCCACTTCACGCCGGAGCCGCGCAGCATCACGCCCGAGAAGCCCCAGTCGAAGGCCTCCTGCTTGGACACCACGCCGATATCGACGTTGCGCTGCTTGAAGATGCGGTTCTCGGTGACCAGGGTCTCGATGTCGTCCATCACGCGCGGGAAGGCGTCGCACCAGCGGTCGATATCTTCGATCAGGTCGGGCGGCAGGTCCTGGTGCACGCCGCCGGGGCGGAAGTAGTTGGCGTGCAGGCGAGCCCCCGAAGCCCGCTCATAGAACACCATCAGCTTCTCGCGCTCTTCGAAGCCCCACAGCGGCGGGGTCAGCGCGCCCACGTCCATGGCCTGGGTGGTGACATTGAGCAGGTGGTTCAGGATGCGGCCGATTTCGGAATAGAGCACCCGGATCAGCGAGCCGCGCACCGGCACCTCGATGCCCAGGAGCTTCTCGATGGCCAGGCAGAACGCATGCTCCTGGTTCATCGGCGCCACATAGTCGAGGCGGTCGAAGTACGGAATGTTCTGCAGGTAGGTGCGGTACTCCATCAGCTTCTCGGTGCCGCGGTGCAGCAGCCCGATGTGCGGATCGACGCGCTCGACCACCTCCCCGTCCAGCTCCAGCACCAGGCGCAGCACGCCGTGCGCGGCCGGGTGCTGGGGGCCGAAGTTGATCGTGAACTTGCGGTTCTCGAAGTCTTCCTGGTGGGCGCGCGTGGTCGCCGCCAGGTCGGAGTTTCCGTCGCCGGCCATCAGAAGCCTCTAAGCTTGAAGGCGCCGGCGCACGCGCGCCGGGCGGTCAGTCCTCGTGCGAGCCGCCGGGGCTCATGCGCGAGGCGAAGGCGAAGGCCACGAACAGCCCCACGCCGAAGAAGACGAGACCCAGCGTCGCCATGCCGATGCTGGCCGAGGTCCAGGCCTCGCCGGTCAGCGCCACCCGCGACAGCGGGATCGAGATCAGCACCGAGCCCGCGCCCAGCATGGCGCTGCGGATTTCCAGCCCGTTCATGCGCCTGAGGCTCATGCCCGCGACCAGCACCACGAACGCGGTCAACAGCGCCAGGCCGAGGATCTTGGTGTCCGTACGGATCGATTCCGCCGGCCCGAACAGCCCCGAGAGCCTGCCGCCCAGCGCGCCCAGGAAGGCGCCCGCGAGCGTGGTCAGGAAGAAGCCGAGGCCCGACCGTAAGCTGTTCACCTTCGTCACGACACGTCCTCCCGGCGCCTGCGGCGCTCCGGCGGTAACCATAGGACGTGAAGGCGCCTGCGGCCAAGCTGTTCGCCTGTCCGGCGACAGCGCCGCGCGCGTGACCAAGGATGTCGGCCGCAGACCTCATCAGGGCTTCGTCGTCCCCGAGACGCCGCCCGATTTCGCGCCGGCCTTCTCGTCGCCGGGCAGCACGTATTCGGCGCCTTCCCACGGCGAGAGGAAGTCGAAGGCGCGGAACTCCTGGACCAGCTTCACGGGCTCGTACACCACCCGCTTCTGCTCCTCGTCCCAGCGCACCTCGACATAGCCCGTCATCGGGAAGTCCTTGCGCAGCGGATGGCCGGTGAAGCCGTAGTCGGTCAGGATGCGGCGCAGGTCCGGGTGGCCCGAGAACAGGATGCCGTACATGTCGAAGGCCTCGCGCTCGTACCAGTCGGCGTTCGGATAAACGCTGGTGATCGACGGGACCGGCTGCTCCTCGTCGGTGGAGCAGATCACCCGGCAGCGCAGGTTCTTGGTCAGCGACAGCAGGTGGCTGACCACGTCGAACCGCTCAGCCCGGTCAGGCCAGTCCACGCCGCACAGGTCGACGAGCTGCTGGAAGCCCAGCTCGTCCTTCAGCGTGCGCATGACCTCGACGATCCTGGCGCGCGGCGCGGTCAGGTTCAGCTCGCCATGGGCCAGCTCGACCACCACGTCCTTGTGCTTGGCCCGAACCGCCTTGCCGAGCGCGGTGAGTTCCTTGGTGCTCATCGAACCACGCCCCTAGCGAACGATGTCGCCTTCGCGACGGATCTTCTTCTGCAGCTGCAGCACGCCGTAAACCAGCGCCTCGGCCGTCGGCGGGCAGCCCGGCACATAGACGTCCACCGGCACCACGCGGTCGCAGCCGCGCACCACGGAATAGCTGTAGTGATAGTAGCCGCCCCCGTTGGCGCAGCTGCCCATGGAGATGACGTAGCGCGGCTCCGGCATCTGGTCGTAGACCTTGCGCAGCGCCGGGGCCATCTTGTTGCAGAGCGTGCCGGCCACGATCATCACGTCCGACTGGCGCGGCGAGGCGCGCGGCGCGAAGCCGAAGCGCTCCAGATCATAGCGCGGCATGGACGCCTGCATCATCTCGACCGCGCAGCAGGCCAGGCCGAAGGTCATCCACATGAGCGAGCCCGTGCGCGCCCAGGTGATCACGTCGTCGGCGGCGGCGACCACGAAGCCCTTGTCGGTGATCTCGGCCGAGACCTGCTCGAAGAAGCGGTCGTGGACCTTGGGGTCATAGCCTTCGACGGCGACGCGCCCGGCCGCTCCGGCCGGGACGATCAGGCCTGAGGGAGTCTTCTGATTCACTCCCATTCCAGGGCGCCTTTCTTCCACTCGTAGATGAATCCGACCGTCAGCACGCCCAGGAACACCATCATCGAGACGAAGGCGTAGACCATCTTGTCGTGCGGCATGCCGAACAGCGACACGGCCCAGGGGAACAGGAACGCCACTTCCAGGTCGAAGATGATGAACAGGATCGAGACCAGGTAGAACCGGACGTCGAACTTCATCCGCGCGTCGTCGAAGGCGTTGAAGCCGCACTCGTAGGCGGAGTTCTTCTCGGCGTCAGGCGCGCTGGGCGCCATGACCGCCGCGGCGATCATGAAGCCGAGACCAAGGACGGTCGCGATCGCGAAGAAGATCACGATCGGCAGGTACTGCAGCAGGAACGCATTCATTGATGGGCCTCGCTCCGCGCCGGGGAGCGCGGCGGAATCGGGGTCCTTCTAGACCACGGTTCGGCCGGGTTCAAACACTTGCTGAGACCGGGGTTCGACGTTCTGACGCGACGCTCGGGAAGCGGCCTTTCGATCACCGATTTCAGCCGCCCGACGGGCCGAAAAACGGGGCGATGATCAGGGGCGTCAGGTCCACCACCGTATGCGCGACGATGTTGGTCCAGAGGCTTTTGCGCCAAAGGAAAAGCACGCTGAACAGGGCGGCGGCGAATGCCACATTGACCAGGTCCGCAGGCGTGCGCCCCGGAATGTGCAGGGCCACGAACGCGAGGCAGGTAATCAGCGCCGAGATCCAGCGCGAGCGGGTGATCTCCAGGAGCCGCGCGATCGGGTAGCCGATGAACAGCAGCTCCTCGGCGAATCCCGAGGTCACGACCAGGACCGCGCGCATCGCCAGAGGCAGGGTGGTGAGGTCGGCGTCCGCCGCCGGGGGTGTGGGCGCAGGCACGAGATGCAGGGCGACGGTGGCCCAGTCGAAGCCCATCAGGGCCACGGTGAAGGCTATCCCGGCGGCCACGCCCCAGCCGAGCGCGTTCAGCGTCGGCCGCCCCAGGCCGATGGAGGCCAGCGGCCGCTGCTCGGCCATGGTCACCCAAAACAGCAGCAGCACGCCCACGCCCCAGAAGGCGACGGTGGAAACCAGTCGTTGCTCGATCAGGGCGGCCGGCGCCAGGCCCACGGTGCGTAGCCAGATGATCAGCGCCGGCACGCCCATGGCGAGCAACAGGCCGATGATCTGGGCGACGGTGACGCTGCGTTTCGGGGCGGGCGGCTGGGTCATGAGGGTACGAGTCGGGCCAGTCTAGTCCAACATCCTTGGAACGGCATTGCACTCCCCCTTCGCCCGGCGAAGCGACGCACCGACGGTGATGTCCGAAAACCGCGAGCGCGCGGTCGGCGGCCATGCCAGACTCACGGCCATGGACCTGTTCGAGCCCGAGGCCTGTTATCGCGCCATCCAGACCCGCGACGCCCGTTTCGACGGGCGGCTCTATGTCGGCGTGACCTCGACGGGAATCTATTGCCGGCCGGTCTGCCCCGCGCGCACGCCCAAGGCCGAGAACTGCCGCTTCTATCCTTCCGCGGCCGCCGCCCAGGACGCGGGGTTCCGCCCCTGCCTGCGCTGCCGACCCGAGACGGCGCCCGACCTCGCCTCCTGGCGCGGCGCCTCGAACACCGTTTCGCGCGCCCTGGCCCTGATCGCCGAGGGCGGGCTGGACGACGAGGCCGGGGTCGACGACCTGGCCGAAAGGCTGGGCCTGGGCGGCCGACAACTCAGGCGGCTGTTCAAGCAGCACCTGGGCGCCTCTCCCATCGCCGTGGCCCAGACGCGGCGCGTGCTGTTCGCCAACCAGCTGATCCAGGAAACGGCCTTGAGCATGGCCGAGGTGGCCCTCGCCTCGGGCTTCGGCAGCGTGCGCCGTTTCAACGAGACCTTCCAGGCTCTGTATCGCCGCCCGCCCGGCGAACTGCGCCGGCAGGCCCGCGCCTCCGCTGCGGTAAAGCCGGGCGATCCGACCGCTACGCTCAGGCTCAGCTACCGCCCGCCCTACGACTGGAACGCCATGCTGGCGTTCCTGGCCGCACGCACCATCGAGGGCATCGACCAGGTCGAAGGGGGCGCCTACCGCCGCACCTTCAACCAGGACGGCCATTTGGGGCGGGTCGAGGTCACGCGCCTGCCTGAACGCTCGGCGCTCCAGGTCGCGATCACCGTCGGCGATGTGCGAGCCCTGCCCGGCGTCGTGGCCCGCGTGCGGCGCGTATTCGACCTGGGCGCCGACATCGAGACCATCGACGCGCACCTGGCCCGCGATCCCTTGCTGGCGCCCCTGGTGGCCGCGCGGCCGGGCCTGAGGGCGCCCGGCGGCTGGGACGGGTTCGAGCTGGCCATCCGCGCCGTGCTGGGCCAGCAGGTCACCGTCGTGGCCGCGCGCCGGCTGGCGTCCAGGCTGATCGAGATCTGCGGCCGACCCCTGCCCCCTGAGACCGCCCTGCCCCCGGCCTTGGTCCGCGCCTTCCCGAGCGCCGCCGATGTGGCCGAGGCCGACCTGTCCAGCCTCGGCATGCCCGGCGCCCGGCGCGCCACCTTGAAGGCCCTGGCGGTCGCCGCGCGCGACGACGCCCAGCTGTTCCGCCCCTTCGGCTCCATCGAAGCCGCGATCGCGCGATTGAAGGCCATCCCCGGCATCGGCGAATGGACCGCCCATTACGTTGCGCTCCGGGCGCTGCGCGAAACCGACGCCTTTCCGGCCTCCGACATCGGCCTGTTGCGCGGCGCCACGGGGGCGGACGGCGAACGACCCAGCCCCAAGGCCTTGCTTGACCGCGCCGAGCCCTGGCGGCCCTGGCGCGCCTATGCCGCCCAGCACCTGTGGGCCGCCGACCCGGCCGATCCCTCCGCCCAGAAGCCGAAGAAGGCGTCCAATGCCTAAGCCCGCGGCGCAGCCGCTCGAAATCCTGATCGACCGGGTCGACACGCCCGTCGGCGAGCTGATCGTCGTAGCCGATCGCAAAGGCGCGCTGCGCGCCGTCGACTGGACCGACCATGAGGAGCGCATGCGCCGCCTGCTGCGCCTGCACTATGGCGAGCGGGGCTGGACCCTGACCCGCGCCACCGATCCCTCCGGCCTGTCTAGCCTGATGCGCCGCTATTTCTCGGGCGAGATCGGGGTGATCGACGATCTGGCGACCGCCACCGCCGGCACGGCCTTTCAACGTCAAGTCTGGGAGGCTCTGCGCGCCGTTCCGGCCGGCGAGACCATCTCCTATGCCGAGCTCGCCCGCCGCATCGGCCGGCCGGCGGCGGTGCGCGCCGTGGGCCTCGCCAACGGGGCCAATCCGGTCGGGGTGGTCGTGCCCTGCCATCGCGTCGTGGGCTCGAACGGGAGCCTCACCGGCTACGGCGGCGGACTGGAGCGCAAGCGCTGGCTTCTGGCCCACGAGGCGGCCGCCGCGACGCAAGCTGCGATCCAGGCTGCGACCCAGGCTGCGACAATGTCGGAAAAGCCATTGAAGCGTGCTTGACGGGCCTGAGTCGCTCCCCTATTCAGCGCGCCTCACGCGGCGGTTCGCCGTTGCGCGGGTGTAGCTCAGTTGGTTAGAGCGCCGGCCTGTCACGCCGGAGGTCGCGGGTTCGAGTCCCGTCACTCGCGCCACTTTTCTCCTCAGAAAGTGGACTTTCAGCCGCATCGCCGCTCGGCCACGGCGTCGGCCATGGCGCGCGCCTGGACGCCGTCCCGCGCCTCGCCGATCAGGCACGAGCCCGAGCCGTCCCGCGTCAGGGCGAACACCACGAGCCGCGGCCGGAACCCGTCCTTGCCGCCGTCATAGACCCCGACGCGCAGGATCACCGCGAAAGGCCGGAAACGCCCGCCGCTCGTGGCTCCGCGCCATTCCAGCGGCCAGCGGCCGTTGCGGTCGATCCCGAAATGCCCGTGGGTGTTGCGGCGCGAGCCGAAGCCGATCCCGAGATGCGAAGAGTCCTGATAGAGCATCCAGATCGGCACGCTCTCGACGCCGCCGCAGCGGTAGAGCACGAAATCCCCGCCCCCTTCGTCAGGGTCGCTGCGCGGCGCGAAGTCCAGCATGCGGCAGGCGCCCTTGCCCAGGGTCTGGTAGCGGCCGTCGACGGGCGCTGCGCTCACGCTGTTCGACATCAAGGTCGCAGCCAGAATCGCCGTCGGCAGACCGCGTTTCATCCGCCCCTCCCTGAGGTCGGGCGCAGTCTGGCTCGAAACCGTGGAAAACAGAAGCGGTCGAAGGCGCCTCAGTGCACCGGCAGGGCCTGGCTGTCGTCCGCGAAGGCCGGCGCGCGGGCGACCTGGGCATAGAGGGCCGACAGGTCGGTGAAGACGCGGTCCCAGGCGAAGCGCTCCATGGCCCGCTCGCGGGCGGCGAGCGACAGCGCCTCGCGGTCGCGTCCGAACAGGGCGTCGACGGCCTCGGCGAAATCGCGCGGATCGGAGGTCTTCGCCAGCTGGCCGACGGTGTTGTCCACGGTCTCCGACACCCCGCCGCGCGAAACGCCGACGACCGGTAGGCCGCAGGCCATGGCCTCCAGCACGATCAGGCCGAAGGGCTCGTTCTCGTTGGCGTGGACGAAGGCGTCGCAGCTGCCGATCAGGCGCGCCAGGGCCTTGGGGTCGCGCTCATAATCCATCGGGATCACCCGGTCCTCCGGCGGCAGGCCGGCGCCCGCGCCGATCAGCAGCAGGTGATAGGGCGCGCCCAGGCGCTGCACCGCCTGCACCAGGCCATCGACATTCTTCTCGCGCGCCGGGCGACCGGCGAAGACCAGCAGACGCGCGTCGGACGAAAGGCCCAGCTTCTTCAACAGCCAGGCCCGGTCGCGCCGGTCCGGACGGAAGGTGTCCACATCCACGCCCAGCGGGCGGCAGGCCACGTTCTCGATGCCGGCCTCGTTCAGGCGGCTGGCGATGAAGCGCGATGGCGCGACAACCTGGTCGAACTCACTGAACACCTTGGCCCAGCGCTTCTGTACCGGCTTCTTGGCCCATTCGCCGAAATGCAGGGCGGCCAGGGCCGCGGGGTCGGAATGGCAGAAGCCCACCACCGGCACGCCCAGGCGCTGGCCGGCCTCGATGGCGGCCTGGCCCGGCGTATAGGGATCGCCCGCCTCGATGATCGAGGGCCGCAGCGAGACCATCCAGTTGGACCACTTGCGCAGGTTCGACGGCCAGCGATAGCCGTCGCCGAAGGGCAGCTTGGCGGCCTTGATGGTCACGATGTCGTCGCCGTCGGCCATCGACTTGGCCCCGGGCACCACCAGGGTCTCCCGAACGCCCGGCCGGGCGTGCTTGAGCCAGGCGCGCTTGGCCGACAGATAGCGCTTCACCCCGCCCGAACGCGGCGCATAGAGCATGGTGGCGTCCACGAGATGGGGCCGGTCGTCCCCGCCCAGGCGCAGCTTGCGCACCGCCCGGTCGATGCGGAGCTCTTCGCCCCACAGGAACTCGCGCTCGCGGACGTCTACGCTCATGGAAACCTCACTCGAAACCCGGACCTGGGATCACGCCGAACCCTCGGAACGGCGTTCTCGTTCCGGCAAAGCCTTGACGGTAACGCTGTTTGCGGGTCGCTCGTTCGAAGTCAATTCGAATCTCTACGGGGATGTGACACTGATCCGCCTCGCGAAGGCCGCGGCGCCGGCGCCACGACACGTGCGCACACCCGTCGCCGCGGTGACGTTTCGCCTTGCATTCGCCGCAAAAACAAGAAAGTTGAGACCCGTCGCGGCAGGTCTCCTGCGTCGCGCGACGGGTCGTCGCCGGCCGGAGCCTTCGAGGGGTTTAGCATATGCGTAAAATGTTGTTGGCGACGGCGGTCGCGCTCGGCCCCCTCTGCGTCGCCACCGGCGCAATGGCCGAGACCGTGATCTCGACCAACACCACCACGCCCGTCCAGACGGCGACCGCCAACAACGGCGCGCCGGACGACGTTCGGATTTCGTCGAGCGGCACGGTGAATGTGACGACGGCCAACACGGCGGCCGTGACCCTGAACTCGCCGGGCGCCAAGGTGACCAACCAGGGCGTCATCTCGATGGAGAACCTGACCACCGACGGTCAGACCGGCATCAAGATCGTGGCCGGCGGTTCGGGCTCGATCGACAATGCCGGTCAGATCACCATCACTGACGATCTCAGCCGGCCCGACAGCAACAACAACGGCTTCGGCGACGGGCCCTGGGCGCACGGGAACAACCGCTTCGGCATCCACGCCCTGGGCGACTTCACCGGCGACATCCTGAACGAGACCGCGGGCGCGGTCATCGTGCACGGCAACACCTCCGCCGGCATCGCCGTCGACGGAACCCTGACCGGCAACTTCACCAGCGTCGGCTCGGTCGCCCTGTTTGGCGACAACGGCTTCGGCGTGCACCTGCACAACATCACCGGCGACCTGAAGATCAACGGCGGCACGACGATCACCGGCGCCGGGAGTGTCGCGATCCAGCTCGACGGCGACGTCAACGGCCGCGTCAGCTTCGGCGGCACGGTCAACAACACCGGCTATTCGGTCACCACCCACCCGACCTCGGCCAACGACGCCAAGCTGGACCCGTCCGAAAAGCAGATCGGCGGCGCGGGCATCGTCGTCGCGGGCAACATGGCCCACGGCGTGCTGCTGGACTCGGCGCCGACCGCCAGCACCACCAACCCGGATGTCGACGGCGACGGTGTGGCCGACAACACCCAAGGCTCCTCGTCGATCAATATCTTCGGCACCGCCCCCGCCCTGAAGGTCGGCTCGGGCTCGAAGGACATCACGCTAGGCGTGGTCGGCACCACGGTCGCGGCCAGCGCGGCGGACTACAACTACGGCCTCATCCTGAAGGGTTCGATCACCGCCAACAGCGTGTTCGACCATCTGTCGGCGATCGGCGTCGATATCGGCGACACCTCCGGCAACGGCCACGCGGTGAATATCGCCGGCGGCGTCCGCAACGCGGGCTCGATCATCACCCAGGCCTACGAGGAAAACTCCATCGCCCTGCGCCTGGGCAACAACACCTTCGCCCCGAACCTGGTCAACTCTGGCGTCATCACGGCCAACACCGACCTGACCACCCCGGCCGGCCAGGCGATCGCCGTCCTGATGACCTCGGGCGCGCACACCACGACCCTGACCAACTCGGGCGCGATCAGCGCCAACGTGTTCGGCAATGTCGGCCAGGCCACCGCGATCGCCGACTTCTCGGGCAACCTGACGGATATCGAGAACCGCGGCGCGATCTTCACCGCCGTCGGCCCGGACCCCTCCGATCCCAACACCACGCCTGCCGACGAAGCTGCGGCGCACTCGGGCGTGGCCATCGAGGCCTCGGCCAACACGTCGGGCCTGACGCTGCACCAGTTCAAGGCGGCGACCGCCGACGCCGATCCGTCCATCACCGGTTCGATCAACCTGGGTTCGGGCGCCGATACGGTGAACATCGAGGCCGGCACGGTCACCGGCGACATCAACTTCGGCACGGCCACGGCGGGTAACGACAGCTTGTCGATCACCGGGGGCTCGACCGTTACCGGCAAGTTGCTGGACGGCGACGGCCATCTGAACATCGCCGTCACCGACGGCACCCTGCTGAACAAGAACCCCGCCCAACTGACCGTCAACAACCTGTCGGTCGGGACCAAGGGCACGATGATCGTCACCATTGACCCCAACGCCGCCGGCGACAGCGGCTTCAAGGTCAACGGCACGGCCACCCTTGCCGACGGCTCCACGCTGGGCACGCGCTTCTCGAGCCTGCTGCAGCCGGGCTCGCCCACCCTGCAGTTCACCCTGATCCAGGCGGGCGCGGGACAGCTGACCATCGGTTCGGGCGCCAATATCTCCAGCGTCACCGCCAACACGCCCTATCTGTTCGTGGTCACGCCCAAGACCGATCAGGTCGCCGCCGGGCGCCTCTATGTCGAGGTCAGCCGCCGCAGCGCCGCGGACGCCGGCATGAGCGCCTCGCAGGCCGCCGCCTACGATCCGGTCTACCAGGCGCTGAACGCCGACACCGCCCTGCGCACGGCCTTCCTGGACCAGACGACGCGCAACGGCTTCTTCAACCTCTACAACCAGCTCTTGCCCGACCACTCCGGCGCGCAGCTGTTCTCCCTGGCCTCGGGCGTGGACGCGGTCTCGCGCGCGCTCGGCGACCGCCGTCCGGCGGCCGCGCCGGGCGAGACCTCCGGCTGGGTGCAGGAGATCAACTTCTATTCCAAGAAGGACAACACCTCGTCCTTCGGCTTCACCACCAACGGCTTCGGCGTCGCCTCGGGCGTCGAGCGGGGCGGCAGCCTGGGCGCGGTGGGCGTGTCCCTGGCTTTCACCTCCTCCGACCAGAAGGACCCCTTCTCGCAGGGCGACGAGAATCTGAGCTCGAACCTGGTGGAAGCGGGCCTTTACTGGCGCGCGGGCGGCGAGCATTGGCGCGCCTGGACCCGGGCTGCGGCCGGCTACGCCTGGCTCGATAGCGTGCGCCAGTTCGTCTACGTGCCTACCACCACCACCACGGTCGGCTCGGTGATCAAGAAGTCCACCGCCAACTGGACCGGCTACACGGCCTCGGCCGCGGGCGGGGTCAGCTACGAAGCCAAGTTCGGCCGCTGGTTCGCGCGCCCCGAACTCAGCGCCGAGTACTTCTACCTGAACGAAGCCGCCCACCAGGAGAGCGGCGGCGGCACGGGCTTCGACCTGGATATCGGCAAGCGCGCCGGCCACATCTTCCAGGCCTCGGCCATGCTGAACATCGGCGGCAAGTTCGGCCCCGACGGCTGGCTGCAGCCGGAAATCCACATCGGCTACCGCGATAACGTGTCGGTCGATGGCGGCACGACCACCGCCAAGTTCATCGGCGTAAGCGGCGCGACGCCCTTCTCGATCCTGGCCGACAACCTCGAAGGCGGCGGCCCGGTGGCGGGCTTCCGTATCCTGGCTAACGGCGGCATGGGCTTCCTGGCCCTGGAAGGCGACGCCGACCTGATGAAGACCTACAAGCGCTACCAGCTGATGATCCGGGCCGGCTACCGGTTCTGATCCGAGTTCGAGCGTCAGATAACAGAACGCCCGCCTCAGCCGAGGCGGGCGTTCCTGATTCCGGGCTCCGCCGCTTCCCCTAGTTCATCAGCTGGCGCTGCAGATAGGTCATTGTCAGGGCCTGGGTGTGGGCGGTCTGCTTCAGGTCGGCGCCGGAGCCGTGGCCGCCCTCGGTGTTCTCATAGAAGAAGTACGGCAGGCCCATCTGCTCCATCCGCGCGGCGAACTTGCGCGCGTGCTGCGGCCCGACCCGGTCGTCCTTGGTGGTCGTGAAGATGAAGGGCTCGGGGTATTTCACGCCGGGCTTCAGGTTCTGATAGGGCGAGGTCTTCATCCAGAAGGCCATGGCCTTGGGGTTGGCGTTCACGTCGCCGTACTCGCCCTGCCAGCTCGCGCCCGCCGCGATCTTGGAAATGCGGATCATGTCCAGCAGCGGCACGTCGATGACGACCGCGTTCCACAGGTCCGGCCGCTGGGTGAACTCGACCCCCATCAGCAGGCCGCCGTTGGAGCCGCCCTCGATGCCCAGGCGTCGCGGCGAGGTGATCTTGCGCCGGATCAGGTCCTCGGCCACCGCGGCGAAGTCGTCGTAGATGACCTGGCGCTTCTCGACCAAGCCGGCCTCGTGCCACTTGGGACCGAACTCGCCGCCGCCGCGGATGTTGGCCAGCACATAGACCCCGCCCCGCTCCAGCCACAGCTTGCCGTTGCTGGCGCTGTAGTTGGGCGTCTGGCTGACCTGGAAGCCGCCGTAGGCCGTCATCAGGGTCGGGTTGGAGCCGTCGTATTTGATGTCGCGGCGGTGCACGACGAAGTACGGCACCTTGGTCCCATCCTTCGAGGTCGCCTCCAGCTGTTCGACCACATCGGCCGAGGCGTCGAACTTGGGCGGAGTGGTCTTGATGCTCGTCAGCGAGCCCGTCGCGGCGTCGGTCAGCCACAGGCTGGTCGGCGTCAGGAAGCTGGACACGCTCACGAAGGCGCGGTCACTGTCGTCGTCCGTCCCCGCCACGCGGATCGAGGCGTTGTCCGGCAGGGCGAGGCGCGACTTGGAGAAGCCATTGTCGGTCGGGGTGTAGACCCAGGCGCGGCCCTGCACGTTGTCCAGTGTCGAGACCAAGAGCTTGTCCCGCGTGGTCGATACGCCTTGCAGGGCCTCGCGCGGGCCGGGCGCGTAGAGCAGTCGCGGCTTCAGGTGCGCCGGATCGGCCTTCAGCTCCGCCAAGGTCACCCAGGCCAGGCTGCCCTGCGGGAAGACCTGGTCGCCGACCTTCCAATCCTCTTCGGTGCGGATCACCACCCGCCCGCCGATCAGGGCGTCGACGCCGGCCTTGGCCGGGATGGCGAGCCGTTTCACGCCCTGGGCGGTCACCACAAAGGTCTCGTGGCTGAACGTGTCCAAGGGTCGGACGATCACCGACAGGGTGCGGCCCGCGCTATCGCGCAGCACCTCGGGTGACACGCCGTAGCCGCCGTCCGACGCCTTGCCGCGATAGACCTCGACCGCCTGATCCAGGCTCTGCCCGCGCTTCAGCCGCTTGACGATGTAGGGATAGCCCGAGGTGGTCAGCTCGCCCGGCGCCCAGGCGTTGGAGATCAGCAGGGTGTTCTCGTCCTCCCAGGCGACGCGCGCCTTGGACTTGGGCAGGAAGAACCCGCCCTCGACGAACTGGCCCTTGTCCAGGTCGAACTCGCGGATGGTCACCGCGTCCTCGCCGCCCTCCGACAGGTTGACCAGGCAGCGCCGGTCGGCCGGACGCGCGCACTGGGCGCCCTTCCAGACCCAGCTCTTGCCCTCGGCCTTGCCGAGCTGGGTGATGTCCAGGACCGTGGTCCACTCGGGATTCGCGGTCTGGTAGCTCTCAAGCGAAGTGCGGCGCCAGACGCCGCGCACATGCTCGGCATCCTGCCAGAAGTTGAAGATCGAACCGTGCAGGAACGAGCCCGCCGGGATGCGGTCGCGCGCCTCGGCGATGGCCAGGGCTTCCTTGTAGAGTTGCGGATAGCGCGGATCGGCCTCCAGCACCGCCGTGGTCTTGGCGTTATGGGCGTTCACCCACTCCATTGCCCGCGGGCTGCTGAATTCCTCCAGCCAGATGTAGGGATCGGCCGCGTCGGTCGCAGCGGTCTGGGCTTTGGTCGGGTGCGGGGCGGCGAAGGCAAAGCCGCCCAAGGCGGTGGCGGTCAGCAGGGCGGCGAGAGTCGAACGCATCGAAAGCTTCCTGTCGGTCGGTGAGCGAGGCGACGGTAGAGCCTGACGACGCGGGCTGGAAGGGGCGATGCGATGAACGCGGAGGCCACAACAAAAAGGCCCGTCTCTGTCGAGACGGGCCCCTTCGTGCAGTCAGCGATCGCTCACTAGCACTTGTAGTACATGTCGAACTCGACCGGGTGCGGATGCAACTGCAGGCGCGCCACTTCCTCTTCCTTGAGCTCGATGTAGGAGTCGATGAAGTCGTCGTCCATGACGCCGCCCTTCTTGAGGAAGGCGCGGTCCTTGTCGAGGCTGTCCAGCGCCTCGCGCAGCGACCCGCACACCTCCGGCACGTTCTTCCGCTCCTGCGGCGGCAGGTCGTAGAGGTTCTTGTCCATGGCCGCGCCCGGATCGATGCGGTTCTCGATGCCGTCCAGGCCCGCCATGAGCAGGGCGACGAAGGTCAGGTAGGGGTTGCCCATGGGGTCCGGGAAGCGGACCTCGATGCGCTTGGCCTTGGGGCTCGACACCCAGGGGATCCGCACCGAGGCGGAGCGGTTGCGCGCCGAATAGGCCAGCTTCACCGGGGCCTCGTAGCCCGGCACCAGGCGCTTGTAGGAGTTGGTGGTGGAGTTTGCGAAGGCGTTGATCGCCTTGGCGTGCTTGATGATGCCGCCGATGTACCACAGGCACATGTCCGAGAGCCCGGCGTACTTGTCGCCGGCGAACAGCGGCTTGCCGTCCTTCCAGATCGACTGGTGCACGTGCATGCCCGAGCCGTTATCGCCGAACATCGGCTTGGCCATGAAGGTCGCGGTCTTGCCGTAGGCCGCGGCCACGTTGTGGACCACGTACTTATAGAGCTGCATGCGATCGGCCATGGTCAGCAGATCGGAGAACTTCAGCCCCAGTTCGTGCTGCGCCGGCGCCACCTCGTGGTGGTGCTTTTCCGGCTCCAGGCCCAGCTCGCCCATCACCTGCAGCATCTCGCCGCGCAGGTCCTGCGCCGAGTCCACGGGGTTCACGGGGAAGTAGCCGCCCTTGTCGCCCGGGCGGTGGCCCATGTTGCCTTCCGGATAGGCGCGCCCGGTGTTGGCCGGCAGCTCGACCGAGTCGAAGCTGTAGGAGGTGTTGTGCGAGGCGGTGGTCCAGCGCACGTCGTCGAACACGAAGAACTCGGCTTCCGGCCCGAAGAAGGCCATGTCGCCCACGCCCGACGACTTCACATAGTTCAGGGCCTTCTTGGCCATGGACCGGCTGTCGCGGTTGTAGGGCTCGCCGGTGTCGGGGTTCAGCACGTCGCAGAACAGGAACAGCGTCGTCTGCTGATAGAACGGGTCGATGTAGCTCTTCGACAGGTCCGGCTTGAGCAGCATGTCGCTCTCGTTGATCGCCTTCCAGCCCGCGATCGAGGAGCCGTCGAACATCGTCCCCTCGGTCAGGAACTCCTCGTCCACCAGGCTCAGGTCGAAGGTGACGTGCTGCAGCTTGCCGCGGCCGTCGGTGAAGCGCAGGTCCACATACTGGACCTCTTTTTCCTTGATCTCCTTCAGGAGCTGGGCGGCGTCCATTCTGTCGTCCTTGTGGTCTGGCGTTCGGGGAGGAAAGCGGTGAACGGTTGCGGCGAGGTCATATGGCCTGCGGGCCGGTCTCGCCAGTGCGGATGCGGATGACCTCGATCACTTCGGTCACGAAGATCTTGCCGTCGCCGATCTTGCCCGTGCGCGCGGCCGTGGTGATCGCCTCGATCACCGGCTCCATCAGGTCGTCGGGGACGACCACCTCGATCTTGATCTTGGGCAGGAAGTCGATGACGTATTCGGCGCCGCGGTAGAGCTCCGAATGGCCCTTCTGGCGGCCGTAGCCCTTGGCTTCCAGGACGGTCATGCCCTGCACGCCGATATCCTGCAAAGCGTCCTTCACCTCGTCGAGCTTGAAGGGCTTGATGACGGCTTCGATCTTTTTCATCGGTGATCCGGGATGGGCGACCCGGAACGCGATCAGATATTGCGTTGCAGCATAATGCAAGACGCAATCGCCAAAGCGGCGTCCGAATGCGGACGATTCCGGGGTACAAGCGGCCCATGAGCCTCGAAATCCTCACCGTCGCCGAAGCGGCCGAGGCCGACCGCGCCGCGGGCGTCACCGGCATCCCGAGCTTCGCCCTGATGCGGGCGGCCGGAACCGCCGTGGCGGAGGCGGTGATCGCGCGCTGGTCCCCTCGCCCGGTCCTAGTGCTGTGCGGGCCGGGCCTGAACGGCGGCGACGGCTATGTGGCCGCCCATCATCTGCGCGAGGCAGGCTGGCCGGTGCGCGTGGCCGCCATCGCGGACCCCAAGCCGGGAGACGCCGAGCGGGCGCATAAGCTCTGGGCCGGGCCGGTCGAACCCGCCTTCCCTTCCGCCATCGACGGCGCCGAGCTCGTGATCGACGCCTTGTTCGGCGCTGGGATTTCGCGGCCGCTCGACCCGGTCGCCGCCGACCTGTTGCGCACCGCCGAGGCGGGCGAGCGGCCGATCGTGGCGGTCGATCTGCCGTCGGGCCTCTCCGGCGACACCGGCAAGCCGCTGGACTATGCGCCCCAGGCCGCCCTCACCGTCACCTTTCACCGCAAGAAGCCCGCCCACCTGCTGCAGCCGGGCCGCAGCCTGTGCGGCGAGGTGGTGCTGAGCGACATCGGCATCCCCGATGCGGCGACGCCGGAGACCCACGTCTGGGAAAACCAGCCCGACCTGTGGCTCGACCGCTTCCCCTGGCCCGGATTCGACGCGCACAAGCACGACCGCGGGCGCCTGGGCGTGGTGTCCGGTCACCAAGCCTCCACCGGCGCGGCGCGCCTGGCCGCGCGCGCGGGCCTGCGGGCCGGCGCAGGCCTGGTGCGGATCCACTGCCCGCCGGATGCGGTCGGCGTGATCGCCGCCCACCTGGAGGCGGTGATGCTGCAGGCCTTCGACGGCTCAAGCGACCTGGAGCATCAGGTCGAGGCCTATGACGCGGTGGTGATCGGTCCCGCCGCGGGGGTGGACGAGCGCACCGCCGCCAACCTGCACGCCCTGGCCCGCACCGGCGCAGCCCTGGTCATCGACGCCGACGCCCTGACGGTCTTCCAGTCCCGGCCGGAAGACCTGTTCGCCCTGCTCGACCGCGACGACGTGTTGACGCCCCACACAGGCGAGTTCGAGCGCGTGTTCCCGGGCCTGCTCGGCTCCGCGCCGGAGCGAATCACCGCCGCGCGCCAGGCCGCCGCGCGCGCCGGGGCGGTCGTGCTGCTCAAGGGCCCGGACACCGTCATCGCCGCGCCCGACGGCCGCGCGGTCGTCAACGCCAACGGTTCCCCGTGGCTGGCCACCGCAGGCTCGGGCGACGTGCTGGCGGGCGTCGTCGCCGGCCTCATCGCCCAGGGCATGGACAGCTTCGAGGCGGCCTGCGCGGGCGTCTGGGTGCACGCCGAGGCGGGCCAGGCCTTCGGTCCGGGGTTGATCGCGGAGGACCTGCCCGACCTGCTGCCGGGCGTGCTTTCGGAGCTCTATTTTCGGCGTCACGTTGTTCGCTGAACGCGCTTGACCTGCTAGGATTAGCGAGCCAGGTCGAGGTTGGGGGGGCTCCTCCGGCTTTGCCTGGTCGCAGCGCCCGCAAGGCGTCGCGATCATCCGAACCCCCGGGAGATTAATCCATGAAAGTCATCAGCGCCGCCCTCGCCGCCGTCATGCTGATCGGCGCGGTCGATCTCGTCGCCACCGCCGCCGAGGCCCGCCCGCACCGCCACAAGGTCTGCAAGGTATGGCGTCACCATCACCACGTCGTGCGCCGCTGCCACTGGGTCCGCTGAGGACCGGCGAAGCTTCGAATATCCCGGCGGCGGCCCGCGCCGTCGCCGGGCCTTCAAACTCTTGTGTTCGCGCTCGCCGGGCTTTGACGGGCGTGCGGGGTTCTGTTGACCTTGGCCTGCAGCGGACTCGCTCGACAGAGTCCCGCCCGAGGGAGCAACCCATGAAGACCTTGCGCACAGCGCTCGCGATCGTCGTCGCCGTCACCGGCGTCACCCTGATGGCCGGCGCCGCCCAGGCGGCCCCGCGTCACCATCATCACCGCCATCACGCGATGCACCACCACCACATGAAGCATCACATGCGCCACCATCATCACCGGCATCATCGGCACTGAGCATTTTCGGCTCGGAGGCTGAGACGCGACGGGCGGCCGAAGGGCCGCCCGTTTTCGTTTGCGCGGCGTCAAAGACAGGCTTGTGGCGAGTTTGGTTCTTTCCTGGCCAAGAAATCACGTTTTGACGTGTATCGACGGAACAGGCTTGATGCGCTCGGGTGCCGACAAAACGGCCGAGCAGGAGTTGCAATGGACGACCGACCGCCCGATCCGCGAGCCCTGGCCGCCCAGGCCATGCAGGCGATGCGTTCGGGCGACGCCAGGGGCGCCCGCGACCGGCTGCAACAGGCGGTCGCGCTGAACGCCGGCGATTCCGGCCTGTGGCTAAACCTGGCCATGGCGGAACGCGCGCTGGGGGAAGACCAGGCCGAGTTCGACGCCCTGGAGCGCGCCCTGGCATTGGAGCCGCGCTCGCTCGCGGGCCTGCTGCTCAAGGGCGCCTGGTACGAGCGCGCCAAGGAGCCGCGCAAGGCCGGCGCGACCTTCGCCTCGGCCCTGGCGGTCGCCCCGCCCTATGAACAGTTGCCCGCCGACATGCGCGCGGCCGTGCGCCACGCCTACGACATGAGCCAGGCCTATGCGGCGGAGCGCGAGAGCTTCCTGCGCGGCTATGTGAAGAAGGCCGCCGACCGCCTGGCCGGCGAGCGGCTGGACCGGTTCGAGGAGAGCCTGGAGATCACGCTGGGCAAGAAGTCGGTCTATCGCCAGCAGCCGCACATCCTATTCTGGCCCGGCTTGCCGACCATTCAGTTCTTCGACCGCGAGCTGTTCCCTTGGGCGGACCATGTGGACGCCGCGACCGACGCAGTGCGCACCGAACTGCTCAAGGTGCTGGCCGCCGACCAGGACCTGGTCCCCTACATCGACTATCCGGATAGCGCCCCGCTCGACCAATGGCGCGAGCTGAACAAGTCACCGAGTTGGAGCGCCTACCACTTCAAGAAGGACGGCAAGCGCATCGAAGAGCACTGCGCGGCCTGCCCCGACACCATGGCCGCGCTGGAGCCCGTGCCGGGCCCCGACATCCCCGCCCACTGCCCCGTGGCGATGTTCTCTCTTTTGAAGCCCAAGACCCGCATCCCGCCGCACACCGGCGTCACCAATGCGCGGCTGGTGGTCCACCTGCCCCTGATCGTGCCCGAGGGGTGCATGTACCGGGTGGGCAATGACAGCCGGCCCTGGGTCGAGGGCAGGAGCTGGGTGTTCGACGACACCATCGAGCACGAGGCCAGGAACGACAGCGACAAGCTGCGCTCCGTGCTGATCTTCGACGTCTGGAACCCGTTCCTGCGCGAGGCGGAACAGGAACTGGTCGGCGCCATGATCGCGGGCTTGGACGCCTTCGCCGACGAGGCCGCCAGCAAGGACTGGTGAACACCGCAACACCATAGCGCGTGGCGAGACGCATTGCGCGCAATCCAGGATCGACCTAGCCTGACCCGGCCGCCGGCCTCGTCTGCCAGACGCCGGCGTGCGGGGGGCTTCAGCCATGGCCGACCGGAAGACGCCGCCGCCCGCGCATCATGACGATGCGCACGCGGACAATCCGATCCAGGACTTCATCTTCGCGCGCGAGCTCAGCGAGGTGTACCTGCTGCTCGACAACGTCACGACCAGCGCGGACAAGTCCCTGCCCGAGCGCATGGCGGCGCTGGACGCGCGCGGCGAGACGGCGACCGACTGGATCAAGAAGATCTGCGAGATCGGCTGGCCCCCGGAAGGGACCCCGCCCGAGCAGGCCGAGCAGGCCGCCTCCCTGATCAAGATCCGCGACCGGCTGAACACCCTGGCCGCCCCGGCCAGCGGCGCGACCATCGCCTTCACCCTGCTGGTCGCCGGCGAGGATGACGGCACGGACCGCATGGCGCCGCGCAACGGCCTGGCGCGGCTGGGCGCCTTCTTCACCGGCTCCAAGCGCGCGGCCGCTCCCGTGCCCAGCCCGCACACCTGGGCCACCGACGCCCCCTCGCGCCACTCGCTGGCAAGCTTGGCGTTCCCCGGCCTGGTGCCGCACGCCGCGCGCTTCCGCCGCCTGATGAGCGCGGTGCTGATCGGCCTGTTCGTCTGGCTGGTGATCACCTGCCTGCTGTCCTGGGACGTGGCGGCCGGCAGCTCGATCCTGACGCGGCTCAACAACGCCACCACCCAGTGGGAGACGATCCAGAAGCAGATCGCCGACACCGAGGCCGGCGACGACCGCAACGACGTCGCCCCGGCGGAGGGCCATCAGCCTGCGGCCGCTCCCGCCCCGGCGGCGACGACCGGGGCCCCGCACGAACAAAAGCCGATCTATCGCTACTGCGAGCGGCACCTCACGCTGCCGGCCCCCATCGGCGCCGACGGCAAGCCGGTCACCGGCCCCGACGGCAAGCCGCTGGAGCGTTTCGACAACGTCACCGAGATGCGCCTGTGCGACCAGGAGCGCCGCGCCCTGCAGCAACTGCGCATCGCCCAGGACGGCGTCGGCCAATGGCTGCACGGCTGGCGCCTGGTGCTGCCGCTGCTGGCGCACAGGGGCGCGGTCGGGAGCGTAGCCCCGCCCTCGGTCTACGCCGACCGCAGCCTGCCGACGGTCGAGGTCGACCACGACCTGCAATGGGCCTCGATCCTGGCCGCAGTCCTGGCCAGCGCGGTCCTGCCGGTCGCCTACGGCATCCTGGGCGCCGGCGCGGCAGTGCTCAGAGGCCTGTCGCGCAAGATGAAGGAAAGCACTCTGTCGCCGCGCGACCTGCAGCTGTCCCTGGTGCAGCTGGCGCTCGGCGCCGTCATCGGCGCCTGCATCGGCCTGTTCGTCACCCCCTCGACCGGCACCACCCCGGCCGCATCCGCAGCCACGACCCAGGGCCTGATCGGCTCGCTGCCCCTGTCTGCCTCCGCGCTCTGCTTCATCGCCGGCTTCGGCGTCGAGCAGGTGTTCCTGGCGCTGGAAGCCCTGATGGGCCGGGTGTTCAACGTGGGTGGGGTGGGGCCGAGGAAGCCTTAGCGGTTTATCATTGGTGCATGACTAACGGCGAACCTGGGGCTGGCCAGCAGGCCTTGCTTAGTCCCGATCTACTCGAAGCCATGAGCGCTTGCGTTGAACACGCCCGCGCATGCATGGAGTCTGCTGAGGCCGTACAGCGCGCGGGCCACTCCTCGATCGCCTATCACCTCGCGACGCTGGCGCTCGAGGAGCTGGGAAAGCGCGAGTTGTTAGCGGTGGAGGGTATTGCGAGCCGCGCGCCGATCCCTCCAGCCTGGCCACGAAAGTATGCAGCCGACCACGTAAAGAAGCTTTTTTGGTGTTTCTTCGGCGGAAACTTCCTTGCCGAGCGCCTGACCGCTGGCGGTTTAGCGGAAATCGAGAACCTAGCCCGGCGTATACACGATACCCGGCTGGCCGGCCTGTATGTAGATCGGACGGAGGACGGCCTTTCCATTCCCAGCGAGGCTGTGACGTCCGCTGATGCCGACAAGCTGATCGGCCTCGCGCGAATTCGCCTGGAAATGGCCGCCGCACAAATGGTTCGCGACAACATACCCGACGACGAAATTGATCAGCAGGCTTGGTTCCTCCGCATGGCTGAGGATCCCGAGAGGCGGCGTCAGATTCTATCTGCTGGGTCGCTGGAAAAGCTTGCCGAGCTCAAGGACGTCAAGGCTTGGGGGCGCTGGCTGCGCGACCTCTTTGAAAAAGCGGAGTCTGACGCGCTAGCGGCAGCTACCGCTGAACTCGACCGGAGCCGCAATCACCTCCCCGAAGATCGCACAAAGGACAAATGGCGCATTCGAGTGCGGATTCTCACGCCATCCCATTCCATCCGCCAGAAGGCTCTCAACGCGTGGAACGAGAGGGTTCAATGGATCAAGCTAACTGCGGCTAAGAAGGATGAACTCCTGATCGACATCATCTTAGGCGACCACGTACCAGTCGATGCGCTGTGGTACTTCGCCTGGGGCCTATCTCGGCACTTCGTTGTCGCGCTCAACATCGCGACCATGGGGTATTGGTGGTGGCATCTGCCAGAACAAGTCGATCAATACTACGAAAAGCTGGAAGACCTCGACGCAGGGCAAGAACTAGCAATTCAGCGAGTGCCGAGCCTGAAAATCGATTGGGGCGGGAGCCGCACGCTCACCGAAGCGGACCTCGCGCGCGTCGCCACGTGCTTGAACGCCCTCTCTGGCCCGAAAATGCGTGGGCCGGAAAGCCCGATCAACTTCTACATTGGTGGGCTCACCTTCCTGGCCCTAAACGATGTACATTGGCAGTGTGAAATCCAGGCGCTCGGCAACTTCATGAGATGCCTCCGTGACCTGATGCTGGAACATGGCGACCTGCAAGCAGAGGAAGGCCTTAAGTCGCCATTCCTCAGTTTCCTCGATAGTATTTTTGCGGATACCGACGACCGACCGCACCTCGCCACACTATGCGATCATTTTGACAGCGACAATTGGGCCGGGGCGACAGTGACTCTAAAGGATGTCTCGTTCTTCAAATTCTTTTGCGACACATATTTCATGCAAAACGTCGCGGGCCTGATGCGCGCCGATCCAGAACCGGCCGGCGAGACCTGAACGTGCTGGTTCGCCAACCTCGTCCTGGTAAGGAGCCTAAGTGAAGCCCCCCTTGAGGCCCTTGTTGATGTTCGCCCCCGAGTATTGGGGCACGGCGGAGCGCTTTTCTAAGCTGTACCAACACTCGTACGCGTTTCGCGGGGCGGAACAGCGGGCGGTAAGCGGCGTGTGCGCCCATTTCGACAAGGCCATCACGCTGAGGAGCTTGGCCGAGAAGCTGGCCCCCAATCTCGATCTCGACGAAGCAGAATTCGCCGAAAAAGGCTTCACACCCGCCGCGAATAGCCGTGAGCTGTCGGCCGTAGTGGAAGCGGTCATACTGGAACTCTACGCGGTAGTAGACTGCACCGCACAGGTATTGAAGGCGGCCTATCCCAGCGTCCGAGGCTTCAAGAAATCGGTGCGCGGCCTGTTCAGCGACTTCGAGAAATTCGGCGAAGGCTTCCCAGAGTCGCTGAAGGACGCACTGCGTGCCGTCACCTGGTACGACGAGCTTCGGTTCCTTCGCGACGAGCTAACGCATCTCACGCCGGGAGCCTGCCACCGCGACCGGGACCGCCGCATCGTTTCTTACATGCACCCCGGCATCATGCGCGGCGACCGCGCTCTCATCCTCGATGACATATTCGCATGGGTAGACGCGGCTATTGCCAACGTGAATGGCTTTACCGGACTGGTTTTCGCGCACCTTAATACCACGCTAAAGCCCACGCCTGTGCAACAGATTTGCGGGGTCTTTGCCTTCCGCATCTTCATGCGTGCAGTGAATCCAACGGAGCCCCTGACCTTTAACAGCGGCACCTGCATTTCCCATCAGTGGTTCGAATTGCCGGAGAACCCCAGCTGTCCGTTCGCGCCCGACTGCGGTGCCTATGCACGCAGAGGTCAGCAGCCGTAGGGAGCTTTCACTCGTCGTCCTCGCGCTCTCGGGTCGGCGGCGGCAAGCGCAGAATTGCGGTGACAGGTTGACCTGCCCCCCTTCCCGTTGGAAACCCCTCCCCGCGCGGATGTGGCGGAACTGGTAGACGCACTGGATTTAGGTTCCAGCGCCGCAAGGCGTGGAGGTTCGAGTCCTCTCATCCGCACCACCCTTCGCTCTTCGAGCTTCGGGTGGCAGGCCACCCACCGCCGGGGGCCTTCCAGCCCCATCGCCGTGTTGACCTCCCGGCGCGGCGTGCCATAAGGGCGGTTCGCGCCGCCCCTCCCTGGGCGGCCGTACGTTTTTCTATCGGGCGCGATGTGGCGAAGCTTCGCCGCGGCCGCGTCGCCCAAAGGCAAGAAATCCAATGCAGGTCGTTGAAAAGTCTAGCGAAGGTCTCAGCCGCGTTCTCCAGGTCACGGTTCCGCGGGCCGACCTGAACCAGCGCCTCGACGCCAAGATCAAGGAAATCGGGCCGCAGCTGCGCCTGAAGGGCTTCCGCCCGGGCAAGGTGCCGCCGGCGCACGTGCGCAAGGTTTTCGGCCGCGAGCTGATGGGCGAGATCCTGCAGGAGACCTTCAACTCCTCGACCCAGCAGGCGCTGGACCAGGCCAACATCCGCCCCGCCGCCCCGGCCGACGTCACCCCGACCTCGGACCTGGACAAGGTCGTGAAGGGCGAAGCCGACCTCAGCTACGAGATGGCCGTCGAGATCATGCCGGACTTCGAGCCGGTCGACGCCTCCACCCTGGCCCTGTCGCGCCCTGTCTATGAAGCCTCGGACGATGAAGTCGCCGAGGCGCTGGGCGAACTCTTGAACCAGAGCAAGTCCTACGAAGCCAAGAGCGGCAAGAACGCCAAGGCCGAGAGCGGCGACATGGTCGTCATGGATTTCGTCGGCCGCATGGACGGCAAGGAATTCGACGGCGGCGCCGCCAACGACGCCCAGCTGGTGATCGGCTCGGGCCAGTTCATCCCCGGCTTCGAGGATCAGCTGATCGGAACCAAGGCGGGCGACTCCCTGACTGTGAAGGTCAACTTCCCCGACGACTATCCGGTGGCCAACCTGGCCGGCGCGCCGGCGGAATTCACCGTCGATGTGAAGGAAGTGAAGGCCCCGGCCGAAGCCAAGGCCGACGACGCCTTCGCCGAACGCATGGGCATGGAAAGCCTGGACGCGCTGAAGGGCGTGCTGAAGACCCAGCTGGACCAGCAGTACCTGAACCAGTCGCGCTTCCGCCTGAAGCGTCACCTGCTCGACGCGCTGGACGGCGCTCACAGCTTCGACCTGCCGGCCAAGATGGTCGATCAGGAATTCGACGCGATCTGGAAGACCGTCGAGGAAGACCGCAAGTCCGGCCAGCTGCCGCCTGAGGACGAAGGCAAGTCCGACGAGGAGCTGCGCGCGGAATACCGCGCCATCGCCGAGCGCCGCGTGCGCCTGGGCCTGGTGCTGGCCGAGATCGGCCGCCGCGCCGGCGTGACCGTGACGGACCAGGAGCTGTCCAACGCCGTGATGGCCGAGGCCCGCCAATATCCGGGCCAGGAAAAGCAGGTGTTCGACTTCTACCGCAAGAACCCCAACGCCGCGGCCCAGCTGCGCGCGCCGATCTTCGAGGAGAAGGTCTGCGACTGGCTGTTCGAAAACGCCAAGGTGACCGACGAGAAGGTCTCCAAGGAAGACCTGTTCGACAACGACGCCGACGACGCGCCCAAGGCCAAGCCGGCCAAGAAGGCCGCTTCGAAGAAAACCGACAAGAGCGAGGACAAGGCCGAGGCTGCTCCGGCCGCCGACGAGAAGCCCGCCAAGAAGGCCAAGGAAGCCAAGGCCGAGCCGGAAGCCAAGGCCGACGCGCCCGCCAGGAAGTCCGCCAAAGACTCTGGGGCGAAGAAGGCCAAGAAGGACTGATCACCTTCCGGGGGGCTGGAAGGCCAAGAGGCGCGGGCGGCGAAAGCCTCCCGCGCCCTTTGCTTGTCCGCCGTTTGCGGCCCGCACCTTGCAACGGCGCAGGGCACGGGCGATATCCGACCAAAGGGGTCGCCGAATCTGGCGGCTGCCTCAGCCGTGCATCGAGAAGGCCTAAGCCATGCGTGACCCGCAAGACGTGATGATGAACCTCGTCCCGATGGTGGTCGAACAGACCAGCCGCGGGGAACGCTCCTACGACATCTTCTCGCGCCTGCTGAAGGAGCGGATCATCTTCCTGACCGGTCCGGTCGAGGACGGCATGGCGTCGCTGATCTGCGCCCAGCTGCTCTTCCTGGAGTCGGAGAACCCGAAGAAGGAAATCTCGATGTACATCAACTCCCCGGGCGGAGTGGTGACGTCGGGCCTCGCGATCTACGACACCATGCAATACATCAAGAGCCCGGTCTCGACGCTCTGCATGGGCATGGCCGCGTCGATGGGCTCGTTCCTGCTGCAGGCCGGCGAGCCCGGCCAGCGCATCGCCATGCCGAACGCGCGCATCATGCTGCACCAGCCGTCGGGCGGCTTCCGCGGCCAGGCCTCGGACGTGGAGCGCCACGCCGAAGACATCCTGAAGACCAAGCGCCGCCTGAACGAGCTCTACGCCAAGCACACCGGCCAGCCGCTCGACGTCATCGAGCGCACGCTGGATCGCGACCACTTCATGTCGGCCGACGAGGGCAAGGCCTTCGGCATCGTCGACCACGTGTACGAAAAGCGCGACGAAGCCGGCGACGCGTCGGCCTGAGCCGCCGCTCCCGATTGACAGCCAGCCTTGGCCGGGCTCCCTATGGCCGCAAGGTCAGGGGAGCTTTCGGCATGCGTGCGGTCCTGAAACTCGGCGCCCTCGCGGCGGCCGCGAGCCTCATCTCCGCCGGCGGCGCCCTGGGCCAAACCACAGCGCCCGAAGCGGCCAAGGCTCCGGCAGCGGAACAACCCAACCAGGTCCAGGCCGTCACCATCACCGCCCAGCGGATGGAGGCGATCAACACCTTCGTCGCCCAGACCTCGCGGCCCAACCGCTTCCAGCGCCAGATCGCGCGCTGGGACCGCAACATTTGCTCCACGGTCCTGGGCCTGCCGGAGAAGCACGCGCAGTACATGAACGACCGGCTGGCGGTGAACGCCATCAACGTCGGCCTGACGCCCGGCCAGCCCGGCTGCTACTCCAACATCCTGATCATGGTGGCGCCCGACGCCGACAACTTCGTCGCCGAGGTGGTCAAGAAGCACGGGTCCGCCTTCGGCAAGTACTTCGACGTGGGCGGGGTCACCACCAACGGGCGCAAGGCGCTGAAGGCGTGGGTCGAGACCCCCATGCCGGTGCGCTGGTGGCATATCTCGGAGACCGCCAGCACCGACGGCATCGGCACGACCAGCGGCGGCAACTTCGCCGTCCACCGCGCCAGCCGCATCCGCCCCGACACGCGCCAGGTCTTCGCGCGGGTGATCATCATCGTCGACGCCGAGCGGGCCAAGGGCGTCAGCTACCAGGCGCTGTGCGACTACATCTCGATGGTCGCCCTGGCCCAGATCGCCCCGACCGAAGGCCCCAAGGCCGTGCCCTCGATCCTGAACCTGTGGGTCGACCGCGACGCCGGCAAGCCGCTCCCCACCGGCATGACCCAGTGGGACCAGGACTATCTGCACGCCCTCTACAACTCCGCCCCGGACGCCCGCGACGCCAAGCATCAGCGCGAAGAGATGATCCAGGACATGAAGAAGGCCGCAGCCAAGGAGCCCAAGGCGCCGAAGTAGCTCACGGCCGGCCCGTGAACACCTTCATCCCGGCTTCCTCGGCCAGCTCCAGCATCTCCACGTCGCCGGAGCTGTCGCCGTAGGCGGCCTTCAGGCGCACCTCGGGGCCGAAGCGGGCCTTCAGGCGCTCGACCTTCTCTTGGGCGCGGCAGTTGTGGCCGTCGAACGGGCCGGTGATCCGTCCCTGGGCGTCGAGTCTCAGGCGGGTGCCGATCAGCTCGTCGGCCTGCAGGCGACGGGCGAAGGGGCCGACGGTGATCTCGGGACTGGCCGTCACGATCGCCCGCATCGCACCCGCATCGCCCCAGCGGCGCCAGGTCTCAAGCGCATCGGGGCGCATGAAGCGGTCCCAGACCTCGGCGCAGAAGGCTTCCGCCTCGGCTTCCAACGCCTCGGGCGTCAGGCCTTTCAGGAAGACGGCAACCGCAGAGCTTTTCAGCCGTTCCCTGTCCCGATCGAAGACATAGAGCAGGGCGGCGGGCGTGAGCCTCAACAGTCCCGATACGAGACGCCCCATGGGGGCCCGCCAGACCAGGAAGCTGTTGAAGCTGTCCCTGACGGTCAGGGTCCCGTCGAAATCGAACGCCACAATATCGCGCACGCCCTGTTCTCCCCCATGGCGAACGCCCCCGGAAACCACCATCTATTCAACTCCGAACCCGATGATTCGTGGCATGGCGTCGCGCGCCCCCTCTGCGCCCTTGATCGCGTGGAGGCGCTTGTGATCGAATGCCGGATCGGGGATTGTCATTTTTTGAACCCTCTGCGGCCCATAATGTGCATGGGCTCCCACTGGGGAGGCGGTGCGGCCCCTTTCGGACGGCGCCCATGAGTGAGAACTGCTGATGACCAAAGCCGCGAGCGGCGACACCAAGTCCACCCTGTACTGCTCCTTCTGCGGAAAGAGCCAGCACGAGGTGCGCAAGCTGATCGCCGGGCCCACCGTCTTCATCTGCGACGAGTGCGTCGAGCTCTGCATGGATATCATCCGTGAGGAGCACAAGATCGCCTTCGTCAAGTCGAAGGACGGCGTCCCCACCCCGAAGGAGATTCGGGAAGTGCTGGACGACTACGTCATCGGCCAGGACCACGCCAAGAAGGTCCTCGCGGTCGCGGTGCACAACCACTACAAGCGCCTCAACCACGCTCAGAAGAACAATGACGTCGAGCTGGCCAAGTCCAACATCCTGCTGATCGGGCCGACCGGCTCGGGCAAGACGCTGTTGGCCCAGACCCTGGCGCGCATCATCGACGTGCCCTTCACCATGGCCGACGCCACGACCCTGACCGAAGCCGGTTACGTCGGTGAAGACGTCGAGAACATCATCCTGAAGCTGCTCCAAGCCGCCGACTACAACGTCGAACGCGCCCAGCGCGGCATTGTCTACATTGACGAAGTCGACAAGATCAGCCGCAAGTCCGACAACCCCTCGATCACGCGGGACGTCTCGGGCGAAGGCGTGCAGCAGGCCCTGCTGAAGATCATGGAAGGCACCGTGGCCTCGGTGCCCCCGCAGGGCGGTCGCAAGCATCCCCAGCAGGAATTCCTGCAGGTCGACACCACCAACATCCTGTTCATCTGCGGCGGCGCCTTCGCCGGCCTCGAGAAGATCATCTCGGGCCGCGGCAAGGGCTCCTCGATCGGCTTCGGCGCCAAGGTGGCCGATCCGGAAGAGCGCCGCACGGGCGAGCTGCTGCGCGGCGTGGAGCCGGACGACCTGCTGCGCTTCGGCCTGATCCCGGAATTCATCGGCCGCCTGCCCGTGCTGGCGACCCTGGAAGACCTGGACGAAGTGGCCCTGGTCAAGATCCTGACCGAGCCCAAGAACGCGCTCATCAAGCAGTACCAGCGCCTGTTCGAGATGGAGAACGTCGGCCTCACCTTCACCGACGACGCCCTGCACGGCGTCGCCAAGAAGGCCATCCTGCGCAAGACCGGCGCGCGCGGCCTGCGCTCGATCCTGGAAGGCATCCTGCTCGAGACCATGTTCGAGCTGCCGACCTACCAGGGCGTTGAGGAAGTGGTGATCAACGGCGAAGTGGTCGAAGGCCGCGCCCAGCCGCTGATGATCTACGCCGAGCGCCGCGACAAGGAAGCGGGCGCCGCGTCGTAAGATGCAAGCCAGTCTGGTTTTGAGGAGGCCCCCGTCGGAAGGCGGGGGCCTTTCTCTTGCCGTCCGCGGGGTGAGGAATTGGCGCCACAGGCCGCCTGGACCGCGTCGCACCCACTTTCGCCCACAGATTCTCGTCGTCCCGCACGAACCATCCCTTGCCTTGCCGAGTTATGGTCGCGCAGTACCAGCTTGGCCGCGGGGGTGCGGCGTGTGGGCGCCATTCAAGGGTGGTGCTTGAACGTGGTGACCCCGGGGCCACATAGTCTTCGAACACCCGCCGTGAATCGGCGGTCCGGAATGGAGCGCCCGGCACGTCGTCGGGCCAACCCCTGCCGGAGGTCGGCGAGTTCATCGTCGATCAGGGAGAGCACGCATCATGTCTGAGATTAAGGTTTTACCGGTGCTGCCCCTGCGGGACATTGTGGTGTTCCCGCACATGGTGGTGCCGTTGTTCGTGGGCCGGGATAAGTCGGTGCGCGCGCTTGACGAGGTCATGCGCGGCGACAAGCAGATCCTGCTCGCGACCCAGAAGAATTCCTCCGACGACGATCCCTCGCCCGGCGCCATCTACGACGTCGGCGTGATCGCCTCGGTGCTGCAGCTGCTCAAGCTGCCCGACGGCACGGTCAAGGTGCTGGTCGAGGGCAAGAGCCGCGCCGCGATCAGCCAGTTCACCGCCCAGGCCGACTTCTATGAGGCCGAGGTGGTGGAGATCGACGACGAGGCCGGCGAGTCGAACGAGGCCGAGGCCCTGTCGCGCGCCGTGGTCGAGCAGTTCGAGAACTATGTGAAGCTCAACAAGAAGGTGCCCCCCGAGGCCCTGAGCTCCATTCCGCAGATCACCGACCCGTCCAAGCTGGCCGACCAGGTCGCCTCGCACCTGTCGGTCAAGATCAGCGACAAGCAGGACCTGCTGCAGCTGTTCGAGGTCCCCCGCCGGCTTGAGCGCGTCTACGCGCTGATGGAGGGCGAGATCTCGGTGCTGCAGGTCGAGAAGAAGATCCGCTCGCGCGTGAAGCGCCAGATGGAGAAGACCCAGCGCGAGTACTATCTGAACGAGCAGATGAAGGCGATCCAGCGCGAGCTGGGCGAGACCGACGACGCTCGCGACGAAATCCTCGAGCTCGAGAAGCGCATCCGCAAGACCAAGCTGTCGAAGGAAGCGCGCGCCAAGGCCGACGCCGAGATCAAGAAGCTCAAGAACATGAGCCCGATGTCGGCCGAGAGCACGGTGGTGCGCAACTACCTCGACTGGCTGCTGACCATCCCCTGGGGCAAGGCCAAGACCAAGGCCATCGACCTGCACAAGGCCGAGGAGATCCTCGACGAGGACCACTACGGCCTGGAGAAGGTCAAGGACCGCATCCTGGAGTACCTGGCGGTTCAGGCCCGCACCGGCACCCTGAAGGGCCCGATCCTGTGCCTGGTCGGCCCTCCGGGCGTCGGCAAGACCTCGCTCGGCCGCTCGATCGCCAAGGCCACGGGCCGCGAGTTCGTGCGCCTGTCGCTGGGCGGCGTGCGCGACGAGGCCGAGATCCGCGGCCACCGGCGCACCTACATCGGCTCGATGCCCGGCAAGGTCATCCAGTCGATGAAGAAGGCCAAGACCACCAACGCCTTCATGCTGCTGGACGAGATCGACAAGCTGGGCGCCGACTGGCGCGGCGACCCCTCCTCGGCCCTGCTCGAGGTGCTGGACCCCGCTCAGAACTCGACCTTCGCCGACCACTACCTGGAGGTCGACTACGACCTCTCACAGGTGATGTTCGTGACCACGGCCAACAGCCTGAACATGCCTCAGCCCCTGCTGGACCGCATGGAGGTCATCCGCATCCCCGGCTACACCGAGGACGAGAAGGTCGAGATCGCCAAGCGTCACGTCCTGCCCAAGGTGGCCAAGGACAACGGCCTGAAGCCCAGCGAGTGGATCGTGTCGGAAGACATCATCCGCGACCTGATCCGCTACTACACGCGTGAGGCCGGCGTGCGGAACCTGGAGCGCGAGCTCGGGAACCTGGCGCGCAAGTCGGTGCGCGAACTCGAAACCAAGAAGCTGAAGTCGATCACAGTCGACGCCGAGCTCCTGGCCAAGTTCGCGGGCGTGCAGAAGTACCGTTACGGCGAGACCGACGAGGAAGATCAGGTCGGCATCGTCACGGGCCTGGCCTGGACCGAGTTCGGCGGCGACATCCTGACCATCGAAGCCGTGAAGATGCCGGGCAAGGGCCGCATGACGGTCACCGGCAACCTCAAGGAGGTGATGAAGGAGTCGATCTCGGCGGCGGCGTCGTACGTCCGGGCCCGCTCGACCCGGTTCGGCATCAAGCCGCCGGTGTTCGAGAGGACCGACGTGCACGTGCACGTGCCCGAGGGCGCCACGCCCAAGGACGGTCCCTCGGCCGGCGTCGGCATGGTCACGGCCATCGTCTCGGTGCTGACCGGCATTCCGATCCGCAAGGAAGTCGCCATGACCGGCGAAATCACCCTGCGCGGCCGGGTGCTGGCCATCGGCGGCCTCAAGGAGAAGCTGCTGGCGGCCCTGCGCTCGGGCATCAAGACCGTGCTGATCCCGCAGGAGAACGTGAAGGACCTGGCCGACATCCCCGACAACGTGAAGTCGGGGCTGAAGATCGTCCCGGTCTCCACCGCCGACGAGGTCCTGGCCCACGCCCTGGCCGGTCCGCTGACCCCTGTGGAGTGGAGCGAGGCGGAGGAACCGATGCCGGTTTCGGCGCCCGATCCGGGCGCGGAACCGACCATCGCGCACTGATCCGGCCCCGGATTAGGGCTTTATCCAAAAAAAACGCGGTCTGGAGTCCCTCCAGGCCGCGTTTCCCTTTTGACGGGAACGGATTCCTGCTCTCTTATCGGGCCTCAGCGACGCGTCGAATCGGGGGTAGCCCAGCGTGTCGCCCGCTCCAGGATAAAAGGGCTGGGAGAGAAAAGATGACGAAAGCCGAACTGGTCGCCGCGATCGCGGACAAAGCTGGCCTCAGCCGGGATCAAGCCAAGAAGGCGCTGGACGCCTTCACCGACTCCGTGGTGGGCGCGCTGAAGAAGGGCGAGGACGTGCGTCTCGTCGGCTTCGGCACCTTCCTGCCGGTCACCCGCGCCGCGGGCATGGCGCGCAACCCGCGCACCGGCCAATCGGTCGCTCGCCCGGCCTCGAAGACTGCGCGCTTCCGCGTCGGCGAAGGCCTCAAGGGCTCGCTGAACGGCTGATCCAGACGGATCGACAAGACGAAGGGCGCGGGCCTCAGGGTCCGCGCCCTTTTTCTATGGGCGCGCACAGGGCAGGATTGAATGAAAAACATTCTGAAAGGCTTGTTTGGCGGCAGAGCTGGGCAGAAGCCGGCGTTGGTTCCTCCAACGACCTCCCAGGCGCCGCTCACACCGAAAAGCGACCTGGAAGCGCTTTTGGCGGCCGCGAGCGTTGATCCGGAAAAACGCGTAGAGTTTCAAAGCGCGCTGCTCGAAGCCGGTCTCTTTGCGGCGACGCCGGAGCGTCCCGAAACCGAAAGCGTGCGCGATCTAAAGGCAGGCGAGAAAGTCGCACTTCTTGAAGTGCCAGGCCCCTCTGGAACAAGCGCCGTCGCAATCTTCACTTCTCGGGAGCGGATCGTCGAAGCATTCGGACCTGCCACAGGATTCATCGAAATGAAGGGGGCGACGCTTCTCAAGCTGGTCGCCGCTCGCGGAGCCTTCCTAAACCCTGGCTCAGCCCATCGCGTCTATTGGAACTCCAACGAACTTGCCCAACTCTTGGGAAAGCCCACCACTTGGAACGTGGAGAAGGACACGAAAGTGCTCCTGGGTGCTCCGGCCGAGCCGCCAAAGGCGTTGATGGCCCGCATCCAGGAATTGCTGGAGCCGGAAAGGCGGATCAACGAGGCTTGGTTTGCGCTCGCGCATTGGCCTGAGATTGGCGAATGGTCTTGGTACCTGGATGTCCGCACAGAACTAGCGGCGGAAGACGTGAGCGAATTGCTCGCGCCAGCATTTCAAGCCGCCGCGCTCGAGGGGCGCACACTAAACATGATAGTCAGGCCGCAAAGCGAGACCAACGGCGCAGGAATTAGACTACTCCCGGCGACCGGCCACTGAATACGGTGGGCATCCGGCGCATCAATCGACAACTGAAGCCGATGGTGGGCGGCGAGGGGATCGAACCCCCGACCTACTGGGTGTAAACCAGACGCTCTACCGCTGAGCTAGCCGCCCGCACCGTGGGGCGCGTAGATGCCGCCGGAACGCGGCGCTGGCAAGCGGCAATACGATGCGCCTCACCCCTGCCCCTTCGGCGCCCACTGGAACACTTCCGCCAGGGGCACGCCGAACACTTCTGCGATCCGGAAGGCGACTTCCAGCGAGGGCGAGTACTTGCCCGCCTCGATGGCGGCGATGGTCTGGCGCGTGACCCCGATGCGCTGGCCGAGCTCGGCTTGCGACATCTCGCCGGCATGGAAGCGCAGGGTGCGGATTTGATTGGTGATCACACCCTCGATCATGCGTGCCTGCGATAGCTCAGGACGACGGCGCCGTAGCGCACAACCTCGGCCGCCACGATCATCGCCAGGGCGGCGTTGACGATGGTCCAGCCGTTGGAGGTGAAGGGCATCACCACGCCCGTGAGGATCATCCCCGCCATCAGCACGCCATAGCCCCAGGTCGCGGCGCGGCCGGCAATCGCGCGGTCCCGCTCGTCCATCGGCATGCGCGCGTCCTCCCGCGCGCCCAAGCGTAGCGCCAGCCACCCGATCCCCAGGATCGCCACGCGCGCAACCGCCGCGATGCCATAGAGCCAGAGCTGGCGCAGGTTCGGCAGGGCCTCGGACGCCGGGTGCTCCCCGGCCGTGATCACGAAGTAGGGCGTGAAGGTCAGGGCCATCGCCAGCAGCGACAGCCAGGCGATTTTCTCGCGGTACGGCATCTCGTCATCCCCGATCTGTGTCGAGGGTGATGTAAAAGATTTTTTACACGACGTCAAATATGCCGAACATGCGGCTAGCCCACGTCCGCCGTGCTGGGCGCCGCTCCGGCAGGCGACGGCGCGGTATAGCGGCCGAGGTCGTGCAGGCCGAGGCGCTGCTCGATACGGGCGATCTGATCGACCGCCATGTCGAAGCCGTCGCCCTTGAACTGGGCCTTTTCGATCTCCTCGAAGCGGTCGCCCATCTCCTCGAACTGCTTCTTGGACATGGTCTTGCGCCAGGCCTGGAACACGATGGTGTCCTCGAACGCCGTGTGCGCCTCGTACATGCGGGTGAAGCCCTCGAGCGCCTTGGCGAGGGGCTCGGCGTCCGCCGCCGAAACCTTGCCCGAAGCCGTGCGAGACTGGACGTAGGCCGTCAGTTCGCGGCCGCGATCGTGCTGCGCCTTGAGCGTGCCGACGAGGCCGCCGGCCTCACCTCCCGCCTTCTGCACGGCGGGGAAGATGAACTGCTCCTCCAGTTTCCGCTCGTGGTAGTCCTCTCCGAAGTTGCGGAACAATGAGGCGGCTTCGCCCAGGGCGCCGGCGTCGAGCTTCGAGGCGTCCGCGCGCAGCAGGCTTGCGGTCTCGCGATAGACCACCAGCACCCGGCGCAGCACGCCGTGCTCGCGCATCAGGTCCTCGGTCGCGGAGATGTCGGCCTCGGCGCCTTGCTTGTCCTTCCCTCCGTTGCAGGCGGCGAGCGCCGTGGCGACTCCAAGGCCGGCGACAATGGCGAAGCGGCGCGACGGATCGGGCGAAACGGGCATGGCTTACTCTCCAGTGCCGGCAACAACCGCCGAGCGGGGTCATTGATCCGCCGTCACCAAACCGTCATGCAGCCCATGATATTCTACTACCGTGCTAGGCATAGGAGCCGGCATCCGGCCGGCGGCCTAGCCGCAGAGGACGGATATGGATCGCAACGATCCCGAGTTCCTGGCTCTTTCGAGCCGCATCCAAGCCTACGATTTCCACAAGCCCGACGAACCCCGCTCTTTCGGCGCCCGCGTGCGCCAAGAATGCGGCTGGCCCGCCCGCAAGGCGGAGCGGGTCATCGCCGAGTACCGCCGCTTCCTGATCCTGGCCGGCGCCTGCGACCACCCGGTGAGCCCCTCGCCGGAGGTCGACAAGGTCTGGCACCTGCACCTGACCGACACCCGCCGTTACTGGGGCGAGTTCTGCCCCGATGTTCTGGGCCGGCCCTTCCATCACGAGCCCAGCCGCGGCGGCCGCGATGAGCATCTGCGGCTGAAGCTGCAGTACCAGATGACCCTGTCGTCCTACGCTCGTCTGTTCGGCGAGGCGCCGCCGGCGGACCTGTGGCCGGAAGATCCCGAGGCAGGGCCGGTCCGGCGTGTGATCGCGCGGGTGAGGAGCCTGCGCCTGCCCTCCCCTATCCTCGGAGCGCCCTTCCTGCTCGCGGCCGCAGGCTGTGCGGCCCTCGTCGACTCGGCCTCGCCCGGCGCGATCCAGGGGCCGGAGTTCCTGGTGCTTTACGCCCTGGTCGCCTTCGTGGCCCTGGTGGTGATGAGCCTGCTGCAGAGCCGGGCCCTGAGGCCCAAGGGCCCGACCGTTCGCGCCGAGAACCTCGATCCTTACGAGCTGGCCTATCTCGCCGGCGGGGCACCGCGGGTCGTGCAGACGGCCCTGACGCGACTTTACCTCGCCGGACACGTCGCCATGGCGCCCGGCGGCACGATCCCCGTCGAGGCCACGCCCCTGCCCGACAGCGCCTCGCCGGTAGAGGTTGAAGTCATGGCCGCCGTGCGCAACGGAGCGTTCAAACGAGGCAAGCTGACCGGCGCCTTCCGCTGGCTGCGCGACAACCTTACGGCGCGCGGCCTATTGCCGAACCCGCGGGCCAAGGGCCGGGCCTGGACCATCTTCCTGCTGGTGATCGGAGCGCTGATCGCCTTCGGCATCGTGCGGCTGGGCTTCGGCATAGAGAACCGGCGGCCTGTCGCTCTGCTGGTGATGATGATGCTCGTCTCAGGGTTTCTGGGCCTGATCGTCACCGGGATCGGTATCGGCGGGCGCGGCCGGGTGCGCCGCATGATCGAAGCGGCCAAGCCGCGTGTGCCGCGCACCGCCGAAACCAACGACCCCCATGTGCTGGCCAGCGTCGCGCTGTGGGGCGTCGGGGCGCTGGTCGCGGTCGATCTCTTGGACTTCCGTCACGCAGCGCACGCCGCTTCGCTCGCGGCCGTGGCGCCTGGTGGGTGGAACGGGGCCGGCTGCAGCAGCGCCACGAGTGGCGGCTGCGGCGGGGGTGGCGGCGGCTGCGGCGGCGGAGGCGGTTGCGGGGGCTGACCCCGCACGGCCCTCAGGACGCCGGTTGATCCCCCGCGCACATCGACGCAATCTGCCGCGCCAGTTCAAGGGGGAGAAGGTCGTGGTTTCCAGACGTCTGTTCATCGGAGCCGCGGCCGCGGCGTCCTTCGCCGGGCCGGCTCTCGCAGCCAAGCCGAAGCACGCGTCCAAGCCCAAGGCGGCCGCCAAGCCGGGCTCACTCGCGGCCAACGCCAAGCCGATCTCGAAGGAGGAGCGCCAGGCGCGCATCGCCAAGGCGCAGCGGCTGATGGGCGAGCAGGGCGTCGGCGCCCTGCTGGTCGAGTCGGGCTCCACCCTCGACTACTTCACCGGCGTGCAGTGGCATCGTTCCGAGCGCGTCACCGCGGCGGTGATCCCAGCCAAGGGCGAGGTGATCATCGTCACCCCGCACTTCGAGGAGCCCTCGGTGCGCGAGACCTTCCAGGTCGGCGGCGACGTGCGGCCCTGGGACGAGCACGAGAATCCCTTCGCCCTGATCGCCAAGTCGATCGCCGACCGCGGCGGCGCGGGCAAGCCGCTGGCCATCGAGTCCACCACCCGCTTCTACATCGTCGATCAGGTGCAGAAGGCCGGCAATTTCCAGATCACGCCCGGCGACCCGGTCGTGCGCCCCTGCCGCATGTTCAAGTCGCCGCACGAACTGGCCCTGATGCAGTGCGCCAGCGACATCACCATGGCCGCCTACGCCCGCGTCTATCCGCAGGTTCAGAAAGGCATGACCCAGCACGACATCGCGCGCCTGATGGACCAGGCCACGGCGGAGCTCGGCGGCGGCGGCGAAGGCTTCTCCCTGGTGCTGCTGAACGAGGCGGCCGCCTATCCGCACGGCTCGCGCCAGCCGCAGACGGTTAAGGACGGCGGGGTGGTGCTGATGGACTGCGGCACCAGCGTCCACGGCTATCAGTCGGACATCTCGCGCACCTGGGTCCACGGCCGGCCGTCCAAGCGCCAGCGCAAGGTGTGGGACACCGTGAAGCGCGGCCAGGAGATTGCCCTGGAGACCGCGAAGCTCGGCACGCCCTGTGGCGCCATCGACCGCGCCGTGCGCGCCTACTATGAGCGCGAAGGCTGGGGCCCCGGCTACAACCTGCCCGGCCTCTCGCACCGCACCGGCCACGGCATCGGCATGGACGGCCACGAGAACCCCTATCTGGTGCTCAGCGACGACACGCCACTGGAGCCTGGCATGTGCTTCTCCGACGAACCCGGCCTCTACATCCCCGGGGAGTTCGGCATCCGGCTGGAGGATTGCTGGCACATGACCGAGACCGGCCCGAAGCTGTTCTCGGGTCTGGCCAAGTCTCTCGATAACCCGATCTGATCCCGCTCCTCCCCCGAAAAGCGGCAGCGTTCGGGGGAGGAGAAATGACGGATTTGTAATGCGGGCCCCGTGGACGGCGCTCGCGATCCCTAGCACTGTCCGCCCCGCAGATTTCTCGGGGATCACTGTGAAAACGCTCATGCTTTGCGCCGCCGCCCTGGCCGCGCTGTCCGTCGCCGCCGCCCACGCTCAGGACGCGTCTCAGCCGCAGCACTACGGGACCTGGGGCTTCGACACGGCCGGCCAGGACACTGCGACCAAGCCGGGCGACGACTTCTTCCGCTACGCCAACGGCAAGTGGGACGACAACACCCCCATCCCCGCCGACCATACCCGCTATGGCGTCGACTATGTGCTTTCCGACACCGCCGAGGCGCGGGTGCGCGCGATCATGGAGAACGGCGCCAAGGGGATCAGCGGCCCGGCCGCGATCGAGGCCGGCAAGGTCGGCGCCTACTACCACGCCTTCATGGACGAGGGCCGGATCGAGGCCCTGGGCTTCAAGCCGATCGCGCCGGAGCTGGCGGCCATCCGCAAGGCGCAGAGCCGCAACGCCCTGGCGATCGACGCCGCTGCGCCCGGAACCTTCCTGCGCTCGACCTTCCGGCTCGGCATCGAGTCCGACCTGAAGGCGCCGGATCACTACGCAGTCTACCTCGGCCAGGGCGGCCTGAGCCTGCCGGACCGGGACTACTATCTGACCCCGCAGTTCGCCGCGAAGAAGCAGGCCTACCAGGCCTATATCGCCCAGATGCTGGGCATGATCGGCTGGAAGAATCCGGAAGCCAACGCCAAGGCCATCGTTGAGCTGGAGACCTCGATCGCCCAGGTCAGCTGGAGCCGTGTCGAGCAGCGCGATCCGAACAAGACCTACAACCCCATGACCCTGGCGGAATTGCAGGCCAAGGCTCCGGGCTTCCCCTGGAAGGCGTGGCTGGCCAAGGCCGAGCTTCCGGGGGTCAATCGCGTGATCGTCGGCCAGCCGCCGGCGGTGACCAAGATCGCCCACATCTGGTCCACGACGCCGCTTTCGACGCTGAAGGCCTGGAGCGCCTTCCGCACCGCCGACGGCGCCGCGCCCTACCTGTCCAAGGCCTTCGTGGACGCCAACTTCGAGTTCCGTTCGCGCACCCTGCAGGGCGCCAAGGAGCAGCGTCCGCGCTGGAAGCGCGCCGTCGCGACCGTGGATCGCGGCATGGGCGAGGCCGTGGGCCGGGTCTATGTGGCCAAGTGGTTCCCGCCGGAGTCCAAGGCCAAGATCGACGCCCTGGTGGCCGAGCTGCGCGTGGCGCTGCACGCCCGCATCGACAACCTGACCTGGATGAGCCCGGCGACCAAGGCCAAGGCCAACGCCAAGCTCGACAAGTTCACCGTCAAGATCGCCTACCCGACCCGCTGGCGCGACTATGCCGCCCTGAAGGTCTCGACCGGCAACCTGACGGGGGATGTGCGTGCGGCCAACCGCTTCGACTGGGAGCGCGACGTCAAGCGGCTGCACAAGCCGGTCGACCGTCTGGAGTGGGGCATGACGCCCCAGACCGTGAACGCCTACTATAACCCCAGCCTCAACGAGATCGTGTTCCCGGCCGCCATCCTGCAGGCGCCCTATTTCGATCCGGACGCCGACCCGGCAGCCAACTACGGCGCCATCGGGGGCGTGATCGGCCACGAGATGACCCACGGCTTCGACGACGAGGGCAGGAAGTTCGACGGCGCGGGCGTGCTGGCCGACTGGTGGACCGCCGAGGACGGCACCAAGTTCGACGCCTCGGCCAAGCGTCTGGGCACGCAGTACGACGCCTTCGAGCCGTTCCCCGGCGCCCACGTGAAGGGCGAGCTGACCATGGGCGAGAACATCGCCGACCTGGGCGGCATCCTGGTGGCGCTGGACGCCTATCACCGCTCGCTGCACGGCAAGCCGGCGCCGGTGATCGACGGCCTGACCGGCGACCAGCGCTTCTTCCTGGCCTACGCCCAGTCCTGGCGCGACAAGGGCCGCGAGGATCAGGTGCGCCAGCAGCTGGTCAGCGACCCGCACTCGCCGGAGATCTATCGCGTCAACGGCATCGTGCGGAACGTGGACGCCTGGTACGCGGCCTTCAGCGTAAAGCCGGGTGACAAGCTCTATCTGGCGCCGGAGGATCGCGTCCGCATCTGGTAGGGCCGGAGGGGACGATGGGGGAGCTTTCAAGGCGTGGACTGATCGCGGCGGCGGGCTTGATCGGCACGGGAATGGCCGAGCCTCCCTCTCGCCTGCACTCCATGCGCCCAAAGAGTGCTTCGGAGTGGTACACGGACCTAGCCACCGAACTGGTGCTCACCAACGGCAAGATATGGACGGGTTGGGCGGAGGAGCCCGAGGCCGTAGACATCGGCATCTCGGGAGACCGCATCCTCTGGATCGGCTCGCGTGACATCGATGCGCCATCAGCGCCGCCCAGCGTCAAAAGGGTCGACCTCGGCGGCAAGCGGGTGACGCCTGGCTTCTACGACGCCCACGCGCACCCGATCGATTCCGGGGTGCAGCTGTTGTTGCAGGTCGCCTGCGACAGCCCCTCGATCGAGGAAATCAAGCACCGGCTGAGGCAGCGCGTCGAGCAGACCAAGCCCGGCGAATGGGTGGTGGGCTTCCTCTACGACGACGCCAAGACCGAACGGCCACTGAACCGCGCTGACCTGGACGAGGTGGCGCCGATCCATCCGATCCTGGTCACCCACCGCGGCGGCCACACCGGCTTCGTCAACTCCGCGGCCCTGATCGCGGCGCATATCGAAGAGACCGTCGCCGATCCCCCTGGCGGCCGCTTCTTCCGCGACGCCAACGGCCGCTTGAACGGCCGCGTCGGCGACAACGCCAAGACCAGGTTCGAAGAGCTTTCCAGCCGCGCGCCCACGCGCGAGGAATGGCGCAAGGGCGCGGAGCTGATCACCCGTATGTTCGCGTCCAAGGGCGTGACCTCGGCGGTGGATGCGGCGGGCTCGCCCGAAGGCTTGATGGGCTATGTCGACGCCCATGACGCTGGCGCGCTGAAGAGCCGGATCAGCTGCAACATCTTCGTGGACTTCGTGCCGAAGATGATGGCCGCAGGCATCAAGACCGGCTTCGGCAACGAGTGGGTCAAGGTCGGCGCCCAGAAGCAGTTCGCCGACGGATCGATCTCGGAGCGCACCGCCTGGATGAGCGCGCCGTACCTGGATATGGACGGCAAGTTCAAAGGCCTGCAGGTCACACCGCGCGAGGAGCTCTACGCCAAGGCCAAGGCCGCGCACCTAGCCGGCTGGCAGCTCGGCGTCCACGCCAACGGCGATGTCGCCATCGACGAGGTGCTGGGCGTGTTCGAACAGCTGCAGCGCGAGGCGCCCCGGCGCGATGCTCGCTTCCGCATCGAGCACTGCACCCTGGTCAACGACGACCTGATCCGGCGGATGAAGGCGGTCGGCGCCATCCCGATCCCGTTCGCGCCCTACGTCTATTTCCACGGCGACGTGATGCACTTCTATGGCAAGGCCCGCACCGAGCACATGTTCGCCATGCGCAGCTTCATCGACGCCGGCCTGATGCCGCCGAGTTCGTCCGACTACACCGCCAGTCCTTCGGAGCCGATGATGTGGCTGCAGAGCCAGGTCACCCGCACCGACCCGGCCAAGAACGTCTGGGGCCCGTCGCAGCGGATCAGTGTCCAGGAGGCCCTGGTTTGCGGCACCATCAACGGCGCGCGCACCACCTTCGACGAGGCCGAGCGCGGCACGCTGCAGCCCGGCAAGCTGGCCGACCTGGTGGTCTGGGACCGCGATCCGCTGACCGCCGATCCCATGAGCCTGATCGAGATCAAGCCCGAGCGGGTGATGGTCGGCGGGAAGTGGGTGTTTGAAGCGTGAGCCTGAGAGTCCGTTTCCCTGGGGGACCTATGAAGACGAGTACGAGCCTGCTGGCCCTGGCGATGGCCCTGACTGTGGCCGGCCATGCCGAAGCGAAGTCCAAGGCCAGGCATGCCGCCCCGCCCCCGCCGCCCGCCGCAGCGGCGCCGCAGCCCCCCAAGGCCTGGTCCGATGTGGTGGCTTCGGCGGAGCGCCGCGACGGCTTGCTGCCGGTCTATGTCGACAAGGCCCAGGGCAAGATCTGGCTCGAACTGCCGGCGCCGGGCGCCGACGGGATCGCCGGGCGCTACATCTGGCTGACGGCGCTGAAAACCGGCCTCGGCTCCGCGCCCGTGGGCCTGGACCGCCACCAGCCGGGCCAGGACCAGATTCTGCTGTTCCGCCGCATCGGCAAGAAGGTGTTCGCAGAGGCTGAGAACCCCAAGTTCGTCGCCACCGGCGCGCCGCGCGACGAGCAGGTCGCGGCGCAGGAGGCCTTCGCCTACTCCACCCTGTGGGGCGCCGACGTGGCCGCGACCGCGCCCGACGGCCGTATGCTGGTCGAGATTTCCGGCTTCCTGACCCGCGACGTGATGGGCGTGGCGGACTCGCTGAAGAACGGCGGCGAGCCGGGGTTCAAGCTGGTCGACAACCTTTCCGCCGCCGACCCCGCCGCGGTGAAGGCGTTCCCCGAGAACCTTGAGTTCGAGGCGCGCCAGACCTTCGCCTCCGACAGCCCCGGCGCCGAGGTGCGCAACATCGCGCCCGAGCCCAAGCAGATCAGCTTCGTGGTGCGCCATTCGCTGGTGAAACTGCCCGAGCCCGGCTTCAAGCCGGTCGCCTTCGACCCGCGGGTCGGCACCTTCGCCGGGGTGAAACTGAACTACGCCTCGCCCCTGGGCCAGCCGATCGTGGAGCAGTTCGCCAGCCGCTTCCGCCTGGAGAAGCTCGATCCCACGGCGGCCAAGTCGCGGGTGAAGAAGCCCATCGTCTTCTACGTCGACCGCTCGGCGCCTGAACCGATCCGCTCGGCGCTGGTCGAGGGCGCCGGCTGGTGGTCCAAGGCCTTCGAGGACGCGGGCTATATCGACGCGTTCCGCGTGGAGGTCCTGCCCGAGGGCGTGGACCCGCTCGATGTGCGCTACAACGTGATCCACTGGGTCAACCGGGCCACGCGCGGCTGGTCCTATGGCCAGCCGGTGATCGACCCGCGCACGGGCGAAAGCATCAAGGGCTCGGTGCTGCTGGGCTCGCTCAGGGTGCGCCAGGACATCCTGATCTTCGAGAGCCTGGTCGGCGCCGACCTCGACAACACCGGCGGCCCCAACGATCCGGTGCGCGTGGCCCTGGCCCGCATCCGCCAGCTCGGCGCGCACGAGACCGGCCATGCCCTGGGCTTCGCCCACAACTTCGCGGCCAGCACCCAGGGGCGGCTGTCGGTGATGGACTATCCGCCGCCGCGCATCGGGCTGAAGGACGGCAGGATCGACCTGTCGGACGCCTACGCCACAGGCATCGGCCGCTGGGACAAATTCACCGTCGACTGGCTCTACGGGACCGGCGACGCCGACGCCAAGACGGCCGCGGCGATCAAGGAGGGTCTGCGCTACGTCACCGACGGCGACTCCCGGCCCCAGGACGCGGCCCAGCCCTGGGGCAGCCTCTGGGACGACGGCGCCGATCCGGCGACCGAACTCGACCGCATGATGGCCGTGCGCCGCGCAGCCATCGACCAGTTCGGCCTGAAGGCCCTGCACCCCGGCCAGCCGGTGGCGGAGCTGCGCCGCCGCTATGTGCCGATCTTCCTGCTGCACCGCTATCAGCTCGACGCGGCGTCCAAGCTGTTGGGCGGGGTCGACTACGCCTATGCCCTGAACGGCGACGGCCGCGAGGCCTCGCCGCCGGTGCCGGCAGCCGACCAGCGCCATGCGCTCACCGCCATGCTGGCGACCCTGACCCCGGCGCAGCTGGATACGCCGGAGCGCCTTTTGCCCCTGCTCTCGGCCGGCTGGTCGGGCGATGACGACCGGCAGTTCGACATCGAGGTGTTCGGTAATCAGGGCGGGCCGGTGTTCGACCCGCTGGTGGCCGCCGACGTGGCCGCGACCCTGACCTTCAACGCCGCGCTCGCGCCGGGACGCCTGAACCGCCTGGCCGACCAGCACCGCCGCATCGCCGACTTGCCGGGTTCGGGCGAGGTGCTGGACGCCCTGATCGCCAAGACGTTCGCGCCGGAGCCCGACGCACGCCTGGTCGGCATCCAGCGCCGGGTGCAGACGCGCCTGGTGCTGAGTTTCGCCGAGGCCGCGCGCGACGCGTCGCTGTCCCCCACCGTGGCGGCCGAGATCGACCAGCGCCTGCGCGACCTTGCGGGCCGGCTGGACAAGGACAAGTCCGGCGACGGCGTCGATCGCGCCCACCGCGAGCGGCTGGTGCGGCTGATCCGCAATCCGGATGAGCTCGACCGCGTGCTGAAGGCCACCACCCGCAAGCTGACCATCCCGCCCGGCATGCCCATCGGCGCCGAAGAGGACTGGTTCGGCGATCTGCCCCTCTGACGACGGAGACGACCCGTGATCCGCACCCTTGTCCTGATGCTGGCTCTCGCCGCCGCGAGCCCCGCCCTGGCCCAGAGCGCGGCGGCGCCCGCGCCCGCCGCAACGCCGGCGCCGCCGCCCGCCGATCCCAAGGACGTGTCCTCCGACCAGCGCATCGTGCTGGCGGTCTATGAGACCATCTCAGGCCCCGCCGGGCCGCGCGACTGGAACCGCCTGCGCTCGCTGATGGCGCCGGGCGCGCGCTTCATCGTGACCTCTCCCAACCCCGATGGCGGCATGCGCACCCGTGTGCTGACCACCGAGGACTACATCGGCCGAGCGGGCCCCCTGATGCTGAAGGAAGGCTTCTACGAGCACGGCGTGATCGGCCAGGGGTCGAGCTTCAGCCACATCAGCTCCATCGCCAGCCCTTATGAGAGCCGCCACGCCATGGGCGAGAAGCCCTTCGCGCGCGGGATCAACCACTTCGAGCTGGTCAGCGACGGCAAGCGCTGGTGGATCGCCACCATCTCCTGGGAGGCGGAAAGCCCGACCAACCCCCTGCCCGCCTGGGCCGACAAGGCGCTGCTGCCGGGCCTGGACTGAGGCCCTAGTCCTCGCGCCCTCGCCACAGGGCGCCCTTGAACGGCGGCAGCGACCAGCCGGTGATCAGAGCGAAGGCGCGCATGCCGAAGCCGGCCACAAAGCCCGCGATCCCCGCCCAGGCGCCGAGCCACGGCGCGCTGAGCACGAACACAGCCGCCCCGAAGGCCGCGGCGGTGATGTAGATCTCGCGCTTGAGCAGGATGGACGGCTCGCCTGCGAGAAGGTCGCGGATGATGCCGCCCGCCGAGACGGTGATGACGCCCATCAGGACCGCCACCAGCGCCGCCTCGCCATGGCCGACCGCCCGCGCCGCGCCCAGCACCGCGAAGGCGCCCAGGCCCACGGCGTCGAGCCACATCAGCGCTCGATGGCCCCACTTCGGATAGCCCAGGGACCAGACCACCGCGCCTACGACGAGGCAGGTCGCGAGGTAGGCCGGCTGCTGCATCCAGCCGACGGGCACGCCCATCAGCACGTCGCGCAGGGTCCCGCCGCCGATGCCGGTCATGGCCGCGAAGAAGGTTGCGGTGACCACGTCCTGGCGGGTGCGCAGGGCGGCCAGGGCGCCTGTCGCGGCGAACACGGCGGTCCCGGCGTAGCTCAGGGCGTCGAGCAGGCGGGGCGAATCGAGCAGCCACATCGCGTCTAGCCCCCGAAGAGATCCGGCCGGCGCAGGCGCAGGGTCTGGATCATGGCCAGGGTCTTGGCGTCCTGAACCCCTCCGCTGTCGGCGAGGGTGGCGAGGCGTTCAAGCGGCAGTTCGACCACCTCGATCTCCTCATGCTCCTCGGCCACGCCGCCGCCCTCCCCCACGCGATCCGAAATCGTGTACGGCGCGAGGTAGAGCCCGATGCGTTCGGTGGTGAATCCGGGACTGGTGAAGGCGACGGCGACAGGCTCCAGAAGCCTGAGAGCCAGCCCAGCCTCCTCCAGCGCCTCGCGCCGCGCCGTCTCCTCAAACGACTCCTCCTCAACCACGCCTGCAATGGCTTCCAGGATGGATTCCGCGCCGATAGCGATCTGCACGGGCGCGCGCGGCTGGCGCACCAGGATTGCTGTGCGACGCTCCGGGTCGTAGGGGAGCACGGCGACCGCTTCCCCTCGCTCTATGACTTCGCGCTTCGCCAGCGCACCGGAGCCGGTTTCGATCTCCGCGATCTGAACCTTGAGCCAGCCGTCGTAGGCGGTGCGGAGGGAGCGGATCGTCTGCGCCATGCGCCCCGCCTAGCAGATGGCGGCAGGGCTTGCGAATTCAGGGCGCGACTTTCGGCGGGGTTGCCCTTCCGTTCCGAGCGTCCCATACCCGAAGCCGTTCCGAATCGCCGCAAAGTTCCGCGTATGGCCAAGGCCGAACCCCAACCGTCGCTCTTCGATCTGTCGCCCGCCGCGCCTCAAGAGGCCGCGAAGCCCGCGCCCGACCCCGCCGTCACCGTCCAGGCCCCGCAGCCGCCGAAGGCCGAGGCCGCGCCGCCGCCTGCGCCGAAGCCCGCCCCTGCCCCCGCGCCTAAGGCCTCGAAGGGCGTCGACGCCACGGCGCCCGGCTACTCCGCCGAGCATATCGAGGTGCTGGAAGGCCTGGAGCCGGTGCGCAAGCGGCCGGGCATGTACATCGGCGGCACCGACGAGCGCGCCCTGCACCACCTGTTCGCCGAGGTGCTGGATAACGCCATGGACGAGGCCGTGGCCGGCTTCGCCAAGACCATCTGGGTCGACCTCGACCGCGACGGCTTCCTGACCGTGCGCGACGACGGCCGCGGCATCCCCGTCGATCCGCACCCCAAGCACCCGGGCAAGTCGGCGCTCGAGGTGGTGATGACGGTGCTGCACTCCGGCGGCAAGTTCTCCGGCAAGGCCTACGAGACCTCCGGCGGCCTACACGGCGTCGGCGTGTCGGTGGTCAACGCCCTGTCCGACCATCTGGAAGTCACCGTCTGGCGCGACGGGGCGGAGTGGCGCCAGGACTTCTCGCGCGGCCATGCCCAGGCGCCGATCCGCCAGGTGGCCCCGGCGCCGCGCAAGAAGGGCAGCCAGCTGCGCTTCCATCCGGACGCGGAGATCTTCGGCGTCGGCGCGGCGTTCAAGCCGGCGCGGCTCTACCGCATGGCCCGCTCCAAGGCCTATCTGTTCCGTGGCGTCGAGATCCGCTGGTCCTGCTCACCGGACCGCATCACTGACTCGACTCCGACCGAAGCGATCTTCCACTTCCCCAACGGCCTGGCCGACTTCCTGGCCGAGCGCGTCGGCTCCGCCGAGACCGTGACGCCGACCTTCTCCGGCCGCGTGCAGCGGCAGGGCGAGGCGGGCGCGGTGGAATGGGCGGTGACCTGGACCCCGGCCGGTTTCGGCGAGGCCGACAGCTTCGTGCAGTCCTACTGCAACACCGTGCCCACGCCCGACGGCGGCACGCACGAGGCGGGCTTCCGCGCCGCCCTGACACGGGGTCTGAAGACCTACGCCGAACTGGTCAACGAGAAGCGCGCCAACCTGATCACCGCCGAGGACGTGGCCGCCCACGCCGGCGCCCTGATCTCGGTGTTCATCCGCAACCCGGAATTCCAGGGCCAGACCAAGGATCGCCTGTCCTCGCCCGAGGCGCAGAAACTGGTCGAGGCCTCGCTGCGCGACCCGCTGGACCACTGGCTGACCGAAAGCCCGAAGACCGCCGACAAGCTGCTCCAGTTCGTCATCGAGCGGGCCGAGGAACGCCTGCGCCGCAAGAAGGACAAGGAGGTCGCCCGCGCCTCGGCGACCCGCAAGCTGCGCCTGCCCGGCAAGCTGACCGACTGCGCATCACAATCGGCGGAAGGCGCGGAACTGTTCATCGTCGAGGGCGACTCGGCCGGCGGCTCGGCCAAGCAGGCGCGCGACCGGAATTTCCAGGCCATCCTGCCGCTCCGCGGCAAGATCCTGAATGTGGCCTCCGCCGCCAGTGACAAGATGCGCGCGAACCAGGAGCTGTCGGACCTGATGCTGGCGCTGGGCGCCCAGGTCGGACCGAAGTTCCGGCTGGAAGACCTGCGCTACGAGCGCATCGTCATCATGACCGACGCGGACGTCGACGGCGCCCACATCGCATCGCTCCTGATCACCTTCTTCTACCGCACCATGCCCGAGGTGATCCGCGCCGGGCGGCTCTACATGGCCCTGCCGCCGCTGTTCCGGATCAGCCACGGTTCGGTGGTGGCCTATGCGCGCGACGACGCCCACCGCGACCAGCTGCTGGAGACCCAGTTCAAGGGCAAGAAGCCCGAGATCAGCCGGTTCAAGGGCCTGGGCGAGATGATGGCCTCGCACCTGAAAGAGACCACCATGGACCCGAAGAAGCGCACGCTCGCGCGTGTGACCCTTCCGGAGTCCGAGGCGGAGGTCGAGGACCTGGTCGAGAAGCTGATGGGCCGCAAACCCGAGCTGCGCTTCAAATTTATCCAGGACAACGCCCAGTTCGCCGCCGCCGACCTGGACGTCTGAGCCGGTCGCCGAAAACCGCAGGCCCGACGCAACCAAACCACATCCCAAGCGTTGCCGTTCTGGGACGGTGCATGCCGAGCGTGTGGGGGCACGGCAGGCGCCAAGCAGCGAGGCGGGGGCGTGAGCTCAATTCGAACGATGTACGCAGGCGCCTTCGCGGCGGCGATGATCGGCGCCTTGCCGGCGCCGCTCGCGCATGCAGCCGATGCTGCGGCGGTCGACGGCAAGGGCGTGGAGGACCTCCGCGACCTGTCGATCGAGGAGCTGGCCAACCTGAAGGTCACCTCGGTCGCCAAGCGCACGGAGCCTATCAGCGAGGCGCCCGCCTCGGTCTATGTGATCACGCGTGAGGATATCCGCCGCTCGGGCGCGACCAGCCTGCCGGAAATCCTGCGCTTGGCCCCCAATCTCGAGGTGGCCCAGATCAACGGCTACTATTATGCGATCACCGCGCGCGGCTTCAATTCGTTCGAGGCCTCCAACAAGCTGCTGGTCCTGATCGACGGGCGCAGCGTCTATTCGCCGGTGCATTCGGGGGTGTTCTGGGAAAACCTCGATGTCATGGCCGCCGACATCGATCGCATCGAGGTGATCTCCGGCCCGGCCGGGACGCTGTGGGGCGCCAACACCGTCAACGGCGTCATCAACATTACCACCCGCCACTCCGCCGACACCCAGGGCCCACTGATCGAGGCGGTCGCGGGCAACCAGGAGCGCTCGGCCAGCGCCCGGCTGGGCGGCAAGATCGGCGACCTGGCGACCTTCCGCGTCTATGCCACCAGCTTCCACCGCGAGGGACTGCCCAAGGCGCCGGGCGACGCCTCTTCCGACGCCTTCCGCGGAACCCAGGCGGGCTTCCGCATCGACGCTGAGCATGACGCCGACACCCTGACCCTGACCGGCGACGCCTACGCCAACAAGGTCGAGACCCTGGGCGGCGAGCAGCTGTCGGGAGAGAACATCAACGCGCGCTGGAGCCGGCAGCTGAACCCCAACAGTTCGGTGTCGGTCGAGGCCTATTACGACAAGTTCCGCCGCTCGATCACCGGGGTGTTCTTCGACAACCTCGACACGTTCGACATCCAGGCCCAGCAGAACCTCAGCTTCGGCGATCGGCACCAGTTCGTGTGGGGCGCAGGCGTCAGGCGCTGGCGCGACGACTTCGACGTGACCGGGCCGTTCGGCTTCCTGAGCCCGCGCAAGAACCTCGACCTCGCCAATATCTTCGCCCAGGACGAGATCGCGCTGAGGCCGAACCTGAAGCTCACGCTGGGCCTGAAGCTGGAGAACAACAACTACTCCGGCTCCGACTGGATGCCCAACGCGCGCCTGGCGTGGGCGGTCGATCCCCAGACCCTGCTGTGGGGCGCCGTCTCGCGCGGGGTGAGGACGCCCAGCCGCATCGACCGCGAGCTGCAGGGCCTGGGCATTCTGATCCCGTCGGACGACTTCCGCTCTGAGACCGTCGTGGCCTACGAGTTGGGCTATCGCGGCCGGCCGACCGCCAACACCACCCTATCGGTCTCGGCGTTCTACAACGTCTATGACGACCTCAGGACCGACGAGCTGGTCGGCGGGGCCTTCCCCATCGTGCTCGCCAACGGCTTGAAGGGTGACACCTACGGGGTCGAGGTGTGGGGCTCGTGGGCGGTCACCGACTGGTGGCGGCTGAAGGGCGGGTTCAACACCCTGCACAAGAACCTGCGGCTCAAGCCTGGCCACAGCGACATCTCCAACTACCAGGAGGCCGGCACAGACCCGGACTATCAGGCCCAGGTGCGCTCGCAGATGAACCTGGCGGACAACTGGACCCTGGATGTCGCCCTGCGCGACGTGGGCCGCGTGCGCCAGCCTGCTACCGGCGCTCTTCTTGTCAAATCCTACGCCGAGGCGGATGCGCGGGTGGGCTGGCGGCTGCGCGACGACCTGGAGCTGTCCCTGGCCGGCTTCAACCTGCTCAATCCGAAGCATCTGGAGATCAACGACGTCTCGACCGCGCCGCTGCGATGGGTCCCACGCACCTACTATCTGAGCCTGCGCTGGGGCTTCTGATGCAGCAACGCCCGCCCCTCGTGCGCGCGCGACCGGCCGCCTGCCTGGCGGCGCTGGCGGCGTGCGTACTGATGGCGGCGGCGCCTCCGGCGCAGGCCCAGAACCTCGAGGTCGCGGTCAAGGCGACCTACCTCTACAAGTTCGCGCCCTTCGTGGAATGGCCGCCCTCCGCCTTCGAGACGGAGGTGACGCCGCTGTCGATCTGCATCCAGGGCGAGGATCCTTTCGGCCCCGTGCTCGACCGCGCCGTGGCCGGCCAGCGTGTCGGCCCCCGCGCGGTGGTGGTGCGCCGCATGGCCCGGGTCGAGCGCAACGCCGGATGCCATATCCTCTACGCTGGCGGATCGCGCGCTCAATCGGCCGGTGACGCGCTGCGAGCCGTGCGCGGCGCAGGCGTCCTGACCGTCACCGATTCCGGCCATGAAACGGGCGCACATGGGATCATACAGTTCCGTATCAAGGACGGCCGCGTCCGGTTCGACATCGACGACGCCGCGGCCGCCGAAGACCACCTGACGATCAGCTCCAAGCTGCTCAGCCTGGCGTTGTCGGTCAGGACGAGGCGCTGAGCATGCGGTTCTGGTCGACTATTCCTGAGCGTCTGAAACTGACGGTGGTGCTGACCGGAGCGCTGCTGCTGCTGGTCGCCGGAGTCTGGGTCGCTGTGTTCAACGAGCGGCTCTATCGCGAGCAGAAGACGCGCGACGTGGCGGTGGAGGCCGAAATTCTCGCGGCCAGTGTCGCCGGCGCCCTGGCCTTCGACGATCGCTCGACCGTGCAGCAGTACGTCGATGCGCTGGGCGCCAATCCCGAGGTCGAGATCGTCGGCGTCTACGACGACAAGGGCGTGCTCGTCGCCCGCTTCGCCCGCAAGGACGCGGCGGAGGGGCCGACGCTGGAAATCACGCGCCCGGTGACCCAGGGCCAGACCGGCCTCGGCCGCGTCTATCTGAAGACCATCACCGAACCGGCGGTGCGCCGCGCCAGTCGCGTCGGCATCATCGCGCTTCTCGCGGTCATGGCGTCGCTGCTGGTGGCGATGATGGGCACGGGCCAGGCCGCCCAGCGCCGCGCCAACAAGGCGTTGGCCGAGCGCGCCGAGGAGCTGGCCGAGGCCAATCGCCAGCTCGAGATCGAGATGGAGGAGCGCGCCCGCGCCGAGGAGGCGCTGCGCCAGAGCCAGAAGATGGAGGCGATCGGCCAGCTGACAGGCGGGGTCGCGCACGACTTCAACAACCTCCTGATGGTCGCGTCCGGCGGGCTCGATCTGATGGACCGCACCGAGGACCCGGTGCGCCGCCAGAAGCTGAAGGACGGCGTGCGCGAAGCCCTGACCCGCGGCGCCGACCTGGTGCGCCAGCTCCTGGCCTTCTCCCGCCGCACGGCGCTGAAGCCCGAGGTGGTGGACCTGGGCCAGAAGATCGAGAGCATGCGCATCCTGCTCGACCGCTCGCTGCGCGAAGACATCACCGTCAACATGGACCTGGCCGAGCATCTGTGGCCGGTCGAGCTGGACGCCAACCAGCTTGAGCTGGCGATCCTGAACCTGGCGGTCAATGCGCGGGACGCCATGCCCAACGGCGGGCCGATCGTGGTCAAGGCCGAGAACGCGCCAAGCCACAGGCGCGATGGCGAGACCGGCGACTATGTCTGCGTGTCGGTCTCCGACCAGGGCCAGGGCATGGCGCCCGACATCGTCTCGCGCGTGTTCGAGCCCTATTTCACCACCAAGGAAGTCGGCAAGGGCACCGGCCTGGGCCTCAGCCAGGTCTACGGCTTCTGCCGCGCCTCGGGCGGGGAGGTGCGCATCGTGTCAGAGCCCGGTCAGGGCACGACGGTGGCGATGTACCTGCCGCGCTCGAACAAGGCCGCGCCGGAGAAACCCATCGAGGCGGTGCGCCGGCGCCGCACGCGGGCCCAGGGCCGGGTGCTGCTGGTCGAGGATGACGAGGGCGTCGCCGCCCTGGTCGCGGAGATGCTGACCGAGCTGGGCTATGCGCCTACCCGCGCATCGACCGTCAGCACCGCGCTGGACGTCTTCGACCGCGATCCGGCCTACGACATGGTGCTGTCGGACATGGTCATGCCGGGCGAGCGCAACGGCCTGGACCTGGCGCGCGAGATCTGGAAGCGACGGGCGGGCGTGCCGATCCTTCTGACCACCGGTTACAGCGAGGCGGCCGCCCAGGCCACGGCGGAAGGCGTTCGCGTGCTGCTCAAGCCCTACCGCATCGAGGCCCTGGCCAGCGAGCTGGAGGCCGCTAAGGCCGACGCGCGGCGTCTGCACGCCTGACCGCGGCCACGCGCCCTATCGCTGCATCTGCATCATCTCGTCGGTCGGCATCATGTTGTGGTTCAGGTGATACATGATCCACACCGAGCCGGTGACCAAGAGGAACACCACCAGCACGCCGAAGGCCAGGGCCAGGACATTGTTCGTGTTGTCCGGCCCCGTGGTGATGTGCAGGAAGAACACCAGGTGCACGCCCATCTGGGCGATGGCGAAGACCACGATGGCCACGGGCACGGCCGGCGCCCAGATCATGTGCGAGGTCGCCGCCCAGAACGAGCAGATGGTCAGCACCACCGCGAAGAACAGGCCCAGGAGGTAGTTGCGCACCCAGTGGCCGACGCTCTCGTGCGGCTCGTCGCCCGGCGCATGGTCTTCGTGGCCGATGCCCCCATGCCGATGCAGGTCGGTTTCGAGCTCGCTCATGCCGCAGCTCCCATCAGATAGACGACGGAGAAGACGCCGACCCAGACGATGTCCAGCGCGTGCCAGAACAGGTTGAAGCAGATCAGCCGGTGGATGATCTCGTGGCGGAAGCCCTTCAGCTGCACCTGGGCCATCATGGTGGCGAGCCACAGGCCGCCGACGCTGACGTGCAGGCCGTGGCAGCCGACAAGGGCGTAGAAGCCGGTCAGGAAGGCGCTGCGCTGGGGCGTGGCCCCACGCCCGGCCAGCTCGATGAACTCCTGCAGCTCCAGGCCCACGAAGATCAGACCGAGGATCGCGGTGATGCCCAAGAAGACCTGGGTCCACAGCTTGTTCCTGGCGTTGGTGGCCGCGTACGACAGGCCGCAGGTGAAGCTGGAGAGCAAGAGCGCCCCGGTCTCGATCGCGGTCCTGGGCAGGTCGACGATGTCCTTAATGGTCGGCCCGCCCGCGGTCGAGCCCTGCAGCACCGCGTAGGCCGCGAAGAAGCAGGAGAAGACGATGATGTCGCTGAGCAGGAAGATCCAGAAGCCGTAGCCGACGATGATCCGCTTGCTGGCGGGGCCGGAGTCGCCGTGACCGGTGCCGGGTACGGCCTCCTTCGGCCCGTGAGGATCGTGGCCGGCGAGATCGGGGTCCGCGCGGCGGCGCAGCACGGCCTCGCGGGCGATGGGAAACGGCAGATCGCTCATGACGGCGCTCCCTCGCCTTGCCGTATGCGTTCGAGGAAGGCGTCACGCGCGGCGCGGCGGCCGCGCTCGACGCGGATCAGCTCCTCGACCGGCACCTCGAATTCATGCACGTCGCGCCAGGCGAATACGACGAAGCCGATGAAGGCGGCGAAGAGGCCCAGGCCCGCCAGCCACCAGATGTGCCAGATCAGGGCGAAGCCGGTGACCGTCGAGAAGAAGGCGGTATAGATCCCGACCGGGCTGTTCAGCGGCATTTCGACGGGGCGGTAGTCAGGCTCAGGCGCCAGCTGCTGGGTGTCGATGGCCCGCTGCTTGATGCCCCAGTAGGCCTCTTCACCCTCCACGTTCGGCATGACGGCGAAATTGAAGAAGGGCGCGGGCGACGGCGTGGCCCACTCCAGCGAACGGCCGTCCCAGGGGTCGCCGGTCTCGTCGCGCAGCTTGTCGCGCTGGAGAATCGAGACCACCAGCTGGATCACCTGGCAGATGACGCCCACGATCAGGATCGCCACCCCGACAACGGACAGCTGCAGCATCGGTCGCCAGGCCTCCACGTCGATGTGCTGAAGCCGTCGCGTCATGCCTTGCAGGCCCAGGATGTAGAGCGGGGTGAAGGTCACCCAGAAGCCGATGAAGGCGAACCAGAAGGCGGCCTTGCCCCACCCCGCATGCAAGCGGAAACCGAAGGCCTTGGGGAACCAGTATTCCACCGCCGCGAACACGGCGAACACCACGCCGCCGACGATCACATTGTGGAAGTGCGCCACCAGGAACATCGAGTTGTGGGTCAGGAAGTCGGCCGGCGGCACGGCCAGCAGCACGCCCGTGAGTCCGCCGATGATGAAGGTGAAGATGAAGCCCATCGACCAGAGCATCGGCGTCTCGAACCGCACGCGGCCGCCGTACATCGTGAAAATCCAGTTGTAGATCTTCACCCCGGTGCCCACCGCGATCACGCTGGAGGAGATGCCGAAGAAGGTGTTGACCGCGGCGCCTGCCCCCATGGTGAAGAAGTGGTGCAGCCACACCATCATCGACACCACGCAGATGAACAGGGTCGCCGCCACCATCGAGCGGTAGCCGAACAGGGGCTTGCCGGAGAAGGTCGAGAAGATCTCGGAGAAGACGCCGAAGGCCGGCAGGACCAGGATGTAGACCTCCGGGTGCCCCCAGGCCCAGATCAGGTTCATGAACATCATCGGGCTGCCGCCCGCGTCGTTCGTGAAGAAGTGGAAGCCGAAGTAGCGGTCCAGCGTCAGCATCGCCAAGGTCGCCGTCAGGATCGGGAACACCGCCACGATCAGAAGGCTCGACGCCAGGGTGGTCCAGCAGAACACCGGCATGCGCAGATAGGTCATCCCCGGGCAGCGCATCTTCAGCACCGTGGTGACCATGTTTATGCCGGTGATCAGAGTGCCGACCCCGGATATCTGCACGGCCCACAGGTAGTAGTCGACGCCGACGCCGGGCGAATAGGTGGTTTCGCTGAGCGGTGCGTAGGGCAGCCAGCCGACGCGGGAGAACTCGCCCACGAACAGCGAGATATTGACCAGCAGGGCGCCCGACGCGGTCAGCCAGAAGCCGACGGAATTGAACGTCGGGAAGGCCACGTCGCGCACGCCTAGCTGCAGCGGCGCCACGAAGTTCATCAGCCCGATCACCAGCGGCATGGCCCCGAACAGGATCATGATCGTGCCATGGGCCGAGAAGATCTGGTTGTAGTGCTCAGGCTCCAGATAGCCGGCGGAATGGATCGCCACGGCCTGCTGGGTGCGCATCATGATGGCGTCGGCGAAGCCCCGGATCAGCATCACCACGCCCAGCAGCATGTACATGACGCCGATGCGCTTGTGGTCGACCGAGGTGATCCACTCGCGCCACAGGTAGCCCCACCATTTCTTGACGGTGATCAGGCCGAGCACGCCGAGGATGCCCAGGATCAGGATGACGGAGGTGATCAGCGGGATCGGCTGATTGAAGGGGATGGCGGACCAGTCGAGCTTGCCGAACATCAGCGGTTCCCCCCGGTCGAGACTTCACGCCCCGCATGGCCCGGCCCTGCGGGTTGCGGTCCAGGGGCCGGCGCGATCTTCTGCGAAGCGACGGCCTGGAAGATTGTCGGGTCGATGGCGCTGTAGGCGTAAGGCTTCACGTTCGAACTCTGCCGCGCGAGCTGGGCGTAGGCGGCGCGGTCGAGCATCGCCCCTCCGGCCTTGGTCTTCTGCGCCCAGGCGTCGAACTCGGCGGCGCTGACGCTGTGCACCTTGAAGTTCATGTCGGAGAAGCCGTCGCCGCTGAAATGCGCCGACTCGCCCATCAGCTCGCCCGGCTTGTCGGCCTGCAGATAGAGCTGCGAGACCATGCCCGGCATGGCGTAGATCATCGAGCCCATGCGGGGCACGAAGAAGACGTTGAACACGCTGCCGGAGGTGATCGAGAAGTGCACGGGCGTGCCTTGCGGCACCACCAGCTCGTTGACCGTCGCCACCCCCTGCTGCGGGTAGATGAACAGCCATTTCCAGTCGAGCGAGACTACCTGCACCTCGACCGCCGGGGTCTTGGACGGCAGCGGCTTGAAGGGATCCAGCTTGAACGAGCCGATCCAGATCAGACCGCCGATGAAGGTGATGGTCAGGATCGGGATGGCCCAGACCACCGCCTCGATCCGGCCGGAGTAGGACCAGTTCGGCAGGTACTCGGCCTTGGTGTTCGACGCCCGATAGCGCCAGGCCATCCAGAAGGCGAGCAGGATGGTGGGAATGACGATCCCCAGCATGATCAGGGTCGCGTCGATCAGAATTTCGGCGTCGTTGGCGCCCACCGGCCCGACCGGGTCGAGGACCCCCCCGGCGCAGCCCGTGAGGGTCGCCGCCAGAACAAAGGCGCCGAAAAGTCTCGTAAGCCCAAAGGGCCGTCTTGCAGGCATCCCCAGCCACCTCCCGCGGTCTGCGGGCTGAACTCAGGAGCGACACAAAAAGCTCCCGACTCAGCGAAGCCTAGTGCGACGGCGAGCGTACTGCCCCGGGCGCGCCGATGCACCTCCAGCCATGGCGGGGCGCCGACTTCACCAACTTTGCTCAAGACACGGACCCCTTGGATTGACCGGGATCAAAGACACCAGCGAATCCGGCGAAGCCGCGCCATTCGCGCACAGGCGTGGGCTCGCTCATCGGGCGCTCAGCGCCCGGCCTTGAGGCGGAAGCCGACTTTCTGGCCGCTGAACTCCCAGGTCCAGGCGTCGCCCACGGCCTGGGCCTGAAGCGGCATGCAGAACGGCTTGCCGCGCGTTTCGGGCGGATCCTCGGGCACGATGCAAAAACCGCGCTGGTCGTTGCTCCAGGTCCCGCCGACCTTGGGATAGCGGACGCCGAACATCACATAGCGGCCGCCCGGATCGATCAGCATCCGGTCGACCTCGCCAGACGGCTGGGTCACTTCCAGCGTATTGCCGTAGTAGATCGCCATCGGGTCGGCGGTCGAAACCGCAGCGGGCGGCGCCTGATCCAGAAAAAGCAACGTGAAAGGCCCCCTCAGACCGGCATTACGTTGACTTGTCGAGCGTTGTTCGTATGTTCCGCGCGCAACGGTCGGGCTCGTGCGCCGCGCGGCGGCGTCTTCGAGCGGCAGCATACATGCCTGCCGACCACTTTCAGAATACCGGATGACCAGCTTTTCTGATCTGGGGCTCAGCCCCGAAGTCCTGAAGGCCGTAGCCGAGACCGGCTACGACACCGCCACCCCGATCCAGGCCGCGGCGATTCCCGTCGCGCTCGCGGGCCGCGACGTGCTGGGCATCGCCCAGACCGGCACCGGCAAGACCGCCGCCTTCACCCTGCCGATGATCGACAAGCTGGCGGCCGGCCGCGCCAAGGCGCGCATGCCGCGCTCGCTGGTCATCGCGCCGACGCGGGAGCTGGCCGATCAGGTCGCAGCCTCGTTCGAGAAGTACGCCAAGTACCACCGCCTGAGCTGGGCGCTCTTGATCGGCGGCGTGTCGTTCGCCGACCAGCTGATCAAGCTCGACCGCGGCGTCGACGTGCTGATCGCCACGCCGGGGCGGCTGCTCGACCACTTCGAGCGCGGCAAACTGTTGCTCACGGGCGTGCAGATCATGGTGGTCGACGAGGCCGACCGCATGCTCGACATGGGCTTCATCCCCGACATCGAGCGCATCTTCAAACTGACCCCGGCCAAGAAGCAGACCCTGTTCTTCTCGGCCACCATGCCGCCCGAGATCACGCGGCTGACCAAGCAGTTCCTGAACGATCCCGAGCGGATCGAGGCCAGCCGGCCCGCGACCACGGCCGAGAACATCAAGCAGCACCTGGTGCGCATCCCCTCCTCCGACCCCAAGGCCAAGCGCACGGCGCTGCGCACCCTGATGGAGCGGCCGGACGTGCGGAACGGCATCGTGTTCTGCAACCGCAAGACCGAGGTCGATATCGTCGCCAAGTCGCTGCAGAAGCACGGGCTGGACGCGGCCGCCATCCACGGCGACCTGGACCAGACCCAGCGGATGCGCACGCTCGACAACTTCCGCAAGGGGACCTTGCGGTTCCTGGTGGCGTCGGATGTCGCCGCGCGCGGCCTGGACATCCCCGACGTCAGCCACGTGTTCAACTACGACGTTCCGCACCACGCCGACGACTATGTCCACCGCATCGGCCGCACCGGCCGGGCGGGCAAGACCGGCGAGACCTTCATGCTGGTGACCCCCGCCGACGCGCGGGGGCTCGACAAGGTGCTGAAGCTGATCAAGGTCGAGCCGGACGAGCTGACGCTCGACCTCGACTGGGGCTCGCTTAAGACCGAGGATCGCCATCGCGAAGGCCGCGGCGGACGCGGCGACCGCGAGCGCGGCAGAGGCCGGGAGCGCGACCGAGACCGGCGGCCTCGCCCCGTCGCCGCTCACGGCCAGGAAGCGGCCATGGAGCCGATTGCGGCGCCGGAGGCCGCTGAGCCTCGCGTGGAAACGCCCCGCGCCGAAGCTGTCGAAGAGCGTCCCGCGCGCAGTCGTGGCCGTTCGCGCCGGGGCGGCGAGCGCCGTGAGGCCGAGACGCCCGCGGTCGAGACGCCTGTCGCGGAAGACCGTGTGGCCGAGGAGCGGGCGGCGGAACCCCGCGCTCCGCGTGAGCGCGCGACCGAGGCCGGAACCAAAGCCCGCTCCGAACCGCGCAACGCCGAACGTCCCGCTCGTGAACGCGAAGGCGGCCGCGACCGTGATCGGAGCCGTGAGCGTGGCAGGGATCGTGACCGCAGCCGTGACGACGATCGGGACACGACCTCGGTCGGCTTCGGCGCCGACACGCCGGCCTTCCTGCTGCGGGCCGCCCCGGTCAAGCGCGAAAGCTGAGCGGGAAGCCGCTCCGCGCCTGGGTTGTGCTGAGTTTCCTTGCGATCACGCAAGCGCTTCCGCCCGCTTTGAAGCGGCGTTTTAACGCCCTGTTTCAGGTCTTGCCTCTAGACTGAGTCCGTTCAGCGTCCGTGGCCCGCGCCCGCACGCTTCCGGAGGATTGCATGAGCGCTGAAGTCGAGGGCACGCTGCGCGGACCAGAGGCCTACGCGCTTGCACGCCGGGCGCTCCAGGAAATGGAAGACTGCGGCGTCTGGCCGACGCCCCTGAACTTCGAACTCTGGCTGCACTATGTGGGCGACCCCGAGGGCCCGCTGGGCCGCGAAATTCAGCGCATCATGCGCGATGGCGAATCCTTCACGGAGCAGCTGTCGGAGGCGCTCGCCACCAACTACCTGCCCCGCGCGCGCCTGACTGACGAGATTCGCGACGCCGGCGCCCAGCTGAGCCGCGAGCTGAAAAGCGTGGCCGCGGCCATGTCGACCGCGCAACGCTCGCAGCGCGACTACGGCAAGACCCTGGCCGACGCCGGCGAAGGTCTGGAAAGCGGCGCCATCGACGCCGACGGGCTGAAGCGTCTGGTCGACAACCTGACCTCGGCCACCGAGAAGGTGCAGACGGTCAACGACACCCTGGAAAAGCGCCTGCAGGCCTCGACCCGCGAGGTGGTGAAGCTGCGCGAGCACCTGGAGCAGGTGCGCCGCGACGCCATGACCGACGCCCTGACCAACCTGGCCAACCGCAAGGCGCTGGACGAGCACCTGACGCGCGCCTGCCTGGAGGCCGACGAGAACGGCCAGCCGGTGACCTTGGCGGTGATCGACATCGACCACTTCAAGCGCTTCAACGACACCTGGGGCCACCAGACCGGCGACCAGGTCCTGCGCTACGTAGCCAGCGTCATGGGCCGGCTCGGCCTGCCGCCGCGGCTGGCCGCCCGCTACGGCGGCGAGGAATTCGCCATCGTTTTCCCGGGCGAGACCTCGCCCATCGTCGAGGCGGCGATGAACACCATCCGCGAGGAGATCGCCTCGCGTATCCTGAAGCGCCGCTCCACCAACGAGGAGCTCGGCGCGGTGACCATCTCGGTCGGCATCGCCCAGCGCGTCAAAGGCGAAGGCATGGCCAGCCTGATGGAACGCGCCGACGAGGCGCTCTACGCCTCCAAGCGCTCGGGGCGCAACAAGGTCACCAACGCCGGCCAGCTGGACCAGGCGGCGGCTTAAGGCGGCCCGCTTGCGTAACAAAATCTAGCGCCAGCTCGAAACAAGAGTCGTTTGCGGCCTCGCCGCCAAGACTGTGATGCTCGGCGCCGACAGCCGCCTAGAGGCTCTCGCGCACGGAGTTCCCCATGATTTTCGCAAAGCGGCTCACAGCCGTTGCGCTCGCCGCTACGCTGGCGGCAGCCCTGCCCGCCGTCACCCAAGCCGCGGACGCTGCGCCCGCGGCGCGAGACGGCGCCCATGACTTCGACTTCGACATCGGCGTCTGGACCACCCACATCACCCGGCGCCTGCACCCGCTGAGCGGCTCGAACGAGACCATGGAGCTGACCGGCACGGTGACGGTGCGCAAGGTCTGGGACGGCCGCGCCCAGCTCGAGGAGATCGAGGCGGACGGCCCCAAGGGCCATTGGGAGGGGATGACCGTCTTCCTCTACGATCCCGAGGCCCGCCAGTGGAGCATGAACTTCGCCAACAGCTCGGTCGGGAAGTTCGCGACGCCGATGATCGGCAGCTTCGCGAACGGCCGGGGCGAACTCTACGGGCAGGATACGCTCGACGGCCGCGCCATACTGGTCCGCGCGGTGTGGTCGGAGTTCACGCCGACCTCGCACACCTACCAGGAATCCTATTCCATCGATGGCGGCCGCACCTGGGAGGTCGCCTTCACCGCGCACAAGACGAGGAAGTGACCGCGCCCATCGCCTCCCCAGGCGGGACAAGCGCCAACCGGCCGGGATAGACAGAGGACCGTCGCCCCAGGTCTGGATTGGTCCATGGTCAGCTCCATCCGCATGCTGCCGCTGAACGCGCTGCGCAGCTTCGACGCCGCCGCGCGCCGGCTGAGCTTCACCGCGGCCGCGACCGAACTGGGCGTGACCCCCGCTGCGATCAGCGTGCAGGTGCGCCGGCTCGAGGAATGGGTCGGCACGCCCCTGTTCGTCAGGGGCCACCGCTCGCTCAGCCTGTCGGACGCCGGCCAGCGCTTGGCGCCGCGCCTGACCGCGCTGTTCCTGGAGATGGAGCGACTGGTGTCGGAGGTCCGCGACCTCGACGCCATCACTCTGCAGATCAGCGCCATGGGCAGTTTCGCCTCCAAATGGCTGGCGCCGCGCCTGGGCGGCTTCGTCGCGGACCATCCGGCCATTCAGGTGCGCATCGCCAACGCCGACCAGCGCGTCGACTTCGATCGCGACGCGGTGGATGTGGGGCTGCGCTACAGCGCCGACGACCATGGCGAGCTGCATGCCGACCTGATCGCCCGCGCCCGCGCCTTTCCGGTGTGCAGCCCGGCCCTGGCTGAGCGCTACGGCGCCGATCCATCGCGTATCCCGAGGCAGCTGCTGCTGCACGACGAGTCCGCCCTGATCGCGCCGGGCCTGCCGACCTGGAGCAGCTGGCTGGCCGCGGCGGGTGCGCCGGCGTTGCCCGAGGGCGCAGGCCCCTGGTTCAGCAACAGTCATATGGCTCTGTCGGCGGCCATCGCCGGCCAGGGCTTCGCGCTGGGCCTGGCGCCGCTGGTGGACGACGATCTGGCCGCGGGGCGGCTGGTGAAGCCATTCGAGCTGGAGTTGGAGAGCTCGTTCGGCTTCTGGCTGGTCTGCCGTCCCGACCGCCTGGCCGAGGCCAAGATCGCCGCGTTCCGGGCCTGGATTCTGGCCCAGGCCGCCAGAGCCTGACGCAACAATTTCTTGAGCTTGCGCGAAATCTTTGTCGTTTGCGCGAAGCTCTGCGCGCCGGCCATGTCCTGGTCAGTCAGTCCCCGGTCCACGGGCGAATCTGGAGACCGCCCATGCCGTATCGCCTCCGTCCCCTTGGCCTCGCCCTTGCCGCCATGCTCGCCGCCGTGCCGACAGTCGGAGCGCGCGCCGCCGTGGCCGCCGAGCCCAGCGCCGCCATCGCCGCCGCCATCGCCGATCCGTCGCGCCCCGCGGCGGACACGGCGCGCGACGCCAACCGCAAGCCGCTGGAGGTTCTGGCCTTCGCCGGCGTGAAACCCGGCGACCGGGTGGCCGACTACGCCGGCGGCCAGGGCTATTTCACCCGCCTGTTCTCCGACATCGTTGGCCCCTCGGGCCACGTCTTCACCAGCGTGCCGAGCGGCCTCTATCAGTACAAGAACATCCAGAAGGGCACGGCCGACATCGCGGCCTTCGTGGCCGGCCACCCGAACACCAGCCTGGTCTTCGCCGAGCCGCTGCAGGCGGCGCGCTACCCGGAAAAGCTCGACCTGTTCTGGATTTCGCAGAACTACCACGACCTCAAGGACCCCTTCATGGGGCCGGTCGACATGGCGGCCTTCAATCGCGCAGTCTACGCCGCGTTGAAGCCCGGCGGCGTCTACATCGTGCTGGATCACGTGGCCGCGCCGGGTTCCCCGGCGGACGTGACCGACACCCTGCACCGGATCGAGCCCTCGGTCGTGCGACGCGAGGTCGAGGCGGCCGGCTTCCGCTTCGTGGGCGAAAGCAAGGTCCTGGCCAACCCGGCCGACCCGCACACGGACGGCCCCTTCAACGCCTCGATCCAGGGCCGGACCGATCAGTTCATCTACAAGTTCCGCAAGCCCTGATCGGCCCTACCCCGCCTTCTTCGCCTTGGGCTTCTTCGGCTTGCTCTTGGCCTTGGCCCGGAGCGCGGTGTCGATGGCCACGCCGATCCAGCGCCGCAGGGCGTCCTCGTCGTCCCAGATCTCGGCAGGCGCCTTCCAGTAGCTCATGCTCATCCGCTCGCCGTCCTTGGTCGGATAGGTGAACTGTTCGAAGCCCTCGCCCTGATAGACGGGCCGGCTTTCGTCATCGCCCTTCAGCCACAGCTCGTCGTCGTCGAGGATGGCGAACATCATGCCGCCGGCGGTCGCGCCCGCGGCGCCGAACATGCGCTTGATCTCCAACTCCGGGACGAAAGCCAGAAGCTCGCGCACGCTCTCGATATAGCCGGCCGAAATGCTCATCCCTGCCCTCGCCCTTGCGCTAGAGCCGCGTTTCTGCGCTCGCCGCCATCGGATGGGAAGGATTTTGCGAGGTCGCGGCCACAGGTCTGTCAGCAGCGATCACGCGGGATTGCTTCGCGCGGGCGACCCGTCGAAGGTGGCCCCATGCGCAGCTTCGCCTTCAACGTCGCCTACTGGATCCTGTCGATCGCCTACACCCTGATGGCGGCCTTCTGCGCCCTGGCGCCCGGCCGCGCGGCGGTGGGCTGGGCGATCCGGCGCTATGTGCGTCGCATGGTGCAGGCGATGCGGGTCCTGGCGGGGATCAAGCTTGAGGTGCGCGGCAAGGAGCGCCTGCCCGAGGGCGCCTTCATCATCGCCGCCAAGCACCAGTCCTGGGGCGACGGCTTCTGCGTCTATTCGCAGTTCGACGACCTGGCCTTCGTCACCGGCGACCACCTGGAGCGGTTCCCGCTGCTGGGGACCGTGCTGCAGAAGCTGGGCGCCATCGTGGTCGACAACTGCGGCGGCATCGAAGCGCGCAAGGCTCTGGCCGCCAGCGCCGCCCAGGCCAAGGCGGACGGGCGGCGCATCCTGATCTATCCCGAGGGCAATCTGGCCAAGGTCGGCGAACGGTTCCGATACCGGACAGGGGTCTGGCACATGTACCGCGACTTCGACATGCCGGTCGTGCCCCAGGCGACCAATCTCGGCGTGTTCTGGCCGCAGGAAGAGGCGCGCAAGAACCCGGGCACGGCGATTATCGAGTTCCTCGACCCGATCCCCACCGGTCTGCCCAAGGCGGAGTTCATGGCGCAGCTGGAGGCGGCGGTGGAGGGCCGCACCGCCGAACTGGTGGCGGAAGCGACCGGCCGGCCCGTGCGCGAGGCCATGCTGGTCCCGACGCCCGACGAGCTGCGCAAACAGGCGACGGCGAACGCCGCGGCGTGAGGCGCCGAACCGTGCTATAACCCTTGTACGGCAAAGGTGGACGAGACAATCCGTCACCGCGAAACCGGCGGCGGATGCCACCACAATAGGGGTCGTGAAACAGGGGGCGTCCTACCCGATGAAAGCTCTGACCGGCCTTGCTCTAGGCGTCGCCGCCGTTTGGTCCGTTTCCACGTTCCACCAGGCCGATGCGGCGCCCCAGGACGAGGCCCGGGCCGAAGCCCCCAGCGCCGTCGACCTGCCTGCGACCGGCGCGGCGGTGCCGCTGATGGAGGCCGACACCCATCCGGTGGTCGAAGTCACCATCCACGGCGAGAAGTTCCGCTTCCTGGTCGAGACCGGCGCCTGGTTCAACTCCATCTCCGCCGACGCCGCCGAGCGCCTGCGCCTACCCGAGCGCAAGGGTGAGGCGACCATCGACACCCTGGCCGCCGGCCCCGCCGTGTTCCACGGCCTGAAGGCGCGGGTGCTGGATCACCAGCCCGGCGACGTGGACGGCCAGCTGGGCCTGCCCGCCTTCGCCGACCTGCTCGCCACCGTCGACTTCCCGCACCACGAGCTGCGCCTGGCCAAGGGCGACCTGCCCGAGGTCAACGGCAAGGACGTGCTGCCGCTGCAGTCCATCGGGCCGCTGTGGGGCGTGCCGATGACGGTCGGCGACAGGAGCTTCGTCGCCCTGATCGACACCCAGTCCGGCGACGGCCTGGCCATCGCCCCGCCCCTGGCGCGCACCATCAGCTTCGCCGGCAAGCCGGTCGAGACCGGCCGCGTGCAGGGCCCGGCCATCGGCGAGGCGGCGGTGCAGACCGCGCGCCTGAGCGGCTCGGTCAAGATCGGCAGCTATCGCTTCGACAAGCCGATGGTCAGCTCCTTCCCGGTCGAGCTGCGCTTCCAGAACCTCGGTGTCTGGCTCGGGCCGTCGATGCTGAAGAACTTCACCGTCACCCTGGACCAGAAGAACCGCCGCGTGCGCTTCGTCCACGTCGAGGGCAAGACCGAGATCGACGCCCCGCCGTCGATGGGCGACTTCGGCTTCCGCGTCTCGCGCGCGCCGGACGGCAAGGTGCGGGTCAACGACGTGGCGCCCGGCGGCGATGCGGAACGCGCGGGCGTTTCGCGCGGCGACACCCTGGTCGCCCTCGATGACAAGCCGGCGGACGGCTACTACTCCGAATCGACCTGGCGCGACCTGACCGGCCGCACCTCGCCCGTGCGCTTCCGCGTCAGCCACCGCGGCGTCGAGCACGACGTCGAGGTCAAGCCGACCATCTGGATCCAGTAGGCGGCCTCAGCGCACGCGCACGCCCTGCTTCTCGTCCCAGTGCAGCGGCTTGGCCGACTTCGGCAGAGGCGCGTCGTTGGGGCCGATGGTCGAGCCGTATTTCCAGCTGGGCGGGCAGATCGCCACGTAGCGTGCATAGCCGCCCGTACCGCCCTGCAGGCGTGGGAAGCCGATCGCGACCAGGCAGCCCGTCTCCTTGACCTTGTCGAGATTCGCCACGCCCTCGGCCTGGGTATAGCCGTGGTGCATCAGCCAGGATTCGCCCTCCAGCGTGGGCGTGGTGTCGGTGTCCAGAGGCTCATGGCCGTGGAACAGGATGTGGCGTTTCAGGTGCAGGAACTTCAGCGCCGCGAGGGACACGCCGGGGAACGGGGTCTTGGTCGACAGGGCCGGGTCCGGCCAGGCCTTGGACCAGTCCGAGCGCACGAACACCACCGCGCCCGCCGGAATGCGGCCGTGCTTCTTCTCGAAGGCCTCGATGTCCTTCACCTGCAGGTGATAGCCGGGGTCCTTTTTGAGCTGCGGCACGATCGAGATCACCACCAGCGGCCGGACCGCATAGGTCGGGGGCAGCTCATCGATCGAGGGGTATTCCGGCGCCCAGTGGGCCGGCGGATCGAGCTGGGTGCCCAGCTGGTCGGTCGATAGCTCGTAGCGCGTCGCCGCGAAGCCGTCCTTCTCGTAGGTGTAGGCTTGGCCTGTCTTGGGATCGACGGTGGGCTTGAACTTCGACGGCCCGAACCCGTACCAGACCGGGATGTCCGGCCCGATCACGTGGGTCATGTCGATGTATTTCGCGCCCTTCAGCGCCTTGTCGTAGACGCTCCAGAGGCCGTCGGCCGCCTGGGCCGCGCCGGCCAGCGTCAGGAGCGCGGCCGTCGCCGCGAACAGTCGAATGTGCATGGTGTCCTCCCCCGAGTCCGAAGGAGAGTGTCCGCCCCATAACGCCGGTCGATCAAGCCCGGATCAGCGGCTCTCGGCCGGCACGATGGTGACGCTCTCGCCGCAGCCGCAGGCGTCGGTCTCGTTGGGATTCCGGAACACGAACTTCGAGGCAAGCTTGGTGGTCTCGTAGTCGATCTCGGTCCCGATCAGGAACAGCACCGCCTTCGGGTCGATCAGGATGGCCACACCCTTGTCCTCGACAAGCTCGTCCAGCGGGTTGGCGGCCTCGGCGTATTCGAGCTGGTATTCCTGCCCCGCGCACCCGCCGTTCTTCACCCCCACGCGCAGGCCCGCGTAGGGCTTATCGGCCTTGGCCATGATCGCCTTGACCCGCTCGGCGGCGCGATCGGTCAGGGTGACCACCTTGGGACGGGGTCGGCGGGGGCGAAGCGTCGTCTGAGGTTCCATGGATAAGTCTCAGAACATGTTGAGCTGAAGTTTGGCTTCATCGCTCATCTTTGAGGGATCCCACGGCGGGTCGAACACCAGGTTCACGTGGCAGGATCGCACCCCCTCGACCGTCATCACCGCGTCGTTCACCCAGCCGGGCATCTCGCCGGCCACCGGGCAGCCGGGTGCTGTCAGGGTCATGTCGACCACCACGTCGCGCTCGTCCGACACATCCACGCGGTAGATCAGGCCCAGTTCGTAGATGTCGACCGGGATTTCCGGGTCGTACACGGTCTTGAACGACTCGATCAGCTTGTCGGTCAGGGCGTCGAGCTCCGCCTGCGAGAGCGCAGACTCCGGCGCTTCGCCTTCGGGGAGATCAGGATTGGTCAGGCTTCCGTCCATCGGGCTCAACTGAAGAACTTTCGGGCCTTGCCCAGGGCGTCGACAAAGGCGTCGGCGTCCTCAAGCGTATTATATAGGGCGAAACTGGCGCGAGCGGTGGACGTGACGCCGAAACGTCGCATCAGGGGCTCGGCGCAATGCTGGCCGGCGCGCACGGCGACACCGTATCGGTCCAGCACCTGGGCGATGTCGTGGGCGTGCGCGCCTTCCACCGTGAAGGTCAGGATCGCGCCCTTGCCGGGGGCCTGGCCGATCACGCGAAAGCCGTTGTCGCCGTTGATGCGCTCGATCACCCGGTCGTAAAGGGCGTGTTCGTGGGCGTGGATGGCGTCCCGGTCGTATTGCGACAGCCAGTCGATGGCGGCGCCCAGGCCGATGGCTTCCAGGATCGGCGGGGTGCCGGCCTCGAAGCGCATGGGCGGCTCGGCGTAGGTCACCAGATCGGTGGTCACCTGCTCGATCATCTCGCCCCCGCCCTGATAGGGCGGCAGCTCGGCCAGCACATCCGCCCTGCCCCACAGCACGCCGATGCCGGTGGGGCCGAACAGCTTGTGGCCGGTGAAGACGTAGAAGTCCGCGCCGATGTCCTGCACGTCGGGCGCGGCGTGCACCGCCCCCTGGCAACCGTCGATCAGCACCTTAGCGCCCGCCGCATGCGCCGCCTCGACCACCGCCTTGATCGGGTTGATGGTGCCCAGCACGTTGGACATGTGGGTGAGCGAGACGAGCCGGGTCTTGGGACCTAGCAGGCTCCTCAGATGCTCCATATCGAGGGCGCCGTCGTCGAGCACGCGGGCGAAGCGGACCACCACGCCCTGGCGCTCGCGCAGGAAATGCCATGGCACGATGTTGGAGTGGTGCTCCATCTCGCTAAGCACCACCTCGTCGCCGGCCTGGAAGCTGCGGCCCAACGTGGCCGCCACCAGGTTGATCGCCTCGGTGCCGCCCTTGGTGAAGACGATCTCTGCCGGGCTGGACGCGTTCAGGAAGCGTGCGACGGTTTTACGCGCGTTTTCATAGGCTTCGGTGGTTTCGTTGGCGAGGGTGTGCAGGCCGCGATGGACGTTGGCGTAGGAGGTCGCCATGTGGTGAGCCAGGGCGTCGATCACCGCGCGCGGCTTCTGAGCCGAGGCGGCGGAGTCCAGATAGACCAGGGGGTGGCCGTTGATCTGGCGCTCGAAGATCGGGAACTCGGCGCGGGCCTGATAGGGGTCGAAGCTCACGACAGCGCCTCCAGCCGGGCGCCGAGCCAGCCGCGCGCGAACTCGCGCACGCGCTCGTCCTCGATCCGGTCCAGCACCTCGCCCAGGAACGCCTCGGTCAGCATGGCGCGAGCCTCGGGCTCAGGGATGCCGCGGGCGCGGGCGTAGAACAGGGCGTTCTCATCCAGGGCGCCGATGGTGTTGCCGTGGGCGCAGGCCACGTCGTCGGCGTAGATTTCCAACTCGGGCTTGGCGTCCACCTCGGCGCGGTCGGACAGGATCAGGGCGTGGTGGCCCATGCGCGCGTCGGTCTTATCGGCGCCGTGCGCGACCACGATGCGGCCCTGGAAAACGCCGCGCGCGCGGCCCGAGACCACGCCCTTGGTCAGCTGCCGCGTCTCGCCGCCGACGCCGGCATGTTCGACCACCGTCGTCAGGTCCGCGTGGCGTTCACCACCAAGGACGTAAAGGCCATCAAGCCTGACGCTGGCGCCATGGCCTGGATGGGCCACGCGGGTCTCATGCCGCTGCAGCCTGGCGCCGGACGCCAGGACCGTCTGTTCGAATACCGCGCCTTCCGACAGGGCCACCTCGGCCGCGCTGATCGACAGCGCATCGGCCTGGTCGTCCAGAAGCACGATGCGGGTCAGGCGCGCGCCCTTGCCGAGCTTCAGGCTCAGCCCGGCGTTGGCGACATAGGCCGAGCCGGAGCCCTCGTAGGTTTCAAGCAGGAGCAGCGCCGCCCCGGCTTCGACCTCAACCGTGGCGCGAGCCTGGTGGCCGGTCCCCGACGCGTCGGTGACGAAGCGCAGGCGCAGCGTCTCCCGGCCGCGGGCCACATAGCCGACCTCGGACGCACCGGCGGAATCGCGGCCGTTGCCGAAGGCGATCTCCTCGCCGCCCAGGGCCGCGAACGGCCCGCCCGGCGCGACCGCCAGGGCCGGCGACGGCTCCGGCGCCGCGCGCAGGAATTTGCGCAGGTCCGACCACTTCCAGTCCTCGACCCGGCGGGTCGGGAAGGTCTCGGCGTTGCGCAGGTCTATGGCGAAGGGAGCCGTCACGCCGCCTCCGCCAGATACTTGTCGTAGCCCGAGCGCTCCAGCTCCAGCGCCAGCTCCGGCCCGCCGGAATCGACGATGCGGCCGGCGACCAGGACGTGGACCCGGTCGGGTTTGATGTAGTCGAGCAGGCGCTGGTAGTGGGTGATCACCAGCATGGCCCGGTCGGGCGCGCGCAGCGCGTTCACCCCGTCCGACACGATGCGCAGGGCGTCGATGTCCAGGCCCGAGTCGGTCTCGTCCAGGATCAGCAGGCGCGGTTCGAGGATCGCCATCTGCAGCACCTCCATCCGCTTCTTCTCGCCGCCGGAGAAACCGACGTTCAGAGGCCGCTTCAGCATCTCGAAATCGATGCGAAGATCCTTGGCCTTCTGTTTGACCAGTTTGAGGAATTCCGGGGCCGAAAGCTCGCCCTCGCCACGCGCCTTGCGCTGGGCGTTGAGCGCCGTGCGCACGAAGGTCAGGGCCGGCACGCCGGGGATCTCCAGCGGGTACTGGAACGACAGGAACACGCCCTTGGACGCCCGCTCGTTGGGCTCCAGCGCCAGCAGATCCTCGCCAAGGTAGTCGACCGAGCCGCCCGTCGCCTCATAGCCGCCGCGCCCGGCCAGGGTGTAGCTGAGCGTCGATTTCCCCGCCCCGTTCGGCCCCATGACCGCGTGCACCTCGCCCGCGGGCACGTCGAGGCTCAGCCCCTTGATGATGGGCTTGTCGGCGACGGAGACGTGGAGGTTCTGAATGGAGAGCATTGTCATTGTTCTTCTGCGTACTCGGCGATCACCTCGATCGGACCGACGATCGCGGCGTTAAAGGCGGGCAGCTCCGACGCAGGAACCCACAGCTCCTCGTGCTCGCGGCCACCAACCACCTTCTTCTCGTAGGAGGCGGCCACCTCAGCCTGCACGGCGAAGCGCGTAACGAAGCCGCGCTTGTCGTCGTTGTGCTTGGCGTTCCAGTCGCGGGCGATTTGGCGGGCGTATCCCTCGTTGGTCACCGGGTAGAAAATCGGCTGCTCAGGGAGCCGTGGCGGAAAAGCCTTCCAGCCTGACGCCTCGATCAGCGCCAGCTCCTCGGTTCCCACGGGGCGGTAAAGCGTGATGGTGCTCACCCCACGCTCCCCTCAAGGCTGATCGCCACCAGCTTCTGCGCCTCCACCGCGAACTCCATCGGCAGCTGCTGCAGCACGTCGCGGACGAAGCCGTTGACCAGCAGGGCCACCGCCTCCTCCTGCGAGAGCCCGCGCTGCATGGCGTAGAATAGCTGGTCGTCGGAAAGGCGCGTGGTGGTAGCCTCGTGCTCGAACTGGGCCTGGCTGTTCCTGGCCTCGACGTAGGGCACGGTGTGGGCGGCGCAGTCCTTGCCGATGAGCAAGGAGTCGCACTGGGTGAAGTTCCGCGCGCCCTTGGCCTTCGGGTGTGCCGAGACCAGGCCGCGGTAGGTGTTGGTCGAGCGGCCCGCCGACACGCCTTTGGAGATGATGCGCGAGCGGGTGTTGGGGCCCAGGTGCACCATCTTGGTGCCGGTATCGGCCTGCTGGCGGCCGTTGGTGATGGCGATGGAGTAGAACTCGCCCGACGCCCCGTCTCCCTTAAGCAGGCATGACGGATATTTCCAGGTCACCGCCGAGCCGGTCTCGACCTGGGTCCAGCTGACCTTGGACCGGTCGCCGCGGCAGTCGGCGCGCTTGGTGACGAAGTTGTAGATGCCGCCCTTGCCCTCGGCGTCGCCGGGGTACCAGTTCTGCACCGTCGAATATTTGATCTCGGCGTCGTCGAGCGCCACCAGCTCGACCACGGCGGCGTGCAGCTGGTTCTCGTCGCGCATGGGGGCGGTGCAGCCCTCCAGGTAGGAGACGTAGGCGCCCTTGTCGGCGATGATCAGGGTGCGCTCGAACTGGCCGGTCGAGGAGGCGTTGATCCGGAAATAGGTCGACAGCTCCATCGGGCAGCGCACGCCCGGCGGCACATAGACGAAGGAGCCGTCGGAGAAGACCGCGCTGTTCAGCGCCGCGAAATAGTTGTCCGACACCGGCACGACCGAGCCGAGGTACTGGCGCACCAGCTCGGGATGTTCGCGCAAGGCCTCGGAGATCGGCATGAAGATCACGCCGGCCTTGGCGAGCTCCTCGCGGAAGGTGGTCACCACCGAGACGCTGTCGAACACCGCGTCCACGGCGTAGCGCGACGCGCCCTCTACGCCCGCCAGCACCTCCTGCTCCTTCAGCGGGATGCCCAGCTTCTTGTAGGTCTCCAGGATCTCGGGGTCGATCTCGTCCAGGCTCTTGGGGCCGGCCTTCTGCTTGGGCGCGGCGTAGTAGTAGAGGTCCTGATAGTCGACCGGCGTGTAGTCGACCTTGGCCCAGGTCGGCTCCTCCATCGCCTGCCAGCGCTCGTAAGCCGCCAGGCGCCATTCCAGCATCCACTCGGGCTCGCCCTTCTTCTCCGAGATGAAGCGGATGACGTCGGTGTTCAAGCCCTTGGGCGCGAACTCCTGCTCGATGTCGGTCGAGAAGCCGTGCTTGTACTTCTCGAGCCCGGCGACGGTCTGGACGGTTTCGGGGGACAGGGAGGACATGACGTACCTTCAGGCCGCGCTCTGGCGGGCGGCGTGACGCTGACGCGCCTCGAGCCAGACATCGGCGAAACGAATCCAATCGGCCTCGGTGGTGGCCCAGCCGCCCGAGGCGCGCAGCGCCCCGGCCGCGGCGGCGCCATAGCTCATGGCCTCCAGCACGCGGCTCGGCTTGACCTTGCCGGACGAGCAGGCCGCCCCGGCCGAGACCATGACGCCGGCCAGATCGAGCGCGATGACCTGCAGTTCCGACGGCCAATCGGCCACGGCCAGGCACAAGGTGTTGGGCAGACGCGGAGCGCCCTCGCCCGCGATCGAAGCGCCGGCCTCCGCCAGACGCGCGGCGGCGGCATCGCGCCAGGCCGCCTGCGCTTCGATCGCCGAACGATCCACAGACTTCTCCACAGCCGCGGCAAAGCCTGCGATGCCTGACAGGTTCTCGGTGCCGGCCCGGCGGCCACGCTCCTGCCCGCCGCCGTGCTGGACCCGGCTCATCACCGCGCGCTCGCCCCAGGCCAGGGCGCCGACACCTTGCGGGCCACCCAGCTTGTGCGCAGACAGCGCCAGAGAATCCGCGCCCAGTGCATTGAAATCGATATCGATCTTGCCCGCCGCCTGCACCGCATCCACGTGCAGCCAGCCGTTCGCGGCGCGCACCATCGCGGCGGCCTCGGCCACCGGCTGGATCACTCCCGTCTCGTTGTTCGCCAGCATCAGGGCCACGAACGGGCGCGAGGCCTCGACCGCCTTCAGCCGCTGTTCCAGCCAGCCCAGGTCGGCGACGCCGTGTTTATCCACAGGCAGGGGATCGAATCCCCCACAGGCTTTCGCCGTCTCGACCACCGCCTCGTGCTCGACCGCACTGACGATCAGCGGCTTGAACCCCGCCGCCACCGCGCTCTGGATCGCCAAGGCGTTGGCCTCGGTGCCGCCGCTGGTGAAGACCAGGCTCTGGGCCGAAGCGCCGACGAAACGGGCCACGGTCTCCCGGGCCGCCTCGACCAGCGCCCGCGCCTTGCGCCCGGCCGCATGCACCGACGACGGGTTGGCCCCGATCTGCAGGGCGCGTGCGACCGCTTCGACCGCCTCCGGGCGGATCGGGGCGGTGGCGTTGTAGTCGAGATAGATGGGTTCGGGCCTCGCCATCAGGCGGCCGCCTCCGCCTCGAGCGCGGCGCGCACCCCGCCGCGGCGCTCGATCACGTCGCCCAGCGAGACGGTGGACAGATAGCGGTGGATCTCGCGACCCAGGCCCTCCCACAGGTCGTGGGTGATGCAGCGTTCACCGGCGATCATGCAGCCGCGCGGCGAGCCCTGGCCGGCGCAGCGGGTGGCGCGGATCGGCTCGTCGACCGCCAGCACGATCTCGGCCACCCAGGTCTCGTTCAGGTCCTTGGCCAGGCGATAGCCGCCGCCCGGCCCGCGCACGCTCTTCACCAGGCCGGCGCGGCGCAGACGCGCGAACAGCTGCTCCAGGTAGGACAGGGAGATTTCCTGGCGCCCGGCGATCTCGGCCAGCGACACGGCCCGCTCACGCCCGTGGCGGGCGAGGTCGGCCATGGCCATGACCGCGTAACGGCCCTTGGTGCTCAGACGCATGGCGCTGCTCCAGAATCCGCGCGCATTTCCGACGGCTTGTGCTAAACCCGCCCCCTCGCGGGGCCGGATAAGCTTGATGCGGCCACGAGGTGTGCCGGGGACATAGGAAAACCGAGTCCCATGGTCAAGTATTTCCAGGCCTCTGACGGCCTAGCGGGAGACGGAAGAAGAGCATGCCTGAGGTGATCCTGACCGGCGCGGCCGGACGCATCGAAGGCCGCTATTCGCCGGGCAAGCGCGACAACGCCCCCATCGCCCTGATCCTGCACCCCCACCCCAAGGCGGGCGGGCACATGAACAACCCGGTGGCGGTGCAGCTCTATCACCTGTTCATGAAGCGCGGCTTCGCGGTCCTGCGCTTCAACTTCCGGGGCGTGGGCCGCAGCCAGGGCGAGTTCGATTCGGGCATGGGCGAGCTGGCCGACGCGGCCACCGCGCTCGACTGGCTGCAGGCCACCAACCCCCAGGCCAGCCAGTGCTGGGTCGCCGGCTACCAGTTCGGCGCCTACATCGGCATGCAGCTCTTGATGCGCCGGCCCGAGACCGACGGCTTCATCTCGGTGTCGCCGCCGACCAACATGTACGACTTCAGCTTCCTGGCCCCCTGCCCGGCTTCCGGCCTGATCCTGCACGGCGGGGCCGACACCATCGTCCCGGCGCCGGAGGTCGAGCGCGTGGTGGCGAAGCTCCGCACCCAGAAGGGCATCGTCATCGACTATGAGGTGACGCCGGGCGCCAACCACTTCTGGTCCGAGCACCTGCCCGAAGTCGAAAAGCGCGTCGGCACCTACCTCGACAAGCGGCTGGAGGCCGATCCGGCGTGACGGTCGAGGCGCTTCCCACCCCCGGCGAGCTGAAGAAGGCGCTGGACTCCCGGCCCGCCGCCAAGGCCGCGTGGGAGAAGCTGCCGCCCTCGCACAAGAACGAATACATCCGCTGGATCACCGAGGCGAAGAAGCCCGAGACCCGCATGCACCGGGTCGGCCAGGCGGTCTCGAAGCTGACCGGCGCGTGAGCCCGTGGGCGACGCTCTCGCAGGCAAGTCGATCCTGATCACCGGCGCCGCGAGCGGCATCGGCAGGGCGGCGGCCGAGCTGTTCGCCGCCAACGGCGCGCGACTGACCCTGGCGGACATGGACGCGGACGGCGGCGAGGCGGTGGCCAAGGCGCTGGGCGCGCGCTTCATCAAAGCCGATGTGACCCAGAGCGAGCAGGTCCGCGCCGCGGTGGCGCTCGCGGTCGAAGCCTACGGCCGCCTCGACGGCGCCTTCAACAACGCCGGCGTCTCACGCTACGGCGCGCCGCTGGCGCTGGGCGAGGAAGCCGAGTTCGACCGGGTCATGGCCATCAACGTCAAGGGCGTGTGGCTGTGCCTGAAGCACGAAATCGCCCAGATGCTCGGCCAGTCGCCCCACGGCGGCGCCATCGTCAACACCGCCTCGGTGGCCGGCCTCTACGGCGCCCCGATGATGGAGGCCTATGCCGCCTCCAAGCACGCGGTGGTCGGCCTGACCAAGACCGCCGCGCTCGAATACGCCAAGCTGGGCGTGCGCGTGAACAGCGTCTGCCCCGGCGTGATCCGCACCCCGATGATGGACCAGGCCACCCAAGGCGACAGCGACGCCGAAAAGCGCATCGCCAAGGCCCACCCGATCGGCCGCGTCGGCGAGCCGGAAGAGATCGCGGCCGCCGCCATGTGGCTGCTGTCGGACGCGGCGTCGTTCGTGACGGGCCATCAGCTCGTGGTCGACGGCGGCATGACGGCGATCTGAGGGATCCTTCCCCCCTTGCGGGGGAAGGATGGGCCCCGTTGCAAAGCAACGGGAGGATGGGGGGTCGCGAAGGGGGGTCAAATCCGGGCGCAGGAGCTACGCGTCAGAGGGTCACCGCGCCAAAGTTCTGACGCGCAGCGAGACCCCCCATCCTCCCATTTCGCCTGCGGCTCATGGGACCCTTCCTTCCCCCGCAAGGGGGGAAGGACTCAGTACAGCAGGCGCCTCCGCCGAACCTCTTCCCACGCGCGCTCATCCGGCACGGTCAGCGCGTCCAGGTCCCCCGGCGTCGCCGCCGGGTCGTCCACCCACTCCCGCAGCAGCGGCGAGCCGTTGATCACGTGGATCGGCAGCTTGCCGTGCTCGTACTCGTACGGGAAATCGCGCCACAGGTCGTAGTCGGGATAGAGGCGCCGGATCGCCTTGAAGCCTAGCGACTGCAGCCGCCAGGGCTTGAACGCCTGGTGGTCGTAGCTCGGGTCCTCGGTGTGGATCTGCACGCCGTTGCAGAGCTTGCCGACGTGCTTGTGGAAGGTCGGCTCGAACCAGATGTCGCGCAGGCGGCAGCCGCCGAGCCACTGCGGCGCCAGGGCGTGCATCTCCTCGATCACGCGGCGCGCGTCGATGTCAGGGGCGCCGAACAGCTCCAGCGGGCGGGTGGTGCCGCGGCCTTCCGAAATGGTGGCGCCCTCGACCATCACCGTGCCGGCGTAGGCGCGGGCCATCCAGAGGTTCGCGGCGTTGGGGCTGGGATTGACCCAGGCGCGTTCACCCAGTGGCCAGCCGTAGCCGGGGCCTTCGTCCGGGCGCCAACCCTCCATCTCGATGACGCGATAATCGAGGTCGAGCTTGAACTGCTCGATGAACCAGTGGCCGAGCTCGCCGAGTGTCAGGCCATGGCGCATCGGCATCGGCCCGGCGCCGACGAAGCTCTCCCAGCCGGGGCGCAGGGTCAGGCCCTCGACCGGGCGGCCCGCGGGGTTGGGCCGGTCCAGCACCCACACCGCCTTGCCGTGCTCGGCCGCGGCTTCCATCACATAGAGCAGGGTCGTGATGAAGGTGTAGATGCGGCAGCCCAGGTCCTGCAGGTCGACCAGCAGCACGTCGAAGGTGTGCATCGACTGGCCGGTTGGGCGGCGCACCTCGCCGTAGAGGCTGAACACCGGGATCCCGTGGGTCGGGTCGTTGAAATCCGGGCTCTCGACCATGTTGTCCTGCTTGTCGCCGCGCAGGCCGTGCTGGGGCCCGAAGGCCGCCGTCACGTTCAGGCCGGCCGCCACCAGGGCGTCAAGCGAATGGGTCAGGTCGGCTGTGACCGAGGCCGGGTGGGCGACGAGGCCGATGCGCTTGCCTTGAAGAGGCTTGCGCAGCTCAGGGTCGGCGAGCAGGCGGTCGAGGCCGAATTTCATGGAAGCTCCAGAGCAAAGGCGTGCGGACTGTGGAAGTCGGGCTTACCGGGCGCATGAGCCAGAGCCCAGTAGGATTTCGCGCCCGTCCGGTCCTCGAGAATGGCCGAGAGCCCCAGGCGCCAGGGCGACTGGACGTCCAGGCCGGGCAGGAGCGACAGGTCGAGCACCGCGTGTAGGCCGTCGGCCGCCGGTTCGATGAAGGGCGCGGGCAGTTCCGCGGGCGTCATGTCCTTGCGGTACGCCGAAAAGCGGTACGCCGCCCATTCGGTCGAGGGCGAGCAATTGAACTCGTAGTAGCCCTCGCGAGCCTGCACGAAGGCTTCGAAGCAGGTGTGGCGCCACAGCTCGTCGGTGCGGGCGCCGGGGCGCAGGGCGGGCATCAGCACGCCAACCCCGCCGCTCACCTCATAGCGCAGGCGCAAGGCTCCCGAATGCTCGCGCACCGCCTCGACAGCGACGCCGGTGACGGCGGCTTCCTCGGACTCGGGATGGCGGTGGAGGGCCAGGCGCATGCTCGGCTTGACTGCCATAGGCGCGCGCCGGTAGCTAGCGCGTCATGACAGCCGGCCCCTGCCTCTCCTGGAGCTATTACCGCGCCTATTCGTAGCGCGCGGCCGATCCATGCCGCCCACACCACCGGCGGCGGGTCTCAACCAGACGGTCTCCGGCCCAAAAGCCCAACTGGACCCGTCCGATGACCGAAGCCGCCTCTCCTGCCCTGCCCTTCAAGTCCGACTTCCTGCGCACCCTGCAGGAGCGCGGCTTCATCCACCAGGTCACCGACGCCGGCGGCCTGGACGAGAAGGCCGCCAAGGGCCGGGTCGTCGCCTACATCGGCTTTGACGCCACGGCGCCCTCGCTGCATGCAGGCTCGCTGGTGCAGATCATGATGCTGCGCTGGCTGCAGAAGACCGGCCATAAGCCGATCGTCCTGATGGGCGGGGGCACCACCAAGGTCGGCGATCCGTCGGGCAAGGACGCCTCGCGTCAGCTCCTGACCGAGGACGACATCAAGGCCAACATCGCCTCGATCAAGCAGGCCTTCTCGCCGTTCCTGACCTTCGGGGACGGGCCTACCGACGCCATCATGATCGACAACGACGCCTGGCTGTCGGGCTACGGCTACATCCAGTTCCTGCGCGAGTTCGGCCCGCACTTCACGGTCAACCGCATGCTGACCTTCGACAGCGTGAAGATGCGGCTGGAGCGCGAGCAGCCCCTCACCTTCCTGGAATTCAACTACATGCTGATGCAGGCGGTCGACTTCCTGGAGCTGTACCAGCGCCACGGCTGCGTGCTGCAGATGGGCGGGTCGGACCAGTGGGGCAACATCGTCAACGGCGTGGAGATCGTGCGCCGCAAGTCGGACGGCGAAGCCTTCGGCCTCACCACGCCGCTGCTCACCACCTCGTCCGGCGCCAAGATGGGCAAGACCGCCGCCGGCGCCGTGTGGCTGAACGCCGACATGCGCAGCCCCTACGACTACTGGCAGTTCTGGCGCAACACCGAGGACGCCGACGTGGGCCGGTTCCTCCGCCTGTTCACCGACCTGCCGATCCCCGAGATCGAGCGGCTGGAGAAGCTGCCGGGCGCGGAGATCAACGAAGCCAAGAAGGTGCTGGCCGACGAAGCCACCGGCATGCTGCACGGCCGCGAAGCCGCCAGCCAGGCCCGCGCCGCCGCCGAGGCCGCCTTCGAGCAGGGCCGGCTCTCGGCCGACCTGCCGACGGTCGAGGTCCCGCGTGCGACGCTGGAGTCCGGCGAGACCACTATCGCCGCCCTGGCGGTCGACGCCGGCCTCGCCTCCTCGCGCGGCGAAGCCCGCCGACTAGCCGAGGGCGGCGGCCTCAGGCTCAACGACGAGCAGATCAAGGACGGCATGCGCCCGGTGACCGTGGCCGACCTCAACGCCGACGGGGTGCTGAAGCTGGCGGCGGGGAAGAAGAAAATCGTGCTGGTTCGGCCCTTTTGATTCCCTGAGCTCAGCTCTGCGCTTTCACCGGCGTGTGCTGCGAATGCCACGCGTGCCAGCGCCCGCCGGCCCAGTAGAACACGTCGACCGACGTATCCCCGCCGTTCGAGTTGGTGACGACCGCCGCGTCGCCATGCACCACGATCTGCGCCGGCGGCAGGGGCGCCATGGGCTTGGGCGGGCTGGCCGCCATCTTCTTCGCCAGGGCGATGATCTGGGCCTTGGGGCGCGGCGTTCCGGCCTGGCCGACCGAGACGTAGGCGGGGTCGAGCAGGCGATCCAGATAGGCCTCGTCGCCGCCCAGGAAAGCCTTCAGCCAATGCGCCTCGACTGCTCGCACGCCCTCGACCGTGCGCGCCGCTTCCGGGTCGGGCTTGGCGAGGGTCGGACCGGCCAGAGGGAGGGTAAGCAGCAGGGCGGCGAGGGCGAGAGGACGCGACATGGAAAGCTCCGGATCAATTCTGCTAAGTTAGATAGCAGATAACCGGCCGGTGCAAGCGTGCCTTAGGGTTCCCCGCCCGTCCGCGCCGCCTTGTGCTTCGGCTGCGGCGTATCCACCCCCACCGGCGGGGCCTCGAACATCCGCCTCAGGATGCCCGGCGTCAGCACTGACAGCGGATTGACCGAAACCTGCGGCTTCTCGAAGGAGCCCTTGGCCGAATAGCCCAGGCCCACCACGCCCTCGCCCTTGCGCGAGGTCAGGAGCTGGCCCAGCACCGGCACATTGCCGACGGCCGCGTTCAGCGAATAGGCCGGGGCGATCGACCCCTGGAAGTCGAGCGTATCGGTATTCAGGTCCGCCACCCCCCGGGTGGTCAGGCCCAGCGCCGAGCCGGTGGCGCGGGACTCGCCCACGATCACGCGGCGGCCCCTGACCTGCACCGGCGCATCGACCACCGTGAACAGCACGCCCTCTCCGTTCAGGGTGTCGGCCAAGCCGCGCAGCGACGCCAGGGTCAGGATCTGGGCCATGGTCGGCGCCTTGACCAGGCGCACGTTCTTCATCTGCAGGTTCAGATCCGCCCCGCCCTCGACCAGCCGCCCGGTCAGGACCGCGGTGCCGCCCTTCAGGCTGGTGACGCCGAGCAGCGTCCGAGCCGCGTCGCCAGCGTTGGCCGCCTGCACCTGGATGGCCGTGCCGCCGGTCAGCGGATAGAGCCGTCCGCTCATGCGGCTGCCGGCAGAGGTCAGGGCGGTCACGTCCATGCGCCGGACCGCCTCAGGCCCCCAGACACCGGTCGCCTTCACCTCACGCAGCACCGCCTCGTCAGTGAATCGCAGGCCGTCGAGCTGGGCGTCGATCCGCACCGGCGCGCCCGATGCGCCCGACGCGACGCCGCCCGCCTCCGCCGGCTGGGCGGCTTCGGAAATCAGGCGCCGCGCATCCAGCCAGCGGCCGCGCAGGCTCAAGGCCATGCCCTGGTTGTCGCGCGAGGCGTGCACGGCGGAATCGATCAGGCCGTTCAGGCGCGCCCGCGTCAGGTCCAGCGACACCAGCCGCCCGCCTGGGCCCATCAGGGCCGAGCCCTCGACCTCGGAGCCCACGCTCTGGCCGGAGATGCGCGTCAGCCGCACCGAGCCCTGGCCGTCGTCGAGGAAGTCCACCGTCAGGTGCGCCGCCTGGCCGCCCGGCTTCTTCCAGTCGCTCTCAGCCACGGTCAGAGTCGTGCCGGTCAGGTCGATGTCCACCCGGCCCGCAGCGGCCCCTTTTTCGATCGACGCCCAGCGCGCCGTGAGCGCCGCAGTCCCGTCCACATCGATCAGGTCGGGCAGGCCCCAGCGTCTCAGCCCGTGCCGGTCGAGATCGGCGCGCACCAAGTAGTTCACCGCCCCGCCCTTGCTGGCGGAGGTCTGGAAACGGATCGGTGTCCCATCCACGTCCGCCGCGCCGCTCATGCCGTCGCCGACATCGCGCCACACGGCCGAAACCGGGAGGGTCCGCCCCGGCCGCGCCAGCACCGTCGGCAGGCCCAGGAGCGCCATGTCGGCGGCCGAAAGGTCGGCACGCACCCGCCGCTCGGCGCCGCCGGGCGCCGCGTCGTTCCAGCTGACCGCCATGGCCACCGGTCCGGCCCGCACCTGGGCCGCGCCCTGCTCGCCGGCCCAGCTGGCGTCGACCACCACCTGGCGCGCCTGTTCGAACAGCGGCAGCTTCCCCAGGCCCAGCCGCCGCGCCTCAATCGGCGAGACGTCGGCCTGATAGACCAGCCTCGGCCGCGCGCCCGCCCAGTAGGTCGCGACGCCGGTCAGGGCGTCGGTCTTCACCGGCCCACGCCACATGTCGCTGTTCCGGCCGAACTTAGCCTCGACCGGGAAGCGGTCCGGCGCCCCACCCAGCAGCGGCGTGCCGACCTTGCGCAGCGCCGGAGCCAAGCCCCAGCCGGACAGGATCACCCGGTCGGCGCCGTTGCCGTCCTTCCAGTTCACCCGGCCATCGAACACCGCGGAATGGATCACGCCCGAGCCCGCGCCCCGGTCCTCGCGGAACTTCCCGGCGAAGGGCGCCTTGGCCCCGGAGCGTCCGCCCAGGATCCAGGCGTCCAGGAAGCCGTCGACCGCGACGTTCACGCCCTTCTCGCCGCGCCCCTGATAGCGCGTGGTCAGCTCGACCTTGCCGCGGTAGGGGCCGGCCACGCCGACGCCGTTGATCAGCACCTTGTCCTGGTCGCCGTCGATCTTCAGCTCGGCGTTGGTCATGTCCCAGCCGAGCGCCGCCTCGGTGACGCCGCCGTTGTGGATCACGCCCTGGTACTTGACCTTGTACTTCTCGGCCGGGACCTCGAAGAGCATCGGCCGGTCGAGCTGGAAGCGCACGTCCGCGCGGCCGGTGACCCGGCTCGGCGAAAAGCCGTTGTGGGTGAAGAAGTTCAGCGGCGGCCGATCGAGGATCGTCATGATCTCGCGCGCGTCGCCGACGGCGCGGGCCTTGAAGTGGCCGATGGCGCCGTCCGGCTTGAAGGCGGGGATCTCGATCACGCCCTCCGACAGGGCGACGTTCTCCATCTTGCCCGACGACAGGCTGAGGTCGAAACGGTTGCCCTGCACCAGGCCCTTGCCGACGCCCGCGGTGATCGGCGCGAGCTGATCGACGTAACGCACCGCCGCGTCCTGGAAGTCGAAACCGATGCGGAAGGCGCTGTTGGGCAGGATCGGCTTCTCGCCGACGCCCGGCGGGCTGTCGACCAGGAAGGTGGCGTTGGTCAGCCGTCCCTGCAGGATGGCGTGCTTCAGGTAATCGCGCACCGGCTGCACCACCGAGCGCGGCCAGAAAGCGAAGACCTGGGCGGGCGTCACCACCCCGCCGAGCCTGGCCTGCAGCTTCACGCCCAGACGCTCGCGCTTGTCGCGCCAGAACACGGCCGAGGTGTCGACCGGCGAGCCGGCCAGGAGCGCATGCGCGCGCTGCAGGTCCAGCCGATGCGCCTCGGGCGTGAACACGGCCACCACCGCGACGTCGGTCAGCTCCTGCGGCGGGGCGTCCGAGGCCAGGCTTTCGAAGACCCGGGGGCCGGCGATGGCGATGTCGAGCCGCGCGGGAACGTGGCGGCGGGTGTCCTCCGGCACGAGGCGGAAGCGGCCGGTCAGATCGAGCTTGGTGCGCTCGGCCAGGAAGTGCAGCGAGGTCATCTCGACCTCACCGCTCTGCGGATTGTAACGGGCGACCACGTCGGCGGACTCGAACGGCTCTCGCCCGTCACCGAGGCCCAGCGTGCCCTTGCCCGCCTGCAGGGTCAGGTCGGCCGCACGCACCCCGTCCTTGAAATCGTAGGAGACAGAACCGCGCCCTCCGACCAGGGCGTCAAGGCGCGCCAGCTGCTCGGTGGCGCCCACCGAGGGGAACACCCGCGCCGGCGTGAGGCCCTCGAGCCGGCCCCAGGCCAGGGCGTCGCGCAGGCCGATGGCGGCCACGCCCCGGCCGTTCAGGGTCGCCGGAGCTCGGCCTGAGCCGTCATTCAGGCTGAGGTCGGCCTGGGCGCGCAGGCGCCCTCGGGCCTTCTCGAACTGCAGGGTGCGCACATCGGCGACCCAGGAGACGGTCCCGCGCACCTGGCGCAGCGCCAGGCGGCCGTTGGAGAGGTCGATGTCGCGCACGAAGCTGACCGGCCGGCCGTGGTGCGCGGCGCCGACGATATCGTCGAGCACGCCGCCGAGCTGCGACTTGCCGCGCGGCGCGGCGGACGCGTCATAGCCCAGGGCGTATTCGCCCTTGGGCGAGATCGAGACGGCTACGAAGAAGTCCCGCGCCCTGACCCGCCCCGGCGCCAGGGTCCAGGAGCCCAGCGCATCCGTGGCGATCCCCGCCTCCAGCATCCGAGCGCGGATCACGTCGCGGCCCTTGCCGTCGACCAGGGCGACGCCATCCAGCTCCAGCCCCAGCGAATGCGCTCGCGCGGTCCAGACGATGCGCACGCGCTCCAGCCGCGCCTTACCGCCCACCACCTGGTCTTCCAGCGCCTCGCGCACCACGGGCTTCAGCCACGGCGCGTCCATCGGCCCGAACGACAGGCCGATGGCGAACCCGGCCCAGACCAGGGCGCAGAACCCGATCAGGCCCGCGGCGATCAGCCGGCCACGCGTGACGAGGGACTTCAGCTCCACGCCACCATCCCGCCTGGCATCGCGTCTGGACGCCCGGCGCGGCCGGGGTTAGGTCCCAGGCCTACCGACGTGCGGAGATAACGATGGCCGACGCGCTGCAACCTGGCTCCCCTGCTCCCGATTTCGACCTCGCCGCCGACGGCGGGGGCCGGGTCTCGCTGGCCGGCCTGAAAGGCCGCAACGTCGTGCTCTACTTCTATCCGAAAGACGACACGACGGGATGCACGAAAGAGGCCATCGAGTTCACCGCCGCGACAAAGGACTTCGCCGCCGAAGACGCCGTCGTCGTGGGCGTGTCCAAGGACACCGCCAAGAGTCATGACCGGTTCAAGGCCAAGCATCAGTTGAACGTGGTCCTGGGCGCCGATCCCGAGGGGCAGGCGGTGGAGGCGTATGGCGTGTGGATCGAGAAAAGCATGTACGGCAGGACCTACATGGGCATCGATCGCTCGACCTGGCTGATCGACCGTCAAGGCGTGATCCGCCGCGTGTGGCGCAAGGTCAAGGTGCCGGGACACGTGGCGGAGGTGCTGAAAGCCCTACGCGATATGAATGCGGCTTGAACTTCCGCCAAGGGACGCGCCCGCGCGACGCGTCGCCGCACGAAGACGCCCGTACGGTCACGCCGGTGTGATCGGCCGGCCTTTCGAAACACTTCACGTGTCCTGAAATCCCAAGAATTGACGGGCCCGGCTTCTCTCTCCGGCGAATACCCCCGTTACGCGAATCTTGGTTAAGGCTTCGCTGCTACTTCCGATCCCTTGCGGTATCGTGGTTAACGAAGTGTTGACCCCCTTGCGCATGACCCGCCCGTGGAGGCATAAATACCGGGAGTTCGGTGGGTTTCGGGGGTCATGGGCAGCACGCGTTCAACACCCGTGCGTCGTTGGGTGGAACGTACGTTCCCCGAGCGGCATCTTTATCTCCGCTCCGGCGGAGAGACGCGGGGCTATATTCTCACGACCGGCAAGCAGATGCTTTTCGCGAGCGGCGCTTGCCTGTTGGGAGCTTGGCTGATTCTGGCCACCGCGTCGACGGCCTACACCCTGTTCATGGAAACCAACGCCGAGCGCGAGGTGCGCCTGACCACCAACCGCTATGAGCGGCTGATGGCGGACCGCAATGCCCGCCTCGACAGCGCGGTGGCCAAGCTGAACGAGAACTCCAGCGACGAGCTGGCCCGCATGGTGGAAAAGCGCCATCACGCGCTGCAGGCGGTGTTCGCGGGCGTGCCCGGCGAGCCGCCCGCCACGACCCAGGCCTCGATCGACACCAAGAAGCTGACCCCGGTCGAGCGCATCCTGGCCGTCCGCTTCGACCAGGAGCGCCTGATCGCCCGCGCCGAGCAGTACGCCCGCACCCGCGCCGAGCGGCTGCGCCTGGCCATCAAGCTGGCCGGCGTCGGCGCCCCGCCCTCTCCGGGCGCCTCCACCGCGACCGCGGGCCTCGGCGGTCCCTTCATCGACGCCAAGGATCCCAAGGCGCTGGCCGTCGTGCTCGACGTGGACGAGCCCTTCGCCGCCCAGATCCAGCACGCCGTCGCCGACATGGGCGATGTGCGGACGCTGGAGGGCGCCGCCGCCAAGCTGCCGCTGTCGCGCCCCGCCTTCGGCGTGCCCCAGACCTCGGGCTTCGGCTATCGGGCCGATCCCTTTACGGGACGCGCGGCGCTGCACAATGGCCTGGACTTCGCCGGGCCCTTCCTGACGCCGATCTATTCGACGGCGCCGGGCGTCGTTTCCTTTACGGGACAACGGACGGGCTATGGCAATGTGGTCGAAATCGACCATGGCAACGGGTTCAAGACCCGCTACGCCCACCTCGCGGCATACTCTGTGCAAGTGGGTCAGCGGGTCGCCGTCGGCCAGCGTATCGCGTCCATGGGTTCAACGGGCCGCTCCACCGGCCCACACGTGCACTACGAGATCTGGGCGGACGGTAAGCCCAGGAATCCCATCTATTTTGTGAGGGCCGGAGACTATGTTCAGCAAAAGTAAGACCCCCCGCCCGGAAGCCAACCAGGTCCCGGTTCCTCCCCTGCCGGACCTGAAGGCTCCCCAGCCCCAGCAAGCCCATATGCAGGGCCAGGTCGCCGCGCAGCCGCAGCAGCGCGCGCCCCTGCCCGGCAAGGCGCCGTCCATGCTGGCCTCGGACCTCACCTTCGAGGGCAACATCACCGGCGCCGGCGACCTGCACATCGACGGCACCGTGCGCGGCGACGTCAAGGTGGGCCGCCTGACCGTGGGCGAGACCGGCAATGTCGAAGGCAATGTCCAGGCCGAGTACGTCGAGGTCCGCGGCCGCGTGGTCGGCGGCGTCAACGGCAAGCAGGTCAAGCTGATGTCCACGGCCTATGTGGACGGCGATATCAGCCACGAGCAGCTCTCGATCGACGTGGGCGCCTACTTCCAGGGCCGCTGCCTGCAGGGCCGCAAGGTCGCCGAGGCCGCCCCGCAGCATGCGCCGCAACAGCAGGCGGGCTACTCCACCCCCGTCTATTCCCAACCCGCCCCGGCGCCGGCCCCCGCGGTCGACACCGGCCAGCTGATCGAGCTGAAGCCCGCCGGCTGATCCCGGTCTGAAACACCGTACCGTTTCGAGACGGCCGGCGGAGCGATCCGCCGGCCGTTTTGATTTGGAACGCCCTATGGCGCGGGTTTGGCCGGGACGTGGGCGCGCGAGCCGATGGCGTAGCCGGCGACGAACGGCCGGCCCGGCGCCTCCAAAGCGTAGATCGTCGCTCCCCAGCCGCATTTGCCGCGCGTGCCGTTGATCCACTCCGCCGGCCGCACCGCGTCCGCCAGCGGCGAACCCGCGGGGAACGCGGCCTTGGCCGCGGCCAGGTTCATGTCGGGCAGCGTGTGCTGCGCGCCGAAGGCGCCGGCGTAGATCACCTCGCCCGCACGGAGATCGAAGGCGGGCGAACCCATGCACAGGTTCAGCTCCGTCCCTCCGTTGGCGATGCCGGTCAGGCGCCATCGGCCGGGCGGCACGGCGAAGACCTCCGTCACCTGCCCGCTTGCGCCTGCGGCCTTGTAGGCTTCGCGTGAGCGCGATGCGAACACCTCCGAGGGCTTGCCGTCGACCCAGCCCGGCGTCTCGGCGTCGGGGCCCATGCGGTCGATCTCAAGCGACACGTCCGCCTCGCCGGTCAGGCTGACCACGATCCAGGCGAGACCCGCCTGAATGCCGGTCAGCTCCTGTGGCCCCAGGGGCTTGGGCGGACGGGCCGCGGCGATGCGGTGCGGCGGAATGGGCTTGGGCTTCTGGGATTCCAGCTCAGCCCGGCGGCGCTCCGCCGGCGTCAGGGACACCGAGCCTTGCAGCGGGACGGGCAAGACGCCGATGACGACGCCGCGGTCATCCTTGCGGAACATCCATCCGCGTTGAACCGGGCCGGGAAATATCTGTTCGCCTGTCGCGGTGGCGGCGTCATTGTCGAACACGCGCACGACTTCTCCGTGCGGCTGGTCCGACACCATCCAGGCCAGCAGTTCCGGCGTGCGCTGGCGCCGGCTCGCCGCAGCCAGCGCCTTGCCCTCGTCATCACCCAGGCGCACCACGCGCCAGCCCTTGACCACCATGCAGTCTTCGAGCTGAGCGGGCCTGGCGTAGTTGTCGGCGGCCACCTGGGCCCCATCCGCCGCAATGGCCGCGCCCAGCGCCCCGCCGACGCCCGCGGCCAGAACCGAACCTCCGACCACCGTCACGGTGGTGTGGCCCTCGGGGGCCGGCACATGCATGCCTTCGATCTTCGCGCGGCAATCGGTGATGTCGGCGTCGTGCTGCGCGACGCTCCAGCCCGGATGATTGAAATAGGTGTACCCGCCGCTGGTCCTGGTCAGGTCGGCCGCGAAGCTGGGCGCGGCCATGCTTGAGATCGCAGCAGCGGCGGCCGCTGCGCAAAAGGTCGTCCGGCGCATGTGTATTCCCCCGAATGCAGCCGCAACGCTAACTCAGGACCGGCGCCGACGCGAGACCCGCGTTATCTGCGGCGGCGATGAGAGAGACGCTCTGGTTCCTGACGGTTAAGGTCACGCCCTGACCGGGGGGAGGATCAATGACCAGAAGGCTGATCAGGCTCGCGATACTGGCGACGACGCTCAGCACGGCCTCGCCTGCAGCGACCGCCGATGCGCCGGGCATCCCGGGCATTCGCCATCCGGTGGCGGACCTTCACCCCGCTGCGACCCTCAAGCTCGGCAAGACCGCCGACTGGGTCGATATTACGCCAGACAGCGTTTGGGTCGGCGCCACGAGCCCGAATTCAGTCACGCGCATCGATCCCCGCACCAACCGCAAGGTCGCGACCGTCGAGCTGCCCGGCGAACCGTGCGCAGGCCTGGTCTCCGGCTTCGGCGCCCTGTGGATCCCGTTGTGCGGCGCCAAGCCCGGCTTGGCGCGGGTGGATATGAAGACCAACCGGCTCGACCGCGTGATCCCGCTGGGGGTCAAGGCCGAGGGCGGCGTGACGGCCAGCGGCGACAGCCTGTGGCTCGTCGTGGACGATGCGGGAACCCTGGTCCGACTGGACCCCGAGACCGGCTCGGTGCGCCAGCGGATCAAGATCGCGCCCGGCTCGCACAACCCGCTCTATGCCCAGGGCGTGGTCTGGATCACCGATGTGGCGGGCGCACAGATTACCGCCGTCGACGCCGCGACCGGCAAGGTGCTGGGCGAAACGCCCACCGGCCCTAACCCGCGCTTCCTGACCACCGGCTCCGGCGCGCTCTGGACCCTGAACCAGGGCGACGGGACCCTGACCCGCATCGACGCTCGCACCCGCAAGCCCGTGGCCACCATCGCGCTCGGCACGCCAGGCCATGGCGGAGACATCGCCTGGGGTGGTGGCCGCATCTGGACCACGCTCAGCGGCGTGCCTTTGTCTGAGACCGATCCGCGCCGCAACCGGCCGGTGCGCCAGTGGACCGGCTCCGGCGGCGACTCGCTGAAGGTCGGCTTCGGCGCGGTTTGGCTGACGGACTACAAGGGCGGGACGGTCGCGCGACTGGCGCTGAGGGGCCTGGGACGCCCCGCGAGCAGGCCGCGCTGACGCCCTCGCCTCACCCGCTGTAGTCGAACCCCGGATCGCGCTTCGGCCCGTTGCCGAAGGTCCAGGTCAGTCCCACGAACGCCGCCTGGGTGCGGGCGCGGTTGTCGATCTGCTCGCGGAAGGTGGGGGTGACGATCACCTCGTGCGCCTTGTAGCTGGCCAGCGCGTCCTGCGCCGTCACGAACAGGCTGAGCTGGTCGTTGAACTTGTGGCGATAGCCGATGTTCACGATCGGCATTGGGCTGATGTAGCCCTGCGGCGTCAGGCGCTTGCCGATGATCGAGGCGTTCAGCTGGGCGGTGTCGTTGGGCGTCGCCTGCCAGGTCAGGTTGCCGCGCCCGCCGATGGAGGCGGCCTCGCGTTTCTCGTTGGCGCCCAGCGACGACGGCAGGCCGGTCGGGTCGATCTCGTTCCAGTAGAGGTTGGACGAGACGTTGTAGCTCAGCGCCTTGGTCACGTGCCCGCTGGCCACCAGCTCCAGCCCGACGAAACGGCTCGACGCCAGGTTCTCGCGGGTGGACAGCTGCACCCCGCCGCCGAGGTCGGTGACCAGGTCGGTCACGCCCTTCTCGTTCTGGCGATAGTAGAGCGTCGCCAGATAGTAGGTCTGGCCCTGCTTGTACTGATAGCCGGCCTCGTAGCTGTGGGTCTCCTGCGGCTGCAGGTTCGGGTTGCCCTGGGCGATGTGGAAGGGGTCGGCGACCACCCGGAACGGGTTCAGATCCTGCGGCGTCGGCCGCTGCACCCGCTCGCTGTAGCTCAGCGTCAGGTCTTGGTGATCATCCAGCTTCCAGCCCAGGTGCAACGAGGGATAGACCCGCGAATAGTCGTTCTTCACATGCTGGGCCGTGGTGATCGAGTTGATGTCGAGCTTCGCCTGTTCGACCCGCAAGCCGCCCAACACCGTCAGCTTGCCCAGCGGCTGCTCAAACGTGGCGTAGGCCGCCTCGATACGCTGGCCGAAGCGGAACAGGTCGGTCTGCGTCGGGTCCGGCAGCGCGCTCGCCGCCGTGGCGCCGACCTGACCCGAATTGTCGTAGTCCGAGCGGTCGTCGATCAGGTCGTAGCCGAGCTTCAGCTTCGCCCCGCTCTGGAACGGCCGCACATAGTCCGCCTTCAGCTCGGTGTGGTTGATCGAGCCGTCGCCGGTGAAGGCGTTGAACCGCGAGGACGCGACCGGCAGCGTCACCGTGTTCTGGTACTCCTGGCTGGCGGAGGAGCCGGTGCGGCTGCGCGTCAGGCTGACCGTCAGATCCTGACCCTGCTTGTCGAAGTTGTGGATCCAGGTCAGCGAGCCTTCAGTGTCGCTGCGGTCGGTATCGAAGCGGCCGGTGCGATCGAACTGCTGGGTCGGAACGCCCGAGGGCGTGTGGGCCGACAGCTCTTCCGGATTGTTCGCCCCGAAACGGAAGTCGTTGGCGCGCACCTGGGCGCTGATCCGGTCCTTGTCGGTCAGATTGTAGTCGGCGCCGAGACGGGCGGTCCAAAGCGTCAGGTGGCCGCGGCCGCGGGTCACCGCGCGCGACAGGTTCACCGGATTGCCCCCGGCGTCGAGGTCGGTGCGCTGGTCTATGGTCTTGGGGAACTGGTCGTCGCCGCGCAGCGCCGCGTCGCCCGAGAGCGTCAGCTTGCCGTTGTTCCAGGCTCCGGTGACGCCGGTGTTCCACCGCCCGCCCGTGCCCATCGCCCCACGCAGCGAGCCCGAGGCGCCGATCTTGCGCTTCTTCTTGGAGATCAGGTTGATGATCCCCGATACGCCGTCCGGCGCCATCTCGGCCGTCGGGTTGGTGATCACCTCCACCCGCTCGAACTGGTCGGCCGGCAGGGTCTGCAGCAGCTGGCCGGCGGCGGGGCCGCTGAACATGCCTGACGGCTTGCCGTCGACCATGATCACCACTCGGTCGCCGCGCAGGCTGACATTGCCCTGCAGGTCGACATCGACCGAGGGCACATTGCGCAGAGCGTCGGCGATGGAGCCGTGGGTCGCCTGCAGGTCGGTGGTCAGGTCATAGCTGCGCCGGTCGATGGAACTCTTGAACCCCCCGGTGTTGGCGGTCACCGTCACGCCCTTGACCACGGCCGGGCCTTTCGTATCGGCGGGCTGAGCCGGCGGGGATGCGGGCGCGGGCTGAGGCGCGGCCTGGGCCAGGGCCACAGGCGGGGTCACCGCCACGGCCAGCGCGACACAAAGTATGGACGTCCTCAGCAACTCACCCCCCTAACCTGCGCGCTAGTTGCGGTCGGGGGGGGGAAGAGGCAACTTAATTTGGCGCAATGTCAGGCGCTCGACTGCAAGCGATGGGGCTTGCACTCCCCTCAACCAATCAAACTGCCGGGGGCTTGATGATTGCAATGAAGGGGGCGTTGACACCCAAATCCCGACGTGTGGGTGTCGGGTCTCCTGCCGGCCATGTGAGCAGATCCATGGCGTTCGAAGGCAAAGCGTCGGCGTAGATGACTTCGGCGTCATCGTATTGGCCCACGACCTGGATCATGTCAGCCTTGCTCTGGAAGGCGTGAACTGTAAGTTTCATAGACAGTTCTCCTATTTGGACGCGCCGCAGGCGCTCAATATTGATGCGATGTCGGCAGCGCGGTCGGGGTAGGCTCGCACAACGTTGGTATAGCCCGCCGCATCTTTTGCCTTGCGAAAGTCCTTAACAAAATCCGTGCTTTCGTCCTTACTCGCTAAGAGGTCCACTGGGCTCTGCGGCGCCTTCAGGACCGCGCATGCCGCCAATTGCGCACCCTTGGCGGTATTGTTCTGTCTTTCTATGAGCGCCTTGGAGTAAGCCCCCGCTAGTTCGGGATCGGCGCTGTCTCGAGCACTATTCAACAAGGCCGTCGCTACGCCGGGAGAGACGCCAGGTTTTGATACCGCTGCGGCTAAAGCGCCCGATTGAGCCGCTGCAGGCGCCTGAACAGACACGGATTGCATGACGGCCGGGTTCTTGGCGATTTCCTGGGCAGCGATGCCCGTAGCGAAGAATTGCGCAGTGCCGAATGTGGCCGAAACATCGCCCCCCTTGCCGGACAAGTTCGTGCCGAGGCTGGCGAAGACCGAGTAGGCGTCACTGCCCTGTGCTCCGTCAACACCCTTGTACTTGAGCTGGTCGAGGGGTGCCGGACACGGCTGCGCCTGAGCCAAGCCGCACAGACTGGGAACCCAGCCATCCCGCAGGCCCCGGCCGTTCGCGATCAGGGGCATCCACACCGCTTCGTCTCGATTGTAGCCGATCGACAGCTGCGGCGTCGCGGCGCTGGACGGTGCGGCGCTGACGCTCAGGCCGATCTTTGTCGTCGTCCCAAAGATGAGCACGTCATTGTGCGGCTCGGCGCAGCCGCACAACAGTATCAGGGCGGCGGTTGCGGCCCAATGTCCATGAAAGCGCATAGCTCTCCCTTCCCGTTTGTCGCCGTCGCGATCCAGGCGGTGGCTTGGTCGAGTTGTTCCTCGGTCCGGACGTGAAAAATTACGCGGCAGTCCGCAGGGACGGTCTCCCGCAGCGTGGAACGCCACCCAACGCCGAGTCCAGTTCCCTCTGACGGCGATGAGGCTTCGCCCCAAATGCCGAGCACCCGCACCCGAACTTGGCGGACGGCTACCCCTGAGGCGTCGTCGCGTTCAACGCGGACGTAGCCGAAATAGTGCGAGGCGCTCTTACCGGGCCCGATTTGCGCACAGCTGATCGCGAGCAGCGGCCAGGCCGCAGCCACGACCAAACGACAGGCGTTCCTGCGCACGCGAGCAAAATCGAACATTGCCGCCCCCCGAGGGCGCCGCAGTCAGCGGGCTGCATCATTCTATCGTAAAAGATGTGGCGTGGCGAGACACGTTAAGCAGTTGTGGTCGAGACGAAATTCCCTGTGTAAGCCCGGACTAGACCGCCGGCTCGCCCGTCCGGGTCGCGCCGACCCGCTGCGCCAGGGCGGCGCCCATGAACTCGTCGAGGTCGCCGTCCAGCACGCCCTGGGTGTCGGAGGTCTCCACCTCGGTGCGCAGGTCCTTCACCATCTGGTACGGCTGCAGCACGTACGAGCGGATCTGGTGGCCCCAGCCGATATCGGTCTTCTGGTCTTCCAGGGCCTGGGCCGCGGCTTCGCGCTTCTGCAGCTCCAGCTCATAGAGGCGCGCGCGCAGCATCTTCCAGGCCTCGTCACGGTTCTGGTGCTGCGAGCGGCCGGCCTGGCAGGCCACGACCGTATTGGTCGGGATGTGCGTCAGGCGCACCGCCGAGTCGGTCTTGTTGACGTGCTGGCCGCCGGCGCCGGAGGCGCGATAGGTGTCGGTGCGCACGTCGGCCGGATTGATCTCGATCTGGATCGTGTCGTCGATCACCGGGAACACCCAGACCGAGGCGAACGAGGTGTGGCGCCGCGCGCTGGAGTCATAGGGCGAGATGCGCACCAGCCGATGCACGCCAGACTCGGTCTTGAGCCAACCGTAGGCGTTGGGGCCCTTGACCTGCAGGGTGGCGGACTTGATGCCCGCCGTCTCGCCGCCGGTCTCCTCCACCAGCTCGGTCTGATAGCCGTGCTGCTGGGCCCAGCGGGTGTACATGCGCAGAAGAATATTGGCCCAGTCGTTGGACTCGGTGCCCCCGGCCCCGGCGTTCACTTCCAGATAGGCGTCGTTGCCGTCCGCCTCGCCCGACAGCAGGGCTTCGAGTTCGGCGCGGGCGGCGCGCTCCTTCAGGGCCTTCAGCTGGGCGCGCGCCTCTTCGAGCGAAGCCTCGTCGCCCTCTTCATCGGCCATCTCGGCATAGCCCACCGCGTCGGCCAGCTCGCTCTCGAGCTTCAGCACGGTGTCGACGCGCGACTGCAGGCCGGTGCGCTCGCGCATCACCGCCTGGGCATCCTCTGGTCGATCCCACAGGGTCGGGTCTTCGACTCTGGCGTTCAGTTCGTCCAGGCGTCTGAGAGCAGGTTCCCAGTCAAAGACGCCTCCTGAGCAGTCCCGCGGACTGCTCGATGTCGGCCTTCATGGCCTCGACATCCGGTCTCATATGATCAACTCCGGGCCGGGGTCAGCCCCGGCGAGGCGCGGGAGATAGCGTCTATCGCCGCGCCCGGCAACGGCAGGGTCAGTTCGTCAGCGTGTGGCCGTAACTGATCACTCGCGACAGGCGCCAGCGGCCGTCGACCCTCTTCCAAAGGTTCACGAACTTCGACACCTCGACCAACCGCTCCTTGCCGCCGGCCTCCAGTTTGTAGAAGCGGTGCTCGCCCAGCTCGACCGCGCCATAGTTGTTGATCGGATAGACCTGCAGGCTGCCGGCGATCAGCTCGCGCCGTGCGCGGTAGTCCACGCCGGTCCTCTGCCGCTCGCACATGGCGCGGATGCCCTGGATGAACTGGGCGCCCGAGGTCGCGGACTGGCCGTCCTTGTCGTGGAAGAACTCGAAGTCGTCGGTGACCATGCCGGCCAGATGATCAGCGTCGCAACGGCGAACAGGGCGGCGAACAGCTCCGCATCCTTGGCCGCGATCTCGTCGGTCAGGGCCTGAGACGGCGGCGGGCCGGCACGCTGGGCCAGCGCCGGCGTCGAGGCTGAGGCGGTCAGGCACACGGCGACCAGGACGGCGGCAGGCAAGCGCATGGAGGGATCCCTCGAAAGGGGCGCTGCCCCCCGCGAAGAGCTAGAGGCTCCCACGCGGCCCGGCGGATGCATCCCACCGCGAAATCGGCGGCGAGCGCCCTGCCCTCGACTTCAGTAGAGGCCCTTCAGGTCCTCGGGCGCCTTCTTCTTCGGCGGCGGGCCCTTGGCCGGCGCCTTGCCCGGAGGCGGCGGGGCGCCCGAGGGCGGCGTGACCGCTGCGGCCGCATTGGGCGCGCCGGAGATTTCGCCGTCCTTGAACACCGCCTCATACGGCTGCGGGCCGCTGGGCGAACCGGGCGCGGGGCCGACCGGGCCCTTCGGCTCGGTGCCGGGCCGGAAGGCTTCCTCAACGCCATGCACGACCATGAACTTCGCGCCCGCCGGCTTCTTGAAGTCGACCACCGGGCGGCCCTTGAAGTTCTCCTGCATGAAGTCGATGAAGATCGGCACGGCGTCCACCGCCCCGGTCTCGCCCGATCCCAGCGAGCGGTTGTCGTCGAAGCCCACGAACACGCCCACCACGAGGTCGGGCGAGAAGCCCACGAACCAGGCGGAGCGATAGTCGTTGGTGGTGCCGGTCTTGCCCGCCACGGGCCGGCCGAGGCTGCGCGCCTGGGCCGCGGTGCCCCGCTGCACCACGCCTTCGAGCATCGAGGTGATCTGGTAGGAGGTGATCGGGTCCAGCACCTGCTGGCCCTCGGGCCCGACGCGGGGCGACTCCTCGCCGCCGAAGCCCCGGTCGCAGTTGGGGCAGCGACGATTGTCGGTCTTGAAGACGGTCTTGCCCTCTCGGTCCTGCACGAACTCGATCAGATGCGGGGTGATCTTGCGCCCGCCGTTGGGGAAGATCGAATAGGCGGCGGTCAGGCGATAGGGTGTGGTCTCCCCTGCCCCCAGAGCCATCGACAGCACCGGGTCCATCTTGTCGACGATGCCGTACTTCTTGGCGTTCTCGACGATGGAGTTCATGCCGGTGTTCATCGCGATGTGCACCGTCATCTGGTTCCGCGACAGCTCCAGCCCCTTGCGGAACGGGAGAAGGCCCATGGAGCCGCCTTCGTAGTTCTCGGGCGTCCAGGTCTCGCCGTTGGCGCCGCGCAGGGTGATGGCGGTATCGGGCACCACGTCGGCGGGCGTGTACTTGCCGCTCTCCAGCGCCGTCGCGTAGACGAACGGCTTGAACGAAGAGCCCGGCTGACGCATCGCCTGGGTGGCGCGGTTGAAGGCCGAGATCGAGAAGCTGTAGCCGCCGACCATGGCCTGCACGCGCCCGGTCCAGGGGTCGATGGCCACCAGCGCCCCGTTCACCAGCGGCACCTGCCTCAGGCCATAGTTCCCGGCCTGGGTCGGCTCCACGAAGATCAGGTCGCCCTGGTGCAGGCCCTTGCCGGCCTTGGCCCAGGCGACGTCGGCGTGATCCAGCAGGCCGCCGCCGCCCTGCGCCAGGCGCACGCGCACGGTGTCACCCGAAACCGACTCGACCACGGCCGCGCGCCAGGCCCGGCGTTCGGACGGCGGCGACTTGGCGGTCGCGATCTTCTCCCAGCCGGGCGCGATCGGGATGTTGGTGAGCGCGCCGCGCCAGCCGTGCTTGCGGTCATAGCGCTCCAGACCGTTCATCAGGGCCACGCGCGCGGCCGTCTGCAGGCGCGGATCAAGCGTGGTGCGGATGTAGTAGCCGCCGCGCGGCAGGTCCTCGCCCAGGCCCTTCATGGCCAGGGCCTGGCGGCGCACCTCCTCGACGAAGAAGTCGGCGTCCTTGTACTTGGCCCGCTCGGGCGCCAGCTGCACGACCAGGTCCTGGCTCTTGGCGATCTCGCCGTCGGCGCGGGTGACCCAGCGCATGCCTACCATCTGGTCGATGATCCAGTTGCGCCGCGCCATGGCCGCCTGCTTGTGCAGGATCGGCTGGTAGTTGTTCGGCCCCTTGGGCAGGGCGGCCAGATAGGCGGCCTCGGCGATGGTCAGCTTGTCGAGCGGCTTGCCAAAGTAGTTGAAGGCGGCCGAGGCCACGCCATAGGAGCGGTAGCCCAGGAAGATTTCGTTCAGATAGAGCTCGAGAATCTGCTCCTTGGACAGCGTCGCTTCCAGGCGCCGCGCCAGGATGGCTTCCTTCAGCTTGCGCCCCATCGTCTGCTTGCGATTGAGCAGGACGTTCTTGGCGACCTGCTGGGTGATGGTCGAGCCGCCCTCAAGCCTGCGCCCGCGCGCCACGTTCATAGCGTTGCGCGTCATGGCCCGGCCCATGCCGGCGACGTCCACGCCGCCGTGCTGGAAGAAGTTCTTGTCCTCCGCCGCCAGGAACGCCTGCACCACCGTCGGCGGGATCTGGTCGTAGGGGGTGAAGATGCGCCGCTCGGTCGAGAACTCACCGATCAGGGTGCCGTCCCAGGCGAACACGCGGGTCGCCACCGGGGGCCGGTACTCGGCCAGCTGGCGCGCGTCGGGCAGGTCGTGGAACAGCCAGGCGGCGTAGATCGCCAGGGCCAGGCCGGCAGCGGCCACCACGCTGAGCACAGCGACGCCCGCCATGGCGAACCAACGTTCGGCAGACTTCACGCGCACAACCTCCCTGACGCCCCCGAGAGCTCGGAGAGCGGGCTCTTGGTCTTAGCGAGTCGCCACGGCGAAGGCAAAGGCTTGAAGGCCGCAGGCGAGCGGCCCGCGCCGGTCGCGCCATTTTCGCCGCAGCGGGCTTACAGGCTGATTTCGCGAAGCTTTCATGCGGCCTCGGCGCGCGCGTCGAAGGCCAGACGCGCCGCCTCGACACGCCGCCGATTCTCGATCGCCCAGGCGCCCAGCGCCCCGACGGGGACCAAGAGCTCGCGCCCGAGGTCGGTCAGGGCGTAGTCGACTCGCGGCGGGATGGTCGGGAACACGGTGCGCGTGACGAAGCCGTCGCGTTCCAGGGCGCGCAGGGTCGTGGTCAGCATCTTCTGGGAGACGCCGTCGATGGTGCGTCTGAGTTCGCTGAACCGGCGCGTGCCGTCGCCCAGCCGCATCACAACCTGCACCGACCACTTGTCGCCGATCCGGGCGAGCAGTTCGCTCACCGCCCCGCAGTTGCTCTCGGTCTCTTCGGGGTTACCGGGTTTCAAAATCGTGCCTCCTTCACGGCGCCGCAACAGTCACCGATATGAACCTGGTCACCAGCAGACACCAGCGCCGTCGCTCCGGCGAAGGTCCCTCCCCGTTCAAGGAAAGCCTCCCATGCTCAAGATCGGTATCATCGTCGGCAGCACGCGACCGGGCCGCAAGGCCGACGCGGTCGCCAAGTGGGTGCTCGACGTCGCGTCGAAGCGCACCGACGCCCAGTACGAGCTGGTCGACCTGGAAACCTTCAACCTGCCCCTGCTCGACGAAGCCATCCCACCGTCGCTGGGCAAGTACGAGAAGGATCACACCAAGGCCTGGGCCGCGAAGATCGCCTCGCTGGACGGCTTCATCTTTGTGACGCCCGAGTACAACCACTCCACCTCCGGCGCCCTGAAGAACGCCATCGACTTCATCTATGCGGAGTGGACCAACAAGGCTGCCGCCTTCGTCAGCTACGGCAGCGCCAACGGCGTGCGCGCGGTCGAGCACCTGCGCGGCGTCATGGCCGAGATTCAGGTCGCCGATGTGCGCGCCCACGTAGGCCTGTCGCTGTTCGAGGACTTCGAGGCCTTCACCACCTTCAAGCCGCGCGACATCCACACGCCGCTGGTCGGCGCGCTGCTGGATCAGCTGGTGGGTTGGACCCGCGCGCTGCAGGCGCTCAGGGCTGGCACGCTACCGGCCTAAACTCGAGGGATCAGGGGAGCGCCGCCAGGGTCGACGAGCGGCGCTCGCTCTCGAAATAGTCATCCACCGCCGAGGCCACGCCGTCGACCAGCCGCTCGCGGCGGACCGGGTCGGTCAGGGTCGCCTCGTCCTGCGGGTTGGTGATGAAGCCCATCTCCAGCAGCACCGCCGGCACGTCCGGGGCCAGCAAGACCACAAAGCCCGCGTCGCGGTGGCTCTTCTGCAGCAGCGGCGCACGGCCATCCAGGCGGTCGAGCAGCACCCGCGCGAAAGCCGAGGAGCGGTTCTGGGTGGCGCGCTGGGTCAGGTCGAGCAGGATGCGGTTCACCTGCGGGTCGCGGCCGGACAGCTGCGAGCCGCCGGCCAGCCAGTCGCCGCCGGTCATCACCTTGCGCGCGGCGCGGTCGGCCCCGCGCTCGGACAGGGTGTAGACGCTAGCGCCGTGCAGGCTCCGTTCGGTCCCGGAATCGGCGTGCATGGAAATGAACAGGTCCGCGCCGGACCGGCGCGCCACCGCCACGCGCTCGGGCAGCGGAATGAACACGTCGGTGGAGCGGGTCAGGATCACCCGATAGCGACCGGTCTTCTCCAGCTTCGCCTTCAGCGAGCGGGCCGCGGCCAGGGTTACGGTCTTTTCCAGGATGGCGGCGCCGCTGGCGCCGGGGTCCTTGCCGCCGTGGCCGGCGTCGATGACCACGAGCCGCTTGCCGGTCTTGGCCGGCGCGACGGACAGAGCCTGAACCATCTGCCTGGCCGCCGCGCCGCGCTGGGGCGGCTCCGGCAGGGCCGCGCCCTCTCGCGCCTCCAGGTCCATGACGTAGCGATAGACCTTCACCCCGTCGCCCGGCGGCAGCAGGAAGCGGCGCTTCACCGTGACCTGGCGAGAGACGTTGAAACGGATGCGCACCGCGCCCAGGCCGTCATCGACGCGCCAGTCGCGCACCAGCCCCGCGCCCGACCCCCTGCGTTCGCCCGAAGCGTTGACGCCGGACAGGGCCAGAACCACGGCCGAAGGGTCCTTGTCGTCGGAAACCAGCTCGCCACGGGCCGAGCGGTCGAGCTCGACCACCACGCGGGTGGACTGGCGGTCGCCGCCCAGGCGCACGCGCATCAGGCCGGAGTTGGCAGCGCGGGTCTGGCCGAACCACAGGGCGGCGAGCAGCAGCGCCAACAGCGCAGGCGCCAGCGTCCACCACCGCAAACGCGGCCCGGACAGCGCTCTGGCCAGAGCGACCATGCTCCCCACTCCCAAAGTCCCGGATCAGACCTTATCTATAGCCCGCACAGGCCCGTGATGGGTTAATCCTAATTAGGAAACGCGCGCCGCTTGCATTTCGTCGCGCCCCTGGGGCACATTCCCGCCGCGCGCGCCCGGCCGAGGCTCTTCAAAGCAGCCCCCGCGAGCGAGCGCACCCCGCGTCGTCCCTCTCCCAAACATCGGAGTTCGGCGCTTTATCCGGACCGGAGCCTCAGGCTCCGGGCTTGAGGACACTAAACTCATGGGCTGCGTCGCACCCGCCCTCCACCGGCATCTAGCCGACCTCGCCGCTCCCCGCGGCCGGGTGGATCGTGCGCGCGCCATCCTACAACAGCACCGGCGCCCGGCCGAAAGGCCACGCGCGCGCCGTGGAGACCCCCTTGATGTCCAAGAATATGTTGATCGATGCGGCGCATGCGGAAGAAACCCGCGTCGCCGTGGTGGACGGCCACCGGGTTGAGGAATTCGACTTCGAAAGCCGCTCAAAGAAGCAGCTTCGCGGGAATATCTATCTGGCCAAGGTGACGCGGGTCGAACCCAGTCTCCAGGCAGCCTTCATCGAATACGGCGGGAACCGGCACGGCTTCCTCGCCTTCAATGAAATCCACCCGGACTACTACCAGATCCCGGTCGCCGATCGTCAGGCCATAATGGCCGAGGCGGACGACGACGACGACCTGGACCACGACGAGCACGACGAGGACGACGAAGGCGTCTCCCTCGAGGAGGCCAAGCTGCGCCGGCGCATGATGCGCCGCTACAAGATCCAGGAGGTGCTGAAGCGCCGCCAGATCCTGCTGGTCCAGGTCGTCAAGGAAGAGCGCGGCACCAAGGGCGCGGCCCTGACCACCTACCTCTCGCTGGCCGGCCGCTACTGCGTGCTGATGCCCAACACCGCGCGCGGCGGCGGCATCAGCCGCAAGATCACCCAGGCCACCGACCGCAAGCGCCTGAAGGCGGCAGCCGCCAGCCTGGAAGTGCCGCAGGGCATGGGTCTGATCATCCGCACCGCGGGCGCCAAGCGCACCAAGCAGGAGATCAAGCGCGACTACGAATATTTGATGCGGCTGTGGGAAAACATCCGCGAGACCACGCTCAAGTCGATCGCGCCCTCGCTGATCTACGAGGAAGAGGACCTCGTGAAGAGGGCCATACGCGACATGTACGACAAGGACGTGGACAACATCTTTGTCGACGGCGAGGAAGGCTACCGATCCGCGCGTGAGTTCATGCGCATGATCATGCCCTCCCAGGCCAAGAAGATTCAGCTTTACCGCGAACCGACCCCCTTGTTCGTCAAGTACAGGGTCGAGGACGTCCTCCAGCAGATCCACTCCCCGACCGTGCCGCTGAAGTCCGGCGGCTATCTGGTGATCAACCAGACCGAGGCGCTGGTCGCGATCGACGTGAACTCGGGGCGGTCGACCAAGGAGCGGAATATCGAGGCCACGGCCTTGAAGACCAATATGGAAGCCGCCGAGGAGGCCGCGCGCCAGTTGCGCCTGCGCGACCTCGCCGGCCTGGTGGTCATCGACTTCATCGACATGGACGAGGCCAAGAACAACCGGGCCGTCGAGAAGAAGCTGAAGGACGCGCTGGCCGAAGACCGCGCCCGCGTGCAGATGGGCAAGATCTCCGGCTTCGGCCTGATGGAGATCAGCCGCCAGCGCCGCCGTTCCGGCATCCTGGAAGGCACCACCCACGTCTGCGAACACTGCCAAGGCGCCGGTCGCGTGCGCTCGGTCGAGTCCTCGGCCCTGCAGGCCCTGCGCGCGGTCGAGATGGAGCTTGTGCGCGGCGGGGCGGGCGCGGTGACCATCCGCGTGCCGTCCGAGGTGGCCTTCTACCTGCTGAACGAGAAGCGCGCCTTCCTGGCCCGCCTTCTGGAAGTGGCGGGCCTGTTCGTGACCGTCCAGGTCGACGACACCCTGGCCCGCGCCGATCACCAGATCGAGCGCACCGAGACCGCCGAACACCAGCCCGACCTCGCCGCCGTGCCCCTGCGCGGCGCGGCGCGCTACATGGACACGCCGCTCGACGACAGCGACGACGACATCGAGGATGAAGTCGAGGACGACGAGGACGAGGAAGAAGAAGAGCGCGAGGACACCGACGACGACGAGCCCATCGCGCGCAGTGCGGAGCGCGGCGAAGAGCGTCCCCGCCGCGACGATGACGAGGGCCGCCGTGGCGGTCGCCGCCGTCGCCGTCGGCGCGGCGGCCGTGGCCGTGACGAGGAGTTCGAGGCGCGACCGGCCCGCGATGGCGAAGCCGACGCTGAAGGCGATGAGGACGAAGGCGACGAGGAACGGGGCGCGGAAGGCCATGACGACGGCGATTCCGAAGGCGGCCGTGGTCGCCGTCGCCGTCGCGGCCGTCGCGGCGGCCGTCGCACCCGCGACGAGGACCGCGCGCGCGATCCCTACGGCTGGGTGCGCGCTCGCACGCCGTCGCTCGACGATCCCTACGTCTGGTTTGACCCGATCGAGGCCTCGCAGGGCGGGCGTCCGCCGCGTGACGCCGATCGACCGTCCCAAGCCGCGCCGGGCCAAGCCACCCAGGCCGCCCAGGCTACGCAGACTGAAGCCGTCGCCCACGAGGGCGCCGAGGAGTCCCCTGAGGGCCGCTCCGAGCGTGGCGGACGTGGCGGTCGCGGCCGCCGCAGCCGTGGCGGGCGTGGTCGCGGCCGGGGCGAGGCCCCCGCGGCCGAACGTCACGAAACCGAGGCCTTAGCGGCGCCGGAGTCCGCCGAGGCGCCGGCACCGGAGGCTGCGCCCGAACCGACTCCGGTGGTTGAGGAGGAAGCGCCCAAGCGCCGCCGTGTCCGGGCCAAGAAGCCGGCCGCCGCGGAAGCTGAAACCGTTGCGGAGTCGGCGCCTGAACCTGCGGCCGAAACCGCGCCGGAAGTTCCGGCGGAGCCTGAGCCTGCCCCTGTCGAGGCCCCTGCCCCGGCCGAACCGGACCCGGCGGAGATCACCGCGCCGCCCGTTCAACCGAAGCGCGGTTGGTGGCGCCGGGGCTGATCCGGCGCTAGTCTCCCTTCCGGGCGCTGTTCGTAAGGGCCGTGGGGGGCCTGTTGACGAGGAATGAGTTGACCATGGCCTCCCCGAAACGCGTCGCGAGCATCGTGGCCGGGCTTCTGTCGGCGACGACGCTGTTCGCCGGCGCCCAGGCCCACGCCCAGTCTTTGAACCTGATCCGGGACACCGAGATCGAAGAGACCATCAAGAAGGAGTCCACGCCGGTGATCGTGGCCTCGGGCCTGCGGCCGGAGGACGTGCACTTCTACCTGGTGGGCGACAAGGAGCTGAACGCCTTCTCGGCCGGCGGACAGAACATCTTCCTCAACACCGGCCTGATCCAGGAGACCGACAGCCCCAACCAGCTGATCGGTGTGGTGGCTCACGAGGCCGGCCACATCGCCGGCGGCCATCTGGTGCGCGGCGATATCCAACGCGCGGGGATGAAGCCGTTCCTGCTGACGATGGGCCTAGGCGTGCTGGCGGCGATCGCGGGCGCGCCGGACGCGGCCGGGGCCCTGATCGTCTCCTCGACCCAGATGGGCGCGATGGGGGCGATGACCTATTCGCGGGTGCAGGAAGCCTCCGCCGACCAGGCGGCGGCCAATGCGCTGGAGAAGTCGGGCGAGTCCGGCAAGGGCCTGCTCGAGTTCTTCGAGAACTACCGCTACCAGGAAGTCTTCTCAGACGGGCGCAAGTACGAATACTTCCGCGATCACCCGCTGTCGGAAGACCGGATCGAAGCCCTGCGCCGCCGGGTCGAGGCCGCGCCGCACTACAATGAGGTCGATACGCCGGAGATGGTGGCCGCCCACCAGATCATGAAGGCCAAGCTTCACGCCTTCATGGACGCGCCGCAGCAGACCTTCATCAAGTACAAGGAAACCGACACCTCCTTCATCGCCCGCTACGCCCGCGCCATCGCCTATTACAAGGAGACGGAGCCGGAGAAGGCGCTGAAGCAGATCGACAGCCTGCTCGCCGACAACCCCAACAACCCCTACATCTGGGAGCTGAAGGGCCAGGTGCTGCTGGAATCCGGCCGCCCCGCCGACGCGGAGGCCGCGCACCGCCGCTCGGTCGAGCTGAAGCCAGACGCGCCCCTGCTGCGCATCAACCTGGCCCAGGCCCTGATCGCCCAGCAGCAGCAGGGCGGGACCTCCCTGAAGGACATCGCGCGCCTGGACGACGCCATCGGCGAGCTGAAGCACGCCCTGGTGACCGAACAGGACAATGCGGTGGCCTTCCAGATGCTGTCACAGGCCTATGACGCCAAGCACATGGACGGCCAGGCCCGCCTGGCCGCCGCCGAGGCGCACTACGCCCAGGGCGAACTGCGCGACGCCAAGGCGTTCGCCATGCGCGCCCGCGAAAAGCTGACCAAGGACAGCCCCGAGTGGCGGCGCGCCACCGACATCATCCTGGTCTCGGCCCCGACCCAGGACGACCTGCGCCAATTGGCCCGCTCCGACCGCGGCGCCGGCGACAACTGAGAGCGGACCCCCTGATGAAATTCCAGCTGAACGCGACGGCCGTCGTCCTGATCGTGGGCGCGGTCGCCGGGGGGACCTTCCTCGGCGTGAAGGGCTTCGAGTGGGGCGTGCACCACTACATCGTCTCCCACCCCGAGGTGCTGCTGGAGGCCGAGCAGGCCTACGCCGCCAAGCAGGACGCGGCGATGGTGGCCAAGGCGAAGCTGGCGATCCAGGCCCACAAGGCCGAGATTTTCAGCGATGCGCGCGACCCGTTCGTGGGCCCGGCCAACGCCAAGGTGACAGTGGTGCAGTTCGCCGACTACCGCTGCCCGCACTGCAAGGCCGAAGCCGCCCCGGCGGTCCTGGCCATGATCCGGAAGCACCCGGACGTGAAGTTCGTCTTCAAGGAATGGCCGATCTTCGGCGCGCCGTCGCAAGCCGCCGCGCACGCGGCCCTGGGCGCCTGGAAACAGGGCAAGTACCTGCCGGTCTATCAGGCCTTCATGGCCGAAAAGACCATCGACCAGGCCGCCATTGACCGGATTCTGCGCGAGCAGGGCCTGGACCCCGCCAAGACGATGGCGCTGGGCTCCACTGCTGACACCGCCAAGCAGATGCTCGACACCGAGCGGTTGGCCATGCAGCTCGGCGCCCAGGGCACGCCTGCCTTCATTATCGGCGACACCATGGTGCCCGGCGCCCACATGGACGACGTCGAGGCTTTGATCCAAAAGGGCCGCAAGGGCTGAGGCCCCCTGCTGCCCTTGCCTCCTACGCGCCCTTGAGGTCGTAAGCCGCCAGATCGCCCTTCCAGCCCTTGCGCGCCTGCGCCAGGTCGCGGTCGGCGTCGGCTGTCTGGCCGAGGCGCCGCTCGGCTTCGGCCTTGAGCTTCAGGGCGATGGGATCATTGGGCCAGGCCGCGAGCGAGGCGGCGGCTTCCTTCGCCGCGTCCGCATTGCGCCCCTGGGCCAGGGCCACGGCGGCGACGGAGCGGCGGACCGGATACCACCACAGGGGCGGATCGGCGCTGTCGGAGACCTTGGCCTGCAGGCTCCAGGCCTTGCGGAAGTCGCGGTCGGCGGTGCGGAAGTCGCCGGCGGCGAGCGCGATCCGCCCGTCCAGCACCTGGCGCGCGATCTCGGCCAGCATGTCGGCCGTCCCGGCCATGCCGCCGAACGCCTTGAAGGCGCCGCCGCGGGTCGACATCAGGCCGAGCTCGCGCCGCGCGGAGGCCAGGTCGCCCTTGCGCGCGAAGGCCTCGCCCCGCGCGTAGTGGTACATGAGGTTGGCATAGGGCCGGTCGGCCGGCGGCGCGGGGATCGCGTCGGGCCCCGAGCCATAGCGGGCGTAGGCATAATAGCCCGACGACGTCGACACCTGCAGCCAGCCCTCATCGGGCTTCAGCGTCTTCTGCACCGCCAGGAAGGTGTCGGCGAGCTTCAGCGCATCGGCGCCCTCGCCGGACATCATCGCCCCGCCGATGCCGAAGTGCACGTTGTGGCCATGGTAGGAGCGGCGGAAGTTGTCGGGCGGCAGGCCCATCTTGGCCAGGTGCGCATCGTCCACCGCCACCGCCTTCACATTGGCCTGGGCCGCGTCTGCGTAGCGCCCGACCCAGAAGAAGGTGTGGGACGGCATGTGCACCAGGTGCCCGGCCGAGGGCGCCAGGGTCCCGAGCTTGTCGGCATAGGGCTCGGCCTTGGCGGGCAGACCTGCGAACTCGGTGGCGTGGATGTAGAAGTGGATGGCCCCGGTGTCGTCGGGACGCGCGCGCAGGACGCCTTCCAGCAGGTTGATGGCCCGCTGCAGGCCGGACTTGTCGTTGTAGAGCGAGGCCCGGATCAGATGGGCGTCGGCGGTAAGGATGGCGATCTCGCTGTCGTCGGGGTAGCGGTCGGCCACCTTGTCCATGGCCTCGGCGAAGGCCTTGTCGCCCGAGCCCTTGCCGGCGGTGTCGTGGTAGCGCTTGGCGACCGCGTCGGCGAGCAGGCGCTCGCGCTCCGGCCCGGTCTTGGCCAGCACCACCGCCTTGTCGGCCACAGCGGCGGCGGCCTTCATGTCGTCAGCCGAGATGCCGAAGTTGATGGTCGGCCCCCGGCTCCAGGCCTCGCCCCAGGCGCACATGGCGCAGGTGGGGTCCTGCTTCTCCGATTCCTTAAAGGCGTCGGTGGCCTCAGCGTGGTTGAAGGCATGGGCCAGGCGCATGCCCTGGTCGAACCAGGCCTGGGCGTCCTTGCTGTCCGTGGTCACGCGGAACCCGCCCGTGCCGAAGCCCGGCAGGATGCCGACCTTGTCGATGGAGGGAGATTGCGGCGCGCCGCCGCTCACGTCCGCGCCGTCGGCGATACAGAAGCTGCGCCAGCCCGTCGGGCCGACCGGCCCCTCGGCCGCCGTCATGGCCGGAATCGCGGCCAGAAGGACCGCCAGCGAAACTGCGCGCATGCTCTCACCCCCGTGAGCCGCCAAGAATGACAGCTACGGCCAGAGGGTAAAGTCAGATCAGCCCGGCGAGGGGTGAGGACGGGTCGGCGTAGCGCTTCTTGGGCATGCGGCCGGCCAGGTAGCTCTCGCGGCCGGCGATCACCGCGTGCTTCATGGCCCGGGCCATACGGATCGGGTCCTTGGCCTCGGCGATGGCGGTGTTCATCAGGATGCCGTCGCAGCCGAGCTCCATGCCGACCGCGGCGTCCGAGGCCGTGCCGACGCCCGCATCCACCAGCACCGGCACCTTGGACTGCTCGACAATCAGGCGGATGTTCACCGGGTTCTGGATGCCGAGACCCGAACCGATCGGCGCCCCCAGCGGCATGATGGCGGCGGCGCCCGCGTCCTCGAGCTTGCGGCAATACACGGGGTCGTCAGAGCAATAGACCATCACGTCGAAGCCCTCGGCGACGAGGATCTTGAGCGCGCTGAGCGTCTCCTCCATGTCCGGATAGAGCGTCTTGGCGTCGGACAGCACCTCCAGCTTCACCAGGCTCCAGCCGCCCGCCTCGCGCGCCAGCCTCAGGGTGCGCAGGGCGTCGTCGCCGGTGAAACAGCCCGCGGTGTTAGGCAGGTAGGTGAAGCGGTCAGGCTTCAGATAGTCCACCAGCATGGGCTGGCTGGGATCGGTCAGATTCACCCGGCGCACCGCCACGGTCACGATCTCCGCCCCAGCCGCCTCGGCGGCGGCGGCGTTGGTGGCGTAGTCCTTGTACTTGCCCGTGCCCACGATCAAGCGCGAGCGGAAGGTGCGGCCGGCGACCTGCCAAGTGTCTTCAGAAGTCATCTGCGCGCCGTCCATCAGCCGCCTCCTACAAACTGCACAAGTTCGATGCGGTCACCGTCCGCAAGCGGGGTGGAGCCATGCAGCGAGCGCGGCACGATCTCCAGGTTTCGCTCCACCGCCACCTTGCGCGCGTCCAGGCCCAGTTCGGCGATCAGGCCCGCGATGTCGCGCGCGCCCACCTCTCGATCCTCGCCATTGACGGTAAGCTTCATCACGCCCGCCGGTTCGCCTTCGGTTTGCGGAGCTTGTGACGCCGGATCGGCGACGATACAAGACGCGGATTCGACGGCGGGCCATGTCCAAACCGATCTACGTCCTCAACGGCCCCAACCTCAACCTGCTCGGGGTCCGGGAGCCGCACCTCTACGGGTCCGTCACGCTGGAGCAGATCCGCGGGCTGTGTGAGGCGCGCGCCAATGCGGGCGGACGCGAGATCGTGTTCCGGCAGAGCAACCGAGAGGGTGAACTGATCGACTGGGTGCAGGAAGCGCGCGAGAAGGCCTCGGCGGTGGTGATCAATCCCGCCGGCTATGGTCACACCTCGATCGCCCTGCTCGACGCCCTCAAGGCGGTCGATGTGCCCGTGGTCGAGTGCCACCTGTCGAACATTTCGCAGCGCGAGCCGTTTCGGCATCACTCCTATGTGTCGCTTGCGGCGCAAGGCGTGATCCAGGGACTGGGTCCGCTCAGTTACGAACTGGCCATCGACGCGGCCCTGCGCCTGACCGGCGCGGACCGTGTGGCCTAAGCAAGGTAGTCCTATGCCCAACGGCAAAACCCCGGCCGACCCCATCGACGCCCGCCTGGTGCGCAAGCTGGCCGATATTCTGCGTGACACCGAACTGACCGAAATCGAGGTCGAACAGGGCGAGCTGCGCATCCGCGTCGCCCGCGAGCTGACGGTCCAGGCGGCGCCCGCCCAGGCCTACGTCGCAGCCCCTGCTCCCGTGGCCCACGCCCCGGCCGCTGCCGCCCCTGCGCCCGCGGCCCCTGTCGGCGGGCCCGATCCGCTCAAGGGCGATCTGGTGAAGTCGCCGATGGTCGGCACGGTCTATATGCAGGCCACGCCGGGCGCCGAGCCCTTCATCAAGCCGGGCTCCAAGGTCAAGCAGGGCCAGACCCTGCTGATCATCGAGGCCATGAAGACCATGAACCCGATCCCCGCCCCGCGCGACGGCGTCGTGCTGAGCGTGCTGGTCGGCGACGCCCAGCCGGTCGAGTTCGGCGAACCGCTCGTCACCCTCGAGTAGTCGCCATGTTCGACAAGGTCCTGATCGCCAACCGCGGCGAGATCGCGCTCCGAGTCCACCGGGCGTGCAAGGAGATGGGCATCGCCACAGTGGCCGTTCACTCGGAGGCCGACGCCTCGGCCATGCACGTGCGCCTAGCCGACGAGAGCGTCTGCATCGGCCCCGCCCCGGCGGCGAAGAGCTATCTGAACGTGCCTTCGATCATCGCCGCCTGCGAGATCACCGGCGCGCAGGCCATCCACCCCGGCTACGGCTTCCTCAGCGAGAACGCGCGCTTCGCCGAGATCGTGCAGGCGCACGGCCTGACCTTCATCGGACCCAAGCCGGAGCACATCCGGATCATGGGCGACAAGATCAGCGCCAAGCAGACCGCGAAGGACGCCGGCATCCCCGTGGTGCCGGGCTCGGACGGCGGCGTCGCCTCGGTCGAGGAAGCCATGGCGGCGGCCGAGGAGATCGGCTTCCCGGTGCTGATCAAGGCCGCTTCCGGCGGCGGCGGCCGCGGCATGAAGGTGGCCAAGGACCGGGACAGCCTGGCGGAAGCCGTCTCCACCGCCCAGCAGGAAGCCCTGGCGGCCTTCGGCGACGGCACGGTCTACATGGAGCGCTACCTCCAGAAGCCGCGCCACATCGAAATCCAGGTCATCGCCGACGCCTACGGCAACGTCTGCCACCTGGGCGAACGCGACTGCTCGCTGCAGCGCCGCCACCAGAAGATGCTGGAGGAGGCGCCCTCTCCCGCCCTGTCCTCCGAAGGTCGCGACAAGATCGGCAAGACGGTCGTCGATGCGATCCGCAAGATCGGCTACCTCGGCGTCGGCACCATCGAGTTCCTGTGGGAGGACGGTGAGTTCTTCTTCATCGAGATGAACACCCGCCTGCAGGTCGAGCACCCCGTCACCGAAGGCATCACCGGCATCGACCTGGTGCGCGAGCAGATCCGCATCGCGGCGGGCGAAAAGCTCTCCTTCACCCAGGACGAGGTGGTGTTCGAGGGCCACGCCATCGAGTGCCGCATCAACGCCGAGAACCCGCGCACCTTCACCCCCTCACCGGGCCTGGTGACCGATTTTCATGCGCCGGGCGGCCTGGGCGTGCGCCTCGATTCGGCGCTCTACACCGGCTATTCGATCCCGCCCTACTACGACAGCCTGGCCGGCAAGCTGATCGTCTACGGCCGCGACCGGGCCGAGTGCATTGCGCGCCTGAAGCGCTCGCTGGGCGAGATGGTCGTGGCCGGGATCGAGACGACCATCCCGCTGTTCCAGGACCTGCTGGTCGATCCCGACATCCTGAAGGGCGACTACAACATCCACTGGCTCGAAAAGTGGATCGCCAAGCACACCCCCGTCGCCTGACGCGGGCGTGGCGATGAAGCTGTTCGAAATCCGCATGAAGGTCGCGCCGGGCCCCGACGCGCCCCCAGGCGTGACAGAGACCTTCGCCTGCTGCTTCGCCTCCGCCGCGGATTACGGTCAGGCCGTCGGCAATGCGCTGGGCTATGCGCGCGACAGCGGTGTCGAGGTGCTGGACGTGCTGAGCCCGGTGCGCGAACTGGAGCCCGAGCGCTGGGGCGAGTACGTCGCCGTGACCTGGCCCGAGTACGCCGCGAACCTGCCGACCCAGGCCGAGATCGGCGCCCTGGTCGAAAGCCAGAGCCTGTTCTTCAGTCCGTTCGTAGCGCTTTGAGGCGACCTGACGCGCCGGTCGCGCTGTGATAGGTTCGAGTCATGACCGCCAAGCCCGCCGCAGCGCCTGACCGGGACGAGGAAGCCTTCAAGGCCGCCGTCGAAGCCGGTATCGAGGCCGCCGATCAAGGCCGCACCATTCCCTACGAACGCGTGCGAAAGTGGCTGCTGTCCTGGGGTTCGGACAAGGAACTTCCGCCTCCCGAATGCCCGTAGTCTTTGCCGACGAAGCTCAACGGGACCTGGTCGCCATCCGCGCCTACATCGGCGAGGAAAGTCCGCTTGCAGCCTCACGAGTAGCCATACAGATCGTCGCGGCCTGCGATAGGCTGGAGCACCTGCCTGAGCGAGGACGGCCTGGCCTAGTGCCAGGAACGCGTGAACTCACTGCCCTCTGGCCCTATGTCATCGTCTATCGTGTCAGGGCCGACGTGGTGGAAATCCTTCGCATTTGGCACGGAGCGCAGGACCGCTGGTGACAGCGCCTCGTCAGTTCTCCAGATCATGCCCGCCTTCACCCTCGACGACCTGATCGCCTGCTACGCCGAGGGCGTGTTCCCGATGGCGGACGCGCGCGACGACGATCGGGTCTATCTGGTCGATCCGGAGCTCAGGGGCGTGTTGCCGCTGGATGGCTTCCACATCTCCTCGCGCCTCGCCCGCACGGTGCGCTCGGACCGGTTCGAGGTCAGGGTCGACACCGCCTTCGAGCGCGTGGTCTCGGCCTGCGCCGAGCCCCGGCCCGATCATCCCGACACCTGGATCAACGGCCCGATCCAGGCGCTCTACACCGCTCTCTTCGCGCGCGGCCATGCCCACAGCGTCGAATGCTGGCGCGAGGGCGAACTGGTCGGCGGGCTCTATGGCGTGACCCTGGGCGCCGCCTTCTTCGGCGAGAGCATGTTCTCACGCGAGCGGGATGCGTCGAAGGTCGCCCTCACCCATCTGGTCGCGCGCCTGAGAGCAGGGCGTTACCACCTGCTCGACGCCCAGTTCATGACCGAGCACCTGGCCCGCTTTGGCGCGCAGGAGATCGTGCGGCGCGAATACCGCGAGCGCCTGTCCGAGGCGCTGGAGCATCAGGGGGACTTCTTCGCCCTGTCGCGGGCGACGACCGGGGCTCAGGCCTTACAGGCGATCAGCCAGGCGTCGTAGACCGGGTGCTGCAGGCCGTTGAGGCCGGGCGAGGACGCGAACATCCAGCCGTGGAACACCTGCTTGGAGGGCTGCTCCTCGGTCTGGGCCTTGGGCTCGGAGCGGACTTCCAGATAGGCCATGGAGTCCGGCATGGGCTCGTCGCCGGCCGAGGTCTCGCAGGAGCGCACGTTGAAGACCAGGCCCTTGTAGCGGACCGGACGGCCGACCTTGGCCTCGAAGCGCATGGTCTCGGCGGTGATCTTGTCCAGCGCCTGGATGATGGCCGAGCCGTGGCGCGCGCGCTTCTCGGTCGGGGCGGCGGGCTCAACAATCTCGGCCGCCTTCGAGGCCTTGTCGCTGGCAGGCGCCTTGTCGCCGTCGTCGACGGGCGGGGCGGTGACGGGCGTGGGCCCGGCGCCCGGAGGCACGACCGCTGGGGTCTGGCTGGGCGTGGGGGGCGCGACCTCGGGCGGCGCCGGCTCCTGCGGCGGCAGCTGGGTCGAGGGATCATTGTGCGGCGGGGTCGAGGGCGGCGTCGGCTGGGCGTGGGCGGCCACGGTCGCCAGCGCGCAGACCGCGCCGGTGATCATCAGGGCTTTCAGGCGCCGGTCGAACTTCATCGCACTCCAGCCTTCGCTACTCGGGCTTCCAGGCCTCGTAGTCGCCCGCGGCGGAAGCGCGTTCCCCGCCGTTGGCCAACGAGCCCTTCGGACGCCAAGCATACGGCGTTCCGGACAGGTTGGGGAGATGGTCCTTTTCCCACGCCTTGCGCGGCAAAGGGGCGCGGGTCGGCGGCTCGTCGAAGGTGTAGCGCAGCCAGCCGTGCCACTCCGCCGGCACCTTCGAGGCCTCGGCATAGCCGTTGTAGGTCACCCAGCGGCGCTTGCGGCCGTCGTAGGAGTCCTTGGTGTCCTTGGCTTCGTAGTAGCGATTGCCGAAGGCGTCGGAGCCGATGAACACGCCGCGCTTGGCGATGGTGAAGAGGGTGCCGAGGGTGGCGCCGTTCCACCAGCTGAAGATCTTCGTGAGCACTGTGGCGACCGGTCCTGCGAAGGCGAAAAGGGCGAAGCAGCCCTCGTGAAATCGCGCGGACCATAGCCCCCGGCCCCCGCCCCGTCCAGAAGCGCCAAAGACAAGACGACGCACCAACATCTTGTGGGTAACCCCGCCTCCACACGCCACATCTATTGTCCGAGCCCGACCTGAGGCCTAGCGTCGGGGGTCAGGCGGCGAAGAGGGTCTGCTCATGCGCTTTGAGCGGCGGTTTTCCAGCGAGGGTCACGCGGGCGTCGAGCGGGCGATGCGCTCGGTCGAGACGGCGCGTGGCGTGGTGCGCGTCGAGGCGCCGCGCGACTGGTCCGATGCGGCGGTCGAAGCCTGGCTCGACTGGGGCGCAGGGCTTGCCGACGACTATCCCAATCTGGCGCCGGCCTCCCTGTCGCCCGATCGCGAGTTCGACCCCCTGCTCGGCGGCGCGCCGGACCGCTATGCGCGGCGGCTGGCGGCCTGGGGCTTCGCCATAGGCCTGTTCGACAACGTCCATGACGCCGAGACCTTCGCAAGCGAACTGTTCGTCACGCTGGTCCAGGGCCTGGCCGCCCCGGCGTCCGGCCGCGCCGCCGGAGCGCGCGTCCACCCGGTGGCCCAGGACCGCCTGGCGCCGCAGGCCGAGACCGCGCCGCTGCAGCTGGAAGCCTTCGAATTCGGCGCAGCGCTGGAGCGGCTGATCGCCGACGTGCAGGGCTCTGCCTTGGCGCGTGCAGGCGCCGAGGCCCTGGCCGCTCGGCTGGAGGCGGTGGGCGACGCCGTGGCGCGCTGCGACGGCGACGCGCGCGCCTGCGCCGACCCCTCGCGCAACCTCGCCCTGGCCCGCGCTGCGCTCGCCGCACGCGAAGCCGGCGCCTCCGACGCCTTGATCCTGTCCGCCATCCGCGGCGGCGGCGAAGCGCCCGCCTTCGAACCGCCCGCCGTGCCGCAGCCTGCGCCCCTGGTGGTGCTGGCCGACGCCGATGTGGTCGAGGCCGGCTCGCCCGAGGCCGCGCGCGCTGCGGCCGCCGGGGCCGAGACCGGGGCCGTGCACATGGCCTTCTCGCCTCGTGACGCCGAGGCCTTGGCGCGCGCCCGCTCGGCGCCCAGGGCGGCGCTCGACGTCCTGGCCTTCATCGACTCTACGGGCGAGACCGACCTGGACGCGCTCAGCGACGCCGCGCGGCTGTGGACCGTGGCGCTTGAGATCGAAGGCGCCTGCGGCTTCCACGCCGGGTTCGACGACGCGCGACTGCAGCACGGCTGGCGCCCGTTGGGCCTGACCCTCTCGGGCCTGTCGGCCGCCCTGGTCTGGCAGGACCTGGCCTACGATTCCGACGCCGGGCGCATCCGCGCCGCCTCGCTGTTCGCCGTGGTCGATGCCGCCGCCAACCTGGCTTCCGCCGAAATGGCCGAGCGCATCGGCGCCTATGCCGAACACGACCAGGACAAGGCCGCCCGGTTGGCCGCCGTAGAGCATGCCGCCCAGGCCGCGGGCGTGCTGGCCGAGGCCGGAGAGCCTGCCGCGGCGCGGGCCCAGGCCCTCTACGCCCAGGCGCTGAAGCAGGCGCGGCGCACCGGCTTCCGCAACGCCGAGGCCACAGCCGTCTTCGCCGATCCTGAACTGTCGCTGCGCCTGGGCCGTCCGGTCGGCGCCGCAGCGCCCTGGGCCGGCCCAGTGGGCCTGGCGGAGACGGCGGACGGCGAGAGCGTGCGCGCCATCACCGAGGAGGCCGCCGCCCGCCTGGCCGCCGCGGATGCGGACCTGTGGTCGGCCGAGGCGCACCTGCTGGGCCGGCGGACCCTTCACGAAGCGCCGGGTTTGGATCACGCGACCCTGCGCGCCAAGGGCTTCACCGATCTTGAAATCGACGCGGTCGAGGCGGTGCTGGCCTCGGCCCCCGACCTGGAATCCGCCTTCTCGCCCGCCGTGCTCGGCGACGGCTTCGTGCAGGACGTGCTGGGGCTGAGCGCCGAAGAGGCCGCCGATCCCTGGTTCGACGTGCTCGGGCGATTGGAGCTGGAGCCCGTGGCGCTGGATGCGGCGCGCGCCTGGGTCTTCGGCGCCGCGTCGCTGTCCGACTGGCCGGGCCTGCCCGACAGCCTCAAGCCGGTCTTCGCCGAGCCCGGCCGCGCGGCGCTCCTGGCCATGACCGCCGCGGTCGAGACCTTCTCCGGCGCACCAAGCCTCGCGCCGCTGATGCTGGACTGGCGCGACGGGGCGTCCGACGCCGCGCGGGTGCAATCCGCGGCAGCGGCCGCGGGCCTTCGGGCCGTGCGCCTGCAGCGGGCCACAGCGCCCGCCGGCCCCCTGCTCGAGTTGCCGAACGTGGAGCCGGTCCGGACCAGCCCGCCTGCCTCGGAACGGGTGGTCGAGCGCGTGGTCGAAAAGGTGGTCGAACGCGACCGCCAGCGCCGCAAGCTGCCCGACCGCCGCAAGGGCTATATCCAGAAGGCGGCCATCGGCGGCCACAAGATCTATCTGCACACCGGCGAATACGAGGACGGCGAGCTCGGCGAGATCTTCCTCGACATGCACAAGGAAGGCGCCGCCTTCCGCTCGCTGATGAACAACTTCGCCATCGCCATCTCCATCGGCCTGCAATACGGCGTGCCGCTGGAGGAGTTCGTCGACGCCTTCGTGTTCACGCGGTTCGAGCCGGCGGGACGGGTTTCGGGCAACGACTCGATCAAGTCGGCGACCTCGATCCTCGACTACATCTTCCGCGAGCTCGGCGTGTCGTACCTGGACCGCTCCGACCTCGCCAACGCCGACCCGGACCAGCTGACCGCCGAGGGCCTGGGCCGCATGTACGACGACAGCCTGCCGGAAGAGCCCCTGCCCGCCTCGAAGTTCATCTCCAAGGGCTTCTCGCGCGGCGCGGCGGGCGACAACCTCGTGGTGGTGCCGTTCGGCGCCCGCAAGGCCAAGCTGGACATGCCCGAAGCCTCGATCCAGGCCGACGTCTGCCCGGCCTGCGGCGACCTGTCGCTGGTGCGCAAGGGAGCGGGTTTCGAGTGCGTCAGCTGTGGCCAGGCGCCGGGGATGGCGGGCTAGCGCCGATGGCGCGAATCTTGCTCGGCGACAGGCCTCTGTTCCGGGAGCCCGACCGCATGAAAGCCGCCCTCGCCGCCCTCCTCGCGATCGCCCTCGCAGCGGGCCCCGCCGCCGCCCAGAACGCCTCGCAGATCGCGCGGGTGAAGGCGGGCGCCAGCTGCCCCGGCTGCAACCTGTTCCAGGCCGATCTCGGCAACCTGCAGCTCAAGGGCCGAAACTACTCGGGCGCGCGCCTGCGCCAAGCGGACCTGAGCTTGGCGACCATGAACCACAGCCGCTTCAGCTACGCCGACCTCCGCGATGTGAACGCCTACGGCGCCCTGTTCTCCAGCGCCGATTTCTCGGGCGCCAACCTGACCCACGCCAGCTTCGTCGGGACCTATCTTGAGGGTGCGAACTTCACTGGCGCCGTGCTGGACGGGACCAACTTCTCCGGCGCAGAGATGGACCGCGCCCGCGGCCTGACCCAGGCGCGCCTAAACCACGCGTGCGGCGACGCCCAGACCCGTCTGCCGCGCGGCTTGACCATACCTGCCTGCTGAGCTGCAACGACCGATCGTCGCCGTTTGGCGTCCATTACGCATATTTAAGTGGCGTGGCGGGGGCATAGGGGCCACATCGGAATCATGAAGTTGGTTCGTAACGCCTTTTTCGCCTTCGCCGCCCAAGCCGCGGCGGCCGTCGCCGTCCTCGGCGGAGCGGGCCAGGCGCACGCCCTGTCGCTGACCCTGTCGGTCACCGGAGAGCACGACGTGGCCAAGACCTGGTCGTTCGGCGGCTCGTGCCAGCACTGCGAACTGTCCGGCCGCAAACTGATCGGCGCCTCCTTCACCGGCGCCAACTTCGACCACGCCACCCTGATCGGCGCTGACCTGCGCGGCTCCGTGCTGCTGGGCTCGATCTTCACCCACTCGAATTTCAGCCGCGCGGACCTGCGCAACGCCCAGATGGTCGGCGGCCAGTTCGTGGACGCGGTCTTCACCAGCGCCCGGCTCGACGGCATCGAGGCCCAGGGCGCCTACTTCACCCGCGCCGACCTCAGCCGCGCGCAGCTCAGCGAAGCCTCGCTGACCGGAGCCAAGTTCACCGGCGCGGTGATGATCAAGACCCACATCAACGACAGCGACCTGGAGTACGCCGATCTGTCTCTGGTGAACGCCGCCGGCCTGGTCGCCCATGACGCCAACCTGACCGGAGCGAACCTCTCGGGCGGGACCTTCACCGGCGCGGACTTCCACGACGCGAGCCTGAGCTATGCGGTGCTGCGCAAGGCCAACTTCAATGGCGCGGACTTCCGCGACGCCAACCTGGGCTCGGCCGATATCCGCGGCGTGGACCTGTCGGGCGTGCGCAACCTGACTCAAGAGCAGATCGACGAGGCCTGCGCCGACCGCACGACGCAGCTGCCGCGAGGCCTGTCGGTGCAGCACAGCTGCCAGAAGGTCATCGTCATCCGCCACGGCTCGCGGCCGCCTGCGGCGCCCGCTGCGCCGGCGGCCCCCGCCGCCCCGCGCTATCTGGTGGCGGGCGAGCACCACTGAGCGGCGGAGCCTCGCGGCTTCGCGCTACAGCGATCCGGCCTCACGCCTTGATCGGCAGCGCCAGGCGGATGTGCAGCTCCTTCAGCTGACGGTCCGTCACTTCCGAAGGCGCGTTCATCATCAGGTCCATGCCCTGCTGGTTCAGCGGGAAGGCGATGACCTCGCGGATGTTCTCGGCGCCGGCCAGCAGCATGACGATGCGGTCGATGCCCGGCGCCAGGCCGCCGTGGGGCGGTGCGCCGTAGCGGAAGGCGTTCAGCATGCCGCCGAACTTGTCTTCCACGACCTCAGGGCCATAGCCGGCGATGCCGAAGGCCTTGATCATGATGTCCGGGCGGTGGTTCCGGATCGCGCCGGAGCACAGCTCGATGCCGTTGCAGACGATGTCGTACTGGTAGGCCAGGACGTCGAGCGGGTCCTTGGTCTCGAGCGCTTCCAGCTCGCCCTGCGGCATGGAGAAGGGGTTGTGCGAGAAGTCGACGCGCTTCTCCTCCTCGTTCCACTCGAACATCGGGTAGTCGACCACCCAGCACAGCTCGAAGCGGTCCTTCTGGGTCAGGCCCAGGTCTTCGCCGACCTTGGTGCGGGCGGCGCCGGCGAAGCGTGCGAAAGCGTCCGGGTCGCCGGCGGCGAAGAAGGCGGCGTCGCCGTTCTTCAGGCCGAGCGAGGTCATCAGCGCCTGGGCCTGGTCCGCACCGAGGTTCTTGGCGATCGGGCCGCCCCAGCCGCCCTGGTCCTCGCTCCAGAACACATAGCCCAGGCCCGGCTGGCCTTCGCCCTGGGCCCAGCTGTTCATGCGGTCGCAGAAGGCGCGGCTGCCGCCGGTCGGCGCGGGGATGGCCCACACGCGGTGCTTTTCCGAGGCGTCCAGGATCTTGGCGAACAGGCCGAAGCCGCCGCCGCGGAAGTGCTCACTCACGTCCTGCATGCGGATCGGGTTGCGCAGGTCCGGCTTGTCGGAGCCGAATTGCTGGATCGCGTCCTTGTAGGCGATGCGCGGGAAGCTCATCGGCGTGACGTGGCGGCCTTCGGCGAATTCCTCGAACACGCCATGGATAACCGGCTCGATGGCGGCGAACACGTCTTCCTGGGTGACGAAGCTCATCTCGACGTCGAGCTGGTAGAACTCGCCTGGCGAACGGTCGGCGCGCGCGTCCTCGTCGCGGAAGCAGGGCGCGATCTGGAAGTAGCGGTCGAAGCCCGAGACCATCAGCAGCTGCTTGAACTGCTGCGGCGCCTGCGGAAGGGCGTAGAACTTGCCGGGGTGCAGGCGCGAAGGCACCAGGAAGTCGCGCGCGCCTTCCGGCGACGAGGCCGTCAGGATCGGCGTCTGGAACTCGGTGAAGCCCTGCTCGACCATCCGCCGGCGGATCGAGGTGATCACCTTCGAGCGCAGCATGATGTTCTTGTGCAGGCTGTCGCGGCGCAGGTCGAGGAAGCGGTACTTCAGGCGCAGATCTTCGGGGTAGTCCGGCTCGCCGAACACCGGCACGGGCAGCTCGGCCGCCTCGCCCAGCACCTCCACGCCATGCACGCGCACTTCGATCTCGCCGGTCGGCAGGTTCGGGTTGATGGTCTCCGGCGTGCGCGCCAGCACCTCGCCGTCGATGCGCACGACGCTTTCCGCGCGCAGGCGTTCGGCCAGTTCGAAGCCGGGCGTGCCCGGATGCAGCACGAACTGGGTCAGGCCATAGTGGTCTCTGAGGTCGATGAACAGCAGGCCGCCGTGATCGCGCTTGCGGTGAATCCAGCCCGAAAGGCGGACCGTCTTGCCGGCGTCGGCGAGGCGCAGGGCGCCGCAGGTATGGGTGCGATAGGCGTGCATGAATCCGGCTGTGTGCAGGTGCGAAAAGAAGGCGCTGTAGGGCGCATGCAGACCTTGTGTTGTCAAGGTCGGGCGGGATTTGCGGCCCGGCGGCAAAGGCCGCATCCGCAGGCTCGGGCAATCCATCCCCCGCCCGCCCACAGGCAATCGCGGAATATTCAGCGCAAAGGGAACCTTCGCCGTTCCCGCGCGTCGATAGCGGCTGTGGCGTTTGGTAAAGACCGAGTCGTTCTTTTCATCTCCCGGACCGGATCCTTGGGCCGCCAGCTACGCCTAGACCTCCAGAGCGCCATACCGCAGACGCGCGACGATTTCGTCGTGTCGCCGGCCAACGAGCGTGCGGTCGCGATGCTGGACACGTGGCCGAGCAGCCAGGGCGGGGTGTTGGCCCTGGTCGGGCCGGAGGGTTCCGGCAAGAGCCACCTCGCCTCCAACTGGGCCGAGCGCACCGGAGCCGAGTTCCTGCAGGACGTGGCGGCGGACCTGGCCGACCTGCCCTCGCTCGAAGGCCGGACGGTCGCCATCGACGACGCCGACCGCGTCGATGACGAGACCCTGTTTCACCTGATCAACCAGGCGCACATGCCCGGCGGCGGACTGCTCTTGATCTCGCGCCGGCGCCCCGCCGCGTGGAGTGCGGAACTGCCCGACCTGCGTTCGCGGCTGGACGCCATCCGCGTGATCGAGCTGGGGTCGCCCGACGACGTCGTGCTGTGGGGCGTGCTGGACCGCTTCTTCCGCCAGCGCTCGATCACGCCCTCGCCCGATCTGCTTGAATATCTGGTGCGGCGCATCGAACGCTCGGTGCCGCACGCGCGCGAGATCGTGGCGCGCATGGCCGCCGACCACCGCCCGCCAACCAGGGCGCTGGCGCGCGAGCTGCTGGAGCAGGACGGCGGCGAGAACGACTAGGCCCGCCTTCGGCGCTTCAAGGAAACGTCAGAGATTTCGGCGTAAAAAGCGGTTTCACGCGCTTGCCGGGGGGCGGCGTAAGCGCCAAGACTGAGACCTACGCCAGGAAATCCATGTCCGACGCCGCGATCGCAGACGCTGAAGTCCCTCCGTCACACGCCCCGAAGCTGAGGCTCGACGAGGACCTGATCGCGTCCCCCGAACGGTTCTTCAACCGCGAGCTCTCCTGGCTGGCGTTCAACAGGCGGGTGCTGGAAGAGGCCTGCAACGAGCGCCATCCGCTGCTTGAGCGCGTGCGCTTCCTGTCGATCTCGGCCAACAACCTCGACGAATTCTACATGGTGCGCGTGGCCGGGGTGAAAGGCCAGGTGCGCGAACGCGTGCGCACCGTCAGCCAGGACGGCCTGACCCCGATGGAGGTCCTGGAGCGCATCAACGACGCGGCCACCACCCTGATGCAGGACCAGCAGCGGCAATGGCGCACCCTGCGCGGCCTTCTGGCCAAGGAGGGCATGGAGGTCATCGATTCCGGTCAGGTCTCGAAGTTCGAGCGCGCGCGCATCGAGCCCGAGTTCCTGAGCCAGCTGTTCCCGATCCTGACCCCTCTGGCGATCGACCCGGCCCACCCCTTCCCCTTCATCCCGAACCTCGGCTTCTGCCTGGCGCTGAAGCTGCGCCGCACCTCCGACGGCAAACCGCTCTACGCCCTCGTGCCGATCCCGCAGCAGGTGCGCCGGTTCTGGGAGCTTCCGGGGGCCGCGCGGCGCACGAACAAGGCGCATCGGCGCTATCTGTCGCTGGAAAGCCTGCTTGCCCTGTTCATCGATCACCTGTTCCCGGGGTGCGAAGTCGAGATGTGCGGCGTGTTCCGCGTCATCCGCGACAGCGACATCGAGATGGAGGAAGAGGCCGAGGACCTGGTCCGCGAATACGAGGCGCTCTTGAAACAGCGGCGCCTGGGCGGCGTCGTGCGGGTCAAGATCGAGGCGGGGATGCCCGCCGAACTGCGCAAGTTCATCGTCGAGCACCTGAACGCCTCGGCCGAGGACACGGTGCTGGTGGACGGCATGCTGGGCCTGGCGCAGCTGAACCAGCTGATCCCGCCCGACCGCCCCGACCTGAAGTTCCCGCAGTTCGACCCGCGCTTTCCCGAGCGTATCCGCGACCACGGCGGCGACTGCTTCTCGGCCATCCGTGAGAAGGACATCCTGGTCCACCACCCGTTCGAGAGCTTCGACGTGGTGGTCCAGTTCCTGCGCCAGGCCGCCCGTGATCCGAACGTGGTGGCGATCAAGCAGACCCTCTATCGCACCTCCAAGGACAGCCCGATCGTGGCCGCCCTGATCGAGGCCGCCGACAACGGCAAGAACGTCACCGCCCTGATCGAGATCAAGGCGCGCTTCGACGAGCAGGCCAACATCGGCTGGGCCAAGGCCATGGAGCGGGCGGGCATCCACGTCGTGTTCGGCTTCGTCGAGTACAAGACCCACGCCAAGCTGAGCGTGGTGGTGCGCCGCGAGGGCGAGGCCTTGCGCACCTACTGCCACTTCGGCACCGGCAACTATCATCCGGTCACGGCCAAGGTTTACACTGACCTGTCGCTGTTCACGACCGACCCGGCCCTGGCCCGCGATAGCGTGCGCATCTTCAACTACATCACCGGCTATGCGCGGCCCGAGGACATGGAGAAGCTCAACTTCTCGCCCTTCACGCTCAAGCCCACCCTCCTGGAGCTGATCGGCCAGGAGGTGAAGAACGCCAAGGCCGGCAAGCCTGCCGCGATCTGGGCCAAGCTGAACTCCATCGTCGACCCGGTGATCATCGACGCGCTCTATCGCGCCAGCCAGGCCGGCGTGCGCATCGAGCTGATCGTGCGCGGCGTCTGCTGCCTCAGACCCGGCGTGCCGGGCCTGTCGGAGAACATCCGCGTCAAGTCGATCATCGGCCGCTTCCTGGAGCACAGCCGCATCGTCTGTTTCGCCAACGGCAAGGAGCTGCCCAGCGACGACGCGCGGGTGTTCATCTCCTCCGCCGACTGGATGCCCCGCAACCTGGACCGCCGTATCGAGACCCTGGTTCCGGTCGAGAACCCCACCGTGCACCGCCAGGTGCTGAACCAGATCATGGTCGCCAACTTCAAGGACGAGGCGCAGACATGGTGGCTGGAACCGGACGGCCGCTATCGGCGCTTCGATCTCAGCGGGGTCGAGAAGCCGTTCTCCGCCCACGATTACTTCATGACCAACCCGAGCCTGTCTGGTAGAGGCCGCAGCGTGAAGAACCTCCCGGGCGTCATCGAATATGCCGGCGTTCGGCGATAGGATCGCGGGGGCGCGCGACGTCGCGGTCATCGACGTCGGCTCCAACTCCGTCCGCCTGGTGATCTATCGCCTGGAGGGCCGGGCGATCTGGACCGTCTTCAACGAGAAGGTGCTGGCGGGCCTCGGCCGTGGCGTGGAGACCACCGGCCAGCTGCCGCCCGACGGCGTGACCGAGGCCATCCAGGCGCTGCGCCGCTTCAAGGCCGTACTCGACGCCGCCCGCCCCTCCGAAATCCACACCGCCGCCACCGCCGCCGTGCGCGCCGCCGCCGACGGGCCGGACTTCATCGGCCTAGTGCAAGCCGAGACGGGTCTGAAGCTGCGCGTCCTGACCGGCGAGGAGGAGGCGCGCTATTCGGCGCTGGGCGTCCTGGCCGGATATCCGCAGGCGCAAGGGGTCGTCGGCGACCTTGGCGGTTCGAGCCTGGAGCTGGTGCGCGTCGGCGCAGGCCGCGTCGAGGGCGGGGTCACCCTGCCGCTCGGCCCATTTGCGCTCGGGGCGCCCAAGGGGTTCGACGCCGGCGCCGTGCGCGCCCTGGCGCAACAGCGGATGAAGGCGGTGGCGGGTCGGTTCTCGACCAGAACCTTCCATGCGGTCGGCGGGGCCTGGCGCAGCCTCGCCCTGATCCACATGGAGATGGCCGACTATCCGCTGAAGATCGTGCACCTCTACCAGATGACCGGCCGCGAGGCCCTCGACGTCGCCCGCTTCATCGCCAAGCAGTCCAAGAGTTCTTTGGAGCGCATGCGCGGCGTCACCCGCAAGCGCGCCGAAACCATGCCCTACGCCGCCATGGCCATGGAGGCGGTGGTCGAGAGCCTGGGCGTCGAACGCCTGAAGATCTCGGCCTTCGGCATCCGCGAGGGCCTGATCTTCGACGCCATGGACGAGGAACTGCGCCGCCAGGACCCGCTGGTGGAAGGCTGCGCCGCCGTGGGGGCCCGCCAGGGTGTGGCCGAAGGCCTGGGCGCGCCCCTGGCCGCCTGGCTCAGGCCCGCGTTCGCGCGCCTGGAGCGGGTGTTCGAAGACCGCGACGACACCCTGATCGAGGCCGCCTGCCGCCTGGCCGACGTGGGCGCGCGCCTGCACCCCGACCACCGGGCCGACCTCGCCTTCACCCAGGTGCTGCGTGCGCCGGTCGCCGGCCAGACCCACGCCGAGCGCGTGTTCGTCTCGCTCGCGGTGCATGCCCGCTATGGCGGCCCGCCGGAGACGCCTGAGCCGGACGTGGTGCGCAAGCTGCTGTCGCGCGAACGGATCGCGCGCGCCCGCGCGGTCGGACTTGCCATGCGCCTGGGCTGCGACCTCTCGGGACGCACCGCCGCGCTGCTCTGCGAATCAGCGCTGGACATCGAGGACGGCCGTCTCGTCCTGACCGCGCGCCCCGCCTGGGCGGACATGCTGCTGGGCGAACAGACCGCCAAGCGGGCCAATGCCCTGGCGACGGCGCTGGACCTGAAGCTGGACATGCACGCCGCCGCGCCTGCGGACGCGGCGGCCTGGGCGCGCCTCGGCCGCTGAGTCTCGTCCCCGCCGCTGACGGAACGCCTTGGCTCTCCCCTCGTTTGCTCTGGGTCGGGACAGTCAAGTGAGGTTTGAGATGAACAGGGATCGGATCGACGGCGCCGGCAAGAAGGCCATGGGCTCGATGAAGGACGCGGCCGGCAAGGTGACCGGCGACACCAAGTTGCGCGTGGAAGGCAAGGCCGAAGAGGCCGCGGGTTCGGTGCAGAACGCGGCGGGCAAGGCTCGGGATGGCTTGAAGCACTAAGCGCTCGAAATTGGGACCCGGCCCTCTCTCACGGGTTGGGGGGCCGTTGGGCCGGGTCCCTAGTCGCGCATCAGCCAGGAAACCCTAGTCTCCACGCCTTTCAGGCAGCTTGCACAAACGGCGTGACGCGAAAAAATCCGAGGCGCCTGTCAGGTCCGAAACCCGCCAGACGGTCGCGAGCCGCTACGACATCCTGCCTCCCGAAGCCGAACCGGGAGCAAGGCCATGGCCGCCATCCACATCGACATTCCCCTGAACACGCCTGCGCAAACCGCCTGGGACGCCGTGCGCGACGTCGGCGCCATCCACACGCGCCTGGCCAGGGGTTTCGTCACCGATACCCAGCTTGAAGGCGACAGCCGCGTGGTCACCTTCGCCAACGGGTTCGTGGCCCGAGAAGCCATCATCGACCTCGACGACAAGCGGCGGCGGTTGGCCTATTCGGTGCGCAGCGAGGCGCTGGAGCATCACCACGCCTCCATCGAGATCGTCGAAGGCGTCGATGGCCGGGCGCGCATGATCTGGCAGGCGGACCTGAAGCCCGACTCTGCCGCCGAGCGGATCGAGCCAATGATGCAGGCGGGAGCAAAAGCCATGCAGGCGACGCTGGAAGGCGTCGTCTAGGCTCCTTCGATCTCCACCACCTCGACCTTGGCGCCATTCAGCACCAGGGCCAGCTCGCCGCGCTTCAGCTTCAGCGCGTTCTCCCCGAACAGCTTGCGCCGCCAGCCCTGCAGGGCCTCGACGTCGGCCTCGTCGTCGACGGCGATCTTTTCCAGGTCGGCGACCGTGGCGATCAGTTTCGGCGCGACGTTGGAGTCTTCCGAGCAGGCCTTGAGCAGCACCTTCAGCAGTTCGACCACAGAGCCCGGCGCCGGCTCGCGGCGCGGCTCGCGCTCCACCTCCGGCGCGTGAGCGTCGGGGTCCTCCAGCGCGGCCTTCAGGGCGTCGATCAGGTCCAGGCCGAACTTCGAGGAGCCGAAGCCCTTGGAAACCGAGCGCAGGCGGTTGAAGGCGTCGGGGTCGAGCGGCAGCTGGGTGGCGATCTCGTCGATGGCCTCGTCCTTCAGGATGCGGCCGCGCGGCTGGTCACGCTCCTGCGCTGTGCGCTCGCGCCAGGCGGCGGTCGCCTTGAACGCGGCGAGGTACTTGGACGAGAAGCGGCGGGGCTTGAGCCGCCGCCAGGCCTTCTCCGGATCGGTGTCGTAGAGGGCGGGATTGGTGAGCGCGGCCATCTCTTCCGACACCCAGGTCAGGCGGCCTTCGCGCTGCAGGCGGTCGCGCAGCAGCGGGTAGAGCTTCGCCAGCCAGATTACATCGGCGGCGGCGTACTTCAGCTGGGCGTCGGACAGCGGGCGTCGGGCCCAATCGGTGAAGCGGCTGGCCTTGTCCAGGTCCTTCTTCAGCATCTGCCGGACCAGCGAATCATAGCTGACCTGGTCGCCGAAGCCCGCGGCCATGGCGGCGACCTGGGTGTCGAACAGCGGCTGGGGAATCACACCCAGGTTGTTGAAGATCTCCACGTCCTGGCGCGCGGCATGGAACACCTTGGTGATGGCCGTGTCCGCGAACAGGCGCAGAAGCGGAGCCAGATCAAGGCCTTCCGCCAGGGGATCGATGTTCCAAGCGTCCTCGGACGTGGCGACCTGCACCAGGCACAGCTTGGGCCAGAAGGTGGTTTCGCGCATGAACTCGGTGTCCACGGCGATGAAAGGAGCGGATTGGAGGCTGGAACAGAGGCTTTCAAGCGCCTCGTTGGTCGTGATCGGCTGCATGACCATGCTATAGCCCCGCCGCGCGCGGGTTGCACAAGTCGCTTGGTCGCAGTTTTCGCGCTTCAGGACGCAGTTTCGAGGAAAACGTCGCATGTCTGACCGGCAAGACCGGCCCAACGGCCTCACCTACGCGGATGCGGGCGTGGACATCGACGCCGGCGAGGCCCTGGTCGAGGCGATCAAACCCCTGGCCAAATCGACTCGGCGTCCGGGGGCTGAGCCCTCGCTGGGGGGATTCGGCGCCCTGTTCGACCTGAAGGCCGCCGGCTACGACGACCCGTTGCTCGTCACCACCACCGACGGGGTCGGCACCAAGCTGAAGATCGCCATCGAGACCGGCCGCCACGACGGGGTCGGCGTCGACCTGGTGGCCATGTGTGTCAACGACCTCTTGGCCCAGGGCGCCGAGCCCCTGATGTTCCTGGACTATTACGCCACCGCCAAGCTGAGCGTGGACGTGGCCCGTCGCGTGGTCGCCGGCATCGCCGAGGGCTGCCGCCAGGCCGGCTGCGCTCTGGTGGGCGGCGAGACGGCCGAGATGCCGGGCATGTACGGCGCGGGCGACTATGACCTGGCGGGCTTCTCGGTGGGCGCCGTGGATCGCGGCAAGGTGCTGCCGGTTCTGGACCAACAGAAGGCCGGCGACCTCTTGATCGGGATCGGCTCCTCCGGGCCGCACTCCAACGGCTATTCCCTGATCCGCAAGGTGGTGGAGCGCTCGGGCCTCGGCTGGGGCGACGATGCGCCGTTCGCCAAGGACACCACCTTGGCCCAGAACCTGATGGCCCCCACCCGCATCTATGTGAAGAGCGTCCTGCCGCTGATGAAGGCCGGGCTGGTCAAGGGCGGCGCCCACATCACCGGCGGCGGCCTGATCGAGAACCCGCCCCGCTGCATCGCCGAAGGGCTGAAGGCCGAGTTCGACTGGAACGCCTGGGACCTGCCGCCGGTGTTCGCCTGGCTGCAGTCGGTCGGCGGCATGAGCGACCACGAGATGCGCCGCACCTTCAACTGCGGGGTCGGCTTCATCCTGATCGTGGCGCCCGAGAACGCGGAGCCCGTGCTGGCCGCGCTGCTGAACGCGGGCGAGACCGCCTTCGTCTGCGGACAGCTGAGCGCCTGAGATGACGCGCAAGAAGGTCGGGGTGCTGATCTCGGGCCGCGGCTCGAACATGCAGGCCTTGTGTGAGGCGGCGAAAGACGCCGCCTACCCGGCAGAGATCGTGCTGGTGGCCTCCAACAGGTCAGACGCCGGGGGGCTGGAGATCGCGCGCGGGTACGGCGCCGAGACCTTTGCCCTGGACCACCGCCCGTTCGGCAAGGACCGCGAGGCGCACGAGCGCGAGATGGACGCGGCCCTGCGCGCTCACGGCGTCGAGATCGTCGCCCTGGCCGGCTATATGCGCGTGCTGTCGCCCTGGCTGGTGGCGCAGTGGCAAGGCCGGATGATCAACATCCACCCCTCGCTGCTGCCGCTGTTTCCGGGCCTCGACACCCACAAGCGCGCGCTCGAAGCCGGGGTGAAGCTGCACGGCTGCACCGTGCACCTGGTCTCCGACGGCGTGGACGAAGGCCCGATCCTGGGCCAGGCGGCCGTGCCCGTGCTGGCCGGCGACGACGAGGCGGCCCTGGCGGCGCGGGTGCTGAAGGTGGAGCACCGGCTCTATCCGGCTTGTCTGGCCGCGCTGGCGTCGGGCAAGCATTGGGTCGAGACGGACGCGGCGGCGAGCCTGATCAGCGTCTAGGAGGCCACCACAGCCACAGGGCTGCATCATCGCGCCCCCAGATCACATAGTCACCTTCGCCAGTCCGCATGTCGCTGACCGCTGCGCGCAACGCCTCAAGCGCCTCGTCGCCTGCGCTCAGCCTCGCGTGGCCATCCTCGTCTGCATCAATCGACCAGGTATCCCCAGGCCAGTCGCGCGAATAGCTCAGCGTCAGGCTAGCCGCAGGCCGCTTGGGTTCGGTGTTGCCCCGAAAGGGTTCAGGGAGGTCGCGTTGCTCGACTGCAATCTTCAAGCGACCTGGATAGCGCGCAGCCTGCAGCAGGTTCAGCGCTTCATCGAGACAATCGCAGCCTTCCGCGTCCGCCGCAAAATGCCAGCCCTTCAGACTGGCGCGGTGACTTTTCGGATAGCGCCACAAATAGATGCGACCCCACGGGCGCCAGCGCTCCAAAGCCGGGTCCACGTCCCCTACCCCACCGGCGCCGCGAACAGCCACCGGATCGCCTTGATCGCCGCCGGGTCGTAGATACCTGCGTGCTTCTCCTGGGGCATGGGATCGAAGCGCCAGTTCAGGCCCTTCGGCGCCTGGGCCTTCAGGGTGTCGGCCAGCAGATAGGTGCCTGCCTCTAGCCCGCCGCCGTCGCCGGCCTCAGCAAAGTACAGCGACTTGCCGGCATAGTTCCCTGCCTTCAGCCGCTCGGCAGCCGACTTGGCGAGACTTTGTTTGTCCCACCACAGGCTGGGGCTCATGGCGATGTAGTCGTCGAACATCTGGGGTCGGGTCAGGAAGGTCTCGACCACGAACAGCCCCGCGAGCGACTCGCCCATCAGCGCGGTGGGACCAGTGGTGCGGTAACGCGCCTTGATCCAGGGCTTCAGCTCCTCGCCGATGAAGTCGCGGAACTTGGCGGAGCCCCCTCCGGTCGGGACCAGCTTGTGGTCGCGGGGGTCGCTCGAGGGATGGGTCAGGTCATGGCGCCGGTCGATGCCCTCGATGCCGACCACGATGACGTCCTGCAGCAGGCCATTCGCGGCGCCGACATAGAACAGGCCCGTGGCGTGATGGAAGTCTTCGTGTTCGCCGCCGTCGAGCAGCACCACCACCGGATAGGCCTTGGTCGACGTCTCATAGCCGTCCGGCAGCCAGACATTGATGCGCCGGGTCTGACCGAGGATGCGCGAGTCCAGGGTGTAGGAGCGCCCGATCACGATGGGCCGGCCCTCCTGACGCGCGGAGTCGTCGCCCGCCGGGGCGCCGGCAAGCGCGGGGCCGGCCAAGGCGCAAGCCGCGAACAGGGAAATCAGAAACCGACGCATGCGGACGCGCTCCAGACACGACAAAGGCCGGAGCTTACGCCCCGGCCCTCGCGAATTCGCAACCTCAATGTCGCCGATGACCGACAGTCACCGGGCGACCAAGTCGCCTCAGCCGACGATCTGATCGTCGGTGAAGAACTGGGCGATCTCGATCTTGGCGTTCTCGGCCGAGTCCGAGCCGTGCACCGAGTTCTCACCCACGTTGCGGGCGTAGAGCTTGCGGATGGTGCCCTCAGCCGCGTTCTCGGGGTTGGTGGCGCCCATCACGTCGCGATAACGCTGCACGGCGTTGTCGCCTTCCAGCACCTGCACGACCACGGGGCCGGAGGTCATGAAGTCCACCAGCTCGCCGAAGAACGGGCGCTCCTTGTGGATTTCGTAGAACTTTTCAGCCTGGGCGCGGCTCATCTTGATGCGGCGCTGGGCGACGATGCGCAGGCCCGCGTCCTCGATCACGGCGTTGACCTTGCCGGTCAGGTTCCGCTCGGTGGCGTCGGGCTTGATGATGGAGAAGGTACGTTCGGTCATTCCACACACGAGAGTTGGCGTTCTTGGGGTCGCGGGCTTATAGCCGTGCGCCCCCGGATAGCAAATACCGCATTCGCCCCCGCTCGATTGGCCGCCTCGACCTATGCTCCAGATCAAGGACCTGAGTTTCACCGCCTGGGGCCGGCGCTTCTTCAACGACGCCAGCGTGACGCTGCCCGCGGGCGTGAAGGCCGGGCTGGTGGGCAGGAACGGTGCGGGCAAGACAACCCTGTTCAAGCTGATCCTCGGGGAGCACTCGCCCGGCGGCGGCGATATCCTGACGCCCAAGGGCTGGCGCATCGCCACCGTCGACCAGGAGGTCGCGGCCTCCCCCACCCTGTTGCTGGACGCGGTGCTGGCGCTGGATACCCGCCGAGCCAGGCTGATGGCCGAGTTGGACACCGCGCCGCCCGAACGACAGGCCGAGCTGCACGCCGACCTCTACGCCATCGGCGCGGACCGGGCGCCCTCGCGCGCCGCGGAAATCCTTAGCGGCCTGGGCTTCACGCCTGAGGACCTGTCGCGGCCGGTGTCCTATTTCTCCGGCGGCTGGCGCATGCGCGCGACGCTCGCCGGCGCCCTGCTGGCCGAACCCGACCTGCTGCTGCTCGACGAACCGACCAACTATCTCGACCTTGAAGGCGCCCTCTGGCTCGAAGCCCGGCTGAAGCGCTATCCGAACACCGCCCTGGTGATCAGCCACGACCGCGAGCTGCTCAACAACTCCGTCACCGCCATCGTCCACCTGAACGACGGCAAGCTCGACTACTACACCGGCGGCTACGACCAGTTCGAACACATGCGCGCCGAGAAGATGCGCCTGAAGGACGCCGCGCGCGTCAAGCAGGAGGCCGAGCGGGCGCACCTGCAGTCCTTCGTCGACCGCTTCCGCGCCAAGGCGTCCAAGGCCAGCCAGGCCCAGTCGCGCCTGAAGCGGCTGGAGAAGCTGACCCCCATCGAGGCCACCATCGAGCAGCGCGTGGCGCCGTTCCGCCTGCCCTCGCCCGAGCGCAAGCTGAACCCGCCCCTGATCCGCATGGAAGGCGCCGCGGTCGGCTATGGCGACAAGGCCATCCTGCGCAATCTGACCCTGCGCCTCGACGAGGAGGACCGCATCGGCCTCCTGGGCGTCAACGGCGCGGGCAAGTCCACCTTCGCCAAACTGCTGGCCGGCGCCCTGCAGCCCATGGCCGGCGAGGTCTCGCGCGACCGCAGGCTGAAGGCCGGCTGGTTCCACCAGCACCAGATCGAGGCCCTGGACCCGCGCGACACCCCGCTCGACATCATCCGCCGGCGCATGCCCGACGCCGGCGAGGCGCAGCGGCGCGCCAAGCTGGGCGGCTTCGGCTTCGACGCCGGCCGCGCCGAGACCCAGGCCATCGACCTCTCGGGCGGCGAGCGCGCGCGCCTGCTGCTCAATATGGTGGCGATGGACGCGCCGCACCTGCTCATCCTCGACGAGCCGACCAACCACCTGGACATCGACAGCAGGCGGGCTCTGCTCGACGGACTGAACGACTACGAGGGCGCGGTGGTGATCATCACCCACGACCGCTCGCTGATGGAGTTGGTGGCCGACCGCCTGTGGCTGACCGCCGACGGGGCGGTGAAGCCGTTTGACGGCGACATGGACGACTACGCCAAGTTCGTGCTCGACCGCGCCAAGGCGGCGGGCGCCGGCGCCGCCTCGAAGTCCCAGGTCCCCTCCGCCAAGGACCAGCGCAAGGCGGCCGCGGACGCGCGCCAACGCATTTCACCCCTGAAGAAGGTCGTCGACGCCACTGAAAAGAAGATGGAAATGCTGAGCGCCGAAATCGCGCGCCTGAACCGCGACCTGGCCGATCCCGCCTTCTTCGAGGACGCGGGCAAGACCATCGACCTGGGCCGCGCGCTCGGCCGCGCCGAGAAGGCCCTGGCCGAGGTCGAGGCCCAGTGGCTGGAGGCGGCGGAAGTCTATGAGGCGGCGAAGGCCGAGGCGGGGCTGTAATCCTCTCCCACGGCCTTCGGCCCGGGGGAGGATTTTGCGCGTCAGCCGCAGGTCACGCGCACGATCTTATACGTCTTGGCGTCCCAGACGATGTTCATGCGCGTCTCGACATAGTCCTGGGTCACCGCGTCGGCGGTGGAATAGATCCGCACATTGGGGCCGCGAAGGCTCCGCGGAATGGCCGAGACTGGCTGGCCGACCAGCGACTGGTGCTGCGCCGCGCCGCAGGTGTCCTTGGGCGCATCGGCGGCGACGGCGCCGCCGTTCATCATCAGGGTGGCGAGGGCGGCGGCGCTCAGGGCCTTCATTGGGAGATCTCCACAACGTCGGCCCCGAGCCTAACACGCCTCAGCCGCCGGAATAGCCGCCGATAATCGGCAGCACTTCGCCGGTGATGAAGCTGGAGCACTGGGGCGAGGCCAGGAAGACGTAGGCCGGCGCGATCTCTTCCGGCTGGGCCGGACGCTTCATCTCGGTGGCGGACCCGAACTTCGAGGCCTTCTCTGCGTCCTTGTCGGCCGGATTGAGCGGCGTCCAGACCGGGCCCGGCGCCACGGCGTTGACCCGGATGCCCTTCTTCAGAAGGTGCGTGCCCAGCGATCGCGTGAAGGCGTGGATGGCGCCCTTGGTCATGGAGTAGTCCAGCAGGTCCTTGTTGCCGAGCAGGCCGGTGACCGAGCCGGTCATGACGATGGCCGAACCGGGCTTCAGGTGGGGGACCGCCGCCTTGGCCATGTGGAAATAGCCGTAGACATTGGTCTTGATGGTGCGGTCGAAGTGCTCCTCGGTCAGCTGCTCGAAGTCCTCGACGTGCTCCTGGAAGGCGGCGTTGTTGACCAGGATGTCGAGCTTGCCGAGCTGATCCAGGGTCTGCTTCACCGCTGCCTCGGCGAAGGCCGGGTCGGCCACGTCGCCGGCGATGGTGATGGCGCGCCGGCCCTCCTTCTCCACCGCCCGCCTGGTCTCCTCGGCGTCCTCGTGCTCGTCGAGATAGGCGATCGCGACGTCGGCGCCCTCGCGCGCGAACAGCACCGCCACCGCCCGGCCGATGCCGGAATCGGCGCCGGTGATCAGGGCCACCTTGTCCTTCAGCTTCTCGGAGCCCTTCCAGTAGGGCGCGTCGTACATCGGTTGCGGGTCGAGCTTCGCCTCGACGCCCGGCTTAGCCTGGTGCTGGGGCGGGAACGGCGGCACGGGATAGGGACGCGCGCCGGTCTGGGGCGGGGCCTCGCCCTTGCCCTTGGCGAAGGACGGCTCCTCGCGGTCGATCTTGGCCTGGATGTCGCGTTCGTCGTCCGCGACGCGCTCGGCGTTCCGGGCGAACTGGTCGTGGGAGGTGGGGTCGGACATGGCGAGGGCTCCTGCGAGGCTAGGTCCTCCCAACAACCCAAAGCGCATGGCGTTCCCGCGGAGCATGTCAGGGAAAGTGGCCCCACTTTCCCGCCCGGACATGCGCCAACTTGAATCTAAGCCTGCTTCTCCCAGCCGCGTTCGCCCTGGCGCCAGTAGGAGATCGGCAGGCCCTGGCCCTTGAAGGCCTTCCAGCGCTTGCGCGCCTCGCCGACCGCCGCCTCGTCGCGGCCGTCGAACAGCTGGATGCAGCGCTGGTAGCCGTCCAGCGCCCCGGTCTCGGCCGCGTCGACGATGAACAGGGCCTGGGCGCCGTTCGGATTGTCCATGGCGGTGGTCAGGAGGATCGGCTGGCGCTCGACATGGGGCTCCCCCGCCACGCCGTGCGGCAGGAAGCTGTCGTCGCGCCAGGCCCACAGCCAGCCGTCCAGATGCTCGATGCGGTCGCTGGAAGGGGCGCGCACGACCGCGCGCCACCCCTTGGCCAGGGTCTTCTCAAGAAGCTCGGGCAAGGCCTGGTCGAGCGGCGTGCGCTCCAGATGGTAGAACCAGACCTCGCAGCCGCCCTCAGCCATCAGGCTTCGTAGCGGTCGGCCACCAGGCGGTCGAGCAGGATGACGCCGAAGCCGGCCGGGCCGTCGGGCACGGTCGAGACCTTGGAGTCCTTGCGCCAGGCCACCGGCGCGATGTCGAGGTGCGCCCAGGGCACGCCGTTGGTGAAGCGCTGCAGGAACAGGGCCGCCGAGATCGAGCCGCCCAGGCGCCCCTTGCCGGTGTTCTTGATGTCGGCGATCGGGCTGTCGATCATCCGCTCGTAGGACGCAGGCAGCGGCATGCGCCACAGCGGCTCGCCGGTGGCCTTGGACGCGGCCAGCAGATTGTCGGCCAGCTCGTCGGAGTTGGAGAACACGCCCGCGATCTCGTCGCCCAGGGCGATCAGCATGGCGCCGGTGAGCGTCGCCAGATCGACCATGAACTTCGGCTTGAAGCGATCCTGCGTGTACCACAGCGCGTCGGCCAGAACGAGGCGGCCTTCCGCGTCGGTGTTCAAGACCTCGACCGTCTGGCCCGACATGGTCACCACCACGTCGCCGGGGCGCTGGGCGTTGCCGTCGGGCATGTTTTCGACGAGGCCGATCACGCCCACCACGTTGACCTTGGCCTTGCGGCCGGCCAGCGCGCACATCAGGCCCGCGACCGCGCCGCCGCCGCCCATGTCCCACTTCATGTCTTCCATCGCGTCGGCCGGCTTCAGCGACAGGCCACCGGAATCGAAGCACACGCCCTTGCCCACGAAGGCGATCGGCTGGGCGTTCTTGTCGGCCGCGCCGTTCCAGCGCATGACCACCAGCTGGCTCTGCTTGGTCGAGCCCATGCCGACGGCGAGCAGAGTGCGCATGCCGAGCTTCTCCATCTCGGCCTCGCCCAGCACCTCGACCGTGAGGCCCAGCTTCTCCAGCCCCTTGCAGCGCTTGGCGAACTCTTCGGGATAAAGAACGTTGGCGGGCTCGGCCACCAGATCGCGGGTGAAGAAGACGCCGTCGGCGATGGCCGAGAGCGGCGCGTAGGCGGCCTCGGCGGCCTTGGCGTCGGCGGCCACCACCTGGATGGTGGTGATCGACGGCTTCTTATCGGCGGGGGTCTTGGTCAGGTACTTGTCGAAGCGGTAGCTGGCCAGGCGTGCGGCGAAGGCGGCGCGGGCGGCCTGGTCGGCCGAGAGGTCCGAGGCCTCGATGGCCAGGGTGTCGAAGCCCAGCAGCTTCACCGCCGAATAGGCCTGGCCCGCCGCATGCTCCAGCACCAGATCGTCGAAGCCGTCCTTGGCGCCCACGCCGATGGCGACGATGGCCGGGGCGGAGACGCCCGCCGGCGCGGTCAGCAGCAACGTCTGGCCCTTGGCCCCGGTGAAGCGGCCCGCGCCGATGGCCCGCGACAGGGCGCCGCCGCACTGCTGGTCGTAGGCCTGGGCGCCCTTCGAGAGCTTGCGTTCGTCCTGCACGAACACGGCCACGACCGCGGACCCAGACGCCGCGCCAACGAACTCGATCTTCATACTCGACAACTCCCGACCGGCGCGCCCCCCACAGGCGGGCCTACGAATCAAAGCAACGGCGGTTGTCGCCGTCCGTTCGGCGCGTGTAATACATGCCCCGCCCGCAGGGGCCTAGTGCGTCGTCGCGACAAGGGCAGAACGCCGTTCGTCGATGTGCTAACACCCCATCCCCGGCGCTTTCCAGGGTCTGGATTCGTCCTCCCAGGCCGGCGCGCCCCAACCGTCCGCCCGGCTCCTGGATGCTCGTCGAAAAGTATCTGTTCAAGCAGCTCTCCATCCCGGTGCTGGGCGCGGTCGCCGCGCTCACGGCGGTGGCGTTGCTGAGCCAGACGCTGACCGCGCTGGACGTGATCGTGGAGCACGGCCAAAGCGCCTGGATCCTGATCAAGATCACGCTCCTGGCCCTGCCGCCCCTGCTGTCGCTGATTCTGCCGATCTCGCTGTTCGTCGGCGCGCTCCTGGCGCTGAACCGGCTGCAGACCGAGCAGGAGATCGTGATCTGCTTCGCCGCGGGCATGAGCCGCTGGCGGGTGATGGCGCCGGCGATCCGGCTGGCGACGATCTTCGCCCTGATCTCGCTGTTCCTGAACGTCTGGGCGCAGCCCTACACCTTCCGCCTGATGCGGGCGGAATATTTCCGCGTCCGCACTGACCTGGCCGCCTCCCTGGTGCGCGAGGGCGAGTTCGTCTCCGCCGGATCGGGCCTGACCGTCTATACGCAGAGCGTCGAGCAGAACGGCCTGCTCAAGAACCCCTTCATTTACGTGCAGCGCCAGAACGGGGCCACCGCCTATGCCGCGCGCGACGGGCGCATCGTCAAGAAGGACGGACAGCCGGCCCTGATCCTGCGCCACGGCGCCAGCGAGGAGTTCTCACCCGCGGGCGTGCTGAACTACCTGTCCTTCGACGAGTACGTGTTCGAGCTGTCGCCCTTCATTAAGAGCGAGGACGTGCTGCGCTACAAGCCGTCCGACCTGTGGCTGCACGAGCTGCTCGCGCCGAACCTGAAGCTCCCCTGGGAACAGAAGAACCGGCTGAAGCTGTTGGCCGAGGCCAACTCACGCATCGCCACGCCGCTCTATAACCTCGCCTTCGTCATGCTGGCCCTGGCCGGCGTGCTGGGCGGGCCGTTCAGCCGCCTGGGCTATGGCCGGCGCATCGCCGAGGTCGCCGCCATCGCCGCGGTGGCGCGCATCGCCGGATTCGCCGTCGAGGCGGCCTGCGCCGGCTCGGCCTGGCTCAATATTCTGCAGTACCTCTGCCCCCTGCTGCCGATCTGGTGGTCGGCGCGGGTGCTGTTCCGCCAGAAAGTGAAGCGCTACGTGCCCATGGCGTCCGACCAGGGCTCGCCCCTGCCCGCCCCGAGCGCTCCGTGAGGCCGCACCCATGACCCGCGCCGCCTCCGCCCTGCCCGGCATGTTCCGCAACCGCCCGAGCCGCCTGACGCGGATCGAGCGCTATGTGGCCACCCGCACCCTGGGCTCGGTCGCCATGGCCCTGGGCGTGATCGCGATCCTGATCCTCCTGATCAACTTCGTGGACGTGTCCAGGAACGTGGGCGGCAAGTCCGACGCCACGACGCTGGAGGTGCTGTGGTTGACGCTGCTGAAGTCGCCCAACGTCATCCTGCTGCTCCTGCCCTTCGCCTTCCTGTTCGGGGTGCTGGGCGCCTTCGTCGGCCTGAACCGGCGCAGCGAACTGGTCGCCATGCGCGCGGCCGGCGTCTCGGCCTGGCGCTTCATCTTCCCGGCGGCGGCGGCGGCCTTCCTGATCGGCGTGGTCACGGTCCTGGCGCTGAACCCCTTGGCCTCGTGGATGAACGCCAAATACGAGGAGACCAGCACCAGCCTGCTGTTCAACATCAAGATCGTCGACGCCAAGGAAGTCTGGCTGCGCCAGGGCGACGGCCACACCCAGGTGGTGGTGCACGCCCGCTCCCGTGATCCGAACGGCGACCGGCTGAGGACCGTGCAGTTCTTCGTCTACAACATCGTCGACAACAAGGGCCTGGAGTTCTCGCGCCTGATCGAGGCCCGCGAGGCGACGCTGAGACCCGGAGCCTGGCAGCTCTATGGCGCGCGCGAGGCGGGGGCGGGCGAGCAGGCGGTGCTCTACGACACCCTGTCGATCCCCTCGAACCTGAACCCGGCGACCGCCTACCGCAAGTTCGCCAATCCGGCCTCGGTGCCGTTCTGGAACCTGCCGATGGTGATCGGACGGGTGGAGCACGCGGGCTTTTCGGCCACGGCGTATCGTTTGCGATTCCAGCAGCTTCTGGCGACACCTTTGCTTTTTGCTGCAATGTCGATCCTGGGCGCCGCCTTCTCGCTGAGGCTGATGCGGCTGGGAGGCCTGGCGGTGCTGGCCAGCTCGGGCGTGGCGCTGGGTTTCGTGTTCTTCTTCTTCAATCAGCTGTGCGGATCGCTGGGCAAGGGGGACGTGATCCCGCCGGTGCTGGCCGCCTGGACGCCGCCTTTGCTGGCGCTGCTGTCGGCTTTCACCTTGCTCTGCTATACCGAAGACGGGTAACCCCTTAAGCAAGAATCCTCGTCCGGGAGTAAGGGCTTTGGGCATGGGCGACGCCGGTCGGACCGGACCAGGCGCCAGTTCTGATGGAAGGTCGCGTCTCCTGGCGAGCGCGGCCGTTTTCGTGCTTGTGGCCTTCCTGTGGTCCGCGAGCCTGCCGGCCTACGCCCAGAGCGCCGCCGCGCCCGCAAGCCCGCCCCAGCCCGTCTCGCTGGCCCCCGACGGCCCGCCGCACCCGGCCGACCGCAGCGTGCACGGCGCGCCCGGCCCCGACGGCCTGTCGCCGGACGAGCTTTACCTGGAAGCCGAAAGCGTCACCCAGGACGACAACGCCCACCTCTTGATCGCCACCGGCTCGGTGCAGGCCCGCTACCAGAACCGGACGCTGAGGGCGCACGAGGTCATCTACAACACCCAGACCGGCCTGATCACCGCCAACGGTTCGGCCCAGATCGTCAATGAGGACGGCACGGTCCAGTACGCCGAGCACCTGGAGCTCGACGACAAGCTGCACGCCGGCGCCGCCATCGGCTTCGCCACCCGCGAGAGCCAGAACGTCAAGATCGCCGCGGCCTCCGCCGTGCGCCGCTCCGAAACGGTCAACGAGCTGAACCGGGCGATCTTCACTCCCTGCGAGATCTGCGCGAAGGACGGCAAGACCAAGGAGCCGACCTGGTCGATCCAGGCCGAGCGGGTGGTGCAGGACAAGGCCCGCAAGATCGTCATCTACCACCACGCCGTCATCAAGGTGAAAGGCGTCCCGATCTTCTACGCGCCGGTGCTCACGCACCCGGACCCGTCCGCGCCGCGCGCCTCGGGCCTGCTGGCGCCCCGGATTTCGGTCTCGAACCGCCGCGGCTTCTCCTACGAGCAGCCCTACATCTGGATCATCTCGCCGTCGCAGGACCTGACGCTCAGCCCGCAGTTCTCGACCAAGACCAACCCGTTCCTGAACCTGGATTGGCGCAAGCGCTTCTGGTCGGGCCAGATCGACGCGCGCTTCGGCTACACCTACGACGCCGACACCGACTCGCAAGGGCGCCGCTTCGGCGACCACACCTCGCGCAGCTATGTGCTGGCCACCGGCGCCTTCCAGATCGACCAGAACTGGCGCTGGGGCTTCTCGGCGGAGCGCACCTCGGACCCGACCATCTTCGACCGCTACGACGTGCCCGACGTCTATGAGAAGCGCGGCCTGCTCGACGACGACGAGCGGCGCCTGACCTCGCAGCTGTTCGCCATCCGCCAGGACGAGCGCTCGTTCCTGTCGGTCTCCGCCATTAGCTTCCAGAGCTACCGTCCCTGGATCGATCCGGTCACCGGCCTGGGCTTCCGCGACCCGCGCTGTACCGCGTCGCACCCCTCGACGCCCGGCGACTGCCCGCTGATCGTCGAGAACAACGGGGCCATGCCGCTGGTGGCGCCCCTGATCGAAGCGCGTTGGGAACCCAATCACGACGTCGCCGGCGGCCGGTTGCGCGTCACCGCTAGCGCCGTGGCCATCACCCGCGAGGAGCAGTCGCTCGCGCCGTGCCAGCCGCTGGCCCCCGGCACGACCGGCTTTCCGACCTGTTCCCCGGTGCTGCCCATCAACGGCGTTGACAGCCGCCGCGCGACGGGCGAACTGGATTGGCGCGGGGCCTACTTCACCTCGGGCGGCATCCGCATCGATCCGTTCGTGCACGCCCGCGGCGACGCCTACAGCCTGGGCGACCTGACCGGCCCGAGCAAGAACCAGACGGTCACCCGCGGCACGGCCACGGCGGGGTTGGATGTCACCTATCCGATGGCGCGCCGCTTCGGCTCGGCCACGGTGGTGCTGGAGCCGATCGTGCAGGCGGCGGTCTCGCCCAGCGCCAATCTGGACCCGCGCATCGCCAACCAGGACAGCTTCTCGTTCAGCGTGGACGAGACCAACCTGTTCCGCACCGACAAGTTCACCGGCTTCGACATCTATGAGGGAGGCGCCAGGCTGAACGCGGGCGTGCGCGCCACCGTGGACGGCAACGACGGCCGCTGGGCCCGCTTCCTGTTCGGCCGCAGCTTCCGCTCCGACCAGACCTATCCGTTCGCGCCGGGCATCAACACCGCCCTGCAGAACTGGGTGGTGGCGTTCGAGGCCGCGCCTCTGCAGGGCCTGACCGCCTTCGGCCGCGCCGACGTGGACAACAACACCAAGCTCAGCCGCGCCGAGGGCGGGGTGAACTGGAGCTTCACGCGCACCCACGGCTTCCTGCGCTACTTCCGCTCCAACGGCTCGCCCTTCATCGACCCATCCGACCCCTTCCTGATCAGCCGCAAGGCCCAGGACCTGGAGGCCGCGGGCGACGTGCTGGTGACCAAGCACTGGGGCCTGGCCTTCGACGTGACCCGCGACATGGAGAAGCGGCTGTGGCGGCGCTCCGAGATCGGAATCCTTTATCAGGACGACTGTCTGCGCGCGGAAGTCACCTATCAGCGTAATGAAACCAGTCTGTTGGGACGTACGGACGCAGTGTTCCTGCGCCTCGACCTCGCCACATTGGGCGATACAGGATATAGGCGCTATGACGACCGGTGACGGGTTCGCTTAGGGTCGTGAGAAGGATGATCTCTCCCATGCGTTGGACGTACTACGCGGCCAGTTTCGCGCTTACGGCCGCTTTGGCCGGTTCCGCCGTCGCCCAGGCGCCGGCTCCCGCCGCCGCCGGCCCCGCCGCCACCGGCCCGGTCGCGCCCCAGCCCGCGCCGAAGCTGGCGCCGCTGCAGGAAGGCGTCGTCGCCACCGTCAACGACCAGATCATCTCCTCCTACGACCTGCGCCAGCGCCTCCTGCTGGAAATCGCCATGTCAGGCGTGAAGGCCACGCCGGAAAACATTCAGGAGCTCGAGCAGGAAGCCATGCGCGCCCTGGTCGACGAGCGCCTGCAGGCCGCCGAACTGAAGCGCTACGAGGTCAAGGTCGCCGATTCCGAGGTCGACGACGAAGTCGCGACCATCGCCAAAGAAAACAACATGACCAAGGATCAGCTCTACGCCGGGCTGAGCCGCGCAGGCGTCGAGCCGGCCACCCTGAGGGAAGAGCTGCGCAACCGCATCGCCTGGCAGGATCTGGTCGGCGGCCGCTTCCGCGACCACGCCCGCGTCGGCGCCGACGAGGTGCAGCAGACCCTGGCCCGCATCACCGCCGCCGCTTCGAAGCCGCAGTATCTGGTGGGCGAAATCTACATCGACGCCAACCGCGTCGGCGGCATGGACCAGGCGCTTAACGGGGCCAACCAACTGGTCGATCAGATCGTCAAGGGCGCGCCCTTCCAGGCCGTGGCGCGCCAGTTCTCCAGCGCCCCTTCGGCCGCGACCGGCGGCGACGCCGGCTGGCTGCTCTCGGGCGAGATCAACCCCGACGTCCAGGCCGCGCTGGAGCACATGCACACCGGCCAGCTGTCCAAGCCGATCCCGACCAAGGACGGCGTGTGGATCGTCTATCTGCGTGAGCAGCGCACCGGCGGCGGCGCCAACATGGTCAGCCTGAAGCAGGCCGCCATCCGTCTGCCGGCCGACGCGCCGCAGGACCAGGTCTCGACCGCCGAGAAGACTTTGGCGAGCCTGCAAGGCAAGCTGACCTGCGACAACATCGAGAAGGTGGACTCCGCCGGCGGCGTGATCGGCGCCGATCTCGGCGAATCCAGCGTCACCGAGCTGGCGCCGGAGTTCCAGAAGCCCGCGACCGAACTGAAGGTCGGCCAGGTATCCTCGCCGATCCGCACCAGCATGGGCCTGCACCTGATCGCGGTCTGCAACAAGCGCATGGTCGGCGCCGACATCCCGACCAAGGAGCAGGTCGAGAGCAAGCTGTTCGGCAACCAGATCGGCATGCTGGAACGCCGCTGGATGCGCGACCTGCGCAGCGCCGCCACCATCGAGATGCGGAACTGACGCCCAAGGCCTCAACGCAGGCTCCGCTCGCCGTCACCCTCGGCGATCCGCTCGGGGTCGGGCCGGAGATCGTGGTCAAGGCCTGGTCCGCCCTGCGCAGCTCAGGCCCGGTCTTCTTCGTCGTCGGCCATTGCGACACGGTGGCGGCCGCCTTCCGCCGCGGCGCGACGGCGGTGGAGCGCATCGGCGCGCCGCAGGAGGCCCGCGGCCTGTTCGGCAAGGCCCTGCCGGTGTTCGAGCCCACGGGCGCGCACAGCTTCGCCGCCGGCTCGTCCGAGGCCGCCCGCGCGGCGGCGATTGTCGACTGGATCGAGACCGCCGTGCGCTTCGCCCGAGACGGCCGCGCGTCGGGCGTCGTCACCGCCCCCATCGCCAAGGCGGTGCTCTACGAAGGCGGTTTCGCCTTCCCCGGCCACACCGAGTTCCTGGCCGAACTGACCCAAGACCTGCCGGTCGAGGGCGAGCGCGGGCCGGTGATGATGCTGGCGGCCAAGGACCTGCGCGTGGCCCTGGTCACCATCCACAGCCCGCTGGCCGCTGTGCCCGCAGCAATCACCGCTGAGAGGGTGGTCCGCACCGCCCGCGTCGTCCATCAGGCGCTGAAGCGCGACTTCGGCATCGCCGAGCCTCGGCTGGCGTTGGCGGGCCTGAACCCCCACGCCGGTGAAGGCGGCGCCATCGGCCGCGAGGAGATCGAGGTCCTGGCGCCCGCGGTCGACCAGCTGCGCGCCGAGGGCGTGCGCATCACCGACCCCAAGCCGGCGGACACCCTGTTCCACGAGGAAGCGCGCGCGACCTATGACGCGGCCGTCTGCCTCTATCACGACCAGGCCCTGATCCCGATCAAGACGATCGACTTCTGGGGCGGGGTGAACCTCAGCCTCGGCCTGCCGATCGTGCGCACGTCGCCCGATCACGGCACCGGCTTCGACATCGCCGGCAAGGGCGTCGCGCGACCCGACAGCCTGATCGCCGCCATCCGCATGGCCGACGGGATCGCCGCCCGCCGCGCCGCATGAGCGCCGATCTCGACCACCTTCCGCCGTTGCGCGAGAGCCTGGCCGATCACGGCCTGTTGGCCAAGAAGAGCTTCGGCCAGCACTTCCTGCTGGACCTGAACGTCACCCGCAAGATCGCGCGCCTGTCGGGGCCCTTCGAGGGCCGCACAGTCATTGAGGTGGGCCCCGGCCCCGGCGGCCTGACCCGCGCCCTGGTGGAGAGCGACGCCTCCAAGGTGATCGCGGTGGAGAAGGACGCGCGCTTCCTGCCGCTGCTGAACGAGCTGGCGGAGGCGTCCGGCGGCAAGCTGGTGGTGGTCGAGGCGGATGCGCTGAAGGTCGACGAGCAGACCCTGCTGACTGAGCACGCCGGCGGCGCCGAGGGCCATCTGGTCTCGAACCTGCCCTACAATGTCGGCACGCCGTTGCTCCTGAAGTGGCTGACCGGCCCGTGGCGCCCGCACGGCATGGGGCTGATGTTCCAGAAGGAGGTCGCCGACCGCGTGGCCGCCGAGCCCGGCAGCGACGCCTACGGCCGCCTCGCCGTGATCAGCCAGGCGGTCTGCACGGCCCGCGTGGTCATGGACCTCCCGGCGCGCGCCTTCACGCCGCCGCCGAAGGTGGCCAGCGCGGTGGTGCGCCTGGATCCCCTGCCGTCGCGTCCGCCTGAAGCCGAACTCAAGGCGCTCGAACGCGTCACCGCCGCGGCGTTTGGCCAAAGGCGCAAGATGCTGCGCTCAAGCCTGAAGCAACTCGGCGGCGCGGCCCTGTGCGAGAAGGCGGGCGTGGATGCCGATGCGCGGGCCGAGGTAATCCCGGTCGAGGGATTCCTGCGGCTGGCTCGCGCGACCCTCAGCTGATTTCAGTCCGTTTGTAGGTCAGGCGGCCCGCTTCAGCCACCCGCTGTACCGCACGATCCGCCCGATCAGCGCAAAGCCCAGGTCCACGTCAAAGCGGAAGCGGCCCTCGTCGTCCACGAACTCCGACCCGCCGCCACGCGGGCCGAGGAAACGGGGTATTGGCAGGCCAAACAAGCTCCAGCGCCTAAGCAGCACGCTCAACCGTCCGCTGTCAGGCGACACTACGATCCCCAGGCCCAGGGTGATCGGCCCGAACCGTTCGTCGATCAGCCACTGGCTCAGTCCCGAGCCCTCCGCCTGCACCGACACCAGCGCCTTGCCGTCGAAGCTGCGGCGCCAGACTTCGGCGCCGTCGCCATCGATGCCGAACTCCACCCGCACCGGCACATCGCGCCCGGCCTTGGGCAGGCCCATGATCAGCGCCGCTAGCGCCGCCAGCGGCCCGCTGCCCCGCTCTACCTCGCAGCGCCCCTCGAACACGGCGGAGCCATTCAGGTCGTGCAGGTCGCGCACCGGCTCGGGCAGGCGGTCCCAGGCCTCGTCCAGCAGGCGGCGATAGAGCGGCTGCGCGGCCGTCGTCCGGCTGGCCTCGCGAATCCCGGTCGAGATGGCGTGGGCGTCGAACAGCGGCTGATAGTCCTCGAGCTCCACCTCGCGGGTCGAGGCCCGCGCGCCGGGCTCGAAGCGCTCGCCGTCCAGCCGCCGCTTGAGCAGGGCGACCGCCGGCATGGATGGGATCATCGGGCCGTCCGAACCCTCGGCAATCAGATGCCAGGAGCGCTCGACCGGTTCTCCGCCCGCCACCCCGCGCACGGTCACGAACATGCCGCCGCGATTGGCGCCCCAGCGCAGCACATTGAGGACCCGGTGGAACAGCGGCGACAGCGGCTCCAGGGTTGGGATCAGGCCGATCCGCACCAGCCGGCTCAGGCCGATCAGCAGGGTCTGCAGCAGCTCGGGCGTCGGCCCGGCGCCGATCCACACGGTGCGCAGGCTCGGCCACAGCCGCGGCATGATGGTCAGGTCCGGCGTATCGACCAGGGTGAAGCGCAGGTGGTTCAGCGGGAACACGCCGGGCGGGGCGATGGTGAAGCGCCCGCCGTCGACAATGCCTGTCGCCTCGACCCATTGGCCGTCGCGCAGCACCCGAACCGGCTTGCCCGCATAGGCGGTGATGGCGCGGATCACGTTCAGCCCTACCCCGGCCCGCGGCGAGGGCGCGATGCCGGCCGCCATAGCGTCGACCCGCTCCATCCCGGCCGCCAGCCGCCTGACCGCCGCCGCCGTCAGCACCGGCACGGTCGAGACGCCGGACAGCACGGTCACGCCGCGCGCCTTCGCCTCGGCGTCGAACGCGGAGACGCCCTCGACGAAGGCCGAGCCGTCCGCAAGGTCCAGATAGTCGACACCGGTCGCGATGGCCGCGCGGACAAGCCGATAGGGATCGTCGCCATAGGCCTGGAACGGCCCGGTCGCATCCACCACCACATGCGGCGCGATGGCCTTCAGCCCCGCCTCTACATCGCCCTGGCGGTCGAACACGAGGGCGGAACGCTCCGCGCCCTCAGGCAGCGTCCGGCAGAATGCCTCGCCCTTGGCCAGCGAGCGGCCGGAGATGATCAGATGGGCCCGGGCGTCATGCGCCAGCAGCCGCGCCAGCCGCCCGCCGAACGTGCCGTAGCCGCCGACGATCAGGATCTTCAGCGGTTTCGGGCGACGCGGCACTAGCGACGCTTCGGGACGATGGAGACCGCGGGTTGTCCGGCCTCCCATGCCGTATGGCTCGCCATGATCCAGGCGACGAGAGCAACGTGCGCCTCCACTTCACGAGGCATGCTGGAAGCCCCGTCAATCTCGATCCGATAGGGCGGTTCGAGACCATTGATGTCACCGCCGATCATCGAATCGAACAAGGCGTCGAGACCCGTCCCGTGCCATTCGGGAGCCTCGAGCGCGGCGAGCAAGTCGGCGTAGAAGGCCGCAATATCCGTCCAGCGGCGCGCATCGAGCGTGATGACCTTCATCGGCCTATCGCCATGGCGCGCCTCAGCCCTTGTCGCGCATCAGCCGCGCCTTGTCGCGCTGCCAGTCGCGTTCCGCCGTGGCCTCGCGCTTGTCGTGGGTCTTCTTGCCCTTGGCCAGCGCGATCTCGAGCTTCGCCTTGCCCTTGTCGTCGAAGTAGAGCTTCAGCGGGATGATGGTGCGCCCCTCCCGCTGCACGGCCCCGATCAGCTTGTCGATCTGCTTGCGATGCAGCAGCAGCTTCCGTGGCCGGCGCGGCTCGTGATTGAAGCGGTTGGCGTTGCCGTAGGGCGGGATGTCGGCGTTGATCAGCACGATCTCGCGCCCCTCAACCGCCGCATAGGACTCCGCGATATTGGCCCGGCCGCCGCGCAGCGACTTCACCTCGGTGCCGGTCAGCACCAGGCCCGCCTCGATGTTGTCCTCGAGGAAGTAGTCGTAACGCGCCCGCCGGTTCTCGGCGATGGCTTTGCCGGCCATGTCAGATGACCCCCGCCTCGCGCAGGGCCTCGTCGATCTTCGGCTTCACGGCGTCGGAGCACGAGGTCATCGGCAGGCGCAGCTCCTCGGCGCAGAGCCCGAGCTTGGCCAGGGCGTATTTGGTCGGCGCCGGAGACGCGTCCAGGAACAGCGCCTTGTGCAGGCGGATCAGGCGATCCTGCCAGTGCAGGGCGCCCAGGAAATCCCCGGCGGCGCAGGCGCGATACATCGCCACCATGGCTTCCGGCGCGACGTTGGAGGTCACCGAGATCACCCCGTGCCCGCCATGGGCCATGTAGCCGACGAAGGTGGGATCATCGCCGGTGATCAGGGCGAAGTCGTCCGGAACCTCCAGCCGCATCAGGCTGGCGCGGCCGAGGTCGGCGGTGGCGTCCTTGATGCCCATGATGTTCGGCAGCTTGGCCAAGCGCGCGACCGTGTCGTTGGACATGTCCACGCCCGTGCGGCCGGGCACGTTGTAGAGCACCACCGGAATCTGCACCGCCGCATTGATGGCGGCGTAGTGCTGGTAGAGGCCCTCCTGGTTCGGGCGATTGTAGAAGGGCGTGACGATCAGGGCCCCGTCGGCGCCGACGGTCTTGGCGTGTTTTGCCATCTCGATGACGCGCGCGGTGTCGTTGCCGCCGCAGCCGGCGATCACGGGCGCGCGCCCGGCCACGACCTCGACGCACAGCTCCACCACCCGCGCCTGCTCGGCCGCGGTCAGGGTCATGGCCTCGCCGGTGGTGCCGACCGGCACGACGCCGTCCACGCCCGCCTCGATCTGGCGTTCGACCAGATCGGCGAAGGCGGTCGCGTCGAACGCGCCGTCGCGAAACGGGGTGACCAGCGCGGGCAGCACGCCCTTGAACAACGGTCGGGTCATCGATCTCAGGCCTTGAAGGGAATCTGCCAATACGGAAAAAGACTTGGCGCTTGCCCGGCCCGCCTTGGACCGGCCAAACTGCCACGGCAAACCCTTAGGGCTCGCTTGATCTCGTCGCAACTGCCGGAGGACACGTGACCGCTTTGGTTCGATTCCCGATCGCCCTCTGGTGCGCGCTGTTCGCGACCCAGTCGGTGGCCCAGACCGCCCAGCCCGGACCGGCCGCCGATCCGCAGGCGAGCGTGAGCGTGCCGAGCCAAGCGCAGCAAGGCCCAGCGGCCAGCGACGCCCCGCCCCAGCCGCAGCCCATGGCGGGCCCGGCCCCCGGCTCTCCGCCCATGGGCTATAAGCCCGCGGTGCTGTCCGGCTCGGATTCCGCGACGCTCGGCGCGGCCATCTCGGCGGCGCGGTCGGGCAACCTGACCCAGGCCGAATCGTATCGGGCGCAGCTGTCCGACCCCATCGCGCAGAACATCGTGCGCTGGGCCGAGATCGACGCGACCGGCAATCAGATGTCGTTCCTGCAGCTCGACGCCGCCCGGCGCGACCTGGCCGGCTGGCCCCGCGCCGCCGCGCGCCAGGCCTGGGCCGAGCGCAGCCTCGAGACCGCGACCATCGAACCCGCGCGCCTGGTCGCCTGGTTCGACGGCGCCCCGCCCCAGACCGCCGAGGGCGCCATGGCCCTGGCCGGCGCCCTGCAGGCCACCGGCCGCAGCGCCGAGGCGACCACCTTGATCAAGGACTGGTGGCGCAACCACCTGTTCGAGGCCGGGGTGCAGAGCCGCTTCCTGGCCCGCTACAGCGCGATGCTGACCCAGGACGACCACGTCGCGCGCCTGCACACCCTGCTGCTCGGCCCGCAAGGCCCGGCCCTGCAGGGCGTCATCCCCCTGGTCTCCGACGACCAGAAGCGCCTGGCCGAGGCGATCATCGCGCTGCGCAACGGCGCGGGCGACGCGGTCAACAAGGTGAACGCCCTGCCCGCGTCCCTGCAGAACGACCCGGTGCTGGCTTTCGAAGAAGCGCGCTACTATCGCCGCGGCAACGCCATCTCCATGGGCCTGTCGCTGGTCCGCAAGTTCCCGCCTGCCCCCGCCGGCGATGACGAGACCGCCGACCGCATGTGGCTGGAGCGGCGCAACTACTTCAACGCCCTGATCCGCGCTCACGACTGGCAAGGCGCCTACGCCGCGGTGGCCAATACCGGTTTCAAGAGCGGCGAGCGCATGGTCGAGGCGGATTTCTTCGCCGGCTGGGTGGCCCTGACCAAGCTGAAAGACCCGGCCCTGGCCGACAAGCATTTCGAGGCGCTGCAGAAGGCCAGCTCCACGCCCATCACCCAGGGCCGGGCCGCCTACTGGCGCGCGCGGGCGGCGGAAGCGCGCGGCGATGCGGCCGCGGCGGCGGCCTCCTATCAGCTGGGCTCCAAGTACATCACCTCCTTCTACGGCCAGCTCGCCGCCCAGAAGGCGGGCGTCACGCGCCTGCAATTGCCGCACGACCCGGTTCCGACCGCGGCCGATCGCCAGCGCTTCGACGGTCGCGGCTCGGTGCGCGCCGCGCGCATGCTCTACGAGGCCGGTCAGCGCGACCTGTTCCGCGCCTTCGTCCTGGCCACCGCCGAGACCCTGCCAAGCGCGGAGGAAACCGCGCTCCTGATCGACCTGGCCCGCTACTATGGTGACCAGGACCTGGCCATGCGCGTGGCTCGCATCGGCGCCCAGCGCGGCTTCGTCCTGGCCGAGCGCGGCTATCCGGTGCTGCCCGTGCCCGCGAGCTCGGGCTCGGCCGAGCCCGCCTTCGCCCTGTCGATCGCGCGCCAGGAGTCGAACTTCTATCCCTACGCAAAGTCCGGCGCGAACGCGCGCGGGATGATGCAGCTCCTGCCCCAGACCGCCCGGCATGACGCCGCGCGCATCGGCGTGCCCTGGAACGAGGCCTCGCTCTACGACGCCGAGTACAACATGCGGCTGGGCGCCTATGAGCTGGGCGAGATGATCGCCACCAACGGCGGCTCCTACCTGATGGCCGCGGCCGCCTACAACGCAGGTCCCGGCCGCCCGCCGCAGTGGGCGACCGAGTGCGGCGACCCGCGCGGCGGGGTGACCGATCCGGTCGACTACATCGAATGCATCCCCTTCACCGAGACGCGCAACTACGTGATGCGCACCATGGAAACGACGCAGATCTATCGCGCCCGCCTGAACGGCGGTACGGCGGCCCTGACCCTGGCCGAAGACCTGAAGCGCGGCTCCTATGGTTATGTGCCGCCCGCGCCCACGCCGATCACCACGCCGACCGCCACCATCGTGGTGCCCTCAGGCCCCTCCCCGATCGTGCGCGCCTCGTATGAGCGTCACGAGGAACGCGCGTCCAACTGCGTGGCTGCGAAACCCGCCCGCGGCCGTCACGGCCACGCGGCCAAGGCTCATGGCAAGCGCGTCGCGGCCAGCAGGTGTCCGCGCGGGGAGTCCAGCCATTCGGCCTCCAAGCGGAAGACCTCGGCCAAGAGCGGAGGGCACAGGGCCTCCAAGGGCGGCGCGCACGCGGCGAGGCATCCCTCGGCCAGCACCAAGGCCAAGTCGCAGAAGCGGGCGCACAAGAAGAGGTCGTGAAGCGTCGCCACCACGGTGACGCCTTTCGCGGTCAGCCCCTTCAGCAGCTCCAGCGTCATCAGCTGAGCGTCGGGATCGAGCCCCGCGATCGGCTCGTCCAGAATCAGCAGCGGCGCCTGCGACGCCAGCAGGCGAGCGAGCAGGACCTTGGCCCGCTCCCCGCCGGACAGGTCGAACACGCTGCGCTCGGCCAGACCTGAGGCGCCGACGGTCTCCAAGGCCTCCAGCGCACGCACGCGAGCCAGCTCAGGCGGCTGGTCGAACGCCCCAAGCGCCGCGACCTCGACCGAGGCCATGCCCCAGGCCACGCGCCGCTCCTGCGGCAGGTAGGCGGCGTGCGAGGCGCGCTCGACCGGCCCCATCCCGGCGGCGTCCCTGCCGAACAGCAGCGCCTTGCCCGCCTTCGGCCGCACCAGACCCATGGCGGCGCGCAGCAGCGTGCTCTTGCCCGCGCCGTTGGGTCCGCAGACGCCGATCAACTTGCCCGCGGGCAGGCTCGCGCCGACACCCTTGAGCACCGGCCTGCCGCCCAGATCGACGCGCAGGTCCTGGAATTCCAGCGCCGCACTCATCGCCGCCAGCTCCGGGCCGAGCGCCAGGCCAGGAGCGCAAACAGCGGCGCGCCGACGAGGGCGGTGAACACGCCGAGCTTCAGTTCCTGATCGGTAGGCGTCATGCGCGTGGCGAGGTCGGCCACCGCCAGCATGGCCGCGCCCGCCAGGGCCGATGGGATCAGCAGCCGCGCCGGGTCCTCCCGCACGAAGCCGCGCACCAGATGCGGCGCCGCCAGGCCCACGAAGCCCACCACCCCCGCCGTCGCCACGGCCGCGCCGGTGGCCAGCGACGCCGCCAGGATGGCGACGATCTTCCAGCGACGCATGTCGAGGCCGAGCGTGGAGGCGGTCTCGTCGCCGAGCGTCAGCGCCTTCAGCGCCCTGCCCGTTGTCAGGCTGAGGCCCGCGGCGATCAGCAAGGGTACCCCCGTGACCAGCACGTCGGACCAGGATCGGTTCTCCACCGAGCCCAGGAGCCAGTTCAGCACCTCGGCCGTGGCGATGGGCGACGGCGACAGGTTGAAGACCAGGGCGGTGACCGCGCCGGCGAAGCTGCACAGCGCCACGCCGAACAGCACCAGGGCCTCGGGCTCGGGAAAGCGGGTGGCGAACAGGATCAACAGGCCCCCGCCCACCGCCGCGCCGACGAAGGCCGCGGCCTCGACCGCCCCGGGAGCCAGCGCCATGCCCAACACGATGGAGACAGCCGCGCCCAGGCCTGCGCAGGCCGAAACGCCCAGCACCCCCGGATCGGCCAGCGGATTGCGCAGCACGCCCTGCATCAAGGCGCCGGCCAAGCCCAGGCAGCCCCCGACCACCGCCGCTGTCGCCGCCCGCGGCGCGCGGATCGCCCACAAGACCTCCGCCGCCCCGGAATGCGGGTCCGACAGGGCCTGCAGGTACTGCGCGAGGCCCAGGTGCGATTCCCCGAACGCCGTGCCGGCGACCAGCGCCGCGACCACGACCAGGACCAGCAGCGCTTCCAGCCCCAGCCGCCTCATCGTGAGCCCTTCGCGCCTTGGCCCCTCGCCGCCTCGGCCAGCCGCACCGAGGCGTCCGCCGCAAACCAGCCCGGACAGCCCAAAAGGTCGGCCGGCAGGTCGGCCACCGTGCGGCCCTTGGCGATCCGCCTCACCAGCGGCCGCCGCCCCACGTCCCACCGTCCGCCCGACGCCTCGTCGAAGAAGCCAAGCACCAGGAGGTCGGGCGGCTGCAGCACGAACTTCTCCAGCGACACCGGCTGATAGCCCGGTGCGGTGACGGCGTTGCGGAGTCCAGCCGCGTCCATGATCGCCTCGACCAGCGTCCCCGAACCGGAGGTGAAGCCACCGGGCGTCAGATAGAGCGCCTTGCGCCCGCCCCAGGCGCCCCGGCTCTTCGCCAGCTTCGCGTCCATCTCGGCGATCATGGCCTGGCCCTGCGGCTCCCGCTCGAGCGCCTTCGAGATCGTCCGGATGTTGCGACGGATGTCGTCGAAGCCCTTGGCGTCCTCGATCTGCACCACCTTGATCCCGCGTTGGCGCAGGCCGTTCAACAGCCGCTGGTCCGAGGTCCAGTAGCGCACGACCACGTCGGGATGCGCGGCCAGCAGCGACTCCAGCGTCGGCCGGCGCACCGGCAGGCCCTTGGCCTGACGCCGCAGAAAGGCGTCACTGTCGTCGGCGTGCGGCGAAACCCCCACGATCCAGTTCCGCGGGGCCAGGGCCATCACATACTGATCGGAGCACTGATCGACCGACATGATCCGCAGCGGCCGCGCGTAACCCACAGCCGGGCTCAGCGCCGCGGCCAAGATCAGGCCCACGGCGAACCCTTTCAGGCTCACTGGGAAACCAGGCCCTCGAACAGGCCGTCGATCATGGTCTTGCCCAGCGCCTCGGCCTCGGCCCAGGCGAAATAGGGCTTGGTGATGATCAGGGCGACAATGCCGTGCACGCCCGCCCACATCACCTGGGTGGCCTGGGAGACCTCCGCCTTCAGCCGGCCCTGGGCGGCGATTTCGGCCACACTGGCCTGCAGCCCCTCGAACACCTGCCGGCCCAGCGCCTGCACCACCGCCAGATCGTTCTCCGAGCCCTCCTGCGGACGGGTGAGGAACACCAGGCGATAGGCGTTCGGGTTGGCCAGGCCGAATTCCATATAGGCCTTCAGCATCGCCTTGATGCGGATAGCCGGGTCGGGATAGGCGCGGCGCAGCTCCCGCTGGCCCTGCAGCATCTGTTCGAACGCGTCCTGGCAGATTTCCAGCAGGATTTGGCTCTTGTCACGGAAGTGCATGTAGAGCGCGGTCGAGGAGACGCCTACCTCGTCGGCGATCTTGCGGATGGTGGCGCCGTCGTAGCCGCACTCGACGAAGATCTTCTCGGCCGCCTGCAGGATCTCGCCGCGGCGCACATGGCCTTCCCCCTTCGGCTTGCGGGCGGAACGGACAGGCTTGGCAAGGGCAACGGACACGGGAACGCCTCGGCGATGCTGACGGCGCGCAGTATGCAAGTTCGGGGGCATGCCGCAACACGAGGCTCCTCCTGCGCGCTTTACGCCGGGCCTCGCCTTGCCTAAGCGGTGGCCATGGCCGCCGTCGCCGACACCCCCGAGATCATGCGCACGCGCGGCTGGCGCGATTACGCCCTGCTGGACTCAGGCGACGGCAAGAAGCTGGAGCGCTACGGCCGCTTCACTGTGGTGCGCCCTGAGCCGCAGTGCTTCTGGGCGCCGCGTGACCCCAGGCTCTGGGAAAAGGCCGACGCGGTGTTCGATCCCGACGGCGACGAGGACGAGGGCCGCTGGCGATTCGCCAAGCCCGCGCCGGAGAGCTTCAAGCTGGGCTGGGAGGATGTGCGATTCAACGGCCGCTTCACCGCCTTCCGCCACCTCGCCTTCTTCCCCGAGCAGGCCGCCAACTGGGCCTGGCTGAAGGCCAGGATCGAGGGGTTGGAGCGGCCCAGGGTGCTTAACCTGTTCGGCTACACCGGCGTGGCCAGCCTAGTCTGCGCCGCCGCGGGAGCGGAGGTCACCCACGTTGACGCCTCCAAGAAAGCCATCGGCTGGGCGCGCGAGAACGCGGCGCTGTCGGGCCTGGAGGACAAGCCGATCCGCTGGATCTGCGAAGACGCGCGCAAATACGTCGGCCGCGAGGCCAAGCGCGGTTCGCTCTACGACGGCATCATCCTGGACCCGCCCAAGTATGGCCGTGGCCCCGGCGGCGAGGTGTGGCGCCTGTTCGAGGACCTGCCGGAGATGGCCAAGCTTTGCGCCTCCCTGCTCTCGGACCAGGCCTCGTTCCTGCTGCTCAACGCCTATGCCGCCCGCGTCTCCGGCCCCGCCCTGGCGCACCTGCTGGCCGACGAACTGAAGGACCGTGGCGGGCGCATTGACTGGGGGGAGCTGTCCCTGGTCGAGGATGGCGGCCGGGAAATCGGCCTGTCGTTCTTCGCGCGCTGGAGCGGCCGATGAGCGCGGCGCCTGGCCTCGCCGGCGCGCAGCAGGTCACCTCGCTCGCCAACCCCAAGGTCAAGTCGGCGCGGGCGCTGCACCTTCGCAAGGAACGCGAGGAAACCGGCCTATTTCTCGCTGAAGGCTTGAAAATCGTGCTGGAGGCCCTTGACCAGGGCCGCACGCCCCAGACCCTGTTCTACAGCCGCGACGCCGCCGACCATCCCCTGCTTCAGCGCGCCGCGCGCGAGACCCTCAAGGGCCGCGGCCAGGTGCTGGAAGTCACCCGAGACATCCTCGAGAAGGTCTCGCGCCGCGACAACCCCCAGACCGTGGTGGCCATCTTCGAGCAGCGGTTCACCCCGCTCGACGCCATCGACCCGACCACGGCGACCTGTTTCGTGGCGCTGGAGCAGGTGCGCGATCCGGGCAACCTCGGCACCATCGTGCGCACCGCCGACGCGGCCGGATGCGGCGGGGTGATCCTGATCGGCGACACGGTCGATCCGTTTTCGGTGGAGGCGGTCAGGGCCACCATGGGCTCGATTTTCGCCCTGCCGATCGCGCGGGCGACGCGGGAGCAGTTCCTGGCCTGGCGCAAGGCCTGGCCGGGCTCGGTCGTGGGCACGCTCCTGACCGCCGAGACCGATCACCTGTCCGCCCCATACCGCCGCCCCACCCTGCTGCTGATGGGCACGGAGCAATCCGGCCTGACGCCCGAGCTCGCCGCCGCCTGCGACGTGAACGTCAAAATCCCCATGCGTGGCCGGGCGGACAGCCTGAACCTGTCGGTGGCGACGGGGATCATGATCTACGCCATCACGGGCTAGGTCCCGGCCTTACGTTCCCCTGGGCTTGGCCCGCGTGGTCGGCGTGGCGCTGGCGGGGTCTTCGGGCCAGACATGGCGGGGATAGCGGCCGCGCATCTCGCTCCTGACCGCGCTCCACGAGCCCTTCCAGAAGCCCGGCAGGTCCTTGGTCAGCTGCACCGGCCGGTGCGCGGGCGACAAGAGCGCCAGGGTCAGGGGCGCGCGGCCGCCGGCCACGGTCGGATGGCTGGCCAGGCCGAACAGCTCCTGCACCCGCACGTCGATGCGCGGCCCGCCCTCGGCGGCGTAGTCGATGCGGATGCGTGAGCCGGTCGGCGCCTCGAACCGCTCCGGCGCCTCCGAATCCAGCCGCCGGCGCATGTCCCATGGGATCAGGTCGGAGATAGCCTCGGCCAGTTCCGCATCGCCGAGCTGAGCCAGGGACGAGCGGCCGGCCAGGCGCGGCGCCAGCCAGTCGTTCAGGCTCTCCAGCAGGGCCGCGTCGGAAACGTCGGGCCAGGTCTCGTCGAACCCGCGCAGGAAGCCGATGCGCGCCCGCAGGGTGTCCGACCGCTCGCCCCAGGGCAGCACGCCCAGCCCCTCGCGCCGCACGCGCTCGAGCAGAGCGCCGGTCATCATCTCGGGCGTGACGCTATCCAGCGGCTTCTCGCCTATGACGATGGCCCCCAGCCGGCTGAGGCGCACCGCCTTCAGCTTGCCGCGCGGGTCGGGCTCGATGCGGTCCTCGGTCTCGATGCGGTCGGCGAAGGCCTCGATCAGTTCGGCCTCGTCCAGCGGCGCGGCCAGCAGCACCCGGTCCCTGGCCTCGCCCCCGCCCAGTTCGCCGACCGCCAGCCAGGGTTCGCGCGCCAGGGGGTCGGTGGGGTCGAGGAACACGCCGCGGCCCGACGCCAGCCGGTATTCCCCGGGCTTGCCGCGGGCGCGGGCGATGCGCTCCGGATAGGCCTCGGCCAGCAGCAGGCCCGCCCCGGTCCCGTGCGCCCGCACCGTTCCCGCGTGACGCGCCGCCGCCTGGGCCCAGCGGTCGGCCAGGGCGAGGCTGTCGCGCGCCTTGGGCGAGCGGTCTCGCTCCAGCCGCTCCAGCCGCGTGCGCAGGTCGGTGTCGTTTCCGCCAAGGCCCCGCTCGGTCAGCACCGCGGCGATACGCGCGCCGGTCTGCGCCGCCCCGCCGGCCGCGGCCTCCACCACCATGTGCGCCAGCCTGGGCGGCAGGGGCAGGTCGGCCAGGGCGCGGCCATGCGCGGTCAGGCCGCCCTCGGCGTCCAGCGCCTGCAGCCGTTGCAACAGTCCCCGCGCCTCGGTGAAGGCGGCCCTGGGCGGCGGGTCGAGGAAGGACATCTGCGCCGTGTCCCGCGCGCCCCAGCGCGCCAGGTCAAGCGCCAGGCGCGACAGGTCCGCCTCCAGGATCTCCGGCCGAGCGAAGGGCGGCAGGGAGCGCGTCTCCGGCTCCTCCCACAGGCGGTAGCAGACGCCGGGCTCCAGGCGCCCCGCCCGTCCCCGCCGCTGGTCTGCCGCCGCGCGCGAGACCCTGACCGTCTCCAGCCGCGTCAAGCCCGAGGCCGGGTCGAAGCGAGGCACGCGCGCGAGGCCGCAGTCGATCACCACCCTGACGCCCTGGATGGTCAGGCTGGTCTCGGCGATGGAGGTGGCCAAGACCACCTTGCGCAGCCCCTCGGGCGCCGGCTCGATAGCGCGGTCCTGCTCGGCCGGGTCCAGTGCCCCATAGAGGGGGGCCAGGATCACCTTGGGGTCGCGGATCCGCTCGGCCAGTCGCTCGGCCGTGCGCCTGATCTCGCCCTGCCCCGGCAGGAAGGCCAGGATGCTGCCGGTCTCGTCGGCCAGCGCCCGCAGCACCGCGCGGGTCACGCCGTCCTCGATTCGCTCGCGCGGGTCGCGGCCCAGATAGCGGGTCTCGACCGGGAACATGCGTCCCTGGCTCTCTACCACCGGCGCATCGTCCAGAAGGGCGGAAACCCGCGCCCCGTCCAGTGTAGCCGACATCACCAGCAACCTGAGATCGTCGCGCAGCACCCCCTGCGCATCGCGCGCCAAGGCCAACCCTAAGTCGGCGTCGAGGCTCCGCTCATGGAACTCGTCGAACATCACTGCGGCCACGCCGTCGAGGCCCGGATCGTCCAGGATCATGCGGGTGAACACCCCCTCGGTGACCACCTCGATGCGGGTTTTAGCGCTGACCTTGGACTGCAGCCTTACCCGATAACCTACGGTATCACCGACTTTTTCTCCGATCATTGAGGCCATGCGCGTCGCCGCCGCCCGCGCCGCCAGCCGGCGCGGCTCCAGCACGATCAGCTTGCGGCCCTCGACCCACGGCTCGTCCTTCAGGGCCAAGGGGACCAGGGTGGTCTTGCCGGCCCCCGGAGGGGCCACCAGCACCGCCGCCGTACGCTGCGCCAGGGCGTCCTTGAGTGCAGGCAAGGCGTCGCGAACCGGCAGGTCGGCCTGCGCGTCCATTGGTCCCCCTTTGGACAGTAAACAGTCGTTCACCCTTGACCCCGGCTCCGCCTTGCGGCTCTCCTGCCGCGATCCGAATGGGATATGCCCGAATTGGGCTTAAGGGGGGACCATGTGGCGCGTTAAGCCACTCGATCAGATCCTGGCTACGGCCGAGAAGAAGTCGCTCAAGCGCTCTTTGGGTCCGATCCAACTGACCTTGCTGGGCATCGGGGCCGTGATCGGCACCGGTATCTTCGTTCTGACCGCCACGGCCGCCCAGAAGGCGGGCCCCGGCATGATGGTCTCGTTCATCATCGCCGGCTTCGTGTGCGCTGTCGCCGCGCTCTGCTATTCCGAGCTCGCCTCGATGGTGCCGGTGGCGGGGTCGGCATACACCTACTCCTATGCCGTCATGGGCGAGATGATCGCCTGGCTGGTCGGTTGGGCCCTGATCCTCGAATACGCCCTGGGCGCCAGCGCCGTGGCGGTCGGGTGGTCCGGCCACCTGATCGGCCTGTTGGACGGCTACGGCTATCACATACTTCCACACGCCTTGACCGTGGGCCCGCCGATCCAGCTGGGCTTCATGCACGGTGGGGAGGTCGGCGGCATCTTCAACCTGCCCGCCGTCCTGATCACCGTTTTCGTCACGGCGCTCTTGATCATCGGCACCAAGGAAAGCGCCACCTTCAACGCCGTCCTGGTGGCGATCAAGGTCGCGGCCCTGACGCTGTTCGTGGTCCTGACCCTGCCGCTGATCTCCGGCCACATGGACAACTTCAAGCCGTTCACGCCGCGCGGATGGGGCAACCCCTTCGACGGCAGCGGTACGGGGGTGTTGGGCGCGGCCGCGTCCATCTTCTTCGCCTACGTCGGCTTCGACGCGGTCTCGACCGCCGCCGAAGAGACCAAGAACCCGCAGCGCAACGTGCCCATCGGCCTGATCGGCAGCCTCCTGATCTGCACCGTCTTCTACCTCCTGGTGGCCGGCGGCGTGATCGGCTCGCTGGGCGCCCAGCCGCTGATGGGGCCTGACGGCCAGTTCTTCGCCGACGGCTCGCCGCAACTTTACGGCAGCGCCGCCTGCTCGGCGACGCACGCGCCGCTGGTCTGCTCCAAGGAGGCCCTGGCCTACGTCCTGAAGGAAGTGCATCAGCCGCTTGCGGGCGCCCTCGTCGGCCTCGCCGCCACGATCGCGCTGCCTTCGGTGGTGCTCCTGATGATGTACGGCCAGACCCGCATCTTCTTCGTGATGGCGCGCGACGGCCTGCTTCCGGGCTTCCTGAGCACGGTGCACTCCAAGTTCCGCACCCCCTGGGTCATCACCCTGATCACGGGGATCGTGGTCGCCATCGCCGCCGCCTTCCTGCCGGTGGGCCAGCTGGCCGACTACTCTAACGCGGGCACGCTATTCGCCTTCGCCATGGTGTCGCTCGGCGTGATGATCCTGCGCTTCACCGACAAGGATCGCGTGCGTCCGTTCAAGACGCCGATGGTCTTCGTCGTGGCGCCGCTGTCGATCATCGGCTGCGTGGTGCTGTTCTTCAGCCTGAACAATGAATCCAAGATTCTGTTCGCCGGCTGGGCCGTCATCGGCCTGATTTTCTACTTCCTGTTCGGCTTCTGGAATTCCAACGTGCGCCGTGGCGTCGTGGACTCTGTCGATCTGGAAGACCACGGCTCGGGCCAGCCGCCGGCGTAAGCCGACGATCAAGCCCGTCGCCTATGAGAAGCCCGGGTTCGCCCGGGCTTCTTTCTTTTTGTCCGTCTCTTTAAGCTTGACCGTATGACGTCAGACTCGCCGATCAAGGCCTTCATCGCCCCCGTCACGCCGCTGGCGCAGAACTGCACCGTAGTGGCCTGCGCCAAAACCAATCGCGCGGCGGTGATCGACCCCGGCGGCGAGGTCGATCACCTGCTGGCCGAGATCGCGCGCCGCGGCTTCACGGTCGAGAAGATCTGGATCACCCACGGCCACCTCGACCATGCCGGCGGCGCCGCGGCCCTGAAGGCTGCGACCGGCGCGCCGATCGAAGGCCCGCACCCGGACGACCAGTTCTGGATCGAGCGCATCGAGGAGGATGGCCGACGCTACGGCATCCCCGACGGCCGCCCGTTCACCCCGGACCGCTGGCTCGACGAGGGCGATACCGTCCAGGTCGGCGAGACTTCGTTCGAGGTGTTCCGCTGCCCGGGGCACACCCCCGGCCACGTGGTGTTCTTCCAGCGCCAGGCGCGTTTCGCCCAGGTCGGCGACGTGCTGTTCAAGGGTTCGATCGGACGCACCGACTTCCCGCGCGGGAACCACGCCGATCTGATCGCCTCCATCACCGGCAAGCTCTGGCCGCTGGGCGACGACGTGCGTTTCGTGCCCGGCCACGGGCCGATGTCGACCTTCGGGGAGGAGCGCCGCTCCAACCCCTTCGTGGCCGACCATGTGCTGGCGAGGGCCGCCGCCGTCTGATCAGTAGCGTGGGCGGTTCAGCAGCATCCCCAGGATCAGCCCGGCGCCGAAGGTCAGGCCCACGGCCATCATCGGGTTCTCGCGGGTGAAGGCGCCGAAGGCCTCGATCTGGTCCTCGACCCGATCACGCAGGCGCTCGGCGCTGTCCTGGGCCAGATCGATCCCCTGGGCCAGCAGGCTGTCCTCCTCGCGCAGTTCGCCGGCGGACGCCGCCTCCGGCGTGGAAGCCGCCGTCGGACGGCGGGTGCGGCGCGAAGTCGAGATCGCGTCCTGGCCAGTCTCGAAGGCGCGCGCTTCCCCGGCCAGGGCGTCCGGACCGGTGGCTTCGTCGTCGGCGTTGGTCGTCTTGGGTCCGGTCACGTCGGTCATGGTCGTCTCCGCGGCTGGTTTGGGAAAGGCGAATGGCCCCGCCCGCCAAACAGGCGCGACCGCCGGCTGGTTCCGGCCCGGCGGAGCCTTCAGATCACCTGCAGGTGCGGCCGGGGTTGGTGGAAGAACAGGGCCTGGCCGATCAGGGCCTTCACGGCGTCGGCCTTGAACGGCTTGGTCACCAGAAACGCCGGCTCCGGACGCTCACCGGTCAAGAGACGCTCGGGAAACGCGGTGATGAACACCACCGGCACGTCATAGCTCTTCAGAATATCGGACACCGCCTCGATGCCGCTGGAGCCGTCCGCCAGGCGGACATCCGCCAGCACCAGCCCCGGCGCTTCGCCCTTGGCCAGGCGCACGGCCTCGGAATGGGTCTGAGCCACGCCCACCACCCGGTGGCCCATCTCGCCGACCAGCCGCTCCAGGTCCAGCGCGATGATCGGCTCGTCCTCAATGATCAGCACGTCGGTGGCCAGCTGCTCCTCCATCGCGCGCTGGGCCGCATCGAAACGGCGCTGGGCCTCGTCCTCGTGAACGCCCAGCACGAAGGCCGCCTCCTCCACGGTGAAGCCCTCCATCAGCACCAGCAGCAGCGCCGTGCGGTGCTCCGGCGTCATCTTCTGCAGCCGGGCGTCCGCCACCAGCCGCCGCCGCGGCGCGTCGATGGAGTGGCCGTTCAGCGCCTTGCGCCAGGTCCGGTGGAAGGCCCGGAACAGCGACAGGCGCACCGGCATGTCGCGATCGAGCGTGATCTCGCCGTCCAGCAGGGCCTGGAAGGTCGCCTGCACGTGGCCGTCGCCCTCGGACTGCGAGCCGGTCAGGGCGCGCGCGTACCGTCTCAGATACGGGGCCTGACGAAGAAGCGGCTTCGTCGTCGACATGGCTGGGCAGTCCCCCGATGGCGCTGGCGCGGTGAAGCTGCACAAGGAAATTCCCCAGCGCGCGCGTGGTTCCCCTCTCAAGCGAAGGATCCTCGCCCCGCTGAACCCCGGTGCGCCTCAGCCGTTCCTAGCCTCAGCCCCGGAGCTTCCATGACCTTCGTCGACCCGACCCCTCCCGCCGCGCCGCAGCCGGAAATCCCCGCCAATCCCGGGCCCTCGCCCGAGATCACCCCCGATCCCTCCCCGGAAGAGGCGCCCCAGACCTCGCCCGAGCCGGGCGACAATGACTCGCGCCCCTACGACGCCGCGTCGGGACCGGAAGCGTAGCAGTCAGCTTTTCGTGAAGGGCGCGATTTTCTCGGAACCAACGCCAAGCCGGACGGTTCTGCAATCGCCACGCCGGAACTGTTTGTATTCAAGGGATTGCAAGGGAGCCTCGATAATGGCCCAAGGCCAAGGAAACGAGCGTAGCGGCACGTCGAAACGTGGATTCGCGTCGATGGACCCGGAGCGCCAGCGCGCCATCGCCCGCAAGGGCGGCGCCAGCGTGCCGAGCGAGAAGCGCAGCTTCTCCCAGGACCGGTCGCTGGCGGCTGAAGCCGGCCGCAAGGGCGGCGAAGCCTCACACGGCGGCCGCAAGCGTGACGGCGGCATGAACCGCAACATGCGCGGTCAATAAGCCGGCCGGGAGGGCGGCGATCCGCCCTCCCCTCGGCCTTCGCGCGATCGGGAGCGCCTCGACGCCGCTGACCTGGAGTCAGGCGGTGATTTTGTCGTGGTGGCGCCGAGCGTCACACCAAGCGCCCCCTTTATAAACTTCCGTCATCCTCGGAGCGGAGCAGCGCGCAGCGCTGCGCAGACCCGAGGACCCATATGTGGAC
>JAFECT010000005.1 GCA_018241995.1 Pseudomonadota bacterium
TGTTACCCATCAATCCGCTGGACACCTTTTGTCCTTCTCCCGGTCGGGAGAAGGAAGGGACCCGTTGCGAAGCAATGGGGAGGATGAGGGAGAGGGACTTGTCCGAGCTGTCGCGCCGCGTTCTGAGAGCCCCGTATCCCTCACCCTCCCACGCCTGCGGCGCGGGTCCCTCCCTCTCCCGATCGGGAGAGGGTTGCTAAGCCGCCATCCCCATCGCCACGCCGACGCGCACCAGCTCCAGCTTGTTGCCGTCGGGATCGAGCAGGACGGCGCCGTAGTAGTCGGGCGCGAGGTCGGGGTGATGGCCGGCGGGGCGGGTGGCGGTCGCCCCTGCCACCAGGGCGGCGGCATAGGCGGCGTCCACGGTCGCCTCGTCGGGCGCGGAGAAGGCGATGTGCGTCCCCTGCCCGGCCACGCGGCCCTCGCCGGCCGGATAGAGGAAGAAGCGCGGGCCGTCGCCGGGGACGCCCCAGCCGAGCTCGCCGGGCTTTTCGCTCAGCAGCACGGCGCCCAAGGGAGTCAGGAAGGCGTCGTAGAAACGCCGCCCGGCGGCGAGGTCGGCGACGCCGAGGGACAGGTGGTCGAACATCGGCGGGAGCTCCTAGCGAATCGTTCTTGGAGAGCATGTCCGGGCGGGAAAGTGCGCGGATGGTTTTCCCTGACACGCTCTCAGCGCTGCAACTCGATCAGATCGAGGTTGGACTCCGCATATGGCCACGGCATCGCCAGGCGCCAGCCGCCGGACGGCAGGCGCTCCATCACGCCCACGAAATCGCGCTCGGGGTGCAGGCCATAGGCGTTGGCGGCGGGCTCCTCCCCCAGCGAGATCGAGCCCAGCACCACCATGCGCCGCGCAGTGTCGGGGAACAGCAGGCCCGACGGGCGCTGGGAGCCGCTGGTCTTCGAGAGCTTCAGGCCCTTGGCCGTGGCCTCGATGCGGCAGGTGAACCAGCCGTACTGGGTGAAGCTCTTCAACCCCTGGGCCTTGGACCCGATCTTGACGGTGCGGCAGCGGTAGTCGCCGGGCGGGGGCGCCGGCCCGTCGGCCGAGGCGTTGGGATCGGTGAGTTCGCCCAGCGCCTTCAGGGCGTCGCCGTGATGCTCCGCCCGCGCCTCGCCGAGCGCCACGGTCCAGGCCTCGCCCAGCCGCTCCAGCCGACCAAGCTCGGCGGGGCGGATGATCGCCTTCCAGTCCAGCAGCACGCGCCCGCCCGCAGGCGGCGGCGGGGGCGGAGGCGGCACGGCGTTGCCGACGCCGGGGCTCACGCTCGGCTTCGGCTGATTGGCGCAGGCGGCGAGCACACCGAGCGCCGCGATGGCGGGCGCCAGGCGAAACAGATGACGGGCGGGCGATGTCATGGCGTCAGCATAGCCCAGGCGAGGTGACGAAAAAATTGCGTGAGTCGGCGTTGAGCATGCGGCGCGGCCAGGCGCGCCCGAACGACACGGCGCGGCGACGGCAGGTTCCTTAGTCATCGTCCGAATGTCGCCGGCCCCGCGCCTATGCAATCGGTGCGCCCGCATTCACCGCAAACCGCACACATCGCAGGCCGCGCGCCAAGCGGCGCACACAGAACGAGAGAGCGTGATGGAACAGACAGGCCAGGCACAGGGTCGCGATCCGAACACGGAAGCGCGCATGGCGCGTGACGAGGCGCCGGCTGTGAACAAGGCGCTGTTCGTGCGCCTGCGGGCGAAAGCGGGCAAGGGATCCGAGGTCGAGGCTTTCCTGCGCGAAGGGCTGTCGGCGGTGATGGAGGAGCGCGACACGACGACCTGGTACGCCGTCCGCTTCGGTCACGAGGACTTCGCCATCTTTGACACGTTTCCAGGAGACAAGGGACGGCTCGCGCACCTCGCCGGCAAGGTCGGGCGCGCACTGATCGCGAAGACGCCTGAGTTGCTCGACGGCATGCCCAAAATCGAAGACGCCCAAGTCCTGGCCTACAAGCTCCCGGACGAGAACGGCCAGGTCGAGGACTGACGTCGCGAGCCGGGCGGTCGCTAGACGCCCAGCGCCTCGCCCTTCAACGGTAGCTCGACATGGCAGCGCAGGCCGTCCGGCGCGAAGTCGAGGGTCGCCTCGCCCCGCAGAGCCCCTTTGAGGCTGCGTTCGATGAGGCGCGACCCGAACCCTCGGCGCGCCGGGGCGCTCACCGGCGGGCCGCCGCCCTCGCGCCACTCCAGGGCCAGCCGCGCCGCGTCGTCCACGCTCCATGAGACCTCTATCCGGCCTTCCGGCGCGGAGAGGGCTCCATACTTCGCCGCGTTCGTGGCGAGTTCGTGGAAGAGCAGGCCAAGCGCCACGGCTTCCGAGGGCGACAGCTCCACGTCCGGCCCCTGCAGGCTGTACCGCTCCGCCCCATGGGGCTGGAATTCCACCATCAGGACGTCACGCAGGTGGGTCGCGCGCCAGTTCGAAGCGGTGAGCAGATTGTGGGTGGCGGCAAGCGCGACAAGGCGTGACTCGAAGTCCTTCCTCACCGACGCGGGATCCGCCGTGGTGCGCAAGGAGTGGTTGGCGATCGCCTGGACCGTCACCAGGATGTTCTTCACCCGGTGGTTCAGCTCGTCGACCAGGAGCTTTTGCTGGCGCTCGGCGTGGACCCGGTCGGTGACGTCGCTGCCCTCGATGAACACGCCCCAGACGGTTCCGTCCGCGCCGCGCATCGGCTGGTAGATGAAGTCCAGGAAGCGCTCTTCCATCGGCGCGCCGGAGGTGCGCTGCAGGAACACGCTGGTGGCGGTCCCAATGTAGGGCTCGCCCGAGCGCATGACCTGGCGCAGCAGGTCATCGAAGCCCTGGCCGCGCAATTCTGGCAGCGCGTCGGTGAGCGTCTTGCCGATCACCGGGCGGTGGCCGATCAACTGCTGGTACGTCTGGTTCACGAGGCTGAACACCAGATCCCGTCCGGCGAGCACCGCCATGAAGCCCGGAGCCTGCATGAACAGGTCGCGAAGGTTCCGCTTCTCCTCCTGCAAGAGCGTGTTGGCGCGTTCGACCTCCTGCGCCCGCTGCAACAGGACGGACTTGTCCGCCGCCCGCTCCTCGCCGGGACCGAAGGCGATCTCCTTCAGACGCTGAAGCTCGGTGACGTCCACCGTGTTCTGGACGATGAACCGGGTGGCGCCGGCCTCGTCCAGCAGCGGCGTGTGGATCGCCGACCAGTAGCGCATTTCGAAGCCGCCGCCGCGCGTCTGCGGCAGGGAGATGGGATAGGGTATCAGCGGGATGGAGTGCGGCTTGCCGGTCGCGAGCACCTCGTCCAGCGACTCGCGCAGGCGCCGGCCGGCGTCGCCGTCGTTCGGGAACATTTCGAACACGCCTCGGCCGATGAGTTCGTCGCGACGGCGCTCGGTCACGGCGCAATAGGCGTCGTTGGCGTCCACGAAGCGGAACTCACGGTCGAGCACCATGTGCGGGCTCGGCAGATGCCGGAACAGCGCCTCGAAATCCGGACGCGGCATGGCGTCGGGCGCGCCCGGCGAACCCGGCGTTGCTACCTCGCCCAAGCGTTGCTCACCCCGCGACATGACCTGATCGCCTAGCGCAGCTTGCTTACGCTGTCGACTGGGCCGCGCATGGGCGCCCGACGCCCTGCATCGCCACGACTATCGGCGATGGGCGGGGACACCTAAAGACGAAAGCTCTATTCGTAGTCCGTCCGACACCTGCCGTCTTTGGTCATGTAGACCTCGACCGTAGACCCGCAGGGACCACCGGACTTGCCGAGCGCGCAAATGGCCTTGCGGGTTTCCATCGACCACTTGTTCGCTTCCGCGACGATGCACTCGTCGAATTTCTCAACAGGCCGCCGAACCATCGGAGCGGGCGCGGGACCTTTTTCAGCCTCCAGGCATCGCTTCTCTGCGGCGGCGACCGCATCGGCCCTGGCATCCGCCGGACCCGGGAGCATGAGGAGCGCTAAGCCGAGCATCTGGTGCATTTGAACGCGGACAATAGACGCAGGACGTGTGTCTGCAACGCCCGTTGCGGGCCAAAAAGTGGGCCTCTAGGGTGCCGCGATGTTCTGGAAGCCAAATCGCCGAACGAAACTGGCCCGCTTGATTTCCAAATTGGCTGATCTGCTGCGAGCCCATGATCAGCCTCACTGGGCCGACAAGATGGCCCGGTGTGCTGAGCGAATCCGAGGCGGGGACTACTACGGCCTAGAAGAGTTCCTTCGCTCATTCGGTGGCATGGAATCCTTGAACGACATCGTTCTTATGAAGCATGGAAAGGTAAGCGCGCGTGCGAACGACACGCTTGCGCACCTGCGCTCTGCGTCGTTCGATCTCGCGGCGGAACTGAAGAGGGAACACATCAAGGAATCCGCCCCTTAGTCGCCCGACGCCTCTCAGGCGCGCAGGCTTTCGCACGCCTGCCGCGCCGTGCGCTCGACCTGGAGGTGGCGTGGGCGATGCCGAAGCGGTGGTGGACGGCCTCGCAGGTCGCAGGAAGGTGTCGTCCGCGCCGACCCTGCCGCGATCCTCGTTTTCCAGCCCTAGGCTCTGCGCCGGACCTGATCACGATCGCCTCAGCCAGCGCGAGCGGACCCTATTCGATCACCGTGAAGGTGGCGGTGTCGCCCGCATTGGCGACGAGCGGATTATGGTCGGGATCGCTCACAAACATCCGCTGCTGTTGGACCTGCCGGCCGCCGCGGAAGACCAGGGCCTGGATCATCACACCGCAATGGTTGACCCACCTTTGCCCGTGAGAGCCGTCCCGGGCGACGAAGTTCGTGTGCACAATGCAGACGCTCAGGTCCGGCGCGGGTTTCGCGTTGGGCGCGCCGGGACCCGTCTGCGAGGGCTTGGGGCCGGCCGCCGGCTGGGCGAAGCCGGGGGCGCTGGCGCACATGGCGAGGGCGATGAGGGCGGTCACTGTCGCTGCACGATACCGCATCAGTCTCTCTCCTTAAGTCGGATTGGCCGTGGCCTCGGACCCAAGGTCCACCACAAGCTGACTGGCAGTAATCGCGTCGGACCGCCCGACCTCTCCCTGATGAAATTCCGACTTTTGCCTGACTTCAGTACCGCGTCCGAACCGAGCTGGGCGAGGGCTGTTGCTCAGGCGTGCAGGCTCTCGCAGGCCGGCCGGGGGGCGCGCTCGACCTGGATGGTCGAGTGGGCGATGCCGAAGCGATGGTGCACGGCTTCGCAGGTGGCCTGCAGGAAGGCGTCGTCGGCGCCGACCGGGCGGACCAGGTGGGCGGTGAGCGCGACCTCCGTGGTGGAGATCGGCCAGACGTGCAGGTCGTGCACTTCCGTGACGCCGGGCTGGGCGGCCAACAGGTCGTAGACTGCGTCCGGGTCGATGCCGCGCGGCACCGCGTCCATGGCCAGGTGGAACGCCTCCTTGAACAGGCCCCAGGTGCCGAACAGCACGATGGCGACCACCAGGAGGCTGGTGACCGGGTCGATCCAGGCCCAGCCGGTGAGGCGGATCAAGAGGCCCGCGACCACCACCCCCGCCGCGATCAGAGCGTCGCCCAGCATGTGCATGAAGGCGCCCTGCACGTTCACGTCCTCGTGCCGGCCGCGCATGAACATCAGGGCCGTGGCGCCGTTGATCAGGATGCCGACGAAGGCCACGCCCATCATCAGCCCGCTCTCGGGCAGCTCCGGCGAGGTCAGGCGACGCACGGCCTCGGACGCGATCAGGCCGGAGGCGAACACCAGGGCCACCGCATTGGCTAAAGCCGCCAAGACCGTGGCCTTGCCCCAGCCGTAGGTCCGCCGCTTGCCCGCCGGCCTGGCCGCGAGCCATGCCGCGACGCCCGCCATCGCCAGGCCGAGCACGTCGGAGAGATTGTGCCCCGCGTCGGCCAGCAGCGCGGTGGAATGGCCGATCAGGCCGGCGACGACCTCGGCCGCCACGAACGCCAGGTTCAACCCGACGCCGATCATCCAGCGCGGATCGTTGGGATCGGCCGGGGCGTGATGGTGGTGGCCATGGCTGTGATCGTGGCCGTGGTGGCCGTGATGATGCTGGCCCTGACCGTGGCTGTGCGGATGCGCGTGGTCGTGCGCATGCGCGTGACCGTCGTGGTCATGGGCATGGTCGTGTTCGTGCGGGTGCTGATGCGCGGCTTTGGCCATAGGCGGCGCAAACTAGACCTCGGGAGCTTACGATCAACTGTCATTGTGGAAGCGCTCGGCCGGGCGTCGGAAGGCCGACGTTGCGCGGCCCTCCGGTGAAGGCCTAGGGTCGCCGCTCCGGGCATCGCGGGCGCCCGGCGAAGGCGTCGTGGGGCGCCCAAGTCCCGCTCGCACACCGCAGGAGCGAGCATCATGTCCCAGACCACCCTCGACCGCCGCAGCCTTATCGCCGCTGCCGCCCTGGCCGGCCCCGCCGTCGCGGCGACCGCCGCCGCAGGCCAGCCCGCGCCCGTCGCCGGCGGGTTTGCGCCCAAACCCCTGCCGGTCGATCCGAAAGCGGTGCCTTGGCTGTCGGAGAAGCTGCTCGTCAGCCACCACGACAACAACTACGCCGGGGCGGTGAAGCGGCTGGGCGCGATCCAGGGGGAACTCAGGGCGCTCGATCCGGCGAAGGCGCCCACCTACACGCTGAACGGCCTGAAGCGCGAGGAGCTGCTGGCCTGGAATTCCATGATCCTGCACGAGCTCTATTTCGCCGGGCTGGGCGCGGGGCCGGGGCCGGGCAAGGCGCTGGGCGGACAGATCGAGCACGACTTCGGCAGCATGGACCGCTGGCGGGCGGAGTTTGCGGGCCTGGGCAAGGCGCTGGGCGGCGGCTCCGGCTGGGTGCTGCTGACCTGGAGCCGGCGCGACGGGCGGCTTGCCAACCAGTGGGCTGCGGATCACACCATGGCCCTGGCCGGCGCCACGCCGCTCCTGGCCTTGGACATGTACGAGCACGCCTATCACATGGACTACGGCGCCAAGGCCGGAGCCTATGTCGACGCCTTCATGAACGGCTTCAACTGGCGCACGGCCGAGGCGGCGTTCGCGCAGGCGGTTTGAGGGCGGGCCTGGAGGCAGGGCTCCGCTGCCTGGAAGGGAAGACCGCGTTCACACCCAGCCCGTTTCCCCGGCGAAGAGGCGCTCGCAGCGCTGATCCTTCCCCCTAGCGGGTGAAGACCGAAGGCCGCTTCACCTTCCGGCTCGTCGCTCACGAAAAAGCCCCGCGCCTTTCGGAGCGGGGCCTGTTCGGTTCACTGACTTGCGCCGCGCCTTAATCGGCGGGGGTGTCTTCGAAGCTTTCGGTCTTCTTGCGGCGGGGGGCGCGCTTGGGCTTTTCGGCCGGGGCGGCGTCCGCTTCGGCGGCCGGGGGGGCCTGGCGCAGGAAGGCGGGCATGTGGCTGTCGTCGCCGGCGAAGGGCGCGGGGGCCGCTTCGGACGAGGACGGCAGGGCTTCGGCGCGGGGTTCGACCACCGCCAGGGGATCGCCCGCCGGCTGGTCGTCGCGGTTGCGGTTGCGGTCGCGGCGCTCGAAGCGGTCGCGGCGGCCCTCACGACGGCCTTCGCCGCCCTGGCCCTGGCCGCCTTGGCCCTGACCACCTTGGCCTTCGGGGCGAGGTTCGCGCGGCTCGTTGCGTTCGCCGCGGCCTTCGTTGCGCTCGCCGCGGAATTCGCGGTCGGGGCGCGGCTCACGGTCGTCGCGGCGATAGTCGCCACGGTCGCGATCACGGCCGCCTTCACGATTGCCGTCGCGGTCGCGGAATTCGCGGTTGTCACGGTCTCTGGGGCGGTCGTCGCGGTACTCGCGGTCGCGACGGCCTTCATTGCGGCCTTCGCCACGCTCGTCGCGGCGGTAGTCGTCGCGGTCACGGCGCTGCTCACCGCCCTGACCCGCCTGGGCGTTCATGCCGTCGCCGCCCTCGGTCTCGCCGGCCTCGGCCACGCCGTCCATCTCGACGGCCTGTTCGCCGCTCTCGTCCTCGAAGTCGATGTCGAAGCCGGAGGCGAAGGCGTCGCGCTGCACGATCTCGGCCACAGGGCGCGAGGGCTGCAGGGTGCGCAGGACGCGGAAATAGTGCTCCGCATGCTGCAGGTAGTTCTCGGCCAGCACCCGGTCGCCCGAGGTGAAGGCGTCGCGGGCGAGCTGCTGATAGCGCTCGTACACGTGCTGGGCGTTGCCGCGAATCTTGAGGTTCTCGGGCCCGTTGGACTCGAACGCGCGGTTGGGGTTGTTCGACTGACCCCCGCCGCCGCCCCCACCGCCGCCACCGGGCTTGCGGTTGCGGCCGCGCTGCCGCTTCATGCCTCGAAAATCTCTCATCTATGCAACCGGTTGGGTTAGCCAGCGCTCCCGTAGCCTGGCGCGTGCGGCGAGAACCGTCGGGACAACCCCGCTGTTCGGTCCTAGAGCCGCAGTATCCGTCGTCCCGCCCCGGCTGGCGCAATGCGCTTCGCCGTAAGCCCCTGATCCGCCGTAACCTTCGCGAGGTGGGTGTGAAAGCCCCGGCGATGTGGTGGGAGACGCCGAAAGACTTAGCGAGTCGCCGCGGCTTTTCCAAGGCCTTTCTTGCGACCGGTCACGACCCGGTCGCGGTCGCCCAGATCCTTGACCGTGACCACGTCCCAGCCGCCCGCCTCGCGGAACAGGGCCTCGACCTCGGCCGACTGGTCGTGGCCGATCTCGACATAGAACAGGCCGTCGTCCTTCAGCAGGCGGAAGATCTCCGGAACCAGCTCCCGATAGGCTTTCAGCCCATCGGGCCCGCCGTCCAGCGCCAGGTGCGGCTCGTGGTCCTTCACCTCGGGCTGCAGCGTGGGGATCTCGTCGGTGCGGATATAGGGCGGGTTGGAGACGATCAGGTCGAAGGCGCCGTCCGGCAGGCCCGCGCCCCAGTCGGTGCGAAGAAAGGTCGCGCGGCCCTCCAGGTCGAGGTTGGCGGCGTTGTCCTTGGCCACGGCCAGGGCTTCCTCGGAGACGTCGGTGCCGATGCCGCGCGCGGCCGGGCGCTCGGCCAGGATCGCTAGCAGCATCGCTCCGGAGCCGACGCCCAGGTCGGCCATCTGGAAGGCGGCGTTCTCGGGGAAGGCTTTCAGCGCCAGCTCGACGATGGTCTCGGTGTCGGGGCGCGGCGTCAGCACATGGGGCGAGACGGTCAGCAGGAGCTTCCAGAACCCCTTGCGGCCTAGGATGCGCGACACCGGCTCGCGGCGCGCGCGGCGCTCGACATAGCCGTCCAGCACCGCCTGCAGGTCCGGCGCGACCTCGCGGTGGGGGTCGGTGATCACCTCGGTGCGGGTGACGCCCACCGCGGCCTCCAGCAACAGGCGCGCGTCGATGGCGGGCGAATCCACCCCGGCCGCCTTCAGCCGCTGCTGGGCGCCGGTCCAGGCCTTCACCAGGGTGGTCATGCCGCAAGCTCCGCAATCAGGTCCAAGGCGTCGCCGGGCTTTAGTGTGCAGCCCCGCGTCACCTCGACATAAACGCCGCACAGCACGTGGCGGTACTGGTCGAACAGGTCGTGGGTGGTGGAGAGGTCGCGCAAGCCGGTGTCCGGGTTGGCGTCCGGCGCCGTGCAGCGGACGATGGGCTTGAAGACGGTCGCCTCGCCGGCGCCCAGCGTCAGCGCGCGCCCGATCAGGTCGTTCTCGGCCCAGGCGGGCCAGCCCTCGACATGGATATTGGCGCGGAACCGCAGCGGGTCCACCGGGCGGCCCAGGCGCTGCTCGAAGTCGCGCACGCTCGCCAGGTTCAGGATCGAGACGAAGCCCTTGGGGTGGTCCATGAAGCTGTAGCCCTGGGGCGCGGCGAGCACCTTCAGCGGACCCTCGACCGCGTCCCCCAGGAAGGCCGCCAGCCAGGCGGCGAAGACCTCGCGGCCGGCCTCAGAGGTCAGGTCGGCCTCGAGAGGGTCGGCGCCGGGCGCGGAGGCGGTCAGTCGCCCTGTGGCCTCGTCATAGCGCGTGCGCACCTGCGCCACCTGCGGCAGGCGGGCTATGACGGTGAACCTCTGCTTGGAGATGTGGGCCGGCGCTTCGGGATCGAAGCCTGACGGACCGTCCTCCACCGCATAGAGCCGGTCGAAGGGGAAATAGCCGCCAGGCGTCAGGCGCGCGGCCTCGACGGCCTCAGGCGTGAAGCCCTTGACCGGATACCGGTAGATCGCCGCGACATGGCCCTGCATGGGCGGGTTTTGGAACGGCAGGGGCGGAAGGGCAAGATGGCTTGCCGTTGTGAGGCGGCTAGGTCGCTGGAGGGGAACCACGAACCTCACGAACCACACGAACGGGCTGTGGCGGGGCTTGCTCTCTATCCCGCTTTTCCCCGCGCGAGCGGGGACCCGGGTCTTTCACCACAAAGGGCACAAAGGACACGCAGCCCAAGAGATCACCGAGGCTATCTATCGACGCGCTCCGCGCGTCCTGAAACTGCTCGCACGCACGCCTCCACTCTAAGCGCCGCGCTCTTTGTGTCCTTTGTGCCCTTTGTGGTGATCCTTCTTGAGGCCGAAGGCCGCGTTCGTGAGGTTCGTGAGGTTCGTGGTTCCGATCTTCAAACTGCAGCGCGGACCCCCATCCGAGCCTCCGGCCCACCTTCCCGCTAGCGGGTGAAGGAACACCGCTACGCTCCTGCCGTTCTCGCAGCATGAGGGCTGTCCAACCGCACCGCTTCTGGCTGTTTGCGCGCCGGGAGCCGAAACCCCCGAAGCCGAAGCGCTCGCGCCTGGGCCTGTTCGCCGACGGGGCCGCGGCCCTGTTGCTCGGCGTGGCGGTGTTCGAGGCCTTGGCGCCGAAGGACTCGAAAGGCCGGTCCGCCATCCGGGCCGGCGTGGACCGCTGGTTCGACCGGTTCGGGCGCGCCTTCCGGGGCGAGCCGCCTCCGCCCGACCTGACGCCGGAGGCCTTCGAGGTGCGCGAGCCCGGCCGGGGCCGCGATGCGGAAAAGCCCGCGCAAATCCCGGCCAAGGGGTGGGTCGATATCGGCTGGCGGGTGTTCCAGGGCTTCAACGGCGACCGGGTGATATTCGTGGCCGGGGGCGTGACCTTCTTCACCCTCTTGGCCACCTTCCCGGCCATCGCGGCCTTCGTGTCGCTCTACGGCCTGTTCGCCGACGCCAAGACGGCGCAAGGCGTGCTGGCCCTGTTCAACGGGGCCCTGCCGCCGGGCGTGATGCAGATCGTCCGTGATCAGATGACCCTGGTGGCCGGGCGCAGCCGGGACAGCCTGAGCTTTGCCTTCGCCGTGTCGTTGGCTTTATCGATCTGGAGCGCCAACGCCAGCATCAAGGCGCTGATCTATGGGCTGAACGTCGCCTACCACGAGACCGAGAAGCGCAACTTCGTCCGCTACACCCTGATCACCCTGGGCTTCACCATCGGCGGCCTGGCCTTCGTGCTGTTCGCCAGCGCCCTGGTGGTGGCCGCGCCCATCGCCGCGGGGTGGTTCGGCTGGGGCGCGCCCGCCCTGAGCCTGGGCGTGTTCCGCTGGCCGCTGCTGTTCCTGGGTTATCTGGTGATGCTGTCGGTGCTCTACCGCTTCGGCCCGTGCCGGCAGCGGGCAAGGTGGAGCTGGCTGACCTGGGGCGGGGCGATCGCGGCGGCGCTCAGCCTGCTCGTCTCCTGGCTGTTCTCGACCTACCTCGGATCGAGCGCGCGCTACGACAAGACCTATGGCCCGCTGGGCGCCATGATCGGCTTCATGGTCTGGACCTGGTGGTCGGTCACGGTCGTGCTGCTGGGCGCCAAGATCAACGCCGAGATGGAGCACCAGACGGCGAAGGACACGACCACCGGGGCGCCCTTGCCGATGGGGCAGCGGGGAGCGCTGGTGGCGGACACGGTCGGCGCCAAGCGCGGGTCGGAGGAGAACAGGAAGTTCACCCTGGACGGCGCGATGGAGTCGTCGAGGAAGCGGCTGAAACGGCAGGCGCGCGGGGAGAAGTAGCGTCGCTCAGGCCCCTCAAAATGATCGTCATCCTTGAGCACGCCCGCGCGAGCGGGCGGGATCGAGGACCCACTAGGCTCCGCACTCAACACTGCATGTGAGGTAGCGTTAGGGCGCTCGGCTTCAAGGCTCGCGCCTAGTGGATCCTCGAAGCATGGGGCGCTGGCGCGACCCATACTTCAAGGATGACGGAAATTGGAAAGGTTACGCGAGCCGCGGCGGATCAGCCCATCGCCGCCAGCACCTGATCGGTCGACCGCACGCGACCCATCCTCGGGAAGATGAACTTCACCGGAAACGCGTGCATCTCCGCCAGCCGTGACGCCATCGCGTCCTCGGCGAACACCAGCGAGAAGCCGCGTTCCCACAGGTCGCGTGCGGTGGATTCCACGCCGAAGTTGGTGCTGATGCCGCACATCACGACGGTTTGCACGCCCCGGCGGCGCAGCTGGAGCTCCAGTTCGGTGCCGTAGACGGCGCCCCACTGGCGCTTGATCACCTCGATGTCCGACGGCTCGACGCTCAGGCCCTCGGCATAGGCCAGCCATTCGGGCGGCAAACCGCCGGCGGGGCGTTGAACGGGCTCGTCGGAGGGCTGGTTCAGGGCGTCGGCGAAGTCTTGCGCGAAGCCGACCCGTACCTGCACGACCACGCCGCCGGCCTTCCTCAGCGCCTTGGCCATCGCCGAAGACCGCGCGATCACGTCGGCTGAGCTGTGCGGTTCGACGGCGGCCGAGGCGATGCCCTTCTGCAGGTCGATGATCACCAGGGCGGTGGTTTTCGGGTTCAGGGCTTCCAGGCTCATCGGAACTCTTCCTCCAGGGCGGCCAGGCGCGCGGCCTGGTCCTCGGCGATCAGGGCGTCGAGCAGCTCGTCCAGGTCGCCCTCCATCACCTGGGGCAGGCTGTAGAGGGTCAGGTTGATGCGGTGGTCGGTCACCCGTCCCTGCGGGAAGTTGTACGTCCGGATGCGCTCGGACCGGTCGCCGGAGCCGACCTGGCTCTTGCGGCTTTCGGCGCGAGCGCTGTCGAGCGCTTGGCGCTGCTGGTCATAGAGGCGGGCCTTCAGCACCTTCATGGCCTTGGCGCGGTTCTGGTGCTGCGACTTCTCCGACGAGGTCACCACGATGCCGGTCGGCAGGTGGGTGATGCGCACGGCCGAGTCGGTCTTGTTGACGTGCTGGCCGCCGGCGCCGGAGGAGCGGTAGGTGTCGATGCGGATGTCCTCGTCGCGCACCTCGATCTCCACGTCCTCGACCTCGGGCAGCACGGCGACGGTGGCGGCGGAGGTGTGGATGCGCCCTTGCGTCTCCGTGGCCGGCACGCGCTGCACCCGGTGCACGCCGGACTCGAACTTCAGCCGCCCGAACACCCCGTCGCCGGAGATCGAGGCGATGATTTCCTTGAAGCCCCCGGCCTCGCCCTCAGATTCGGACTCCACCTCCACCCGCCAGCCGCGGGTCGAGGCATAGCGCTGGTACATGCGGAACAGGTCCCCGGCGAACAGGGCCGCCTCGTCGCCGCCGGTGCCGGCGCGCACTTCCAGAATGGCCGAAGCGTGCTCGTCCTTGTCCTTGGGCGCGAGCAGCAGGGCCACGCCGTGCTCCAACCCCGGCAGGCGTTCGCGCAGGGCGTCGAGCTCCTCGCGGGCCAGGGCGGCCATCTCCGGGTCGCCGGCCTTCAACATCTCTTCCAGCTCGGGCTGTTCGGCGCGGGCGCGGACCAGTTCGCCCACCGCGTCGGCCACGGGCTTCAGCTCCGCATGCTCCTTGGACAGGCGCACGATCTCGGCCCCATCGGTGACCGCGCCCATGCGGGCCTCGATCTCGTGGAAGCGGTCGAGCACCTGATCGAGCTTGGCCTGGGGCAGATGCACGGTGAGGGGCGCTCCGAACAATAAGGAAGGCGCCAGATAGCCCCGCGCGGCTCGCTCGTCACGCCCGGGCGTGATAGGGCGCATTTTCATGCTCTCGCAGAAGACCAAGTATGCGCTCCGCGCCCTCGTCTACCTGGCGTCCATCGAGGCCCCCTCGGCCTCGATCGCCGAGGTGGCGGTCGGGGCCAAGGCGCCGCGCAAGTTCCTGGAGGCCATCCTGCTGGAGCTGAAGCAGGCCGGGTTCCTGGAAAGCCGCCGCGGCCGTTTCGGCGGCTATGCCCTGGCCGCGGCGCCCGAGACCATCATGTTCGCCGACGTGATCCGCGCGGTGGAAGGCCCCCTGGCCCTGGCGCCCTGTGCGTCAAAGACCGCCTACCGCCCCTGCCACGACTGTTTCGACGTGGAGACCTGCCCGATCCGCGCCGCGCTTTTGGCCGGGCGGGACGCCATCGCCCATGTGCTGGAGGGCTGGTCCCTGGCCACCGCCTTGCAGTCGACGGGAGGCCTCACAAAATCTCTCGTGAGCGATTAGACGATCTCCCATTGACTTAGTAGAGATTGAACCCGAAGCTGGTCCTACGCGTTTCTACGCAAACGGAGGGGCTCATGGTTGGATCGATTTCGCGTCGCGGCTTCACCCTGGGCGCTTCCGGCGCCGGCCTCGCCATGCTCGCAGGCTGCGCCCCGCAAGGGCCGGCCAAGGGCGACGTGCAGGCCCTGCTGAACGTCAGCTATGACCCGACGCGCGAACTCTACAAGGCGTTCGACGCGGAGTTCTCCAAGCGCTGGAAGGCCTCGTCGGGCAAGGAGCTGAAGGTCAACCAGTCGCACGGCGGCTCGGGCAAGCAGGCCCGAGCGGTGATCGACGGCCTGGCCGCCGACGTGGTGACCCTGGCCCTGGCCTACGACATCGACCAGATCGCCTCGAAGGGGCTGATCAAGCCCGACTGGCAGTCGCGCCTGCCCAACAATTCCACCCCCTTCACCTCGACCATCGTGTTCCTGGTCAGGAAGGGCAATCCGAAGGGGATCAAGGACTGGTCCGACCTGGTGAAGCCGGGCGTTCAGGTGATCACCCCCAATCCGAAGACCTCGGGCGGGGCGCGCTGGAACTACCTGGCGGCCTGGGCCTTCGCCCAGAAGCTGCCGGGCGGCGAGGCCACCGCCCGCTCCTTCGTGCAGCAGCTCTACAAGCACGTGCCGGTGCTCGACACGGGCGCCAGGGGCGCCACCACCACCTTCGTCCAGCGCGAGATCGGCGACGTGCTGCTGGCCTGGGAGAACGAGGCCTTGCTGTCGATCAAGGAACTGGGCCCGGGCAAGGTCGAGACGGTGATCCCGTCCAGCTCGATCCTGGCCGAGCCGCCCGTGGCCGTGGTCGACCGGGTCGTGGACAAGCAGGGAAGCCGCGCGGTGGCCGAAGCGTATCTGAAGGCGCTGTACGAAGACTGGGCGCAGGAGATCGCGGCCCAGAACGGCTATCGCCCGACCTCGGCCGCCGTGGCCGCCAAGTACGCGAGCCAGTTCCCCAAGCTGAACCTGGCGACCATCGCCGACTTCGGCGGCTGGGCGAAGGCGCAGAAGGCCCACTTCGCGGACGGCGGGGTGTTCGACCAGATCTACAAGGGCTCCTGATTGGCGGACGCGAAAACCCGGCGCCGGCGATGGCGTGAGCCGAGCGTCCTGCCCGGCTTCGGGCCGGCGTTCGGCTTCACCCTGTTCTATCTGTGCCTGATCGTGCTGATCCCGCTGGCCGCCCTGATCGCGCGGCCGTGGGAGCACGGCTTCGGCGGATTCTGGCATGCGGTCTCCAACCCGCGGGTCCTGGCGGCGCTGAAGGTCTCCTTCGGCGTCTCGCTGCTGGCGGCCGCGGCCAATGTGGTGACCGGCCTGATCGTGACCTGGGTGCTGGTCCGCTATGACTTCCCCGGCAGGCGGCTGGCCGACGCCATCGTCGACCTGCCCTTCGCCCTGCCCACGGCGGTGGCGGGCATAGCGCTCACCGCCATCTACGCCCCCACCGGCTGGGTCGGAGGCCTGCTCGCTCCCCTAGGGATCAAGGTCGCCTACACCCCGGTCGGCATCTGGATCGCCATGGTGTTCGTGGGCCTGCCGTTTGTGGTGCGCTCGGTGCAACCGGTGCTGCAGGACTTCGACGCGGAGGTCGAGGAAGCGGCCCTGACGCTCGGCGCCAGTTCGGCACAGCGCTGGCGCGGCGTGATCCTGCCGGCCCTGCTCCCCGCGCTCCTGACCGGCTTCACCCTGGCCTTCGCCCGGGCGGTCGGCGAGTACGGCTCGGTGATCTTCATCGCCGGCAACATGCCGTTCAAGAGCGAGATCGCGCCGCTCCTGATCATCACCAAGCTGGAGCAGTTCGACTATGCCGGCGCCGCCGCCATCGGCGTGCTGATGCTGGCGATGAGCTTCGTGGCGCTGCTCGCCATCAACGCCATCCAGCTGTTCCTGGTGCGACGCGGGGCGCCAGCATGAGGACGCTGACAGCCAAGCGCCCGGCCAGCGTCGGGGCCTATCTGCTGGTCGCCGCGGGGCTCAGCTGGCTGGCGCTGGTGATCCTCCTGCCCCTGGCGGCAGTGTTCATCCAGGCCCTGGCCAAGGGCTCCGAGGCCGCGCTCTCGGCGCTGAAGGAGCCGGACGCCATCTCGGCGGTGAAGCTGACCCTGCTGGTCGCGGCCATCTGCGTGCCGCTGAACGCGGTGTTCGGCCTGGCGGCGGCCTGGTCGGTGGCCAAGTTCGACTTCAAGGGCAAGGGCCTGTTCCTGACCCTGATCGACCTGCCGTTCTCGATCTCGCCCGTGGTGTCGGGCCTGGTCTGGGTGCTGCTGTTCGGGGCCAACGGCTGGTTCGGCTCGTTCCTGGAGCACAACCACATCAAGATCGTCTTCGCCCTGCCGGGCCTGGTGCTGGCGACCTTGCTGGTCACCCTGCCCTTCACCGCGCGCGAGCTGATCCCGCTGATGCAGGACCAGGGCTCCGACGAGGAGACGGCCGCCGTGACCCTGGGCGCCGGCGGCTGGACCACCTTCTTCAGCGTGACCCTGCCCAATGTGAAGTGGGCGCTGCTCTACGGCGTGCTGTTGTCCAACGCCCGGGCCATGGGCGAGTTCGGCGCGGTGTCGGTGGTTTCCGGCCACATCCGCGGCCTGACCAACACCCTGCCGCTGCACGTGGAGGTGCTCTACAACGAGTACGATTTCGTGGGCGCCTTCGCCACCGCCTCCCTGCTCGCGGGGCTGGCCCTGATCACCCTGATCCTCAAGACCGGCCTGGAATGGCGCTATGCGGGCGAGCTGTCCGCGAGCCGGCGCCACTGAGCCCTTCCCCTCCCCCGACGGAACCCCGATGAGCCTCAAGGTCGAAAACCTCGCCAAGCAGTACGGCCGCACCGCCGCGCTCAACGGCGTGTCGCTGCAGGCGGCCAAGGGGGAGTTCCTGGCGCTGCTCGGCCCCTCGGGCTCGGGCAAGACGACCCTGCTGCGCGCCATCGCCGGGCTGGAGCAGCCGGATACGGGCACGGTGGAGTTCGAGGGTGAGGACTTCCTGAAGCAGACACCGCGCGAACGGCGCGTCGGCCTGGTGTTCCAGCACTACGCCCTGTTCCGCCACATGACCGTGGAGAAGAACGTCGCCTATGGCCTGAACGTGCGGCCGGGCCATTCGCGTCCGCCAAAGGCCGAGGTGAAGGACCGGGTGGCGAAGTTGTTGGAGCTGGTCCAGCTCGACGGTCTGGAAAAGCGCTATCCGGCCCAGCTGTCCGGCGGGCAGCGGCAACGGGTGGCGCTGGCCCGGGCCCTGGCTATCGAACCCCGCATGCTGCTGCTCGACGAGCCGTTCGGGGCGCTGGACGCCAAGGTGAGGAAGGACCTGCGCCGGCAGCTGCGCGCCATCCACGAGCGCGCCGGCGTGACCACCATCTTCGTCACCCACGACCAGGACGAGGCCATGGACCTGGCCGACCGGGTGGTGGTGCTGAACGGCGGCCGGATCGAGCAGATCGGCTCGCCGGGCGAACTCGCGTCGGCTCCTGCAAGCGCCTTCGTGTTCGAGTTCCTCGGCGACTGCGCCCGGCTGAAGGGCCGGGTGGACGGGTCCTGCATCCGCTTCGACGGCTTCGAGGCCCCAATCGTGAACGCCGGCCGCGCGACCGGCGAGGCCGAGGCCCTGTTCCGCCCCTGGGAGACCGAGCTCGACCTCGAGGGCAAACCCGGCGTGCCGGTGACGGTCCACGACATCCTGGCCAAGGGCGCGGTCCTGCGCGCGGAGTGCCGGTCCGACGACGGGCGGCTGTTCGAGGCGGAGTTCTCGAGGGATCACCTGCCGCCCGCGGCGAGGCCGGGGGGACGGGCGAGTCTCAGGCCGAGAAGGGTGTTTGTGTTCTAACCTCTCACAACAAGGGACTTCCAAAACTCCGTGTTCCCGGCGAAGGCCGGGATCCAGACCGATCCCGACGAAGGTCGGGACCCAGCGAGAATGGCTTCAACTCGCAGAGACGGATTTTTGCTGGCTACCGGCCTTCGCCGGTATGGGTCTGGGCCCCGGCCTTCGCCGGGGAAACGGTGAATTTCAACACCCATCGCCGCGCGATACTTAAGGTCGATCTTCCTATACACTGCCTCAAAGGTTGATTCCGCAACCGTGGGGGAGATCGGTCATGTCCAAGCATTCCGCGTCCCTGTCCGGCGTTCTGATCGCCGTTTGCATGCTGTCCGCCTTGGGCGCCTCCAGCGCCGGAGCCAAGGGGCGCCACGCCCGCGCCGGCCAGTGCCCGAACATCGTCGATCGTCCCTTGTCGCGCGGCGACGTCGCCTGCGCGCTGGATCGCTGGTACCGGGCGACCAACGCCCACGACCCGGCGGCGACGACCGCGCTCTATGCGGCGCAGAACCCGCTGCTGCTCTCGACCCTGAAGCCCGCGCCCTTCACCAACCGCACGCAGATTCGCACCTATTTCGACGGCCTGCTGCGCGAGACGGATTTCCGCGTCGTCGCCGGCACGCGCTACCCCAACAAGGTCGACCTGGGTCGGGAGATGGCGGCGGAGTCCGGCTTCTACACCTTCAGCTGGGTCGACGACACGGGCCGCCCGGTGGTCGCACCCTCGCGCTTCACCTTCGTCTTCGTGCTGAACCGGGCGACGCACCAGCTCGACATCGCGACGCATCACTCGTCGAAGGAGCCGTAGGGCGTCGGGGCGACCCGGGGCGGCTCAAGCCGCCTTGGCCTTGCCCCTGACCAGCCGCCCGAACAGCCAGGCCGCCGCGCCGAGGCCGACGAGGCCCGCCACGAACGGCAAGCTGTCGCGCGAAATGACCGCGAGCCGGCGCAGCGTGAGGAACGGCGGGCCGCACTGCGTCCAGAAACTGCCGATCAGGAAAACCACAAGCGCCAAGCTCGTCGCGCCGTAGACGACGATTCCTCGCCGACGAGAGCCTTTCGACGCCCCCACAGCCAGCATCACGAGTCCGATGAAGACGCAAAGGATGAGCGCGAGACTGAACCACTGCATCGCCCACGGCATAAGGAGTTCATCGCAGTAGATCAGTTCGCCGGCGCCCTTGATCTTGGTCGGCGCTTCCTCCGCCTGCATCTGTCTCCCCTCCCTCAGGCCGCCAGGTTGTGCGGCCGCAGCAGCCGCCCGATGCTCCAGGCGACCGCGCCTAGGCCCGCCAGGATCGCGGCCAGGGGGGCCAACTCACCGGCGACCTTCAGCGCATGGGCCAGCAACGGCTGATTGTCGTTGCACATGACCAGGATCGTGGCCGCGAAGAACAGCAGGGTCGCTACGCTTCCGACGCCATAGACGGCGAGGCCCTTCAGCAGCACGCCCTTGCGAGCCCCCAGCAGAACCATCATCAGGCCAATGACGATCCAGACCAGCAGACCGAGCCCCACCAGCTGGAATATCATCTCCAACGGCCCAAGCTCGTAGCAGGCCAGATGACCCGCGCCCTTGATCTTGGTCGGCGCTTCCTCGTCCATCGCGTCCCCTCGCGTTGACGCGTCACCCTATCGCGAACCTCGCCGCATCGCACCTCTCCCGCCTGCGGGAGAGGGGGACCATCGAAGATGGGCGCTGACCGGGCTGACGGTTTGGGTTCGCTGTTGAAAGGTGGCGGGCTTGGCGCGCCCCCTCCACCGCGCAAGCGCGGTCCCCCTCCCCCGAACGCTGCCGCTTTTCGGGGGAGGTGCGCTTACCGCGGATAGGTCTCGCGGAAACTGTCCCTCGCCTCCAGGGCGTCGTTGAGCGCGCTGAGCCTGGGCCGGCTCTTGCGCCACTCGATCTCGGGATAGCGGAAGCCGGCGTAGGTGGCGGCTATGGCCAGGGTGATCCCGCCGAGGTCCAGGGCATCCGCCTCCGGCGCCTGGCGCTCGGCCACGTCGAGCGCGCGCACCAGGCCTTCGCGCCAGTGGCCGGTCCAGGTTGGGGAGCGTTCGCCCTCGGGGCGGCGGCTTTCCATGATCACCTTAACCGCCATCTCGTTGATCTGATCGCCCAGCGCCTCCAGCCGGCGCGCTTTCCAGTGGGCCTCGCCGTCCGGCGGAAGCAGGCGCGGGCCGGAGCCCAGGCGGTCGAGGTAGTCGCAGATGACGGGGCTGTTGGTGAACACGGTCCCGTCTTCCAGCACCAGGGCCGGCACCTGCCCGACCGGGTTCACGGCGGTGTAGTCGGGGGCCTTATAGGGGAAGTCGAGCGCGATCTCCTCGACCTGGGGCAGCAGGCCCTTCTCGCGCAGCACGACGCGGCATTTGCGCACGAAGGGGGAGGCGATGGACATGTAGAGGCGCATGGGGAGCTCCAGCTTGGCCGGCCTCTGGCGTAAGCCCGCGCGGACGGCGCCTCAACCCCACAAAATCTACGCCGTCGACGCCGTGACGAGCCCGACGCGCCAGGGATTTGCAGCAGATTCCGAGGATTCACGCCGCCCTCACCCGGAGGAAGGCGGAGTTTTTGTGAGCCTATTCCGCCGCGACCTTTTCGGCCGCCTTCGCCGCCTCGATCTCGGCGGCCTTGGCTTCGACCAGCTCGACCACGTGGTCGATCATGCGCTCGTTGTCCATCTTGTGGTCGGGCTTGCCGTCCACATAGACCATGCCCGAGCCCTTGCCGCCTCCGGTGAAGCCGATGTCGGTCATCAGGGCCTCGCCGGGGCCGTTGACCACGCAGCCGATGATCGAGACCGACATGGGGGTGGCGATGTGGGCCAAGCGCTGCTCCAGCTCGCCGACCTTCTCGATCACGTTGAAGCCCTGCCGCGCGCACGACGGGCAGGCGATGATGTTCACGCCGCGGTGGCGCAAGCCCATCGACTTCAGGATGTCGAAGCCGACCTTGATCTCCTCCACCGGATCGGCGGCCAGCGAGATGCGGATGGTGTCGCCGATGCCGGCCCAGAGCAGCGACCCCAGGCCGATCGAGGACTTGATCGTCCCTGTACGGAGCGGTCCCGCCTCGGTGATGCCCAGGTGCAGCGGGCAGTCGATCACTTCCGACAGCTGCTGGTAGGCGGCCACGGTCAGGAACAGGTCGGACGCCTTCACGCTGATCTTGAACTCGTGGAAGTCGTGGTCCTGCAGGATGCGGGCGTGGGAGAGCGCGCTCTCGACCATGGCCTCCGGGCAGGGCTCGCCGTAGCGTTCGAGCAGCTCGCGCTCCAGGGAGCCTGCGTTGACCCCGATGCGGATCGAGCAACCGTGGTCCTTGGCCGCCTGGATCACCTCGCGCACCCGGTCGGCGGAGCCGATGTTGCCCGGGTTGATGCGCAGGCACGCCGCGCCCGCCTCGGCCGCCTCGATGGCGCGGCGGTAGTGGAAGTGGATATCGGCCACCAGGGGCACGACCGCGGCCTTGGCGATGGCCTTGAAGGCGGCGGTCGAATCCTCGTCCGGGCAGGACACCCGCACGATGTCGGCGCCGGCCTCTTCGAGCGCGCGGATCTGGTCGATGGTGGCGCCGGCGTCCGACGTCGGCGTGTTGGTCATCGACTGCACGGTGATCGGCGCGTCGCCGCCGACCTCGACATTGCCGACGCGGATCTTGCGCGACGGACGACGCTGGATCGCCCGCCAGGGCCGGACGTGATGATGGTCTTGCATGGCGCGCGGAACATAAGGCGGAACCGGCGCGGGCGCGAGAGGGGGGAAGGTCGCGGCCTCTGCTCCTCCCTCGCGAAGTGAGGGAGGGGGACCGCGAAGCGGTGGAGGGTGCTCTAGCTGAGCTCCCAACCTGTAACCCGCCTGCCGCTGAACACGAGAAGCACCCTCCACCACCCTTCGGGCGGTCCCCCTCCTCGTGGGACGAGGGAGGAGTAGCCAGCGCACCTGTTCCGGCGGGAGCACCCCGCCATGCCTCGGATTCGACTCACAGTACGCCACGTACTATACGGCTCGTATGAAGCTCACCACGCTCGACGCCCTTATGCTGTTCCTGGTCTCGCACAAGGGCCAGTCGGGCTACGACATCCGCCAGCTGTTCCAGTCCACGCCGCTCGGCCTGTTCAGCGACAGTCCCGGCGCGATCTACCCCGCGCTGGCGCGGCTTGAGATGCGCGAACTGCTGTCCTCGACCGCCGAGCCGGACGGGCGCCGGCGGCGGGTCTATGAGCGTACGGCCGAGGGCGAGGCGGCGCTGAAGGGGTGGCTCGCCGCCCCCATCGACCCGGACGCCATCGTGCGCCGACCTCAGGACCTGGACCTGCGCTACGTCATCACCGCCGAGATGCTGGGTCGGCCCGCCGCCATGGCCTTCATCCGCGACTACGCCGCCGTCCAGAAGGCGCGGCACGAGGCGGTGGTCGCCTTCCGCGACACGGCGGGACAGCACATGGGCCGCGCGTCGCTGGATGCGCTGGAGCTGGGCGTGCGCCTGGGGGCCACCCGCCTGCGATGGTTCGAAGACCTCTTGGCCGAAGATGGGGGACTTGCCGATGAAGACGATCAAACGCGCCGCTCTGGCGCTTAGCCTTGCCGCCATGGCCGGTCCGGCCCTGGCCGCGCCGCGGCCGTGGCTGAAGCCCGCGCCGGGGCGCCACGCCTATCGCTACGCCGTCACCGAGACGGTCAACGGCGGCTTCCAGCAGGGCTATCGCACCGACTTCGACTTCGTGGTCGGGCGCGACGGGGCCATCGACGCCCTGGTCATGGCGGCGGAGGAGAGCCGCGATGGCAAGACCTGGACCCGGGTCGCCGTCCCCGCCGACTGCCTGACGAAGCTGAACCCGCCCAAGGGCGGCCTGGCCACGGCTCGGATGTGGCCCCTGCCCCCGGACGTGGCCAAGACCATGGACTCGCGATTCCTGGACGCCTGCGCCCCGCCGGGGATTTTCTTTCCGATCACGGACATTCTCAATGTCGCGGTGATCCCGACCTCGGGCCGGTTCGGGGTGGAGAAGCTGAAAAAGGCGGGCGACACCGCCGCCTACCCCGCCTTCACCGCCCATTTCGACCGAGCGGGCGAGACCCTGACCGAGACCGCGCACGGCGGCGAGGTGAAGCTGGTCAGCCTCGACAGGCGCACTGCGGTGATCGACTGGTCGCCCGCCCCGGCCGACCTCGACCTGACGGAACACCCCTCGCCGGGCCAGACCGTCAACCTGTCGGGCACGGAGCACTGGGCCTTCCGCCTGGAGTTCGACGCCAGGACCGGCGCCCTGCTCCGCGCCCGGACGACCTACGACGACCTGGATCTGAAGGTGAAGCTGGACGGCGTGCCGGCCGACAAGGCGCCGAGGGTGGCGATCAAGCGGTCGGTGACGATTGAGCCGCGGTGACCCCAAAAGAGAAAGGCGGAGCCTCCCCGCTCCGCCTTCCCCCTCGGCCCCCTCGATAGACGGCTGCGGCTAGCCCGGCGTGTCGCCGCCGGCGTCCGGGGCGGGCGTGGCTTGCGACGGCGCTTGCGCCGCCTGCTGGCGTTGGGCGGCGGCGGCGAGGCCCTGGGCCTGGCTGAACATCTGCTGGGTAGAGGTGACGGCGGCGGCGAGCGGGCCGCGGTATTCGCCGTTCATGTAGAGGCTGAGCGAAGTGGGGTCGGAGACGTCGAGCACCTGGCCGCCGCCGTTGGGCACGCGATAGGACTCGCCCGCCGCCAGCTGCTTGGCGAAATAGACGGTGCCGTCGCTGCCGCGCAGGACCACGCCCACTGGCTTGAGCGCCTGCACCAGGACGACGGATTCGGTCGGGCCCGCGCCGTAGATCGCGCCCTTGGGATTGAAGGCGGCGCCCACCGGCACGGCCGGGCCGGCGGCGGCCACGACCGGCTGGCCCTGGCTGAGTTCGGCTTCCAGGCCCGGGGTGATGTAGGGCGCGGGCACCGTCTGGTCCTTGGGCGCGGCCTGGGGCGCGGAGATGCGGATCACGTTGCCGTCGCCGCCCGAGCCGAGGCCCGGCCAGCCCAGCGACCACTTCTCATGCGAGGAGGCGGCGGCCAGGTCGCCGGTGTGGCTCTTCTGTCCGGTCATGGCGTGGCGCGCGACGTTCCACAGCACCACCGCCGAGATCAGCACCACGGCGCCGACGATCCAGGGTGTGTGGCGGGGCTTCACGTCGTCGAGCTCTGAGCCGACCGGCGCGCGCAGCTGGGTGGCGTGGTCGGGCGCCTCGGTCTTGAAGCGGTCGGCGGCGGTCTCTTCGTCCAGGCCCAGCGCGCGGGCGTAGGCGCGCACATAGCCGGTGGAGAACGGGCGCGACGGCAGCCGGTCCCAGGCGCCCTCTTCCAGAGCGATCAGGTACTGCTTGCGGACGCGGGTGGCGTCGGCGAGGTCATCCAGCGAACGGCCGGAAGCCTCGCGCGCAGCCCTCAAGCCTTCGGAAAGCGTGGCCGCATCGGCCAGCGAAATGGGGGGAGCATCGTCGTCCCACGACGGCGAGCGGTACACATCGGATTCCGAACCGGAATCGAGCGGCGTCATAGCGTCCGCAACCCCCGAAACTACTTGCTGGTTCAAGTCTTCGACCGATCCAGCCCCCCGAACACCCGAGGGTGTCACATACAGGCCCTGTGGATAAACCATAGTTATGCCAAAATCAACGTTTCGTTAGTGATTCGCTCACAGGGCGACGTTCAATTTCCGGGCCAGAGATTCGATCTCGTTACGCACCGATCCGTTGGAGCTGGTTAGGAGATTCGAGACGCCCCGGCGAGCGGCCTCTCGGTCGCAGGACAGGATCATCCGCTTGACCGGGCCGATGCCTGCGGGCGGCATCGACAAACGCTGAAACCCCAAGGCAATCAATACGAAAGCTTCAAGCGGGCGACCGGCCAGCTCCCCGCATAGCGATACCGGCGTTCCGGACTCAACCGACGCTTCCTGGATGCGCGACAATGCGCGCAGGGCCGGCGGCGAGAGCGGGTCGTACCGATCCGAGACGCGGGGGTTGGTCCGGTCGGCGGCGAACATGTACTGAAACAGGTCATTGGTGCCGACGGAGATGAAGTCCGTCAGCGGAAGAAGTGCGTCAAGGTGCCACAGCAGCGACGGCGCCTCGACCATGGCCCCCACGCGCAGGGTGGACGGCAGGCGCCGGCCGCGGCGCAGCGCCCACTCGCATTCCACATCGACCATGTCGCGCGCGGCGCGGAACTCGTCGACGGTGGCGATCAGCGGGAACATGACGCGCAACTCGCGCCCATGGGCGGCGGCCAGGAGCGCGCGCAGCTGCAGGCGCAGCAGCGCCGGCCGGTCCAGCCCCATGCGCACCGCGCGCCAGCCCAGGGCCGGGTTCTCCTCGCGGTCGGTCTCGAGGTAGGGCAGCACCTTGTCGCCGCCGAGGTCCAGCGTGCGGAAAGTGACCGGCCGGTCGCCCGCCGCATCCAGCACCTTGGCGTAGAGCTCGGTCTGGCGGTCCAGTCGCGGCAGGTCCTCCGACACCATGAACTGGAACTCGGTGCGGAACAGGCCGATGCCCTCCGCCCCCGTGTCCTCGATGTTGTCGAGGTCGACCGCGAGCCCGGCGTTCATCAGCAGTGTGATGCGCCGCCCGTCGGCGGTGACGGCCGGCTCGTCCTTAAGCTTGGCGAACTCGGCGCGGCGCTGCACGCGCACGGAGAAGCGGGTCTTGAAGGCCTCGATGACGTCGGCGCGCGGGCGCAGGAAGGCCTCGGCCGTCTCGCCGTCGACGATGATCGCGTCGCCTTCCGACAGGCGGTCGCGCACCCCGGCCAGGCGGCCGACGCAGGGGATCTGCAGAGCCCGCGCCACGATGGCGGCGTGGTTGGCGGCCGAGCCTTCCTCCAGCAGCAGGCCCTTCAGCTTCTCGCGCGGGTATTCGAGCAGGTCCGCGGGCCCCAGGTTCCGGGCCACCAGGATCATGTCGTCGGGCAGGTCGCGCCGCGCGCCCGGCTTCTCCCCGGCCAGGATGCGCAAGAGGCGGTTGGCCAGGTCCTCCAGGTCGTGCAGACGCTCGCGGATGTAGGGGTCGCGCGCCTGGGCGAAGCGGGCGCGGTGCTCGTTGCGCACCCGCTCGACGGCGGCCTCGGCGGTCAGGCCAGACCGGACGGCGTCTTCGAGACTGCGGTTCCAGCCCCGGTCGTGGGCGAACATGCGGTAGGTTTCGAGCACCTCGAACGGGGTGCCGACCAGGCCGTGCTGGCCGTCCAGCATCTCGTCGATCTGGGCGCGCAGGGCCTCGATCGCGGCCTTGAGGCGAATATCCTCCGCAGACGGATCATCCGACAGCAGACGCTCGGGCGCGACCGGCGCCTCGTGGAACACTGCGCGTCCCATCGCCAGGCCGTCGGCGAAGCGCATGCCCTTCATGCGCTCCGGGCGGTGCGGCGCGATCTCGACGCCCTTGAGCTCGGCCAGGTCGACCAGCTCACCGCCGGCCACCATCTCCGACAGCACCATGGCGACGATCTGCAGGTCCTCGACCTCGTCCTCGTCGTAGACGCGCGCGGCGCGGTTCTGCACCACCAGCACGCCGATGGTGCGCCCGCCGCGCAGCAGCGGCACGCCCAGGAAGGCATGGAACGGGTCTTCGCCGGTCTCGGGCCGATAGGAGAAGTTCGGATGGGTCGGGGCGTCCGACAGGTTCAAGGGCGCGGCGGAGCGGGCCACCTCGCCGACCAGGCCCTCGCCCGGGTTCAGCCGGGTGGCGTGCACGGCCTCGGGGTTCAGGCCCTCGGTGGCGAACAGCTCGAGCTCGCCGGATGCGCGGCGCAGGTAGATGGAGCAGACTTCGGCGACCATCGAGCGGGCGATGATCGAGACGGTCATGTCCAGGCGCGTCTGGGCGGGCCCGCCCGAGGCCATGGCCTCGCGGATCTGGCGAAGGAGGCTCCGAGGCCCTCTGACGCCCTTGATCATCGCGGCGCCTCCTCGCGCCGAGCCCTAGCGGGCTCTCTTCCAGTTAGAGCATGTCCGGGCGGGAAAGTGCGCAGAAGGTTTTCCCTGACACGCTCTTGGCTATGATGTTCAGACCTGCTCCAGTCCATAGGCCGCGTGCAAGGCGCGTACCGCCAGTTCGGTGTAGGCGGCGTCGATCAGCACGCTGATCTTGATTTCCGAGGTCGAGACCGCCTGCACCTTGATGCCCTTGTCGGCCAGCGCCTTGAACATGGACTGGGCCACGCCGACGTGGCTGCGCATGCCCACGCCCACGACCGAGACCTTGGAAACGTCCTCGTCGACGCGCAGCTCCTCGAAGCCGAGCTCGGCCTGGGCGCGGTTCATGATCTCCACCGCGCGGCCGGCGTCGCGGCGGCCCACGGTGAAGGTCAGGTTGGCCTGGTCGGCCACGCGGGCCTGGCCCTGCACGATCATGTCGACGTTGACGTTGGCCTCGGCCAACATCGAGAACAGGCTGGACAGGGTCCCGGCGTCGTCCTTGAGGCCGAGCAGGGTCACCTTGGCCTCGTCGCGGCTGTAGGCGACGCCCGATACGATCCGCTTTTCCACGATCTCTTCCTCGTCACAGACCAGGGTGCCCTGGTTTTCCGCCTCGCCCGGCTCGGTGAAGGACGACAGCACGCGCACCGGCACCTTGTGCGCCATGGCCAGCTCCACCGAGCGGGTCTGCAGGACCTTGGCGCCCAGCGACGCCATCTCCAGCATCTCCTCGTAGGAGATCTTGGCCAGCCGTTTGGCCTTGGACTCGATGCGCGGGTCGGTGGTGTAGACCCCGTCCACGTCGGTGTAGATGTCGCAAGGCGCGCCCAGCGCCGCCGCCACCGCGACGGCCGAGGTGTCGGAGCCGCCGCGGCCCAGGGTGGTGATGCGCTGGTCGCGGGTGACGCCCTGGAAGCCCGGGATCACCGCGATCTCGCCGCCATCCAGCGCCGCGGACAGGCGCTCAGGCGGGATGTCCTCGATCCTGGCCTTGCCGTGGGCGTCGTCGGTGATGATCGGCACCTGCCAGCCCATCCACGAGCGCGCGTTCAGCCCCATGTTGCGCAGCACCATGGCCAGAAGGCCCGAGGTGACCTGCTCGCCCGAGCCCACCACCACGTCGTACTCGTCGTCGGACTCCGGCAGGCCTTGGGCGGAGCGTCCCGCCCCGTCGGTCCAGGCCACCAGCTCGTTGGTCTTGCCGGCCATGGCGGAGACGACGACGGCGATGCGCTTTCCGGCCTCCGCCTCGGCGGCGACGATGCGCGCCACCCGGCGGATGCGCTCGAGGTCCGCCATGGACGTCCCCCCGAACTTCATCACCAGCCGCGCCACGTCGTTACCCTTCCCCGAAGACCGGGATAGGCCGGCCGCGCAAGGCTACGGCTAATAGCCAGTCGTTCGCAGCCGCACAACGGCGTTGCGCGTGGTTGACGAGTGTTGCCGAATAACGCGCCGGAAGCCCCGCTCGCGAGAAAACGAGGCGCAACTTGACAACCTAGTTGGTAGTTACATAGTTACATGTCGAAAGAGATGTCCATGTCCGCGGACGAGGAAATGAATCGCGTGGCCGCCGGGTACAGCACCGTATCCGACAAGATTCGCGCGCTCGCCGCGGCAGGCCATGAACGCGCGGACATCGCGCGCTTCCTGGGCAAGCGTTATCAACATGTCCGCAATGTGTTGACTGAGGACGAGCGCCTGGGCCGTCCCATGGCTGCGGGAAAACCCGCCGTTTCCACTCGTGGGGCGGGCGTGCAGGAGGCGCCGACAGCGTGGCGCGAGCCTGCGCTTCTGGGCGAGGGCCTGTTTCGCCTCGCCTTTGATCAGAACGGCATGGTGTCGCTGCCGCAGCAGGTCGAGCAGGCGCTCGGACTTCATCGCGGCGGCGTGGTGATCGCTGAACTGCAGGGGGATCGACTGGTTCTGCTCAGCACCGCCGAGAGCCTGCGTCGGGCCCAGGCCTTGGTCCGGGCCTTGGTTCCGGGCGACGACAGCCTTGCCGACAGCCTGATCGAGGATCGCCGTCGCGAAGTCGCCAAGGATTCCGATGGCTGAGGCCGTCCTTGATGCGTCCGCGGCCTTGGCCTTCCTGCGAAACGAACCGGGCGCGGAGGTCGTCGCGGCGATCGCCAGTCGCGCCATCATGTCGTGCGCCAATGCGGCTGAGGTCATCGGCAAGCTGATCGCGCGGGGCGCAACTGCGGAAGACGCTGCGCGGGCGCTCGACCTGGTTCCGTGCGTGATCGTGGGGATCGATGTGGAAATGGGTCTGGCGGCCGGGAGGCTGGCCTCCAGGACGATCCCACGCGGCCTTTCGCTTGGCGATCGACTCTGTATCGCCTTGGCGCAGCGCGAGGGTTTGCCCGTGCTGACAACAGACCGGCCATGGGCCGAACTCGATCTGGGCGTTGACGTGCGGCTGATCCGCTGACACCTCCCAGCCCATGACACACCCGGACCAGGCCACAGGTTCCAGTATCGACCCGGACGAGGTCGCGCGCTTTTCGGCCCTGGCCGAGAAGTGGTGGGACGCCAAGGGCGAATTCGCGCCGCTGCATAAGTTCAATCCGGTCAGGCTGGGCTTCATCCGCGACCGCGCGGCGGAGCGGTTCGGGCGGGACGTCAAGGCGCGCCGGCCGTTCGAGGGCCTGAAGCTGCTGGATATCGGCTGCGGCGGGGGGCTGCTTTCGGAGCCCATGGCGCGGCTGGGGTTTCAGGTCACCGGCGTCGACGCCTCGGCGCGCAACATCGGCACCGCCAAGGCCCATGCGGAGCCGCAGGCGCTTGGCATCGACTACCGCTGCGACACGGCCGAGGTGCTGTTGGCCGAGGGCGCCGGGCCGTTCGACGTGGTGCTGAACATGGAGGTGATCGAGCACGTCGCCGATCCCCGCGAATACCTGCGCACCTGCGCTCACCTGGTCGCGCCCGGCGGGATGATGTTCCTGGCCACGCTCAACCGCACGCCCCAGGCCTTCGCCCTGGCAGTGGTGGGCGCCGAATACGTGCTGCGCTGGCTGCCGCGCGGTACGCACGACTGGAAGAAGTTCCTGAAGCCCGAGGAGATCCGCGGCTTCCTGGCCGGCCAGCCGTTCGATCTGCAGGGGCCGTTCGGGGTCGCGTACAACCCGTTGGCGGACCGGTGGTCGCTCTCAAGCGATACCCAGGTCAACTACATGATGACGGTGACGCCGCGGGGGTGATCGATCTCACCTCTCCCATTCACGGGAGAGAGGGACCACGAAGTGGTGGAGAGGGCGCACCAAGCCTCCCGCCCTCTCAATCGCGAACCTTTGCGTGCCGCCCGGTCAGCGCCCTCTCCACCACCCTTCGGGCGGTCCCCCCTCTCCCGCTCGCGGGAGAGGTGAAGGCTCACGCGCCCTTCCCCAGCTTCAGCGCCCCCTCCGCGATCGCGAGATATCCCACCACCGCCGCGTAGAAGATCGCCACGCCCGGGAACTGGCCGGCCAGGAGCTGGCGCACCATGGCCACCACCAGAATGGCCAGCATGGCGCCGAAGCCGAAGGTGCGCCGGCCCGGCACGTACCAGAGCGCCGCGGCGACCGCCTCGGCCGCGCCGAACAGGCGGTCGGGCCAGACCTGGTGCGGGCCCAGCGCCGCCACCGCGCCCAGGCCGCCCAGCCAGCCGGCCACGAACAGCATGAACACCTCGCGCGGGGTCATGCCGGCCCAGGGGGGCGGGGATGGCGTCTGCGCAGGCGTGGGCGGGACGGACGTAGAAGGTTCAGACTCGGGCACGGCGGGGGGAGACTCCGGCTATCGGCGGATCAATAGCGCGGGGATGGGGGATGTGACAGGGCGTGGGCAAGCGCTCCTCCCCCGAAAAGCGGCAGCGTTCGGGGGAGGGGGACCGCCCGAAGGGTGGTGGAGGGGGCGTGCAGGCGCACGGTCGGCGGGGCGGCGTTGAATGCGAGGCGAAACGGGTGGCGGGCTCGGCGCGCCCCCTCCACCATCTTCGATGGTCCCCCTCCCCCGTTCACTGCCGTTCACAGGGGAGGAGCGGGGCTCAGTTGATCTTGGTCTTCGGCGTCTCTTCGATCACCGGCAGGGCGGCGACGCTGATCCCGTCTTCCTTCAGCGCCCGCACTTCCTTCGGCGTCGCCTCGCCGTAGATGCCGCGGTTCTCGGACTCTCCCGCGTGGATTTTGCGGGCTTCCTTGGCGAAGGCGTCGCCGACGTAGTCGAAGTTCTCCTCGACGTGTTCGCGGACCTTTTTCACCGCCTCCATCATCATGGTCCGGGCCTGGGCGGCCTGCTCGGGCGAGGGGGCCTCGCGCTTCTTCGTGCCTGACACTGCCGGAGACATGATCGCCTTGCGCACGGATTTCGACGCGCAGAACGGGCACTCCACCAGGCCGCGCTCGGCCTGGGCGTCATAGTCGGACGAGTTGGAGAACCACGCTTCGAAGTCGTGGTCGTGCTCGCAAAGCAGGGCGTAACGGATCAAGGTCCGGTGAACTCCCGATCGTGCTTCAGCTGCTGGATGGCGTTTCGCGCCTTCTCGACCTGGGAAAGGTCGAGTTCGGCGAAGAGCACGCCCGGCGCGTCATTGTCCAGCTTCGCGATCACCTCGCCCCAGGGCGCGACCACCATGGAATGGCCCCAGGTCTTGCGCCCGTCCTCATGGGAACCGCCCTGGGCCGGGGCCATGACGAAGCAGCCGGTCTCGATGGCGCGGGCGCGCTGGAGAATCTCCCAGTGCGCCATCCCGGTCGGCACGGTGAAGGCGGCCGGCGTGGAGATCATCGACGCCCCGCCCCTCGCCAGTGCCCGGAACAGGTGCGGGAAGCGCACGTCGTAGCAGATGGTCAGGCCCAGCCCGCCCCAGGGGGTCGGCGCCACCACCGCCCGCTCGCCCGGGCGGATGTTCTCGCTCTCGCGGTGGCGCTCGCCGGTCGGCAAGTCGACGTCATAGACGTGCATCTTGTCGTAGGTGGCGATCACCGCGCCGTCGGGCCCCACGAAGATCGAGCGGTTGGCGGCGCGCGGATCCGCGGGATCGTCCTGCAGCACGATGGCCGAGCCGATCAGCAGATGGACCTGCAGCTCCGCCGCCAGGGCGCGCAGGCCCTGCACGCAGGCGTCGTCGTCCTGGCGCACGATGCGCTCGGCCCGGTTGGGCTTACGCTGCTCCATCAGGTTCGACGCTTCCGGCGTCAGGATCATCTGCGCGCCGCCGGCCCTGGCCTCGCGGATCATAGGCTCCAGATGCGCCAGCGCGGCGGACTGCTCCGCGGGCGTGCAGGTCTGGATCAGGGCGACGCGGAGCAGGTCGCTCATGCCGCGGCCAGCATGGGATCGAGCTTGCCCTCGCGATCGAGCGCCACCAGCTCGTCGCAGCCGCCGACGTGCTGCTCGCCGATGAAGATCTGCGGATAGGTCATGCGACCGGAGCGCTCCTGCATCTCGCGGCGCTTCTCCGCGTCCATGGAGGCGACGATCTCCTCCACCTCGACGCCCTTGCGTTCAAGCAGGGCGAGGGCGCGTTCGCAGTAGGGGCAGAAGGGCTTGGTGTAGATCAGGACGCGGGACACGACGAACTCCGAAACGGTGGACCTATGCGGATCAAACGCACGAAAGCTTTGAGGAGGCTCATATAGGCGCCTCGTCGCGCCCGGGAACCCGCGCCACAACGGCCAGGTCGACGCAGCGGGCGCCGGCCGCCATGAGCGCCTTGGCGCAGGCCTCGGCCGTCGCGCCGGTGGTCAGCACGTCGTCGATCAGGAGGATGCGGCGGCCCTTGATCTGGCGCCGGCCGGCTTCCGTTACCGCGAAGGCCCCCTGGACGTTGCGACGGCGCCCGGAGCCCGACTTCTCACCCTGGCTGTCGGTGGCGCGGCCGCGGATCAGGGCGTCGGGCAGATAGGCCAGCCCCGCCGCGCGGGCCACGGGCCGGGCGATCTCGGCGGCCTGGTTGTAGCGGCGACGCGCCAGGCGGCTGGGGTGCAGGGGCACGGGCGCCACCGCATCGGCCTCGGCCAGGAGGTCGGCGGCGGCGCGGCCGAGCCAGCGGGCGAAGGTGCGCGCCAGGTCGACCCGGTCGGCGTGCTTGAACTTCAGGATCAGGTCGCGCGAAGCCTCGTCGTAGACGCAGGCGGCGCGGGCTCTGGCGAAGGCGAAGGGTTTGGCCACGCATGCCGCGCACCGCAGGCCGACGGGCGCCAAGTGGCTGTCGAACGGCGCGCCGCAGCCGTCACAGACCGGGGCCTCCAGGAACACCAGCTTGGCCCAGGCCTCGGGCGAGAGCCCCGCCTCCATGGCCGCGCGGCCGTCCAGGCTCATCGGCGGCAGGACGGCGTCGGCGACGCGCCGTAAGCCCGCCCGCACGCGCGGACCGGGTTTCAATGCGCCGAGAAGCGCCCCATGTTCCAGCCCCCGCAAGCGAGAGAGCATGTCCTCGTCCGCCCCGCCCATCCTGTTCGACCGCGCCCTGCACCGCCGCCGCCTGGACCGCGCCGCGCCCGCCTTCGCCGAGGCCGGCTTCCTGAAGGCGCGGGTCGCGGGCGACGTGGCCGAACGCGTGGGCGGCATAATGCGCAGCTTTGAGCGCGCGGTCGACCTGGGCGCGCGCGACGGGTCGTTCGCACGCGCTCTGGCAGAGGTCGGGGCGGCCGACCGCATCGGTTTCCTGATCGAGGCGGACCTGTCGGAGCGGATGCTGGCGGGTCGTGAAGGCGCGCGGGTGGTCCTCGACGAAGAGCGCCTGCCCTTCGCCGAGCAGAGCCTGGACCTGGTGGTCTCCAGCCTGGCGCTGCACTGGACCAACGACCTGCCGGGCGCCCTGGTGCAGATCAGGCGCGCGCTGAAGCCGGACGGCGTGTTCGTGGGCGCGATCCTGGGCGGCGCGACCCTGACGGAACTGCGCCAAGTGTTGCTGCAGGCCGAGACGGAAATCCGCGGCGGCGCCGGCCCCCGCGTCTCCCCCTTCGCCGACGCCCAGGACCTGGCGGGCCTGCTGCAACGGGCAGGGTTCAAGCTGCCGGTGTCGGACACGGACAAGGTGACGGTCCGGTACTCGCACCCGCTGAAGCTGCTGGCCGACCTCAGGGCCATGGGCGAGACCAATGTGCTGGCGGAGCGGCCTCAGGGCCTGAACCGCGCGGTGCTGGGGCGGGCGGTGGAGCTCTACGCCGAGCGGTTCGCGCATCCGGACGGCGGCGTGCGCGCGACGTTCGAGGTGGTGACCGCGACGGGGTGGGCCAACTAGCTGACCCTTCTCCCCGCCCCCTAAGGCCGTCGACCCGACGCGTGGAAGGTTCGCGGATCGGCGGGCCCCACGCGCTCTCCGGCCAGGGCGAGGCCGGAATTGGTCAGGCTCAGCGTGAGCGCGTCCTGGTCGTGGGCGGCGAAGGTGACGGGCGCCTGGGGCCAGGAGCGGATCGCGAAGCGCCCGTCCTTCTGTTTCAGCAGGCGCTCGGGGGCCTCGCCCAGGGCCTCGATCATCAGGCGGCTGTTCTCGTCGAAGACGCGGTAGGTCCGGCGGTATTGGGCGAAGGAGTCGTGATAGCCGCCCTGCACCACCTTCAGCACATAGGTTCCCGTGAGCTTGCTCCGCTCCTCGGCGGAGACGGGTTCGTCGGTGAGGATCGGCAGGGGCGCCTGCGCCGGCGGCGGCGGATTGGCAGGCAGGCCGAGCACGTCGCGGGCCAGGGCGCTGCCGATGGCCTTGGCGTTCTGGCCGGAGGTGTTGGTGAGCACCACCACCGTCAGGTCGTCGGCGGGGAAGTGGTACATGCTGCCGCTGTAGCCCAAGAGGGAGCCGTGCTGGCCGAAGTCGCGGCGGCCGCCTTCGTGGCCGAGCGTGAACGCCATGCCGAAGTGCTGGTCCGGGTCGGCGGCCGTCATCTTCAGCCCTGGCCCCTCGGCGGCGGTCATCAGCTTGAGCGTCTCGGGCTTCAGTAGCCTGCCCTGCTGAACCGCGCGCAAGATGCGGAACAGGTCGGAGACGGTGCTGCAGAAGCGCAGATCGTAGCTGACCGCGCCGCTGTCTTCGGTGGCGGCCTCGAAGTGGTCTCCCACGCTCTGGTAGCTGTGCGAGAGCCCATGGATGACCGAGGTGTTGTCGCAGGTCGTCGTGGCCACGGCGCCGGCGGGTTCGAACAGGTTGCGCCGCATGTATTCGGCGTAGGGCTCGCCGGTGACGCGCTCGATGATCTGGTCGAGCAGCTGGAAGTTAGAGATGGACCAGTCCCACGTGGTTCCGGGTTCGTGGACCCACTGGCCATCGGCGAAGAGCGCGATGACCTCGTCCATCGCCTTGGGCTGGCGGTAGGTCGATTCCAGCGGGTCGCCCCGGTAGTGGTAGTCGACCACGCCCGAGGTGTCGGTGATCAGCTGGCGGATGGTGACGTGGCGCCCCTGGGTCGGGAACTCGGGGATGTATTTGGCGATGTCGTCGTCCAGCGAGAGCTTGCCGCGCTCGACCAGCTGCATCACGGCGACCCCCGTGAACGGCAGCATGGGGCCGACCACGTGATAGACGGCGTCGGGCTTGGCGGGCGCCTCCAGCCCAATGTCTGAAACCCCGTAGCCCTTGAGCAGCAGGATCCGGTCGCCCTTCGCGACCAGCACCGAAGCCCCGACCACGTTCGACTGTTTGAAAGCCTGCCTGGCGACGGCGTCGAGATCGCCCGGCGAGGGCTCGGCCAGCGACAAGGCCGGGAAGCATAGGGAGAGAACTGCGGCCAGAAGGGAAGACCGGAGCATGCGCATGCCTCCTTTGTGACCGACGCCGGCGCCCATCACGGCCGCCCCGCCGACGCGCGCTCGCCGGCCATGTAGGCGGCGATGTGGTCGTTCAGGAACTTGCCGTCAGCGGCGCTGGCCCCCGCCCCGGCCGGATGACCCCAGAGCGAGGGGATGGGCAGGAGCGTGCAGTCGCGGATGAAGCCGGCCTCGTAGCGGGCGTCCTCCACCGGGAAATAGAGGTCGGTGGCGGAGGGCATGTAGAGCACCGGCACGCGGATGGAGCGCAGGGCGGCCTCGACGTCGCCGTGGAAGCCGGGGGTGGCGCCCACGTCGTGGCGCTCCCAGGCGCGCATCTGCAGGATCAGGTTGTTGGCGTCGGCGCCCGGGATGAAGTCGTTGCGGAAGTGCGCCACCACCTTGTCGAAGGTGATGTCCTTGGGCGCCCCCTCGCGCCACAGCTCCTTGCGCCACCATTCCTGGGAGAACAGCCAGCCGGCCCAGACCATGGAGAAGGCCTCGATGCCCCGCCTGGGCTGGGCCGTGTAGTCGCCGCCGTTGAAGGCCGGGTCAGCGGTCAGGGCGGAGATCTGGCCCTCCAGCCGCACGATCCCGTGGCCGTAGGTCTTGGCCGTGCCGGAGGTGGCGACGATCCGGTCCATGTAGTCGGGATAGCTCACCGCCCACTGGAACGCCTGCTGGGCGCCCATGGAGAAGCCGATCACCGCCTTCAGGTGTTTGACGCGCAGCTCTTGCGTCAGGAGTTCGTGCTCGGCCTCGACGTTGTCGCGGATGGTGGTGATCGGGAACCTGGGCCCATGGAAGGGCTCGGGCGTGTTGCTGGGCGAGGAGGAGCGGCCGTTGCCGAACATCTCGCTGGTGACCAGGAACAGCTTGTTCGGGTCCAGCGCCTTGCCCGGCCCGATCAGCCAGCCGTAGCCGTTCATGTCGGCCATGTAGTGCGAGGGCAGCAGCACGACATTGTCGCCCGCCGCGTTCAGCCGGCCATAGGTTCCGTAGACGATGTGCGCCTCGGGCAGGACCGCGCCGCTCTCGGTCCTGAAGTTCCTGATCACGAACTCATGCCGGACCGGCTTCGGCTGCTCCTGCGCGCAGGCGGGCGACAGCTGAAACAGGACGGCGAACAGGCTGAAGAGCCCCAGCAGCACCGGCTTGACCACGACACGCCCTCCCCGACGCCCAGCGCCACGGTTGGGCGAGGGAGTCATAACGCTGGGCGGCCGGCTCACAAGCGCAAAGGTCCGGGTTTGCGGCGAGGGGCGGCGAAGATGCGGCGAGGGGGCCGTGGGCCAGGACCCGCGTGCGGCATATGGGCGCGCGCAGGCCGCGCCGGGCGCCGTCGCGCAACCCCAAGCCGAACATGAAACCCAAGCCGGACAAGGGATCGCAACATCCCCGGCCCGGATCGCGGCCGGACCGCCGCCTTTCGCTAAGCTTACGGCTGAAGGTTTTCTCAAGGCTTCCCGGCTTCTCTGGGCATGGCGCAGACAGCGCCCTCAGGGAGACCAGATGGCCCGCAGGTGGCGCCTCTATCGTCCGGCGGAACCCAAGCGCGGCCTGCCCTCGGCGGCTGCGCTGCTGGCGCTTTACGCCCTGGTCGTCACCGTCACGGTCGCCTTCTGCCGCGACGCCGACGTCAACCCGACCTTCTGGCCGGCCAACGGCGTGGTGGTGGCCGCGCTTCTGCTGCTGCCGCCGCGGCTGGGCCTGGGCTTCGCCGCCTGCTGTTTCGCCATCAATTTCACCGAGAACGCGCTGGGGCGGATCGACCCGGCCGAGAACCTGCTGTTCTGCACGCTCAACACGGCGCTGGCCTTCGGCACGGCGTTCCTGACGCGGGTGTTCTGCGGCGCGGCGACGGACCTGTCCCGCTTCAAGCGGCTGGCGCAGTTCGCCGCCGTGGCCCTGGTCGCGGCCACGATCGAGGCGTCGCTGGGCGACCTGCAGCCGTTCCTGGCCGGGACCCTGAAGCCGGTCGACTGGTACATGTGGATCGCCTGCGACTTCCTGGGCCTGATCGTGGCCACGCCGGCGGTTCTGCTGGTGTTCAAGCGCCACCGCGCACTCTACGCCAGCCAGGCGTCGGGACTGGAGCGGGTGCTTCTGCTGGCCGTGGTGCTGGGCCTGGGCGGGGTCGGCTTCCTGGAGCCGCGCACGCCGCTGATCCTGCTGGTCTACCCGCTGCTGATCCTGATGGCGTTCCGCGCGGGCGCGCCGTGGGTCTCGGCCACGGTGATGTGCCTGGCCTTCATCGCCAGCGCCCTGACCGTGCGCGGCTACGGCCCCATCGCCTCGCTGTCGCCGACCCACCCGTTCCGCAGCGAGGAGCTGCTGTCGCTGTTCCTGATCAGCACGGTGCTGAGCGCGCTTCCCGCCACCAATGCGCTGGGCGAACGCAACCGCGCGGCCCAGCGCCTGGCCCGCAGCGAGGCGGCCGCCAACGAGGCCCGCGCCGCGGCCGAGCTGGCGATGCAGGCCAAGGCGCGCTTCCTGGCGGTGATGAGCCACGAGATCCGCACGCCCCTGAACGGCATCGTCGGCTTCTCCGGGCTCCTGGCCGAGCGCAGCGACCTGGCGCCGGAGGCGCAGCGTCAGCTCGGCCTGGTGCAGGCCTCCAGCAACATCCTGATGGCCCTGATCAACGACATCCTGGACTTCTCCAAGATCGAGGCGAAGCAGCTGGACCTGAACCCGGTCCCCTGCGACCTGGGCGAGGTGGTGGAGCAGGCCGCCGCCATCGCGCGCTCGACCGCCGAGGCCAAGGGCCTGCCGGTGGTGGTCGACAACCGCCTGGCGACTGGCCGGCGCCACCTGGCCGACGACCTGCGCCTGCGCCAGGTGCTGCTGAACCTCCTGACCAATGCGGTGAAGTTCACGGCCGAGGGCCGGGTGACCGTCCGCGTCGAGGCCGAGCCCGCCGATGACGGCGACCTGGTGACCGTACGGGTGATCGACACCGGCATCGGCATCCCCGAGGCCCGGCGCGCGCAGCTGTTCCAGGCCTTCTCGCAGCTCGACCCCAGCATCACCCGCGCCTATGGCGGCACGGGCCTGGGCCTGACCATCTGCAAGTCGCTGGTCGAGATGATGGGCGGCGAGATCGGCATCGCCCCGCCCGCCGAGCGCGGGTCCGAGTTCTTCTTCCGCGTGCCCCTGGCCCGGGCCGCGGACGCCGCCGACAACCGGCCGTCCGAATCCGTCGAGGCCCAGGCCTTCGAGCGTCCGCCCAGGGTGCTGGTGGTGGACGACCACCCGGTCAACCGCGAGATCGCCGGCCTGATCCTGGGCGCGGCCGGCTGCGAGGTGTCGACCCGCGACGGCGGCGCCGCGGCGGTGGAGGCGGCGCGCGGCGGCGGCTTCGACCTGATCCTGATGGACATCCACATGCCCGACATGGACGGCTACGCCGCCGCCCAGGCCATCCGCGCCCTGGCCGGCGAGCCCGGCCGCACGCCCATCCTGGCCATGACCGCCGACGTGACCGCCGAGGACGTCGCCCTGTGCCGCGCCGCCGGCATGGACGGCCACGTCGCCAAGCCGATCAACCGCGCCCTGCTGCTGCAGGCCATGGCGACGGCGCTGAGCGACCAGGCGGCGCGGAAGGCGGCGTAGGTCGGCTCCTACCCCTCAAACCTATCGTCATTCTCGGAGCGGAGGTCGCGAAGCGGCCGGAGACCCGAGAACCCAGCAGCTCCCGAACTCAACGCTGCGTGCGACCGTGGATCGTGGGCAGCCTGGCTTCGAGGTCGCGCCTGGTGGGTCCTCGAAAGCCAGGGCGCTACGCGACCTGCCTTTCAAGGATGACGAAGCTTATCTTGATGACCGTCATCCTTGAGCACGTCCGCGCAAGCGGGCGGGATCGAGGACCCACTTGGCTCCGCACTGGACGCGGCGCGCGGCAGCCGCCGTCGGGCGCCCAGCTTCCGGGAAGATTCGCTGCTGGGTTCTCGGGTCTGCGCAGCGCTGCGCGCTGCTCCGCTCCGAGAATGACGAAAATCGGAGGAGGCGGAGATCGCTACCCGGCAGGATGCAGCCCCGGCGCCTCTTGCCCCGTGCGCGCGACGTATTCCGTGTACCCGCCCCCGTACTGATGCACGCCCTCGGGCGTCAGCTCCAGCACGCGGTTCGACAGCGCGGCCAGGAAGTGGCGGTCGTGCGAGACGAACAGCATGGTCCCCTCGAAGTCCTTGAGCGATGCGACCAGCATCTCCTTGGTCTGCATGTCGAGGTGGTTGGTCGGTTCGTCGAGGACCAAGAGGTTCGGCGGGTCGAACAGCATCTTGGCCATGACCAGGCGCGCCTTCTCGCCGCCGCTCAGCACCCGGCAGGGCTTTTCCACATCGTCGCCGGAGAAGCCGAAGCACCCGGCCAGGGTCCTGAGCGCGCCCTGCCCCGCCTGGGGGAAGGAGCCGTCCAGTGACTCGAAGATGGTCTCCTCGCCGTCCAGCAGGTCCATGGAGTGCTGGGCGAAATAGCCCATCTTGACGCTGGCCCCGATGCTGACCGAGCCCTGGTCGGGGGGAATGGCGCCGGCCACCAGTTTCAGCAGGGTCGACTTGCCGGCCCCGTTGGCGCCCAGCACGCACCAGCGCTCCCGGCGGCGCACCAGGAAATCCAGGCCGTCATAGATGGTCTGGTCGCCGTAGGCCTTCGAGACCTTGCGCAGGCTGATCACGTCCTCCCCTGATCGAGGCGGACTCCTGAACTCAAATTGCACGGACTGGCGCCGGCGCGGCGCTTCCACCCGCTCGATCTTGTCGAGCTTCTTGACCCGGCTCTGCACCTGGGCGGCGTGGGAGGCGCGCGCCTTGAACTTCTCGATGAAGTTGATCTCCTTGGCCAGCATGGCCTGCTGGCGCTCGTACTGCGCCTGGCGCTGCGCCTCGCCCAGCGCCCGTTGCTGGTCGTAGAAGTCGAGGTCGCCCGAGTAGGTGATCAGCTGGCCGGCGTCGATCTCCACCACCTTGCCGATGATGCGGTTCATGAAGGCGCGGTCGTGCGAGGTCATCACCAGGGCGCCGTCGTAGTCCTTCAGGAAGGCCTCGAGCCAGATCAGGCTTTCCAGGTCCAGGTGGTTGGAGGGTTCGTCCAGCAACATGGCGTCGGGCCGCATCAGCAGGATGCGCGCCAGGGCCACGCGCATCTTCCAGCCGCCGGAGAGCAGGCCCACGTCGCCGTCCATGCGCTCCTGGCTGAAGCTCAGGCCCGCCAGCACCTCCCGCGCGCGGGCGTCGAGCGCATAGCCGTCCAGCGCCTGGAACTGCTCCTGCGCCTCGCCATAGCGTTCGATGATTTCGTCCATCCGGTCCGCCTGGTCCGGATCGACCATGGCCGCCTCCAGCCGCGCCATCTCGGCGGCCAGCGCGCTGACCGGGCCCACGCCGTCCATCACCGCGGCGACCGCGCTCTGGCCCGACATTTCGCCCACGTCCTGGCTGAAATAGCCGATGGTCATGCCGGCATCGATGGAGACCACCCCGTCGTCGGGCTGCTCCTCGCCGGTCATCATGCGGAACAGGGTGGTCTTGCCCGCCCCGTTCGGCCCGACCAGCCCGACCTTCTCGCCCCGCTGCACCCCCATCGACGCCCCGATGAAGAGGAGGTGATGGCCGTTCTGCTTGGAGATGTTGTCGAGGCGGATCATGGGGCGGCGTGCGTAGCGGATGCACGCGGGGAGCGCCAGGGGTGGGGGGAGAGGGCGGAGGGCGGGCGCGACGATTGGACCGGGGCGCAAAGAGGCACGAGTGAAGGTGCTGAATTAGGTGACAGAACAACCTGTCGTGCATGCTCGAAGCGTCATCAAGTCGGGTGGAGGGGGCACAATGACGTCTGACATTCGGAAGACATTAGCGGACTTCCGCCAGGACGGAGTGGCAGCGCTAGAATACGTTGTGAACCACTCGCCGTACGGGTCGGTCGCCCAAGCCGTGGCATCACTGACACTGTTCTCCCATCCGGATACTGTCAGGCAGACGGGCGGACGGGCACACTTCCCGATGGTGCGGGACAACACTCGACGCGGCGTCGAGGGCGAGATCGACGGCCGCCGCGTCCACTTCGATGACAACACCTGCGCGCAGGATGCGTTCTTGTGGTCGAACCGCTTACCGACGCGCAACACGTTCGGGCGAAATGTCCAATTCAACCATGTCTATCGTGCCTCTCTCGATCCGGACGCCTACACCAATCTCGCAAACATCTGCCTCACGCCGGCGTTCCTGGCGAAATTGACCGACGTACACTTAGAGGTGCGAAGCCTCCTGCAGTATCGAGTCCACGACCTCTATGACTGGCGCCCGCTAAGCTCTCCCAAGCCGATCAAGCCATCCGTATACGACCAGCTCGATTGGGCTCCACCCCTGGAGGCCGTGGAAGACCTTCCGGCAGTTTTGCGTGCGGCCATGGCTACAAAGCCGAACAACCGGGCCAGTAAGGCCGCGGCTAAGCTCGGTTGGCTGTATGGCGAAGCCGTCCTCGACGCCTCCGCCCCATCGACCTAGCCAATGTTGATTCAGCCTAATGCACCCGCAGCAAGCTCTTACCGTATCTCGTCATGAACACCTCACGAGCGTCCATTTCCTGGGAGGGATTGAGTTGGTGAGGATCGAGAAATATCTCAAAGCCGTGGACTAGGCGGTTGAGCAGCAACAGCTGATCGAGTGGCACCGCGGTGCCCCCCGAGAACAACTGGGGATAGAGGACATCTCCGGCACAGGCTTCGTCACGCGCATTCCTTTCAAGGTTGAAACGCGCATCCGCGTGGAGCCGATTGAGATCTTCCTTCAGCGCATAGGCGCCACTTTCCCAGAGCTTGAGATGCACGGGACAGAGCGGCCAATCTTGCTGAGACTGCATGTGGCGCGGAAGCTCGCAGAAGGCAGCCGGTTCCGCGATGAACCGCTCTACGAGAATGCGACGGTCCTTAAGCAAGCCTTCGAACACAGCAAGCGCTGCCTCGTGGGGTTCGGCAGTATTTGGGTTGTCACGGATCGCACGCGTCCCCTCAGCGAGAAAGACGCCAAGATGATCGGAAGTGGCCCTCAGCGCCTCGTCGAAGGGGGTGACCTTGAAGAGCGAGTCGAGGTGACGAAGCAGATCGGGTTCGTTCAGGTACCGCGGGAACACCGCTTCGAAATCCTGAATCGCAGCACGGTACACGCGCGCCCAACGTCGCTCTGGATACGCGATCTCGCCATCCTGATGGCAGCCGAGCATGCACCAAGTTGCCATCACCGAGAGCGCGCGCCAGTCAACCTTCGTCCAATTAATGGCCAGAGGATAGTGCTCTGGGGGCGTGGCGCTCCGCTCCTGGAACAAGACCAGCATGCGCGTGAAGAAAGCCGCGTACATGGACTTATCCCGGCTCAGATATGCGAGGAACTCCACAAACTCGGCCAGACCATAGGTCTGATTGACGGCGAACGCCTGTGCAAGCAAAGCCGAGAGCTCGAAGAGAAACCGCGGGGTTAAGGCGAAAGCCCCCGCCGAGACTGTGCCTCGGCGCGTGTTGTCACGGATAAAGACCTGTTTGCTGAGGAGATGCAGCACCTGTTGTTCGTATCCGGGCTCACGCCCGGTTACGAAGGTGCCCTTCGAGCTTGGACCAGACCCACGAATATACGGCGGGCTCCAGGGTCGAGACGAATGCGCCTTGCCGAGCGCATCCTCCAAGTAGGCTTGTCGCTCTTTTGGTGACAACTCCGCCCACGCCACAACGGGGAACGGCACGACATCAACGTCGGGATCCTCAAGAACCTGCAGAACCAATGGAAGTCCACTCATGAAAATCTGCAGGCGAAACCAATAGGTCTGCAGGCTCGAGTAGCTGAGGAGGAAGTCGTGGTAGTGGCGGAACTCATGTTCGAGCGTGGTGCCACTCCCAATCAGAAGAAACCGCTCGTTCGGGTCCTGCGCCGGCACGCTCGGGGGACCACTGGTCGTCCAAGCGCCCCAAAAGTGCTTGAATTGCGCCTGGCTTCGAAACCGCACGTCCACGATCAGGTTGCGCGCCGAGAAGCCCCCGAAGTCATGCAGGTTCATCGGCACGCACGAAGGGTAGGGCCGCCTTTAGTAGGGCCGCGACCTCCTTGTCCGACTTGCCTGCGAGGTCCACCGAGATGCGGCCCATAGGCGAACAGATTTCCAGGCGCGGTGACTTGCTGCTCCTCGCTGCCTTAAGCAGGTGCTCGACGATAAAATAGAGGTGGACGCCGGCAGCGAGGTGACCGACCAAGATTTCGACTGAGCCCAACTCGAAACCCATGCGTTCGGTAGGTTGGTCAACAGCGTTCTGACGCGTTCGCTCCGTCAGCGGAAACTCTGAATCCTCGTCGAGGGCGCGAATCAGCTCGGCGTCGCCCGTGAAGGTCACCTTCGGCATGGCGTCTTTCCCAAATTCGAACGCACAACTTAGACGCGGCACGTGTGGATGCCACCCTCCACGTGGCGGCACTTCGCACGGGGCCTTAGAGGAGAGAGTGGGTACAGAATAGCCAGCACCAAAATCCACAAGGCTGCCTTGGCCGGATGGCTATGCTCGCGGCAATCTCGAATCATTCAAGTTCAAAGGAAAATTGGACGACAGGACAACTTGTCACCCATGTTTTCGCTTTGGATCGCGGCCGACCACCTATCGGCGCGAGTTTTTGGAGGGCTTGTGCTCCCCCCTACTGCGCCGCCACGATCGCCGCGCTGGCCTTGGTGAGCACCGCGCTCGCGTTATTCCCGAACGCGGTCATGGCCGCCACCGCGACCAGGAACACCCCGGCCAGGATCAGGCCGTATTCGATGGCGGTGGCGCCGCTCTGGTCCTTGGCGAAGCGGGTCAGGAATTTGGCCAAAGGGCGCCTCTTCACAGGAAGTCGCGCAGGTACGCGACCAGGGGTTCGTCCGCCGGGGGCATGGGATAGTCCGAAAGGCGGTTCGGCTTCACCCAGGCCAGGGCCTTGTGCTCGTGGGCTTTGACCACCCCCGACCAGCGCCGGCACAGCCACAATGGCATGAGAAGGTGAAACGACTCGTAATCATGTGTGGTGAACACGAACGGGGCGAGGCAGGCCTCGGTCACGTCGATGCCCAGCTCTTCCTTCAGCTCGCGGATCAGGGCGCGGGCGGGGGTTTCGCCGGGCTCGACCTTGCCGCCGGGGAATTCCCACAGGCCGGCCAGCTGCTTGCCCTCGGGCCGCTGGGCGATCAGCACGCGGCCGTCGGCGTCGATGAGGGCGCAGGCGGCGACCAGCAGGAAGGGCTTCTCGCTCATGCTTTCACGGGCGCCGGCATGGCGTCGGGGCGGCGCATGATCAAGAGGATCACCAGCGCCAGGACGGCGGGGATCGGGGCGAACAGGAACAGCTTGGCCACGAACAGGGCGGTGGCGCCGCCCCAGCACAGCTGGACCACGCTTTCGCCGATGGCCGCAGGCAGGGAGGCGGTGCGGCGACGGCGGAAATCGGTGCGCTTGGACGGGCGCTCGTACCACAGGCAGATCAGGCCCGAGGAGACCGAGGCGCACAGGCACCCGACCGCCGCGACCGCCGCCGCCCAGGGCGAGAACCAGCCCAGGCCGACCAGCGGCACGACCAGGATGAAGAACACGGGGCGCAGGGCCGCGACCAGCTTCGCCCGACGCAGCGTCCCGCGCGGGGCGGGCGAGCACATCAGAAGCTCGGGCGCGTCCTCGGCCGAGATGGTGATCCAGGCGAGCGAGCCGGCGGTCTGGCCGGCGGCGAAGACGATGAAGGCGGCGCCGGGGGCCAGCGCCCAATCGCTGCCGCCGCGGTGGGCCAGCTGCCACAGGCCGAAGGCGGCGGGCAGCAGATAGAGGATGCGCAGCAGGACCTGGGACAGCAGCACGGGATCGCGCAGCAGAAGGCGCGTCTCCTTGGTCACCATGGCCTGGAAGGCGTTGCCCGTGAAACCCTTGACCTTGGAGAGGTCGGGCTTCCTGCGGCGCGAGCCCTGCGAGCCCGCGGCGGCGGCGGCGTTGGCGGCGAAGCGCTTGCCCAAGCTCTGCGTCACCAGCCAGAATAGGAGGACGGCGAAGGCCACCGCGACCCCGGCGTAGAGAGGGTCGCCCATCATGGCGCGCACGGGCCAGGAGGCGGGGCTGTCAGGCTCGAACCGGCCCTCCTTGATCCAGCGCTCGACATAGGTCCAGGCGCCGAAGCGGGAGTAGGTCCTGGAGCCGGCGAAGCGCGCGCTCTGGCTGGCCAGGAAGAAGGCGGCGCCGATCAGGGCGGCCAGCAGCTGGGACACCGTGCGGGTGCGCCGCGGGCCGATGATGGCGAATAGCGCAAGCGCGATGACCAGCCCGAGAGCGGAGGCGGTAAGGCTGAGCGCGGCCAGGACCGCGAAGGTCGCCAGCCACGGCAGGTGGTTGGCGATCACCGCGATGGGGACCAGGAACGGGACCAGGATCAGGGTGAAGAACAGCAAAGGCGTCAGCGCGATGCCGAAGCAGCGCACCGCCAGCACGCGCCTGGGCGGCACGGGGGAGGACAGCAGCAGATCCAGGTCGCCGCGCTCATAGAAGGCCAGGGCCGTGGCGCCGAGCGTATTGGACAGCATCAGGGTGCCGACCAGCACCAGGGCCAGGTCACCCAGGGCCACCATGATCGGGTTCAGCGTGATGTCGGGGGCCTTGTCCCGCAGCAGGAAGGCGATGCCGACCCCGCCCGCGGCGGCGCCCGCCATCAGGATCAGCAGGAAAATCCAGCCGCCGCGGTTGCCGCGGCGGCGCTGGCGCATGGCCAGCTTCAGCTCATGGGCCAGGAGCCAGAGCGTCGATCCGGGCGGGAACAGTTTCACTGCGCGGGCTCGTCGACCAGGCGCAGGAACACGTCTTCCAGGGTCGAGTTCTCGGACCCCGCCCGCGCGCGCAGCTCATCCAGCGTGCCCTCGGCCAGCAGCTTGCCGCGGGCGATGATGCCGATGCGGTCGGCCAGGCGCTCGGCCACCTCCAGGATGTGGGTGGTCAGGATCACGGTGGCGCCCTTGGCCACGCGGTCCTGCAACAGGTCCTTCACCTGGCGCGAGATGGAAGCGTCCAGGCCGGTCAGAGGCTCATCGAGGATCAAGAGTTTCGGGTCGTGGATCAGGGCGCCGGCCAGGGCGGCCTTCTGCTTCATGCCGCGCGAGAAGCCCTCGCAGCGGTCGTTGCGATTGTCCCAGAGCTCGAGCCACTTCAGCAGCTCCTCCGCCCGGCCGCGGGCGACCTTGGCGTCCACGCCCCACAGGCCGGCCACGAACTCCAGATATTCCAGGGGGCTCAGCTTGTCGTAGAGCATGGGCTCGTCCGGCGCCCAGGCGATCAGCCGCTTGGCCGAGGCCGGGTCGGCCAGCGCGTCGTGGCCGAACACGCGGATCGTGCCGGCGTCGGGCTTCAACAGGCCCGCGACCATGCGCAAGGTGGTGGTCTTGCCCGCCCCGTTCGGCCCCAAGAGCGCATAGAGCTCGCCCGAACGCACCGTCAGGTCCAGCCGATCCACCGCCGGCTTGCCGAACACCTTGGTCAGGCCCCGAAGCTCAAGCGCCTGGACGCCCTCGGACATACTCATAATCGCCCCCATAACAGGGGGCGCACGTTGCCCGAGAGCGGGGTGGAGTCAACGCTTCCCCCTTCCGGCCCGGCTAAATCTCCGTTTCCCCGGCGAAGGCCGGGGCCCAGACCGATCCCGATGACAATCGGGACCCAGCAAGAATAGGGTCAGCTCGCGGCCCCGAATCTTTGCTGGCTACCCGCCTTCGCCGGTATGGGTCTGGGCCCCGGCCTTCGCCGGGGAAACGGTGTTTGGTTTGAATGGATCGCCGGCTTGGCGCGCCCTCGCCGCCACCCTGCGGGTGCTCACCTCTCCCGCGCAGCAGGAGAGGTGAAGGCCTCAGCTCCGATAATCCCCGTTGATCTCGACGTAGCGTTTGGTCAGGTCGCAGGTCCAGACCGTCGCCGAACCTCTCCCGACGCCGACGTCGACGCTGACCTCCAGCTCCGCCTTCTTCATGTAGGCGCTCATCTTGCGCTCGTCGTAGCCGGGGGCGACCTGACCTTCCTTGGCGGCCCACAGGTCGCCGAACTTCACCGACATGTGGTCGCGGTCGACCGGTTCGTCGGCGCGGCCGACGGCCATGACGATGCGGCCCCAGTTGGCGTCCTCGCCGGCGAAGGCGGTCTTGACCAGCGGGCTTTCGGCGATGGTCTTGGCGATCTTGCGGGCCGAGGCCGGGCTTTCGGCGCCGTCGACGTTGATGCGCACGAACTTCGAGGCGCCCTCGCCGTCGCGCACCAGCTGGTGGGCGAGGTCGAGCATCACGTCCTCGAGCTTGTCGCGGAAGTCGGCCAGGCGCTTGTCGCCCACGCGCGAGATGCGCGCCGCGCCGGAGGCCCCCGTCGCGAACAGCAGGCAGGTGTCGTTGGTGGAGCGGTCGCCGTCGACCGTGACGCTGTTGAAGGTGTTGCGGACGTAGAGGCCGACCAGGGTGCGCAGGACCGACGGCGTCAGGTCCGCGTCGGTGACCAGGAAGGCCAGCATGGTCGCCATGTCCGGCGCGATCATGCCGGAGCCCTTGCAGATGCCCGCAATCCTGACCTTCACCCCGTCGATCTCGGCCTCCGCGTAGGCGCCCTTGGGGAAGGTGTCGGTGGTCATGATCGCCTGGGCGGCGTTGGCCCAGCCGTCCGGCGTCATGCGGGCTTCGATCTCAGGCAGGCGCGCGGCGATCTTGGAGTCGTCGAGCAGGACGCCGATCACGCCGGTGGAGGCCAGCATCACGTCGCGCTGGCGGCAGTCGAAGCGCTTGGCGGCGGCCGAGGCGGTGCGGCGGCAGGCGTCGGCGCCGGGCTTGCCGGTGAAGGAGTTGGCGCAGCCGGCGTTGACGACCAGGGCGCGCACGTCCTCGCCGCCGGTGGCCTCCAGATGCCGCTTGCACCAGTCCACCGGGGCGGAGCCCACACCGTGGCGGGTGAAGACGCCGGCGCAGGTGGCGCCGTTGGGGAAGCGGAACACCAGGAGGTCGTCGCGCTCGTGCTTGTAGAAGCCGGCGCGGCCCGAGGCCATTTCCACGCCCCCGATCGGCGGAATGGCCGGGAACGGCACGGCCAGCGGCGAGACCATCAGGCCGGGCTTGCCGGGGACGGCGGCGGGCGCGGCGTCCGGCCGGGCGGTGTCGAAGTCGTTGTGGCGACGGTCGGCGCGCTGCAGGGCGGCGCGTTTCAGCACCGTGGCCAGGGGATCGAAGGCGCGCTCCAAGGTCTGCCCGACCAGCTCGGCGGGCTTCACCGCCGCCTTCTTGGCGGCGCCTTGCTTGGGCGTGGGCTTCTTCGTCACCGGGTAGCCTTTTGGGCAGGCAGGGGATGCTTGGGCGCAGGCAGGACGGGGTTGGCCTTGGGCGGGCCGGCCACGGCGGGCGACAGGCCCGCGCCGGGCGTCTCGGCCGGGCGCAGGTTGGCGGCGGGCGCGGAGGCCGGCTCGCTCGGCGCGGTCCCCGGAGGCGGCGCCTTCAGCAGGATCTGCACCTTGGACTTGGAGCGCAGGCGCTGCAGCAGCTGGCGCACCTCATCATAGGTCAGGAAGCGCAGGATCTGCGGCCGCGCCTGCTCCAGCGACAGGGGCTGCTCCACGCGCCGGTCCTCGACCCGCAGCAGCGCCCAGCCGCCGTCGGTCTGGAACGGTCCCACGGTCGAGCCCGCCTTCGCCCCGGCCAGGGCCTTGGTGTAGCTGTCGGGCATGACGTCGGTGGTGAAATAGCCGAGGTCGCCGCCGTTGAAGCGGGTGGCCTGGTCGACGGAGCGCTGCATGGCCAGGTCCTCGAACCGGGCGCCGGTGGCCAGCAGGCTGGCAACCGCCTGCGCCTCGCCTTGCGTCTTCACCAGGATCAGGCGGGCGCGGATCTCCTCGGCCTGTTTGGCCAGGCGCAGCTGCTCATTGTAGAGCGCCTTGACCTTCTCCTCGTCGATGGAGTCGTCGACGGTCTTCTCGACCAGCATGTCGCCCAGGATGCGTTCGCGCGCGGCGGCCAGGCGGCGCTGGGCCAGGGGCGACTTGTCGAGGCCGCGCTTCTTGGCCTCCTGGGCCAGCAGCTTCTGGTCCACCACCTCGTCCAGCACCCGGCGGAACAGGTCCGACGAGGTGTCGAGCGGCTCGCCCTCGCCGATCAGGCCCTGGGCCACCGCCTCGCGCTTGACGTCCGAGGCCCAGATGGTCTGGTCCGCCACCTTGGCCACGGCCTTGTCGCCGGCCAGCGGCGCGTGGTCGGTCCCGCCCTGGCGGTTGCAGGCGGCCAGGCTCAGCGCCAGAGCCACGCCCAGGCCCAAAGCGCACGCGCGCCAGATGTGAGCGAAAGACCCGGTGCGATCCCTCATCGGCGGCCCTCGAAAACCCTTGGGGAAAAACCCGTCTCGTTGACAGGACTTAGGCCGGTGCTTAAGTCTCCCGCGCGCGCAAGTCGAGGGGTTTTCGACGGCCTTGGCGGTGGCTCAGCCGCCGTTCAGCTATCGGCCGCCAAGAGGCTTTCCGCCGCGTCAATCGCCCCTATGTTTCGAGCGCTCCGCTCGCCGCCTGATACCGGACCATCCATGCTCGCCATCGCCAAGAAGATTTTCGGCTCCTCCAACGACCGCAAGGTCAAGACGCTGATGGGCCGGGTCGCGCCGATCAATGCGCTGGAGCCCCAGTACGCGGCGCTGAGCGACGACCAGCTGCGCGCCAAGACCGCCGAGTTCAAGGAACGGGTGGCCAGGGGCGAGCCGCTGGACAAGCTCCTGACCGAAGCCTTCGCCACCGTGCGCGAGGCGGCCAAGCGCTCGCTCGGCCAGCGCCACTACGACGTGCAGATGGTCGGCGGCATGATCCTGCACCAGGGCGGCATCGCCGAGATGCGGACCGGCGAAGGCAAGACGCTGGTGGCCACCCTGCCCGTGTACCTGAACGCCCTGTCCGGCAAGGGCGTGCACGTGGTGACCGTCAACGACTACCTGGCCCGGCGCGACGCCGAGTGGATGGGCAAGGTCTACGGTTTCCTGGGGCTGGAGACCGGCGTGATCGTCAACGGCCTTTCCCAGGGCCAACGCCAGGCGTCCTACAACGCCGACATCACCTACGGCACCAACAACGAATTCGGCTTCGACTACCTGCGCGACAACCTGGTCTATGACCCCAGCGAGATGGTCCAGCGGGGCCACAACTTCGCGATCGTCGACGAGGTGGACTCGATCCTGATCGACGAGGCGCGCACGCCCCTGATCATCTCCGGCCCGACCGAGGACCGCTCCGACTTCTACCGCATCGTCGACGAGGCGGTGAAGGAGATGATCAAGGACACCTCGACCTTCGATCTGGACGAGAAGCAGCGCCAGGTGATGCTGTCGGAGTACGGCTCCGAGCGCATCGAGGAGATCCTGGAGCAGGGCGGCCACCTGGAGCCGGATTCGGCGGGCCTCTACGACCCGGCCAACGTCTCGGCGGTACACCACGTCAACCAGGCGCTGCGCGCCAACACGCTCTACCTGCGCGACAAGGACTACATCGTCAAAGGCGGCGAGGTGATGCTCATCGACGAGTTCACCGGCCGCATGATGACGGGCCGCAGGCTGTCGGAAGGCCTGCACCAGGCCATCGAGGCCAAGGAAGGCGTCGAGATCCAACCCGAGAACCAGACCCTGGCCTCGGTCACCATCCAGAACTACTTCCGCCTGTACGGCAAGCTGTCGGGCATGACCGGGACGGCTTCGACGGAAGAGGCCGAGTTCATGGACATCTACAAGATGACCGTGGCCGAGATCCCGACCAACCGCCCCATCGCCCGTATCGACGAGGACGACGAGGTCTATCGCACCTCGCGCGAGAAGCACGACGCGATCCTGAAGCAGATCGAGGACTGCTATCGCCGCGGCCAGCCGATCCTGGTCGGCACGGTCTCGATCGAGAAGTCGGAAGTCCTGGCCGAGCTGCTCGCCGCCCACACGTTCGAAATGGACGGCAAGAAGATCAAGGGCATTCCGCACCAGGTGCTGAACGCGCGCTACCACGAGCAGGAAGCCTTCATCGTGGCCGAGGCGGGCACGCCCGGCGCCGTCACCATCGCCACCAACATGGCCGGCCGCGGCACCGACATCCAGCTCGGCGGCAACCTCGACATGAAGCTCTCGCGCTGGAAGATGGAGCAGCGCGGCATGGGCGTCGAAGTCACGCCCGAGGCCGAGGAAGCCCAGAAGAAGGTGTTCGAGGCCGAGATCGCCGAAAAGAAGGCCGCGGCCCTGGCCGCCGGAGGCCTGTATGTGCTGGGCACCGAGCGCCACGAAAGCCGCCGCATCGACAACCAGCTGCGCGGCCGCACCGGCCGCCAGGGCGACCCGGGCCACTCCAAGTTCTACCTGTCGTGCGAGGACGACCTGCTGCGCATCTTCGCCGGCGACCGTCTGGACTCGATCATGCGCACGTTCGGGGTCGCCGAGGGCGAGGCCATCACCCACAAGTGGCTGAACTCCGCCATCGCCACCGCCCAGAAGCGCGTGGAACAGCGCAACTTCGAGATCCGCAAGAACCTCTTGAAGTACGACGACGTCATCAACGACCAGCGCAAGGTCATCTTCGAGCAGCGCCAGGAGGTGATGGAAGCCACCGACCTTTCGGAGTCGGTGACCGAGTTCCGTCACGAGACGGTGGCCGCCATGGTCAACCGCTTCATGCCGCCCAAGGCCTATGCCGACCAGTGGGACATCGAGGGCCTGGACGCGCGCGTGCAGGAAGTCCTGGGCATGCAGCTGCCGCTGGCCGAATGGGCGGCGGAAGAAGGCGTCGCCTCCGAAGAGATCGAGGAGCGTATCCAGAAGGCCGCCGACGAACGCGCGGCCGAACGCCTGGAGCAGATCGGCCCCGAGCAGATGCGCGACCTGGAGAAGAACTTCCTTCTGCAGATGATCGACATGCACTGGCGCGAGCACCTGACGCACCTGGACCACCTGCGTTCGGTGATCGGCCTTCGCGGCTACGGCCAGCGCGACCCGCTGAACGAGTACAAGACCGAAGCCTTCTCGCTGTTCGAGGCGCTGCTCACCGAGCTGCGCTCCGACGTGACCCGCTGGCTGATGACGGTGGAGTTCCGGTTCCAGGGCGCGCCCGAGCTGGAAACCCCGCAGTTCGAGGAAATCCACCTCAACCCCCTGACCGGCGAGAACGAGGCCGGCCGCATGTCTCCGGAAGCCCAGGCCAACCTGGTCGGCGACCAGCGCGCCGCCCTGCCCCACTCCGCCCTGCCGGACGGGTGGGAACGCACCTCCCGCAACGCCGACTGCCCCTGCGGCTCGGGCCGCAAGTTCAAGCACTGCCACGGGGCGCTGGTCTAAGGGGCGGGCCATGACCGACCTCACCATCTGGACGCTCGACTGGGTGCCGCCGGGCCCGCGCGGGTTCGTGCGGGACCTGAGACTGCGGTGGGCGTGCCGCGAGGCGGGGCTGGACTATGCGGTCAAGACCATCCCGTTCGACGGGCGCGAGACCAACCACCTGGACCGCCAGCCGTTCGGGCAGGTGCCCTATCTGGATGACGGCGGGCTCAAGATCTTCGAGAGCGGCGCCTGCCTGCTGCACCTGGCGGGCAAGAGCGAGGCCCTGATGCCGCGCGACGCGGCGGGCGAGGCCGAGACCGTGGAGTGGGTGATCGCCGCCCTGAACTCGATGGAGATGGCCACCGTCCCCTGGTGGTTCCTGAAGATCAGCGGCGTGGCCGACAACCCCATGACCGGCTGGGTCGGCCAGCGGCTGGGCCACATCGAGCGGATCCTGAGCGAGCGCGCGTGGCTGGCGGCCGGCCGGTTCACGGTGGCGGACCTGTTGATGGCCGACGTGCTGCGCGTGCCCGACGTGCGCGGCTTCGGCGAGCGGCCGGCGACCGAGGCCTATGTGGCGCGCGTCACCGGGCGTGAGGCCTTCCGCGAGGCCCATGCGGAGCAGATGCGCCAGTTCGAGGCGGCCGACGCGCAGCGGGCCGGCGCGGCCTGAGCGCGCGTCAGTGGGCGGTGGCGCCTGGCGCCAATGACTCCAGCGCTTCGTGGAGCGACGCGGTGATCGGGGCGCGAACCAGGTCCACAGCAGGCTTGCGCGCCAGGTCCTGCAGACCCTGGCTCAGCTGTCGCCAGGCAAGCTCCTCGGCGTCGAGGGGCATCGACGCGTCGTACCGGGTGCGGGTGTTCATGATGGCGCGATCATAGCGCGCTTGGCCGACCCGCGGACTGCGCCCGATTGTCTGCGTCCGGCCGCCGCAGCCTAGCCTTTGCTCGCTCCCGACTGAGCCGAGGACTCCGCGAACAGCCAGCCGCCGACCGCCGCGCCGGCGAGGGCGCCGATCAGCTGCCCCAGCAGGAACCCCCGCGCCGACGCGGGCGCGATGCCAGCGAAGGTGTCGCTGAGGCTGCGGGCCAGGGTCACCGCCGGGTTCGCGAACGAGGTCGAGGCGGTGAACCAGTAGGCCGAGGTGATGTAGAGGCCGACGATGGCGGGGGTCGCCGTGGGCCGGAACCGGAGCGAGCCCAGGATGGCCAGGATCAGGCCGAAGGTGGCGACGCCTTCGGAAAACGCCTGGGCCGGGCCTTCGCGCAGCCTGGTCGAGACCTGCCAGATCGGCTCGGCGAACATGGCGTGGGCCATGCACACCCCCAGCACCGCGCCCACGACCTGCGCCAGGGCATAGGCCAGGGCGGCGCGCACGCCGATCTCGCGCTTCAGGGCGAAGACCAGGGTGACGGCGGGATTGAAGTGGGCGCCCGACAGCGGCCCGAACACGGTGATCAGCACCACCAGCCCGGCGCCGGTGGCGATGGTGTTGCCGAGCAGGGCGATGGCGTCGTTCCCGCCCGCCAGCCGCTGACCCATGATCCCGGAGCCGATGACGACGGCCAGCAGCAGGGCCGTGCCGAGCAGTTCTGCGGCGAGACGGCGGCCGAGGCCGAAACGCTGCAGCGGCGGCTCCAGGCTGGCGTCGTGGGGGGCGCTCATGCGGGCTGAGGCGCGTCGTCGACGGCGCCGATCTCGTCCATCCGGCGCTGCAGCGACTGGCGGTCGTGCAGGACGTCCGGCAGGGCCACGAACAGCTCGATGCGGCGCAGCAGCATCCGGTGCGCTTCGGCGAAGGCCAGGGCGATCTCGGCATCCGAGCCTGTGGCGGCGGCCGGATCGGGCACGCCCCAGTGCGCGCGCATCGGCATGCCCGGCCAGATCGGGCACACCTCGCCCGCGGCGTTGTCACAGACGGTGATGATGAAATCGAGCTTGGGCGCCCCGGGCTGAGCAAACTCGTCCCAGCTTTTCGAGCGCAGGCCCTCGGTCGGATAGCCCAGGCCCTGCAGCAGTCGCAGGGCGTGCGGATTGACCCTGCCGGTCGGCATGGAGCCGGCGGAATGGGCCTCAAACCGCCCCTGCCCCAGCTGGTTCAGGATGCACTCGGCGATGATCGAGCGGGCCGAGTTGCCGGTGCAGAGGAACAACACGCGGTAGGGTTCGGCGCTCATTGCTTGGCCTCCGTAGCGCAGCAGGCGGCGCGGCCGGCGATCTCGACCAGGGGCGCGCAGATTTCGGGCGCCCCGCCGCAGCAGTCCTCCATCAGGAAGCCCAGGAGCTCGCGCATGCGGGCGTAATCGGCGGCGTAGATGATCGAGCGGCCCTCGCGCCGCGAAGCGATCAGGCGCGCGTGGCTCAGCACCGTCAGGTTGCCCGACAGGGTCTGCGGCACGCAGCCGGTCGCCCGCGCGATCTCGCCCGCCGCCATGCCGCCTTCGCCCGCCCTGACCAGCAGGCGGAACACCTCGAGCCGCACCGGATGGGCCAGGGCGGACAGGGCGGTGACGGCGGACGGGCTGTCCATCAGCAGCATGCGCTGGCCTTCTCCGCCTTGGGCGGGCAACAGACGGCGGGCGCGGCCGGCTCGTCCTCGCCGTAGGTCGTGGCCTCGCCGAAGGTGAAGAAGGTCTCCCAGCGCAGGCCGGACGGGTCGCTGACCCAGCTCTTGTCCGAGCGGGCGTAGCAGCAGGTGGTGGCCTCCTGGTCCTGGGTCCGGGCGCCCGCCGCCTTCAGCCGCGCCGCCAGTTCGTCCAGCTCCTCGCGGGTGTCGGTCTGGACGCCCAGGTGGTTCAGGCCCGCCTCGCGCGAGCGCGCCGAGATGGCGAAATTCACGCGCGGATCGTCGAGCATCCACTTGGCGTAGTCGCCCTTCACCACGCTCGGCGGCGCGCCGAACAGGGTCTCGTAGAAGGCCATGGACCGGTCGAGGTCCTCGACATTGACGTGGATGTGCAGGCGCTTCATCGGGCGACTCCGCTTTATGACGATAATACGGATATTTCCGTAATATCGGAGAGTCAACACCTCTTGCCCTCTCCCGATCGGGAGAGGGAGGGACCCGCGCCGTAAGGCGCGGGTGGGTGAGGGATACGGGGCTTTCAGAACGCGCGCCGCCCTCTGCCGACAGTCCTGTGTCCCTCATCCTCCCCATTGCTTCGCAACGGGTCCCTTCCTTCTCCCGACCGGGAGAAGGACAAAGAGCGCGCTGTTCCGCCCCCCACAGCTGATCCGCCGCGCCCTTAAGGGGTCACCCGGGGTTGGGGCTTAGGCGCGGGCGGGCTAACTAGGCGCGAAGAGCAGTTCGGGACGACCCATGGCCGACAGCGCAGCCGCGCCCGCTTCCACCGCCGACCGCCGCGCGGCCGCGCCCGCGTTCGGCAAGGGATTCCTGTACGACTGCTGGTGGTTCGCCGACTTGGGATCAGCGCTGAAGCCCGGCGCCCTGCAGCGCTACGAACTGCTGGGCGAGCCGGTGCTCTTGGGGCGCACCCGCTCAGGCGAGGTCTACGCGATCCGCGACGTCTGTCCGCACCGCGCTGCGCCGCTGTCGGCCGGGCGGTTGATCAAGGATGAGGGCGGGGCCGAGGTGGTGGAGTGCCCCTACCACGGCTGGCGCTTCAGGACGTCCGGCGTCTGCGCCGCCATCCCCTCCCTGGTCGCGGACCAGGCCATGGAGGTCGAGCGCATCAAGGTGCGCCGCTATCCGGTGCGCGAGAGCCAGGGCCTGGTGTTCGTGTGGATGGCGTCCGACCCGCGTAACCCCTCCGAGCCCGACCACGAGCCGCCGGTGCTGGAAGGGGTGGTCGGCGGGGCGCCCAAGATGGTCGAGCGCATGGACTTCGACAGCCATGTCGACCACGCAGTGGTGGGCCTGATGGACCCGGCGCATGGGCCCTATGTGCACCAGCAATGGTGGTGGCGCTCAGGCCATTCCATGCACGAGAAGGCCAAGACCTTCGAGCCGCGCGAGTTCGGCTTCGCCATGGCCAGCCACAGGCCGTCCTCGAACAGCTATGCCTACAAGATCCTGGGCGGGGCGCCGGAGACCGAGATCACCTTCCGCCTGCCGGGCCTGCGCTGGGAGCACATCCGGGTGGGCAAGCGCCAGGTCCTGGGCCTGACCTGCCTGACGCCGGTGACCGAGACGAAGACGCGCATCACCCAGATCTTCTGGGCCGACCATCCGGTCTTCTCGCTGATCCTGCCCTTCTTCCGCGCCGGGGCGCGCGCCTTCCTGAAGCAGGACGGCGACATGGTGAACCTGCAGAACGAGGGGCTGAAATACGACCCGGCCCTGCTCTGGATCGACGACGCCGACAAGCAGGCCAAGTGGTACCAGCAGCTGAAGAAGGAATGGGCGGCGAGCCGGCGCGAGGAGCGGCCGTTCAGGAACCCGGTCGAGCCGACGGTTCTGCGTTGGCGCAGCTGATACGGTTGAGCTAGCGTTCGCGCGTGGGGACGGCGCGAAGGAAGGTTTCGCATGAAAGCACTCGCCTCTACGGCCCTGGCTCTGAGCCTGACGCTCGGCGCGGGCATCGCCATCGCCTCCGGCCTGGACGAGAACGTGATGGACCCGGGCGGGCCAGGCACGTTCCGGCATCAAGGACCGCTGGTCAGCGTCGAGAGCTTCGCGTCCATGGGCGGGCGGCATCTGCGCATGGACTTCTTCTTCGTGGCCCGGCCGGGCTCGGCGCCCTGGATCGTGGCGCGGCGGCTGGAGGATCACCTCGGCAAGAGCCCGGCCGTTCGCTGGGCGAGCTCGGACACCTGCCCTGTTCTGGCGCCGGTGACGGCGGAGCTGGAGCAGCTCAGGGCGCCCCTGATCCGCGTGCCCGGCGTCAAGCACGCCACCGAGCCTGACCTGCTGCTGGACGGGGTGGCTTACAGCCTCTGGGCGCACGGAGCCGTCTATGAGGGCGGCCGGGCGATGGGGGCGGTGCAGATGACCGGCAACGTCGACTCGCCCCTGGCCAAGTGGGCGCAAAGCGCGGAGGCGCGGCTGAAGGACTGTTGGGCGGATGTGAAGCCGGTGGAGTAGGCCATCTCCGCCCTCTGGGCGGAGACAGGCGGCGAAGCCGCCAGAGGCGGGCAGTGGATCTGGGCGCCGCGCTTTGCGATGACCCTGTCAAGCCGGCAGGCGGTCCTAGTCAGGCCTTGAGCCCGGACCCAGTTCCCGCCTCTGGCCTGCGTGGCAGGCCTGTCTCCGCCCAGAGGGCGGAGAAGCGCGCCTACCCCTGCGCCGAGCGCGGCTGGGCTTCCGCGCCCCCGTTTTCCGCGGCGGCGCCGGCGAACAGCAGGTTGAGCTGGCGTTCGGTCAGGGCGGACAGGTCTTCGGGCGTCAGGCGCTCGTAGTAGGCGCGGCGGTAGTTGCGCACATAGATGTCGAGCAGCATGGTCACGAACAGGTCGAGGTCGACGTCGGCGCGCAGTTCGCCCGACGCCACGCCCTGGTCCAGCGCATCGCGGAACAGGCCGATAAGGCGGGCGCGGCGCTTGTTGTGCTCGTCCTCGATGCGGCGCGGCCAGCCGTGCGAGGCGGCCAGGTGCGAGATCATCAGGTCGAGCTGCTGGCATTCCACGCCGTAGGCGATCGACATCAAGGACGCGATGCGATGGCAGGCGGAGCCGCGCAGATAGGGCGAGATCCGCTGGAGCTCGGAGAACAGGGCTTCGAACTTCTCGAACAGAATATAATTGAAGATGTCCACCTTGCTCTCGAAGGTGGTGAACACGCTTCCGACCGACACGCCGGCCCGTTCCGCCACCATGCGGATGGTGGTCTCTTCGTAGCCGACTTCTTCGAACAGACGGCGCGCGGCCTCCACAACCCGCTCGCGCGTCGCCTGTTTCTGAGCCTCACGAACGCCCAAGGTCTTCCCCCTCCCGCAGCCCCTGGATAGGACTACGTCCTAGTTAGACGCCGCCGGCGGCCGACCTCCTCATGTCAGCGCGCCTTTAATCCGCCGAGGACGATGTCGACCTGGTCCGACAGCCGCGCCCTCAGGGTTTCCAGGCTCCAACCGTCGTAGATGGCGCGACGGAAGTTGGCCAGATAGGCATCCCAAAGCATTTCGGAGGCGAGACGGACATCGAAGTCCTGACGAATCTCATTTCTCCGCGCGGCTTCTCTTAGAGCATCGCCGATGATTCCCAACAACACTTTGAGCGCCGCCCGCCCGCGCAGCTCGGCATTGAGCGGACGCAGCCAGGACTGGGACACGGTGGCCTGCACCATCGGCAGGCTGTCGGCATAGTAGACGTAACCGGTCGAAAGGATATCGACCAGGCGTTCGCCGAGGTCGCCCTGCGGCTTGGCCGCGACTTCGCGCATGGCCTCGGCCACGCGGTCGAAGTCTTCGGCGGTGACCGCCTCGAACAGGTCGGCCTTGTCCTCGAAGTTGGCGAAAACGGCGCCGGTGGACATGTCGGCGCGCCGGGCGATGTCTCGCACGGTCGCAGCTTCGTAGCCGCGTTCGAGGAACAGCTGGCGCGCCGCGTCCAGGACCTTGGCGCGGGTGCGTTGCTTGGACAGCACGCGCCGATTGGCGGTCGGGGCGGCGGTGACTTCTACGGGTTCGTAAGGAACGCGGAGGGGAGACTGTTTCATGGCTTAAATTCCGGGGCCGGGGAGAGCCCGTGTGGCGAAGGACAATGCTCGTCGAGCTTGATCGGGGAGGCGCCCTAAGAGCCGTTCAAGTCGCCGATATAGTGACATTTCCTTCAAAAACAGCTTTGCGGCCCGCTGTCGCAGCTTTGGCGCAACGCCGTTCCCGGAACGGAATCCTTTGAAACATACGGTTCGGCGAACTTGCTCGTCATATTGTCGCAGCACTCGCGGGGCTGGCGCGCGGGGGGCCTGAAGCCTAGTTTCTCCGCCATGGACGCGCTCAAGATTCTGGCCATCGTCGCCATGGCCGCCGTGGCGATCATCCTCGGCTTCGGCCTCTACGCCCTGAACAAGGGCGGGGAGTTCGGGGCCAAGTGGTCGAACCGGCTGATGCGCTATCGCATCCTGGCCCAGGCGGTGGCGGTGATCCTGCTGCTGCTGATCGCGGTGATGGCCCGCGGGGGTCACTGAAGCGTGGTCACGCTGAACCGCATCTATACCCGCACCGGCGACAAGGGCTCGACGCGCCTGTCGACCGGGGAGCCGGTGTCCAAGGCCGACCTGCGCGTGGCCGCCTACGGCACGGTGGACGAGACCAACGCCTGCATCGGCCTGTGCCGGCTGCACACATGCTCCGACTCTGGGGGCGACCCCGAACTCGACGCCATGCTGGCGCGCATCCAGAACGACCTGTTCGACCTGGGCGCGGACCTGTCGACGCCGGAGCGGGGGGAGCCCGTGAAATGGGAGCCTCTGCGGGTGGTCGCGAGCCAAGTGGAGCGGCTGGAGCGCGAGATCGACCAGATCAACGCGGCGCTGGAGCCCCTGAACTCGTTCGTCCTGCCCGGCGGCTCGGCCCTGGCGGCGCACCTGCACCAGGCGCGCACGGTCTGCCGGCGCGCGGAGCGGGAGGCGGTGGCGCTGGCGTCCGTCGAGGGGGAGCAGGTGAACCCGGAAGCGGTGAAGTACCTGAACCGCCTGTCCGACCTGCTGTTCGTGGCGTCACGGAGAGCGAATGCCAACGGCGCGCAGGATGTGCTGTGGGTTCCGGGGGACAATCGGTAACCCTCTCCCGGTCGGGAGAGGGAGGGACCCGCGCCGTCAGGCGTGGGAGGGTGAGGGATACGGGGCTTTCAGGACGGGACGCGGACCTTCTGACCGGTCCCTTTCCCTCATCCTCCCCATTGCTTCGCAACGGGTTCCTTCCTTCTCCCGACCCGGAGAAGGACAAGGACTACTTGCTGGACGCCGCCTTCGGCGCATTGGTCATCGTCGGCTTGCCCGCCGGGCCCAGCCGCCCCACGAACCTCTGCACCGAGACCACCGTCGCGCACTGGTGGTACTTCTCGGCCCACCAGTGGCCGGGCGTCTTCTCGCAGTTCTTGCGCGGCCAGACGTAGTAGCTCTCGTAGGCGAACACCGCGCCCACCGTCACGACCAGCAGGAAGGCGAAGATCACATAGATGCGGCGCGTCAGGTTCATGCGCCTCTATTCCCGCGCTCCCGCGGCGAAGGCAAGCGGGGTTCCGCCACGTCACGTTGACAGGGCGCGGCTTGGATGGTGACTTCCCCCCCTTCGCGGACCCCCCGTCCGCGCGCCCCATTCTCTCCCCAGCAGGGTGGATAAAGACACCATGAAGGTACTCGTCCCGGTCAAACGGGTGGTCGACGCCAATGTGAAGGTCCGCGTGAAGTCGGATCAGACCGGCGTGGACCTCGCCAACGTCAAGATGAGCATGAACCCCTTCGACGAGATCGCCGTCGAGGAAGCCGTGCGCCTGAAGGAGAAGGGGCTGGTCGAAGAGATCGTGGCCGTCTCCATCGGCGTGGCCCAGGCGCAGGAGACCATCCGCACGGCCCTGGCCATGGGCGCGGACCGGGGCGTCCTGATCACCACAGACACGGACGCCGAGCCCCTGGCGGTGGCCAAGCTGCTCAAGGCGCTGGTGGACGAGGAGAAGCCCGGCCTGGTGCTGATGGGGAAGCAGGCCATCGACGGCGACAACAATGCGGTGGGCCAGATGCTGGCCGCCCTGCTCGACTGGCCGCAGGCGACCTTCGCCTCCAAGGTCGAGATCTCGGGCGACAAGGCTTCCGTCACCCGCGAGGTCGACGGCGGGCTGCAGACGCTGAGCGTCGACCTGCCGGCGGTGGTGACCACCGACCTGCGCCTGAACGAGCCGCGCTACGCCTCCCTGCCCAACATCATGAAGGCCAAGAAGAAGCCGATCGATATGAAGACGCCGGCCGACTATGGCGTCGACACCGCCCCGCGCCTGAAGGTGCTGAAGGTCACCGAGCCGCCCAAGCGCTCGGCCGGGATCAAGGTCGAGAGCGCCGAAGACCTGGTCATGAAACTCAAGAATGAAGCGGGGGTGCTGTGATGGCCGTTCTCGTCCTGGCCGACCACGACAACGCGCACCTGCGCGACACCACCCACAAGACCGTCACCGCCGCGCTGAACCTGTCGAAGGACGTGGACGTGCTGGTGCTGGGTAACGGCGCCGACGCGGTCGCCTCCGCCGCCGCCAAGATTGCGGGCGTGCGCAAGGTGCTGCTGGAGCAGTCGCCCGATCTCGGCCAATCCATCGCGGAAGCCGAAGAAGCGGCGATCCTGCCGCTGATGGCTAACTATGATGCGGTCCTGATCCCGGCCTCGACCTCGGGCAAGAACACGGCCCCGCGCGTGGCCGCCAAGCTCGACGTCAGCCAGATCTCCGACGTCGTCGAGGTGGTGGACGCCAATACCTTCGTGCGCCCGATCTACGCCGGCAACGCGCTGGAGACGGTGCAGTCGTCCGACGCCAAGAAGGTGATCACCGTGCGCCCCACCGCCTTCAAGGCGGCGGCGGACGGCGGCTCGGCCTCGGTGGAGAAGATCGCGGACCAGCCCAAGGCCCCCAAGACCCGCTTCGTGTCGGAAGAGATGGTCAAGTCCGACCGCCCGGAGCTGGGCGCGGCCAAGATCGTGGTCTCCGGCGGCCGGGCCATGGGCTCGGCGGAAGAGTTCCAGAAGGTGATCGAGCCCCTGGCCGATAAGCTGGGCGCCGCCGTCGGCGCCAGCCGCGCGGCGGTCGATGCGGGCTATGCGCCCAACGACTACCAGGTCGGCCAGACCGGCAAGGTCGTGGCCCCGGCGCTCTACATCGCCATCGGCATCTCGGGCGCCATCCAGCACCTGGCCGGGATGAAGGACTCCAAGACCATCGTGGCCATCAACAAGGACCCCGACGCCCCGATCTTCCAGATCGCCGACTACGGTTGGGTGACGGACTACAAGACCGCCGTGCCCGCCCTGATGGCGGCGCTGGGGTAGCACGCGCATAAGCCTGACGGCCAAGAGCCGCTCATCCTCGCGGGTGAGCGGCTTTTTGCTGTGCATGCCTTGGCGACAGGGCTTAGGCGTTCGCCCCGTGCTGCGGCTGGCCCGAGGGCTGGGTCCAGGCGGCGCTGTTTTCGCTCCAGCGCAGCTCGTCGTGCATCGGACGGGTCGGCGCGTGGCTCGAGGCGGCGCCGACAATGGCGCCCAGGACGGCGATCACTGCCGCCGCGATCAGGATCGGTTTCATGGTCTTGTCCTTTCATGCTCGGTCCGGGCGGCCCGGCCAGGAGGAGGAAGGCCCGGCCGCCCGGGTTCCGTCAGCGGGCCGCCTGGGTGGCGGCGGCGTCGGCGGAAAGGCGTACGGTGATGCGGCTGGCCAGCAGGGCCGTGGGCGGCGGGCTGCGGAAGTGGGCCTTGCGCACCGCGGCGACGGCGGCCTTGTCGAAGGCCTCCGAGCCGCTGGAGCGATCGAGCCGCACCGCCTGCGGCGCGCCTTCGGCGTTCAGGCCGAAGCTGACCTGGGCGTCGGTAGCCGGAGCGCCGGCGGTCACCAGCCGGTCACGCACGGATTGGTTGGCCTCGGCGATCCAGCGCCCGGCCTCGCCGGTCGGGGTGTAGTCCTTGGCGAGCGGAGCGGTGGCGGCCGACAGCACAGCCGCCGCACCGAGGGCGGCGAACAGGGTCTTCATGGGATAGTTCTTTCGTTAGACTGTGAGGAGGAGCTGCGATCGCGAGATTGAGATAGGCTTCAAGCTCAACGATTACGAACGATGGTTTTTGCATTTCGTTGTGAGCTGGCGTAACAAGCTTCGCCATGACCCGCCTGCCCCCCTTCATGGCCCTGCGCGCGCTCGAAGCCGCCACGCGCCTGCGCAGCTACACCCGCGCGGCGGAGGAGCTGCACGTCACCCACGGGGCGGTCAGCCATCAGATCCGGCGGCTCGAGGAGGAATTCGGCCTCAAGCTGTTCCGGCGCGAGGGCAACGCCATGGCCCCGACCGAACCGGCGCTGAAGCTGGCGGCCAAGGTCGCGCAGGCGATCCGGCTGATGCAGCAAGGCGCCGACGAACTGAGCGCGCAGCGCGGGGCCAAGACGCTGGTGATCTCCACCCTGCAGAGCTTCGCCATCCGCTGGCTGGCGCCGCGCCTGGCCGGGTTCGCCGAGGCCGCGCCGGAGGTGGAGGTCGAGGTGCGCACCGACGACCGCCTGGCCGACTTCGTCCACGACGGGGTGGACGTGGCGATCCGCTACGGCTCGGGGGGTTGGCCGGGAGTCGAGGCGCGCGAGCTGTTCTCCGAGCGGCTGTTCCCGGTGTGCAGCCCGGCGTTCCTGAAGGCGCATCCGCTGGAGCGGATGGAGGACCTGGGGCGCGTGCCCCTGCTGCGCCACAACCGCCGCGCCTGGGCGCTGTGGTTCAGGAGCGCGGGCCTCGACATGGCCGAGCCGACCTCGGGGCTGGTGTTCGACGATTCCAACCTGCTGATCGCGGCGGCGGCCAACGGCCTGGGCGTGGCCCTGGCCCCCTCCACCCTGGCCGAGAGCGAGATCGCGGCGGGGCGGCTGGTGCGGCCGTTCCCGGTCTCGGTGGAGGCGGAGTACGGGTACTTCCTGGTCTGGCGGGCGGACAGCCGCAAGGGCGAGACCATCGCGCGGTTCCGGGACTGGATGCTGGGGGAAGCGGGGCGGGCCTGACTCACTCCTCCCTCGTCTCACGAGGGACGGGGACCATCGAAGATGGTGGAGGGTGCGCGTGAAGCCCACAGCCCTCTCTACCGCGAACCTCGACCGCCAGCCCAGTCGCGCACCCTCCACCACGCTACGCGCGGTCCCCCTTGTATGTTTGAAC
>JAFECT010000006.1 GCA_018241995.1 Pseudomonadota bacterium
ATCCTTAGAGTCCACAGCACCTAGACGACGCCGAGATCTCGCAGCCGCGCGATCTCGGCTTCATTCAGTCCCAATTGCTCCTGCAGCACCGCGTCGGTGTCGGCCCCCAGGGCGGGCGGCGCGGAACGATAGGCGACCGGCGTCTCGGACAGGCGGATCGGGCTGGCGACGGTGCGGATGGGCCGGGAGAGGTCGGTGCGGGTCTGCTCGACCACCAGGCCGCGTGCGACCGCCTGGGGCTCCTCGAACACCCTGTCGATGGAGTTGATCGGGCCGCAGGGCACGCCCGCCGCTTCGAGGGCCTTGATCCAGTTGGCGGTGGTCTTTCCCGCCAGCGCGGGTTTCAGCGCTTCGGCGAGAGCGGCGCGGTGGGCCACCCGGTCGGCGTTGGTCTTGAAGCGCGCGTCGTCGGCGAGCGCTGACAAGCCCGCCGCATCCGCCAGCGCCCGGAACTGCCCGTCGTTGCCGACAGCAATCACTACCGCTCCGTCGGCCGTCGGGAAGGGCTGATAGGGGGCAAGGTTCGGGTGGGCATTCCCCATGCGCACGGGGGCCTTCCCTGAGGCGAAGAAGTTCGACGCCTGGTTGGCCAGCATCGCCGCCTGGGCGTCGAACAGCGCCATGTCGATGTGCTGGCCCTGTCCGGTCTCGCGCGCGTGCAGCAGGGCGGCCAGGATGGCGTTGGAGGCATAGAGCCCGGTGAACAGGTCCGCCACGGCCACGCCCACCTTCATGGGTTCTGCGCCCGGGTCGCCATCGGCCTGGCCGGTGATCGACATCAGCCCGCCCGTGGCCTGGATCATGTAGTCGTAGCCGGCGCGCGCGGCGTAGGGGCCGGTCTGGCCGAATCCGGTGATCGAGCAATAGACCAGCTTTGGGTTGGCGGCGCGGAGACTCGCATAGTCCAGCCCGTACTTCTTCAGACCGCCGGTCTTGAAGTTCTCGACCACCACGTCGGCTTTCGCGGCCAGGCGGCGCAGCAGGTCGGCGCCTTCGGGCGTGGCCATGTCGACGGTCAGGGAACGCTTGTTGCGGTTGGCGGCGAAGAAATAGGCCGCGTCGCCTCTTTCGCCCTCTGTCGTGGTCGCGAACGGCGGACCCCAGGTGCGGGTGTCGTCCCCGGCGCCCGGCCGCTCGACCTTGATCACCTCGGCGCCAAGGTCGGCCAAGAGCTGCGTCGCCCACGGCCCCGCCAACACGCGCGACAGGTCGAGCACGGTGACGCCGGCGAGGGGGCCTTGAGGCGTATCGGTCATGCCTCAGGGATAGAAAGGAAAGCGCAGCGAGGAAAGAGCTGCGCGGTCAGAGCCCCGGATCGAATACGCCGGCCTGCCGCATGCGTTCCTCGCGGGCCACCATGGCGCGGCCGTTCAGCTCGGCGGCCATGGCGCGCACGCGGTCCGAAGCGGCGGTCTTGCACATGCCGGGCACCAGGGCGTGCCAGTAGGCCATGGAAGCGGCCTTCAAGAGGCGCCAGCCATAGCCCGACGACGCGGCCATGTGCTCCAGATACGTCTCGTCCACCTCTTTCGGGTGATCCCGGAAGAGGCGCATGAATGTCCTGCGCATACGCCAGTGCTCCCCGGCGACTTGTTTTTGGCGGCCCTACCGGAAAGACGGAATTTCCCGTAGAGGCTCGCTCGTTAGAGACTCACTCCTACCACGGGTCGGCGAGCGACGACATGCGCCCGAACGGCCCAAGGGCCCGAACCATGCCGCTAGACGCCTCCACGACACACAAGACCTTCCAGTGGCAAGACCCGCTGGACCTGCAAAGCCGCCTTACGGACGAAGAGCGGATGATCGCCGACGTCGCGAGGAGCTACGCCCGCGACAAGCTCCTGCCCCGGGTGGTCTCGGCCTTCGCCGAAGAGCGCTTCGATCGTGAGATCATGTCGGAGCTGGGCGAGCTGGGCCTCCTGGGCGCCATGCTGCCGGAGCAGTACGGCGGTTCGGGCGTCAGCCACGTGGCCTACGGCCTGACCGCGCGCGAGATCGAGGCGGTGGATAGCGGCTACCGCTCGGCCATGAGCGTGCAGTCGTCGCTGTCGATGTACCCGATCTACGCCTTCGGGTCGGAAGAGCAGCGCATGCGCTTCCTGCCAAAGATGGCGGCGGGCGAGCTGATCGGTTGTTTCGGCCTGACCGAGGCGGAGGGCGGCTCCGATCCTGCCTCGATGAAGACCAAGGCCGAGAAGGTCGAGGGCGGCTACCGTCTGAACGGCGCCAAGTTCTGGATCACCAATTCGCCGATCTGCGATCTGGCGGTCGTCTGGGCCAAGCTGGACGGCGAGATCAGAGGCTTCATTGTCGAGCGCGGCATGGCCGGCTTCTCGACCACCAAGATCGAGGGCAAGCTCAGCTTGCGCGCCTCGATCACCGGCGACATCGGCCTGAACGACGTGCTGGTCCCGGAGGAGAACCTGCTCCCGGGCGTGAAGGGCCTGCGCGGGCCGTTCTCGTGCTTGAACAAGGCGCGCTACGGCATTTCCTGGGGGGCGATGGGCGCGGCGGAGGCCTGCCTGCATCTCACGCGGGACTATGTCGGCGAACGGATGCTGTTCGGCCGGCCCCTGTCTTCGCGCCAGCTGGTGCAGAAGAAGCTGGCCGACATGATGACCGAGATCGCGCTGGGCTATGAGGGCGCCTATGCGGTGGGCCGACTGCTCGACCAGGGCGCCTGGATTCCCGAGGCCATCTCGATGATGAAGCGCAACAACTGCGGCAAGGCGCTGGCCATCGCGCGCGAGGCCCGCGACATGCATGGCGGCGCCGGCATCACAGGCGAGCACCATGTGATGCGCCACGCCATGAACCTCGAGACGGTCAACACCTACGAAGGCGCCCACGACGTCCACGCCCTGATCCTGGGCCGGGCGATCACGGGCCAAAGCGCCTTCTAGGGAGCGCTAGCTCCCCGGCAGGCACATCACCTGGGCCACGCGCAGGTCGCGGCGCAGGTTGTCGGCCATGCGGCCATAGTTCTCGGTGGTGATCGGCAGGCCCTGGGCCAGGTCGGGGCCGGGGGTGATGTCCTTCAGCGCCGGGCCCAGCGATTCCGGCGCGGTGGTGAAGATACGCCCGCGCCGGGGCCGTTCGCCCAGCACCACGCCTACCACTCGGCCCTGCTCGTCCAGCATCGGCGCGCCGGACAGGCCGGCCAGGGTGCCGTTCAGTCCATGGGTGCGGCCGATCTCGGCCCAGACCAGGATCGGCGTGTCGGAGCGCTCTCTGCCCTTTACGCGCAGGATCTCGTTGCCGATCAGGCGCACGGCGATCTCGCCGGCATGGCCCTGCGGATAGCCGGCCGCGAAGGCGCGCTGGCCGATGTGGAACGGCCGCCCGATCGCCATCGGCAAGGCGGGAGGTCCGCCCTCGGAGGTAAGAATCGCCACGTCGCCCTTGGGCAGGGCGGTGACGTCGGCGCGGATGGCGCGCCCACCGCCGAGTACGATCGCAGCCTTCTTGCAGTTCTGCACCACATGGCGCGCGGTGATCCACTTGCCCTGCTGGCCGACGGCGAAGGCGGTGCCCGCGATCGGCTGCAGCGGACCCGAGGGAGCGGACACCACCGTCAGGGGATCGAACGGGGTCGAGGGGCCCAGCACCGCGCCTTCCTCCGCGTCGGGCGGCGGCGGAGCCGGCGGGGCGTCCACGTTCTCGCGGCGCCACTCGCAGACGATCACCAGCGCCGCCAAGGCGCCGGCGTAGAGCAGCCAATCCGGGACGCGAAGGGAACTCATCGAAGCGGCCTGGGCCCTCACCCCATCATCGCGGCGGCCAGGATGAAGGCCACGGCCAGCTTGGCGGCGACCAGCAGCACGGCGGCGGAAACCTCGCCCTCCTGCACCCGGTCGGGCAGGCCCACCAGGATGAAGTCGGTGATGCGGAACAGCAGCAGCTGCACCAGGGCGGTCGCGCCGCCCCACAGGGCGATCTGGATCAGTGAGCCCGCGGAGCTCAGCGCCATGGCCAGGGGTATAGCCAATCCCACGATCACCCCGCCGAAGGCCACGGCTGCGGCGCCATTGCCCTCGCGGATCTGGCTGATCTCCTTATAGGGCGTAATCAGCGCATAGATCGTGGATGCGATCAGCAGGATGACCAGGGTCGCGGCCGCGTGCAGCAGCGACAGCGGAAAGCTGGTGAAAAAGGCCTGTACGTCGAGGTTCGCGACCTCGCTGAGCCACGCTTGGGGATCCATTACGCCACACCCGTCCTGAACAGGGACGACCTTAGCAACATCGGCGCCGCGCCTGGCAAGCGTGGCCGGGGTGCGGCCTTCAGTCCACCTGGACCATGGCGCGCAGCGCGCTGGCGCGGATCTTCTCGCTCTCGCTCTTCAGCTGGCCGCAGGCAGCCAGGATGTCGCGTCCGCGCGGCGTGCGGATCGGCGAAGCGTAACCCGCGCGGTTCAGCACCGCGGCGAAGCGTTCGATGGTGGGCCAGTCCGAGCACTCGTACTTCGTGCCCGGCCAGGGGTTGAAAGGGATCAGGTTGATCTTGGCCGGAATGCCCTTCAGCAGCTGCACCAGGGCCTTGGCCTCGGCGGGGCTGTCGTTGACCCCCTTCAGCATGACGTACTCGAAGGTGACCCGTCGCGCGTTCGACAGGCCGGGATAGGCCCGGATGCCGGCCATCAGCTGCTCCAGCGGGTACTTCTTGTTCAGCGGCACCAGCTCGTTGCGCAGGTCGTCGTTGGTGGCGTGCAGCGAGATCGCCAGCATGGCCGCGGTGCGCTTGCCCAGCGGATCGAGCTGCGGGACCACGCCGGAGGTCGAGACGGTGATCCGGCGGCGCGACAGGGCTACGCCCTCGTTGTCGGAGATGATCTCGATGGCGTCGGCGACGTTGTCCAGATTGTAGAGCGGCTCGCCCATGCCCATGAACACGATGTTCGACAGGCGGCGGTCCTCCTTGTCCGAGGGCCACTCCTCGAGATCGTCGCGGCAGACCTGGACCTGGGCCACGATCTCGGCGGCGGTCAGGTTGCGCACCAGCGTCTGGGTGCCGGTGTGGCAGAAGCTGCAGTTCAGGGTGCAGCCGACCTGGCTGGAGACGCAAAGGGCGCCCGCACGGCCCACGTCAGGGATGTAGACGGTCTCGGCCTCGATGCCCGGGGCGAAGCGGACCAGCCACTTGCGCGTGCCGTCCTTGGAGACCTGTCGCTCGACGATCTCGGGCCGCGCCAGGGTGAACGCCTCGGCGAGGGCGGCCTGGGCTTCCTTGGCGACGTTGGTCATCTGGGCGAAGTCGGTGACGCCGTGATGGTGGATCCAGCGCCAGATCTGGCTGGCGCGCATTCGCGCCTTGTCCTCAGGCACCACGCCGGTCTCGACCAGGGCCGCGCGCAGCTGATCACGGGTCAGGCCCGACAGGTTCGGCTTCGCCGCCGGCGGTGGCGCGGCGTCGGTCTTCGGGGCGCGGGAAAGGTCGAGGGTCACGCCCACGGAGCGGCCATCCTTGTCTGGTGAGCGCCTCATATAGCAGACCGCGCCGCTGGGATTAAGGCGCCCGCGACGTTCAGCCTGCCCGCTTTCGGCCACAGCGGTTAAGCCGGCGATAACCGTGGCCGTGTTCTGATGCCTGCGGGGGCGATGCGCCTGGGCGTATCGCGAACGCCGTCGAAAGCGGCGTGGAGGGCTGGACCGATGCGCGTGTCGCTGTTCGGTTTGAACGTACTGGCCATGGGCGTGCTCGCCGCGCCGGCCATCCTGATCTATCAGTCTGCTGTCAGCGGCCTGGCCGCGGACGACGTGGGCCGCACCGCCTATCCGGCGGCGATGGTGCTGGGCGCGCTCTGCCTGTTCGGCGCCATGAGCCGGCTGTCGAAGAAGCGGGCGGAGCCCTCGGCGGCGATCCCGCTGATGCTGATCGGCACGGGGCTCTTCGCCGTGCCGGTGGTGATGCTGCTGGTCAACTAGCCGAAGACGTCGGCGCGGATTTCGCCGTCGACGCTGAGCGTCGCGCGCTTCATGCCTTCGGAATTGTAGGGGGTCGACAGGTTGCCCTGGCGGTCGACCGCGATCAGCCCGCCTTCGCCGCCCAGGCTGCCGATCTCCTCGATCACCGCCTTGGTCGCCTGCTCCAGGGTCTGGCCCATGCGCATGCGCCAGGAGACCTGCGCGGTCGCCGCCACCCGCATGAAGTACTCGCCCTGGCCGGTCCCCGAAGCCGCCGCCGTATCGTCGGCCCAGGTTCCCGCAGCCACGATGGGCGTGTCGCCTACCCGGCCCGGCATCTTGCCGAACACGCCAGCGGTCGAGGTCGCCGCCGCCAGCCGCCCGTCGGCGTCCAGCACCACACAGCCGACCGTGCCGTGCGCCAGGGCGCCCGGCGGATAGTTGGATTCCCCCGCGCCGGCGTGGGTAAACCAGGTCTCGGGATTGGTGATGCGCGTGGCGTCGGTCGAGGCGGCGAAATCGGCCGCGCCTTTGCCCACCAGCATGACGTGAGGGGTCTTCTCCATCACCAGCCGCGCCACCTCGACCGGGCTTTCGAAGCCCTGCAGAGCCGCGACCGCCCCGGCCCGGCGCTCGGGCCCGACCATCAGGCTGGCGTCCAGTTCGTAGTCCCCGGCCAGGTTCGGTGAAGCGCCGCGCCCGGCGACGTACAGGCCTGACGCCTCCAGCGCCTTGACGGTTTCCACCACCACGTCCAGCGCCGAAGCTCCGGCCGCCAGGCGGTCGCGCGCCGCCTCGACCAGCCCGCGCATGTGCGGGATCTCGCGGCTGTAGTCGCGCTTGCGCGTCGCGCCGGCGCCGCCATGCAGGGCGAGGGCGAACTTGGCCATGCGGCGATCTCCTGAACTGGGGTGCGTGCAGATAGCCCCGACCGGCCGGGCGGGCAATCACGCGCTTAGGTGATCGCGATTCAGCCGAAATCTTCCTTCAGCATGACGGCGGAACGCACCTCGCCGACGCCCGGGATCGCGCTCAGCCGGTCGACCAGCTGCGACAGCTCCGTCGCATTGCGCACCCTGACCACCATGAAGGCGTCAATGGCGCCTGTGACCGAGTAGTAGTTGGTGATCTCGGGCCAGTTGCGGAACTTCTCGACGACGGGCGCGCAGGGGCGCTGGCTGAAGATGACCGAGAGCACGGCGCGCAGGGCGTTGTCGTCGGCGCCTTCGCCCAGCACCGCACGATAGCCGATGATCACCTTGTCGCGCTCCAGCCGCGCGATGCGGGCCTGCACCGCCGTGCGCGACAACGACACCGCCTGGGCCAGGGCGGTCAGGGTCATGCGGGCGTCGTGGGTCAGCAGCGTGATCAGCTTTTCGTCGATCGAGTCGCGGCCACCGCCGATTTGCCTATCGAACATTCGATTTTCAGTCATTTCGCCATACCCCGCCGCCGTCTTGTTTATGGCGAGGCGCGGCCCTTCAGCCTCACAATCGGCCCACAGCGAAAGCTGTCAAGGAGACGGTCGTGGGACATTCCAAGAAGCTCGAAGCGCGCACCGTCACGTGGCGCTGGCGCGCCGGTTCGGCGGCGCTGGCGATGACCTTCGCGGGCGCACTGTCGCTCGGCGCCTCGGCCGCGCCGCCGGTCGGGGTGATCGAGGCCGCGGGCATGGATCCGTCGGTCCGCCCCGGCGACGATTTCTATAGCTTCGCCAACGGCGGCTGGGTGAAGGCCACCGCCGTTCCTGCGCAGGGCGCATATGGCACGAGCGCCATGCTGGCGGCCAGGAACGCCCAGCGCGTGCGGGATCTGATTCAACAGGCCGCCGACACCGGCCATGTCCGCGACGCGGTTGAGCAGAAGGTCGGCGACTACTACGCCAGCCTGACCGACCAGGCCGGTATCGACGCCAAGGGCATCGCGCCCCTGCAGGATGACCTCGCGGCCATAGCCGCCATCGCCGACCGGACCTCCCTGTCGGCTTACCTCGGTGGGCGCCTGCGAGCCGACGTCGATGCTACGGTGCAGCGCACCGACGGCCTGTTCGGCATGTGGGTCCATCAGGGATTCACCGATGCGGATCGCTACTATCCGCACCTGCTTCAGGGCGGTCTGGGTCTGCAGGATCGCGAGGACTACCTTGATGTTTCGCCCAAGGCGGCGGCGCTGAGGGCCGACTACCAAGCCCACGTCGCCAAGGTGCTGAAGCAGGCGGGCGTCGAAGACGCGCAGGGAAAGGCCGAACGCATCCTGGCTTTCGAGACGCGGATCGCCAAGACCCACGCCTCGCTCGCCGACACCCAGGATCCGGCCAAGACCAACAACCTTTGGAAGCGCGCCGACTTCGACGCCAAGGCGCCGGGGATGGACTGGAAAGCCTATTTCGGGGCTGCGCGCCTGGATCGGCAGCCCTTGTTCATGGTCTGGCAGCCCTCGGCCGTAAGCGGAATTTCGGCCCTGGTCGGCGCCGAGCCCCTGGACATGTGGAAGGACTACCTGCGCTTCCGCCTGATCGAGCACTACGCCCAGGCCCTGCCCAAGGCCTATGCGGACCCGCGCTTTGACAACACCCAGGATGGGCTCGGAGCCACGAGCGCCGCGCTCGGCGAGGCGGTCGGCAAGCTCTACGTGCGCCGCTACTTCCCGCCCCAGGCCAAGGCGCGGGCCCGGGCCATGGTCGACAATCTGGTCGAGGCCTACCGCCCGCGCATCGAGGCCGCCGGCTGGATGGCGCCCGAGACCAAGCAGAAGGCGCTGAAGAAGCTCCAGACGCTGAGCATCGGCCTGGGCTACCCCGACCGCTGGATCGACTATTCGGGGCTTCAGGTCGTGCGCGGCGACGCCGTGGGCAATCTGCGCCGCGCAGAGCTGTTCAAGTATCGGCGCAGCCTGGAGCGATTGGCCACGCCGGTCGATCCGGCCGAGTGGACCATCGATCCTCAGCTGGTGGGGGCGGTGATCATCTTCAGCCCGAACACCATCCAGTTCGCGGCCGGCATTCTGCAGCCGCCTTACTTCGACCCGGATGGCGACGACGCCTCCAACTACGGCTCCGCCGGCGCCGGCATCGCCCATGAGATCGCCCACACCTTCGACGAATTGGGCAATCAGTACGACGAACAGGGGCGGCTCGTGGCTTGGTGGGCGCCCGGTGACGAGGCCCGCTACCAGGCCGCCGCCGCGCCGCTGCTGGCCCAGGCGAACGCCTATTGCCCGCTTGCCGACGCCTGTCTGAACGGCAAGCAGGTGCTGGGCGAGAACATCAACGACCTCGTCGGGCTCGATGTGGCCCACGACGCCTACATCCGTTCGCTCCATGGCAGGCCGGACATTGTCAAAGGCGGCCTGACCGGTGAGCAGCGCTTCTTCCTGGCCTTCGGTCAGCGTTGGCGGAGACAGCAGGGCGAGGCGGCCCTGCGCCGCCAAGTCCAGACGGACATCCATGCTCCGGGAGTATTTCGTAGTGACACGGTTCGTAACCTCGACGCCTGGTATGACGCCTTCGCTGTCCGTCCCGGTGACAAGCTATATCTCGAGCCCCGCGCCCGCGTGCGGGTCTGGTGAGGCCGTCCCGATCCTGAGTGAGGAGGTCGGCCGCGTCCTGGCGCAGCGCTTGGGGCCGGATCTGGTGGTTTTCGACACCAGTCAGACAGGCCTGGACGGTCTGGAGCTCGCCGCGCAGCTCGCGCGGGCCCAAGGCCGTTTCCCGGTGGTGGTGGTCGTGGCCGGCCGGCCTGCGGGGCAATCCGTGGCCGAGGCCGCGCCTCGGCCGGAGACGCCCACGCCCGAGCCCTCGGGCGGCGAACGCTACGAGACCGGCATCTGGGTGACCGGTCGGCGCGGGGCCATGCGCATCGGCCTGGGTTCGATCGCCTGCTTCACCGCCGACCGTGACTATGTGCGGGTGCGCGCAGACGGCGGCGAACACCTGATCCGCCTGCCGATGCGCAACCTGCTGCAGCGGCTCGATCCGGCCCAGTTCGTGCGCGTGCACCGCTCCGCCATCGTCAATCGCGAGCGCGTGCAGCGCATCGAGCGCTGTCCTGGGGGCATGCTGAAGATCGTGCTCGATACCGGCCTCGGCGTCCCGGTGGCGCGTCGCTATCTGAAGGCGGTGAAGGCGGCCCTGCTGGCCGCGCCGGCGCCGTCCGCTCCGCCGGAACGCGACGAGACGGCCGCCGGCCTGGTCTGGGCTTGAGGCGCGGCCTCAGGCCCGGGCGAGGGCCTTAGGCTCCGCGCCCGAGGCGATCGGCACCGCTTCCTGGATCAGGCCGTCGATGCTGTCGCGCAGGGCGATGCCGGCAGGGGTCAGGAACAGCAGCTTGCCGCGCTGATCGAACGGGTTGGTGCGAAGCTCCACCAGGCCCGCGCCGGGGGGCAGGGCGCCGGGCGTCGTCGGCGACGCCAGCCGGCGCGCCACGCGCGAGGCGGTGGCCTCGGCGATGCGGCACACCTGCGCGAGTTCGCACATGTTCAGGCCCTCGTTCTCGCAGATGTAGAGGAAGGCCAGCACGGCGCTGATGTTGAGGTCTTCGTTGAGGCGGCGGAAGCGCTCCATCGCCTCGAGCACGGTGTTGCGCCGGCGCCGACGACCGGCGGGCCGGGCCTCGACGGGTTTCAGCTCACTCATAGGTGTTCAGCCGGCCGGTATAGTGGCGCAGACGCGAGGCCTCGGCGGCCCGGCGCACCCTGGGCGCCCGGCGCGGGCGCACCGACATGACCAGGTTCGGATAGGCGGCGCGCAGGTCGCGCAGCATCAATTCGATCTGCTTCTGGTGCTCGGCGGCCGCCAGATAGTCGACCGCGTCGATGTCGATGCTGATCTCGGTGCGGAACCTGATCCCGTAGGCCCCTTCGTCATCGGCGATCATTGAAAGTTCCCCACTTGCAAACAAACCAGAATTGACTTGGCCGATGATTGCAAAGCGGTGGGAGAATGCAGCAACGCCGCGACGAATGCGCCCGCGCCTGCGACGACCGGTCGGTTCAGTGAACGCGTCCGACAGGGAGCGGCGCGGCACAAAAAAAGCGGCGGCGGATGTGTCTATCCGCCGCCGCAGGCTCAGGAGTAGGCATGTTCGGCCAGACGGCGGCGCGCCGGGTTGCGCCGCCGTCTACACCGCCGTCAGAAGTCGGCGGTGATGCCGATGAAGAACGTCCGGCCCAGGGCGTCGTACACCTGCGGGAAGGTGTTGCCGTTGCCGAAGGGCGGCGACGACAGACCGAAGTTCGAGGAGTCGATGATCGGCGGATCCTTGTCGAACACGTTGTTCACGCCGGCGCGCAGCTGCATGCCGTCCTTGAAGTTCCAGGTGCCCGACAGATCGAGGTAGCTGACGGCCTTGATCTTCGCGTCCGGGAAGTGCGGCAGGCAGGGGCCGCCGAAGCCGGCCGAGGCGGGCGTACAGATGTCCGCGCTGCTGGAGCCGATGTAGCGCCAGTCGGCCGAGAGAGCCATGTGCCACGGCGTGGTCCAGGTCGTGCGCAGCTTATGGCGCCACTTCGGCGTGGGCGTGCCGCAGGTCGCGCCGAACAGGCCGACGCAGTCCTGCACCGCCGAGCCCGGCAGCTGCTGGGTGGCCAGTTCCTTGGTGTAGGTGCCGACCAGGTTGAAGTGCAGGCCGCCGTGGTCGCCGAGGCCCCAGTCCGCGAAATTGGTGCGGTAGTTGAGCTCGATGTCCAGGCCCTTGGTCTTCTTGAAGCCGGCGTTGACGTTGCCGGCGGCCACGAAGCCCGCAGTGGCGCCGGTGCCGAAGATGACACCCGTGGTCGCCGCGCGATGCACGAAGCCGCAGAAGGTGGTGTTGCCGCCGACGCAGAGCGCCAGGGCCGTGGCCGGGTTCAGCGGGCCGATCAGGCCGTCCACCTGGATGTCGAAGTAGTCGACCGTGGCGCTGAAGCCCTTGATGAAGGTCGGGGTGAACACGACGCCGTAGGAGCGGGTGTCGGATTCTTCCGGCTTCAGGGTCGGGTTGCCGCCGAACAGGCCGTTACACTGCGCGGCCGGGCACTGGATGATCGAGCCGTACTGGCCGGCGGTGACGCCCATGTTCTGACAGGCCGCCAAGGAAGCGGTCGGCGCGCCGCCGGCGCAGGGGTCCTGGCCGGGGAACAGGCCCAGCGCCTGCGGGGTGAACAGTTCCACCACGTTCGGCGCCCGGACGGCGCGCTGGAAGCTGCCGCGCAGACGCACGTCGTCAACGATCTGCCAGTCGCCCGACAGCTTGTAGGAGTTGACGTGGCCGGAGGACGAATAGTCCGAGGTCCGGTAACCGGCTTCCAGGGCAAGGTCCTTGGCGAAGGGTGCGTCCTGGACCACGGGGACGCGGATTTCGCCGAAGATTTCCTTCACGTCGAAGGAGCCGTGGGTGGAAGGCGTAGCGCCTCCGGCGCCGGCCAGGTCGCCCGACGAGAATTCCGAATCGGTCCGGTAATCCAGCGCCTCGCGGCGGTATTCGGCGCCGAGCGCGATGCCCACGCCGTCCTTGGCCCACGGCGACTTCAGGCCGTACTTGCCGAGATCGCCAGAGACCGAGGCCGAGACGATCTGTTCGGTGGTGGAACCCTCCTTGAAGCCCGGCGTGTCGAGATAGGCCACAGCAGCCGCGGTCGCGCCGTTGGCGTGGAAGACGTTGTAGGGCACGCAGTTCGGGTCGACGCCGCTGATCTTGGCCGTACAGGTGGGCGTGCCCGCCACGTTCACCACCTGCAGCGAACGCTGCAGCTTGGCGATCGACAGATCGTGCAGGAAGTTCTCGGAGTAAACAGTCGTGCCGAACTGGCCGTACACGTCGTAGGTCCAGGCGTCGGCGAAGTCGCCCTTGGCGCCCAGGACCAGCCGGTAGCTGTCGTGACGCAGATCGTCCTGACGCGGGCCGCCTTCGACGTTACGGCGACCGATGAACAGGGTGGTCTGCTGGGCGGTGGTCAGGCCCTGCGAGGTACAGAACGCCGTCACTTCGGCGGCCGACAGGAAGGGGTTGTCGCAGTTGACCTTGAACTGGGTGCCGAAGAAGGCGCCCGAGGGCGCGATCTGGGCGACGGTGTGGTCGTCCATGAACATGAACGACGAGTAGACGTCCGCCCACGGCTTCACCTGATAGTGGGCGAAGGCGCCGGCGGTGTAGCGCTCGTCAGGACGCTGGAAGTAGTTGAACGGCGCGAAGTTGAACTGGTTCGCGGCGCCGAAGGGCGACAGGTTGCCGGCGTTATCCACGGTGAAAGACGGCTGCTTGGGAAGCACCACCGAGACGAACCGGCCGGGGAACGAGGTCGAGGAGCCGGCGCAGACGTGCGGGTTGTTGTTGAAGGTCGCAACCGAGCAGGCCGAGTAGTCGCGCTTGTTCTCGGTCACCGCCTGGGTGTTCCGGTAACCGGCGTAGGCTGTGACGTTACCCTTGCCGTCCGGCGAAGAGGCGCCCAGCACGGCCGTGAAGTCCCAGGTCGCGCCGTCGGTCACATTGCCCGAGGGCACCGGGAACCCGCGGGCCTTGTTGATGGCCTGCGAACCCGCATCGTCGTTGTTGTGCTGATAGAAGGAGTACTGGCTGTCGAGGCGCAGGCCCTCGAAATCCTTCTTCATGATGAAGTTGACGACGCCGGAGATGGCGTCCGAGCCGTACACGGCCGAGGCGCCGCCGGTGACAACCTCGACCCGGTCGATCAGGGTGGCCGGGATCTGGTTCAGGTCGGCCACGGGCAGGGCCGGGTCGCCCGGCATCAGGCGCTTGCCGTCGATCAGCACCAGGGTGCGGGCCGTGCCGAGGCCGCGCAGGTTGACGGTAGCCGTACCGGTCGAGCCGTTGGAGACGTTGGCGCCATAGCTGGCGAACACCGACGGCAGGCTGTTGACCAGGTTCTCGGCGTTGGTCGTGCCCTGCAGCTTCACTTCCTGGTCGTTGACGACCGACAGAGGACTGCTTGAGGTCAGGCCGGGCTGCGGGATGCGCGAGCCGGTGATCACGACTTCCTTGACCTGAGCGGGTTGATCGTCGGCCGCGAAGGCCGGGGCGGCGGACAGCGCCATCAGCGCGGCGCCGGCGATAGTGGTAGAGGCCAGAAGGCCCTCTCGTTTGGACCGGATGGTCACAGTCTCTCCTCCTCAGCCCAGCGCTGGCCTCCCGAAGGCGCCGCCCCAGAGCAATGAATAACGGCCCGAAACGAAGGGACCGCGCAGGAGGGATACTTGTGTGACGACAGCACAAGAAAGGAATTCGCGCTGTATTCGGACCGAATCGCGCCGTGGTCGTCGGCCAGTAGCGCTTATGGCACGAAGTAGATGCAGTCCGGCATGCATACCATCGTGCAAGAATTCAAATGCCGTGAAATTCTATATCTTTAATCATGCGGAAACGCGTCGCGACGAGCCCGGATTTCAGTCGCGCATGCGCGCCAGGGCAGCCTTGGCGGCCTCGCGATGGACGGCCTTCACATGGGCCCCGACCACGGCCAGGGCGGCGGCGATCACCGCCGCATCGTCGGTGAAGCCGATACCCGCGAGCGCGTCCGGGATCGCGTCGATCGGCGAGACGAAATAGGCCAGGGCGGCCAGCAGGATCGCCTTGGCGTGGGTCGGCGTCGCCGGGTCGCGCATGGCGAACCAGGCGGCTAGCAGCTCTCCCGCGAACGGGATGTGCGAGACCACGCGCTGCAGCTTGGGCCAGAAGCCCGCCCGCACCCGCCGCTCATTGACCCGCTGCACCGCCGGAACAAGGGCGCGAGAGGGCGCCAGCTCCCGGCCGGCATCGAAGTTGGCTTTGCCTGCGCTCACCGCTACACCCTCGCGCGACGGCCGCGGCGTACGTTCGCGGCGACCTTAGACATAATGCCTCCGCACGCAGGGAAACGTCCATGAAACTCGACGGATCGATCGCCGCAGTCGTCACCGGCGCCGCCTCCGGCCTCGGCGAAGCCACCGCCCGGGCCCTCGCCGCGCAGGGCTGCAAGGTGGCGATCTTCGACATGAACGCCGAGCGCGGAGAGCAGGTAGCCAAGGAGATCGGCGGGGTGTTCTGCCAGGTCGACGTGACCTCGGACGAGGGCGTCGACGCCGGTTTCGCCAAGGCCCGCGCCGCTCATGGCCAGGAGCGCATCCTGGTCAACTGCGCCGGCATCGCCATCGGCCAGAAGACGGTCGGCCGCGACAAGACCACCGGCGAGGTCCGCGCCCACGACATGAGGGCCTTCGAGAAGACCATCCAGATCAATCTGATCGGCTCATTCCGCTGCCTGTCGAAGTCCGCCGCGGGCATGGCGACGCTGGAGCCCATGGAGGACGGCGAGCGCGGCCTGATCGTTTCGACTGCGTCTGTGGCGGCCCAGGACGGCCAGATCGGCCAGGCGGCCTATTCGGCGTCCAAGGGCGGCGTCTACGCCATGACCCTGCCGATCGCGCGCGACCTGATGGGCGAGGGCATCCGCGTCAACACCATCCTGCCCGGCATCATGATGACCCCCATGGTCGCGGGCATGCCCCAGAACGTACAGGATGCGCTTGCCGCCTCGATCCCCTTCCCCAAGCGCCTGGGCAAGCCGGAGGAGTACGCCTCCATCGTGCTGGAGATGGCCCGGAACGGATATCTGAACGGGGAATGCATCCGCCTGGACGGGGCGATCCGCATGGCGCCGCGCTGACCCTTCAGGGCCAAGCGATGCCGCTTGGCCCGCCCGGAAGGGTCAGAATTCCAAGTGGAGGAGCATGTCCGGGCGCGGAAGTGGCGGCCACTTCCGCATGACATGCTCCGGCTCGCGAAATTCCTTTCAAGAGGGGGCTTGCGGGCGGCTCAGGTCGTCGCCTATAAGGCCCGCCTCGCACGAGACGGGGCCGCGAGGCTCCAACTGTCTCACGGAGCGCGGGCGTAGCTCAGGGGTAGAGCACAACCTTGCCAAGGTTGGGGTCGGGCGTTCGAATCGCCTCGCCCGCTCCATTTTCTTCACATCGAGATGACTAACTCGCCCATGCGGCGAGCGGTTTGACTGCTCGCCCATTGTGCGACTCACGGTTACGTGCCTAGCTTGGCCGGATAGCCGTGGAGGTGGCGCGTGACCCGTCGTGATCTGTCTCTGGGGACGATCGAGCGCATCGCGCTCGTTCCGATGCGGGCGCTGGCGGCGCTGCTCGTGGGCCTGATGGCGCTGACCGTGGCGAGCGCCGCGGCGGCTCAGCCGGCGCCGGCCGGACCAACCACCGTCACTACGCCTAAGGTGGTCGCCTTCACCGGCGAGATCGCCGCCGTGGGGCCGCGCGGGACCAGCATCACCATCAAGGACGTAGCCAAGCCCCTGTCGGTGCCCGATCCGGCCGCCCAGGCCCTGCTGGCCCAGGCTCATCCTGGCGACACTGTGCATGGGCAGACCGACGACGCCCTGGCCCCCACCACCATGAACAAGGTCAATTCCGTCACCCGGCCGGTCGACGCCATGACGCGCGCGATCACCCTGGTGGTCAGCCTTCTGGTGCTGCTGCTGTTGGCGGCGATCGTCACCCGTTTCAGGCCGCAGGACTTCCTGATCGGCGTCGACGGCAAGTACAGCAACTCCCAGGTCCAGTTGACCCTGTGGTTCGGGGTGGTGGCGGTGGTCTATGCCTCGGCCGTGGTGCTGCGCATCTTCGAGTTCGGCTGGGACTATGTGGGTGGCGTGGGCGTCACCGAGAACCTGATCCTGCTGACGGGCCTGAGCGCCTTCACCTTCGGCGGCGCCAAGGTGATCGCCAGCCAAAAGGCCGCGTCTGCAGCAGCGGCCGCCGCCGCGCCCCCCGTCGCTCCCGTCGCCGGCGCCGCTGCGGTCCCGGCCGCGCCGGCTCCTGCGCCCGTGGCGCCTGTCTCTGCCGCGCCGGCCAGCCTGGTGAAGGACCTGGTCTCCAACGCCGCCGGCGCGCCCGACCTCGGCGACTTCCAGATGATCCTGATCACCCTGGCGGCGGTGGTGATCTTTGCGGTGAACTGCTTCGTCTATCTGGGACGGCTGCCGCTGGAGGCGATCACCACCCTGCCGGATGTCGACACCACGCTGCTGTCGGCCTTCGGCCTGGGCCAGGGGGCCTATCTGATCAAGAAGGCCGCGCTGCCGCCCAATCAGGGTTGAGGGGGCAACCCCCTCTTTCCCCTAACGTTTCCGAGAGGTCACGTGCGCGGGCGTAAAACCTGCGCTATGGCCCTTCCACGGTCCGGCTCTTGCAGTTTCCCGCCAGGATCGCGAGGACGGGCTGCATGTTGTTGGAAAGCGAGACGGACCTGAGGCTGGTGCTCGGGGCGATAGCCGTTGTGGCGTCGCTGCTGGCCCTGCTCGGCTTCTTCTTGCTGGCCCGCGCGCGGGCCGCGCTGCATCGCTCGACCGAGTCCCTGTCCAAGACCGAGGTCGGCGCCGACCTGACCGAGCGGCGGATGTTCACCATCCTGCAGGCCATCCCGGTGGCCCTGGTCGAGACCGACACCTCCGGCAAGTTCACCTTCGCCAACCGGGCGGCGCACCAGCTGCTGGGCCGCAAGGATTCCGAGCTTCTGGGCCTGAGGTTCCACTCGGCCACCTGGGGCATCACCTATCCCGACGGCCGCCTGATCCCGCCCGACCTGCTGCCCGCCGCGCGCGCGTTGCGCGGCCAGACGGTCAAGGGCTTCCAGCACCTGATCGTCAATCCGAACACCCGCAAGAAGATGCTGGTCTCGGTCACCGCCATGCCGATCCTGAACGACGTGGGCGAGGTGATCGGCTCGTCGGCCGCCATCGTCGAGACCGAGGGCCTGACCAATCCGGCGCCGGAGTTCGAGGAGGAGCTGAAGCCCCGCTACTTCGATATCGCCGGCGTGATGCTGCTGGCTCTGGGCCGCGACGGCAAGGTCCGCGACATCAACCAGTACGGCGCCGAGATTCTCGGTCAGTCGGTGAACGAGGTGCTGGGCCGGGACTGGATCTCCGACTTCCTGCCGCCCGAAGACCATGCCGAGGCTCGCGCCGCCTTCGACCACATCGTCGAGGGCCGCAAGGACATGCCCGAGCAGGGCGAGGGCTGGATCGTGCGCGCCGACGGGCAGCGGCGGCTGATCTCCTGGCGCGGCTCGGTGGTGCGCGACGACCGTGGCCGGGTGATCGCCACGCTCAGCTCCGGCGAGGACATCACGGAGGCCCGAGCGGCCGAGGATCGCGCCCGCGAGGTGCAGGACACCTTGCGCCTGGCCCAGGAGGCTGGCGAAGTCGGCGTATGGAGCGTCACGCCGGCCACTGGCGGGTACTACAACAGCCCCGCCATCCTGAAGATCTGGGGCCTGCCGGAGGACTCCAACCCCGATCCGGCGCTGCAGCTCTCGATGATCCATCCGGACGACCGCGATCGCGCCTCGGAGTGCTTCCAGGCGGCTTGGCGCGGCGAGACCCCAGGCTATTCCTGCGACTACCGCATCATCCGGCCGGACGGCGAGGTGCGCTGGGTGGCCGGGCGCGGCGAGGTGGTGCGCGACGAGAAGGGTAAACCCTTGAGCGTTCGCGGGGTCGGCTACGACATCACCGACTTGAAGACTGCAGAGGCCACCGTCGCCGAACAGACCACTCGGGTGGACGCGGCCCAAGCCGCGCTCGCCGCCAGCGAGGCCCGCTTCGAGAGTTTCGCCGAGGCGATGCACGACGTGATGTGGATGATGGACCTCAAAGAGCGCCGCATCGTCCACGTCAACCAGGCCTACGACCGCATCTGGGGCGAGTCGCGCCAGTTCCTGATCGACGACCTGGAGCGCTGGCGCACCATGGTCGTGCCGGAAGACGCTCATCGCGTGGCTGAAGGCAATGCGCGGCTGGGCCAGGGCGAGACCCGCGAGGTCGAGTTCCGCATCCGCCGGCCCGACAACGGCGAAGAGCGGGTGCTGCAGGATTCCGCCTTCGTCATCCCCGGCGAGGACGGTCAGCCGCGGCTGATCGCCGGCATCTGCCGCGACGTGACTGAGCAGCGCCGCGCCGATGCGGCGCTGAAGGATTCCGAAGCCCGCTTCCGCACCCTCGTGGAGGTGGTGCCCCAACTGGTCTGGTCCACGCGCGCGGACGGCTGGTGCGATTACCTTAGCCCGGGCTGGGTCGAATACGCCGGTGGCCGGGAGGAGGACTACCACGGGATCGGATGGCAGGAGCTGCTGCATCCCGACGATCGCGCGAGCGTGGCCGCGGCGTGGAACGCGGCGGTCTCTGGCGCGGCGCCCTACAATATCACCTACCGTCTGCGCGGCCGGGACGGCGGCTACCGCTGGTTCCAGGCGCGCGGCGCGGCCATGCGTGACGACCAGGGCCAGATCGTGCGCTGGTTCGGCTCGACGACCGACGTGACCGATATGGTCGAGGCGCGCGACGACCTCGAGCGGCGGGTGGCCGAGCGGACGCGCGAACTCGAGGAAGCCAACGAGGACCGGCGCAAGACCGAGCAGGCCCTGGCCCAGGCCCAGCGGCTGGAGACGGTCGGACGTCTCACGGGCGGCGTGGCGCACGACTTCAACAATCTGCTGACGGTGGTGATCGGCGCGCTCGACATGATCCTGCGCCAGGCCGACAAGCCCGACCGCGTGCGGCGCCTGGGCGAAGCGGCCCTGGCCGCAGGGCGCCGCGGCGAGCGCCTGACGCGCCAGCTTTTGGCCTTCTCGCGCCGGCAGGAGTTCAAGCCCGAGGTCTTGGCCCTGGAGCCGGTGATCCGCGGCTTCGAATCCCTGATGCGCCGGGCGGTGGACGAATCCATCCCCCTGAACGTGGCGGTCGAGCCGGGACTGGGCTCGGTCAGCCTGGATCCGGTCCAGTTCGAGGCGGCGCTGCTGAATCTGGTGGTCAACGCCAAGGACGCGGTGGAGGAGGCCGGGCGCGGCGCCATCGCCATCCGCGCGGCCCGCGTTCATCTGGCCGAAGGCGAGATTACCGACGCCGCGGCCGGGGACTACGTGCGCCTGTCGGTGATCGACACCGGCGCCGGCATGACGCCGGATGTGGCGGCCCGGGCGCTTGAGCCTTTCTTCACCACAAAGGACGTGGGCAAGGGCACAGGTCTGGGCCTTGCTCAGGTCTATGGTTTCGCCCGCCAGTCCGGCGGCGGCGTGAAGATCGACAGTACGCCAGGCGAGGGCTCGACCGTGTCGGTCTATCTACCGATCATCGAGGTCGAGACGGCGCCGACGACGCCGGCTACGGTCGAACCTGCCTCCGCCGCGCAGATCGCCGGGCACAAGCGCGTGCTGCTGGTCGAGGATGACCTGGGCGTGCGCACCGTTGCGGAGAACCTGTTGCTCGAACTCGGCTGCGAGGTCACCACCGCCGAGGACGGGCCCGCGGCCCTGGCCATGCTCGACGCCATGCCTGAGCTGGACCTGCTGATGACCGACATCGTCATGCCCGGCGGCATGAGCGGCGTTGACCTCGCCAAGGCCGCCCGGGAGCGCCGTCCGGCGCTGAAGGTGTTGCTCTCCACCGGCTATGCTGGCGAGGCGCTGGACGCCGAGCCGGACGGCAACTGGACGGTGCTGCGCAAGCCCTATCGCGGGGAAGAGCTGGCCGCCGCCCTGCGCACTGCCCTGGAAGGCGAGCTGGCGTGAAGTGCGCCCCGCCGCGATGAAACGGCCGCTGCGACCTGAGGAGGTGCGGGTCTGGACGCTGGTAGCGCGCACCGTGCGGCCCGCGCGCGGCGCGACCCTGCCCGTCGCCCAGCCCGAGGCCACGCCCGCCAAGGGTAAGCGCAAGGCGGAGCCGGCTGCGGCGCCGCTGCGCGCGCCGATCCCGGCGCTCTCGGTCAAGCCGGTCGCCATCCCGCTACGCAAGGGCGGTCCCGACGTGATCGAGCCCGGCCGCAAGCGCCGTATCGTGCGAGAGCGCGACCCGATCGACGCGCGCATCGACCTGCACGGCCTCAATCAGTTCGCCGCCGAGGATCGTCTGAAGGCGTTCCTGACAACCGCCCAGGCGCTGGGACACCGCGCGGTGCTGGTGATCACCGGCAAGGGCGTCTCGGGCGAGGGGATAATCCGCCGCCGCGCGCGCGACTGGCTGGCCGATCAGGCGTTGGCCGGGGTGGTCGCCGGTGTCAGCGTCGCCCACGCTCGCCACGGCGGTGACGGAGCGCTCTACGTCGCGATCAAGCGCCGGCCGGATCTCTAGAGCAGGCCGCGTTCGGCCGCCAAATCCTTCAACGACGCCTGCGGTCGCGGGCCATAGTGGCCGATGACCTCCCAGGCGGATAGCGCGCCGAGCGCTCCGCAGACATCCAGCGGCCTGCCATGCGACAGGCCGTAGAGGAAGCCCGCCGCGTACTGGTCGCCGGCCCCGGTGGTGTCGAGCACCTTGTCGATGGGGAAGGCGGGAATGATGTGGGCCTCGGCGCCGCGGCGCACCACCGAGCCGTGCTCGCTGCGGGTGAGGGCGGCGATCTCGACCATGCTCGCCAGCCGGTCGGCGGCGAGGTCGAAGTCGTCGGTCTCGAACAGCGACTTCAGCTCGTTCTCGTTGGCGAAGACCACGTCGATGTGGTCCATGAAGCCGATCAGCTCCGCACGCCAGCGTTCGACGACGAAGACGTCAGACAGGGTCATCGACACCTTGCGCCCCGCCGCGCGCGCCAGCGCAGCCGCCTTGACGAAGGCTTCGCGAGCCAGTGGCGCGTCGAACAGATAGCCCTCCAGATAGGTGATCAGGGCGCCTTCGATGACCACGGGATCGACATCTTCCGGAGTCAGGCTGGTCGCCGCGCCGAGATAGGTCGCCATGGTGCGGTGGCCGTCGGGGGTGACGTTGATCAGGCAGCGCGCTGTCGTGGGGCCGCCGCTGAGCGGGGGAGTGTCGAAATGGGCGCCGATCGCGCGCACGTCATGGCCGAACACCTGGCCCAGCTGGTCGGCGGCCACCTTGCCGATATAGGCCGCCTTGCCGCCCAGCGAGCAGACGCCCGCGACCGTATTTCCCGCCGAGCCGCCGGAGGTCTCCACGCCCGCGGCCATGGCCTCGTAGATCGAGGCGGCGCGCGCCTCGTCGATCAAGGTCATGGCGTTCTTGCGCAGGTCCTGCATGGCCAGGAAGTCGTCGCTCGCCGGGGCGATCACGTCGACGATGGCGTTGCCGATGGCGGCGACGTCGTAGGCGGCGGCGGTCATGGCGGGCTCGTCTGCTGCAGTGGGGAAGCGCGGCTGGTAACAGCGAAGGACCCGGCAAGGCAACGGCGCGCGCGACCAAGGGCGCGCTTGCAGGCTTCGCCCGCATCGCCTAACGGCCCCGCATGATCCGTACTTTCGTGCTCCTGCTCGCGGCGTTGAGCCTCGTGACGACGCCGGCGACCGCCTTTGCGCCGAAAAGGAAGGACGCCCACGCGGCGACCTCGCACGGCAAGAAGGGCGCGGGCGACGAGGACTGCGCTCAGCCCACCAAGGCGAAGGGCAAGCACGCGCCCGCCAAGGGCAAGAAGCCCGCCGCCTGCAAGAACGACGACGGCGGCGCCAAGCACGGCAAGGGCAAGGCGGCCGCCTCCGATGATCAGGCCGATGACTGCGCGCCCGCCAAGCCTGCAAAGGGCCACGGCAAGCACGCGCCGGCCAAGAAGGCGTCGGCTTCCTGCGGAAAGGGCGCTGCGGGCAAGAGCGCCTCGTCCAAGGCGGCGCTTCGCGACGCCGACGATAGCGAAGCCGACTGCGCGCCGATCGCGGCCAAGCCCGCCCGCGGCCGCGGCAAACACGCCGCCCCCAAGCCCAAGACGGGCTCCGCCGCCTGCCGTTCCGGCAAAGGCAGGGAGGCGGCCCATGACGGCGGCGACGATCAGGACTGCGCGCCCGCGCCCAAATCGGCCAAGGGTCGGGGCAAGCATGCTCCGGCCAAGGGCCACGCCAAGGCGGCCCCTGCCGCCTGCCATGGCGCCAAGGGCAGGGGTTCGGCGTCTCGCGATACGGACGACGAGCAGGATTGCGCGCCCGCGCCTAACCCCGCCAAGGGGCGCGGCCGCCATGCGCCGGCCAAGGCGAAGAAGGCTTCGACCGCCTGCCACAAAGGCCGTGGCGATAACGGCGAGCGCGACAGCCAGGAGGATTGCACGCCCGCGCCTGCGGTCGAGCGCGCCTCCTCCCACGCCGCCAAGGGCAAGGCGGCGCATGGCAAACCGGCCAAGGGACGCCACGCCGCGCCCACCAAGGCTTCGCACGGCCACAAGGCCGCTCCGGCCCAGACCCACTGCGTTCGCAAGGCCGACACGCGCGGCAAGACGCGTGAAGCGCAGCGGGCTGCGCCGGTCTACATCCCGCCGCAGGTCTATTCGGTGCGCCCTGAGCCCAAATCGCGGTTCCAGGGCATGCTGCCGACGCCTCAGCCCGACACTCCGGTGGTGACCCAGCAGAGCGCCCCACCCGCTGCGATCGTGCGCCGCAACCCGCCGCCGGGCGTGGTGGTCGAGAACCAGGGCCGGCCTGATCCCTTCGGCTTCCTGCGCCCGAAGAAACCCCGTCCCGCTACGGCCTCGCACATGACCTTGGCGACCCTGTTGGACCGCACCGACGCGGACCTGCGCACCAGCCTGGGCGAGCCCGATCTGAAGCGCAGCGAGGGCGACGGCGCGCTCTGGACCTACCGGCTGCCGGACTGCTCGCTGATGGTGTTCCTGCATCGCTCGGCCGGGGCGGCCTGGAAGGTCTCCGGCGCCCAGACCGGGCCTCTGGAGCGCGGCCAGGCCGCGCCGGAGGTGGACGCCTGTCTCAGGACCGCGGCAGGCAAACCCTAGACCCCGACCACCTGCATCCCCAGCCACTCGGCGATCAGAGCCGGCTTGGCCTCGCCTTCGATCTCGACGGTGACCTCGTACTTGATCAGCCAGCGGCCGGGGTCGCGTTCGCTGGCGTCCAGCAGCTTGAAGCGGCCGCGCACCCGCTTGCCCGCGCGAACCGGCTGCAGGAAGCGGATCTTCTCGAAGCCGTAGTTCACGCCCATCACCACGCCTTTCAAGACCGGCGCCGCTTCGTAGGACATCTTCGAGAGCAGGGAGAGCGTCAGGAACCCATGGGCGATGGTCCCGCCGAAGGGTGTCTGGGCCGCGGCCTCGGGATTGACGTGGATGAACTGCCAGTCCTCGGTGGCGTCGGCGAAGGCGTTGATGCGCGCCTGGTCGATCTCGATCCAGCCGGAGACGCCAATCTCCTGCCCGGCCTTGGCCTGAAGGTCGGGGCCGGTCATCGAACCGGACGGCAGGCCTGCGGTCGCTTCGCTCATCCTATCCTCCATTGGCGATATGCCAGCCCAGCATGGCCGCGCCCTTGGCCACCTCGCCCATGCGTCCGGCGCCCCGGTCCGCGGCGTTGCCGGCCAGGGCCCGGGCGTAGACCCCCTGGGCGATCCCGGCCAGGCGGAAGAGCGACAGGGCCAGGAAGAAGGTCCAGTCCGGGATATCCGAACGCCCGACCGCCTTGGCGTAGGTCTCCAGGAACTCCTGCTCGGTCGGCAGGCCCTCGGCGGCGCAATCCAGGCCCATGAGGCCAGGCATGGAGCCCCCCGGCGGCAGGCGCCAGGGCAGGGCCGCATAGGCGAGGTCCGACAGCGGGTGGCCGAGCGTCGACAGCTCCCAGTCCAGGATCGCCAGGATGCCGGTCCCATCGCGCTGGTAGATCATGTTGCCGAGGCGGAAGTCGCCGTGGACGATCGTCGTCTCGTCGGTCGTCGGCGCGTGGTCCGGCAGCCAAGCCATCAAGGCGTCCATGGCCGGGATTTCTTCGGTCTTGGCGGCGAGGTACTGGCGGGTCCAGCGCTCAATCTGGCGGCCCACATAGTTCTCAGGCTTGCCGAAGTCCGACAGGCCGACCGAGGCCGGATCGACCCGGTGCAGGGCGGCCAGGGTCCTGGCCAAGTTCTCGTAGATCGGCCGGCGATCCGCCTTGGGCTCGTCCTTCAGCGCGGTGTCGGACAGCACCCGGCCGTCCACGTGGTCCATGACATAGAAGGCGGAGCCGATGACCGCCTCGTCCTCGCACAGCAACCGCACGCGCGGCACGGGCGCGGCCGTGCCTTCCAGGGCCCGCATCACCCGAAATTCGCGCTCCACCATGTGGGCTGAGGGCAGGAGCTTGCCGGGCGGCTTCTTGCGCAGCACGAAGCGACGCGAGGGCGTCTCGATCAAGTAGGTCGGGTTGGATTGGCCGCCCTGGAACTGGCGCACCGTCGCGGGCTCGGAGAAGTCGTCGAGCTCAGCGGCCATCCGGTGGAACAGGGCGCGCTCGTCCAGTCGATGCTGGGGCAGGGGCTCGATCAGGACCGGTTCGGCGCTCATCGGCCAAGGCGTGCCACGCGGGCGCGCAGCGGTAAAGGCTGCCGCTGTGGAAGCGCCGAGTCAGATGTCGCCGGCCAGCACCTGGGAAAACAGCGCGGGATCGACATTGCCGCCGGTCAGCACGATCCCGACCGTCTTGCCCTTGGCGTCGATCTTCCCCGCCAGAAGCGCCGCCAGCGACACTGCGCCGCCGGGCTCGACCACCAGCTTCAGCCAGCGGAAGGCCCAGCGCATGGCCTCGGCGACCTCGGCCTCGGAGACCGTCAGGGCTTCGGACAGCAGGGTCCGGTTGATCGGGAAGGTGATTTCGCCAGGCATGGGCGACATCAGGGCGTCGCAGATGGACTGGGCGCCCGGCGAGTGGGTCACCCGCTCGCCGGCCTTCAGCGACAGGACGTGGTCGTTGTAGACCTCGGGCTCGACCACCCCCATGGCGGTCTTGGGCGAGAGCGCCTTCACCGCAAGGCCGATGCCGGCCACCACGCCGCCGCCCGAGGCGCCGCAATAGACCGCGTCGAGCTCGGCACCCTCGGCACGGGCCTGGGTGACCAGCTCGATCCCGGTCGTGCCCTGGCCGGCGATGACGTAGAAATCGTCGAACGGCGGCACCAACACCGAGCCGCGCTCGGCGGCGATCTCGGCGCCGATGGCCTCGCGGCTCTCATTCCACCGGTCGTAGAGGCGAACCTCGCCGCCGAAGGCCTTGACCCCGTCAACCTTCACCTGCGGCGCGTCGTGCGGCATCACGATCAGGGCCCGCGTCCCGACCAGCTTCGCCGCCGCCGCGACGCCCTGGGCGTGGTTGCCGGAGGAATAGGCGACGACGCCCCTCTGCTTCTCGTCCTCGGAGAAGCGGCTGATGCGGTTGTAGGCGCCCCTGAACTTGAAGCTGCCTGAGACCTGCAGCATCTCGGGTTTCAGCAGCACACGGCCGCCGACCCGCTCGTTCAGCGCCTGGCTCTCGATCAGCGGCGTCTCGATGGCCTTGCCGGCCAAGCGTTTCGCGGCGTCCTCCACATCGGCGAAGGTCGGCAGGATGTGGGCTACGGGCGCATTCATTTCGCGAAAACCTGGCTGTCGTCGGCGAAGGCCTTGAACTCGAGCGCATTGCCCGAGGGGTCGAGGAAGAAGCAGGTGGCCTGTTCACCCGGCAGGCCCTTGAAGCGGATCTGCGGCTCGATGATGAAGCTGACCCCCTGCGCCTTCAGCCGGTCGGTGAGCGCCGTCCATTCGTCGAGCGTCAGGAGCGCCCCGAAATGGCGCACCGGCACGTCGTGGCCGTCGACCGGATTGGTGGCGACCTTGGACTCCGGCTCGGCCACGTGATGGGCCACGATCTGGTGGCCCCAGAAGTCGAAATCGACCCAATCCTCGGCCGAACGTCCCTCGGGGCAGCCCAGCAGGCCGCCGTAGAAGGCGCGGGCCTCTTCGATGTCGCGGACCGGAAAGGCGAGGTGGAAGCGTGGGCGTTCGGTCATGCGGGTTGCATAGCGCAGCAGGGCGCGCCTTCGCCACCGGGACAATCTCAAACCGGGTTACAGCGACTGTCGCGAAAAGGTCGCGCGGCCGTGGGTGGCCTTAACGCCCGGCTTGGCGTATAGGGCGCGCCGACCTTCCCAGAAACTCCGCTAGCCGAGCGCGCGGGCCGCACCCGCGCAACCAGTCCGTATGAACCTCAGAAATATCGCCATCATCGCCCACGTCGACCACGGCAAGACGACCCTGGTGGACCAGCTCCTCGCCCAGTCGGGCGTGTTCCGCGCCAATGAGGCGACGGTCGAACGCGCCATGGACTCCAACGACCAGGAGCGCGAGCGCGGCATCACCATCCTGGCCAAGTGCACCTCGGTGTTGTGGCACGGCGAGGCCGGCGAGACCCGCATCAACATCATCGACACGCCCGGCCACGCCGACTTCGGCGGCGAGGTCGAGCGTATCCTGGGCATGGTCGACGGCTGTCTCTTGCTGGTCGACGCCGAGGAAGGCGTCATGCCCCAGACCAAGTTCGTGCTGGGCAAGGCGCTCAAGCTCGGCCTGCGTCCGATCGTGGTGCTGAACAAGGTCGACCGCGCCCACGCCGATCCGGACCGGGTGCTGAACGACGCCTTCGACCTGTTCGCCTCCATGGGCGCCACCGACGAGCAGCTCGACTTCCCGCACCTCTACGCCTCGGGCAAGCAGGGCTGGGCGACGCTGGACATGAACAAGCCGTCCGAGACCCTGGCGCCGCTGTTCGACAAGATCGTCGAGCACGTGCCCGCGCCCCAGGCCCAGCAGCGCGCCAGCGCCGCGCCGCAGATGCTGGCGGTGCTGATCGAGAGCGACCCGTTCCTGGGCCGCCTGCTGACCGGCCAGCTACACTCGGGCAAGCTCGTTCCCGGCACGCCAATCAAGGCGCTGGACCGCAACGGCAATGAGGTCGAGCGCGGCCGGGTCACCAAGATCCTGGCCTTCCGCGGCCTGAAGCGCCAGCCGATCGACGAAGCTGTCGCCGGCGACATCATCGCCGTCGCGGGGCTTAGCAAGGCCACCGTGGCCGACACCCTGGGTTCGCTGGAAATGGTCACCGCGCTTCCCGCGCAACCCATCGACCCGCCCACCATCTCCATGACCGTCTCGGTCAACGACAGCCCGCTGGCCGGCCGCGAAGGCGACAAGGTGCAGTCGCGCGTGATCCGCGACCGCCTGCTCAAGGAAGCGGAATCCAACGTCGCGATCCGCGTTACCGAGAGCAAGGAAGGCGACGCCTATGAGGTCGCCGGCCGCGGCGAACTGCAGCTGGGCGTGCTGATCGAGAACATGCGCCGCGAGGGCTTCGAGGTGTCGATCTCGCGTCCGCGCGTGGTCTATCAGACCGGCGAGAACGGCGAGCGCATGGAGCCGATCGAGGAAGTCGTTATCGACGTCGACGACGAATACACCGGTGTGGTGATCGAGAAGCTGTCGACTCGCAAGGCCGAGCTGAAGGACATGCGTCCGTCCGGCGCCGGCAAGACGCGGATCATGCTGGAGGCGCCGTCGCGCGCCCTGATCGGCTACCAGGGCGAGTTCCTGACCGACACGCGGGGTTCCGGCGTGCTGAACCGCGTGTTCAGCCACTATGAGCCGCACAAGGGCTATATCGAGGGCCGCTCCAAGGGCGTGCTGATCTCCAACTCCGACGGCGAGACCGCGGCCTATGCGCTGTGGAACCTGGAGGAGCGCGGGGTGATGTTCATCGGCGCCGGCGAGAAGACCTACCAGGGCATGATCATCGGCGAGAACTCCCGCTCGGACGACCTCGACGTCAACCCGATGAAGGCCAAGCAGCTGACCAACGTGCGGGCCTCGGGCAAGGACGAGTCGATCCGCCTGACCCCGCCGCGCCGCCCGACGCTGGAACAGGCCATCGCCTATATCGACGACGACGAGCTGGTCGAGGTCACGCCCAAGAACATCCGTCTGAGGAAGCAGGTGCTGAACCCCAGCTTCCGCAAGAAGCGGGTGAAGGAAGACGCATAACCGAGCGTGTCAGGGAAAGTGTCGCACACTTTCCCGCCCGGAGATGCTCGCAAGCGAGAGGGGCGGCGAACCAGAGCCGCCCCTTTTCTGTTTTTGGTCGGGGGGCAGGAGACTGCAGATGACCCATGCCGAGCATCACCACCCTCATGGCCTCGCCCTGGCGCCGGCGATCCTGATCGCGTTCGCGGTCATCGCCATCGCCACGCCTGCGGTGACGCGCACGCCCGAGCTGGTCGCCGCCATGGGCCACAAGTGGGGCCGGGCCCACGCGACCGAGGGCCTGCGCCGGGCGATCCCGCCCGGCAGTTCGGAACAGGCGCTGCTCGCACGGTTGCGCCAGGACGGCTTCCACCTCGGCAAGTCGCGCCGCGACGGCAGCCGCTTCGCCCGCGCCTATCAGGGCGGCGGCAATATCGCCTGCACCGATATCTACACCGTGACCTGGCGCGTGGACGCCGAGGGGCGGATCACCGCCATCGACGGCGATGTCGAGGGTTCCTGTTGAACGGTCTGCTCGGCCAGGCCTGACCGGTCGCGCCGGCTCGGCTATGAAAGGGCATGAACCCGATCTACGCCAACCTGCCGACGACCATTTTCGAGGTGATGAGCGGCCTCGCCCGAGAGACCGGAGCGATCAACCTGGGGCAGGGCTTTCCCGACGAGCCGGGGCCGGAGGCGGTCCGGCGCCAGGCGGCCGAAGCGGCGATCTCCGGCTGGAACCAGTATCCGCCTATGCGCGGCCTGCCTGAGCTGCGCGAGGCGGTGGCCTATCATTACAAGCGGTTCCAGAACCTCGACCTGGACTGGAACAGCCAGATCACCGTCACCTCCGGCGCCACCGAGGCCCTGGCCGCGTCGCTGTTCGCCCTGATCGAGCCGGGCGACGAGGTGGTGCTGTTCCAGCCGCTCTACGACGCCTATGCGCCGCTGATCCGCCGGGCCGGCGGGACCATCCGGCTCGTGCGGCTGCAGCCGCCCGGCTGGCGGATCACTCGCGAGGCTCTGGAGGCGGCGTTCACGCCCAACACCAGGCTGGTGGTCTTCAATAACCCGCTCAATCCGGCGGGCGTCGCCTTCCCGGCTGAAGACCTGAACCTCCTGGCCGAGTTCTGCATCGCCCATGACGCCATCGCCGTCTGCGACGAGGTCTGGGAGCAGGTGGTGTTCGACGGTCGCGCGCACACGCCGCTGATGGCCCTGCCGGGCATGGCCGAGCGCACGGTCAAGATCGGCTCGGCGGGGAAGATGTTCGCCCTGACCGGCTGGAAGGTCGGCTTCGTCTGCGCGTCGCCGGAGCTTTCCGGCGTGATCGCCAAGGCGCACCAGTTCCTGACCTTCACCACGCCGCCCAACCTGCAGGCGGCCGTCGCCTGGGGCCTGAAGAACTCCGACGACTGGTTCGAAGAGATGCCCAAGGGCCTGCAGCGCTCGCGCGACCGGCTGGCGGCGGGGCTGCGCGCCGAAGGTTTCGCGGTTCTCGACAGCGGCGGCACCTATTTCCTGAACATCGACCTGGAGGGCTCGGGCGTCGATCTCGACGACCGCAGTTTCTCGATGCGCGCCGTGAAGGAGGCGGGCGTGGCCTCAATTCCCGTTTCGAGCTTCTATGAGACCGATCCGGTGACGACCGTGGTCCGCCTCTGCTTCGCCAAGGCCGACGATACCCTGGACCAGGCTGTCGAACGCCTCGCCCGCTTCCGGCGAAGTTTCTGAAACCACGAGCGGTTTTGGCGCGTTGAAACCCTGGGCGGGTGTGGGAGCCGCGTCGGGGACTTGGCCATGCGCGCCATCGTCATCGCCTTAGCCGGTATCGGGATGCTGCTTGACGGCGCCGCCCAAGCCGCGCCTTCGCCGACGCGCCAGGCGGCGCGGCCCGCCGTGCGCGCCGCTCCGCGCCATCCGCCGCGCAAGCCGCTGATGGAGCAGGCGCGCGGCCGCGGCCTGGTCACCGCCGTCATCTCCGAGCGTGAAGTCCTTGCGGCCGAGCATGGGCCGCAACTCTAAGCGGAGCTGGAAACCATACGGATATCAAGGCGTTGGCTCTGGGGTGTAGTCGCTCGGAGTCCCGCCATGCGTCGCCTGCCTCTCGCCGTCCTCGCCATTTCCGTCCTGGCCGCGCCGGCCTTGGCCGAGACTGCGCCGCTGCATCCGGCATCGACGCCCAGCCTTGGCGACCGCCTGGGATTTACGACCGGCAGCAGCGCCATGGACGCATCGGCTGTCGCCGCGGAGGCGGACACAGATCGCGCGCAGGGCCGCATCGCGCCGGGCCAGACGGTGCGGGATGCTTCCGGCCACGTGGTCGGCAAGGTGGTTCGGATTGCGAACTCCGGCGGGGATGAAGTGTTGGTGCGCGGCTCCGGCGGCAAGTTGAGCCGCGTGCATGTGGAGTCGTTCGGCGCCGAGGGTGACGCCTGGCTGGGCGGTCCTCAAGACCTGCAGGATCCCCGCCTGGTCTGGTATTGACCACGCCTTTACGAATGCCTGCGAAACCTTGGCGGCCCCAAAAGCGTTAATCTCAATGACGGCCCCTCCCGCCGTCGTCTTGGGGACAAAGATTCATGCGTAAAGTCCTGCTACTCGGCGCAACCGCGGCGCTGATCTGCGCTGCGCCCGCCTACGCCCAACTCCTGCCCGGCGGCTCGCCGGTGGGGAATATCGGCTCCAGCCTGGGCTCGAGCACCCTGTCGCGCACCACCGTCGATCCGGGCCGGACGAGCACGGTCGACACCGCGACCCAGACCGACAATTCGACCAGCTCGCGCATCCGCACGCGGCACAAGGACGCCAAGGTCGACGGGGCCGCCAATGGCGGCGCCAACGCCTCGGCTTCTGTGACCCGCCCCAGCGTCTCGCCGGTCACCGGCCAGGTGCGCTCCACCACCGGCCAAGCGGCGGGCTACGCGCGCGGCACGGCCGGTGACGCCCTGGGCGCGGCTCGCGGCGGCGCCAATGCGGTCACCGGGGCCACGCCCAGCGCCTCCTTCAGCGCGCAGGGCGGCGCGGGCCGCTCCGGCGGTTCGGCGTCCGGCTCGGCCTCGATCAATCCGGGCTTCCCGGTGAAGGACACCGCCGGCCGCACGCTTGGTCAGGTCACCCGGGTGGTCCGCGACCGCGCAGGCCAAGCCCAGACCATCGTGGTGAAGTCCGCCGACGGCACGCTGCATTCGATCAAGGCCAGCGACGTTTCGGTCAGCGGCGGCGCGGCCGTGACCAGCGCGTCGAACGTCAACGGCTCGGCTTCGGCGGGGCATCGCTAGGGCGAAGTTCGCGCCCGACAATCTGGCCGAACACCGAGGGGCGGCGCGCAGGCGTCGCCCCTCTTTGGTGCAAGTAAAGGTGTCCGCGGCGCCACAGGTCAAATTCAGCTGCTAATGAATTAATGAAATCTTGTTGCGGCCAAGCTGTTGTTAGCGTTCTCTGTTTCCCGCGTGAGGCGAGTGAGTTCTTCTCCTCCGGCACGAGCCTTGCCGCGCATCCGGCGAGCCGTTTCGAAATGAGACGGCCCTCGACAGGATGGAACGGGGGTAGAGTGGCATGGCGACCGATATCGATCTTCACCTTGGTAAGCGTCTGCGCCGTCGGCGGCGCCTCCTCGGCCTGACCCAGCAGCAGCTGGCCAACGCCGTGGGCATTCGGTTTCAGCAGATCCAGAAGTACGAGTGCGGCGCGAACCGCATCTCGGCCGCGCGCCTTTGGCAGCTGGCCGAGGCGCTGGAGACGCCGGTGAGCTATTTCTATGACGGCCTGGCCGAGGCTGTAGCCCGCGCCGACGCCGCCGAGGAGCGTTCCGGCGAAATGTTCTCCCGCAAGGAGACCTTGGACCTCATCCAGGCGTACTATCGCCTGAGTGAGCGGCCCCGCCGGCGCCTGCTCGATCTGGCCAAGTCGCTGGACACCGAGAACGAGACCGCGGCCTAGCCGGCGCGTCTCACCGTCTCACCAGTACGCATCCGCTGGACCGGCCGAGGGCTAGCCCCTATCGGTCGGTCCATGCGCACGTCAGGACCCGACTTCGCCGCTCTTGAGGCCTTCGCCGTGGAGCTCGCCCGCGCGGCGGGCAGGGCCGCCCTGCCGCTGTTCCGCACCGACTGCGGCCATGACGACAAAGGCGGACCGGGCGCCTACGACCCGGTCACCGAGGCCGACCGCTCCGCCGAGCGGGCTATCCGCGCCCTGATCGCAGAGCATCATCCAGAACATGGGGTGGTCGGCGAGGAGTACGGCTCCGAGCGTGAAGAAGCGGAATTCGTCTGGGTGCTCGACCCCGTGGACGGGACCCGGGCCTTCGTGGCGGGCCTGCCGCTCTGGACCACGCTGATCGCCTTGCGCCACAAGGGGAAGCCCGTGGTCGGCGTCATCGCTCAGCCCTATCTCGACGAAGTTTTCGTGGGCGGCCCGGATGGGTCGCGCCTGATCGCGCGCGGCGAGACCTCGCGATTGAAGACACGGGCCTGCTCTGATCTCTCCCAGGCGGTGATAGCCACCACCGACGCCAACCTGTTCCAGGGCGCCGAGCGCGAGGGTTGGGAGGCGGTACGCGCCGCCGCGCGTCTGGCCCGCTACGGCTGCGACGCCTATGCCTACGCCATGGTCGCGCTGGGCCACGTCGACCTGGTGGTCGAATCCGGGCTGAAGCCCTGGGACTACGAGGCGCTGGCGCCGGTGGTGCGCGGCGCGGGCGGCCGGGTCGGCAATTGGCGCGGCGAGGCGCTGGATAGGACCGGGCAAGTGATCGCGGCTGGCGATGCAGCCCTGTTTGGCCAAGTGGCAGAGCGGTTGCGGGAGGTGGCGGTCTAGCTTTTGGGTTGCTGAGCAGTCGGTTTCTGGCGACTATCTTGCCCACGCGCCGGGGGGCATTCATGTCGAAGAGATCGGGCGAGCACGGGGCAGGCATCGTTGCGGCCGCAGTCGCGCTGCTGCTATCGGCGCCCAACGCCGCGCTTGCTGATAAGAAAATGCCTGCTGTTCAGCCTGAGCCAGGCAGCGCGCTCGTCTACGTGTATCGGCCGGCGGCCTCTATTCTGGCGATGTCCAAGGCCACGTTTTCCCTGGACGAGCAGGCGTTCGTGGACCTGCCTTGGGGCGGTTGCGCCTTCATTCAAGTGACGCCGGGCGAACACATGTTGGCGATGCGTTGGACGGGAGCTTTTGCACCGAAGCCGGGTCGTCATGAATTTCACGGGCTTGGCGAGAAACTGATGCCACCAGGGCTCAGGACCGAGGAGGGACCCCCGGAGTCGCCGCCCGATCCTACCTTAAGGCTGCCGGCCCATTTCGCCGCGGGGCAAGCTTACCTCTATCAACTCGATGTTCGGGAACTGGACAAAACTACGTTCATCTTGCTCCCGCAGCACCAAAGCGACGACTGGCCGGTAGCGTCTGTCGGCCCTGTATCGGACCCGCCGATGCTGCGCAGCGCGAGCATCAATAGGAACGGCGAGATCGACGTTGACTGGCGCGTCGTGCCGATCGATCCGGCATCGGGGCTGCCGACGATGCGGGAATGCCGTTATGTCCCGGCGAAATATGCTCCGCCGCAGGGTCGATAGTCCTGGGCGTTCGCTTTAGCGGTTGAGCGACAGCGGAGGTTCGTCCTCATCCACAGACGCATTGGGTGGGGGCGCGCTCAAAGGGCCGAAAGTGATTGCCTGCAGCGGCGTGGTCGGGGCCATGGGCTCGATTTCCGGCCGGCTCTCGGCCTGAGGCGCCTCAAGCGCAGCTTCCGCAACCGTGGGCGCAACGTCCATAGCCTCAGCGGCTATCGGCTCGTGGGGGGGCCATGAGGCCTGAGCCGGCTCGACCAGGTCGGCCTGTGGAGTCTCGACCATTGGGGCCGGCGCGGCGTTCCAGGCGGCCGCCTGCGGCTCGGGTTCGAGATAGGTCTCTGGTTCGAGCGCCTGCATCGGCTCCGGCGACGGGGCGTCGGACTCCGACGCCGCGTGCATGTGCCCCGGCCGCGGCGCCACGCGGTCGGCCATGTCATCGAATTCGCGGAAGAACTGCTCGCGCATGTCGTCGAGCTCCATCAGGACCTCGTGCTTGGCGCGGGGCACTTCCACATAGCGGCCGTTGGGAATGCGCTTGGCGGCCCACTTGGCGGTGGTCTTCCAGACACGGTCGTCGTTGGCGGCCTGGACGATGGTCAGGGGGATGCGCACGCGGCGCAGCGCCTTGGGCTTCAGCGCCCGCTCGCCCGCGTCCACCGCGAAGTGCAGCCAGCCCCAGGTGATGCCGCCCACCGCCAGGTGCGGGCAGGCGTAGAGCTGCTCGCGCCAGCGCTCGTAGCGATGCTCGTCGTGGGTCAGCGAGTCCTTGCCGAAGGTGTGCTCGAACGGATCGTCGTATTCGTCCAGGACGTAGTCGCCGGCCTTGCCGTGCCGCACGTTCCAGCGCGCGGCGAAGCGCACCGACCATAGCGACCGCTTGCCGGTCTTCAGCCGCAGCATGGGGCTGGACAGCACCGCGCCGGCGAAACGGCTCTCGCCGCTCTCCAGCGACAGCAGGTTCAGCACGCCGCCCATGGAGTGGCCGACCATGATCCAGGGCTTGGGCGCCGCCGCTTCATAGGTGTCGAGCAGGCGCGAGAAGTCGTCGATGTATTCCTCGACCGCCCGGCCGTGGCCCTTCAGGCGGTCCGGCAGCAGGCGCGCCGACAGGCCCTGGCCCCGCCAGTCGTGGGCCAGGACGGCGAAGTCGCGAGCCAGGAAGTCGGCGATGGCCTCGTAGTACTTCTCGATCGGCTCAGTGCGGCCGGGCGACAGCACCACGGTTCCCCGAGGCGCGCCTTCAGGCCTCCACAACGCGGCGCGCAGGCGCAGGCCCCCGGCGCCGCGATACCACTCCCCGACCCCACTCGGTGGGGCCGAAGCGCCCGGCACGGACATCAGCGGCGCATTGGCTGCGAAGGCGGCGACCCGGTTCAACTCAAGGCTTCCTGAACTTCAGCGTCATACGATCGCTCTCGCCGATCAGATCGTACTTGGCGTGGTTGAAATTGGGATTGTCCGGCTGGCCGCGCGGGGCGGACAGGCGGGTGGGCGGCAGGGTCCAGACGCCGAAGGGGTGATCCTTGGTGTCGCGCGGGTTGGAATTGACCTCGCTGGCCGCCACGAACTGGAAACCGGCCTCAGAGGCCAGCTGCTTCACATAGGCTTCCTGGACATAGCCGCTGCTGGCGGCCGGGTCCTGGGTTCCGCCGGCGTTGGCGCGGTGCTGCTCCACGCCGAGAATACCGCCGGATTTCAGGGCGGCGAAGGCGTCGCGGAAGGCCTTGCGCTCGATGCCGGCCGCCATCCAGCCGTCGAGCACGTCCATGAACAGCGCCAGGTCCATCTGGCCCTTGGGTGCGGCCTCCTTGCTGGAGGCGCCGAACTCGGTCATCCGCACCTGGCCGTAGAGGCTGCGGTCGCCGCCGAAGCGGTCCTTGAAGTGCTGCACGATCATGGCCTGGGCGGGGTCGGGATGGTCGCCCAGCTCGAAGTCGGCCGCGTAGAGCACCCCGTCGTTCCTGCCGAGGTACGGCGCCAGGATTTCGGTCCAGAAGCCCTTGCCGGGCCAGAACTCAACCACCCGCATGCGCGGCTTCAGGCCGAAGAACAGCAAGGTCGGCTCGGGATGGCGGAAGCGGTCGCGCGGGCGGTCCGCCGCGCGCCAGTCGCCGGCGACGGCCCACTGCAAGGTGCCCTTGTCGGGCGCTTCCTCGGTCTGGGGCGCGGGCTTGTCCGATGACGCCTGCTTGGACTTGCCCTTGCCGCAGCCGGCCACGCCCAGCGTCGCCGCAGCGGCGGCGCCCAGGAGCATCACGCGTCTGGAGTGGAAGGGCGGAAACTTGGACATCAAGACCCCCGGTTCGACACGCGAAAGCCCCCACCTTGCGCGCGCCCCGACCGACCCGCTGTAAACCGCGCCGGGTCCGTCGTCAAAGCCATGCAGGACTTGAGCATTTTTAGTCGCAGCACCCCGTCGTTTTCGTGACCCTTGCGGCGGAAAAACGCGCTTCCTACCTGATTGCTCGGAGGCGCTGGATGTCCGGGCCTCCGGCTGAGCGACGCCCTTGCGGGTCGCCCGGTCGAACACCAACCGCGCCCCAGGCAAATCGCGGGGCGCCGCATCTGCTCCAAGGAGGCATGCGCATGCGTACGCTCGACTTCTCCCCCCTGTACCGCTCCGTCGTCGGCTTCGACCGGCTCGCCGCCCTGCTCGACGCCGCGGCCAAGAGCGAGGCGACCACCGGCTGGCCGCCCTACAACATCGAATCCACCGGCGAGGACGCCTATCGCATCGAACTGGCCGTCGCCGGCTTCAAGTCCGACGAGCTGTCGATCGAGGTCAAGGAAGGCCTGCTCACTGTCACCGGCCGCAAGACCGCCAATGACGATGACGCGGCGCGCACCTACCTGCATCGCGGCCTGGCCGAACGCAATTTCGAGCGCCGGTTCCAGCTGGCCGACTACGTTGTGGTCACCGACGCCAAGCTCGAGGACGGCCTGCTCTCCATCGCGCTGAAGCGCGAACTGCCGGAAGCCATGAAGCCGCGCCGCATCGAGATCGCCACGGGCGCCCCCAACGGCCTGATCGAGGGCCAGTCGGCGGCCTAAGGCTCGCGCAGACCTCAACCTCCTCCTCCCAGACTCGAGGCGGCGCGGCTCAACGCGCCGCCTTTTTTCTTGAGGGTTCAGGAGAGGTCGAGCCCGCGTGCGCCATGGGTCAGCGCGCCTTGCAGATCGGCCTGCCGCAGCGTCGCACCGTGCAGGTTGGCGCGGCTGAGGTCGGCGCGGGTCAGCTTGGCCTGGCGCAGATTGGCGCCCGACAGGTCCGCCCCCCGCAATGTGGCGCCGGAGAGGTCGGCGGGCAGCAGCCGGTCCTGGGCGATCATCAGGGGGCCGAGCTGGGCCTCGCGGAGATCTGCGCCGGTCAGCTTGGCGTTCATGAGCCGCGCGCCGCGCAGGTCGGCGTGGCGGAGGTTGCAGCAGCGCAGGTCGGCGCCTTCCAGCTGGGCGCCTTGCAGTTGCACGCCTTCCATGTCGAGGCCGTAGAATACGCCCTGCTTGGCCGAGAGCGCCGTCAGGTTCAGGCCGCGGATCGACTTCAGCGAGCGCAGGTCCGCGCTGTCGAAGCTGGAGGGCGCGCCTTCCGCGCCCTGGGTTTCGCACCAGAGGGCGTGGTCGTGCAGCATGGTGTCGTAGGGCAGGGCTTCCACCGGCTTGCCCACAGGCTTGTCGGTCAAGGCTCCGGCCAGGTCGGCGCCGTCGGCGCGCCAGGCGTTCAGCTGGGCGCCCACCAGCACCACGTCGCGCAGATCGGCGCCGGACAGATCGGCGCTGGAGAGGTCGGCTCCCGCGAGGTCCGCGCCCCGCATCGTCGCCTGCTTGAGATTGGCCCGCACCAGCTTGCAGTCGCGCATGATCGCGTCGGAGAAGTCGGCCTTGAGCGCGATGACGCCGGTCAGCTTGGACCGCTGCAGATTGGCGCCGGACAGGTTCGCGCCCTGGGCCTCGCTGGAGCGCAGGCGGGTCTCGATCACCCGGATGCCCAGGACGGAGTCGGCGGCGGCGATGACGCCCTCGCGCAGGTCCGCCTCGAACATGTCCGCGCCCGAGAGGTCTGCGCCACGCAGACAGGCGCCGCGCAGGTCCGCGCGCCTGAGGCTGGCGCCCGCCAGCTTGGCCTCCTGCATGTCGGCGCCGAACAGGTTGGCGTGGTCGAGGCGGGCTTTGGTCAGCCTGGTCTCGAACATCACCGCCCCGGTGAAGTCCGCGTCGGAGAGATTGCGGCCGGAAAGGTCGAGGCCGGAGATATCGGCCCATGCGAAGACCGCCCGCGCCCCGCCCGGCCGGGCCTGGAACAGCCGGTCGTGACGCGCGCAGATGGCGTCCACCTCCGCCTGGGAGAGGCGTCGGTGCGAAAGACTGGCCTGATTGGCCGCCATGGCCGCTCCGATCACGCGCGGATTGCGCCTGAAAGAACATCTATGCCTTTGGCCTGGTTAACGAAAACCTCAGTGCGAGCCCTGCCGGACGCGTGTTGCGCTTGACCCGGCGGCGCGGAAGGTCAGTTTCGCATCCATGCAGCGCATGATCCTCGCCATCGACCAGGGCACCACCTCGACCCGCGCCATCGTCTTCGATCTGGACTGGCGGCCGAGGGCGGTGAAGCAGATTCCGCTCAAGCAGCATTTCCCGCATCCGGGCTGGGTCGAACACGACGCCGAGGAAATCTGGCGCGCGACCCTGCAGACCTGCCGCGAGGCCATCGCCGAGGTCGGAGGCGCGGCGGCCATAGCCGCGGTCGGGGTGACCAACCAGCGCGAGACGACGGTGCTGTGGGAGCGCGCGACCGGCCATGCCCTGCACAAGGCCATTGTCTGGCAGGACCGGCGCACTGCTGAGGCTTGCGATAGGCTGCGCGCCCGCGACGGCCTGGAGGCCAAGGTTCAGCACGAGACGGGCTTGGTGCTGGACCCATATTTCTCCGCGTCCAAGATCGCCTGGCTGCTGGACCGGGTCGAAGGCGCGCGCGAGCGGGCGGTGAGGGGCGAGCTTTGCGCCGGCACCATCGACTGCTGGCTGATGTTCAAGCTGACCGGCGGCCGCAGCCACGTCACCGACGTGACCAACGCGTCGCGCACCTCACTGCTGGGGATCGAAGATTTGGCCTGGCGGCCGGATCTGCTCGAACTGTTCGACGTGCCGGCTTCAGTGCTGCCGAGCGTGCTGCCCTGCGCCGGTGAGTTCGGCGTGACCGAGGCGGGCTTGTTCGGCCGGGCTTTCCCGATCACCGGCGTGGCGGGGGACCAGCAGGCGGCCCTGGTCGGTCATGCGGCGCTGGCCCCCGGCGAGACCAAGATCACGTACGGCACCGGCGCCTTCCTCGTCGCCAATGTCGGGGATCATCCGGCCTGGTCGAAGAACAAGCTGCTCGGCACCGTGGGCTTTCAGGCGGGCGGCCGCACGGCCTATGCGCTGGAGGGCTCGATCTTCTCGGCGGGCTCGACGGTGCAGTGGCTGCGCGACGGGCTGGAGGCCATCGGCGCCTCGCGCGAGTCCGAGGCTCTGGCGCAAGGTCTGCCCGACAACGGCGGCGTCTATCTCGTTCCGGGCTTCACGGGCCTGGGCGCGCCCTGGTGGGCTGCGGAGGCGCGCGGCGCGATCCTGGGCATGACGCGCGACACCACCAAGGCGCATGTGGTGCGCGCGGGGCTGGAGGCCATGGCCTATCAGACCGCAGACCTGCTCGACGCCCTGGCCGCGGACGGCGCGCCCGCACCCCCGGTCCTGAAGGTCGACGGCGGGGTCACCGCCAACGGCTGGGCCATGCAGTTCCTGGCCGACGTCTGCCGCACCCCGGTCGAGCGCCCGAGCTTCCAGGAGATGACGGCTTTGGGCGCTGCGCGCCTGGCTGCGCTGGGGGTCGGGCTGATCGACAGTCTGGATGTCGAAGCCGTCGAGACGCCGACGCGCTGGGAGCCTCGCATGTCCGACAAGGAGCGCGACCGGCTGCTCAGCGGCTGGAAGGGCGCGGTGGCGGGCGTGCTGGCGATGGCGCGCCGAGCAAGTCCCCCCACTTCAAAATGTTAAAGCGGAATCTCAACCCCAAAATTTTCTCGCAACGACCTATTGATCTGCTCAGCTAAGATAGTCGCGTGAGAAAGCGCATTTTGTGCGCCGCGGCTTCTGTTTCTTGTCGCCGCCAATCTGACGGGATCAGAATAGCTCAACGTCATCGTGTTTATTACGTGCTGTGTTTCTGCATTCATATTCATAAGTAATTTCTTAAGTGTATCTATCGCGCCGAAGAGATTCTGGTCAGCTTTTATTATGGCATACGATTCAACCATTACGCGATCGATTACATCGAAATGAAACATTGTGTTGTTGGGTCGCATCTCTGTAGTCGAAGAAATTTCTTCGATCGAGCGAAGAATGTGGCGGAGTTCATGAGAAAGTAGAGCCAATTTCTCCCTTTTTTCTTCGTAAGCCACCATCTGAGACCGAATCTCCTCCAGCGTCATTTGCACGCAATCTGATCCTGATCGCTTCCAAAACACCCTCCAATCAGCAGGGGATGGGGGGTGTGGTCTACGGAGGCTTGTGGGGATCTCAAAAACGTAGACAAATCTTCCCGTCCCAGGAATTGAAATCATCTGCGGAGTCGCGATGGATATGTCTGGCTCTATTTTTATTTTAGAAACAAATTTTGAGTACAGCTCCTTGTCAGGCTCCATACCGACTATGATAAATCCCGCGCCTTTTTCTTGAACGCCCAGCACGATGAATCCGCCAAATGTATTGGCAAACGCACAAGCGAGCTTTGTGGTCCCCTTTGAGTCTTGGAGGCCGTGCTTGAAGTCATGCCGATCGCTTTCAGCCTGACCGGTGGCGCAAAGGCGCTCAAGTGTCTCCAAGGTCCATTGCGCTAGGTGCGTGGGGATCAATTGGGCTCTTCCCAGGCTTGATAAGGCTCAGCGCCATCAATTTGGCGATTCGTAGCTTTGGTCGGATCACGCTCCCGTGCGCTGTCACGGATTCGTCTTGCCTTCGCTGTCGCCGAGGAGGAACCATAAAAACACGAGGGCGGGCGGTCGAGCGACCGTGAGTTCCAGCGGGCGGTCGGTCGCCTGTCGCTTGGGCACAAAGCGACGGAGAATCCGATGACTGCCAAGGCTAAAACCGCGAGAACCATTGCGCTGGTTGGACCCAACGGCTCGGGCAAGACCACGCTGCTCGAGTCGTTATTGCATGTGGCGGGCGCCACGGATCGACAAGGATCGGTGCAGAGCGGCAATACGGTGGGCGATTCCAGCCCCGAGGCCCGCGCCCACGGACAATCGGTCGAGATCAATGTCGGCCACTTCAGCTTCATGGATGATCGCTATTCGGTGATCGACTGCCCGGGCTCGGTTGAGTTCGCCGCCGACGCCGACTTCGCCCTTCCCGCGGTCGACCTGGCCCTGGTGGTCACCGACGCCGAGCCCGAGAAGGCCGTCCTGCTGCAGCCGGTCTTGAAGGACCTGGAGCGCCTGGGCGTGCCGCACGCCATCTTCGTCAACAAGATCGATCAGGCCCACGGCCGCATTCGCGACCTGCTCGAAGCTCTGCAGCCGGCCTCGACGGTGCCGCTGGTAGCGCGGCAGATTCCGATCTGGAAAGACGACCACGTCTCGGGCTTCGTCGACCTGGCGCTGGAGCGCGCCTTCCTCTACCGGCCCGGCCAGGCGTCGGAGCAGATCGCCATCCCCGCCGACCTCGCCGAGCGTGAGGCCGAGGCGCGCTTCCACATGCTGGAGCAGATGGCCGACTTTGACGACGAGCTGATGGAGCAACTGCTCAGCGACATCACGCCCTCCCAGGACGCGGTCTTCGCCGACCTGATCAAGGAGACGCGAGAGGGCCTGATCGCGCCGGTGTTCTTCGGCTCGGCCCAGAACGGCTTCGGCGTGCGCCGCCTGCTTAAGGCGCTGCGCCACGACACTCCCGACTGCGAAGCCGCCGCCCAGCGCCTCGGGGCCGAGGGCGACTGCGTCTACATCTTCAAGACCGCCCACGCGGGCCAAGCCGGCAAGCTGGCCTACGGGCGGGTGCTGTCCGGCAAGCTGAACGACGGCGCCGAGCTGACCCTGCCGTCGGGGGCGAAGGCCCGCGCCTCGGGCCTGTTCGAGGTGCAGGGCTCAGCCACGAGGAAGATCGCTTCGGCGGGGGCCGGCGAGGTGGTCGCCATCGGCAAGCTGGAAGAGGCCCGCGCCGGCGACCTGGTCTCGGCCAACGGCCGGGCAAAGAAGGCGCTGGTCGCGCCTGAGCATCGCGAGCCGGTCTATGCGGTGGCCATCGCGTCGGCCGACCGCAAGGACGACGTGCGGCTGTCGGGCTCCCTGCACAAGCTGATCGAGGAGGACCCGTCGCTGGAGCTGGCGCACGACGCGGCCTCCAACGAAACCCTGCTCAAGGGGCAGGGCGAAACGCACCTGAAAGTCGCTGTCGAGCGGCTGAAACGGCGCTACGGCGTGGGCGTGACCATGCGCAAGCCCTCCACCCCCTACCGCGAGACCATCCGCAGGAAGGCCTCAGGCGTACGTGGCCGACATAAGAAGCAGACCGGCGGGCATGGCCAGTTCGGCGACGTGGTCGTGGACATCCTGCCCCGCGAGCGCGGCGCGGGCTTCGCCTTCACCGACAAGATCTCCGGCGGGGTGGTGCCGCGCCAATGGATTCCTGCGGTCGAGGACGGGGTGCGCGACGCCATGGAGCGAGGCCCGCTGGGCTTCCCGGTGGTCGACTGCGAGGTCATCCTGCACGACGGCTCCTACCATGCGGTGGACTCGTCCGAACTCGCCTTCCGCACCGCCGGGCGCCTGGCCATGAGCGAGGGGCTGAAGGCCTGCGACGCGATCCTCTTGGAGCCGATCGAGAAGATCGAGATCTTCGCGCCCTCGGCCGCCACCTCGAAGATCACCTCGGCCATCTCGGGGCGGAGGGGCCAGATCCTGGGCTATGACACCCGCGACGGATGGGCCGGCTGGGACCGCATCGAAGTCTATCTGCCTCAGGCGGAGCGCCACGATCTGATCGTGGAGCTGCGGTCGGTAACGCAGGGCCTGGGCGGCTATCGCGCCGCGTTCGACCACATGCAGGAACTCAGCGGCCGCGTCGCCGACGAGATCGTCGGCCGGGCCAAGGTTCCGGCCTAGCCCCCGCCGTAGGGCAGGAGCGGCACGCCCGTCGCCACCGACGCCTGCATGTGGGCGAAGTTCTGGGGATGGGCGGTGAAATAGGCGCTGGCCTTGAGATAGGCCTGGATATCGGCGGGCTCCACGCAGGGGCCCGCCGGCGCCGGCACGCCCGAGACCGTCTGCCCGCCCAGCCAGAGCTTCAGGGTCGTCGGCGCCCCCGTCATATTGATCCACAGCGCCATGTAGAGAAGCGCCTCGCCGGTGATCGGCGTAGAGCCTGAGGCGGCGATGCAGCCGTCGAGCCCGTTCAGCACGCTCTGCATCAGGGTGTCGTCCATGGCGTCGACCGCCGCTTGGCCCGCGGTGGAGTTCAGCGCCTGGTTGGCGAGGGCGGTGTCGACCGGGTTCAGCGGATTGCCGTTCGGGCAGGCCTGAGAAACCAGTCCCATGATCCGCGAGACCGTGGCCGGGTCGGCGCCCGCTGCGGTCAGGATCGACTGCAGTGTCGAGCGCGCCGTCGGGTTCACGTGCGTGTCGCCCTGGAAGATGCCGAAGCTGGCCCCGCTCGCGCCCAGCCGGGCGTAGGACAGCTGGTAGGGCGAGACCGAGCCGAGTTCATTGGCGCGGATCGCGGCCCGGATCGCCGGGTAGAGGCTGGCGTCGACCATCGGAGGGCTCCCCTTGGCGTGGACCTCCAGCTTTCGGCGAGCCGGGCCCGGCGTCAACCGTCGGGAGAATCGCCTGTCGGCCGATCCCTATGGGCGGCTCTCGTGCGTTGATCTAAGGTCAAGGTCGCCAGACGGCTCGAGGGACCCCGCATGGATCGGATCGAAGCGCACGGCTATCTGAGGAAGGTCCTGGGCCCGGGCGAACAGGTGCTGTTCGTGACGCGCCAGCACGGCCTGTTCCTGTTCTTCCGCATCTTCCTGTGGCTGGCCGCCGCGTTGGTCATTGTCGGCGTAGTGCTGGCCATGAGTGCGGCCAGCGGCAATTCGGAGGTGATGATCGGCGCGACGGTGGCCATCCTGCCGCTCCTGGTGGTGTGGTGGCAGTGGCTGGAGTGGGCCAACCACGCCTACATCCTGACCAACCGTCGCGTGATCCAGATGGTGGGCGTGCTGAACAAGCAGGTGGTCGACTCACTCCTGGAAAAGCTCAACGACATCAAGACCTCCCAGACCCTGTTCGGCCGCATGTTTGGCTACGGCGACGTGGAGATCCTGACCGCCAACGAGGTCGGCAACAATGTGTTCGACCACATCGCCCGGCCGCTGGAGTTCAAGAGCGCCATGCTTGAGGCCAAGCAGGCGCTCGATGTCGCCGGGGTGAAGAGCTGACGGCTTATTGCCGCCCACGCGCGGTCAGGGTGGGGCTGTCCAGGTCGACCTGGTCGGCCTCGATCACCTCCACGTTGGGATAGCGGGCCTTCAGATCCTTCAGGAACACAGCCGCATCGCCCACCACCACGACGCTGGCCTGCGCCGGATCGAAGGTCGAGCGCGCCACTTCGCCGATTTCGGCGGGGGTCACGGCCTTGACCTTGTCGGCATAGCGGCCGACTTCGCCCAGATCGACGTGGTAGAGCGCCAGGCCGCCGAGCAGGCCGGCCATGTCGTCGGTGCTCTCCGAACGCCGGCCGAAGCCGCCCACGATCGCCGCCTGGCGGGCCTTCAGTTCGCCCGGCGTCACCGGCGCGGTCTCCAGGCCCTTCATCTGCTCGATCATCAGCCCCGCCACCTCGACGGCGGACTCGTTCTTGGTCTGGGTGGCGGCGGAGAGTAGGCCCGGACCCTTGCGGAACGACACGCCGCTGTAGGCGCCGTAGGAGAGGCCGCGCTTGACCCGCACCTCCTGGTTCAAACGCCCGGAATAGCCGCCGCCCAGCACCGAGTTGGCGACCACGGCGGGATAGTACCGCGCGTCCGACCTCGCCAGCGCGCGGCGCGACACCGCCACCGCCGCTTGGCCAGACTTGGGCAGGTCGATGACGATCACCCGCGGCTGCGGCGCAGCGCCGGCGGGCGCCTCCGCGACGGGCAAGGGCGCGGAGGGCCGCTTCCAGTCGCCGAACAGGCGTTCGGCCAGGGCGAACCCTTGGTCAGGAGCGATGTCGCCGGTCAGCACCAGGGTCGCGTCGTCGGGCCGCCACCAGGTCTGGTGGAAACGGGCGATCTCGGCGGCCTTCATGCGCGCCAGCGAGGCCGGCGTGCCTGTTTCCGGGCGGCCGTAGGGGGCCGAGCCGTAGACCGCGCGGGCGGCGGCGTAGGCGGCGAGCGTCGCCGGATCCTTCATCGCCACCTGCAGGTCGTTCAGCACCTGCTGGCGCGCGCGGTCCAGTTCTTCGGAGGCGAAGGTCGGGCGGCGCGCCACGTCGGCGAAAACGGCCATGGCCGGCTCGAGCGCATCGGTCTTGACCGTCACCGACAGGGTCGAACCGTCGTAGGTGGCGCTGGAAGACAGCGAGCCGCCCAGCGACTCGATCGCCTCGGCCACTTCGCCGGCGGAGCGCTCGCCCGCGCCCTTGGTGATCAGGGTCGAGGCCATGGTCGCCGTGCCCGGCAGACCGGCCGGGTCGGCGGCGGAGCCCGCCTCCACCATCATCTCGGCGGTGACCAGGGGCACGCTGTGATTGGGCGAGACCACCACGCGCAGGCCGTTGGCGAGGGTCCGCTCGGCGCGTGCGGGATCGGGCACGGCGACGGGCTCGCCAGGCGCGGGCGGTTTGATGCGTTCGGCCTCAGGCGCGGCCTGGACCACCTTCAGGTCGGCGGGGCGGATCAGGGTCTGGGCCTGGATGGTCTTGGCCGGCGCATAGACCGGTGCGTCGGCGGGCTTCTTGTCGTCGGGGAGATAGCGCAGCACCGCACGCTCGTCGTCGCGCAGGTACTTCTTGGCCACGCGCTGCACGTCGGCGGCGCTGACCGCCTGCAGGTCCGAGACCAGGCGGTTGACCTTGCCGGCGTCGCCGTAGAGCACCACGGCGTTCTCCAACTCGTCGGCCTGGCCGCTCACCGTCTCGCGGGCCTGCAGGGTGTCAGTGATCAGTTGATTCTTGGCGCGGGCGAGCTCCTCGGCGGTCACGGGCTGGTCGCGCAGGCGGGCGACCTCGGCGCGGAGCGCCGCCTCGCCCTGCTCGGCGCTCTTGCCGTCGGACAGCACCGCGCCCACCGCATAGGCCCCAGGCTGCTGGCGCAACTCGAGGTCCGACAGGGCCTGGGTGGCGACCTGCTGATCGTAGACCAGCGAGCGGTAGAGCCTGGAGCTCTCGCCCTTGGCAAGGATGGCGTCCGCCACGATCAGGGCCGGCAGGTCCGGGTCGGAGGCCGGCGGGAAGGGATAGGTGATCATCACCGCCGGCAGGGGCGTGTTGGTCTCGTAGGCGGTCCAGGTCTTCGCGCCGGTGCGGGCCGGCTCGACGGCGGCGACACGCGGGATCGGGCCGGAAGGGCGGGCCAACGCGCCGAAGTAGCGGTCGATCCAGCCGTCCAGCTTGGCGTCGTCGAAATCGCCGACCACGACCAGGACGGCGTTGTCCGGCCGGTAGTAGGTGGCGTGGAAGGCCTGCACGTCCTGGACGGTGGCCGAATCCAGGTCCTCGATGGAGCCGATGCCGGGGCGCCCGTACGGGCTGACCCCGAACGACATCTCCGGATAGTAGATCGAGAACATCTTGCCGTAGGGCTGGGCCAGCACCCGCTGCCGGTACTCCTCCTTGACCACGTCACGCTCGGACTTGAAGGCGGCGTCGTCGACCACGAGGGAGCCCATGCGCTCGGCCTCGGCCCACAGCACGGTCTGCAGATAATTGGCCGGAACCACCTCGTGGTACTCGGTGTAGTCGTCGTTGGTGGAGGCGTTGTTCTGGCCGCCGACGTCCTCGGTGATGCGGTCGAAATACTCCGACGGCAGATTGCGCGTGGCCTTGAACATCATGTGTTCGAACAGGTGCGCAAAGCCGGAGCGCCCGGCCGGGTCGTCCTTGGAGCCGACCTTGTACCAGACCTGCACCGCCACATTGGGCGAGCGGCCGTCCTTGATCGAATAGACCTCCAGCCCGTTGGCCAGGGTGCGATGGCGCCAATGCACCGGCGCGACCGTGACCGGCTTCGCGACCGACCCGGCGCCTTGCGCGGAAGCCATGGGCGCGGCCGCAAGCAGGGCGACGAGGGAGGCGGAGAGAGCAAGCACGCGTTTCATCGGCAGGGTCCTGGGAGGCGCGGAACGAGGCATAACATCGGCGCAGGCGCGGGCGAACTTAAGGCCTTGTCATGCGGCGGATGCGCGCTTGGCCGTAACCTCAACCCAGGACGCGGGCGCGTTGATCCGGTGTAGGCGCTCCAAGCGCCACCATGGCTCCGCCCCATCCTCGCCACGCCTTGCCCACAATCGAGGCGGAGGCTGCGGCTCAGGTTCGCGCGTGGGGTGCGGGCTGCGATGGGGGACATCGATGACAAACCGTTATTTCACCGCCGCCTTGGCGAGCCTTGCCTTGCTGGCGGCGCAGCCGGCGACCGCCGCTCCGACCGGCCGCGCCGGCTCCTCGGCCGCCAACGCGGTGGAGGAGGTCGTGGTGACCGGATCGCGCATCCGCGACTATGACCCGAACGAGACGCCGCACGTCAGCGTGCTCAAGCGGGCGGACAACCTGCTGGTCGAGGTCAAGGTGGTCTGCGACACGCGCGACAAGCCCCAGCGGCTCGATGAAATCCGCGCCACCCTGCGCAACATGATCCGCACCGCGGCGAAGGACCCCTCGGTCAAGCTGGGCTTAGGCGACGAGATCGTCGGCGCCTTCGATGACAGCATGATCGAAAGCCTGATCCGGCCGGACACCAAGGCCGACACCAGCTACGCGATCCTGTTGATCAAGACGCCGGTCAGCCAGTCGGACAGCTTCGACGAGGCCTCGAGGCGGCTGTCGAGCTTCATCGATCGCGTCCAGAAGGTCGGCCGCACCGAGGTGCTGATCCAGGGCGATTGGCAGCTGTCGCTGATCGGCCCTGCCCAGTACCGCGCCCAGGTGGTCAAGGCCGTCGCCGACGACGCCCGCATCGCCGCCGCCGACTTCGGCGAGGGCTATGGCGTGAAGGTGATCGGGCTGGAGCATCCGGTGCAGTGGTACCGGGCCGGGCCCTTGGACCTGGCGCTCTACATCCCCTACCGGCTCGAGATCGAAGCGCTGCGGCACTGAGGCTCCGAGGTCTGAGTCCGACGGCCGGCGTGGCCGCTCGACCACGCCGGACGACTTCGTGCGGGCGTTAACTTGATTTTTGGACCAATTCGTCCATATAAGCGTTTCCTGGACGGGAAAGTCCAGTTTTGTCCAATCCTCCCCGGGCTGGGAACGCCGCCATGACCGACATCACCGCCGACACCGCCATTACCGACGCGCCTCTGGAGCGCGCGCCCAAGCGGGCATTCGCCCTGAAGCTCTCGAAGAAGACCGTCACCGTGGCGGTGGCCGGGGTCGTCGCCGTGGCGCTGGCTATCGGCGGGAGCGCCTGGTGGATGTCGGCCCAGCGCTGGCAGGGCACCGAGAACGCCTATGTGCAGGCGGACACGGTCACCGTCATGCCCCAGGTCACCGGCTACGTTTCCGAGGTGCTGGTCAGCGACAACCAGACGGTCCAGGCGGGCCAGGTGCTGGTGAAGATCGACCCGGCCGACGCCCAGGCCGCCGTGGCTCAGGCCCAGGCCAATGTCGCCGCCGCCGAAGCCGCCGTGCAGAATGTCGATGACCGCTCGGCCCTGGCCCAATCCCAGATCGCCCAGCAGGCGGCGGGCGTGAAGAGCGCCCAGGCCCAGGCCTCGCTCGCCCAGGCCGACCTCGGCCGCTATTCCAAACTGGCGTCGCAGGGTTGGGTCGCGCCGCAACGGCTGCAGACCGCCCGCGCCGGCGCAGACCAGGCCGCGGCCGGCGTGGCCCAGGCCGATGCGGCGCTGGAAGCCCAGCGCAAGCAGGCCGCCTCGCTCGGCTCCTCGCGCGAGCAGGCCCTGGCCCAGGTGCAGCAGGCCAAGGCGGCGCTGCAGCAGGCCCAGATAAATCTCGACCGCACCGTGATCCGCGCCCCGGTGGCGGGCGTGATCGGCGCCCGCGGCGTGCGCCCGGGTCAGTACGTGCGCCCTGGCGGCGCACTGCTGTCGGTCGTGCCGCTCGGTCAGACCTTCGTGGTGGCCAACTTCAAGGAGACCCAGGTCGCCAGGATGCGCATCGGCCAGGCGGTCGAGATCAAGGCCGACGCCTTCCCTGGCCGCAGGATCATCGGCCATGTCGACAGCTTCGCTCCCGCCACCGGCTCCGAATTCGCCCTGATCCCGGTCGAGAACGCCACCGGCAACTTCACCAAGATCGTCCAGCGCGTGCCCGTGCGTATTGCGGTCGACAGCCGCGATCCCCTGGCCGCCGCCCTGCGTCCCGGCCTGTCGGTCGAGGCCAAGGTCGACCTGAAGTCGGGCGCCCGCGGCGCCACCTTCGCCGAGGCCGCGGCCCTGACCGGCTCGCCGCGCTACGCCCTCAACACCCAGAACCGCTAAGGGCAGATCGCCATGAGCGCCGCCACCGTTTCCGTCGGCTCCTCGGCCGCGCGGCCGGCGCCCTCGCGCCAGGCCTCCGCGCCGGCGCCGGCCCAGATCGACTGGACCAAGCTGCTGCTGGGATTCGGCGCCATGGTCATCGGCCAGTTCATGGCCATCCTCGACATCCAGATCGTGGCCGCCTCCCTGCCGCAGATTCAAGCCGGGGTCTCCGCCTCCGCGGACCAGATCAGCTGGATCCAGACGGCCTATCTGATCCCCGAGGTCGTGATGATCCCGCTGTCGGGATACCTGTCGCGGCTGTGGGGCACGCGGCCGGTGTTCCTGATGTCCTGCGCCGGCTTCGTGCTGATGAGCGTGGCGACGGGTTTGGCGTCCGACATCCACATGATGATCGTGACCCGCGCCCTGCAGGGCTTCATCGGCGGGGCGATGATCCCGACGGTGTTCGCCACCGCCTTCACCGCTTTCCCGCCCTCCAAGCGGACAACCGCCAGCGTTATCATCGGCCTGATCGTGACGCTCGCCCCCACCGTCGGGCCGACGCTGGGCGGCTGGCTGACGGAGGCCCTGTCCTGGCGCTGGCTGTTCTTCGTCAACGTGGCGCCGGGCCTGCTGGTGCTGGCGATGGTCTGGCGCTGGGGCGATTTCGACAAGGGCGACCCGTCGCTCGCCAAGGGCTTCGACTGGGCGGGCCTGGGCCTGATGGCCGTGTTCCTGATGAGCCTGCAGTACGTGCTGGAGGAAGGCGCCAAGAACGACTGGCTCGATGACCCGCTGATCGCCGGGCTGATCGTCTCCGCCGTGGTGGCGGGCGCGGGCTTCGTCTGGCGCTCGCTGGCCTACCGCCAGCCCATCGTGGAGCTGAGGGCCTTCAAGGACCGCAACTTCGCCATCGGCGTGATCATGACCTTCGTGAACGGCTCTGTGCTGTTCGGCGGCACCTTCCTGTTGCCGCTGTTCCTGGGGCAGGTGCAGGGCTTCTCGGCCCAGCAGGTCGGCGAGACCATGATGGTGTCGGGGATCGCCATGTTCCTGACTGGCCCGATTGCGGGCCAGATCGCCCGTCGCCTCGATCCGCGCATCCCGCTGTTCGTCGGCTTTTCGCTGGCGGCCTGGGGCATGTGGATGGCCCACCAGGTCACGCCCGAATGGGGTTTCTGGCAGTTCGCCTCGGTTCAGGCTTGCCGCGGGGTGGGAGTCATGATCGCCATGATCGCCTCGCAGAACGTCACCATGTCGACCCTGTCGCCGCACATGATCAAAAACGCCTCAGGCATCGTGAACCTGGCCCGCAACGTCGGCGGGGCCGTGGGCTTGGCCGTGCTGGCCACGGGCATCACCGCCAACACCGCGCTTCACCTGCACGATCTGGCGCAAGGCGTCAGCGTCGCCAACCAGGGCGCGCAGGACATGCTGTCGGGCCTGGTCGCGCGCATGCAGGAGGCCGGCGTGGCCGACCCGGACGGCGCCGCGCGCAAGGCCTTCTTCGGCCTGATGCAGAAGCAGGCGGCGTCGCTCGCCTTCGGCGACGGCTTTTCGATGATGGCCTTGGGCGCCGCCTTCGCCGCGATGATCTCGCTGTTCGCACGGCCGGGTAAGGGTCGCGCAGCGCCGGCGGACGCGCACTGATGCCCCGCGCGCTCGGCCAGATCGATGAACGCAAGGCGGAGGCGATCCTGTCGGCCGCCGCCGAGGTCTTTGCCGAGCGCGGCTTCGGCGCCTCGCTGGAGGAGATCGCGCGCCGGGCCGGGGTGTCGAAACAGACCGTGTACAATCAGTTTGGCTCCAAGGAGGAGCTGCTGCGCGAAGCGGTGTCACGCCGTTGTTCGCTGTTGACCGCGCCCCTGGCCGACCCCGACGCGGGCGAGCGGCTGGAGGACACGCTCACCGCCTACGCCCGCACCCTGATGGACATGTTCCAGTCGCCCGAGCGGCGCGCGGTCATGCGCATGGCCATCGCCGCCTCCGGCGAGTACCCCCAGGCCGCCGAGATCGTCTATCGCGCCGGGCCCTACGCCGCGCGCGAGCGCCTGGCGGCCTTCCTCAAGCGAGAGAGCGATGCCGGACGCCTGGCGATCCCCGACCCGGTCCAGGCTGCGGAGTTCTTCGGCGGCATGGCCGCGGGCCACCTGCAGCTGCGCGGCCTCTACGACCTGCCGCGCGAACATGACGACGCCGCACTCGACCGCCGGGCCCGCGAATGCGCCCAGCGGTTCATGAAGGCGTTCCAGGCCTGACCGACGCGGAAGATTCGTCCGCCTGCGTCGTACGTTACCGTACAGACTCAACTATTTGTGAATTTGGAACTTTTCCGAATTACACCTGAGAAGTCGCGCCGTCGTCGGGGGTGCTGAGCGGACGTTTCGTCCGTCCACGGTAGTCGCTGCTCAGCCTGTGCGAATTCATGGAGCGCCGGCCAGATCTTCACAGTTGGCCTCGCCCGTTCCGACGAGCTTTACCCTGATCAACTGCAAGGGTTGGGTGATCGCGTTCACTCAAAATATTTTTCAGCTATACAGTTCTTGATCGTGTGTAGCTTGAATATTGTTTCTGAAATCGCGATTTCCTGCGTGCATAACGCCGCTCTCTATAAATCCAGATAACCTTACACCAAACTTACAACTTTTCCGCCGAGGCGAAAATGTCGCTTTGTTGCGACGTTGCAAGCAGTTTGATTTTGAGATTGGATACTATCGGATCGGTTGAGAACGGCGTTCGGGGTACCGAACAACCTCGCATACTAGCCTGAAACAACGCGGCGAAAGCCGTGTGCGCGAAAGGTGCGTCTGCACTCGGTCGATCAAAAAGACTATCATAAATCGGCGTTTAGGGAGAAACGCATGTATCGTTTGATATCCGCGGCGGTCCTGTCGGCTGCGCTCGCCTTTGGGATGAGTGCGCCGGTGTCCGCCCAGTCTGCTCGCCATGTCCACCAGTCCGGCAATACTTTCCACGTCGAGGCGTGCGCCGGTCCGTCTGCGCCCGGAACGGCGCGGTGCCATGCGCGCATCGTCAGTGACTCCGCCGGCAACGTGCTGGCCGACCGGGGGCGCAACGGCGTGCACATGGCCGCCGGGGTGACGCGGAACGCCACGCCGGCCGGCTTCGGGCCCAGCGACCTACGCTCCGCCTACGGAATCTCCGGCAACGGCAGCGCGGCGACGACCATCGCGATCGTCGACGCCTACGGGTACACCAACGCCGAAGCCGACCTCGGCGTCTATCGCGCGCAGTACGGCCTGCCCGCCTGCACCACGGCCAACGGCTGTTTCAAGAAGGTCAACCAGAACGGCGTCCAGGGCAGCTACCCAGCCCAGAACACCGGCTGGGCGCAGGAGACCGCGCTCGACCTCGACATGGCTTCGGCCATGTGCCCCGGCTGTAAGATCCTGCTCGTGGAGGCCAACTCCACCAGCTATGCCGACCTGGCGGCGGCCGAGAACCGCGCGGCGGCCCTCGGCGCCCACGTGATTTCCAACAGCTACGGCGGCGGCGAAAGCGGCACCACGTCCTATGAGTCGGCCTACAACCATGCGGGCGTCGCCATCACCGTCAGCTCGGGCGACTCCGGCTACGGCGTGCAGTTCCCGGCCTCCTCGCCGCACGTGACGGCCGTGGGCGGCACCAACCTGGCCCGCGCCAGCAACGCGCGCGGCTGGAGCGAAACCGCATGGGTCGACGCCGGCTCGGGCTGCTCGACCGTCTACGCCAAGCCGACCTGGCAGCACGACAGCCTGTGCACCAAGCGCATGGAGGCCGACGTGTCGGCCGTGGCCGACCCAAACACCGGCGTGGCCGTCTATGGCCCGGTGACCTCGCGCACCTCCGGCTGGCAGGTCTACGGCGGCACCAGCGTCGCGGCGCCGCTGATCGGCGGCATCTACGGCGTCAACGCCGGCACGGTCAGCTACGGCTCCAACCCGTACGGCTCGACCACCAACCTGAACGACGTGACCTCGGGCTCGAACGGCTCGTGCGGCGGCACTTACTTCTGCACCGCCGGCGCCGCCTATGACGGCCCGACCGGCCTGGGCACGCCGAAAAACGCCACGCCGTTCTGATCGAGCGGCGCGACCGGCCGGGGTGCGGCATGCCCGCGCTCCGGCCGTGATCGGCGAGACCGAGATGGCCTCGGCATGCGAAATTCGCGTGCCGGGGCCGCTTCCGTGAAGCGGCCCAAGGGAGGACCCAGGGTGTACCTGCTTTCATTGATGCGCCTGCGGACGATGCGTCTTTCGCTACCGTTGACGTCCCTCGTCCTGTTGCTGTTCGCGGCCCTGCCCTGGGGCGCGCGGGCCCAGACCCAGCCCTCGCCGCCGCCGGCGGTGCTGACGGCGGTCGCCGCGTCCGAAGCGGGGCCAGGCGACATCAAGCTGGTGCTGACCTTCGCCCCCCTGGCGCCGAAGTATTCGATCCTGCGCAACGACACCGGCAAGCCCGCCATCGCCTTCGCGCTCTCCTCGCGGGGCGAAGGCGCGCGTGTGCCGGCCGGCCTGCAGGGGCTGGTGCGTTCGGTCGGCTTCGAGCAGCACGACACCATCCTGATCATGACGCTCGACGTGGCCGGGCCTGCGCGCCTGACCGCCACCCCGGTCGGCGACCGGGTCATCGCGCTGACCGTGACGCCCCCCACGCCGGGGCGTCAGGCCGTCGCCGACAATGCGCCCGGCACGCCCGCGGGGCCCTTGCCCAAGGCGCTGGAGTCGCCCGCCGATGACGGCTTCGAGGTGGTGCCGCTGAAATACGCCGACGTCAGCGAGGTGGTGGGCCTCCTGACCGCCGGCCAGACGGTGAAGTCCAACGACACCTTCACCCCGCAGGAGCCGGCCTTCGGCTCCGCAGGCATGAACGGCTCCGCCTACACCGCTCCCCCGCCGCCAAGCCCCGATGCGACGGGCCAGCCCCTGGCCCAGTCGGTGGACGAGGCCATCGGCATCGACCGGCGCCTGAACGCGGTGATCCTGCGCGGCCCGCCCGAGCGCATCGCCCGGCTAAAGGCGCGCATCGCCCAGATCGACGTGCCGGTCGAGAGCGTGGTGCTGGAGACCATCTTCGTCGAGCTGACCGACACCGGGGCCAAGAACGTCGGGCTCGACTTCAACAACGCCAACAACCAGATCGGGGTGGCCACCTTCCAGACCGGGCAATTCGCCCCGCTCGGCCTCGGCAAGACCTCCATCGCATCGACCTCGGTGCAGGCGGCGATCTACGCCCAGGTGCAGAAGGGGCGCGGGCGCATCGTCTCCAAGCCGCGCATCTCGGCCCAGAGCGGCTCCACGGCCAAGATCATCACCGGCGACGCCCTGCCGATCCTGACCGCCATCACGCTTTCGGGGGTCAACGGCGTGTCGCAGCAGGTGCAATACGTGAACGTGGGGGTCACCCTGCAGATCGCGCCCCGGGTCTCGTCGGACGGCTTCGTGACCTCCCACGTCTTCTGCGTGGTCTCGAGCGTGACCGGCTTCTCCCAGGGCTATCCCACCATCAGCCAGCGCGAGGCCTCGACCTCGGCCACGGTGCACGACGGCGAGACCTTCGTGATCGGCGGCCTGACCCAGGAGAACGAGATCACCACCCGCCAGAAGCTGCCCGGCCTGGGCGACGTGCCGGTGGCCGGCGGCCTGTTCAAGCTGAACAAGGGCACCAGCTCCAAGACCGAGCTCTACATCGTGGTCACGCCGCACATCGTGCGCCGCGCCGACGCCAAGGCCGCCGAAGCCATCGCGGCGGGGACCCAGCAGTAGGGGGCGGGCGCGCCGTCATCCTTGATCGTGCGGCGCGATCAGCGCCGTGCGGTCGAGGACCCACTTGGCGGCATGCTTGACGCTGCGTGCGACGGGATATCGTAGGGCGTCCAGCTCTGAGGTTGCGCCTGGTGGGTCCTCGAAGGCCAGGGCGCTGGCGCGACCTGACCTTCAAGGATGACGGAGGTTAGAGGGGACAAGCCCAGCCCCTAGCTCTTCGCCTTCTTCGCCGGCGCCGCGGGCGCGGCCGTCGCCGTGGTGGTTGCCGGCGCGATCGGGGTGGCCACCACCACGATGGGGGCCTGGGTCAGCCAGACTTTGGCGTAGCGGTTCACGTCGGCCAGGGTCACCGAGCTCATGTCGGCCTCCCAGTCCACGAACTCGCGCAGGATTTCGTAGTTGCCGGCCGAGCCATCCAGGCCACCGGCCCACCAGTCGATGTCGTCGAGCCGCGTGGCGCCGTTGTCGAGCACAGGCTTGCGGGCCGCGTCGAACGCCTCCTGGGTGATGCCGTTGGCGGCGACCTCGGCGGCGGTTTCGCGCGCGGCCTGAGCCACGGCCTCGGCGTCCGCCGCGGTGGTCTCGATATAGGCGGTGATCTGCCCCTGGTCGGCGGCGTCGGGCGAGCTCATGCCCACGCTCGGCGCATAGCTCTTGCCCATCTGCTCGCGCACCTTGTGGCGGATGGCGTCGTCCAGCGCGTTGGACAGCAGGTTCAGCGCGTACTCTTCGCGCCGGCGCTTGGGCTCGGCGATGTAGAGCGGCCAGACCAGCGAGACGATGGCCTTGTCGGTGTTGCTTTCATAGGTGGTGCGGATCACCGGCGGCGCCTGGTTGGGGAAGCGCAGGAACCAGGTGTCCTTGCGGGTGCGGTCCTGGGCGTGGCGCGCGGGCAGGGCGCCCAGCGTGCGCGACACCGCGTCGACCACCTTGTCCTCGCTGACGTCGCCCACCACCGTCACCTCCAGCGGCGAGGTGGTCAGGGCCGGCTTGAAGATGCGCTCGAACCCCTTGGTGTCGATGGCCAGCAGCCGCTCGCGCGAGGGCACCACATAGATGCCGTCCGGCGCGATGGTGCGGTTCAGCGCCTGGGAGACCGCGAACTCCGGCGAGGTGCGCGACTGGCGCAGCATCAGGTCCATGGCGGTCGGCAGCTTGGCGTCGGCCGAGCGGCGGAAGCCCGGGTCGGTCAGGAAGGCTGCCAGGATCTGCATCTCCACCCCGACGTCGGTCGGATTGGTGTCGCCCGACAGAACGAAGGCGTCGTCCAGGATCGCCAGGTTCGCGCCCCAGCCGTGGTCGTTGAACAGGCGCCGGATGGTCTCCGGATCGTGTTTCCCTAAGCCCCCCTCGCTGAACAGGGCCGCGCCCATCTGGGCGGCGTAGTAGTCCTGGGTCGCGATCTCGCGCCGGCCCGAGCCGAAGCGCACGCGCACCTTCACCTTGTCCTGGCTCGAGGTCAGGCGCTTGAAGTTCAGCACCACCCCGTTCTCGAAGGTGATGCGGGTGAAGCCCGGGGTGGCGATCTCCTTGTGGTCGACCACCTTGCCCGGCGTTCCGAAGTCGCCATAGGCCCACTGGGTCGCGGCCACCGCGACCGGGGCCCCCGGCGCGGGCCGGGCCATGGCCTGGCGGAAGGCGGCCTTGGCGTCGGCGGCCTTGATGGCCTGGGGCGTGGTCACGATCAGGAACGGCCCGGCGCCGGACCAGTCGCGCTTGAAGGCGTCGGCCACGGTCTTTTCGGTGACGTTCAGGGCCACGCGGTCCAGCAGGCGGAAGCGCTCACGCATGGTGGCGATGGTGTCGCCGCGGACCATAGCGTCCAGCACCCGCCCGGCGCGCGCCGCGTCGCTGAGCGTGCCGGCGGAGTCGGCGGCGGCCCGGTATTCGGCGCGCACGCCTTCCACGGCGCGGCCGGCTTCGGAGGCGGTGACGCCGTGGGCCAGCACACGCTTGACCTCGGCCATGCCGGCGTCGAAGCCACGGCGCCAGTCGTCCTTCAGGGGCAGCACGTCGAGGCAGGAATAGAGCGCCTCGTGCTCGCTTTCGCGGAACGAGACCTCGGCCCGGGCGAACGGCGGGTCCTCGCTGGCGGCGATGGCGCGCATGCGCTCGTTGATCACGTCGCGCCACAGGCGCCGCTCCAGCCGCAGCTTGGTGCGGTCCTGGCTGTCGGGGATGTCCTGGTCGTGCTTGCGCACATAGCAGAGGCTGACGCTGGTCGGCAGGGCCGTCTCGGTCGAGGCCAGGGTGTCGAAGCCGCGCGACAGGTTGGGCGTCGATCGCGCCACCCGCACGGGCGCAGCGCCCTTCCCGGTCCACGAGCCAAAGGTCTCGCCGATGCGCTTTTCCAGCTCCTCCGTCGGCACGTCGCCGACCACCACCAGGATCGCGTTCGATGGCCGGTACCACTTCTCATAGAAGCCGCGCAGCAGGGCCGCGTCGGCGTGGTTCAGCACCTCGCGCGTGCCGATCGGGTCGCGGGTCGAGGTGCGCAGCTCCGGCGACAGGAACTTCTGCAGCCGCTCGCCCCAGTCGCGCTCGGGCCCCTTGGAGCGGTCGTCCTCGGCCAGGATCACCCCGCGCTCGCGGTCGATGGCGGATTGCTCCAGCTTCTCGCCGTCGGCGATGTCGCGCAGCCACGCGAAGGCCAGGTCCAGCTTGTCACCATCGACCTGCGGCACGTCGAGCATGTAGGTGGTGCCGAAATAGCCGGTCTCGGCGTTCTGGTCGCGGCCGAAGGCCACGCCCTTGACCCCGAACATGGTGTCCACCCGGCCCTCGGGGATGTGCTTGGTCCCGTTGAAGGCCATGTGCTCGATGAAGTGGGCGACGCCGCGCTCCTGGTCGGTCTCGTCATAGCTTCCGACGTTGACGTAGAGCCGGAACGAGATCGCCTTGGCCGGGGTCTTGGACGACACCACCGCATAGCGCAGGCCGTTGGGCAGCACGCCCTGCTTCACCGAGGGGTCGGGCGCGGCCTTGTCCGGATCGCCCAGCACATTGCCGGCCGCCTGGGCGCGCGCGGCGGTGGAGCGGCTCTCGGCCTGCCGGTTATCAGGCGCGGCGCCTCGGGTCTGCGCGTCGGCCAGGCTGGGCGCGATCAACAGCGAGGACGCGAACAGCGCCGCCAGCAACTTCAATTTCGGCAAGGAAAACCCCGAGAACAGCAAAGCCTAAGAGCACGGACGCAGAGACGAGCAGAGGAACCTTACAATCTGAAAAATTCCTTCGCCAGCGACCGACCGTCTCAGGGGAAAGGGGCGAGGTTGGGGCGGCTCAGGCTCATGCCCTGTCCCGTTTGGCAGCAGCATGCGCCCGCCGGCTCGACATGGCGTCGCAGGCCTTGGCAAACTCCGCGGCCATGAGCGACCTGATGCGCTTCCCGACCGCCGTCCGCCACGACCCCGAGGTCGACGCCTGGCTGGCCTCTCCGCACCACGAACTGCGCCGCATGGCCGAGCCCTGGTTCGAGCGCATGCGCGCCCTGGGCGAAGACGTGCGCGAGCTGATGCACGACCACTGCCCCACCGCCTGCGTCGAGGACGCCGCCTTCGCCTATGTCGCCGCTTTCAAGGCGCACGTGAACATCGGTTTCTTCCAGGGCGCCTCGCTGGCCGATCCGCACGGCCTGCTCGAAGGCTCGGGCAAGCGCATGCGCCATGTGAAGCTGCACTGGGGTCGCCGCCCCGACGAGGCCGCCATCGCCGCCCTGATCGACGCGGCCTACGCCGACATGCGCGCCCGCGTCGCCGCCGAACCCTGACCCGCCTCACCCCCTCTCAGGAGCGCCCGCCATGTACGTCTGCGGCCTGGTCATCCCCGTCCCCGCCGAGCGCCGGGGCGACTACCTGAAATGGGCCGAAGCCGGCGCCCGCATCTTCAAGGCCTACGGCTGCCTGGAGATCGTCGAGTCCTGGGAAGACTTCGTCCCCGACGGCAAACACACCGACTTCCGCAAGGCCGTCGCCGCCGAGCCGGGCGAGAAGATCGTCTTCATCTGGCAAATCTGGCCCGACCGCGAGACCTTCCAGGCCGCGGAAGCCAAGATGCACGAGGACACCGTGCTGGAAGGCGGAGACCAGCCGCCGTTTGATGCGCGACGGCTGATATTGGGGTGCTTTCAGCCGGTGGCGGTGATGGGGCGGGGGACGGATGGTTCATCTTAACCTGTCACCAAAGCTCAGCGTCGGGCGTGCTTCATCAGCAGCGAGCGCGCACGACGGCGCGCCCGGGCGAGCCGCTGGCGGGCGGCGTCCGACGCCGCAGCGTGCCCGAAGCCAGCGACCAACAAGCTCGCCATGTCCCGCGCGGAGAGGTGGCGGCCCAGAAAGATCAGGTCCGACCGGGCCTCAATCTGTGAGTCGACGGACTGCGTGTCACCACTCACGGGGGTGGCATTACGGGCGATGAGGGCGCGGCCGTAGCGCGTCCGGCGCTCCGCGCTAGCTTGCACGGTCGCCAGCTGATCCAGGCTAGGTGGCATATTGACGACGAGCTGGTTCAGGGCCGCTTCGAGGCCCCAAGATCGATCGCCGAGGGCGGTGCGGTTGGAAAGTTGCGCTTGAGCGGACGCATAGGCGTCCCACGGGTGCGGAAGCTCCGCCATGGTTAGTCTCCCAGGTCTGTGCGACGATTGTTCGCCGCGGGTGGTGAGCGGCGCGGGCGGTCAGGTCCGGGATCTTCACCAGGAACGCTGTGTCCTGGTGAAGCGGTCGGACCCGTAGGCCAGCGCCATGCGCTCAGGGTTAATACGCCAGGAAAACCCCGGTCTGGCAAGCTGCCAGACCGGGGCAACCCTTAGGCGGTCAGTTGCACGCGGTAGGCTTCGGACCATTCGCGCCGCAGGGTTTCGAGGATCTTGCGGGCGTCCTCGTTCTGAGCCGTGACCTGTGCCTGGGCCCGGCCCAGGGACAGCAGCAGCAGTTCCAGGGCCACCAAGGGGCCGTCTTGCGCCTCAGCCGCCGGGGCTTCGCCGCCGTCCTCGTCGTCGCTGGCTTGCGTAGACCCCAGCTTTCGCAGCGGCTCGTACAGGTGCTCGAAGAACGGGTGGGCGGTGTTGATGGTCAAGATGACCCGCCCGTAGCGATGTTCGACGTGGTAGAATGGCCAGTATTCGTCGTGCTTGAATTCGATCAGGTACTTCGAGGCCTTCACACGTGCGAAAGCCTCCTCGTCTGTCTCGCCGTCCCGCCGCAGCGCGATGGCCAGGGTCTTGAGATTGGCTTCAACTTGGGCTTCTTCATCAGGGGTCAACTCCAAGGGCTTTGCCTGGTGCAAATCCGCGTCTGTAGCGCGAGCCTCGGCGGCGCTGGGCTGGGCACCCTTCCGAGCGCTGGCCTGGGCGCCCTGGTAGCGTTTGATCTCGTCGTTGATCGTCGTGATATCGTCGCCGATCGCCTTCTTGATCGCCTCCTTGACATAGCCCTTCAAGCGCACGCCCTGCTTGTTGGCGGCGACGCCGAAAGCCTCGTCCAATTCGCCGGGGAAATCGATCTGGACGCGATACCAGTGGGTGACGGTGTGGCGCGTAGTCAGGTCGGGCATTGCACCGGCGAAGACCTCGCGGTCATTGCGCAGCATGGTAACGGTCAGGCCGTTGAACACCTGCAGGTCGTTCCGCAGGGTCTTGCGGGTCAGGGTCGACCATTGCTCGATCGGCAGGCGGTACAACCGGATGACGATGTCGTCGGTCTCCGCGCCATGTTCGCGCAGCGGGATCGAGACCTTCTTGGCGAACATCAGCCGGCTGGTCTTTTCCGGGGTGTCGAGGAAGCGAGCGTGCCGGGCTCCGGCCATGGCATAGGTCGGGTCGAAGGCCTCAACCAGGCGGTTGTTGACGTAGAGCTTGAGGCCTTCCTCGATGGGGCGGCGGTAGACCCGCGCCATCTCCTTCATGGCGTGTTCCGCCAGCGTGCGCGCGGTGGCGTGGGTGAGGCGGTCGCAGCAAGGCATGTAGATGATGGTTCCGTGCGCACCCAAACGGTCGTCAAGGTCGTCGCCCTTTTCGACCATTAGGGACTGCTCCGAGGCGCTGGCCGGGAAGCTCAGTGGCTTGCTGAACAGGTCGGCCAGTTCGTCGGGCAACTCAGTCATCAGCGTCGGATCCGGCAGCTCCACGGTATTCGTACGCTCGCGGCCGATCGCGTCCACGTCCAGCGTCATGCTGTAGTAAGTGCGCGGCTCCTGCCAGGAGTAGAGGTCCATCACCGGGCTCATGCTGAGGGCGGCGGTCTTCATGCCCATGCCGAAGCGGCCGATGCCAGCGCGGTTGTTGAAGTTCATCGATCCGCCGAACGAGGTCGCGACCTTCAGGACGTTGGGCGCCATGCCCAAGCCGTTGTCGTAGACGGCGACGTCGATCACCGTGTCGCCCTTCTTGCCGGTTTGGCGGAAGAAGACGCGGACCTCGGTCGCCTTGGCCTGGATGGCGTTGTCAACGTGCTCGCAGATCGCCGAGGTGGTGTTGTTGTAGCCTACGTCGCGCAGGGACGAGATCAGGGTCTGGGCGAAGAACAGCGGCACACTGGCCCCGTCCTTCAGCACGCGGTTCATCACCGCCTTGCCGCCCTTGGGCGCATCGGGGGACCAAGTCAGCGCCGGTTCGGGCGCAAGGGTGGTGTTTTCGGGGTTGGACATAGCTTAGGTCTCCTTGGGTCTGTGGCGGTCGTGCTCTGACGCCGCCGGGGAAGCAGGCTTGGCCTTCACCCCTAAGGAGATGGAAATGGCACTCTGTGACCGGCGCCTTATTCGACTCTGTCTTAAGGCTTGGAGCAGCGGGGCGCGCACCGGTTCCCGCGAAGCCTCCTAATGTCAGCTCAGAGCCAGAGCAGTCCTGCCCCGCCTCACCCCGCCCTGTTCCGCACCAGATCCTCCACCACGCTCGGATCGGCCAGCGTCGAGATATCCCCCAGGTTCGACACATCCCCCTCGGCAATCTTGCGCAGAATCCGCCGCATGATCTTGCCCGAGCGCGTCTTGGGCAGGCCCGGCGCCCACTGGATCACGTCCGGCGTCGCGATGGGCCCGATCTCTTCGCGGACCCAGGCCTTCAATTCTTGCTTGAGGGAATCGGTGGGCTCCACGCCGGCCTTCAGGGTGACGTAGCAGTAGATGCCCTGGCCCTTGATGTCGTGGGGGTAGCCGACGACCGCCGCCTCGGCGACTTGGTGGTGGGCGACCAGGGCGGACTCGATCTCGGCGGTGCCCAGGCGGTGGCCCGAGACGTTGAGCACGTCGTCGACGCGGCCGGTGATCCAGTAGTAGCCGTCCTTGTCGCGGCGGCAGCCGTCGCCGGTGAAGTACTTCCCGGGATAGGTCGAGAAATAGGTGTCGAGGAAGCGCTGGTGGTCGCCATAGACCGTGCGCATCTGGCCGGGCCAGCTGTCGAGCAGGACCAGGTTGCCCTCGGTCGCGCCCTCCAGCGGCGTCCCCTCCGCATCGACCAGCTGGGGCACGACGCCGGGGAGGGGCTTGGTGGCGGAGCCGGGCTTCAGGTCGGTGGCCCCGGGCAGGGGCGAGATCAGCACGCCGCCGGTCTCGGTCTGCCACCAGGTGTCGACGATGGGGCAGCGGCCTTCGCCGACCACGCGATGATACCAGAGCCAGGCCTCGGGATTGATCGGCTCGCCGACCGAGCCCAAGAGGCGCAGCGACTTGCGTGAGGTGCGGGTCACCGGCTCGTCGCCCTCGCGCATCAGGGCTCTGAGGGCGGTGGGGGCGGTGTAGAAGATCTCGACCTGGTGCTTGTCGATCACCTCCCAGAACCGGCTGACGGTCGGGTAGTTGGGCACGCCCTCGAACATCAGGGTCGTGGCCCCGTTCGCGAGCGGGCCGTAGACGATGTAGCTGTGGCCGGTGACCCAGCCCACGTCGGCGGTGCACCAGTAGATCTGGCCCGGGCGATAGTCGAACACCAGCTCGTGCGTCCATGACGCCCAGAACAGATAGCCGCCGGTGGTGTGCAAGACGCCCTTGGGCTTACCGGTCGAGCCCGAGGTGTAGAGGATGAACAGCGGGTCCTCCGCCCCCATCGGCTCGGGCTTGCAGTCCTTGGAGACCTTGGCGGCCTCGGTGGCGTAGTCGAAATCGCGGCCGGGCTTCATGGCGACCATGGCGCCGGTGCGGGCCACCACGATCACCTTGCGCACGTCGGGGCAGTGGGCCAGGGCGGCGTCGACGTTGGCCTTCAAGGGGATGGTCTTGCCGCCGCGCAGGCCCTCGTCGGCGGTGATCACGAAGTCGGAGCCGCAGTCCTGGATGCGCCCGGCGATGCTGTCGGGCGAGAAGCCGCCGAACACCACCGAATGCACCGCCCCGATGCGCGCGCACGCCAGCATGGCGTAGGCGGTCTCGGGAATCATCGGCATGTAGATGGTGATGCGGTCGCCCTTCTTGGCTCCGTGGGCCTTCAGTACATTGGCGAAGCGGCAGACGTTCTCGTGCAGCTCGTTGTAGGTGATCTTCTTCGATTGCGAGGGATCGTCGCCCTCCCAGATGATGGCGGTTTCCTTGCCGCGCTTCTTCAGGTGGCGGTCGACGCAGTTGGCCGAGACGTTCAGCACCCCGTCGGAGAACCAGCGGATGCGGAAGTCCTCGCGGTGGAAGCTGACGTCCTTGACCGTCTTGAACGGCTTGATCCAGTCCAGCCGCTCGGCCGCCTTGCCCCAGAACTTCTCCGGCTTGTCCTTGGCCTTCTTCCAGGCCTCGGCATAGGCCTTGGCGTCCATGTGCGCGTGCTTGGCCCAGGCCTTCTCGACCGGGAAGACGATGTCCTGCGTCAAGGCGCGTTCCTCCATGGCGGCGAGGCGATCATGCGGCGCCGCCCCGGCGCTTTTGGAGTAAGCGAAGGGGGCGGCGGTGTGCAACTGTCGAGGGCGGGGAAGCGCGCGGACCAACCACACTCGGCGTCATCCTTGAGGCCGTCCGCGCAAGCGGGCGGGATCGAGGACCCACTAGGCGCGACCTTGAAGCGGGGTAGCCCTTGAGCCTGCTGTTCGCAGCGTTGGGGTGGCGCCTGGTGGGTCCTCGAACGCCAGGGCGCTCCGCGACCTGCCGCTCAAGGATGACGGAAAGATGGGGACAGGGTGAGGGGGCCCTCCTGGCCTAGCCCGCGGCGACGGAGTATCTCCTCGCTCCGAATCCGCCCCCCTTCGAGGACTCCCCCATGCTGCTCGCCTATTCCGCCTGGCCCGAGATCGAGGCGTGGCTGAAGCATTCCAAGACCGTGGTGGTGCCGATCGGCTCGAACGAGCAGCACGGGCCCACGGGCCTGCTCGGCACCGACTGGATGTGCCCGGAGATCATCGCCCAGGCCGCCCACGACAAGGCGCCGGACGCCATCCTGGTGGCGCCGACCTTCAACATCGGCATGGCGCAGCATCACCTGGGCTTTCCGGGCACCATCTCCTTGCGCCCCTCGACCTTCCAGGCGGCCATCGGCGACTGGGTGTCGTCCCTGTCGCGGCACGGCTTTGAGCGGATCTATTTCCTGAACGGCCACGGCGGCAACATCGCCTCCATCGAGGCCGCGTTCAGCGAGATCTACGCCGAGTGGTCCTTCGCGGAGGAGCGGTGCCCCTTCATGCTGAAGCTGGTCAACTGGTGGAACCTGGCCGGCGTCGAGAAGCTGGCGAACGCACAGTTCCCGACCGGCCACGGCAGCCACGCCACGCCGTCCGAGATCGCGGTGACCCAGGCCGCCTATCCCCACGCCATCAAGACCGCCAACCTGGCGCCCCGCATCGCCCCCACCGGCCCGATCCGCGACGCGCTCGACTACCGCGCCCGCTTCCCCGACGGGCGCATCGGGTCCGACCCGCTGCAGGCGTCACCGGAGAAGGGCAGGGAGCTGATCGACCTGTCGGCGGAAGGGCTGCTGAAGGACATCCAGGCGTTTGCGGCGGAAGTTCAGCCGTAGAGCGCCGTCCTCTCTTGTCTTCGTCATTCTCGGAGCGGAAGCCGCGCAGCGGCTGGAGACCCGAGAACCCAGCAGCTCCCGAACTCAACGCTGCGTGCAACGGCTGAGCGTAGGGCGCCCAGCTTCAGGGAAGATTCGCTGCTGGGTTCTCGGGTCTCCGGCTTCGCCTCCGCTCCGAGAATGACGAGAAATGATGGGTGTGCAGGAGGCCCTACACCTCCGCGATCACCGCGATCGACAGCTTCATCCCCTTCGGCCGCACCGGCAGCACCGCGCCCTGGCGCGCGGGCGGGTTGGTCGTGAACCAGCGGCCCCACTCTTCGTTCATGCCGGCGAAGTCCTTCTTGCCGTCGGCCATGATCACCGTGGCCGAGACCGCGCGATCCAGGGAAGAACCGGCGGCCTCAAGGATCGCCTGCACGTTCTTCAGGCACTGGCGGGTCTGTTCCTGGATGGTCTTGCCCACGACCTCGCCGGTCTTCGGGTCCATCGGCCCGGTGCCCGAGACATAGACGAAGCCGTTGCACTTCACCGCCTGGCTGTAGCCCGCGAAGGGCTTGGGCGCGTTGTCGGTGTAGACGATCTCCTTGGGCATGGCCGCCTCCCGTTCGATACGGCCAAGCTTGCGGAACGATGTTCTCGGGTCAACCGGCGGCCGCCGGCCTCGCGCACGCCATCGGGGCCTCGCGGTCCTGCGGCTCGCCCATGTGCTCGATATGGCCCTGACCCCAAACGCGAACCGCCTCGACCAGCGGGATCAGGGTCCGGCCGTACTCGGTCAGGGAATAGACCACCGGCGCGGGGATCTCGCCCGTCACCTCCCGTTCGACGATCTCGTCCGCCATCAGCTCGCGCAGCTGTTCGGTCAGCACCTTCTGCGAGATCGAGGGCAGGAGCTGGCGCAGCGCCGCGAAGTGCCGCGGCGAGCGGCTCAGGCAATAGAGGATGATGATCTTCCACTTGCCCCCGATCGCGGCCAGGGCGGCGGTGAGGGGGCAGTCGCTGACAGGGTTCCTGCGACGCGGGCGGTGCATAGGTACCTCAATGTGCCTTCTGGCGTAGCCGTTTGCGCTCGCCTTAGATCGCCTCGTCCGGATGGATGAGGAGGCGAGAGTGATCCTAGCGCGTACGTTTAAAGCCTGTCTGCTGGCGTGTGTTCTAACCGGGGCCTTAGTGCTGCCGGCGACCGCGGAGCCCGACGCGGCCCGCTATCCCACCCGCGCGGCGCCGGCCCTGCGCGACGGCCAGCACGATTTCGACTTCGAGTTCGGGGCCTGGACCGCGCACATCACGCGCCGCCTGCACCCGCTGACCGGTTCGACCACCTGGGTCGAGTACGAGGGGACCTCGGTGGTCCACAAGCTGTGGGATGGCCGCGCCAACCAGGGCGAGCTGGAGGTCTCAGGGCCGAACGGGCGGATCGAGGGCATGAGCCTCAGGCTCTACGACCCTCAGACCCGCCAATGGGCGGTGCGCTGGGCCAACAGCGCCGACGGCGAGCTGACCCCGGCCTTGATCGGGGGCTTCACCGACGCCGGGCACGGCGAGTTCTACAACCAGGACACCCTGAACGGCCGTTCGATCCTGGCGCGCTTCATCTTCTCGGACTTCACCGCGACCACCTTCAAGATCGAGCAGGCCTTCTCCGACGACGGGGGCAAGACCTGGGAGGTCAACTGGATCGCGCGCTTCACCAAGGCCTGACCCTCCTCCCGCCCGGATCGGACAATTCCATGACCCGCCTGAAGACGATCTGCGCCGGCATGCTCGCCGGATGCCTGTGCCTCGGCTCCGCCGGGGCGAGCGTCGCCCAGACGCCGCCCCCTGCCGACGCCGCCGGCCGCGACGGGCAGCACGACTTCGACTTCCATCTCGGCGAGTGGAAGAGCCACATCCGCATGCTGCGGCGCTCGCCCACGGGCGGAGCGACCTGGGTCGAGATGGACGGCCGCCTGGTCGCACGGAAGGTCTGGGACGGCCGCGCGCAGCTCGAGGAACTGGTCGCCGACGGCGCCGGCCGGCACATCGAGGACCTGCTGCTGTTCCTCTACAATCCGCAGACGCGGCAGTGGAGCCTCAACCCCGCCGCCAGCGGCGAAGGGGTCATGGGCCCGACCCTGATCGGTGAGTTCAGGGACGGGCGGGGCGAATTCTACGACCAGGAGCCCGCCGTGCATGGCCGCACGGTCTGGGTCCGGCAGGTCTGGTCGGACATCACCCCGACCACGCACCACTTCGAGCAGGCCTTCTCAAGCGACGGCGGCAAGACCTGGGAGACCAACTTCATGGCGACCCTGACGCGGCAGTAGGACTCCCGCCCCTCAGGGTTCATCACCCCCAAAGTTCGTCATCCTTGAAGCGTGGGTCGCGCGAGCGGCCCTCGCTTCGAGGACCCACTAGGCGCGAGCTCGAAGCGGGACGCCTAGCCAGTGGCTCCGCGCGCAGCGTTGGCTGCGGAGCCAAGTGGGTCCTCGATCCCGCGGCGCTGGCCGCGCCGCGTGCTCAAGGATGACGACAAGTGGGAGGGGACGCGGGCCAGTCGACGAACCTCGTCTGGAGTGGCATCCATTCCCTCAAGGGGGATCGTCCATGCTCAAGACCGTTGTCGCTTTCGCCGCCCTGGCCCTCGCCTCTACCGCCACCCAGGCCAAGCCCACCCTGCGCGCCGACGTCGACACCTGGCGCGCAACCCATGAGCGGCAGGTGCTGGAAGAGTTCGAGGCGCTGCTCAAGCTGCCCGACGTCGCGACCAACGTCCCTGACATCGAGGCTAACGCCCGCGTGCTGGTTCCGATGCTGGAGAAGCGCGGACTGAAGGCTCGCCTGCTGTCGGCCGGGCCCAACACCCCGCCCGCGATCTACGCCGAGATGACCGTGCCCGGGGCCAAGCGCACCGTCGTCTATTACGCCCACTACGACGGCCAGCCTGTGACGCCGTCCCAGTGGCGCTCGGCGCCCTTCACCCCGACCATGCGCGACGGCCTGAGCGGCAAGGATGTGGACTGGCGCGCCGCGTCCGGCCCGTTGAATCCCGAATGGCGGCTGTTCGCGCGCTCGGCCGGGGATGACAAGGCCTCGATCATCGCTTTGCTTTCGGCGCTCGATGCGCTGAAGGCCTCCGGCCGCAAACCCTCGGTCAATGTGAAGGTCTTCCTGGACGGTGAAGAGGAGCAGGGCTCGCCGCATCTGGAGGCGATCCTCAAGGCCAACCGGGACCTGTTGAAATCCGATCTCTGGGTGATCGGCGACGGGCCGGTGCACCAGAGCCGGCGCTGGGAGCTGTTCTTCGGCGCGCGCGGCGTGACCGGGGTGGAGATGACCATCTATGGCCCCGCCCGCGCCCTACACTCGGGCCACTACGGCAACTGGGCGCCCAATCCGGCGGTGATGGCGGCGGAGCTGGTGGCCTCGATGCGCGACAGCGACGGCCGCATCCTGGTCACCGGCTATTCCGATCACGTGCGCCCGATCAGCCCGGCCGAGCGCGCGGCGCTGGACGCCCTGCCGGATGTCGAAAGCGACCTGAAGCAGGAGCTCCAGCTTGGCCGCAGCGAGGGCTCCGAGCGCCTGAGCGACAGCCTGATGCGTCCGGCGCTGAACGTGCGTGGCATCAGCGTCGGCAAGACCGGCGAGGAGGCCGCCAACGCCGTGCCGACCGAGGCCCACGTCTCCATCGACCTGCGCCTGGTGCCCGACCTGACGCCCGAGGAGGCGCAGGGAAAGATCGAGGGGTTCCTGAAGGCCAAGGGCTGGACCGTGGTCCATGATGCGCCCGACGCCAGCACACGCATGACCTCGCCCCGGCTGGTGCGGCTGCAATGGGAGGCGGGCTATCCGGCGCTGCGCACCGACATGGCGCTTCCGGCGTCGAAGGCCCTGATCGCCTCGGTCGAGCGGGCCAACGGCGGCCCGGTGGTGGTCATGCCGATGCTGGGCGGCAGCGTGCCGATGTACCTCTTCGCCGACATCTTCAAGACGCCGGTGGTCGGCCTGCCCATCGCCAACCACGACGACAACCAGCACGCCTCCAACGAGAACCTGCGCCTGCAGAACCTGTGGGACGGCATCGACGAATACGCCGCTGTGCTGGCCGATTTCCGCTGGTAGGATCGCGCCTCGGTAGGAGATCGGCGCATGGCTCTGGTTCTGGCGGCGATGGCCGCGGCGGTGGTGGTCGGCGGCCCGGCCTATGCGGAGGCCGACAAGCGCGCCACCGCCTACGACGCCAACGTCATCGGCACGGCCTACGACAGCCAGATCCTGGGCCCTGTGCTGCAGAACGCCGACCTGATCCACGCCTGCGCCAATCGGCTGCGCATCGCCTTGAGCAAGGACACGCCGGCCTTCCATGTGGTGATCAGCTTCAAGGACGGCGTGTTCACGAGCGCGATCCTGGACAACGACACGCCCTTCGGCCGCTGCGTGGCCGAGCGTGTCGCGGGCCTGGCCCTGCCCAAGGCGCCGATCGCCGACTACGCCGAGCGGCTTACCTTCCGCTTCGAGTAGCTCAGGCGGTCTTCACCACCCCGTCGACCACCTGCACCGGCCAGGGCCTGAGCCGAGCGCCCGCCGCCGGGCCGCCGAGGCAGCCGCCGTCCTCGATGTTGAACAGTGCCCCGTGCCAGGAGCACTGGATCAGCTGGCCGTCGCGGGTCAGGTAGCGGTCGAGCTGCTGCGCCAGGGGCAGGCCGGCATGCGGGCAGCGGTCGACATAGCCGAACACCTCATCGCGCCGCCGAACCACGAAGCCGTGGAAATAAGCGCCCTTGATCTCCAGCACGAAGTTGCGCGCGCCGGGGTCCTCCAGGCTCTCCAACCGGCACAGCGGCACGCCGGGCGGCGTTTCCCAGACGCGCGGGCGGATCGGCTCAGGGGGCGGGTGACCGGGTTCGGTGGGGTCAGACATGACAATCCTTCCCTCCTTGCGGGGGAAGGATGGGAGCCGTAGCGAAGCAACGGGAGGATGGGGGGGCGATCAGGCCTTGCGGGACAGGTTGCAGGAGAGCCAGGGCGTCGGAGGGTGGATGCGCCCCCCCATCCTCCCACTCACCTGCGGCTCGTGGGGCCCATCCTTCCCCCGCAAGGAGGGAAGGATCAGTCATCGCGCTCGCTCTTCAGCGGTCGGGTCAGCAGCCCTTCGATGGCCGTGTCCACATCCGCCTCGCCGCCCAGGATCGCCGCGACCGCTTCGCAGATCGGGATTTCCACGCCCAGGCGCTCCGCGAGCTGGCGCACCGCCGGCGCCGACTCCACGCCCTCGGCCACCGACAGCTTGCCCGCCAGGGCCTCCTGCAGGGTCTGGCCCCTGCCCAGGGCCAAGCCGACGCTCATGTTGCGCGACTGGGGGCTGGAGCAGGTCAAAACCAGGTCGCCCAGGCCACAGAGGCCGACCAGGGTCTCGGGCTTGGCGCCCAGGGCCACGCCATAGCGAGTCATCTCGGCGAAGCCCCGGGTGATCACCGCCGCATGGGCGCTGCGGCCGAGGCCGCGCCCCTCGACGATGCCGCAGCCGATGGCGAGCACATTCTTCAGCGCGCCGCCGGCCTCGGCCCCGATCAGGTCATCGGCGACGTAGGGGCGGAAGGCGGGGGTGGCGATGGCGCCGGCCAGGGCGTGGGCGAGGCCCTCGTCGGGGCAGGCCAGGGTGACCGCGGCGGGGAGGCCGCGGGCGACCTCGCCGGCGAAGCTGGGGCCGGACAGTACGGCGGCGGTCGCCTCCGGCAGCACCTCGGCCAGGACTTCGGTCATCAGGGCGAAGGTGCCGCGCTCGATGCCCTTGGAGCAGAGCACCACCGGCGTGCCGGCGCGGAAATGGGGGCTGAGGGCCTTCAGCGTCGCGCGCATATGCTGGGCGGGCGGCACGGCCAGGATGAGGTCCGAGGCCCCGATCTCGGCGAGATCGGCGGTCGCGCGCATCGGCTCGAGCGCGACGCCGGGCAGGAACACCTGGTTTTCGCGCGCTTCATTGACCGACTGCACCACCTCGGGCTCGCGGGCCCAGAGCGTGGTCTGAAGCCCCGCCCGCACGCAGACCTGGGCCAGGGCCGTGCCCCAGGCGCCGGCGCCGATCACGCCCACGGTGGAGAAGCTGTCGCTCACGCCTTGGCTCCCTTGCGGCCGGGCTTGTGGGTGGGGTCGGCCAAGGCGCGCGCCTCGTCCAGCGGCCAACGCGGCCGGGCGGCGGCATCGAGCGGAGAGGTCAGGCCCAGCGCCAGCCGCTCGGCGCCCGCGAGCGCGATCATCGCGGCGTTGTCGGTGCAGTAGGCCAGCGGCGGGGCCAGGAAGGCGAAACCGCGCCTGGCCGCGGCCTCTTCCAGCACGCGCCGGATCGTGCGGTTGGCCGCGACGCCTCCGGCGACCACGAACAGGCGATGGGCGTGATGCTTGGCGTATTCCGCCATGGCCCGGTCCGAGCGCTCGGAAAGCTGGCGCGCGATGGCGGCCTGCACGGCGGCCGCCAGGTCGGCGCGGTCCTGGTCGCCGGTGATCGTCTCGGCTAGCCGCGCGGCGGCGGTCTTGAGCCCGGAGAAGGAGAAGTCGCAGTCCTTGCGGCCCAGCAGCGCGCGCGGCAGTTCGAACCTTCCGGGCTGACCCTGCTCCGCCAGCTTTTCCAGCGCGGGGCCGCCGGGGTAGCCCAGGCCCAGCGACTTGGCGATCTTGTCGAAGGCCTCGCCGGCCGCGTCGTCGATGGTCGAGCCCAGGCGCGTGCAGCGGCCCACGCCCTCGACGCTGAGAAGCTGGCAGTGACCGCCGGAGACCAGCAACAGCAGGAAGGGATAGTCGGCCGCGGCCCCCAGCTTGGCGGAAACGGCGTGGCCCTCCAGGTGGTTGACCGCCACCAGCGGCAGGCCGCGCGCCAGAGCCACCGCCTTGGCGAAGCTCAGCCCCACCATCACCCCGCCGACGAGGCCGGGGCCGGCGGTGGCGGCGACGCCGTCGAGGCCCTCGAAGCCCAGCCCTGCGTCGCTCAGCGCCCGTTCGGCCACCCGGTCGACGATCTGCACATGGCCGCGCGCGGCGATCTCGGGCACCACCCCGCCGAACGGGGCATGGTCGGCGACCTGGCTGGCGACCACAGAGGACAGCACCTCGGCGCGACCGCCGTCCAGGCGCACCACCGCCGCGGCGGTCTCGTCGCAGCTGGTCTCGATGCCTAGAACCGTGAGGGGCTTCATCCGCCTGCCGACATTGCGGCCCGGGCCGCGCTCCTGTTAGGGACGGAACCGTTTTCGGCCGCATCCGCGGTTCGAGGTAGCCCCCGACCGGTCCCCGTGCAACCCAACCCCTCGATTGTCCGTATCGGCACCCGCGCGTCGAAGCTGGCGCAGACCCAGACCCGCTGGGTGCAGGCTCGCGTGGCCGAGGCGCTGGGCGCGCGCCCGGAGGAAGCCGACGAGGTCGCGCCGCTGGTGCTGATCACCACCACCGGCGACCGGGTGCAGGACCGCCGCCTGCTGGAGATCGGCGGCAAGCAGCTCTTCACCAAGGAGATCGAGGAGGCGCTGCTCGACGGTCGGGTGGACATGGCGGTGCACTCGATGAAGGACGTGCCGGCCGAACAGCCGCAGGGCCTGGCGATCGCCGCCGTGCCCTTGCGCGAGGATCCGCGCGACGCCTTCGTCAGCCGCAAGTGGGGCTCCCTGGCCGAGTTGCCTCTGGGCGCGAACATCGGCACCGCCAGCCTGCGCCGTCAGGCCCAGCTGTTGGCCGCGCGGCCGGACCTGAAGATCAGCATGCTGCGCGGCAATGTCGACACGCGGCTCAGGAAGCTCGACGAGGGCGAGTGTGACGCCACCCTGCTGGCCGCCGCCGGGCTGAACAGGCTCGACCTGTCTGAAGTGATCCGCGAGCTGTTCGACCCTATCGCCATGCCGCCCGCGCCGGGCCAAGGAGCCCTCGCCCTGCAGACCCGCGTCGCCGATGCCGGGGCGGAGTGGCTGCAGCGCCTGCACCACCGCCCGACCGAGCTGGCAGTCGCCGCCGAGCGCGGCGCCCTGAGCGCGCTCGAAGGCTCCTGCCGCACGGCGATCGGAGCCCACGCCACCGTCGACGAAGACCGGCTGACGCTGGTGGTCGAGGCCCTCTCCGCCGACGGCCGCGAGCGTTGGCGTCGGGAGGCGGAGGCGGTGCTCAAGCTGGACCCGGCCGCAGAGGCGCACGCGGTGGGCTTCGCGCTGGGTGGCGAGATTCGCGCGGAGGCCGGAGACAGGCTTATCGTGGGGTGAGGTGACGAAGGGAGAAGGATCAGTGATCTGGATCACCCGCACCCGGCCCGCGGCCGAGGAGACCGCCGCCAAGGTGGCTGACATGGGACGCATGGCGCTGGTCGATCCGGTGCTGGAGGTGCGCGCCCTCACCGACGCCATCGCCTTTGACGGCATGGGCGCAGTCGCCCTCACGAGCCGCAACGCCGTGGAGGCCTTCGCTCGCCTCTCGGACCAGCGCGACCTCACCGTCTACGCCGTGGGCGACGCCACCGCCGAGGCGGCGCGGCGGGAGGCCTTTTCGGACGTGCGTTCGGCCTCGGGCGATGTGCAGGCCCTGGCGCGGCTGATCGGCGAGTCCCACGACCCGGCTTCAGGCGCGGTCTTGTGCATCGCGCCGGCCGACCCCGCCGAGGACCTCGGCCGCCTGTTGGCCCCCTACCGGCTGAACACGGCGACCTTCAGCGTCTACGAGACAGCGCCCGCCAGTCCGGCGGAAGCCTTGGCGCAGATCGCGCGGATCGACACCGCCCTGGTGCATTCGGCCAAGGCCGCGCGGCGGTTGGTCGAACTGCTGCCACCCGCCGACCTGAGGCGTATCACCTTCGCCTGCATCTCCGAGAAGGCCGCGCGCCCGCTGGTCGAGGCGGGCTGCGAAAAGGTCCTGGTCGCGCGGTTCCCTGACGAGGCGGCTTTGCTTAAGCTCCTCGCCGACCGACCGACCCAGCGCGCGCCAGGGCCCGAATGACCGACGCCTCCGACACCACGCCGCCGAACCATCTGCCGCCCGGACCGCGAGAACGCAGCCCCATGAGCCCGGCCTTCTTCGTGGCCCTGTCCACGGGTCTGGCGGTGGTGATCGCCGGCGCCGCCCTGGCCTTCGTGCTGCCGCGCTTCCTCAACAAGCCCAAGACGCCCGCAGCGCCGCCCGCAGCCAGCGCGCCCGCGACCACGGAGCCCGCCTCCACCGGCGCGCTTCAGGCCCGTATCGCGCAGTTGCAGCAGGAGCTTGAGGAGGCGCGCGCCGGAAGCGCCGCGGCGCGTGACGCCTCTGCCCGCAACGCCGCCGAACTGGCGCTGTCGGCGCGGCTCGACCGTATCGAGGCGGCCGAGCGCCGCATCAACCGCGCCGCCTCCGCCGCCGTGGCGGCCTCCGCCCTCTCAGACGCCGCACGCACCTCTCGTCCGTTCCCGGCGGAGCTCGCCGCGGTGGAGCGGCTGATGCCGCAATCCTCGGAAACGCCTGGCCTGCGTGTGCTCGCCGAACAAGGCGCCCCTACGCGCGCGGCGTTGGCGGCGGAGTTTCCGGACGTGGCGGCCAAGGCCAAGGCTTCGGCGCGGCTTCCCGCCAAGGGCTCGGGCTTCCTGGACCGGCTCTGGGCCGGCCTGGGGTCGCTGATCACCGTGCGGCGTATCGACGACTTCACCGGCCAGTCGGTGGACGCCGTCCTGGCTCGCGCCGAGCGGCACGCCGCCGAGGGCGACCTGGAAGGCGCCCTGAACGAAATGCGCGCCCTGCCGCCCGGCGCTCAGCGCGCGACGGCGGACTGGCGCGAACGCGCTCGCCGCCGCGTCGAGGTCGAGACGCGGATCGCCGCCCTGCGCGCAGCCGCCATGCGCGACCTTTCCGTGGCGAGCGAACCCGGAGCGCCTCAGTGATCCGAGGCGCCATCGTCATCCTGTTCGTGCTGGCGGTGGTGGCCGGCGCCATCGCCCTGGCCGGCGATCCGGGGCACGCGACCCTGCTGTGGCTGGGCCGGCGGGTCGACACCTCCGGCTCGGCGGCGGCGGTGATCATCGGCGTCCTGTCGCTCCTGGCCGTGGCCTTCTGGCGCGTGGTCTGGTGGATCGCCGAGGCGCCGCGCCGGTCGGCCCGCGCGCGCGCCGAGACCCGCAAACGCCAGGCGCAGGAGGTGCTGACCCGCGGCTTCCTGGCCATCGCGGCGGGCGAGGGGACGGAGGCGCGCCGCTGCGCCGGCAAGGCGGCGGAACTGAACGAGGAAAATTCCGCCCTGGTGCGCGTGCTGACTGCCCAGGCCGCGGAGGCCGCCGGCGACATCCCCGCCGCCCAGGCCGCCTACACCGCCATGCTGGGCTTTCCGGAGATGCGGCTGGTGGGTCATCGCGGCCTGATGGGCCTAGCCGCCTCCCAGGGCGACCGCGAGGGCGCCCTGAAGCACGCCCAGGACGCCTACGACCTAGCCAAGACCGCCCGCTGGGCCTGGCGGACCCTGTTCGAGGCCAAGCTGCAGGCCGGGGAATGGGCCGAGGCGCTGGAGCTGGTCGAAGGTGGGCTGAAGCGCAAGATCGTCACCCCCATCGCCGCCGAAAGGGCGCGCGCCGCCCTGCTGGCGGCCTCCGCCGCGGCGCTGGAGGCGACCGGCGATCCGAAGGCTCGGGACCAGGCCACCGACGCCGCGGTCAAGGCGGCCAAGCTCAGCCCCGCCTTCGCTCCGGGCTCGGTGATCGCCGCGCGCCTGCTGACCGCCGCCGGCAAGGAAGGCCGCGCCGAGGACATCATCGAAGCGGCCTGGACCGCCGCGCCGCACCCCGCCCTGTGGCTGGCCTTCCGCGACCTGCGCATGCGCGAGACCCCGCGTGAGCGCGCCGCTCGCCTGGAAGGTCTGATCGCCCGCAACCCTGAGCATCGCGAGAGCCGCATCCTGCGCGTCGAGCAGCGCATGCTGGGCGGCGCCGACGACGGTCTTCAGGCCGCCGTGCAGGCGCTCTCTGACGAGGCTCCGACCCAGCGCCTGTGCGGCCTGTTCGCCCGCGCCGCCTGGGCGCTCGGCCGCCCCGACGAGGCCCGCGCCTGGGTCGCCCGCGGCGTCGGCGCCGCGCTGGAGCCCGACTGGTCCGACCTCGATCCCGAGGGGCGCGCTTTCAACTACGGCCAGGACGACTGGACGCGGCTGGTCTCGACCTGGACCGAGACCGGTGAACTGCTGCACCCGCGCCTGGAGCGGCGCGAGCGCATGCTGACCGACCTGCCGGAACTGCCCAGCCGCTACGAAACGGCGCCGCCCTTCGTCAGCGCTGCAGCGGAGCACGTTTTCGTGGCGCCGGTGCCCGACGATCCCGGCGACTTCGACGACGTCCTGGCGGAGGCGGCGCCGCCCCCGCCCGCCGCGCATCCGCGTCGGCCCGCGCGACGGCGGTCGAGCGCGCCGTCCAAGCCCAAGCCGAAGGGCAAGAGCCCGCGGCGCTGAGGCAAGCGCGACAACCACGCATGGCGGGGCGGCTTGGCAAGCCGCGCGCTTCCGTCTAGATAACGCCTCCCCGCTCCGGCGGGGATTTCCGGCGCCTTCCAAGGCCCCTGTGGGCCGCCTTAGCTCAGCCGGTAGAGCGGCGCATTCGTAATGCGTAGGTCAGGTGTTCGAGTCACCTAGGCGGCACCACTTCCACTTCCACTTCCTCTTTCCGCGGCGTGCGGCCAAGCTAGCTCCTCTCTTGATCCCGCAGCGCCTTACGTGGCGATTTGCAACCGCAATTCACCCGCACTTGCGTTTGGGTCAAAACCCAAGTCATGATTGTAATCGTCACCATAGAGGGGGGATTCGACGTGACTTCAGTGAACGGGGCGTCGGGCGCGCCCAGGCGCGTAAGCGTGCTTCTCGGCATCGGCATCTTCCTGCTGCCGATCATCTTTGTCTGGTTTCTGCTGCGACGCGGCTATTCGGTCACGGCGCGCGTGATCGGGTTCGGCTGGCTGGCTCTATGTATAGTCGCGAGCGTATTGTCGCACGGCGCAACCCCGTCGCTGCAAGCCAACGGGGGGGCGGAACCGAAGACGGCCCAGGCCGACTTTGACCGGGTCAACGCCAACTTCGTCGCGGCGGTCCAGCCCTGCGAGCACGGATGGACGACCGTGCAGCCGGCCCTGAAAAGCGGCAATGTGCAGGACGGCTACAATATCGCGACGACGGCGAAGACCGCCTGCATGACGGCCTGGACGGGGGTGAATTCGGTGAAGTTCGGAGACGCCACCCCGCAACCGCATCGCGACAAGCTGAACAATGACTTGAACGAGTGCTCGCACGCCTATCTGACGAAAGCGACGGCGCTCAGCGGGATTGCGGAGGTGCTGAACGGCGACGGCAAGCCGTCCAAGGTGCAGCAGGTCCAGTATGAGATCGCGTCCGCGAACGAGAAGGTGACCAGCTGCCTGACGAACTACGCCGCTGACGCCAAGGCGGCGGGAATGAAGCTTCCAGGCGATAAGGCGGACAAGGCCGCGAACACCGGCAAGGGTCACAAGAAGACCTAGGTCGGCGCAGACCTTGCGCCAGCAGGCCTGCATGACGGGGCTCGGGAAACCGGGCCCCGTTCGTTTTGAGCGCTTGCAAGCACATCAGATCATGGGCCGCCTGTTCCAGGCGTTCCGAACCTCCTCACCTGACCCAAGGTGAGGCTACCCTTGTTCCTGAGGTAGCGGGCGCCGTGGGGAAAGCTTTGCAGTAAAGCGCGCGCGTGGCTCGGCAGGTTTCGACAAAGTTGTGCAGAATCATGGTTTAGAATTCGATTGTTCACGACCTTGCGCGCGCCGCGACAGTCGCGTATCATCGCTATGTTAAGTTCAGTTCTATACTACTTATGACTTGGCGGCCGGGGCGTTCGCCGAGAATAGTCGGTCTTTGGTTGGTGTCGCCGTAAAGCGCAATTTAACCAGGAGAACTGCAATGCCCTCGGAATTCCCCTCGGCCACGCGCCGGGTGTTTCTGGCCGGCACGGCCACCGCCAGCGCCATGGCCCTGGCCACGCCCTCTTCCGCCGACTCCGTAAGTCTGGTCATGGACGCGCCGGCCGATGGGGGCGGGGTCCAGGCCGCGGATCGGACAGCGATCCGGCCGTTCCAGGTCAAGGTTCCCGACGCCGAACTGGCCGACCTCAATCACCGCATCAAGGCGACGCGTTGGCCCGAGCGGGAGACGGCGGACAACGACAGCCAGGGGGTGCGCCTGGCGACCATGCAGGCCCTCGCTCGATACTGGGCCACGGACTACGACTGGCGCCGATGCGAGGCCCGCCTGAACGCCCTGCCGCAGTTCGTCACCGAGATCGACGGCCTGGACATCCATTTCATCCACGTCCGGTCCAAGCACGCGAGCGCCTTGCCGGTGATCGTCACCCACGGATGGCCGGGCTCGGTCATCGAACAGCTGAAGATCATCGAGCCCCTGACCGATCCGACCGCGCACGGCGGGACGGCCGCGGACGCCTTCGACGTGGTGATCCCCTCGCTGCCAGGGCACGGCTTCTCCGGCAAACCGACGGCGACCGGCTGGGACCCCATCCGCATCGCGCGGGCGTGGGGCGTCCTGATGCAGCGGCTGGGCTACACGCGCTATGTCGCCCAGGGCGGCGACTGGGGCAACGCCGTGACCGAGCAGATGGCCCTGTTGAAGCCCGCCGGGCTGGTGGCGATCCACACCAACATGCCGGCCACGGTGCCGGACGACATCGCCAAGGCGCTTGGCGCCGGCGGCCCGCCGCCCTCGGGCCTGTCAGCCGACGAGCGCTATGCCTGGGACCAGCTCGACGATTTCTACAAGCACGGCCTGGGCTACGCCAACGAGATGGCCGGCCGCCCGCAGACGCTCTACGCGCTCGCGGATTCGCCGATCGGCCTGGCGGCCTGGATGCTCGACCACGACATCCGCAGCTACCGGATGATCTCGCGCGTATTCGACGGCAAGAGCGAGGGTCTGACGCGGGACGACGTGTTGGACAATGTCACGCTCTACTGGCTGACCAACACCGCAGTTTCATCCGCGCGCCTCTACTGGGAGAGCAAGCTCGCCTTCTTCGCGCCGAAGGGCGTGCCGCTGCCGGCCGCCGTGAGCGCCTATCCAGACGAGATCTACACGGCGCCGAGGAGCTGGACGGAGAAGGCCTATCCGCACCTGGTCCACTACAACCGCCTCGACAAGGGCGGCCATTTCGCGGCGTGGGAACAGCCCCAGTCCTTCGCTTCCGAGCTTCGCGACGGCTTCCGGTCCGTGCGCGCGGCCTGACCAGGGGTTTGCGGGGCGGGGCCTTGCCCCGCTCCGGCTATCGGGAGGTGCGATGACATCACCGATCGATCCGCTTCGCCGCCGCCTGCTGGGCGTGGCGGCCATTATCGCGACGACCGCGGGCCTGGCGCCCGTCGGCGCCGCGCCATCGGCGGCGGAGCCCCCCCGCCCGCCCGCCGAGTTTCCGCCGCTCAGGCGCGTGAGCGCCGGTGACCTTGAGATCGCCTACGCCGAGCTGGGCCCGGCCTCGGGGCGACCGGTCATCCTGCTGCACGGCTGGCCCTACGACATCCACAGCTTCGCGGAGGTCGCGCCCGGCTTGGCCGCGCGCGGCTGCCGGGTCATCGTTCCCTACCTGCGTGGCTACGGCGCCACGCGCTTCCTGTCCGGGGCGACGGCGCGCAACGGCCAGCCCGCGGCGGTGGCGCTGGATACGGTGGCGATGATGGACGCGCTGAACATCCCCTCAGCGATCCTCGGCGGCTTCGACTGGGGCGCACGCAGCGCGGACATCATCGCCGCCCTGTGGCCCGAGCGGTGCCAGTCCCTGGTTGCGGTCAGCGGCTATCTGATCGGCAGCCAGGCGGCGGGCCAGACGCCCCTGCCGCCGGAGGCCGAGTTCCAGTGGTGGTACCAGTTCTATTTCGCGACCGAGCGCGGCCGGGCCGGCTATGAGAAATACCGGCGCGAGTTCGCCAGGCTGATCTGGCGGCTCGCCTCGCCCCGCTGGGCCTTCGACGATGCGACCTTCGAACGGTCCGCCGGGGCCTTGGACAATCCCGACCATGTGGCGATCGTCATCCACAATTACCGCTGGCGGCTGGGCCTGGCCCAGGGCGAAGCAAAGTACGACGCGGTAGAGGCGCGGCTGGCGACCGCGCCGACGATCACGGTTCCGACCATCACCCTGGAGGGCGACGCCAACGGCGCGCCGCATCTCGAGCCCCAGGCCTACGCCGCGAAATTCGTGGGCCGTCACGTCCATCGCACCATCACCGGCGGGATCGGCCACAACCTGCCGCAGGAGGCGCCGGAGGCCTTCGCCCAGGCGGTGCTTGAGGCGGGCGCGCTCTGAACGGCAGGAGCGTTCAGCCCCGCCGCTTCTCCTCCCAGCGCCGGTAGAGTTCGGCGATCACCGCCACCCCTTGTTCGGCCTCCGTCCGGTCGGGGGTTTCGTTGTCGTCGCCGTAGCCGCGCATGTCGCCGCTGGCCACGGTCTGGACCACGATGCCGTCGCGACGGTGCGGCCCGGCTACAATATCGCGACGACGGCGAAGACTGCCTGCATGACGGCCTGGACGGGGGTGAATTCGGTGAAGTTCGGAGACGCCACGCCGCAACCCGCATCGCGACAAGCTGAACAACGACCTGAACGAATGCTCGCACGCCTATCTGACGAAGGCGACGGCGCTGAGCGGGATCGCGGAGGTCGTGAACGGCGACGGCAAGCTATCCAAGGTGCAACAGGTCCAGTCGGCCCCGGTCTGTTAACCCTGGGAAACAGACATAACGCTCCGTATCGTGATAATAAGGCGCCGCTAGGTAAGGCACGTGTAAGAAGACATTGAGATGTCGGTAGGTGTGGAATCAATGATTTAGGGCGTACAGGTCGCCGTGCTCGCGCTTAGCGGTCGAACATGTTCATGAATTTTCAGATTCGATTTCATATGAATGCCATGAACTCGTCGTCTAAACTTCACTTGACCCCCGACCCCTAAAATCCGTTCACGAGGTCCCGAGCGGCGCACGATGACGCGAACGCTCCCGCCCGGCCATCGCCGGTCGGCGTTCAAGGGGGCCTTCGATGACCAAATCCTTCGCGTCGGCGCATCGCGCCACGCTTTGCGCATGCTCGCTCACGATCCTGGCCCTGGCGGCCGGTCCGGCTCTGGCGGCGGACGAAACTCCGCCTGCGTCGACCGATGCGCCGGAAGTCCGCGAGGTCATCATCACCGCGCCGCGCGGCCAGGCCGCCGAAGCCGCCCCGGTGAAGGGTTCGCTCACGGCCAAGGAGCCGGAGGCGGTGATCACCCGCCAGTTCATCGAAGAAGTCGCGCCGCGCGTGGGCGACTTTACCACCACAGCCATGCTGGCCCCCTCGATGGCCGGCGTACCCAACGCCAACGGCCCGGGCGCGACCGACGGCGCCAAGATCACCATGCGCGGCTTCGCCGACGGCGAGTTCAACATCACCTATGACGGCATCGCCTGGGGCGACACCAACGGCCCCAGCCACCACGCCAACTCGTTCTTCCCGTCCTCGGTGATCGGCGGCGTGGTGATCGACCGCGGTCCCGGCACGGCGCTGGATATGGGCCAGGCGAGCTTCGGCGGCTCGCTGAACCTCTATTCCCTGCCGCTCGAGGACCACTTGGGTCTGCGCCAGACCGCCACGGTCGGCAGCTGGGGCACCCTGCAGTCGGTGACCACCCTGACGTCTGGCCCCCAGTCGCGCCTGCACGACGCGAACTTCCTGGCCAACTTCATGGAATACAAGACCGACGGCTACCTGACCAACAGCGCCAGCCAGGGCCAGAACCAGTTCTTCAAGATCGGCGTGCCGATCACCGACAGGATCGCTATGACGGTGGTCGCCACTCACAACAACGACTCGTACTACCAGGGGGACTCCAATGCGACCGCGTCGGTCGCCCAGACCGAGGCCTTCGGCAAGCGCTTCGCCCTGTCGAACGACCCCTCGCTGCAGACCTACTACAAGTACAATTTCACCAAGAAATCGACCGACTTCGAGTACGTGCGGCTGAACGGCGATCTCGGTCAGGGCTGGGGCTTCGAGAACACCGCCTACACCTACTGGTATTCGAACAAGACCCTGTCGGCCAACGACGGGACCGCCGACTCCACCATTGGCGCGGCGGCCCTGGCCGCGGCCAACAAGGTGATCCTGGCCCCGGCCGCGACCTATCCGAACGGCGGATCGGGCTACTCCAGCGCGCTCAAGGTGGCTGGCCTGCCCGGCTACACCAAGCGCAACGAGTACCGGGTCGGCGGCGAAAAGCTGGTGGTGACCAAGGACACCGGCTTCGGCCTGTTGACCCTGGGCGGGCTCTGGGAGATCGCCAAGACCCAGCGCCAGCGCTTCGACATCGATCTTCTGACCCGCCAGCCCGACTATCGTGAGAAGGCCGCGGTGTTCCCGGGTCCGACGGGCTGCAACGGCCTGCCGCAGACAGTGGCGCCCGGCAAGACCTGGAACGGCGCCTGCCAGGAGCCGCTGAACATCGCCTACAATGAATATTCCGGCTGGCATCAGTACCAGGTGTTCGGTCAGTTCGAGTGGAAGCCCACCGAGCAGCTGACCGTCACGCCGGGCGTGAAATTCGTGAACTTCCAGCTGCACCTGGAAGCGCCGGCCCTGGCGGTGAAGGGCTCGATCCAGCCCTTCTTCGGCGGCGACACCTACCGCAAGACCCTGCCGTACCTGACCGTCAACTACCGGGTCCAGCCGGACCTGGCGGTCTATGCCCAGTACGCCCAGGGCTTCCTGGTCCCCAATGTCAGCGCCTTCTATGTGAACACGCCCACCACCCAGAAGATCGTGCCGCAGGAGTCGACCGCCTATCAGGCCGGCGTCGTCTGGAACCACGGCAAGCTGGTGGTCGACGCCGACGTCTACACGATCGACTTCAAGCACAAGATCCAGACGGTCACGGACCTCTCGACCAGCGAGACCTTTGAGACCAACTCGGGCGGGGCCACCTACAAGGGGGTTGAGGCTCAGGCTACCTATCTGCTGCCGCACGGGTTCAGCGTCTTCGGCAACTATTCGCACAACGACGCCATCGGCAAGGACGACCCGGCCAACCCCGGCTACAACGGCTATCAGCTCGCCAAGGCCCCCAAATGGACCGCCGCGGGCGGCTTGCGCTCGCACCTGGTGGGCTTGTTCACCTCTGAGGACAGCCTGACGACCAACCTGGTCGGCAAGTGGATTGGCCCGCAATATGCCACCGCCGCGTCGGGCGCCGCGCCGCCGACCGCGATCCTCAAGACCTTCGGCGAGGGCGACCTCACCTCGACCTACCGCATCGGGCGCTTCAGCTTCGAGGCCCAGGTCATCAACCTGATGGACAGCCGCGATATCACCTCCTTCAAGGGCAAGGCGCTGATCGCCGGCACGAACCTGCCCGCCCAGACCTCGGCCCAGGGCGGGGCGGCGAACGTCTTCTCCTACCAATCCGGCCGAAGCTTCCAGTTCACCCTGAAGGCCGTGTTCTGAGTGCGAGCGTAACCCCTGACTACCCCTGACTCTGGCGGCGCGCCCCCGGACGGGTGCGCCGTCTCTCTTTGCCTGCGAGAGGATTTCCGATGACCCGTCTGCGCTTCGCGATGCCGCTCACGCTCGCCGCACTCAGCCTCGCCTGCGCCGCCCTGGCCGCCGATGACAAGGCCGAGAAGGCGACCGCCGTGTTCCTGACTGAGGACCAGTACGACCCCGCGCGCCTGCTGCCTCCGCCGCCCGAGGACGGCACGCCGCCGGCCGTGGCCGAGGTGCTGGAGCTGCGCCGCATCCAGGAGGAGCGGAGTGCTGCGCGCCTCGAGAAGGCCCGCACCGACGACAAGACCGAGAACGCCACCATCTTCGCTGTGGTTCTGGGCCCGAAATTCGACCTGAAGACCCTGCCGGCCACCGACAAGCTGATGAGCGAGGTCCGCAAGGACGAGAAGGCGGCCGCCACCCGCGGCAAGAACCTGTTCCGGCGCACCCGGCCCTATCTGATCGACGCGTCGCTGGAGCCCTGCTCGAAGAACGATGCGCCCAAGAGCTCCTATCCGTCCGGCCATGCCACCATGGCCTATTCGATGGCGGTGGTCCTGGCGGACCTGGTTCCGGAGAAGGCGCAGGGGCTGATGGCGCGGGCGAGCGACTATTCCGAAAGCCGGCTTATCTGCGGCGCCCACTTCCGCCGCGACATCGTCGCCGGCGAGGCCCTGGGCACGACGGTCGGGCGCGAACTGCTGGCCAACCCGAAATTCCAGGTCGACCTGGAGGCGGCGCGCGCTGAACTGAAGACGGCCGGCGTTATCGGACAGTAGGAGTGGCGCGGCGGGTTCAGCCCCGCCGCATCTTCTCCCAGCGCCGGTAGAGCTCGGCCACCGTGGCCACGCCCTGCTCGGCCTCCGCCCGGTCGGGGGTTTCGTTGTCGTCGCCGTAGCCGCGCATGTCGCCGCCGGCCACGGTCTGGACCACGATGCCGTCGCGGCGGCCCAGCACGCTGACCCCGCGATAGTAGAAGCCGTAGTTGACCTCGGGCTGGGGGATCAGCCAGGCGATCTGGCCGCGCACGGGGGTGATGGTCTCGTCCTTCCACAGCGTGCGCGCCGCGTAGCCGGGGCAGTTGATCACCACCTTCTGCGGCAGGGTCGCCAGCTCGGCGGGACTGTGGAATTCGCGCCGCTCGAACTTGCCCCCCGCCAGCAGGAAGTCGCTCATCAGGGTGTGGCCGTAGTCAGCGACGTTGAACACCAGCTGGGACGAGCGGCGCACATAGGGCGTCGGGAAAGGATTCGAGGCGGCCGGCACCGGGGTGAAGTGGGGACTGATATCGCGGATCCGGTCGCCGAGGTCCGCGAATTCCAGCGTTCCGGGCGGCGGGGGCGGGGAGGGATGTCCCGGCGCCGCGTCGGACAGGGAATAGCGGTCGGTGAACTCCACCGGCGAGCCCGGCAAGCCGAGGAAATTGCGGTACTCCTTGAAGGACGTCCGCGCCATCTGCTCCCACAACGCTGGGAAGCTGGCGGCCATCCTGTCGGCCAGGGCGATGCGGCTGTCCGGCGACCAGGTGCCGGTGGCCCTGGCCGAGCGGGTCTGGGGCAGCAGGTCCTTGGCGTAGATGGTCACCTTGGCCCCGGCCCGCTGGGCCAGGATCGCGGAGGTCAGGCCCAGCGCCCCGCAGCCGACCACCGCGACCTCGTGCGGGCTGTTGGCCATGGCCTTGGAGACTGCGATGGTCCCCGAGCCCCACGACAGCGACCAGCCGGAGCCGCCGTGGCCGTAGTTGTGGACGATCAGGGTGTCGCCGATGGTCTCGGTGTCCAGCCGCGGCCCCTGGGCGCGGAACGGCCGGATGCAGACGGTGATGTCGAACAGCCGTTCCAGCGTGGCGTGCACCGGTGCGATCGGGCCGATCGCATTCCAGAACGGCAGGCCGGGCTCGGTCCCGGCGCCTGAGACCGCGCCCGACGCCGCTCGCGGAGCCAGCCCCGCCGGCAGGCCGGCGCAGCCGCTCAGGCCGATCAGGCCGAGACCACCTAGCAGGCGGCGGCGGTCCATTCCGTTCAGCGGTCGCAATCTCGCCTCCCCGGTTGCGGCTCTCGAACCTAGCCCAAAGCGAACGGCGGAGGGTTAAGCGCCGGGGCCGCCGCCGCCCCCGCCACCGTTGCCGTAGTCGAACTGATTGTCGCGCGGCGAGCGCCCGCCGAAGGTCCAGGCCAGGCCGACGTAGACCGCCCGCTGATCCGGGCGGTAGTGCTCCTGCTGCTTCAGGGTCGGCGTGTCGATAGTGCTGTCGAAGCGTGCGGTGTGCAGCACATCGCGGCCGGTGGCCACGAACGACAGGCTGTCGCTGAACTTGTGGCGGTAGCCGAGGTTCAGGACGCCGAAGGCGCCCTGCCGGCCCTGCGCCTGCACCGTCCCGGCGCTGAAATAGCTCTGCGCCTGCAACAGGTCCTTCGGCGTCGCCTGCCAGTTCAGGCTGCCGCGGCCGTTGGTGGTCCAGCCCGACCTGACGGCCAGCCCCAGGCCCGATGCGTCGATCTCGCGCCAGTAGGTGTTGGTCGAGACGTTGTAGCTCAGCGTCGAGCCGAGCTTGCCGTTGGCCACCAGCTCCAGGCCGCCGTTGCGGCTGCGGCCGACGTTTTCCCTGGTGGTGTAGAGCACGCCGCCGCCGAGATCGGTGGTGACGTCTTCGAAGCCGTTCTTGGTCTGCCGCCAATAGAGCGTGGCCAGGTAGAACATCCCTGAGTGGCGGTATTGCCAGATGCCTTCGAAGGACTGGGTTTCCTGGGGCATCAGGTCCGGGTTGCCCGAACGCACCGACGTCGGGCTGTAGACGATGCGGAACGGGTTGAAGTCCTGGCCGTAGGGACGCTGGATCCGCTCGCTGTAGCTGGCGGTCAGGCTCTGGTCGTCGTCGATCTTCCAGCCCAGGTGCAGGGTCGGATAGAGCCGGTCGTAGTCGCGCGCGCCGGACTGGTGGCCGGTCACGTCCTGGAAGCGGACGCGGGTGTCCTCGAACCTCAAGCCGCCCAGTACGGTCAGCCGGCCGATGGGCTGCTCCCAGGTGGCGTAGAGCGCCTGGACGGTCTGGCTCCAGTCGAACTGGTTGGTCTGGGCCGGATTGGGCGTCAGCGCGGCGGCGCTCGGGCCGGTGCTGTCGAGGTTGTCGTAGCTGGCGTCGATGCGCTGCACATCATAGCCGGTCTTGAACCGCCCGCCCGAGGGCAGGGGCCGGTTGTAGTCGGCCTTCAGCTGGGTGGTGTCGTCGTCGCTGAGCGTCAGGCGCCGTTCGGCCAGGTTGAGCGGCGCCGGCGCCGTGAAGGTCTCCAGCATCAGGTCGTCGCTGCGCGAACTGGAGTGATCGCGCGTCAGGCTGGCGACGAAGTTGTGGTCGTCGCCCGCGAAGGTGCGCCGCCAGGTCCCGGTCAATCCGCTGTTGTCGAACCCCGACTGCACATTGTCGGTGCGGCTGTAGGCCTGGGTCAGCGCGCCGCTGCCGTTGCGGGCCTCGAAGCTGCCGCTGCTGGTGGTGTCGTTGTCGAACTTGCCGTAGTGCGCCTCCGCGCTCAGCCGGTCCTTGGCGGTCAAGTCGTAGTCGAGCCCGCCGTGGAGGATGCGCGAGTTGCTGACGCCGTTGTTGACGCTGCGCGACTCCTGGGAGAAGGCCGCGCCGCCCGGATCGGTCCCTTCGGTGGAGCCGTCGATGTGCGCTCCATACTCGTCCCGCCGCACGTTGGCGTCGGCCGAGAGGGTCAGCTTGTTGGTCTTCCAGGCGCCGTTGACGCCCATGTTCCAGCGATCGCCCGTGCCCACATTGGCGCGGATTCCGCCGGTCTTGCCGGGCTTGCGGGTCTTCTTGGTCACCAGGTTGATGATCCCGGCCGAGCCGTCCGGCGAGAACTCCGCCGACGGGTTCGTCATCACCTCCACGCGGGCGATGCTGTCGGCGGGCATCTGCTGCAGGATCTGGCCCTTGCTGGCGCCCGACAGCATGGTCGAGGGCTTGCCGTCGATCAGGATCTTGACGTTGGAGTCGCCGCGCAGGCTGACATTGCCGTTCACGTCGACCTCGACCGACGGCACGTTGCGCAGGGCGTCGGCGACCGAGCCGGTGGTGGCCTGCAGGTCCTTGGTGATGTCGTAGCTGCGCCGGTCGATCGAGCTTCTGAAGTCGTCGGTGCGGGCGGTGACGGTGACTTCCTTGACCTGGCTCGGGCCCTGGTCGGCCTTCTTCTTGTCGCCCGGCTTGGCTGCGGGCTTGCCGTCGGAGGCGGGCTTCGCCGCCGGCTTCTCGCCGGTTTTCTCGCTCTGGGCGGGCGCGGGCTGGGGTTCGGACTGGGCAAGGGCCGAGGTGGCGGCCGAGGCGAGCAGCACGCCCAAAAGCAAATTTTTCAAAGTCCGCCCCCAAGTGAGCGCGCCGCTAATCCCTCGCGGCAAAGCTCGACGCAAGCGGCGAAATGGCCGCAGGATTGTGACGGGCTCGCGGCAGGCGTGTGAAAATTCGTCGGCCGTCGGGACGGGAAATCGGGCGGCCTACGTTCAAGCTTGCGGGAGCGTCGCGGTGGGGGCGGCGACGGCGTCCTGTAGCGCGCTCGACTCCCGTGGAATCTCGGTGAAGCCTGAAACGCGAACCTTCCGGGGCTCAGCCATGGCGCAGGCTCCAGCTTTCATCGGGGCCCTATTCATCGTCGTCGTGGGACTATGGCGCAGCCTCGGATCTGACGGCGCGCTGACGGCCTGGAGCTGGATCTTCATTACGCTCGGCGTTCCGCTCGTCGTGTTCGGCGCGCTGAACATCCTGAAGCCTGCGACCCTGACCCTGGAGCCCGGCGGGTTCACCTGGAGCTCCTGGCGTTATCGCGCCTTCTATCCCTGGTCCCACATCGAGCGCTTCCTGGTTGCGCCCTCCAAAGGCGTGGGCGACCGACCCCGCGTCGCCTTCAACTTCCTGCCCGGCCAGGTCCCGAACAAGGTTCAGGCGACCGCGCTCAACCGCACGATCAACGGCTATGACCGCTCCATGCGCAACGACTGGGATATCTCCACTGAAGAGCTGGTCGTGCTTCTGAATGACACTGTCGAGAAGGCCAGGGCGCGGGAGGCGGGCTGATTTCGCCGTGGCGAAGGCGCGCCTGCTTCGCTAAGCCATGCGCTATGGTCGATTTCGCCCGCTATGACGTGCGCAACTACCCCACCTTGCCGGTGCGCGAGGGCTATGAGGCGTGGGCGCCGTCCTATGAGGCGACGGTGCTGGACCTGATGGACCTGCGCCTGGCCGGCCGTCTGACGAGCATCGACTGGGCGGCCGCCTCGCCCGTGCTGGATTTCGCCTGCGGCACGGGCCGGATCGGGCAATGGATGAGGGCACAGGGCGCGGGACCCATCGACGGAGTCGACCTGACCCCGGCCATGCTGGCGCGCGCGGCCGAGCGCGGCGTCTATCGCGAGCTGAAGGTCGGCGATGTGGGCGCGACCGGCTATCCGGCGGGCGCCTATGCGCTGGTGACGCAATCCCTGGCCGACGAGCATCTGGCCAGCCTGGAACCAGTCTACGCCGAGGCGGCGCGGGTCACGCGCGCGGACGGGCGTTTCGTCCTGATCGGATTCCACCCGTTCTTCCTGATGGCCGGCGTGCCGACCCATTTCAACGCCGCGCCCGGCGAGCCCACGGCCATCGAGAGCTATGTGCACCTGACCTCGGACCATGTGGCCGCGGCCGGCCGCGCCGGCTGGCGGCTGAAGGAGATGGTCGAGGGCCTGGTCGACGACGCCTGGGTCGCCGCGAAACCGAAGTGGGAAGCCTACCGCGACCGTCCGGTCAGCTTCGCCATGGTCTGGGAGAAGACCTGAGGTGGGCGGCGTGCGCAGCCTGTTCGCCACCCGCGTCTACGAGGCTTCGCTGGCCGCTGACCGCGGCTTCGAGAGCTTCAACGCCGAGCTGGAAGAGGCCTGCCTGATGCTGGCCGAGGAGGACGAGGCCGGGCGCGCCTGGTGCAAGACGCACGGCTACGGCGGCTACACCTCCTACGCCTCGTTGAACGACCTGCCGCTGCGATTCTCGGTGTTCGGCGACCTGAAGAAGAAGCTCGACCGCCATGCCGCGGCCTTCGCCGAGGCGCTGGCCTTCGACCTGGGCGGCACGCGGCTGAAGCTCGACAGCCTGTGGGTCAATGTGCTCAAGCCGGGCGCTGCCCATTCCGGTCACATCCATCCGCACAGCGTGCTGTCGGGAACGATCTATGTGGCCACGCCCAAGGGCTCGGCGGGCCTAAGGCTGGAAGACCCGCGCCTGGGTCTGATGATGGCCGCCCCGACACCGCGCACCGATGCGCAGGAAGAGATGCAGCGCTTCGTGACCCTGAAGCCTGAGCCCGGGACCGTGTTTCTGTGGGAAAGCTGGCTGCGCCACGAGGTGCCGGCCCACGCGGGCAGGTCGCCGCGCATCTCGATCAGCTTCAACTACGCCTGAGCCGGCAGCCGCCCGCCCAGGTCCGCGACCGGATAGGCCAGGGCGAAGGGCGAGGTGGGCAGGATCTCCGCCAGTGTCATGCCCGCCGCGAAGCCCCGCGAGAGCGCGCTCTTGCCGGGCGGCGAGATCATCGCCATCCAGCCCAGGGGATGGCCCGAATAGAGCCAGCCCGCCCCGGCATTGCAGGCGTGCAGGTCGGCCTGGATGGGCCTCAGCGCCCGGCGATGGGCCCGGACCGGATCGGCTTCAGCTTCGGCGGCGAGGATGGCGGCGGCCGCGGTCTGGCCCGACTTGATGGCGTTGTGCAGCCCCTCGCCGAGCAGGCGCTCGGCCATGCCGGCCGCGTCACCGGCCAGCAGCACACGGCCAGGCGGCGGCGCATAGCCCGCCCCGCCGATCCCCAGCGGGTAACCCACCATATCCTCGACCGTCTCGGCCCCGGCCGCCTCCCGCGCATAGGCGACGAGGTCGCTCTTGCCGAAGGTGACGCCCGGCGCCTGGGTATAGAGGCCGACGTTCAGATGATCGGCCTTGGGGAAGATCCAGCCGTAGCCGCCCCTCACGCGCTCGAAGTCGAAGCGCAGGTGAGGCGCGCCCGTGGCCGGTATCGGCACGTGGCCCTCCAGCGCCAGGGCGCGTTCGCCCGGCGCCATGCCGATCAGGCGACGCACGCGGCTGTTCGCCCCGTCCGCTCCTACCAGCCAGCGTGCGCGCAGGGTCTCGCCCTTGGCGGTGGTCAGGCTGACCCCTTCGGCGTCCTGAGCCACGTCGGCGGCTTCGGCCAGGAGCAGCCGCGCGCCCTTGGCCAGGGTCTGGTCGAGGCAGTAGGCGTCGAGCTCGCGGCGAACGGTCATGGCCACCATCGGCGCCCGGGCGCGGAAGCGGCTGACCCGCCCGCCGTTGCGGGTGACCTCGATCTCGCTGATCACCCGCTGGATCACCGGCGCCACGGAATAGCGCAGCCGCAGCAGCGCCTTGACCGTCAACCCGCCCGCGCAGGGCTTGGTGCGCGGAAAGGCCTTGCGGTCGAGCAGCAGCACATCCAGCCCTGCGTGGGCCAGGTCCCAGGCGGCGGCGCAGCCGGCCGGGCCGGCGCCCACGACAATGACGTCGGCATGCTTCACGCGTCGGGTTGTGCCTTGGGCGCGGGGGGAAGGCCAGCGCTTCGCCGGACCTCAGGCGCCGCAGGCCGCCCGCGCTGATTTCAGCAGGGGCGCCAGCGCGAGCTGGTCGAAGTACGCCTTGCGCCAATCCGGCTTGCAGCTGTCGATCAGGGCGGCTTCGGCCGCGCCGTACGCATAGACCAGCTCGCGCTGCTGGGCGGCGAGGTCCGGCTTGCGCAGCTGCTTCAGCGCCGCGGCGTCCAGCGCATCGGCCGCCTTGCGCACTTCGGGGTCCGGATAGCGACGGCCGAGCGCGACCTCCGTCCAACGCGCCACGCCTTCCTTCCAAAGTTCGAATTCCAGGTAGCGCCAGTCGCGCTCCGGCACGCTGGCCTGGAAGGCGGCGCGAGCGGCAAGGTAGCGATCGAAAGCGGCCGTGAAGTCGGGTTTGCCGCGCGCTTCCACGGCGTCGGCCAGGGCGTTCGAGGCGCGCGCATAGGCGTCGCCGACAGCCGCATCCGCATAGGGAAAAGGATAGTTCAGCATCCACATCCCGGACCTGTCCGAGGGGTCGGAAAGGCCGAGCGCCTTTTGCCGCTCGTACATGCCGGGCTGCTCGTCCTGGAACTGGTGGAAGTGCTCGTGAAGGATGGTGCGGGTCCATGAGGCGCGGCTGCGGCCGGTGCTTTGCGGCGTGCCCATGACGATGGTCGAGGGTGGGCCGAAGATGGCCATGGCGGCCAGCAGCCGGTCGGGCATGCCCGAGCGCGGCCGGATGGCGCGCGCACAGCCCGTGGCCGCGTCCGAACCGTCGGGCGTGAAGCCTTCGACACGGCCGGGTTGGCACAGCAGCACCTCGCGCTCGGGCTCGATCAGCAGGAAGCCCAGCGGCGCCTGGCCATAGCCCGGCCAGACCGTGTCGCCGTCGCGGGCCGCATAGGCGCGCACCTCAGCCAGGGTCGGTCCGAGATCCAGCGCCGCGGAGGTGTCGGTTGCGGCCGGCGCGGCCGTGGCGGCAAGCGCGCCAAGGCTCATCAGCATACGCATCATGTCAGGAATTTCCGTGCTGAGCCGGCCGCGACGCCCCGTCACTGCCGATCAAAGACGCCCCGCGGCCAGCCGACAAGCTTTGCATTTTTCGAGCAAGGTGTTTGCGACAAGCGGTCGAGTTCGTGGCCTGTCCGGCGACCGTCAATCGCGAGCGGACTGTAGCTTCGGCGCGCCTCGCAGCTCCAGGTCGGCTTCGACGTAGGTCCAGAACAGGCGATCGCGGCCACGAGCCTCCGCCCGTCGGCGCTGGGCTTCGCTCATGGCTTGTGCGCCGTGCGCGCGCAGAAGGTCTCGCGAGGCGTCCGCCACCGCGAGGTAGAGCTTGGTCGACGTAAAGAGACTAAGGCGCAACCGCAGGACGACGCGCCTGATCGCCGAAAGCAAAGAGCGCCCTCCCCACAAGCTCCTCGACAGGCAATCTAGTCTCACGGCGCCGCTTTGCCCTCCCGCCGGGGGTGCGACATTTTGGCGGAGGGGAGGCGCGGAGCCTCGTTAAGCGCCGAAAACCAAGGAGCTTTTCGCACAATTCGCCTGAAGGGCGTCGGCGCCGCAGGCGCCGATTTGACGTTTCAGGGCTTCTTGCCGGGGTTCCAGGCGGGCCTGAAGTCGCTGTTCGTCAACCATTGCACCGGCCCCAGCATCGAGCCGATCGCCTCGTCCATGAAGGCCAGGTCGATGTGGGCGAGATCGTCCGAGGCGTCGTGATAGGTCGGCGGGGTCGGCCAGCCGCCGACCGTCTGGGCCACCACTCCCTTGAGCGCGAGCTGGTAGTTGTCCGAACGCTGGAAGAAGTTCTGCTCGGGATAGTAGTCCGGCCCAAGTCGCGCGCCGTGTGCGGCCAGGGTCGGGCCCAGGTTCGAGCGGTCCCACCCGGTCAGCATCAGCTCGTTCGGATGCTTCGGATCGCGCAGGCCGATCATCTCGAATTCGAGGTTGGCGGTAAGGTCGTTGAGGGCGCCCGGCGGGCGGGCGCGGAAGTAGCTGGCGCCCAGGCCGCCGGACTCTTCGCAGCCGAACAGGGCGAAATAGACCGTGCGACGCGGCTTGGGGCCGCGGCCCAGCAGGCGCGCGAATTCAAGCACCGCTGAGGTCCCCGATGCGTCGTCGTCGGCGCCGTGGAAGGTCTTGCCGCCGCGTACGCCCAGATGATCGTAGTGGGCGCTGAGCAGGATGGCGTCGTGGTCGGCGTTCGGCGCGGAGCCGTGGATCACGCCGACGACATTGTAGGTGGTCTGCAGCTTCGGCTGTCCCTGCGCCACGGCGAGGTCGAGGCGGGCGCCGGCCGGCAGGGCGCGCAGGGCTTCGGCGGCCTGAGGCTTGATCATGATCGTGGGCGCGCCGGGCTGGGCCTTGGGCTCGCCTGTGCCCAGGACCTCGATCTGGGGGCGCGTCGCGGCGGCGGCCTGGCTCCATTGATCGAGGAACGGCTGGGGTGCGATGGCGACCACCGCCTTGGCGCCGGCGGCGCGCAGGCCGGAGGCGGTCTTGCGGTTGTAGGGCGCGTCCAGAAACACCACGGCGTCCCTGAACTCGGGCTTGACCCCGTCGAAGGCCGTGATGCGCACCACCGGACCGGAAAGCGAGGCGCTCTCTCCCGATGCGATCATCTCGCCGCCCTGGGCCCATTTCAGCACGGCCGAGCCCGCGCTGACTGTGACCGCAGGCGGGCTGAGCTCGGTCGGTGTCGAGAGGCTGACGGCCTGCAGATAGCCGCCCTGGCCGAAGCCGGGCCGGGCTCCGACTTTTTTCAGCTCGCTTTCGATATAGCGGGCGGCGGCGTGCTCGTCCTCGGTGGCGCAACGACGGCCGCGCAGGGCGTCGCCGGCCAGGTGATCCATGTGCGCCTTCACGCATTGGGCGCAGACCTTGGCGGCGGTTGCGGCCGTCGCGGGCGGCGCCGTCACGGCGGGGGCGGCGAGAACGGCGGCGAGGAGGCTCGCGGTCAGCAGTGCGTGTTTCATGCCCCGCATCGACACCGGCCCTGCAGGCAGCGTCAAGTCGCCAGAGATTAAAGTCGATTTAGTTTCGCGCGACCGGGGAACCACAGACGGCGCGGGCCGGTTTGCAGGACTCTACCGCCGAGACGCCCCCCCGACTCGAATGGCGGTGGAACGCGAAGGGCGCCTTCCGGCATGTGGCTACCCGGAAGGCGCCCTTCCATTTTCAGACATCAAAGCGCGAGGACCGAGGCGGCTTCACCGGGCGCCAGGGCCGGCGCGCCCGGCAGACGGCGGACCAGAAGGTCGGTGGTGGCCAGGGCCTTCTGCGCGCCGGAATCCTGGTTCTCGACGGGCCGCGCGCCGCCGGGAGTGACGCGGGCGCGGTGGAAGGTCTCGCGGTCTCCGGTCGCCGCTAGCGCCTCGGCCATGGGCATGGGGCTCCAGGCCAGGGCTTCGTGCGGATCGCGGCCGCCGAGGCCGGCCAGCAGGGGCGCCAGGAACAGCCGCGCGGTGACCAGGGCGGAGCCCGGATTGCCGGGCAGGCCCAGCACCAGCCGCCCCTGCGCCCGGCCCAGCCACACCGGCTTGCCGGGCTTGATGGCGACCTTGGAGAAGACCAGCTCGAGGCCGGAGGGCTCGAACATCGCCTTGGCGAAGTCCTTCTCGCCGACGGACGCGCCGCCGATGACCACGACGAGGTCGGAGTCCCTGAGCGCGGTCGCGGCCGCCTCTTCCAGAATCGCGCGGTCGTCTATCAGGCGATGGCGGGCGGTCACCCGCGCGCCCCAGGCCTCGGCCAGGGCCGCCACGCCGAAGCTCGCGCTGTCGGGAATGGCGCCGGGGCGCGCTGAGGCCTCTCCGGGCGCGGCCAGCTCGTCGCCGGTGGCAAGGATGCTCACCCGGGGACAGCGATAGACCTCGACCCTTCCCAGGTCGGCGGCGGCCGCCGCGACAAGGGCCGCAGGCGTCAAGCGTTGGCCGGGCGCCAGCAGGGCTTCTCCGGCGCGGAAATCCGAGCCCGCCGCGCGCACATAGCGCTCGGGGCCGAGGGGCTGTTCGAACGCGGCGATATCGCCGTCACGGCGGACGACCTCCTGCATCACCACGCGATCGAGGCCACCAGGCACGGGCCCGCCGGTGAAGATGCGCACACATTCGCCGGACCCGACCGGGCCGTCGAAGCCTCGGCCTGGAAAGCTCTCGCCGACGACACGCAGCCGGGCGTTCGCGGACAACTCCGCCTCGCGCAGGGCATAGCCGTCCATGGTGGAGACCGGCGCGGTCGGGGCGTCCCGTGACGCCAGAACGGGCATCGCCAGCACGCGGCCGGGCGCCTCGTGCAGGGCCACGCTCTCCGAACCGAGCGGGCTCGCCAGCTCGCAGGCGAGCGCCACGGCGTCGTCGAAGCTCTTCAGGCTCACGGCTCGGCGCGCCAGTCGCCGGAGCGGCCGCCGGACTTGGCGATCAGACGCACCTCGCTGATCCGCATGCCCCGATCCGCCGCCTTGAGCATGTCGTAGAGCGTCAGGCTGGCGACGGTCGCCGCGGTCAGGGCCTCCATCTCCACCCCCGTGCGGCCGGTGGTGCGGGCCTCGGCGTCGATGCGGAAGCCGGGCAGGGCCTCGTCCAGGGTGATGGCGACCGCCACCTTGGTCAGGGGCAGGGGATGGCAGAGCGGGATCAGGTCGGCGGTGCGCTTGGCGCCCATGATCCCGGCCAGCTCGGCGGTGGAGATCACTGCTCCCTTCGGAGCCCTGTTGTCGCGCACCAGGGCCAGGGTTTCAGGTCTGCAGATCACCAGGGCTTCGGCGGTGGCCACGCGTTCCGTTTCGGGCTTGGCGGAAACGTCGACCATGCGCGCGCGGCCGTCGTCATCGAGGTGGGACAGCTCGCCCATCAGTGCCCGGCCTCCATGAGGCGCGGCAGCATACCGGCGAGCGAGCAGGGCCGGTTGCGGCTGTCGAGCTCGGTCTTCAACACCAGGTCCCAGGCGTCGCGGCAGGCGCCCGAAGAGCCCGGCAGGCAGAAGATGAAGCTGTCGCCGGCCTGGCCCGCGAAGGCGCGCGACTGCAGGGTGCCGACGCCGACGGTGCCGAAACTGGCCTGGTGGAACACGACCGAAAAGCCGTCCATCTCGCGGCGCAGCAGGGGCTTGATCGCTTCCGGCGTCACGTCGCGCGGCGCGAAGCCGGTGCCGCCGGTGGTCAGAATGACCTCGATCTCGGGGTCGTCGATCCAGGCCTGGACCTGGGCGCGAATGGCGGTCACCTCGTCCATGACGATGGCGCGGGCGGCGAGGGTGTGCCCTGCCTGGGTGACTCGATCACACAACAGGGGCCCGGACTTGTCGGTGGTCTCGTCGCGGGTGTCGGAGATGGTGAGCACCGCGATCCTGATCGGATGGAAGGGCAGGCTCTCGTCGATACCGATAGGCATCCTCACTCCTGATGTTCGTCATTTGGCCAGCGCGCGCGGTCGGCCCGGTCCCGTTCGGTAGGTTCGATCCAGGCCGAGCCTGTAGCGCCATCCTCGCGCTTCCAGAAGGCCGCGTCGGTCTTCAGCCGGTCCATCAGATAGTCCGCCGCCTCGAAAGCCGATCGCCGATGGCGGGCCGACACCGCCACAAACACGATGGCCTCGCGGGGCCGTATCGTCCCGCAGCGGTGGACCACCAGTACGTCACCGACCTCGAAGCGGCCCGCGGCGTCCTCGGCAATGGCCTGGATCGAGGCCTCCGTCACGCCGGGGTACCAGTCGAGCTCCAGGGTCTCGACCGGGTCGCCCGCCTTGCTTGTCGGTCGCATGAGCCCGGTAAAGCTCGCCACCGCACCCTCGCCGTCGCGACCCTGGAGAAAGCGGGCCAGCTCGACCTCGGGAAACAGGGGGCCGGCTTCCAGCCGGGTTGTCGCCGGCACGGCTCAGCCTCCCGAGAACGGAGGGAAGAAGGCGATCTCCTGGCCGGGCCTGACCGGCGCCTCGTCGCCCGCAACCTGTCGGTCCACCGAGGCGCGCACGGTGGGGTCGAGGAGGATGGCGCAGGCGGGGTCGGCGGCGGCCAGGGTGCGGCGCAGCTCACCTACGGTGGCGGCGTCGAGGCTGGTCAGCACACGCTCGCGGCCCAGTCGATCGCCGACACGGCCGAAGAACAGGAGAGTGGTCGGGGCTTCGCTCACGGCGGCTTACTAGCATGACCCCCCGAAGGCCTGCACGCATCGGTGTCGAAGGTTTCGCGCCGCGTTGCGCCGATCAGGCCGGCTCAGGCTTCCTCTTCTGCGGCGGGGGCGTCGGAGCGGGCGCAGGCGTATGCGACATGCGCGGCGGCGGCAGCACGCCGAAGATGTTCTGATACTGGTCGACGTGAGTGGCCATGATCATTGCGCCCATATCGGCTATCGAGTTCAGCGGAGCCGCCGAGGTATAGGGGACCAGGTCCACCCAGGTCGGCGGATACTGCCACGCCCCATCGGTGTCCTGGACCCACTGCCAGCTGCCCCAGGCGGGCTCGCGGAATTCCTGGGTCAGGTTCGCGTAGATTCCGCCGGACAGGTTTTCGGCGCCGACCAGGGCGGCGAGGAGCCCGGTCCCGATGTCGGCGCTCATCACCCCCCAGAACGAATTGTATTGGAGCCGATCGTTGATGGGTCCCGTCACCACCTGCGAGAGCTGATTCCACGCGTGAGGCACCACGTCGTTGCTGTTGCCGTAGTCGGTGTTCCAGGCGAAGCCGCCGGGCGTCGCCACCCCCGGCAGCGGCGCGGAGGTCGGCGGGAAGGCCGCCACGAAGGCCGCGGCGAAGGCGGCGTTTCCGGGTGTTGCGCCGGCTGTCGGCAGGGTCAGAACCTGCTTCCACGGCGCGGCGGATCCATTCGGGAACAGGTGGAACGCCAGGGTCGGCGACAGGGCGCCGGCAAGGCTGTGGCCCGAGAAGATCAGGGTCGCGCCGGGATCGTTCACCGAGGCGAGGTACTCGGAAATGTTCTGGCCGGTCGCCGGGTCCCTCATCGCCGGCTGGGTCAGCAGGTCGCTGACGCCCTGGGCGGTCGCGGCGGAAATCGCCGCCGGCGAGGCCCCGTAGGGCGCGTGCTCGATGCGAACGAAGGGGGTCTGCAGCGGCCAGGCGGCCATGTAGTGGGGATCGACGTCGCCGTCCTCGGCGATCCAGTCGTAGATCGAGATCGGGTTGGTGGCGGCGATGGCGACCACATAGGTCGAAAGGCTGGGGCTGTGGGCCACGTACATGGCGTTCGTGGCGTTGCCCGGACCGAGCGGGTCGAGGCAGTAGACGCACGGGCCCCAGGCCAGCGACCAGTCGCCGCCCGCCAGGTACGGGTTCATCTTGGCGAAGAAGCCGTCGTAGGGCAGGCCCGCAGGGTCGATGCCGCCGCGCAGATAGGTCGCCAGATAGTTCTGCAGATTCGACTCGGTGTCGGTCATGGACGACACGCCGTTGGCGGCGAAGTTCAGCAGGAACACGGTCTGCACGATGGGATAGGGCGGGTTCATCTGGACGTCCTGGGATTCTTTGAGGGTTTGCAGGCGACGCCGGGCGCACAGGCGCGCAACCATTCCGCAAAGCGGATGTGGTCACAACCAAAGCTAAGGTAGCGCTCAAGCTTGACCGTAAGCAAGGCGAGCCTCGTGGCCGGCGGAGCGAGGGATCGTGCGGTTACGCCGGCTTAACCATATTCGGCTCTGCTCCCCCGGTGTGATTCCGCCATGAGGATGGCCATGAAGCTGGTCCCTGCATTCGCCGCCGCGCTCGGTCTCTTTGCCGGCGCCGCCCAGGCCTTTCCGCTGGTCTCGCCCGACCACAACGTCATCGGCAGCGCCGAATCGGCCGCGCCGAAATCGATCTCCGGCGCCGCCACGGTCGTCGCCTTCGACCACAAGGGCTCGATGCGGGTGCTGCGCCAGGGCACCAACAATTTCACCTGCATGCCTGACGATCCGACCACGCCGGGCAACGACCCGATCTGTGTGGACGCCAACGGCCTGGCCTGGCTGATCGCACTGGCCAACCACCAGACGCCGCCGACCGGCAAGGTGGGCGTGGGCTACATGCTGGCGGGCGGCTCGGACGCGTCGAACATCGACCCCTATGCCTCAGCCCCGGCCGACGGCGCCCAGTGGATCACCACCGGGCCGCACCTCGTGATCCTGAATGTGGCCGACCAGATGCAGGGCTACGCCGAAAAGCAGACCACGCCGGACGTGACCAAACCGTTCGTGATGTACTCGGGCACCCCCTATGCGCGTCTGGTGATGCCGGTCAAATAGGCGCATCCGCCGATCGCGGAGCACAAAAAGGGGCCGCTTGCGCGGCCCCTTTCTCGTGGGCGGCTATAGTCCGGCCTACCAGACCTTCACCCGGTCCTTCGGCGCCAGATAGAGCTTCTGGCCGGGCTGGACCTTGAAGGCGTCATACCAGGCGTCGACGTTGCGCACCGTGTCGGCGCGGTAGAAGTCCGGCGCGTGGCCGTTGGTCAGGACCTGGTTGCGCAGGGCGGGCTCGCGCGCCTTGAAGCGGTGCACCTCGCCATAGCGGATGAAGAAGGCCTGGTCGCCGCTGAAGCCCTGGATGGTCGGCGCGGGCTTGCCGGCCAGGGACGCACGCCAACCGTCATAGGAGGCCTGGACGCCGGCCACGTCGGCGATGTTTTCGCTGAGCGTCTGCTTGCCCTTCACATGCAGGCCCGGCAGCGGCTCATAGGCGTCGAACTGGGCGGCCAGGCGCGCGCCGTCGGCCTGGAAGTGGGCGAAGTCGGCCGGGGTCCACCAGTTTTTCAGCCGGCCCGAGGCGTCGAACAGCGCGCCCTGGTCGTCGAAGCTGTGGCTGATCTCGTGGCCGATCACCGTGCCGATGCCGCCGTAGTTCAGGGTGTCGTCCACCTTGGCGTCGAAGAAGGCGCCGTCCAGGATCGCGGCCGGGAAGTTCAGCGCGTTTTGCAGCGGCAGGTTCACGGCGTTGACGGTCTGGGGCGTCATCGACCACTCGGTCTTGTCGACCGGCTTGCCCAGCTTGTTCAGGGCCGTCTGGTAGTCGAACAGCTCCGAGCGCGCCTTGTTGCCCAGCGCGTCCCCGCGGGCGATCTGCAGGCCGGAATAGTCGCGCCATTTGTCCGGGTAGCCGATGCCGACATAGAGGGTCGACAGCTTCTCCTTGGCCTTGGCCTTGGTCTGGGCCGACATCCAGGTCAGGTTGTCGATGCGCTTGCCGAAGGCGGTGATGATGTTCGAGACCATCACCTTGGCCCGGGCCTTGGCCTCGGGCGGGAAGTACTTCTCGGCGTAGAGCTTGCCGACCGCGTCGCCCAGCGCCGCGTTGGTGGCCGCGACCCCGGCCTTCCAGCGTTCGCGCGGCTTGGGCGCGCCGTTCAGCACCTGGTCGTAGAAGGCGAAGCGCTCGTCCCGGAAGGCCTTGGGCAGGACGTCCAGCTCATGGTCCAGCGCATGGAAGGTCAGATAGGCCTTCCAGTCATCCAGCGACTCCGAGCCCACCAGCTTGGCGATGCCTTTGAAGGCCGAGGGATGCCAGACCATGATCATCGGCTGGCCGTCCAGGTGCGCGGCCTGGAAGAAGGTGGTCCAGTCCATGCCCGGGGCCTTGGCGGTGAAATCGCCGACCTTCCAGGGGTTGTTGGCCTTGGTGACCTCTTCCGACTCCGCCTGGTCGACGTGGGCCTGGGCGAGCTTCTTCTCCAGGGCGTAGATGCGGCCGGCCTTGGCGTCGGCGTCGGCCACGCCCGCGAGCTTCAGCACCGTGGCGATATGGGCGCGATACTTGCCCTGGACGTCGGCCATCTTGGCGTCGGTCTTCAGGTAGTAGTCGCGGTTGGGCAGGCCCAGGCCCCCCTGCAGCATGTAGGGGACGTAGTGGTCCGGCGCGTTGAAGTCCGGCGCGACCCACAGGCCGAACAGCCGGTCGGTGTGGAAGTTGGTGTTGTTCAGGGCGTCCACGTCGGCGCGCAGCTGGGCGCCGAAGGCCGAGGCCAGGGCCGACTTGTCGGCGATGGCGTCGATGCGATCCAGCGCGGGCTTCAAGGGCGCCAGGCCCTTGGCGTCGATACCGGCCTCGTCGAGGTAGGAAGCGTAGTAGTCGCCGATCTTGGCGGCCACGCCGCCCTGGCCCTTGTTGTCGGCGGCGGCCTGGATCAGGTCGGCGGTGCGCTTGTCGGCCTTTTCGCGCAGCTCGGCGAACACGCCCCAGTTCGAGCGATCGGCGGGGATCTCGGCGGTCTTGACCCAGCTGCCGTTGACGTAGGCGAAGAAGTCGTCGCCGGGCTTCACGGCGGTATCCATGCCCGCCAGATCCAGGCCGGAGCCTGAGGCGGAGCCGTTGGCGACACGGTCGACACAGGCGGTCAGCAGGCAGGCGCTCAGCGCCAGGCTCAGCGGCAAGAAGGTTCTGGACATGGGCTCCCCGGGATTTTGTGCTTTACGGCCAAGGCGTAACGGCCAAGCCGCTCAAAGGTTCGCCGGCCGCCTTACTCCCCCGCGGCCCGGAAGGCGCGATGTTTGTCGCAGGCGAGGGCGGCGCGGAAATGAAAAATCGGTCATGCTCCGAACGGAGACGAAGGGAAGACATGGCTATGAAGGCGAAACTGGCGGCGGGCGCCGTCGCGCTCGCGGTGGGAATCGGCATGGCTCCGGCAGCCGTCACGCCGCCGATCAGCATCAAGGCCCTGATCGCCAGGCCGCATCCGAAGGGCGCCATCCGTATCGCCTACGGCGCGGCGCCCGCCCAGTTCGCCGAGCTGTGGCCGCCCGCGGGCCCCGGTCCGCATCCGGTGGTGATCCTGGTGCACGGCGGCTGCTGGCAGGCGCAGTACGGCCTGGACCTGATGGACTGGGCGGCGGAGGACCTGCGCTCCCGTGGCGTCGCGGTGTGGAACATCGAGTACCGGCGTCTCGGCGAGCCCGGCGGCGGCTATCCGGGCACCTTTCAGGACGTGGGCCAGGCGGTCGACCTGCTTCGGACCCAGGCGTCGAAATACCACCTGAAGCTCGATCCGGTCGTGGCCATAGGCCACTCCGCCGGTGGGCACCTGGCGCTGTGGGCCGCCGCGCGCGGGCGGCTGCCGGCCTCCAGCCCGCTCAGGGTCAAGGACCCCTTGCACATTGCGGCCGCCATCTCCGTCGGGGGGCTCGGCGACCTCGAGACACCCTCGGACGCGTGCGATGGAGCGCCGACGGTGCGCCAGCTGATCGGCGAACCCAGCGCCGCGCGGCCGCAGCCCATGAGCGACACCTCGCCCGCCTATCTGGAGCCGTTCCCGGCGCGGCAGATCCTGGTGCAAGGCACGCTCGACAAGGTCTCGCCCCCGGCGTTCGGCGAGGCCTATCGCGCCAAGGCCCGCGCCCGTGGCGGCGACGCCGAGGTGACGGTGGTGGACGGCCAGGCTCATTTTGACATGATCGCGCCGGGGACGACCGCCTGGGACACGGTGATCCGGCCGTTGGCCATCGGTCAGCTGCGCGGGGGTCGCTTCGGCGGGTGGGGCGCCGCGGCCAGGCCCCGGCCGCCGGGACCGGTGGGCTAACCCCCGACTTGGGCCAGGTGCCGCGTGGCGCCGGGATCGTTCTCGTGCAGGCGATGGCCCGCGGCCTTGGCGCCCAGGCTGTCGATGATGCGCGCGAGCAGGGCCGGGCGAACGGTGTCGGATTGCAGGAGGTCCCGCAGCTCGATCCCGCCGTCGCCGAACAGGCACAGGCGCAGCTTCCCGCGCGCCGTCACCCGTAAACGATTGCAGCTGTCGCAGAAGCCCGGCGCATAGGGGGCGATCAGGCCCAATCGCCCGGCGTGGCGTGGGTGCTCGTATTCGATGGCCGGCCCGTCGTCGAAGCCGCGCTCGCGCGGGCGCCAGCCGTTGGCGGTCAGCCAATCCTTCAGCACCAGGCCCGAGAGGTGCTGGGCGCGGAACAGCTCGGCGTTGTCGCCGGTGCGCATCAGCTCGATGAACCGGACCGCGACGGGCCGCTCGCGCACGAAGTCGGCGAAGGCGGCGAAGCCCTCGGCCGTGTCGCGCATCAGGACGGCGTTCAGCTTCACCGCCTGGAAGCCGAGATCGAGCGCGCGGTCCACGCCCGCCAGCACCTGATCCAGCCGGGCATGGCCGGTCAGGCGCTCGAAGGTCCCCGGATCGAGGCTGTCGACGCTGACGTTGAGGTGGCTCAGGCCCGCCGCGCGCCAAGCCTCGGCCTTGTCGGCCAGGTTCCAGCCGTTGGTGGTCAGGGCCAGCTTCTCGACGCCGGGCACGGCCGCCACGCGGGCGATGATGGCGTCCAGATCCTTGCGCGCGGACGGTTCGCCGCCGGTCAGGCGGACCTTCTTCAGCCCCAGGTCGGCAAAGGCTGAGACAAGCCGTCCGGCCTCGTCCACCGACAGGAAGTCTTGCGGCCCCGCCTTGCGATAGCCGTCGGGCAGGCAATAGGTGCAACGGAAATTGCAGACCTCGGTGACCGACAGCCTCAGATAATGGAAGCGGCGGCCGAAGCCGTCCGACAGACTCCCCACGGGGACTCCTCTCGACAGACGCACACGGCCAGATACGAGCCGAACCCCAAGATAGGCGCGATGGGCCCCGCGTAAAACGCTAAGAGTGTCGCGATGGACCGCCAGCCGCCCCGATTCAGCGACCGCGAGGTCGAGCGCTACGCCCGCCACCTGGTGCTGCGCGAGATCGGCGGGCCGGGGCAGCAGAAGCTCAAGGCGGCGCGGGTGCTGCTGGTGGGCGCCGGCGGAATCGGGGCGCCTGCGGCGCTCTATCTGGCGGCGGCGGGTGTCGGGACCCTCGGCCTGCTCGACGACGACGCGGTCGCCCTGTCCAACCTCCAGCGCCAGGTGCTCTACGCCGAGGCCGACCTTGGGCGGCCCAAGGTCGAGGCGGCGGCCGAGCGGCTGGGCGGGCTGAATTCCGATATCGCCGTGGTTCCCATGCCGGCGCGCCTGACGCCTCAGAACGCCCGTGAACTGGTGGCCGGCTGGGACCTGGTCATCGACGGTTCCGACAGCTTCGAGACGCGCGCGGCGGTCGGCGAGGCCTGCGTGGCCGAGGGCGTGACCCTGGTCGCCGCCGCCATCGGCCGCTGGGAGGCGCAAATCGCAGTCCTGAAGGGCAAGCCCTGCTGGCGCTGCTTCGTGCCCGAGATCCCGCCCGACGCAGAGACCTGCGTCGCGGTGGGCGTGGTCGGCGCCCTGGCTGGCGTCGCGGGATCATTGGCCGCGCTCGCCGCCATCCGCGCCATCGCCGAGGCGGGGCCGGACATCGCGGGCGAGGTGATGATCCTCGACGCTCTGAACTGGCGCACGCGCATTGTGCGGTTGGCGGCTGATCCGGACTGCACGGTCTGCGGCTAGGCGCGCTTCACGCCTTTGTCTTCGCCGGCTTGGCCTTGGTTTGGGGCACCGCCACGCTGCCCTTGCGGTCGAGCTTGCCCCAGCCGACGCGGCGGCCGCGCACGGCGTGGGCCACGGCCTTGACCACGACGTAGTACATCAGCTGGCGATAGCCGAAGCGCTGCAGCGGCAGCCAGGGCAGGTCCTTCCACGGCGCGCGCGGCTCCATCACCATGCCGACGATCCCGGCGGCGAGGTCGAGCAGGATGAAGGCCAGCCAATAGGCGATGGCGCGGACCAGGTCATCGGAGCTCCACTCCATCGGGTGCGACTGCGAGGCCATGTAGGCCGAGATCACCGACCAGATCACCGCCAGGTCGACCAGGGGCGCGATCACCGTCAGCACGATCTGGAACAGCCAGACCTGCGGCAGGGCCACGAAGCCCAGCGCCCAGGTCTTGCGGTTGAACAGGCCTGAGCGGTGCTTCCACAGGCATTGCAGGGTGCCGTAGGACCAGCGGAAGCGCTGCTTGAGCAGGCCCTTCACGCTGTCGGGCGACTCGGTGAAGGCGCGCGCCTCGGAATCGAAGGTGACCTTCCAGCCCGCCTGCTGGATGGCGATGGTCAGGTCCTGGTCCTCGGCCAGGGTGTCGACCGGATAGCCGCCGAGCTGGTCCAGCGCCGTGCGCCGCCAGGCTCCGACCGCGCCAGGCACCACGGTCACCGCGCCCAGCAGGGCCAGCGCCCGGCGCTCGAGGTTCTGGGCCGTGACGTATTCCAGCGCCTGCCAGCGCGTGATCAGGTTCATGCGGTTGCCGACCAGGGCGTTGCCGGCCACAGCCCCGATCTCGGGATCGGCGAACCAGCGGGCGAGGCGGCCGATGGTTTCCGGCGGAAATTGCGTGTCGGCGTCCAGCGCCACCACGATCTCGCCCTTGCAGACCTTCAGGCCGCGGTTCAGGGCGGTCGCCTTGCCGCCGTTCTCGAAGCGCATGAGCTTGACCCGCTTTTCAGCGGCGAAGGCGTTTTCGACGATGTCGGCGGTGCCGTCGGTGGAGCCGTCGTCCAGCACCAGGACCTCGATATCGGTCCACTCCGAGGCCAGGATGCGGAGGATCGAGCTCTCGATCACCGCCGCCTCGTTGAAGCAGGGGATCAGGACGCTGACCAGGTGGCGATGCTCCAGGTCGAGTTCCGGCGGCTTGCTGCGGCTGGTGCGCATCGCGTGGGCGATGGAGAAGGCCGCCAGGAAGATCAGGCGCGCCACGCCGATGACGATGGCGGCGGTCAGCAGGATACGGATGCCCAGGGCGAAGTTGCGCATCAGGAAGAAGGCGGCGCGGTCGATGGCCAGCGAGACGGAATCGCGGTCGGTCGGCGGCATGGCCTGGACCGGCGTCATGTCGGCCAGGCGCGAGGCCGGCACGGTCTGGTAGCCCTTGGCTCTCAGGGCGTCGATCAGCATCGGCAGGGCGCGCACGGTCTCGCGCCGGTCGCCGCCGGAATCGTGCAGCAGGATCACCTGCCCTGGGTCCCCCGCGATACGTGGGTGTTCGAGCTGGTAGAGGACGGCTTCGACGATCTTCTCGGCCTTGGGCTTCTGCCAATCGTCGGGGTCCACGCGCAGGCCGACCGAGACGTAGTCGTGCTTCTGCGCCAGCAGCAGGGGCGCCACCTCGCGCGGGCTCGAGGGATCGGCGTCGCCCATGTAGGGCGGACGGAACAGCCGCATCGAACGGCCGGTCAGGGTCTCGAACAACCTCTGGGTGGCGTTCAGTTCCAGCGCCGCCTCGGCCATCGGCACCTGGGCGATGTTGGGATGGGTGAAGGTGTGGCTGCCGACTTCCTGGCCCTCGTTAACCTCGCGCACGACCAGGTCGGGGCGATGCTCCATGTTCTGGCCGATGACGAAGAAGGTCGCGACCGCCTTCTTCTGCTTCAGGATGTCGAGGATCTTCGGCGTCCAGCGGCCGTCCGGTCCATCGTCGAAGGTCAGGGCGACCATGCCCTTGTGGTTATCGATGCCGAGGCGTTGCACGCTGTAGGCCGTCGGGATGACGGTGTAACGCTCTGAGGATGCCAGTTCCGTGGCGGGATCGAGCGTGATCTCGCGCGCGCCGGGGCTCGGCGTGCCGATCACGCGCAGGATTTCGCCGGCGCCGTCGTAGTCGACGTCGGAGCCGGCGCTCATCGTCTTCAGGCCGTCGGTGGTGGCCTCGCCGTAGGGCTTGCCGAGGATGGTCCAGACGCCGGGATCTTCCATGCCCAGGCGCCACAGCGCATAGCCGCGCGGGCGCCAGTCGTCGGTCACCTGCAGCTGATTGAACATGGTGACCGCGTCGAGGAACCAGACGTCGTGGCGGACGTGATTGTCCTCGTACGAGAAGAACGGGTTCAGGCTTTCCGGGTCGAACTGAATCTCGGCGCTGGAGTCGCGCGCGGCGATGGTGGCTTCGTGAAAGGTCATCGCCTCGGCGGGCATGCCCTGCTTCCAGTCGTAGCCGTAGGAGCCCAGCGCGATGATGGTCTTCTCGGGGTTCAGGTCCTTGGTCAGGCGGGCCAGGTTCTGCTCGTACCAGCCCTGCCCGGCCGCGGGGCCCGCGCCGCCGGTCTTGTAGTGGTCGTCGTAGGCCATCAGCACCAGCTGATCGATCGAGGCCTGGAGCGTGGCGCCCTTCCAGTCAGGGTTGTCGAACGGCATGGTCGCCCAGACCTGCCGGTTGTGAGCGGCGAAAGCGTCGTGCGCCTGCTGCAAGAAGGCGGGATAGAGCGCAAGGCCCTTCGGGCTCATCTCCTCGAAGTCGAAGCCGACGCCCGCCCAGTCGTTCTTGTCCGCCTGCGCCAGCAGGGCGGCGATCAGCCGGGTCCGCGCGGCGGGATCGGCCAGCATCTGGTCGACCGGCTCACCGTGAAAGATGCCGCCTGAGGCGTTGATGATCAGGGGCACCACGGCGGGCTTGCGCCGGGCGGTGCGCACCAGGGCCTTGCCGAAGGGATCGGGATCGACGGTGATGTCGCCCTTGGCCGAAGCCAGGGTCAGCCATTGCGGCGCCAGCACGTCGAGCTGGTTGATGTGCTCCTGCAGCGAGGCGCGCGAGGCCTGGTCGTAGGTGACATAGAAGCCGACCACCAGCGGCCGGCCGCCGCCCGCCTTGGGCACCGCCGTCCCTTTGCGCTTCTGCAGCGCCTTCAGCCACGAGACCTCGCGATGCTTGCGGTATTCCGGATGCACCGCGGCCAGCGCGCGCGGGGAGCGGTAGTCCACCCGCGGCAGGGTCGGCGAGGTGGCCAGGGTCATGGCGAAGGCGGCCAGCAACAGGATCACCGCCGCGGCGGCCAGGCCGAAGATCCAGGCGGTGCGGCGCTCGCGGCGCCCGGATGGATCGTGGAAGACGAAGCCCGACATGGTCCCTCAAAGACGGCGCGCCCGGCATGGCCCCCGCTCGCGTGAGGGCTGAATCCGTAGCGCCCCTATACGACAAAAAGCGGCGGAGCGAGGGCGGGCTTTTCGTCCTCAGCTCATGAACCGCGGGTGAAACCTGAAAGCCTGCGACAACCGCGACGGTTCCCCTCAAGCAAAAGGCCCCGGAGCAGCTGCTCCGGGGCCTTTCGATGTCGCGCTGAGGCTAGATCAGTAGCGGTAGCGCAGGGTCAGGGTGACCGTCTCCGGCGCGCCGTAGTAGGCGGTCATGATGCCGCCGACGGACGAGAAGTTCTGGGCGTCGGTCTTGTAGACCTCGTTCGACAGGTTCTTGCCGTAGACGCCGACGCTGTACTTGCGGCTCGGCTCCTCCCAGACGACCTGGGCGTCGTAGACCCAGTAAGCGTCCTGCCACAGGCCCGGGAAGTGCGCGTGGGTGGTCGGGTCGGCGTTGTCGACCGAGAGCGCCATGGCCGAGCGGTAGCGCGCCTGGCCGCCCAGGGTCACGAAGCCGTGCTGGCCCAGGTCGACCTCGTAGGCGGCGCCGAAGCGAGCCGTCCACTTGGGCGAGAAGGCCGGGGTTTCCCAGACGCGCGTGCCGCCGGGGAAGGTGGTGTCGTTGAACTCGGAATACTTGGCGTCCAGGTAGCCGATTTCGCTATCCAGCCGCAGCTGCGGCACCGGGCGCAGGTTGAATTCGAGTTCGGCGCCGGAGGTGTGCAGCTTGCCCGCGTTCAGCACCGTCAGCACCGGGGTCGGGATGCCGGCGATGATCTCGGATGCGCCGACGCTGGCCTGGAAGTCGCGGTAGTCGTTGTAGAACACCGTGAAGTTCAGGCGCGCCTTGTGATCCCACCAGGTGCTCTTGAGGCCGGCCTCGTAGGAGGTCAGGCGCTCAGGATCGTAGGGGATGTTCTGGTTGGCGCTGTTGGCGCGGCCGTTGAAGCCCCCAGACTGGAAGCCTTCCGCCACCCGCGCATAGACCATGGCGTTGTCCGACACCTGGTAGTCGACCGTGGCCATAGGCGACCAGTTGGTCCAGGTCGTCTTGGGGAAGGGCGGGGCGAAGGTGACGTTATTCAGCGCCCCAAGCGACGAGAAGGTCGTGGTGGTGCGGAAGTAGTCCTTGCTCTCGTCGGTGTAGCGGATGCCGGCCGACACATGCAGCTTGTCGGTCAGGGCGTAGTTGGCGTTGACGTACCCAGCCCAACTGGTGGTGTGCAGGTTGTCGTTGATGGTGCGCAGGAAGGTGAAGGGCGTCAGGAAGGCGTTGGCGAAGGCCTGCTGGAACGAGGAGACGTTCTCACGCAGGTAGTAGACGCCCGAGACCACGTTCAGCTTCTCGGCCGAGTAGTTGAGCTGGAATTCCTGGCTGGTCTGGTTCTGGTGGACGTTGACCTCCACGTCGCCCAGCTGCAGCGGGGTGGCGTCGATGTCGATGAAGTCGTCGTAGGTGAGGCGGCGATAGGCGCTGATCGACTTCAGGGTCCAATGGTCGGACAGGTTCCAGGTCGCCGCGACCGAGGCGCCGGCGTGCTCCAGCGGCTCCTTGTTGGGCAGCCCCGGCGTCGTCGAGGTGGTCCAGTTGAAGGTCGGCGGCGGGTTCGGGATCGACAGCAGGGTCGCGCCGAACGCGCTCTTCAGGGTGTTGGTCGCCTGGCCCACGGTCATGTTGGGCGTCTCGCGGGTGTAGTCGAGCGAGAGGTCGACGTGGAAGTCCTTGGTCGGGCTCCAGGCTACCTGGCCGCGGATCGCCTGGGTGTCTTCGTTGTTGTAGCTCTGCGCCGGGTTGGCCGGATTGGTGACATAGCCGCGGTGCTTGTCGCTGAGCGCCGAGATGCCGATCGCCAGGGTGTCGTCGACCGGCATCGAGGCCGAAATCTTGAAGTCGTTCTGGGCGTAGGAGCCGAAGCTGGCCTCGCCGAAGAAGTAGGGGTCATGGCCCGGCTTGCGGGTGGTCAGCTTCAGGGCGCCGCCGATGGTGTTCTTGCCGTAGAGCGTGCCCTGCGGGCCGCGCAGCACTTCCACGTCCTGCAGGTCGAGCAGGTCGAACTTCGTGCCGCGGATACGGCTGTAGTAGACGTCGTCGATGTAGACGCCGACGGCCGGGTCGAAGGTCTGCAGGGCGTCGGGCTGGCCCACGCCGCGGATGTAGATGTTGGTCGCGTCGGCCGAGCCGCGGCCCTGCGCGATGTTCAGGTTCGGCACCGCGCCTTGCAGGCCCACCACATCGGTCACGCCGGTGCTGTCCAGCTGGCGCTGGGTGAAGGCGGAGACCGCCACGGGGGTGCGCTGTTCGCTTTCGGAGATACGCCGGGCGGTCACCACCACCTCGGTCACCTGGCCGGTGTCGGCGGGTTTGGCGGGAGCCGATTGGGCGGCGGCGAAACCGGCCATGGCCGACCAGGCGGCGCCGGCAAGCAAAGCGGTCTTGAACACGGTCTTCATGGAGGCCCTCCCCTGTGAGCGCTGATGAAAATTCAGCACTCGATGATTTCCGGGGAAAATGATCCTCACCGGTCAAGCTGTCAAACGGTGTTGGCCGAACCACCGCGGTCTCTCGCCGACTGTGGCTTCTGCGCCGATGCGGGCTTGGAGCCGGAGCGGGTTCGGCCTATGCCATGGGCGCCGGGAACGGCGCAGGGAGGCGCCCGACCGCATGCAGACCAACGATACCGAGCCCAAGTCCGCGAAGCGGCCGGCCGGCCGGCGCGGCCGGCCCAGCAAGGGCAGCCGCAACGGCGACACCGCCGAGACCATCCTCGACATGGCCGAGGACCTGTTCTCCAAGCACGGTTTCCACGGGGTGACGATCCGCGAGGTGGCGCGCGAGGCGGGCGTCGATACGGCGCTGCTGCACTACTATTTCGGCACCAAGAAGGGCCTGTTCGACGCGGTGTTCCTGCGCCGGGCCGACGTGCTGAACCGTGACCGGCTGGAAGCGCTCGACCGCTACGAGGCGGAGAAGGGCGATCAGATGACCGCCGAGGGCGTGATCGACGCCTTCATCGGACCGGTGCTGGAATGGCAGGCCAAGGGCGGGCCGGGCTGGAAGCACTATTGCGCCCTGGTCAGCCAGGTGAACGCCACCCCGGTCTGGGGCGGGGAGACCATGACCCGCTACTTCGACCCGGTGATCCGCCGCATGCTGGCCCTGATGCGCAAGGTCATGCCCGCCGCGCGCGAGGAAGACCTGTACTGGGCCTATCAGTTCCTCTCCGGCGCCCTGACCCTGACCATGGGTGAGACCGGGCGCCTGGACCGCCTGTCCGAGGGCCTGTGCCGTTCCGGCGACCTCGATACCGCCCGGCGCGAGATGGCCTGTTTTGCGGCCGCAGGATTCCGCGCGGTGTGCAAGCAGGGCTGAGGCCCGGCCTTACCTCACGGATCCGGCCTTCGGGCGCGAGGATCGACAGAGCAGTCTCGATCGCACACGGGCCTAAGCGCTTCGCTTCTCACCCAAAGAACATCCGCCACATGATCCGGCCGGGCAGGAAGGCCAGGACGCCGGCGATGAGGATACCGCCCGCGAACAGGCCCTGCATGGTGCGGCCGTGGCGCAGCACCTGGTGGGTGCGGGCGAAGTAGACTCCCATCGGCGCGGCGATCAGGGTGGCGCCGGCCAGGATGTGGATGAAGCTCAGCGAGCCGCGGTTGACCTCGCGTATGAAGAAGGCGCTGACCGCGGTGGTCACCATCAGGATGGCCCAGCCCCAGCCGAGGGTCCGGTGCACGGTCGTGCCCTTGGGTCCCAGCAGCAGGATCGCGCCTATGCCGACTGCGGCCAGAACCGTGAACAGATGGATCTGGATCGCAGGCGAGACGCCATTGAGCACACCGAGATTCGGCGCATGGGGCATCAGGTTGGCGTGGCTGTAGTAGCTCAGCACCTGTCCCCAGTTGCCGCCGAAGGACAGGAACACCAGCAGGGTCGTGATCGCCAGGCTGAGCAGCGCGCGCAGCAGGAACGCGCGCAGGCCCACGCTCGGATCGCGGGTCGGGTCCTGGACGGGCGAGGTGAGGGTCGGTTCGGCCGACATGGGTAGCTCCGGTGCAAGGCGGGCGCAGTCCGCTGCGCCGTCAATGGCGACCCTGGCCGGCGGGCGCCGTTCTCGCGAGCGGTTTGGCGTCGATAGCCACGCCGCCTTCGCCAACGCACGCGCGCGCCGCTCACGAAGCGCGAACGGCGGGTTCCTTTCGGCGGCGCTTCGTGGTCTTCAGGCTTAAAGGAGTCGGGGGACGTTCATGGCCTCGAAACAGGCTGGGTTCGACTGGAAGGCGTTCTGGGACGCGTGGGGCCGGGGCATGCTCATTGCCGTGGTGGCGGGCGTGTTCATGGCCCTGATCGCGCCGTTCCAGACCCACCTGGTGCCGCTGGGCGTACGCCTGACCTACTGGGTCGGCCTGATGGTGTTGGGCTCGTTCTGGGGCCATGCCGTCGGGGCCTGGATCTTCAGTTTTCCGGGCATGAGCGAGCGGCGCTGGCTCGCCGGAGCGCTGCTCGCCCTGATCATCGGCCTGCCCTACACCGTGGTGGTGTGGGCGATCACCGGCCTCAGCTTCGATCACGGCCCTCAGCTCAAGAACCTGCCGATCTACTTCGGACCGGTGATGCTGGTCTCGGCCGCCATGACCGGCATCGCCATGCTGGCCAACCAGACCCCACCGCAGACCCACGCCGCCAAGCCCGGCGCCGCGCCGCCGAAGTTCCTCGACCGCCTGCCGCTGAAGCTGAGGGGCGCTGAGGTCTGGGCGGTCGAGGCCGAGGACCACTATCTGCGCATCCACACCGACCGCGGCTCGGACCTGATCCTGATGCGGCTGTCGGATGCAGTCGGCGAACTGGAAGGCCTGGAAGGCGCCCAGACCCACCGCTCCTGGTGGGTGGCGCGCTCGGCCGTGGTCGGCGCCAAGCGCAATGACGGGCGCGCGGTGTTCACGCTCAAGAACGGCGTCGAGGTCCCGGTCAGCCGGACCTGGGCCAAGGTGTTGCGAGCGAAGGGGTGGTACTGAGAGCCTAGGTCTTCATGTCGATCACGCGGCCGACCGACTCGTCGGCCACGCGCACGACCGACACCGCGGCCTGGAACGCCAGTTCGGCCTGGATCTCCTCGACCTTGGCCTCGCCCATGTCGGCGTCGGAGCCGGGGCGGGCGGCGTTGCTGACGGCGATATTGGCCTGGTCCAGGCGCTGGGCGGCCTGGGCCATGCCTATGGCGGCTATGGAAAGCGAACTCATGGGCGGGGGTCTCCCGATTCGCAAAGGGTCGGGAGACGAGGTTGCGCCCTCAGGCTTAAGCCTTCGCGTGTAAACGAGGTTAGCCGGAATTGGCCATGTTCAGGCGGCCCAAGTCAGGCGGCCCAAGTCAGGCGGCCTTGCGGCCCTGCCAAGCGTCGCGAGTCTGGCCCCAGGCGATGGACTCGACCTTGTCGTAGGGCGCGGGGCACTGGACCCTGCCCAGCCGCACCGACCCCAGCCGCTCGGCCACCCGGATCGAGGCGGTGTTGTGCGGGTTGATGCAGTGGATCACCTCGGTCCAGCCCAGGTGGTCGAAGGCCCAGTCCATGGCGGCCGAAGCCGCCTCCACCGCATAGCCCTTGCCGGCGGCGCCGGGCGCCAGGGCCCAGCCGATCTCGTTGCCGGGCCAGTCGTGCGGTTTCCACGGGCCGGTCTGGCCGACCCAGCGGCCGGTGTCCTTCTCCAGCACCGCGAACATGCCGTAGCCGCGCATGGCCCAGCTGCCGACCATCGAGGCCAGGCTGCGCCAGGCCAGGGACGGGGGCTGGCGGCCGCCGATGAACTTCACGTGCTCGGCGTCGCCCATCATGGCGGCGAAGGCGGTGAAATCGCGCTCACAGGGCGGGCGGAGAATGAGACGTTCGGTCTCGAGCGTAGGGCGACGGCGCATCCGATCAGGATGGCCGAAGAAGGTAAGCGAAGGCCTAAGCGACGGCGCGTCGGCCCTTCCACTGCTCGCGGCGCTGACCCCAGATCTGCACCTGCGCGGTCTCGTAGGGCGGCGGCAGCTTGCCGGGCCTGAGGTAGGCGGAACCCAAACGACGCGCGACCGCCGCGGACGGGAGGTTCTCCGGGTCGATGCAGTGGATCACCTCGGTCCAGCCGAGGTTGTCGAAGGCCCAATCGATAGCCGCCGCGGCGCCCTCGGTGGCGTAGCCCTTGCCCCAGGCGGCGCGGCTCAGCGACCAGCCGACCTCGGTTCCGGGCCAGTCGGCAGGCGTCCACGGTCCCAGGCGCCCGAGCCATCGGCCGCTGGATTTCTCCACCACGCTGAACATGGCGTAGCCGAACATGGTCCAGGCGCCGGCCATGGAGCAGAGCTGACGCCACACCATCGAGGGCGACGCCACGCCGCCGATGAAGCGCGCGGTCTCCTCGTCGGCCATCATCTCGCACCAGGGTTCGAAATCCTCGGGCGCGGGCGGACGCAGGATCAGGCGGTCGGTTTCGAGGGTAGGGCCGGGCGCTTGCATTAGGTCAGCTTAGCAGCGCCGCTCGAGGGTGAAAGCGCTTCGGCGCGAACGGCTATTTCGGCGCGGCGGCCGGATAGTTCAGCGAGCGCACGATACGCCACTGGCAGTCGGCGCCGCGCTTGAGCACATCCACCGAGCGGTTGGTCTGCTCGGCCTTGCCGGCGCGCTCCAGGGTCCAGGTCGAGAACACATCGGCCACCGCGCCGGACATCAGCACCGCCTCGATCTTCATCGACCAGCGCCCGGCGTCGCCCTTGGCGAACTCGGCCTCGTAGCTCTTCTGCAACTCGGTCCGATTGGCGTCGGGGGCGCCCTGGAACTGCATCACGACGTTATGGTCGAAGATGCCCATGGTCGCCTTCAGATCATGGCCGGCATAAGCGCGCGACCAGTCGTCGAAGGTCTTGACCAGCTCAGCTTCGGTCGCGGGGGCGCAAGCGGCCGGATCGGCCGCCGCCAGCATCGCGGCCATCGCCAGGAACGCGGCCATGCTCCACCCCTCCCAAATGCCGCGGCAGCTCAGGCCAGCGACGGATCGATCTGCTTGCAGGCCTCCAGCAGGCCCTTCACCGAGTCCACCGACTTGGCGAACATCGCCTTTTCTACGTCGTCCATCGGGAATTCGATCACTCGCTCCACGCCGCCGGCGCCGATCACGCAGGGCGCGCCGACGTAGAGGCCGTCAACGCCGTATTGGCCGGTCAGGTGGGTGGCGCAGGCCAGGACCCGCTTCTTGTCCTTCAGGAACGACTTGGCCATGGCCACCGCGCTCTCGGCCGGGGCGTAATAGGCCGAGCCGGTGCCGAGCAGGGCCACGATCTCGCCGCCGCCCTTGCGGGTGCGCTCGACGATGGCGTCCAGCTCCGCCTGGGTCAGGGCCCCCTGCTTGACCCACTCCGGCAGGGGCAGGCCGCCCACGGTGGAGAAGCGCACCATCGGCACCATGTCGTCGCCGTGGCCGCCGAGCGTCCAGGCGCGCACGTCCTCGACCGAGACGTCGAAGCGTTGGGCCAGGAACAGGCCGAAGCGGGCCGAGTCCAGCACGCCGGCCATGCCGACCACGCGGTTGTGCGGCAGGCCGGAGAATTCGCGCAGGGCCCAGACCATGGCGTCGAGCGGATTGGTGATGCAGATGACGAAGGCGTTGGGGGCATGCTGCTTGATGCCTTCGCCCACGGCCTTCATGACCTTCAGGTTGATGCCCAGCAGGTCGTCGCGGCTCATGCCCGGCTTGCGGGCGACGCCGGCGGTGACGATGCAGACGTCGGCGCCCTTGATGGCGGCGTAGTCGTTGGCGCCGGCGATCTTCACGTCCTTGCCGAAGACGGTGGAGGCCTGGACCTGGTCCAGCGCCTTGCCCTGGGGCACGCCTTCGACCACGTCGAACAGCACCACATCGCCCAGCTCCTCGCGGGCGCAGACGTGGGCCAGGGTGCCGCCGATCATGCCGGCTCCGATCAGGGCGATTTTCGCGCGCGCCATGGCGTCAGTCTCCGCGAGAGGTGTGGGGGTGGGCTGGAGGAAAAATGCTGCGGCGCATCTAAACCTCGGAAGGGCCGGTCGCAAGGGCTCCCTTCTCCCTTGGGAAGAGAAGGGATAGGCAAGGCGGCATGACCTTCTCCCTGCACCCCGATTTCGACGGCGGCTCGGCCTTCGTCGCTGATCTCAAGCTCAGCCAGGTCAGGCTGCACCTGGACGCGCGCTTCCCGTGGCTGATCCTGATCCCGCGCGTGGACGCCGTGCGCGACCTGGACGACCTCGACGCCGATCACCGGGCGATGCTGATGGACGAAATCGTGCGCGCCTCGGCCGCCGTGCGGGCTTTGGGCGAGGCCTGGGGACGTCCGGTCGAGAAGACCAATGTCGCCGCACTCGGGAACGTCACGCCGCAGCTGCATGTACACGTGATCGGTCGCCGCGCGGACGACGAGGCTTGGCCCAAGCCTGTGTGGGGTCAGGGCGCGCCACGGGCCTATGACGCGTCCAGGCGGTTGCAGTCCCTGGAAACGCTCAGGAGGGCGTTGGCCCCTTCGTCATGACCACCGTCTCGCGACGGCCCTGATCGTCCAGTTCGCCGCGCCATTCGCCGTCCAGGCCGCGGCGCAGGCGCAGGCTGGTGCGCTTGACCCGATCGTCTTCCTGGAACTCGATCGACAGGGCCTGGCCGTCGCGGGCGCAGAGGTCCACGGTTCCGCTGGCGCTCGGCCCATGGGGCTTGCGCAGGTCGCGCCAGGCGGCCTCCAGCGGGCTCGACATCCCCGGCTCGTTGATGATCACGCGATAGAGGACTTGGCCGCTCGCGGTGGAGATGGTCCAGACCCCGTCCAGCGGCCCCATCAGGGCCTGTTCCGCGTCGTAGTGGCTCTTCACCCCGCGGTCGTAGAAGGCTTCGCGATCGTCCTTGGCCGTCTCGTAGCTGCGCGTATAGCGGTCGACCTCAACCGGCGCGCCGGGGACGGGCGCGACCTGGCCATAGGGGATAGGCGCCGACGGCAGGCCGTAGGCGGGCATCTCGAAGGGGCGGACCACGGGCCGCCGCGTCAGGGCGTCCATCGGCTGGTTGCCGGCGGGGCCGTCGGGCTCGGGCTGGACCGCGGCAGGCGAGGCCGCCGGAGCGGGCGCGCCGGGCGCAGGCGTCAGCGGCGCCTGGGCGGGCGGAGGCGGCGGCTGCGCCTCCTCGTCCTCGGGCGGCGAGGACGGCACGGGCTGGCCCATGGCGATCAGCAATGCGGCGACGAGCCAGGCGCTCACGACTTCGATCCCAAAACCGCGACGAGACGCGAAAAGCGTTAAGCCCGGCCCCGGTTCCTGGCAAGCGCGGCAAAGTCCGGTTGCGGCGCAGCATCTCGGGGGCCCCGCTTCGTTGACACCCCCGGTCCAGGGTCTAAAAGTCCGGCGCGTCCGGCGAAGTGCTTCGGGCGCGAAAGGTCGATTCTCCATGTCGCAAGCGAGCGCGGGCGCGCCCGACAAGCCCAAGAAGGGCTCGAAGACCCCTAAGCCCCCCTACGTCAAGCCGATGTCGCCGCACCTGCAGGTCTGGCGCTGGCATGTGACCATGCTGGGCTCGATCCTGCACCGGGTCTCCGGCATCGGACTCTACATCGGGGCCATTGTGGTCGTGGCCTGGGTCGCGGCGCTCGCGGCCGGGCCGGACATCTACGCTCAGTATCTGACCTATGCGGCCAACCCCCTGGCGCTGGTCGTGTGGGTTCCGCTGTCGGCCGGCGCCTTCTATCACCTGGCCTCGGGCCTGAGGCACCTTTTGTGGGACACCGGCGCGGGCCTGACGCCCAAGACCGCCGATGCGCTCTCGACCCTGTCGATCTGGTTCGCGGTGATCGCCACCATCGCCTTCTGGGCGGTGATGTACCTCGACGGAAAGGTTCAGCTGTGAGCGAGGGCTATCGCACCGACCGTTCGCGCGTCGAAGGCCTGGGCTCGGCCCACCACGGCGCCGGCACCTGGATCAAGGAGCGGGTCTCTTCGATCTTCTTGATCCCGCTGGCCGTCTGGGGCCTGTGGTCGGCCTACAAGCTGTCTGGGACCGGCTACGACGGCGCCATCGCTTGGCTGAGGTCGCCGCTCCACGCGATCCTTTTGATCCTGACCATCCTGCTCAGCGTCTATCACATGCGCCTGGGCCTTCGCGTGGTGGTCGAGGACTACGTGCACAAGCCCTTCGGCAAGGGCCTGTTCCTGCTGCTCAACCTGCTTATCTGCCTGCTGCTGGCGGTCGTGGCGGTCTTCTCGATCCTGAAGATCGCTTTCGGCTCACAGATCGGAGTCTGACGTCCCATGGCCGCATATGAGTTCGTCGATCATCAGTTCGACGTGGTGGTCGTGGGCGCCGGCGGCTCGGGCCTGCGCGCGGCGCTGGGATGCGCCCAGGCGGGGCTGAAGACCGCCTGCGTGACCAAGGTCTTCCCGACCCGCTCGCACACCGTGGCCGCCCAGGGCGGCATCTCCGCCAGCCTCGGCAACATGGGCGAGGACGACTGGCGCTGGCACATGTACGACACGGTGAAGGGGTCGGACTGGCTGGGCGACCAGGACGCCATCGAATACATGGTCCGCGAGGCCCCCAAGGCGGTCTATGAGCTCGAGCACTGGGGCGTGCCGTTCTCGCGCACCCCGGAAGGCAAGATCTACCAGCGCGCCTTCGGCGGCATGACCCGCAACTTCGGCGAGGCCCCGATCCAGCGCACCTGCGCGGCGGCCGACCGCACCGGCCACGCCATCCTGCACACCCTCTACGGTCAGTCGGTCAGGAACGAGGTCGACTTCTTCATCGAGTACTTCGCGCTCGACCTGATCATGGTCGACGGCGCGTGCCGGGGCGTCACCGCCCTGAAGCTCGACGACGGGACTCTGCACCGCTTCAACGCCAAGATGGTGATCCTGGCCACTGGCGGTTACGGCCGGGCCTATTTCACCGCCACCAGCGCCCACACCTGCACCGGCGACGGCAACGCCATGGTGCTGCGCGCCGGCCTGCCGCTGCAGGACATGGAGTTCGTGCAGTTCCACCCGACCGGCATCTATGGCGCGGGCGTGCTGATCACCGAAGGCGTGCGCGGCGAGGGCGGTTACCTGACCAATTCCGAAGGCGAGCGCTTCATGGAGCGCTACGCCCCCTCGGCCAAGGACCTGGCCTCGCGCGACGTGGTCTCGCGCTCCATGACCATCGAGGTGCGCGAGGGCCGGGGCGTGGGTCCGAACAAGGACCACATCTTCCTGCATCTGGACCACCTGGACCCGAAGATCATCCACGAGCGCCTGCCCGGGATCACCGAAAGCGCGCGGGTCTTCGCGGGCGTGGACGTGACCAAGCAGCCGATCCCGGTCCTGCCGACCGTGCACTACAACATGGGCGGCATCCCCACGAACTATCATGGTGAGGTGCTGACCAAGTCGGGCGCCGACCCCGACAAGGTCGTGCCGGGCCTGATGGCGGTGGGCGAGGCGGCCTGCGTCTCGGTGCACGGCGCCAACCGGCTGGGCTCCAATTCGCTGATCGACCTGGTGGTGTTCGGCCGCGCGGCGGGTCTGCGCGCCGCCGAGATCGTCGAGAAGGGCGCGACCCTGCCCGAGACGCCCAAGTCGGTCACCGACAGCCACCTGGATCGCCTGGACCGCTTCCGCAACGCCTCGGGATCGACGCCCACCGCCGAGCTGCGCCTGAAGATGCAGAAGGCCATGCAGGAAGACGCGGCGGTGTTCCGCACTGGCGAGACCCTGGCCCAGGGCGTGCAGCGGCTGGACGCGATCTGGAACCAGTCAAAGGACATCGGCGTCACCGACCGCGGCCTGGTCTGGAACTCCGACCTGATCGAGACCCTCGAATACGACAACCTGATCGGCCAGGCCCTGGTGACCATCAACGGCGCCCTGAACCGCCAGGAAAGCCGGGGCGCCCATGCGCGGGAGGACTTCCCCGAGCGCGACGACAAGAACTGGATGAAGCACACCCTGGCGTGGCTCGATCTGACGACCGGCAAGGTCAAGATCGACTACCGCCCTGTGCACGCCTACACCTTGTCGAACGAAATCAAATACATCGAACCCAAGGCCCGGGTGTACTGATGGTCGAGCTGACGCTTCCGCGTAATTCCAAGGTCAAGACCGGCAAGCGCTGGAAGGCCGCCGCCGACGCCAAGTCGGGCGCGGTCAAGACCTTCAAGATCTACCGCTACGACCCCGAGGCCGGCGGCAATCCGCGCTGGGATGCTTACGAGGTCGACACCTCCAAACACGGCCCGATGGTGCTGGACGCCCTGATCCACATCAAGAACACCATCGACCCGACGCTGACCTTCCGCCGGTCGTGCCGCGAGGGCATCTGCGGCTCGTGCGCCATGAACATCGACGGGCGCAACACGCTCGCCTGCACCAAGGGCTGGGACGAGTTCAAGGGCGACACCATCGCGATCTCGCCCCTGCCGCACATGCCGGTGGTCAAGGACCTGGTCCCGGACCTGAACCTGTTCTACGCCCAGTACGCCTCCATCGAGCCCTGGCTGCACACCAAGACGCCCGAGCCCGACAAGGAGTGGCTGCAGACGCCGAAGGACCGCGAGAAGCTCGACGGCCTCTACGAGTGCATCCTCTGCGCCTGCTGCTCGACCTCGTGCCCCAGCTACTGGTGGAACCAGGAGAAGTACCTGGGTCCGGCGGCGCTTCTACAGTCCTACCGGTGGCTTGCAGATTCGCGCGACGAGGCCACCGGCGAACGGCTCGACGCCATCGAGGACCCGTTCAAGCTCTATCGCTGCCACACCATCATGAACTGCGCCCAGGTGTGTCCGAAGGGCCTGAACCCGGCCAAGGCCATCGCCGAAACCAAGAAGATGCTGGCGCGCCGCGCCGGCTGATCCTGAGGCGGGGGCAGATGATCCCGCTTGTCCTGACCCTCGCGCTGCTGGCTGGCGACGGCCCGACCGCGGCGGACCTGCTGCGCGGCGCGGTCGACGACCTGCAGGCCGGGCGCACGGCGCAGGGCCTCGATGCGTTGGCCCGGGCCGACCGCGCCGGCAATACCCAGGCGCGCGAGTTGCTGGGCGAGATCTATTTCGGTGGGCTGGCGGGTGTGAAGCCCGACCCGGCCCGCGGCTGCGGCTACTTCGAGGGCGCCGCCCAGGCGGGGTTGGGGTCAGGCGCGCACAACTACGCCCAATGCTTCTATGACGGCTCGGGCCGGCGTCGCGATCTGGCGCAGGCGCGCGCCTGGTACGCCAAGGCGATCGGCTTCGGCTTCGTGCAGTCGCGCTGTGCGCTCGGCAACATGCTGGTGCGCGGCGAGGGCGGCGAGAAGAACGCCGAGGCGGGGCTGAAGCTGTGCCGCGAGGGCGCCGAGGCCGGCGATGCCAACGCCCAGACCGACCTCGGCGAATACTATCTGAACGGCCAGGTGCTCCCGCGCGACTTCGCCCAGGCCCACGCCTGGTTCGAGAAGGCCGCCGCGCAAGGCCACGCCAACGCCCTGTTCCACCTGGGCTCCATGTCCTGGAACGGCGACGGGACGCCCAAGGATCGCGCGCAGGCGGGCCGCTGGTACCGGCAGGCCTACGAAGCCGGCCGGCCGGAGGCTGCGCTCTATGTCGCCGACGCCGCCGTGCTCCAGGCCCGGGACGCGGGCATGACCACGCCGGAAGGGCGCCAGGCGCTGGAGGAGGCGCGGCGCTGGTATGGCCTCGCGCTCAAGGCGCCGCTGGACGCCAAACAGCGCGCCCATGCGAGCGAGGGCCTGAAGACCGTCGAGGCGGCCCTGGCGGCCAGGCCCTGAGGCGCTTGCGCCGCTGAAAGCGACTTTCCGATCCTTAACTTGCCGCAGCCGGCCCCCGGGCGGAGGGTCGCCTATCCGTCGGAAGGGAGGTCCGCATGACCCGTCTCGTTCCCGCCTTGGCCGCTGTCGCCACGCTCGCGCTTGCCGGCGCAGCCCAGGCTCAACCGGCTTCGCCGCCCGCCTGCGCCACGCCGGAGTTCCGCGCGCTCGACTTCTGAGCCGGCGACTGGGACCTGGATTTCGACGCCTCGCCCGGCGTGCTCGGCCACGCGACCAACCACATCACCAAGGACGAGTACGGTCCCTGCGTCATCGCCGAGCACTTCAGCCTGCCGGCGACCCGGTACGTGGGCGGCTCCTACTCGATCTACGACCCGGCGGCGAAGCTGTGGCGCCAGACCTGGGTCGACAACCAGGGCGGCGTGTTCGTGCTGACCGGCGGGCCGGTGCAGGGCCAGCCCTACGTCTTCGAACTGCGCACGACCGAGCCGGTGGGGCCGAAGCACGTGATCATGCGCATGATCTGGGAAAAGGCCGACGCCGACCGCCTGACCTGGCGCTGGCAGGCGCAGCAGCCTGACGGGTCGTGGAAGGACAGCTGGGTCCTGCGCTACGCGCGCCACAAGGCCTAGGGGCACAGCGCCCGGTGCAGGTCCAGCCAGGCCTGCAACAGTTTCAGCCCCTCCGCGTCCGGCCGATAGAGCCTGCGGCCCTCGACCTCGGTCACGTCGACCAGGCGCGCCAGCCTGAGCGCGCGCAAATGCTGCGAGACCGCGGGGCGCGAGACCGGCAGGTGAGCGGCCAACTCGCCCACGGTCTGGGGCCGCGCCGCCAGCCGTTCATAGATCGTCCGCCGCATCGGATCGCCCAGGGCCGCGAACACCGGCGCCGCCGGCCGCGTGCGGGCGGACCGGCGCGGGGGCCTGCGTTCGGGCGCGGGCAGCGGCGCAGACATGGGCCGAGGTAAGTTCAAACTTACCCGCTTGGCAAGCGGCGCGGCGGCGCCCGATGGTCCGCGCGACAAGGGAGAAGACGACCATGATCAACGGCGCCCATGTGGTGATCTGTTCAAAGAATGCGGAGGTCGACCGCGCCTTTCTGCGCGATGTGCTGGGCTTTCCCCACGTCGATGTCGGCCAGGGCTGGCTGATCTTCGCCCTGCCGCCGTCCGAGGTCGCCGTGCATCCCTCCGACGAGAACGACCTGCACGAGCTGTTCCTGATGACCGACGACCTGGACGCGGAAATGAAGAAGCTCAAGGCCAACGGCGTCGCGTGCGAGGAGCCGACCCAGCAGGGCTGGGGTCGCCTGACCCGCGTCGCCCTGCCCGGCGGCGGCAAGCTCGGCCTCTATCAGCCCCGGCACCAGCGGCCTTAAGCGCCGCATTGAGCCGGAGCTCTCGCCCGTGTAGGTGAGCCCCACCTGCATCGAGAAGCGCGCGCCTTGGCCAAGATCACCTACATCGAACACGACGGGACCGAGCACGAGGTCGACGTCAAGACCGGCCTGTCGGTGATGGAAGGCGCGGTGCGCAACAACATCCCGGGCATCGACGCCGACTGCGGCGGAGCCTGCGCCTGCGCGACCTGCCACGTCTATGTCGACGACGCCTGGTTCGAGAAAACCGGCCCGGCCTCGGCCATGGAGGAGTCGATGCTCGACTTCGCCGAGGAGGTGAAGCCGACCTCGCGCCTGTCGTGCCAGATCCGGGTGTCGGACGCGCTGGACGGCCTGATCGTGCGCATGCCGGAGAACCAGCACTGAGCGAGGCGCCGGTCCCCGATCCGCGCCTGCTGGGCCTGATCGAGGGTTGGATCCGGCGAGGGCGGCCCGACGGGCGTGCGCCCCTGATCGGGGTGGCGGGCTGCCAGGCCTCGGGCAAGACCACCCTCTCGCGGGCCGCCGTGCGGTGCTTCGGCGCGGCGCACTTCTCGATCGACGATGTCTATCTGACCAAGGCCGAGCGCCAGGCGTTGGCGGCGGAGGTGCATCCCCTGTTCGCTGTGCGCGGCCCGCCGGGCACGCATGACGTTGAACTGGCGCGTCGCACGGTCGAAGCCTTGCGCGACGCGGGCGAGGGCGCGCGCACATCGATCCCCGCCTTCGACAAGCTGGCCGACGATCGCTTGCCCGAGGCCGCGTGGCCTGTGTTCCAGGGCCGGCCGTCGGCGGTGATCATCGATGGCTGGTGTGTGGGCGCGACCCCACTGACGCCTGAGGAACAGGCGCGGCCGGTCAATGCGCTGGAGGCGAGCGAGGACGCGCACGGGACTTGGCGCGGCGCCTGGAACGCGCATCTGGGCGGTGACTATGCCGCCTTCTTCGCCGGCTTCGACGCCATCCTGTTCCTGGCCGCCCCCTCCTTCGCCGTGGTGCTCGACTGGCGCTGCGAGCAGGAGGCCGGCTTGCTTGGCGTCGCCCCGGCCGAACTGCCGCCCGAACGCCGGGCGAAGCTGGAACGGTTCATCGCCCACTACCAGAGCCTGACCGAACACATGCTGCGCGGCGGCATACGCGCGGACGCCACAGCGAGGCTGGACCGCGACTGGCGGGTGCTCGCGCTCGCATAGCGGCGCGCCTTGGCGGGTGCATCCGCTTGACAGGCTTGCATCCCAAGCAGAACCGTTAACGCCTGGACGGGGGAGGGCGGGGCCGTGGAAGTCTCCTATTTCAGCGCCGCCAGCCTGCTGGCGCTGGCTATCTTCCTCTTGGTGATGATCCCGCGCGCCCTGTGGCACCTGGCGCAGTCCCTGCTCGGCGGTCTGTTCGGCCACCGGCCGGAACGCGATCCCTGGCTGGTCGTCATCGCCGTGGCCTTCCTGCTGTGCGCGGGCCTGGGTGTCGTCTCGGGCGTGTTCAACGACACGGCGCAGAGCCTGGTCCACGACCGCGAGCTGGTGGTGCTGAGCTTCCTGTTCTTCGCCGCGCCTGCGGTGCTGCAGGTGATGCGCGCCTGGAGCGCCAGCCACACCAAGAAGGTCGTGGTCCTGTCCCATGCCATGGTGGCGCTGGCGATCCTGTCGCTGCCCGCCAGCATGGCGATCCCGACCGCGGCCCTGATGCAGGCGCATGTCCTGCCGACGGCCGCGGCGCCCGGCCCGGACCAAGCCGCTGCGGCGCCCGCGGCGCCCGCAGACAACCCCGCCGCCGCCATCGCCGACGCGGGCTTCTTCACCGACAACGAGGTCGCCAACGACCCGGTCGACTACCCGATCGCCACCTGGATGCGCGCCAACCTGACCTTTCAGCGGCAAATGCCGAACATCGACGGCGAACGCGGCCGCAACTTCTTCCGCGAGATTCCGACCTACACCGGCTTCTGGTTCGACCAGACCACCAACGCCCTGAGCTTCGAAGCCACCGACACCTTCGGCGTAATCGTCAGCCGCATCACCCATGTGCGGGCGAACCTCGGCTTCTCGGCCATGGTGTTCCTCTACAAGCTGCTGTGCGCTCTGGTGCTGGTGGCGGTGACCTGGTCCAGCCTGATCCGTCCGATCTTCCACCGGGCCGACAGGATGGCGTCCTAGAACGACGCCTTCGCGCCCCTAGACCAGCACGATCCCCTCATGCCGCGCGATGCGGCCCAGGATGCCCTTGACGATGATGTCGAGCGCCGAGCCGTCGGTGTAGTCGGCCGAGGCCACGAAGTTCACCCGGTCCTCGGCGATCAGCCGGTGGATCTTCGACTGGTTGGCCAGCTCGGTTTCGGGGTCATAGACCGCGATGGAGTGACCGCCCTTGGAGTGCATCATCTTCATGGTCGGCACATCGGTGTCGCCGTCGCCGATGAAGATCATCCGCTCGAACGGCACCGGCCGCTGGTCCTTGGGCATGTAGCGGTTGATCTTCTCGTGCTCGTAGTTGTTCAGCACGCCCTTGTTGATGCGGAACAGGTACTGGGTCTTGGTGGTGTAGTTGATGCCCACCGCCGGCCACACCGCCTCGTCCGCCTCGTCATAGGCGTAGCGCGAAGCGAACACGTGCTCGAACACCGGGAAGATCGGGCAGCCCTCGATCATTTCGTACAGGCCCGACGAGATGATGAAGTGGCGGATCGACAGGCCGTGCGCGGCGCCGAAGGCGTCGATGCGCCTGAACCAGCTCTCGTCGCCCAGCAGGCCTGGGAATAGCGGCACGTCGCGGCCGTGCTCGCGCAGGGTCTGCTTGGTGACCTTGAACCCGGCCTCCTTGGCCGTGCGCAGCATCAGCTGCATGTACATCAGGATGTCGTCGCCGTCGGCGCGCAGCACCTCGGGGCGCACCGTCTCGTACCAGAACTGGCGCGGCGTCATCCCGATGGCCGGGATGAACGAAGTCTCCTGCATGTTGCCGCGCGCGAGCGTGCCGTCGAAGTCGTAGATCAGGGCGGTCTGGCGGATCGGGTCGGTCATCGGGCGTCCGGGAGAAATGGGCGCCGGACCTTTACGGCATCGCCCCTCCGGGCGCAAAGCTCACGCCATGACCGAAGCCGAAGCCCTGAAACTCGCCACCCACCGCCACTACAAGGGCGGCCTCTACCGCTACGTCGGCGAGGCCCGCCATTCGGAGACCATGGAGCCGCTGGTGGTCTATGAGCACCTGTGGCCGAAGGAGCGGGGACTGTGGGTCAGGCCGGCGGCGATGTTCCACGAGAACCTGCCGGATGGGCGCGCGCGGTTCGAGAAGCTCTAGGCCTCAGCCGACCCCGGCTTCCAGGTCCAGCTCCGGCTCCGCCGACCCGGCCTGCGCCGCGCCCTCGGGCAGGTGCACCGTGAAGGTCGTGCCTTCGCCGGGCGCGCTTTCGAGCGCGATCCAGCCGCCGTGCAGTTCGACCAGGGCCTTGACCAGGGCCAGGCCCAGGCCAGGGCCGCCGCGGTCTCTGCCGACGAAGCGGTCGAAGACGTGGGCCTGCTGGTGGTAGGGGATCCCGCGCCCGACATCCTTGATCTGCAGGCGCAGGGCGCCGCCTTCGCGGGCGGCGGACAGGGTCACGACGCCCTCGTGCGGTGAGGCGCGGGCGGCGTTTTCCAGCAGGTGGTCGAGCGCCTGGCCAAGGCGCCTCGGGTCGGCGCGGATGACGCCGGCGTCGGGGGGGCAATCGACCACGAACTGGCCCGCCTTGGCTTCGATCAGCGGCTTCGTGCGCTCTACGGCGGCGTCCAAGGCGTCGCAGACGCGGACCTCTTCCAGGAATAGGCCCATCTCGCCGGCATCGATCTGGGCCATGTCGAGCACGTCGTCGATGGAGCGAGCGAGCTGACTGGCAGCGGCGCGCACGGCGTGGACGTAGCCCTTGGCGCGGGGCGACAGTCCCGGCGGCGGCGCGCTTGGGGCCTGGGACCCGTCCATCGCTGGTTCGGCGTCGGAGGCGGTGTCGGCGGCGACATCGCCCATCACGCCGCCCTCGGCCTCCAGCATCTCGGCGTAGCCCAGGATGGTGGTGAGCGGGGTGCGAAGTTCGTAGGAGACGTTGCCCACGAAGTCGCGCTTCAGCCGTTCGGCCTCGGCCAGGGCGGCGGAGCGCTGGTCCAGCGCCTTTTCCAGCTCGTGACGGGCGGTGACGTCGCCGAAGGCCACAAGCGTGGCGCCATCGGGCAGGGGCCGCGACTGGTAGGAGAAGGTGCGGCGGTCCGAGGTCCTGGCTTCGCCCGAGACCGGGATGCGCGCGGTCGGGTCGGGGTCGGCGACGCGCGCCTTGAGTTCGCTCCACAGGGCCTGGTCGTGCACCAGTCGTCGGCACAGCCCTGAGACCCCGTCGAAGTCGCCGGCGTCCTGCAACTGGGCGGTGCTGACGCCCCACAGCTGCTCGAACGCCTCGTTGTGCAGGCGCAGGGCGCCGTCCGAGCCGAACACGGCCACGGCGTCGTTGAGCTTGTCGAGCGTGGCCCGCTGCACCTGGATCAGGGCGTTGTACTGGGCGCGGAGCTTCAGCTCGCCGGTGATGTCGCTGAACAGCAATAGCAGGCCGCCCAGCGGGTGCGGCTGGCGCACCACGCGCAGGGTGCGCCCGTCCGGCAGGCTCCACAGCTCGTCCGGAGCCACCTCGGTGGAGCCGTAGAACTCGAGCTCCTTGTCCTTCCACTTGGCGTAGTTGGGCGTCTCGGGCAGGCGGCGGCGCTGGCGCAGGCGGTCCAGCAGTTCGCCGTGGGTCGGGCGCTCCGCCAGCCAGGCCGGGTCGAGGTCCCACAGGGTCTGGAAGGCGGTGTTGTGGTACGCCAGCCGCTTGGACTTCTCAAAGATCGCCACCGCGTCGGCGAGATGGTTCAAGGTTTCGTCGTGGGCGGTGACGTGGCGGCGCAAGGCCTCGCGGGTCTCTTCCGCCTCGGTGGCGTCGATGGCGTAGGCGGAGACCTCGTCCTCGCCGATGCGCTCGGCCGCGACGCGATAGGCGCGGCGCTGGCCCTTGACCGTGACCCAGCGGAAGCCCTCACGCCGGCTGTGGGTCCTGGCGGCGTCCTGGATCAGGCTGTCGGCGCCGCGGTCGAAGACCAGGTTGCGGGCCTTGGCGTCGTCAAGGCTCTTGGCCTCCACCGCGTCGAGCCAGGCGCGATTGGCCCAGACCAGCTCCCCGTCCTGGCCGGCGATCCAGGCCGGATAGGGCAGGCGGTCGGCGAGGCCGGCGAACTTGCCGCCCGGCGCGGCGTTCATGGCCACGGTCAGGCGAAGCCAGGCGATGGCGCCGGACGGGCGGCCCTCCACCACCAGCACGCCGCCCGCGATCGGGATCAGGAAGCGGCAGGGCTCGCCGCGCTCGATCAGGGCCTTCAGACGAGCGGCATGCTCCGGCGAAGCGGCGGCCAGGGCCTCCAGCATGGCGGCAGGGCTGCCGTCCTGAAGCTCCAACGCCTTGGCGCAGTCGGCCAGCGCGTCGTCGCCCCAGACCAGCCGCGCCTCTTCGCCCTCGACCGCGATCAGGGCGCCTTCGAAGGCCACGGTGGCGGTCTCGGCCTCGGACAGGGCGGACTTGATGGTCTCCAGCCGGCCTTCCAGGTCGGCGGTGCGCTCGTCGGCTCGCCTGCGGAAACGCCAGGCCCATACGGTCGTGGAGAGCGCCAGGGCGATGGCGCCCGCGGTAGCCGCGAAGGCGAAATCTTGAGCGGCCATGGACAACTCGCTGGCGCCTCAGGCGCGAATCACGGGGTAGGATAGCCTAGCGGAGCGGTGCTGGGCGTCCCGGAATTGTCGCATGTGCGCGACTTGGGTCCGAGCCCGCTTGCCGGTGGCGTTTCGCCGCCCGATATGGGTCGGGCATGTCCGTTCTCTATCCCGTCGCTCCGAACGCCGAAGCCGCCCTGGACGCGCCGCTGGGCCGCGCCGCGCGCGAGCGTGAGGCGGGCGGCGTGGCCGGCGCCGAGGTGCGCTTCGCCACCGAGGACGTTGGTCCGTCTTTCGAGACGCGCGACGCGGCGCTGGCCGCCTATGGCCGCTTCGTCGATAACGCCCTGCCGCCGGAGGATCGCTATTGCGCGCTGGGCGAGCGGTTGGCTCCGGTGAAGGGGCGCCCGCCCACGCTCGCCCCGGTGAAGCCGGTGTTCCGCGACGGCCGTCGCTGGCCCGAGCCGGTGGGGCGCCTGCCGCGCATGGTCTGGCGGCTGTCAGTCTCCTACTGGAAGCTCAAGGCCGAGGTCGAGGAGGCGGAGCTGGAGCCGGAACAGGCCCGCAAGGCCCGCCGCGACCCTGCCGCCGAGGCGCTGGACGCGCGCCAGCTGCGCGCCATGGCGCGCCAGCCCCTGCAACCCGTGAAACCGCAACAGCCGCTGGACATCGGCCTGTTCGAAGTCCGCGCCCCCGAGAACCCAGGACTAGTGCTGCCGGATGAATGAGCTGACCAACGCTCGCGCGCGTGATTGGGCCGGCCGCACGGCGCCGACCATCGACGAGTTCACCGCCCTCGCCCAGGACGCCTTTCATCGCCTGCCGGAGCAGTTCCAGCGGGTCGTCGGCAACGTTGACTTCCGGGTGCTGGAGTTCGCTGACGACAAGACCTTGGATGCGCTGGGCATCGAGGACCCCTTCGACCTGGCCGGGCTCTATCACGGGGTCAGCATCAACCGGCGCTCGTGGTTCGATCCGCTGCCGCGCAACTCCGAGATCTTCCTCTACCGCCGCCCGATCCTGGACGAGTGGGCCGAGCGGGGCGACGTGACCCTGGGCGACCTGATCGAGCACGTGCTGGTCCACGAGATCGGGCACCACATGGGCTTCTCCGACGCCGACATCCACGCCATCGAGGACGCGGCGGAATAGTCAGGCCAAGAGGCGCGCAACCCAGGCCGGCACGACCTCCGTGGCCGGGCCGTAGAGGCGCTCGTCGAAGCGTTCGGCGTTATCGGAGGGCTGCAAGTTGATCTCGCAGGTCCTGACGCGGGCGCGGCGCGCGACCTCGACGAGACCCGCGGCCGGATAGACCGCGCCCGAGGTGCCGATGGCGACGAACAGGTCGCTCCCGGCGACCGCCTCCCAGATTTCCTCCATGAAGAGCGGCGTCTCGCCGAACCAGACCACGTCGGGGCGCAGGCCCCCCGCCCGCCCACAGCGGGGACAGGTGATCGCCGTCGACAGGTCGCCACTCCAAAGGTCGGCCCAGCCGCAGGCCTGGCAGCGCACCCGCCTCAGTTCACCGTGCATGTGGACGACCTCGGCCGCCCCGCCGCGTTCATGCAACTCGTCGACGTTCTGGGTGCAGAGGTAGAGCCGGCCGCCTCGGACGCCGAGTTCCTGTTGCAGGGCGCCCAGCGCCCGATGCGCCGCATTCGGTTCGACCTTGGCGAGATTGGCGCGGCGCGCGTTGTAGAAGGCGTGCACCCGTTCGGGGTCGCGAGCGAAGCCCTCGGGCGTAGCCACGTCGCGGAAATCCAGCCGGGTCCAGGCCCCGCCGGCGTCGCGGAAGGTCGACAAGCCGCTCTCGGCGGAAACGCCAGCTCCTGTGAGCGCGAAGACACGCACCGAAAATGCTCCCTATCCGGACGCAGCTTCGCCGGAACGTCGCCACATTCGTGGGGTTGAACGCAGCCAACGATCAAGCGGCTTTGCGTCATCGGTCCAACGGTCGCCAAGAAAACCCTGCGGAGCCTGAGCCATGGCCAGCCTGTACATCCTGCGTCTGATCCTCGCGGTCGGGTTCGACAGCTAGACATTCGAACGAAGCGGGAACAGAGTGGCGGCGTGGACGTCGCCATCACCCTCGCCTTTTCGCGCCCCGAAACCACCCTGGCCGTCACCCGCGGCGCGGCGCGGCTGTTCGCCGACCTGGGCTGGGCGCCGTTGCTGGAAGTCGGCCTGCCCAACGGCCGGCGCGCCGACGTCATGGCGCTGGGGCCCAAGGGCGAGATCGCCATCGCCGAAGTGAAGTCCGGGATCGACGACTACCGCACCGACCGCAAGTGGGGCGAATATCTGGAGTTCTGCGACCAGTTCTATTTCGCCGTGTCGCCGGACTTCCCCGAAGGCGTCCTGCCTGACGAGCCCGGCCTGATCGTGGCCGACGGCTTCGGCGGGGCGGTGGTGCGACCGCCTCCGCACGCGCCCCTGGCCGGAGCCCGGCGCAAGGCCCTGACCCTGGCCTTCGCGCGGCTGGCGGCGCTACGCGCTACAGGGGTCTAGCTACTGGGGTCTAGAACACAGAAAAGGCGCGGACCTCGCGGCGCCGCGCCCCTTCCGGCAGGCGTTTTCTGATCAGCGCTTGGTCTTGACCGGTGTGTCGGCCGCGGCCGGCGCAGCCGCGGCGCTCGCAGCGCCCTGCTGCTTCGCGAGGGCCACCGAGGTCTGGTAGTTCACCGTGAAGATGTTGATCTGCTTTTGGATCGAGTCCTTCTCCTCGGCCGTGACCTCGCCCTTGGTCACGTTGAAGCTGAAGGCGCCCTTCTGCATCTGCAGCACGCCGGAGCGCGCGCCGTCGGTGATCACCAGGGGCTTGCCCAGGAACAGCAGCACACGGCCATCGAACTTGGCCGGCACGATGGTGTCGCGGGTGCAGCGGTAGGCCCAGACAGTCTCCTCGGTCTTGGGCGCGGTCAGCTGGAACGGGCCGCCCATGACTTTGAAGCCGGCCAGGATCTTGTACTCGGGCGTGGCTTCCGCGGGCTTCGCGGGCTCCTTGCCCTTGGCGGGTTCGGCCGGCTTGGTGACCTTGAGCGCCAGGTAGCCGCAGCCGCTCTCGGCCTTCGGCGAGATGGCGGGCTCAGGCAGGGTGCGCGGCGCAGGAAGCGCGGCGGGGCCGGCGGCGGGCGCCGGGGCGGGAGCCGAGGCCGTAACGGCCGCCAGCAGCAGAGGCAGGATCATTTTGGTGCTCTTTTTGCGAGGATGCGCTGAAGAGTCCGGCGGTGCATGTTCAGCCGGCGCGCCGTCTCGGAGACGTTATGTCCGCAGAGTTCGTACACGCGCTGAATGTGCTCCCACCGCACCCTGTCCGCCGACATCGGATTTTCCGGGGGCGCGGGTGACTCGTCCGGGCGGGCGAGCAGAGCCTTGACCACGTCATCCGCATCGGCGGGCTTCGAAAGATAGTCGACGGCCCCGGCTTTCACCGCAGCCACCGCGGTGGCGATATTACCATATCCCGTCAACATTATAGCCTTGGCGTCGGGCCGCTTGTCGTGCAGCGCCTCGATCACTTTCAGGCCGTTGCCGTCCTCAAGCCGCATGTCGAGCACCGCAAAGGCGGGCGGGTGGGAGCGGACCGCATCCATGGCCTCGGAGACCGAGCCCACCAACGTCACCTCGAATCCCCGGGATTCCAAGGCGCGACCGAGGCGCGTTCGCAGCGGAGCATCGTCGTCCATGACCAGAAGGCTGCGGTCGGGGAGGGAGGAAATGTGCGAAGCAACGTCGGTCATTGGGCCTGGACTCCTCGGCTTTGGCGCACTTGGAAAACCCGTGCGCGTATCTTTTGGCCGATACCCGCGTTCGTTCAAGCCTGATCGATGGCTTCCACGCGGGCGCGCGGCCATTTGACGACGATAACGGCTCCGCCCCGTGGATCGTTTCCAAAGGTGACGTCGGCGCCCGAACGCTCCAGCAGCGTCTTGGCGATGAAGAAGCCCAAACCCATGCCTTCGTGGTGCGAACGGGAGTCCTCGCCGCCGGGCCGGGAGGTGACATAGGGCTCGCCCAGCTTGGCCAGGATTTCCGGAGAGAAGCCCGGCCCGTCGTCCAGCACTTCGACCCAGATGCTGTCCTCGTCGAAGCGGCCGGTCAGGCTCACCTCGTCCAGGGCGAAATCCGCCCCGTTCTCGACGAAGGACGAAAGGGCGTGGATGGCCTCGGGCAGGCGGCGCACATCGGGCACGAACTCGCCGGGCGGGCCCTGTACCTTGGTGGTGATCTTCGGCCCGATGGAGCGGTAGGGCTCGGCGACCTCTTCCAGCAGCTGGGCCAAGCCCAGTCGGGCGTAGACGATATCGCCGGTGTCGGGGTGCTGGGACAGGCTGCGAAGGATGTCGCGGCAGCGCTGCGCCTGCTGCAGCAGCAGCTGGGCGTCGTCGGCGACCGGGTCGTCGGCGGGCGAGTTGCGCAGCAGCTCCTTGGCCACGACCTGGATGGTGGCCAGCGGGGTGCCGAGCTCATGGGCGGCCGCCGCGGCCAGCCCGCCCAGCGCCGCCAGCCGCTGCTCCCGGGCCAGCACCGTCTGGGTGGCGGTGAGCGCCAACTCCATGCGCGAGGCCTCTTCCGCCGCCAGCCAGGCGTAGGCGGAGGTGAAGCCGATGCCGGTGACCGCCGCCGCCCAGAGCGCGGTGTGGTATAGCCAGGGCATGGGCATGGCGTGGTCATGCACCCAGGGCAGGGGCAGGCTGAGCAAGGCCAGCAGGCTGCTCACCAGCATCGCCAGGGCTACCACCGAAAGCGCCTGCTTGGTCGGCAGGGTGGCGGCCGCCACCGTGGCGGGTGCGATCAGCAGCAGCGAAAAGGGATTGTCGATCCCCCCGGTCAGGCCGAGCAGCACGCCGAGCTGAACCACGTCGAAGGCCAGCTGGGCCGCAGCCTCCCAGTCCTGCGCCAGGTGGCGGCCGGGCAGCATGAACACCAGGACCACATTCAGCGCCACGCTGGCGGCGATGACGGCGAGGCAGGCGCCTAGCGGAATCTGGAAGTGCAGCAACAGGGCGGTGATCAGGACCGCGGCGGTCTGGCCCGCCGCCGCCAGCCAGCGCAGCAGCACCAGGGTGCGCAGTCTGAGGCGTCCGCGTCGTTCCACCGTCCCCGCGTGCCACTCGAAGGCGGGCGGCGCGCCGTGCATCGCACGGGCTCGTCTGGGCGGCTTCGATTCAGACGGTTGGGTCGAGGCCATAGGCGCCCTATACAGCGCCCGTTGTCGCAAGCAACCTGAGCCGTAAGGGTCTTTGCATGGCTTCGTTCCCTCGGGGCGGCGTTCTCGCCGTCGGATGTCTGGCCGCGGCCTTGGTGCTGGGCGGCGGCGCATGGCTCCTGTCACAGCAGCATGCGGCGCCCGCGAAGGCCGGAACCGCACAGCCGGCCGGAACCTTCGGCCAGGCCAGGATCGGCGGGCCGTTTCACCTGACCAACCAGGACGGCAAGGCGGTCGACGAGAGCGTGCTGAAGGGCAAATGGAGCGCGGTGTTCTTCGGCTACACCTTCTGCCCCGACTTCTGCCCGACCAATCTGCAGCTGCTGGCCCACGCCCAGGACAAGCTCGGCGCCAAGGCCAAGAACCTGCAGGTGGTGTTCGTCTCCATCGACCCGGGCCGCGACACGCCCCAGACCCTGAAGGCCTATCTATCGAACCAGGGGTTCCCGAAGGGCGCGATCGGCCTGACCGGCACGGCAGCCCAGGTGGCCGAGGCGGCCAAGGCCTACAAGGTCTACTATGCCCGCTCCGGCAAGGGGTCGGACTATCTGATGGACCACTCGACCGTGACCTATCTGATGGACCCGCAGGGGCGCTTCCAGGGCGTCATCCGGCCCGATGCGACACCGGATGAGATCGCGACCCAGATCACCCGAGCCATGGGCGGCTGAGGCCGCATTCCGCTTGGCCAAGATATTTTCTCGCATTTCGCTGTTGCGATAATCTTTTTGCAGTGCGGCGCATTCTATGGTGCGGTCCCATTCCTGTTCGGGGGCCGCGAGTCGGGATTTCATGCTCTACGCGTTGCACGAGTACGCCTACTACACCGCCGCCCCGCTTCGCCTCGCCGCCCAGATGGCGCGCGACTTCTGGGGCAATCCGGCAAATCCGGCCGCCGAAACGGCGATGGGGCGCACGCTCTACGCCTCGGCCGAGCTGTTCGCGAACCTGACCCGGCGACACGGCAAGCCCGCCTGGGGCATCGACAAGGTCGAGATCGAGGGCGTCGACGTTCGCGTGCGCGAAGTGACGGTGTGGAGCTCGCCGTGGTGCCGGCTGACCCACTTCGCCCGGGATCGCGGCGACCTGAGGCGTGCGGGGCGCAAGACTTTCGAGCCGGCGGTGCTGATCGTGGCGCCCCTGTCGGGCCACTACGCCACCCTGCTGCGCGGCACGGTGCGCCAGTTCCTGAAGGACCACGAGGTCTATGTCACCGACTGGACCAACGCCAAGCAGGTTCCGGTGCTGGAAGGCCGCTTCGACTTCCACGACTACATCGACCACGTGCGCCAGATGCTGGGCGCCATCGGCTCGCGCGCCCATGTGCTGGGCGTCTGCCAGCCGGGACCGGCGGTGCTGGCTGCGGCGTCCCTGATGGCCGAGGACAACGATCCTGCGCGGCCGGCGTCCATGACCTTCATGGGTTCCCCCATCGATGCGCGCCTGGCGCCGACGGTGGTGAATAAGCTGGCGGAAGAGAAGCCGTTCACCTGGTTCAAGTCGAACATGATCCACACCGTGCCCCCGCCCTATCCGGGCGCCGGGCGGCGCGTGTTCCCGGGCTTCGTGCAGCTGGCCGGCTTCATGACCATGAACGAGGAGCGCCACCGCGACGCCCACTGGGAATACTTCGCCGACCTGGTGAAGGGCGACGGTGACGGCCAGGCCAAGCACCTGGAGTTCTACGACGAGTACCTGTCGGTCCTGGACCTGACCGAGGAGTTCTATCTCCAGACCATCGACATCGTGTTCCAGGACTATCTGTTGCCCAAGGGCCAGTTGACCCATCGCGACCGTAAGGTCCGCCCCGAGGCCATCGGCGATATCGGTCTGATGACTATCGAGGGCGAGGACGACGATATCTCGGGCGTCGGCCAGACCCAGGCGGCGCATGGCCTGTGCCCGAATGTGCCTGAGGGCCGCCGAGAACTCCTGGTCCAGCCGGACGTCGGCCACTACGGCATCTTCAACGGCCGGCGCTTCCGCGAGGAGATCTATCCCAAGGTGCGCGACTTCATCGCCCGCAATGACGAGGCGGTGCTAAGCGCCTAAGGCGTCTTGCCGCGGTGTTTTCGCGCTGAAGCCGGTTTCGCGGAAGCCGGCGGAGCCCTACCTTCACCGTCGTGAATCTGTTCAAGCCCAAGTTCTCCAACGGCCAGGTGCTCGAGATCGCCGGCGCCCGCCTGGTGCTCCGGACCAATGCGCGCGCGCGGCGGGTTTCGCTGCGCGTCGATGGCGCGCGGGGCGAGGTCGTGGCGGTGGCGCCCAACGAGCGTCGCCTGTCCGAGGCCGTTGATTTCGCCCATCAGCGCGCCGACTGGATCGCCGAGCGGCTGAAGGCGCGACCGCAAGGCGCGCCGTTCGCTGCCGCGCGACCGATCTCTCTGCGAGGCGAGCCGGTGCGGCTCGAGGCCTCCGGCAACGCGGCGGCGGCTCGGTTCGTGCGCGACGACCAGGGCTTGCGGATCGTGTCGGGCGGCGAGGGCGACGCCTTCGCCCGCCGGGTCGAGCGCCTGCTGCGCGCCGAGGCCAAGCGCGAGCTGCAGGCCCGAACTGAGGTCCATGCGGCGGCCCTGGGGCTGAAGGCTCCGGCCGTCTCGATCGCCGATCCGAAGAGTCGCTGGGGCTCATGCACGCCCGCGCGCGGCACGATCCGCTATTCCTGGCGGCTGATCATGGCCCCGAGCTGGGTGCTGGACTATGTCGCGGCCCACGAAGTCGCCCACCTGATCCACGCCGATCACTCGCCACGCTTCTGGGCGGTGGTGAAGCAGCTCCTGGGCGACGAGAAGGCTGGCCGCCGCTGGCTGAGAGCGCACGGCCACGAGCTGCACGCGGTGGGACGCGGCGGCGCCTAGAAAAACAGCGGATCCTGCTTCTTCTGCTGCGGCACGGGCGGCGGGGTCTTGGCCTTGGGCGCGATCGGCGGGACCGCCGGCTTGGGCGCGGCCTGAGGCGGACCCGGCTGCGGACGGATATCCGGCGGCGGCAGGTCGGCGGGGTTCGAGGCCGGGGGCGAGGTGTCGGTGGTCGGCTGGTCGCCGAACATGTTGCCCGCCTGGTCGATGATATTGCCGATGGGGTCCGAGCCGGTCGGAGAGGTCGCGGGGACCGCGGCGCCGGTCGGGATCGAGCCCACCTTCAGCCTCGGCAGGGCCGCGGACATGAAGCTGCGCCAGATGGCGGCAGGCGTATGGCCGCCCGACACGCCGCGCATCGGCTTGTTGTCGTCCTTGCCGACCCAGACGGCCGCGGTGAAGCCACCCGTGTAGCCCACGAACCATGCATCCTTGTAGTCGCTCGTAGTGCCGGTCTTGCCGGCCAGGTCGTAGCCCGGCACGCCCGCGCCCCGGCCGGTGCCGGTGGTCATCACCGAGCGCATCATGCGCACCATCTCGCTCAGGGGCGGATTGTTGATCACCGAGACCTGCGGCTCGTCACGGTATTCGTAGAGCACCCGGCCCTTCACCGTGCGGATGCGGGAAACGCCGTGCGCCTTCACACGGAAGCCGCCATTGGAGAAGGCGCCGTAGGCCTGGGCCATTTCGAGCGGCGAGACCTCAACCGCGCCCAGGGCGGTGGCGGGCTCGGTGCCGATCTTCGAGGTGATGCCCAGGCGCTGGGCGGTGGAGCGGACGTTGTCACGGCCCACCTTGTCGGCGAGGTCGGCGGCGACCGTGTTGACCGATTGCGCCAGGGCGGTTTCGAGGTTGATGCCGCCGAGATAGCCGCGGCTGTAGTTCTGCGGCGACCAACCCTCGATGTTCTTCGGCTCATCGACCCACGGCGTATCGGGCGTGTAGCCGCGTTCCATGGCGGTCAGATAGACGAACGGCTTCCAGGAGGAGCCGGCCTGGCGGCGCGCATCCACGGCGCGGTCGAACTGGCTTTCGGCGTAGTTGACCCCGCCGATCAGGGCGCGCACGCGCCCGTCGCCGTCCAGCGCCACCAGGGCCGCCTGCTGCACCCCACGGGAACGGTCGCGCGCGACGATGGTCTGCACCGCGCGCTCGGCGGCGGTCTGGATCGGCAGGTCCAGGGTGGTTTCGACGACGAGGTCTTCGGTCGGCTCCCCGACGAGGCCGCGGATCTCCTGGTCGAGCCAGTCGACAAAATATTCCGCATGCTGGGTGGCCAGGGTGCGCGAGACCGAGATGCGGGTGTGCTGAGCCTGCTCCAGCTGCTCGGGCGTGATCACCCCGGCCTTCTGCATCTCCTTCAGCACGATGCTGGCGCGCTTGGCTGAGCGCTGGGCGTCGTTGACGGGGCTGTAGCGCGAGGGCGCCTTCATCATCCCGGCCAGCAGGGCGGCTTCGCCGACGCTCAGCTGCTTGGCGGGCTTGTTGAAATAGCGCTGCGAGGCGGCCTCGATGCCGTAGGCGCCCGAGCCGAAATAGACCCGGTTCAGATAGAGGCCGAGGATCTGCTTTTTGGAAAACTTATGCTCCAGCCAGACGGCGAGCATGATTTCCTGCACCTTGCGGCGCATGTTCTGCTCGGGCGTCAGGAACAGGTTCTTGGCCAGCTGCTGCGTCAGGGTCGAGCCGCCTTGCACCACGTGCCCGGCCTTGATGTTGCGCCCGACCGCGCGGGCCATGCCGATCGGGTCGAACCCGGGATGGTGGTAGAAGCGCCGGTCCTCGATGGCCACGAAGGCTGCCGGCACGTAGGGCGGCAGGGAATCGACGTCGATCGGCGGGGCGTACTGGCTGCCGCGCACCGCGATCAGGGCGCCGTTGCGATCGAGGTAGGTGATCGAGGGCTGGCGCTGCACCTCATAGAGCTTGGAAGTGTCCGGCAGGCCGCGGGCGAACGCCACCAGGAAGCCCACGATGAAGATCAGGACCCAGATGCCGAGCACCACGGTCCAGTACATCACCGCTTCCAGCGGCGTGCGCTTCCTCGGCCCAGAATCGCGGGCGGCTGCCATCAGCTCTCGAACTCCGTGTGCGGTCCCCGGCGCGACGCCCCGATCTCTAGCGCAAGGCTGTAACGCGAGCTACGGGGCTAAACCAAGGCGCGATGCCGTCAGTTTCTAGTAACCACGATGCTAATCGCGGGTGAACGCCTGCCAGATAGGATCAGGCGAGGAAGGCGTCGAGCCGTGCGGCGAAATGCGCGGGCTGATCGAGCATCGGATAGTGCCGGGCGCCGTCGATCCGGCTGAGCGTCAGGTTCGAGGCTCCGGCGTAGGCGTCGCGGTAGAGACGATCGAGCGCGCTCGAGTCCGGGTCGTGGGCCAAGGGATCGAAGCCATAGACGGCGTGGAGCGGGCAGCCGATGGCGGGAAGCTCCGGCCGGAGGTCGGTCAGCATCAGCTCGTGGACGGCGCGGGCCACGACGGCGCGGTCGCTCCGGATCGCGGCTTCGACGAGGGCCGCCTGGGCCGGCTCGTCGCGGACAAGCGTAGGGGCCAGTTCGGCGGCCGAGCGGGCATAGTCGCGGGCGGACCGATCAAGCGCCCGGTCGCGGATGGCGTCCGCCTGGGGGCGGATCTCGACCGGCGTCGCCTGGGGGCCGAAGAACAGGGCCCCCATCCAGGGCAGGACCTCCACAGCCATCAGGCCGCTCACCTGCTCGGGTCGGCGCGCCGCCAGCATCAGGCCCGCTACGGCGCCCAAGCCGTGGCCGACGACGGCGGCTTCCCGGAGGTCTTGGCCCCGGACGTAGTCGCCGAGCGCCTCGGCCAGGGGCGCCAGGATCGGGCCGGAGGCGTTGGCGCCGGCCGGTTCGCCGGCAAAGCCCGAGACCTGGACGAGGTGGGTGCGGAAGCCTTGGGCATTCACCCGCCCGGCGGCGGGACGCCAGACCGCGCGCGAGGCGGCGAGGCCGGCGATCAGCAGGACATCGGGACCCTCACCACTGACCTCGACCGAGAAGCGGGCGCCGGCCGACGGCGCCTTGGCGGCGATAAGCGCCGGGGCCAGGGCGACGGGCAGGCTTTTCAGAAGGTCGCGGCGGCGAAGGGCGGGCATGAGCCTCGATAGCGAGCCTCGGCCCGGGACGCGACGGCGGAACGTGACCTTGCGGCCACGCCCGCCGGATTTGATGCTCAGATCGCCTCGCGTCGCCCCGGATCGTTGCGCCACACGCGCCAGCTCTCGAACACGGTCACGACAATCGACAGCAGGACCGCGCCCGCCAGCACGGCCACGCCCAGAGGCTGAGGGGCGAAGGGCGAGGCGATGAGGCCGGCAAGGCCGATCCAGAAGAACAGGCGCCCGGCCAGGCGGTTGGACTTGTCCCAGGCCTGGCGGCTGGTCAGGGTGAAATAGCTGCGCACGCCGGCGAAGGCGTTGGGCTTGGTCTTCCCCAAGGGTTCGCCGATGGCCAGGATCGAAACCGCGATGAAGCCCATCACCACGCGCATCAGGAGGGTGGGATCGTCGGGTTGGATCATGCCCAGGCCGATGCCCGCGATCAGAGCCGCGCCGAAGGCAGGCGCCACGACCGCCAGCACCCGAGCCACCGCGAATACGGGACCCGCACGCTGGACCTGCATGGCCAGGGCGCGGCTGCGGGCGCAGGCGGCCAGCAGCACGGCGATGACCGTCGTGATCCCCGCCATCAGACCCAGCGCGGAGACGAAGGCCGCCTTGTCGGCCCAGCGGTCGACCTGGCCCGCCAGGTTCATGTGCACGGGATAGCGTCCCTCGGGCGCATTGAACCAGACGATGGCGGTGACACCGGCCAGCGCCAGCACCACCACGATCGACAGAAGGTCGGCGAAACCCAGGCCCTGGCGGGACTCTTTAGGTTGCACGGATTGGTCGTTCATCGCTCCGCTCCTTTTGCGGCGGCGGGCTCCGGCGGGGTGTCGGCCTCGCCGGTCGCCATCATGTCCATCAGAAAGGCCACGGCCTCCTGGGCCGCGGAAATGTTCAGCCGGTAGAGCACCGACACGCCGGACTTCTCGGTCTCGACCAGGCCCGCGTCCTTCAGGGCGTTCAGGTGGCCGGTGACGGTGGGCCAAGCCATGTCGAAGGCTTCGGCGATGTCGCCGGACGCCATGGGGCCGGACCGCAGCATGGCCACGATCTTGCGCCGCGCGGGATGAGACAGGGCCTTGAAAATCTCGTTCATTAGGAAAAAGGCTAATTAGGAAAATTCCTCAGGTCAAGAGGCCGCGCGCTGAACGCCTCCCGGACGAGCGCGAAGCAGCCTAGATACGGGGGGTGACGCTCGATTCCCCATTGCTTGAAAAACCCGTTGCGGGCGCCGGCCTCGACCAGGCGCGCGAGATTCTGCGCCGGGTGTGGGGTCACTCCGATTTCCGTGGGCTGCAGGCCGGGGTGATCGAGGAGATGCTGGCCGGGCGCGACGCCCTGGCCGTGCTGCCGACCGGTGGCGGCAAGAGCGTCTGCTATCAGATCCCCAGCCTGATGCGGCCGGGCGTGGGCCTGGTGGTCTCGCCCCTGATCGCCCTGATGGCTGACCAGGTCGCGGCCCTGACCCAGCTGGGGGTGCGCGCGGCGCGGCTCGACTCCACCCTGACGCCGCGCGAGCGGTCCGAGATCTGGCAGGCGGCGGAACAGGGTGAGCTCGACCTGCTCTACCTCGCGCCCGAAGGCCTGATGAACGGGGCGCTGGACCGGCTGCAGGACCTGAAGATCGCCCTGATCGCCATCGACGAGGCGCACTGCGTCAGCCAGTGGGGCCACGACTTCCGGCCGGAGTACCGAGGCCTAGGGCGGCTGGCGGAGCTGTTCCCCGGCGTGCCGCGCCTGGCGGTGACCGCCACCGCTGACGCGCGCACCCGCGAAGACGTGCGCCGGTCCCTGCGGCTGGGCGATGCGGCTGAGTTCGTCGCCAGCTTCGACCGGCCCAACCTGATCCTATCGGCCGAACGCAAGCGCGGCGCCGGGCACAAGCGGGTGCTGGAGCTGGTGGCGGCGCGACCGGACCGCTCGGGCATCGTCTATGCCGGCTCGCGCGACGGGACCGAGAAACTGGCCGAGAGCCTGCGCGCCGAGGGGGTCAAGGCCCTGGCCTATCACGCGGGCCTGGACAAGCAGGTCCGCCACGACCGCCTGCACGAGTTCCTGGACGAGGACGACCGAGTGATGGTGGCGACCATCGCCTTCGGCATGGGGGTCGACAAGCCCGACGTGCGCTATGTGATCCATGCTGATCCGCCGGGCTCCATCGAGGCCTATTGGCAGGAGGTCGGCCGCGGCGGGCGTGACGGCGACCCGGCTGAGGGTATCACCCTCTACGGCGCCTCGGACATCGCCTGGGCCATGCGCCGCATTGGCGAGCGCGAGATGGACCCCGAGGTGAAGGCCGTGCAGCTGGCCAAGGTGCGCCGGCTCTATTCCATGCTGGACGGATTGAATTGCCGCCCGGCGGCGGTCAGGCGCTACTTCGGCGAGGAGGGCGTGGAGCCCTGCGGACGCTGCGACCTGTGCGTCGCGCCCCCGCTGGCGATCGACGCCACCCAGGCGGCCCAGAAGGCCCTGGCGGCGGTGCATCGGCTGGGCGGTCGCTACGGCAAGGGGCGCATCACCGACCACCTGATGGGCAAGACCAAGGACGTCAGCGAATACGAGGCCAAGCTTTCGACCTTCGGCATCGGGCGCGAGTTCAGCGTCAGCGGTTGGCGCGACCTGATCGACCAGCTGCTGTTCGAGGGCCTGCTGGTCGAGGACCCCAACGACGGCCGCCCGCTGATCGGCCTGGGCGACCCGGCGGCGGTCAAGGCCGTCTACCGCGGCGAGCGGCAGGTGGCGCTGCGCCAGGAGCCCGAGGCCCACGATGCGCCGCGCGCCGCGCGCCGGGCCAAACGCTCCGGCCGCGACCCCCTGGCCGAGATCGGGCCTGAGGACCGGCTGCTGTTCGAGGCCCTGCGAGGCTGGCGCAAGGAGGTGGCGACCGCCCAGGGCGTGCCGCCCTATGTGGTCTTCCACGACCGCACCCTGATGGAGATCGCGCTCGCTCGGCCCAAGAGCGCCGCCGAACTCGGCCGCGTGGGCGGGGTCGGCCAGGGCAAGCTCGACCGCTATGGCGCGGCGGTCTTGAAGCTGGTGCGCGACAACTAGCGCCCAAGCGAAAAGGGGCCGAGCTGGCGCCCGGCCCCTCCGTTTCAGACCTTCGCCGCTTCAGTTCGCCAGGAAGGTCATGACCTCGCGGTCGAAGCGCTCGGGCTGGTCGAACATGATGAAGTGGCGACTGGGCGAGACCGCGATCAGCTTGGCGCCCTTCAGATTGGCGTAGAGGCCGGTGATGTATGCGGTGGTCTTGGCCTCGTCCTGCGGGAACTGCGGGCCGTGGGCGAAGAGGACCGTGGCCGAGACTTGGATCTTGGCCAGTTCGGGGCGCAGGTCGGTGACGATCAGGTCGGCGAAGGCGCGCCCGCCCACTGCGTGGCTGGAGGCCAGGCCCCAGCCGTAGACCATCGCCTGATCGGCCGGGGCGGAAACCAGCGGGTAGGTGTTGGCCCAGACGCCCTTGGCCCAGCCCGCGTCGTCGCTCATCGCCATGCCCCTGGCCATGCCGTCCGCCATGGGCTTCAGCTTCTCGGGCGTCGCCTGCGGGCCGCCGAACAGGGCGCCCAGGAAGGGCAGGGAATCCACGGCCATGATCCTGCCGACCGCATCCGGATGGCGCGCGGCCAGCATCAGGGCCGCCTCGCCGCCGAGCGAATGGCCGATCACGGCCGGGCGCTTCAGATGCTGGTCGGAGATGTAGCGGGCGATGGCCTCGACCGTGGGCGCGACCACCTCGCCCGAGGCATTGTCGCCGGCCGGCGTGCCGGCGAAGCCCGCGATCTGGATGCGGTGGAAACGGTACTGGCCGGAATGTGCCTGCACCAGCCGGCTGAAGGTGTCGCGGCTGGAGTCGAGGCCAGGGATCAGGATCACGTCCGGCCCGTGGCCCACCACCTCGACGGTGAAGCGGCCGTATTGCAGCGGCCGGGAGTCCGTCGCCGGAAGCGGAGGGTTGGCGGGGGCGGCCACCGGAGGCGCGGGCATCTGGGCCAGACCTGCGGTCGGCACCGCAGCCAGGAGAGCGGCGACCGCGGCGGCGGCGACAAGGAGGGGGCGCGTGAGAGGGCGAGACATGGGATAAGCTCCGTTCTTGAGAAAGAACTTTGCAAATCAAAGTATGAAGGTCAAGAGGCTTTGCTTTTGGCCTCGGAGCGCCTTGCTTGCTAAGGGTTTGCGACGGGCTTTCGGGTGAAGCCGAGCGCGAGCAGCACCGCCGCCAGCACCAGACAGGCCCAGGCGAAGGCGTCGCCGATCTGCAGGTAGTTGGCCGTGCCCGGACCCGGCAGGACCTGGCTCATCGCGGCGGCGTAGCCGTTCTTGCCGCTGGTCGCGCGCGCCACGATCCGTCCTTGCGCGTCGGTGACGGTGACGAGTCCGTTCTTGGCCGAGCGCACGATGGCGTAGCCGCCCTCCACGCCGCGCAGGATCGCCATGCGGGCGTGGGCCCAGCCGTCCGCATCGAAGTCCCAGGCGGGGACCAGCATGACGCCGATGTGGTTCTGGGCGTCGGCGCGCAGGGTGGCCTGGAAGTCCATGTCCTTGCAGATCGCCACGGCCTGGCGCGGGGCGAAAACGCCGGCGCCCGGACCGGGGACGAACATGCTCTCCAGCCCCGGCACCATGTGGCGCTTGGCGTAGGCATAGGGCGCGGCGTGGGGCGCGAAGACCACGGCGATATTGCGCCGGTCGGGTCCTGCCTGGTCGAAGCCCGCCACGATGGTCGCGCCAGTGTCGTCGGCAGCCTTGATCAGAGGCGCGTAGAGGGCCGCGCGCCACTCAGGCTTCAGCAGCGCCGCCTTCTCGGGGAAGACGATGTAGCGGGCGCCCTTGGCGGCCAGCGCGCGAGCCTCAGCAGCCTCGGCCTCGACGGTCTTGAGGTTCAGGTCGATCGCGGTCCGGCTCGCGCGATGCTCATAGGCGTCATCGTCGATCGCGGCGGCGGCGGCCGTCACATGCTGACCGGCGAAGGTGGTCCCCAGGCGCAACAGGCCGAAGCCCAGGTTGAGCGCGAACAGGGCCGTCGCAATGGCCAGCGGCGCCTTGCGGCGGGTGCGCAGCGCCATGGCCACGCCGCTCGCCGTGGCCGCGATCAGGAAGCTGATGATCCACAGCCCGAACACGGAGGCGCCCTGGATCAGCGCGGGCTGGCCGACCTGGCTGTAGGCCCAGGAGCCGAAGGTGCCGTCGGGTAGGTAGGAGATACCGAGCTCGGCCGTGGTCCAGAGCGCGGGGAAGGCCAGCCAGCCGACGGCCGGAGACAGTCGTCTCGCCGGCAGGCGGCTCAGCACCACGACGATGGCCAGGATCAGGCCTTGGGCGACGGCCAGGATCAGGATACGCGGCCCCATGATCGAGCCGTAGGCCTCCCAGAGCCAACCGTTGCCGAGCGCGCCGGCGGCGAGGGCGGCGAGCCCCACCTGCCAGGTCTTCGCCGGTCCGTAGGCCAGCCACAGAAGCGGCAAGGGCGCCAGCCAGGCCAGGGGCCAGGCGTCATGCAGGCCCATGCCGAGGTAGAAGCAGGCGGCGCTGAGGAGGGCGGCGGCGACGGCGATCATGGGGTTGGCTCCGGCGTGGCGAAGGACGTGAGGCAGCGTTTGATGGCGCGGGCGGCGAAGTCGCGGAAGCCGGCCTCGGAGGAGAAGCGGCCGGCGCGATAGAGGGAGATCAGGCCCTGGCCCAGGCCCCAGACCGTCATCATCACCTCGAGCGCTGAGGCGTCCGCGGCGAGACCCTTGCCGCGCGCGGCCTCGATCGCGTCTAGCAGGCGGTTGACCGGAGCCGAGCGGCGTTGGGCGAAATCCTCGGGAAACTTGCGAGCCGAGCGGGCGGGCAGAATGAAGGCGGCCTCGAACCGGCGCGGTTCGTCGAGCGCGAAGTCGATGAAGGCGTTCAGGCCGGTCTCGACCATCCACATGGGCTCGGCGTCACCCACCAGCGCCGCGGCCAGCCGACGGTCCCAAGCCGCCAGCCCATCCTCGGTCAAGGCGTCGACCAGGGCGTCCTTGTCGGCGAAGTGCCGGTAGAGCGCCATGGGCGTCAGGCCCACGGCCGCCGCCACCTTGCGCATCGACAGCCCCTCGACCCCCTCGGCGTCGAACAGGGCGCGGGCGGCGTCGAAGACACGGTCGCGAGTGCTCATGTATACAGTGTATACATCAAAGCCAGGCAATATCCAAGCGCGATCCCGCTTCCCTTGTATGAGAAGGATTTTGCAGTGGTTAGACGTCGACCTCGGCGTCGAGCGCGTTGTCCTGGATGAACTCGCGGCGCGGTTCGACCACGTCGCCCATCAGCTTGGCGAAGAGGTCGTCGGCGTCCTCGCTGTGCTCGACCTTAACCTGCAGCAGGGTGCGGGCGTTGTCGTCCAGTGTGGTTTCCCACAGCTGCTCGGCGTTCATCTCGCCCAGGCCCTTGTAGCGCTGGATCGACAGGCCCTTGCGGCCGGCGTCGAGCACGGCCGCGACCAGGTCCAGCGGCCCGCGCACCTGGGTGCTCTTGTCCTTGCGGCGATAGACGCCGGGCTTGGCGAAGGCGTCCTTCAGCGTGGCGGCGCGCTCGGCCAGGCGCCGCGCGTCGAGCGAATGCACCATCTGGTCGTCCAGTACGATGCGCTCGGATACGCCGCGGCGGTCGCGGGAGAAGATGAAGCCACCGCCCTCGGCCGCGGCGCCGGTCCAGGCGCCGTCGCCTTCCTCGTTGTAGAGGTTCATGCGCGTGGCCGCGGCCTGTGGGTCGGGGCTGTCGCCGAACAGGCCGGCCAGGGCGGCCTGCTCGATGGCGAAGGCCGGGGCGCGCGAGGCCAGGCGCTCGATCATGGCCTTGGCGGTGCGGGCTTCGTTGACCCGCGCGATCAGGTCCTGGCCCATGATGCGCTCACCCGAGCCCAGGTCGTATTCGGCGCCGTCAGTGCCCTCGTCCACCAGGAAGGCCTGCAGCTCGGCCTCGTCCTTCACATAGCGCGAGGACTTGCCCTTGGCCGCCTTATAGAGCGGCGGCTGGGCGATATAGAGGTAGCCGTTCTCGATCACCTGCGGCATCTGCCGGTAGAAGAAGGTGAGCAGCAGGGTCCGGATGTGGGCGCCGTCGACGTCGGCGTCCGTCATGATGATGATCTTGTGGTATCGGATCTTGGCGATGTCGAATTCGTCGCGCCCAATGCCCGCGCCCAGCGCCATGATCAGGGTGCCGATCTGCTCGGAGCCCAGCATCTTGTCGAAGCGGGCGCGCTCGACGTTCAGCACCTTGCCCCGCAGCGGCAGCACCGCCTGGTTGTCGCGGTTACGACCCTGCTTGGCCGAGCCGCCGGCGCTATCGCCTTCGACGATGAACAGCTCGGACTTGGCCGGGTCACGTTCCTGGCAGTCGGCGAGCTTGCCGGGCAGGGACGAGATATCCAGCGCCGACTTGCGCCGGGTCAGCTCGCGGGCCTTGCGCGCGGCCTCGCGGGCGGCCGCGGCCTCCACGATCTTGCCGACGATCTGCTTGGCCTCGTTCGGGTGCTCTTCGAACCACTGGGCCAGGCCCTCGGCGACCAGGCCTTCCACGGCCGGGCGCACCTCGGAGGAGACCAGCTTGTCCTTGGTCTGGGACGAGAACTTGGGGTCCGGCACCTTGACCGACAGCACGCAGGTCAGCCCCTCGCGGGCGTCTTCGCCGGAGACGGAGACCTTGTCGCGCTTGGCCAGGCCTGAGCTTTCGACGTAGTTGCCGATCACCCGGGTCAGCGCCCCGCGGAACGCCGCCAGGTGCGTGCCGCCGTCGCGCTGGGGGATGTTGTTGGTGAAGCACAACATCGTCTCGTGGTAGCTGTCGTTCCACCACAGCGCCAAGTCGAGCTCGACCTTGTCGCGGGCGCCGCGGACCACGATGGGCTCCTTCAGCAGCGGCTGCTTTGACTTGTCGAGGTGGCGCACGAAGGCCTCGACGCCGCCTTCGTAGTGCAGGATTTCCTCATAGGGTTCGGCCCCGCGCAGGTCTTGGAAGCGCACGGTCACGCCCGAGTTCAGGAAGGCCAGCTCGCGCAGGCGGTGCTCAAGGGTCTTCCGGTCAAACTCGATGGTCGAGAAGGTCTCGGTCGAGGGGAAGAAGGTGACGCTGGTGCCGGTCTTGAAGCTGTCGCCGACCTTGGGCGCGGGGCCGGTGATGGCCAGGGGCGCGACCGCGTCGCCGCGCTTGAAGCGCATTTCGTGGGTCATGCCGCCGCGCCAGACCTTCAGGTCGAGCCAGTCGGACAGGGCGTTGACCACTGACACGCCCACGCCATGCAGGCCGCCGGAGACCTTGTAGGAGTTCTGGTCGAACTTACCGCCGGCGTGCAGCTGGGTCATGATGACCTCGGCCGCCGACACGCCTTCCTCGGCGTGGATGTCGGTGGGGATGCCGCGCCCGTCGTCGGCCACGGTGGCCGAGCCGTCGGCGTTCAGGGTCACCTCGACCGCAGTCGCCCAGCCGGCCAGGGCCTCGTCCACCGCATTGTCGACCACCTCATAGACCATGTGGTGCAGGCCGGAGCCGTCATCGGTGTCGCCGATGTACATCCCCGGGCGCTTGCGCACCGCGTCCAGGCCCTTGAGAACCTTGATCGATTCCGCGCCGTAGTCTTCGGCCGCGGCGTCGTTCTCTGCGTCGGTCATGTCATTCCACTGTGGTGAGACGCCCCGCTTCGACGCGGACGCCCTGAGCGCGACCCTTCAGGTCTTCGAATAGCGCGGCCTCGGTTCCTGTAAGCCAGGCCTGAAGCTTCAACGCGGTGATCTCGTCGAAAAGCGCGGCTCGCCGGGAGGGGTCCAGGTGGGCTGCGACTTCGTCCAGCAATAATATAGGATTCGGATCGGATTTCGCACGCGAAAGTCGCGCTCCTTGAGCCAAAACCAGGTTCAGGATCAAAGCTTTTTGCTCGCCGGTGGAGCATTCGGCCGCCGGGCGGCCGCGTTCGCGGTGCGAGACCTCCAATTCGGTGCGATGCGGGCCCGACAGCGAGCGCCCGGCGGCGGCGTCCCGGTCGCGTGAACGGACCATGGCTTCGCGGATGCCCGACGCGATGCGCGCCTCGTCCTGGCCGGCTTCCGCAGCCTTTTCGGCAGGGCCGGCGAGGCCCAGGTCGGCCTGGGGGAAGGGTCGGTCGGCCCGGCTCTCGATCTCGTCGCGCAAGGCTTTCAGGGTGCGCACGCGCGACATCGCCACCCGCGCCCCGACTTCGGACAGGCGCGCCTCGAGGGCGTCGAGCCAGACCGTGTCGGCCGGGCCGTCGGTGAGCAGGCGCAGGCGCTCGCGCAGGGCCTTCTCGTAGGTCGAGACGTGGGCCGCGTGCATCGGCTCATCGGCGAACACCAGCCGGTCGAAGAAGCGCAGGCGCTCGGCCCGGCCTTCGACGAACAGGCGATCCTGGGCGGGTGTCAGCCAGACCAGGCGCAACTGTTCGAGCAGGCGGCCGGGCGCCACGGTCTCGCCCTCGATGCGCACGGTGCGCCGGGCGGCCCCCGGAGCCTCGATGCCGGTGCCGGCGCGAATCTCGTCGTCGCCGTTGGCGATCAGGGCCGAAACGCTCCAGGCTCGGCCGACCGGCTCGCCCGGCTCGCGCCGGCCCGCCTCGGCGATGGCGGCGTTGCGCAGGCCCCGGCCAGGGGCCAGGAACGAGATCGCCTCGATCAGGTTGGTCTTGCCCGCGCCGTTCGGCCCGAACAGATAGACCGGGGCGCCGTCGGCCACCGCCAGCTCGGCGTGGTCGTAGGAGCGGAAGTCGGTCAGTTGCAGACGAGCGAGGGCGGACCTCATGCCCTAACCCCGTAAGGATATGAGGCTCACACCCTCAGCGGCATCAGCACGTACTGGACCCCCGGATCGACCGGATCCAGCACCAGGGTGGGCGAAGCCGGGTCGGCGAAGCGGAACTCGGCGTTCTCGCCCTTCACCTGGCCGGCGACGTCGAGCAGGTAGCGCGCGTTGAAGCCGATCTCGAAGCTCTCGCCGTCGTAGTCGACCTCGACCTCTTCCACCGCCTGACCGGCCTCCATGTTGCGCACGGTCAGGACCACCTTGCCGGGCTCCACCGCCAGCTTCACCGAGCGGGACTTTTCGGCCGAGATGGTGGAGACCCGGTCCACGGCCTGGGCGATCAGGGTGTTGTCGACGTTCAGGATCCGATCGTTGTCGCGCGGGATCACCCGCATGTAGTCCGGGAACGAGCCGTCGATGACCTTCGAGGTCAGGGAGGCGCGGCCGAACTCGAAGCGCACCTTGGCCGGCGAGACCTGGATGTCGACCGGGCCGGAGCCGTCGTCGAGCAGGCGGCGCACCTGGTCGATGGTCTTGCGCGGGATGATCACGCCGGGACCGCCAACCGAGCCTTCCGGCGCGGGGCATTCGGCTAGGGCCAGGCGGTGGCCGTCGGTGGCCACGGCGCGCAGCTTGGCCTCGCCGTTGTCGACCACCGTGTGCAGGTAGAGGCCGTTCAGATAGTAGCGGGTCTCTTCGGTCGAGATGGCGAAGCGGGTTTTGTCGATGAGCCGCGCCAGGTCGTCCTTCATCAGGGTGTAGCGGGTCGAAAGGCCCTCGGACGACATCACCGGGAAGTCGCCGGCGGGCAGCACCGGAAGGGCGAAGCGCGAGCGGCCGGCCGAGACCGACAGGCGCGGGTCGTCGCCGGCGTAGCGGAGCTCGACATCAGCCCCGTCGGGCAGCTTGCGCACGATCTCGTAGAGGGTGTGGGCCGGGGCAGTGATCTGGCCCTGAGTGTTCACCACCGCCTCGCATTCGTCGACGATCTCCATGTCGAGGTCAGTCGCGGCGAAGGCCAGGCCGTCGCGGTTGGCCGACAGCAGGATGTTGGACAGGATCGGGATGGTGTTGCGCCGCTCAACGACGCTTTGAACGTGGCCCAGGGCCTTCAAAAGCGCGGCGCGCTCGATCGTCAGCTGCATCTCGACGTGTCCGGCGGCCGGCGACTCGCGGCCTTGGTCAGAAAGGGTTCCGGAGAGTAGCGAAAATCAAGGTCGGGGGAAGGCCCTCTCCGACGCTCCAACCCCCGAAAGAAACGGGGCCGCCAAGGCCCCGCTTCCGATCCGATATGCGTGGGGCGCGATCAGCCTCGCAGCCGCCGCATCAGGGCGTCCACGTCGCGTGCGATCTGTTCGTCCGCCGCGATCAGCTCGTCGATCTTCTTGACTGCGTGCAGCACGGTGGTGTGGTCGCGCCCGCCGAAGCGGCGGCCGATGTCCGGGTAGGAGCGGGTGGTCAGCTGCTTGCAGATGTGCATGGCGATCTGGCGAGGACGGGCGACCGCGCGGGTGCGCCGTTCGGACAGCAGGTCCGCCTGCTTCAGGCCGAAGTGATCCGCGGTGACCTTCTGGATCTCGTCGACGGTGATGCGCCGTTCGACCCCGCCCTTGAGATTGGGATGCAGCAGGGCCTGGGCGTCCTCGATGGACAGCTGGGCCAGACGCGGACCCGCGCCGGCGGCCAGGGTGTTCACCGCGCCTTCCAGCTCGCGAATGGAGCCCGGCACGCGGTCGGCCAGGAACTGCACCACTTCCGGGCGGGCGGGCAGGGCCACGCCCTGGCGCTCGGCCAGGAGCTGCAGCTTGCGCTCCACGATGCCGAGGCGCAGCGCCTTGTCGGCGGGCTCCACGGCGCAGACCAGGCCCGCGCCCAGGTGCGAGCGCAGCCGCGCCTCGACCTCGGTCAGGGCCGATGGCGGACGGTCGGCGGACAGCACCACCTGGCGGCCCTCTTCGACCAGGGCGGTCAGGGTGTGGAACAGCTCCTCCTGGGACGAGGTCTTGCCGCCGATGAAGTGAACGTCGTCGATCAGCAGCAGGTCGGCGCCGCGCAGCTCTTCCTTGAAGGCCAGGACGGAGTGCTCGCGCAGGCTGCGCACGAAGGTCGACAGGAAACGCTCGGCGGTCAGGTAGATGACCTTGGCGTCCGGGCGCTGGCGCTGGGCCTCCCAGGCTATGGCGTTCAGAAGGTGCGTCTTCCCGTAGCCGTAGGGGCCGTGGAAGAATACCGGATTGAAATGCCCATCGACCCAGTTCGCGACCTGCTGGGCCATGGCGTGCGCGAAGGAGTTGCCGGGACCGGCGACGAAGCTGTCGAAAGTCATGCGATCCTGCAGGCCGGCGGCGCGGATCGGGCGTTCGGCGGCGCGCTGGGCCAGGTCGATCACCTCGGCGGTCGGCTGCGGGGTAACCGGTGGCGTAACCGCCGGTTGGACCGACGCGGGAACCTCGGCTTCGTATTCCGCTCGCGACTTCACATCCAGGCGGCGACAGGCCGGGTCGTGCTGCCGCCACAGGTCGGCCAGACGGCGCTGCGCATTGCGGCGCACCCAGTCGCGGGCATAGGCGGTGGGGGTCACCAGGCACAGGCCGGAAGCGCCGTCTCGAACGGCGGAAGGCGCGACATAGGAGTTAAACGCCCCCTCGCCCAGCTCGCCCCGAAGAGCGGCCGAAACCTTCACCCACACCGCTTCCGGCGGTGTGTTCGCTCCCAAAGTCCCTGCCATCTTGTCCAGACCCCCAGCGCAATTCTTCTCTTTCGCCGGAATCATGTGACTCCGGCGGGAACGGCAACAAAAACAGACTCCTAGCGCTGACGCGGAACGCCCCGGTCCGCGCCTTGGTCATCCGTACGGGGATGATGTGCGTTAGGAGGACAAAATTAACGGCGCGGATTTGAGGGTCAACGGGTGATTCGATGCGCGCCGGTCAATAAAAAAGTTGACACCTCTAAGACCCTCGCTCGCTTGGAGAAATTTCCCCAAAGAAATTCGCGCAGGCCCAAAGAGTCGCAGTCCAATTTACTCCGAACACGTCGAAAACCGAGCGAACTTGCGTTCGCTCGGCTTTGTATTCATGAAGCTTTTATGAAGCCCGGCCTTATTTCGGCCACGCTGCGGCGAAGCTTAGGCGGCGGCCAGTCTTTTCAACGCAGCGGCGAGGCGCGACACTTTGCGCGCGCCCGTGTTCTTGTGGATGACGCCCTTGCCGACGGCGCGCATCACTTCCGACTGAGCCACGACGAACGCGGCCTTGGCGGCGTCCTTGTCACCGGCGGACAGCGCCTCGTCGAACTTGCGCAGGAAGGTCCGCACGCGCGAGCGGCGAGCCTTGTTGACCTCGGTGCGGCGTTCGATCTTGCGGATCGCCTTCTTGGCGCCGGGGTTATTGGCCATGGGTCGAAACCTTTGAACGGACGCGCGCCGCAACCGGCCGGTCGCGGCGCGCAAAAATCGGAGGCGCGGATATAGCCGAAGGGTCTGCGGCGGTCAACGCGCCGCGGGCGGGCGGGTCAGCCTTTGTTGAACTCGGGCTTCCGCTTCTCGATGAAGGCGGCCATGCCCTCCTTCTGGCCCTCGGTGCCGTAGAGGGAGTGGAACAGCCGCCGCTCCAGCATCACGCCCTGGGCCAGCGGGGTCTCGTAGGCGGCGTTGACCATCTCCTTGGTCAGGCGCACGGCGTGGGCGGGCAGGGCCGCGATCTTGGCGGCGGCGCCCTTGGCCTCCTCCATCAGCTTGTCCAGCGGCACCACGCGGCTCACCAGGCCCGAGCGCTCGGCTTCCGCCGCGTCCATCATCCGGGCGGTCAGGATCATGTCCATGGCCTTGGACTTGCCGATGGCGCGGGGCAGGCGCTGGGTGCCGCCGGCGCCGGGCGAGACGCCCAGGTTGATCTCGGGCTGACCGAACTTGGCGTTCTCCGCGGCGATGATGAAGTCGCACATCATGGCCAGCTCGCAGCCGCCGCCGAGCGCATAGCCGGCCACGGCGGCGATCACCGGGGTGCGGGCGCGGGTAACGGCCTCCCAGTTGCGCGTGATGAAGTCCTGGCGATAGGCCTTGGCGTAGTCGAGCGGCGCCATCTCCTTGATGTCGGCCCCGGCGGCGAAGGCCTTCTCGGAGCCGGTCACGACGATGCAGCGGACGTCGTCGTCCTCATCGAGCGTCTCGATCACCTCGGTGAGCTCGTCCATCAGGGTGTTGTTGAAGGCGTTCAGCGCCTCGGGCCGGTTCAGCCGCACCACGGCGTAGCCGTCCTCGCGCTCGACGATCAGGGTCTCGTAGCTCTTGTCGGCCATGGCCAGAAGGCTCCTCGGAAGGGTCGGCCGCTCTAAGCGCGTTCAGGCTCGGGGATCAAGGGCGACCTACTTCTGGTGTCTGCGACACCAGAAGGTCGAGCGCCCGCCCTGGACGATGCGTTCGATGGCTCCGCCGCAGCCGGGATAGAGGCAGGGCTCGCCCTCACGGTCGTAGGCCTGGAAGCGGTGCTGGAAATAGCCCAGCTCTCCGTCCGCTCCGGCGAAATCGCGCAGGGTGGAGCCGCCGGCCTCGATCGCCTCGGCCAGGATCACCCTGACGTCGGCGACCAGCCGCTCGAGCTGCGGCTTCTTCAGCTTGCCCGCGGGCTTCAGCGGCGAGATGGCCGAGCGGTAGAGCGCCTCGCACACGTAGATATTGCCCAGGCCTGCGACGATGCGCTGGTCCAGCAGGCTGACCTTCACGTTCTGGGTCTTGCCTTTGAAAGCCGTGGCCAGCTGCTCGGCGTTGAACCCGTTGCCGAGGGGCTCGGGGCCCAGGCCGGCGAACCACGGATGGCTTTCCAGCCCCCCGGTGGGGATCAGGTCCATGTAGCCGAAGCGCCGGGCGTCGGCGAAGCCGATCCGGGTGCCGGCCTCGGTGTGGAACACCAGATGCTGGTGCTTCTCGCCCGTCGGCGCCTCGCGCTGAAACACGCCCGGCGCCGCGCCGGAGATGGTGAAGCGGCCGGTCATCCCTAAGTGCGTCACCCAGGTCTCGCCGGTGGAAAGCTCGGCCAGCAGGTACTTGGCGCGTCGGTTCAGCCGCTCGACGCGCGCGCCGGTCAGGCGCTTGGCGAAATCCTTGGGCAGGGGAAAGCGCAGGTCAGGCCGGTTCTGCTCCACGCGCGCGATCACCGCCCCTTCGAGCACGGGGCGCAGCCCCTGGCGGACGGTTTCGACCTCGGGAAGCTCAGGCATGGGCCTCAGATAGCGGGGCGGCGGGGCGCGCGAAAGCCTGACAGGACGGTGGCGCTAGCTAGGCGAAAGCCGCCGCTAACCGCGTTGAAACTTCCCTCGCCTAAGCTTCACGCCATGAAGATCGACGTCGTCAGGGCCAGGGAGCTGACCGGGCGGGACCGCGCGCGCTGGTCCGCGCTGCAGGCGAGCCTTGGCCGGACCTACGCTTCGCCCTTCCTGTCGCCGGGCTGGGCCCAGGCGGTGGACGCGGCCCAGGCGCCCTTCGGCGCCGAGACCCAGGTGGCGATCCTGCGCGACGCCACGGGGCTGCAGACCGGCTTCCTGCCGATCAAGCGCGTGGGCGACACGGCCATGCCGGCCGGCGCGCCGCTCTGCGACTATCAGGGCCTGGTGGCCCAGGCGGGGCTCGAGGTCGATCCGCGAGAGATCCTGAAGGCTCTAGGCGTCGCCCGCTTCGACTTCTCCCACATGCTGGCGGCGGACCCGACCTTCGGCCGCCATGGCCAGGGCGGCGACCTCTCCTATGTTGTGGGCCTGGAAGACGGCTGGGAGGCCTATGAGCAGGGCCGCCGCGAGGCGGGCACCGACATCCTGAAGGACATCGCCAAGAAACGGCGCAAGATCGAGCGGGAGCTGGGCCCCGTCGAGTTCAGGGCCTTCTCGCGCTCGAAGGCGGATTTCGACACCCTGTTCGCCTGGAAGCGCGCCCACCTGAAGCGCACCCGCCAGACCGACGTGACGGCGCCGCCCTGGGCGCGCCTGCTGATGGAAAACCTGTTCGAGAGCCGCGACCCGGACTTCGGCGGCGCCCTCTTCACCCTGCACATCGGCGACCGATTGGCCGCGGCCCACTTCCACCTGCGCGGCGGCGCCCAGGTCCACGCCTGGTTCATCGCCCACGACGAGGCCTTCGAGCGGCACTCGCCCGGCCTGGTGATGTTCGGCGAACTGCTGCGCTGGATGGCCGGGAGCCCCTATCGCGAACTCGACCTCGGGCCGGTGGCCTATCGCTTCAAGGACCGGCTGGCCAATCGCGGGCGCGAGATCGTGCACGGCTTCGTCGGCCGGCCCTCCTCGGCGACCCTGGTGCGCGCGGCCGAGTACGGCGTGCGCAAGGTGGCTGAAAGCCTGCCGCTCGGCCGCGTCTCGCAGTGGCCGGGCAAGGCCATGCGCCGGCTCGACACTCTTCGCGCGCTGGGCTGACCTAGAGGTAGCTCAGCCACCAGTCGCGCCGCGTGCGCTTGATCCGCCCCCACCAGGCGCAGAGCGGATAGAAGCCGACGACCACAGCGGCCCAGATCGCATAGACCGCCGGCAGGCCAAACCCGAACCCCGCGATCTGCCCCGGATTGACCAGGAAGGCGGATGCCGGCTTGCCCTGCAGCGCCACGCCCAGGCCCAGCGCGATCAGGTGCAGGGCGTAGAGGTGGCCCACATAGTAGAACAGGGGCACGCGGCCGTAGGTCTGCAGCGCCGCCGTCAGCCGCCCGCCGAGTTTCTCCAGCAGCGGGAGCAGCATCAGCACCGGCCCCAAGGTCGCCAGCACGAAGTCCAGCGAGGGTGGGTATTTGGTGACCGCCAGGAAGCTCATGGCCGTGCGGGCCGGGTCGGACTGCAGACTCCAGGGCCGCGGGTCGCCATAGTGGTTCAGGCTGCGCAGGATCAGGAACCCAACGACGCAGGTCAGCCCCGCCAGGACCAGGGTCCGCGCCCTCTTCCCGGGCGCCTGGTTGAACGGCGGCCCCAGGCCGTAGCCCAGCGCCATGACCCCGGTCCAAGGCAGGACCGCGTAGGCGACCAGCAGCTTCACCGGCCCCGCAGAAGCCAGGGCGACCGGCCCGAACAGCACCTGGAACGGCAGGGCCCACGGTCCGAGCGTCTTGGGATCGAGGCCGTCGAACAGATTGTGCCCGGCGATCAGCGCCAAGCCGACCAGGGCCACCGCCGGGGCCGGCAGCCAGATCAGTCCCGCCAGCAGGATCATCGAGGCGCCGATCGCCGCGATCACGGTCAGCACGATCAGGTCGAAATTGAAATTGAGCGCGAAGCTTACGACCGTCGCGTCCAGCAGCACGAGCCACAGCCCCCGCGTCAGCAGGAACAGCGCCAGCTCGCTCCGGCTCTTGCCCGAGGCCCGCTGCAGCCAGGCGGAGACCCCCGACAGCAGCACGAAGGTCGGCGCGCAGAAGTGGGTCACCCAGCGCGTCGCGAACAGGGCGGGGTTGGAGGCGGCCGCGTCGGTCGGGTCGATCCCGTGCGAGCCCAGGTGCAGGAAGTCGCGCGCATGATCCAGCGCCATGACCACCATCACCAGACCGCGCAGGGCGTCGATCGCCCCGATGCGCAGGCCTCTCACACTGGCGCTCGCCGATTGCATGGACGTACCTCACTGCGACAACCGGCGAGCATGCCGCCTCCGCGCGAGCGGAGACAGGCTCCGGCGTGTCGTTCGAACTGCATTTCAGGCCGTCGGCGACATTGTCTTGCGCCCTGGCCGCCGATAGGGTCCGCGCCGTTTTCCGGCGGACCGAAATGAAAACCACCCCGACCCTGACCCTTGCCGACATCGAAGCCGCCGCCGAGCGCATCAGGGGTCACGTCGACCGCACGCCTTGCCGACGCTCGCGCCAGCTGTCGCAGCTCACCGGGGCCGAGGTCTGGGTCAAGTTCGAGAACCTGCATTTCACCGCCTCCTTCAAGGAGCGCGGTGCGCGTAATCGCCTGTCGCAGCTGAGCCCGGAAGAGAAGAAACGTGGCGTGGTCGCGGCCTCGGCGGGCAACCATGCGTCCGCGCTTGCCTACCATGGCCAGCAGCTCGGCGTGCCGGTGACCATCGTCATGCCGCACGGCACCCCCTTCGTGAAGATCGACAAGACGGCCCGCTTCGGCGCCACCGTCGTCATCGAGGGCATGAGCTTCGACGAGGCCACCACCCACGCGCACATGCTGCGCGACACCAAGGGCTACATCTTCGTCTCCGCCTTCGACGACATCGGCATCGTGACGGGCCAGGGCACCTGCGGGCTCGAGATCATGCAGGATGCGCCGGACCTGGACGCCATCGTGGTCCCGATCGGCGGCGGCGGCCTGATCGCCGGCGTGGCGACCGCGGCCAAGGCAATCAAGCCGGACATCAAGATCTATGGCGTCGAGGCGGCCATGTATCCGTCCTTCGCGGCGCGCCGACGGGGTGAGAAGGCCGTGTGCGGCGGCGCCACCATCGCCGAGGGCATCGCCATCAAGGCCGTAGGCGACATCCCCTTCGCCATCGCCGACCCGCTGGTCGACGAGGTGCTGGTGGTCGACGAGAAGGACTTCGAGGAGGCCGTGGCCTTCTACGCCACCGTCGAGAAGACCGTGGCCGAGGGCGCGGGCGCCGGCGGCCTGGCGGCCCTGCTGCGCTATCCGGACAAGTTCAAGGGCAAGAAGGTCGGACTGGTGCTGGCGGGCGGCAATATCGACCCGCGCATGCTGGCGAGCGTGCTCTATCGCGAGATGGTGCGCGAGGGCCGCATGGTCACCTTCCGGATCATCGCCGACGACCGCCCAGGCGTGCTGGGCGGGATGGCCGCCGCCATCGGCTCGGTCGGGGGCAACATCCTGGACGTGGTCCACAATCGCCTGGCGCTGGAAGTGCCGGCCAAGGGGGCGGAGTTCGACATCGTCGTCGAGACCCGCGATCAGCAACACGCCGCCGAGATCGGCCGCGCGCTCACGGAGAAGGGCTATGCGCTCAAGTCGGCTTAAGCAGGGCGCGGCCCTCGCCCTTGCCGCGCTGTTCGCGCTCGGCGCCGCGGGCTGCGGCTCCAAGGGCGCCAGCGGCTATGCGGCCGAAGCGGCGGCCAAGTCCGCCAAGGACACGGCCGACTGGCTGGCCAAGAACGCCAAGGACCCGGGCGTGAAGACCCTGCCCGACGGACTGCAGTACCGCGTGGTTTCCACCGGGGCCGGCGGTCCGTCGCCCAAGCTCGGCGACGAGGTGCGGGTGAACTACGAGGGCGCCCTGACCGACGGCACGGTGTTCGACAGCTCCTACGCCCGCAATCAGCCCGCCGTGTTCACTGTGGGTGAGGTGGTGCCCGCCTGGAACGAGGCGCTGCAGCTGATGAAACCCGGCGACACCTGGTACCTCTATGTGCCGCCCAAGCTCGGCTACGGCCCGGAAGGCAAGGGCCCGATCCCGCCCAACGCCATCATGGTGTTCAAGATCGAGCTGATCGCGGTCCTGCCGGCCGGCGGTGCGGGCGGCGGCGCCAACGCCTAGCCTGGCAGGCGATCCAACGTCGGCCAGCGTACGCTCAGGCCCTGCCTTCCCGCCTCGTTCGCTTTTTGTTCTTGATCCGGGCCAGAGATTTCGCTTATCCGTTTGGATAGGTTGAGATCGGGGGAACGCAACGTATGGTTGGCCGGGTCGCAACGGTGGCGTTCGAGGGCGTCGATGCTCGGCGCGTCGATGTCGAGGTGCAGTTCACCCACGCGCAGCAGCCGCAGTTCCATGTCGTGGGCCTGGCCGACAAGGCCGTGGCCGAAAGCCGCGAGCGGGTGCGCGCCGCCTTCGCCGGGCTGGGCCTGTCCCTGCCGGCCAAGCGGGTGGTGGTTTCCCTGGCTCCGGCCGACCTGCCCAAGGAGGGCAGCCACTACGACCTGCCGATCGCGCTCGCCATCATGGCCGCGATGGGGGTGATCCCGCTCGATGCGCTCGACGAGTGGGCCGCAGTGGGCGAATTGCGCCTGGACGGCCAGATCGCGCCGGTGGCGGGAACGCTGCCCGCCGCGGTGGCGGCGGCCAGCTTCGGTCTGGGCCTGATCTGTCCGGAAGCCAATGGGCCGGAGGCCGCCTGGGCCGGCGAGGTGGCGCTTCTGGCGCCGCGTTCGCTCATCTCGCTCGTGAACCATTTCCGCGGCGTCCAGATCATGGCCGCGCCCGAGCCGGGGCCGCTGGCGGCGGGCGCGGCCAGCCTCGACCTGCGCGACGTCAAGGGGCAGGAGCAGGCCAAGCGCGCGCTGGAGATCGCCGCGGCCGGCGGCCACAACCTGCTGTTCACCGGCCCGCCGGGCTCCGGCAAGTCCATGCTGGCGCAGCGCCTGCCGGGCATTCTGCCACCGTTGGCCGCGCGCGAACTGCTCGAGACCTCCATGGTCCATTCCATGGCCGGCTTGATCGCACGCGGCGAGCTGACGCGCGCCCGGCCGTTCCGGGCGCCCCACCACTCCGCCAGCATGGCCGCCCTGGTCGGCGGCGGAACCCGCGCCAAGCCGGGCGAGGTTTCCTTGGCTCACAATGGAGTGCTGTTTCTGGACGAGCTACCGGAGTTCGCGCCTCAGGTGCTCGACAGCCTGCGCCAGCCGCTCGAGACCGGTGAGGTCGTGGTCGCCCGCGCCAACCACCATGTCAGATATCCGGCGAGGGTACAGCTGATCGCCGCCCAAAACCCCTGCCGCTGCGGCCACGGCGGAGGCGGCAAGGGCCACTGCGGCAAGGCCCCGCGCTGTCAGGTGAGTTACCAGGGCCGTATTTCCGGCCCGTTGCTCGACCGCATCGACCTGCAGGTCGACGTTCCGCCCGTCACCGCCGCTGACATGGCGCTGCCGCCGCCCGCCGAAGGCTCCGCCGAGGTCGCTGCGCGCGTGGCCGAAGCGCGTGCGGCCCAGGCCTTCCGCGCCAGGGAGCTCGACCTCGGAGCCGACAACGAGCTGAACTGCCGCCTCTCCGGCGAGGCGCTGGAGAAGGCCTGCGCGCTCGACGGCCCCGCCCGCGCGCTCCTTACCCGCGCCGCGGAGCTCGGTGGGCTGACCGCACGCGGCTGGACCCGCACCCTGCGCCTCGCGCGCACCATCGCCGACCTGGAGAGCCACGACGCGGTCCTGCGCCGTCACGTCGCCGAGGCCTTGATCTACCGCCGCGCGGGCTGGGACCATCCCGCGACGGCGACGGTCGGGTAGCCATCGACGCAACTTCGGCTGGGGTTCGTCGCTTTAACCTCTGCAGGACCGCGAGGGGTGGCGCGGTCTCCAGAGGAGTGCCGATGCAACACCCCCGTCTGCTTCCCAGGGCCCGAGCGCTCGCTGTCGCCGGCGCCCTGCTCGCCGTGGCGCTTGTCACGAGCCCGGCCACCGCCGCCGTTGAACGCCTGCCCGACGGCGGCGCGCCGGCCTTCCAGGTCACGGTGCCCGACGGCTGGACCAGCGCACGCGACGGCGTCGGCAATCTCAGGATAATGGCCGGCGATAAGAGCGGCGCTCTTGTGCTGAACCTCGTGGCCCATGCGGCGGTGGCAGGCGCGGACCTGGATCAGGTCGCGGCCGAATCGCTGAAGGTCGCCAAGGCGGAGCCATTCTCCGCCGCCGAGGACGCCATGGTCGACGGCCATCCCGGCCGGGCCTACGTCTCGCGCGTTGTCACGCCCGCGGGCGCCTTGTCGATACGACTGGTCCTGGTGCGCCTGGACGACACCCACCTGGCCAGCGAGACGGAACTGCTGCGCGCAGATGCCAACCCGGCCCAGGCCAAGGCGCTGCGCGAGGCCATCCTTGGCATACGCCTGGTGGACCGGCCGCCGCTTCAGACCTGAACCGCCTCAGTCCTGGCCGTCGCCGCGAACGCGCTTGACGGCGTGCTCCAGGGCCGCCTCGGCGACGGCTTCGCCGTAGCAGTCGCTGAGCGTGGCGGCCTGACGCAGGATGCCCAGCACCAGAGGCTGGTCCGCCTCCGCGATGTCTGCGACGGCTGCGGCGAACTCCCTGGACTGCCGCTCGCGGGCGGCGGCCGGGCAGGGCTCTTCGGCCGGCGAAGGGGGAAAGGGCTGGGAACACGAGGACATGACCCGACCCACATGCCCGGTCGCTTCAAGGTTGGCCTCAGGTCGAAACGCCGCACGGCTCCGCTTCGTGTCGGCGCCGATCGACGAAGCCTATGCTGCCGTAAGGGAAACCGTCGCAGAGCGCCAAGCGCGCCAGCGGCGATGCGTCGCGGGAACATTCGAGCCGGGCCGCGTTTGCGCACCTGATCGGCCGCGACCGCGCGACGCATAGAGTTAATGCGCCGGAAGCCTTGTTACGCTTGGGTTTTTTGAAGGCTCGTTAACGATTGGCGTGTGACCTTGTCCGTGACAAGTGCGGGGAGAGGCCATGTCGTCAGACGCGGCGGAACGGTTGAAGGCGCGCGAGGACTTCCTCCGCCTGATGAGCCACGAGATTCGCACGCCCCTGAACGGGGTGATCGGCATGCTGGGCCTGCTCGCCCGAACCAAGATGGACGGCGCCCAGCGATCGTACCTCGGCTCCGCCCGAGACTCCGCGGAGCACCTGCTGTGGCTGGTCAACGACCTGCTCGATTTTGCCCGCATCGAGGCCGGCAAGCTGGAGCTCGAGGCCGCCCCCGTCGATCTGGAGGCCCTGGTCCAGGGCGTGTGCGAACTGCTCAGCCCCAAGGCCCACGAGAAGGGTCTGGATATCGCCTGGTCGGTGGACGCGGACGTGCCCAGCGTCATGGCCGACGACGGCCGCCTGCGCCAGGTGCTGTTCAACCTCGCCGGCAATGCGGTGAAGTTCACCGAGGCCGGCGGCGTGCTGATCTCGGTTTCGGCCGAGGCCGTCAAGAAGAAGGGCCAGGTCAAGGTCCGCTTCGAGGTGCGCGACACCGGCCCCGGCATCCCTGAAAAGGCCAAGCAGAAGGTGTTCGAGGAGTTCGGCCACGCCGATCCCTCGCACGCGGTGCGCTATGGCGGCGCGGGGCTCGGCCTGGCGGTGGTCAAACGCCTTGTCGAAGCCATGGGCGGCGGCGTCGGCCTTGAGAGCGTGCTGGGCGAAGGCTCGGTGTTCTCCTTCGCCGTGACCTTCCCGATCGTGCCGGCCGAGCCGCGAGAAATGCCTTTGGCGTCCTTGCGCATCGGCGTGGCTTCGGGGTCTGAGCTGGTGCGCGAAGCCGCCGCCGGCCAGATCCTGGCCTCGGGGGCCGCGGCCATCCTGGGCGACAATGTCGACGACGTGGTGGACGCCACCGCCGAGAACGGCCTGATGCTGGTCGATCACGAGCTGGCGCCGGCCGGCGGCCTCGCGCCCCGGCCCAAGCACCGCAAGGCCCTGATCCTGCTGAAGCCTGAGCAACGCGACCTGATCGAGAAGTACCGCGGCGTGGGCTGGTCCGGCTATCTGATCAAGCCGCTGCGCCGCTCTTCGCTGGTCTCCCGGGTCCAGGCCGCCCTGAACAACGCGAACTGCCCGGTGCGTGGCCCCCACGCGGCCGAGGACGAGCGCATCGCGCCCGCCACCGTCGCCGGCGTCCGCGTGCTGATCGCCGAGGACAATCCCGTCAACGCCCTGCTGGTGCAGGCCCTGCTGAAACGCGAGGGCTGCATCGTGGAACTGGCGGGCACCGGCGAGGAGGCCCTGCAGGCGCTCGCCCGCAGCCGCTACGACCTGGTGCTGATGGACATGCGCATGCCCGGCATGGACGGCCCCGCGGCGGCACGCAGCCTGCGCGCCCGCGGCGACGAGACCCCGATTATAGCGCTCACCGCCAACGCCTTCGAGGAAGACCGCCGCACCTGCCTGGAAGCCGGCATGAACGCCTTCCTGACCAAGCCGGTCGACGCCGCCTCCCTAAAGACCGCACTCGCCCGCTGGACGAACCGCGACGGCCGGGTAAAGCTCGCCTCCTAGGCGACGCGATGGGGCGTCCCTGCCGAGGGGACGTCCCAGATGGCCACGACCGCGAGTTCCGCAGCCGGCAAACCGCCCAAGCCGAAGTTCGGCGAAGTCATCCGCGCGCTTCGCCAGCCGCGCGTCGCGCTGATGCTGGCGCTGGGCTTCTCGTCCGGGCTGCCGTTCATGCTGACGGCCGCGACATTCAGCTACTGGCTGAGAGAGGAAGGCACCTCGTTAAAGGCGATCGGGTTCATCTCCTGGGTCGGCCTCGCCTACTCGTTCAAGTTCGTGTGGGCACCGATCGTCGAGCGGGTGAACGTGCCCCTGCTTGGACGGCTGGGGCGCAGGCGCGGCTGGATGTTGCTGACCCAGATCTTGGTCGCGCTGAGCCTTTTGACGATGGCGGCGCTTGGGGTGAAGCACGGGTTGGTGGCTCTAGGCGCGGCGGCCCTGTTCACCGCCGTGGCCGCCGCGACCCAGGACATCGCCATCGATGCCTTCCGCATCGAGGCGGCCGAAAGCGAGGAGGAGCTGGGATTGTTCACCGGCTCTTTCCAGCTCGGCTACCGCATCGCTGTTCTGGTCGCGGATTCGGCAATTCTGTTCGCGGCCAACCACCTCGGAATCATCTTCTTTGGAAGCAAAGCCGCTGGCTGGCCGATCGGCTATGTGTTGATGGCCGTGCTGATGGGCGTAGGTGTCTTCGCGACCTTGAAGATGCCCGAAGCGGCTCGCGCAGACGCCGCGCTGGAGGAGAAGCGCCCGCTGTGGTCGCCGACGGGCTTCTTCGACGCGGTCGTCGGTCCGTTCATCCTGTTCTTCAAGACTCACGGCGCGGTCGCGCTGCTGATGCTCTTGATGATAATCCTGTATCGACTGCCCGAATTCGTCATGGGCCCGATGGCGACGCCGTTTTATCACGACCTCGGGTTCTCTAAGGATTTTGTCGGTGGAGTGCGTCTGTCGGCCGGGTTGGCCGGCACCTTGGCCGGCCTCGCTGTTGGCGGCTTCCTATCAGCAAGCCTGGGCTATGTGCGGGGCCTGATCGTTTCGGGTCTGCTGGAGGTGGTGGCCATCGCCGGCTTCGCCCTGCCGGCCCTCCTCGGGCCCAGCCATGCGCTCTTCGCCTTCGTCATGTTCCTGGACAATTTCGGGGTCGGCGCCGCCGGTGTCGCCCTTGTTGTCTACATGTCGAGCCTGACCAGCCTCGGCTACACCGCCACTCAGTATGCGCTGCTGAGTTCGGCCTACACCTGGATCGGCAAGGTGGCGAAAGGCTTCACCGGCTTGGTGGTCGAAGGCCTCCAAGCGGCGGGCCACCCGCTCATGGAAGCTTACGCCATCTTCTTCGTAGGATGCGGCTTGATCGGACTTCCGGCAGTCCTGCTCTGCATCTGGCTGGGCTGGCTTCAGCGTTCACGACCTCAACCTTCTGAACTCAGCGCCCCTTCCTCGTAGGCCGCGAACACTGCCGCGTTGAGGATCTGCGAGACCGAGGCCGACAGCGGGGCGATCTGGACGCAGTGCTCCATGCCGAGCAGCAGCGGGCCCAGCACCGTCGCGCCGCCGACCGCCTGCACCAGGCGGGTGGAGATCGAGGCCGAGTGGATCGCCGGCATGATCAGGAGGTTCGCCGGGCCTGAGAGACGCTGAAACGGATAGTTGGCCCAGAGGTCGGGGTTCAGCGCCACGTCCGGGGTCATCTCGCCCTCGTACTCGAAGTCGACGTGCATCCGGTCGAGGATCCGCACCGCCTCGTGCACCCGCTCGCCGCGCGCGCCCGGCGGGTTGCCGAAGGTCGAGTAGGACATGAACGCCACGCGCGGGGTGTAGCCGAGCTGGCGCACCGCGCGGGCGGCCTGCTGGGCGATCTCGACCAGCTCGTGCGGCTCCGGCGTCTCGGTGATCGAGGTGTCGGCCACGAACAGGGTCCGCCCCTTGGCCAGGATGATGGCCATGCCGATGGTGCGGCCCTTCGGGTCGATCACCCGGCGCACCTCCTGCAGGGCCTGGTCGAACGAGCGGGTCACGCCCGTGACCATGGCGTCGGCGTGGCCGCAGGCGACCATGGCGGCGGCGAAGGTGTTGCGATCCAGGTTGATCAGACGCTGCACATCGCGGCGCAGCAGGCCGTTCCGCTGCTGGCGCTTGTAGACGTAGTCGACGTACTCGGCGTTCCGGTGCGTCAGGCGCGCGTTGATGATCTCGACGCCCAGGTCCTCGAACTTCAGGCCCGCTTCCTCGGAATTCTTGCGGATCAGGTCCTCGCGGCCGACCAGGATCGGCGTGCCCAGGTCCTGGGCGCGGAACTGATAGGCGGCGCGGATCACCGACGGCTCCTCGCCCTCGGCGAACACCACCCGCTTGTTGGGCGCGGCGTGGACGGCGGAGTTGATCTTCTCCATCAGCGACGCGGTCGGGTCGAGGCGCTGCCTGAGCGTCGCCCGATAGCCGTCCATGTCCTCGATCGGCTTCCTCGCCACGCCCGTGCGCATGGCCGCCTCGGCCACGAAGGGCGGGATGTACCAGATCAGGCGTGGATCGAATGGCGTCGGGATGATGTACTCGGGCCCGAACTTCAGTTGCCGGCCCTGGTAGGCCGCGGCCACCTCGTCGGGCACGTCCTCGCGCGCCAGCTCAGCCAGCGCCCGGGCGGCGGCGATCTTCATCTCGTGGTTCACCCGCCGGGCGCGGACGTCGAGCGCGCCGCGGAAGATGTAGGGGAAGCCCAGGACGTTATTGACCTGGTTGGCGTAATCCGAGCGCCCGGTGGCGATGATGGCGTCGGAGCGGACCTCCTGCACCTCTTCCGGGGTGATCTCCGGGTCCGGATTGGCCATGGCGAAGATGATCGGCCGGGCCGCCATGGAGGCCACCATGTCCTTGGTCAGCACGCCCTTGGCCGAAAGCCCGATGAACACGTCGGCGCCGACCATGGCCTCGGCGAGCGTCCGGTGCGGGGTGTCGGTGGCGTGGGCCGCCAGCCACTGGTTCATGCCCTCCGAGCGGCCGCGATAGACCACCCCGTGGATGTCCACGATGGTCGTGTTCTCCTGCCGGACGCCCATCGCCTTCATCAGCGAAATCGACGACAGGCCCGCCGCGCCCGCGCCGCACAGCACCACCTTGACGTCTTCCAGGCGCCGGCCGGTGATCTCGCAGGCGTTGATCAGGCCGGCCGAGGAGATGATCGCCGTGCCGTGCTGGTCGTCGTGGAAGACCGGGATATCGAGCAGGTCCTGCAGCGCGCTCTCGATCACGAAGCACTCAGGGCTCTTGATGTCCTCCAGGTTGATGCCCCCGAAGGTCGCGCCGATGTTCTTGACCACGGTGATGAACTCGTCCGGGTCCTGGGTCGCCACCTCGATGTCGAAGGAGTCCAGGTCGGCGAAGCGCTTGAACAGCACCGCCTTGCCTTCCATCACCGGCTTGGCCGCCAGGGAGGCGAGGTTGCCCAGGCCCAGGATCGCTGTGCCGTTGGTGATCACCGCCACCAGGTTGCCCTTGGAGGTGTAGTCGTAGGCGGCGTCGGGATCGGCGGCGATGGCGCGCACCGGTGCGGCCACACCCGGCGAATAGGCCAGCGACAGGTCGCGCTGGGTCGCCATGGGCTTGGTCGGCAACAGGCCGATCTTCCCGGGGGTCGGGTGGCGGTGGAATTCCAGCGCTTCTTCGTCGCTGACGGAACGGCGGGTGTCGGCCATGGACCTTGCGGGAAAACTGACAGGGCGGCGCGCACCCTACAGGGGGGGTCTTAAGGCCTCAACAACGCTCGCCTGTGAAACGTGCCGCAGGCGACGAGCGGGGGCGTGCGACCCTCCCGCTGTGGACAACTCGTCCGCGCCCTTCCGGGACTCGGCTTCAGCCGCTAGCGTCGCGGCCGATGAACGCCCAGTCGGCCCCGCCCCAGCCTGACCAGACTGCAGAACGCGATCTCGCGCGCGATCTGGCCGAGGCCACGCCGGTGATGGCGCAGTACTTCGCGGCCAAGGCGCGCCAGCCCGACGCCCTGCTGTTCTTCCGCATGGGCGACTTCTACGAGCTGTTCTTCGAGGACGCCCTGACCGCCGGCCGCGCCATCGGCCTGGCGGTGGCCAAGCGCGGCAAGCACGCGGGCGAAGACATCCCGATGGCCGGGGTGCCGGCCCACACCGCCGAGGCCTATCTGGCCAAGCTGATCCGCCTGGGCTTCAAGGTCGCCGTCTGCGAGCAGATGGAAGACCCGGCCGAGGCCAAGAAGCGCGGCTACAAGGCGGTGGTCCATCGCGACATCGTGCGGGTGGTGACGCCCGGCACCATCACCGAGGACGGCCTGCTCGATGCGCGCGGCTCCAACCGCCTGGCCGCCGTGGCGGTGCGCCAGGGCCGGGCGGCGGTGGCCTCCGTCGAGCTGTCCACCGGCGATGTGGAATCCCTGCTCGTCGAGCGCGAGGACCTGGGCGCGGCGCTGGGCGCCCTTCGCCCTTCCGAGACCCTGGCGGCGGATCGCCTGTTCGCCGACGAGATCGTGTCCCAGGCGCTGAAGACCGCCGGCGGCGCCCTGTCGCCCATGGCCTCGGCCATGGCCGAGCCCGGGGCAGCCGAGGCGCGGCTGAAGCGGCTCTATGGCGTGGAGACCCTCGACGGTTTCGGCGACTTCGCCCCGGCGGAGCTGTCGGCGCTGGGCCTGCTGGCCGCCTACATCGAGACCACCCAGGCCGGAAAGGCGCCGGTGCTGAAGGCGCCGCGGCGCGGGGTGGAGAGCGAGTTCATGGCCATCGACCCGGCCACGCGCTGGAGCCTGGAGATCGACCGCTCCCAGTCCGGCGGGCGGGAAGGTTGCCTGCTCGCCGCCATCGACCGGACCGTGACTTCCGGAGGCGCGCGCCTCCTGGCCGCGCGGCTGTCTCGGCCGCTGGTCAATCCCGAGGCGATCGACAAGCGCCTGGACGCGGTCGCCCACTTCCTGGAGGACCGGCCGCTGCGCCGCGATGCGCGCGACGGCCTGAAAGGCTCCGGCGACATGGCCCGCGCCCTGTCGCGCTTGGCGTTGGGCCGAGGCGGTCCGCGCGACCTGGGCGCCCTGCGCCAGGGCCTGCAGGCGGGGCTGGACCTCTGCGAACGGTTCCGCGCCGCGCGCGAGCCCCTGAACGCGCCGCCCGCCGAACTGGCCGAGGCGCTGCAGGCGGTCAGCCTGGACGAGGGGCTGAAGGCCTTTCTCGTTGACCTGCAAGGGGGTCTCGCCGAAGAGCTGCCGCACCTGCCGCGCGACGGCGGCTTCGTCTCCGCCGGCTTCCGCGAGGAGCTCGACCAGGCCCGGGCCCTGCGCGACGACAGCCGCAAGGTCGTGGCTGCGCTCGAGGCCCGCCTGCAGGCCGAAGCCGGGGCCCCGCTGAAGGTCCGGCACAACGCTGTCCTCGGCTACTTCCTGGAGACCACGGCCAAGCACGCGGAACCCCTGATGCGGGCCCCGCTGAACGTGACCTTCATCCACCGCCAGACCCTGGCCAACCAGGTGCGCTTCACCACCGTGGAGCTGGCCGACCTCGATGCCCGCATCGCCCAGGCGGCCGAGCGGGCCCTGGCCATGGAGGTCGAGACCTTCGAGGCCTTCCGCGAGCGCGCCCGCGAACTGGCCGGGCCGATCCAGGCGGCGGCCGAGGCCCTGGCGCGGCTCGACGTCGCCTCGGCGCTGGCCGAATGGGCGGAAGAGGCGCAGGCCGTGCGCCCTGAGATCGACGCCAGCCGCCGCTTCGATGTCGAGGGCGGACGCCACCCGGTGGTCGAGGCCGCCGTGCGCCGCGAGGGCGAGGCCTTCACGCCCAACGACTGCAGGCTCGACGGCTCGGGCGAGGCCTGCGCCCGCATCGCCATCGTCACCGGCCCGAACATGGCCGGCAAGTCGACCTTCCTGCGCCAGAACGCGCTCCTGGCCGTGCTGGCCCAGGCCGGCGCCTTCGTGCCGGCCAGGAAGATGCGGCTGGGCGTGGTCGACCGCCTGTTCAGCCGGGTGGGGGCGGGCGATGACCTGGCCAAGGGCCGCTCGACCTTCATGACCGAGATGGTGGAGACCGCCGCCATCCTGACCCAAGCGACCGACCGCTCCTTCGTTGTACTGGACGAGATCGGCCGCGGCACAGCCACCTACGACGGCCTGGCCATCGCCTGGGCCTGCGCCGAGGCCCTGCACGACGTCAACAAGGCCAGGACGCTGTTCGCCACCCACTATCACGAGCTGGCGCGGCTGGAGGGCCGGCTGGCCCATGTCTGCAACCTCTCCATGCGGGCCAAGGAGTGGAACGGCGACCTGGTGTTCCTGCACGAGGCCGGACCCGGCGCGGCGGACCGCTCCTACGGGGTGCAGGTGGCCAAGCTGGCGGGCGTGCCGGGCGCGGTGGTGGCGCGGGCGCGGGAGGTGCTGGAACGGCTGGAATCGACTGAAAGCTCGCCCGCGCGGCTGGACGACCTGCCCCTGTTCGCCGCGGCCAAGCCCGCCCCTGAGCCAGCCGGACCCTCCGCCGCCGATAAGGCCCTCGCCGAACTCGATCCTGACGAGATGACCCCGCGCGACGCGCTGGAGGCGCTCTATCGCCTGAAGGCCCTGCTGAAATGAACGCGACGCCCGGGGATCGCCTGCGCGACCTGATGCGGCGCCCGACGCCCGTGGAGGCGATGAGCTGCCATTCGCCGCTTTCCGCGCTTGTGGCGTTGGAGGCGGGCTTCCCAGCGCTCTGGGCTTCCGGCTTCGAGCTTTCCGCGCTCTACGGGCTGCCGGACGCAGGCTTGGTCTCCATGACCGAGCACCTGGAGATGACCCGGCGCATCGTCGAGCGCACCAACGCCCTGGTCATCGCCGACCTCGACACCGGCTCGGGCAATGCGGTCAACGCCGCCCACGCCATGAAGCTCTATGCATCGGGGGGCGCGGCCTGCGTGGTGGTCGAGGACAAGGTCTTCCCCAAGATGACCAGCCTGATCCCCGGCGGCCGGCAGGAGCTGATCCGCGTCGAGGAGTACCAGGGCAAGATCGCAGCGATGATCGAGGCGGGCGGCAGGCATGGCCCGATCATGGCCGCCCGCACCGAGGCCCTGGTGGCGGGCGGCACGGTCGACGAGGCTCTGGAGCGTGGCGAGGCCTATGCCGAGGCCGGGGCGGAACTGCTGCTGGTGCACTCCAAGGGCCCGACTTCCACCGAGATCGAGGACTTCATCGCGAGATGGAGCGGCGCCTGCCCGCTGATCATCGTGCCGACCGCCTTCCCGGCCTTCAGTCGCGAGATGGCGGCGCGGTCCGGCAAGGTTGGGGTGATGGTCTACGCCAACCACGCGGTCCGGGCCTCGGTCGCGGCGATGCGCCAGGCGTTCGCGGCGATCAGGCAGGCGGGCGCAGCGGAAGCGGCGGAGGGAATGATCGCGCCCACGGCCGACATCTTCGAGCTGCAGGATATGGCCGAGTTGAAGCGGCTGGAGGACAAGTTCCTCCGTTAGCTTTTATCTCCGCTCATCCCGGCGAATGCCGGGACCCAGATCATATGGCTCTGCGATCTGGAATCTGGGCGTCAGACCCTGACCGACGAAGCGAAGCGTCATGTCATCTGGGTCCCGGCATTCGCCGGGATGAGCGGTTTTTGTTACGGACTAGGCAATGACCAAGCCCGCGCGCCCGCATCCCCCGGTCACTGCCCCCGATCCGGCGGCGCTGGCCGCGCGCGTGGCCGAGGCGGTGGCGACCGCCAAGGATGACACCGCCCGCCGCACCGTCCTGCTGGAGACTCTGAAGGCCTTCATCGCCCAGGGCCGGGCCGCGGCCGAAGCTCGCCTGCTGGCCGGCGAGAAGGACGGGGTGAAGATCGCGCGGATGCTGTCGGCCCAGGCCGATGCGGTGGTGCGCGCGCTCTGGGACTACGCCTGGACCCACGTGCTCGCCAGCGCCAATCCCACCGAGGGCGAGCGGCTCGCGCTGATGGCGGTCGGCGGCTATGGCCGGGGCGTCCTGGCGCCGTTCTCCGACCTCGACCTGCTGTTCCTGCGCCCCTGGAAGCAGACGCCGGCGGGCGAGAGCCTGACCGAGTTCATGCTCTATGCCCTGTGGGATCTGGGCTTCAAGGTCGGCCACGCCTCCCGCACGATCCCCGAGACCATCAAGGCGGCCAAGGACGACATGACCATCCGCACCGCGGTGTTGGAAGGCCGCTGGTTGGCGGGCGACGCGGCCCTAGTCGAGACCTTGCGCGCGCGCTTCGTCAAGGATGTGGTCAAGGGCACGGCGCGCGAGTTCGTGGCCGCCAAGCTGCAGGAGCGCGACGCGCGCCACGCCAAGGCCGGCCAATCCCGTTATCTGGTCGAGCCCAACGTCAAGGACGGCAAGGGCGGCCTGCGCGACCTGCACACTCTGTTCTGGATCGCCCGCTACCTGGACCCCACCACGCCCCAGGGCGACAAGGCGCTGGACGGCGTGCTGACACCGAAAGAGCGGCGCAGCTTCGAGCAGGCCTTCGCCTTCCTGTGGGCCGTGCGCTGCAACCTCCACTTCGTGGCCGGCCGGGCGGAGGAACGCCTGTCCTTCGACGTCCAGCCCGAGATCGCGCGGCGCATGGGATGGCAGGGCCGGGCCGACGAGAGCGCGGTCGAACGCTTCATGCGCCGCTACTTCCTGACCGCCAAGGACGTGGGCGCCCTGACCCGCGCCTTCTGCGCCAAGCTGGAGGTCGACGGCGCCAAGGCTCCCTCGGGCCTGTCGCGCTTCCTGCCGATCGGCCGACCGCGGCGAAAGCGGCTGCAGGAGAAGGCTTTCGTGGTCGAGGGCGGGCGGTTGAACCTGGCCGATGCCGGCGTCTTCGAGCGCGATCCGGTCGACATGCTGCGTCTTTTCCGGACCGCCGATCGCGAGAACCTGGACCTGCATCCGGACGCCTTCACCATGGTCGTCCGCTCGCTGGGCCTGATCACGCCGGCCGTACGCCGGGATCCGCAGGCCGCGCGCGCCTTCCTCGACATCCTGGCCCACGGCGAGACCACCTATCGCACCCTGTCGCTGATGAATGACGCGGGGCTGCTCGGCCGCTTCATCCCGGAATGGGGCCGCATCGTCGGCCAGACCCAGCTGAACCGCTATCACGCCTACACGGTTGATGAGCACACCCTGCGCGCGGTGGGGATCATCAATGACATCGCCCGGGGCCGCCTGCCCGAGGACCATCCGCTATCGACCGCCATCCTGCCGGTGATCGCCGACAAGGAGGCGCTGTATCTCGCCATGCTGCTGCACGACACCGGCAAGGGGGGCACGCGCGGGCAGGAGGACGACGGCTCCATCGTCGCGCGGCGGGCGTGCGAGCGGCTGGGTCTGTCGCGCGCCGAGGGCGACCAGGTGGCCTGGCTGGTGCGCCATCATCTGATGCTCAGTGACTACGCGCAGAAGCGTGACGTCTCCGACCCCGACACCGTCGCCGCCTTCGCCAAGGTCGTCGAAAACCCCGAGCGCCTGCGCCTGCTGCTGGTGCTGACCACCGCGGATATCCGCGCGGTGGGACCGGGCGTCTGGAACGGCTGGAAGGGCCAGCTCATGCGTGAGCTCTATGCCGCCACTGAGGCGATCTTCCGGGGAGGACGGGGCGCCGATCCGGCCACGGCCTTCAGGAAGCGCGCCGAGGCCGAGGCCCAGGCGGCGCGTGAGGCTCTGGTGCGCCTGGACCCCAAGGCGCTGAAGTTCGTCGAGGCCATGGAGGACGCCTATTTCGCCGGCGCCTCGGCAGAGGAACAGGCCGCCCACGCCGCCCTGGCGCGCGAAGCCCAGAAGTCGGGCGCGGCCGCCAAGGCGCGCTTCCACGAAGCCCGGAACGCCACCGAACTGGTGTTGGCGGCCAGGGACCGGCGCGGCCTCTTCGCCGATCTGGCCCAATCGCTCGCCGCCCAGGGCGCCGATATCATCGGGGCGCGGGTCTTCACCTCGCGCACGGGCCTGGCGCTGGACGTCTTCTACCTGCAGGACGCCGGTGGCGAGCCGTTTGGCCGCCATCACCTGGCCGCGTTGAACCGGGCCTGCCGCGAGATCGAGAAGGCCGCGCGGGGCGAGGTCCGCCGGGTCGAAACGCCGAAGCGCCTGCTGTCCCGCGCCGCCGGCCTGGATATCCCGACCACCGCCGTGATCGACAACGAGGCCACCGAGGCGGCCACCATCGTCGAGGTCTCGGGCCGCGACCGTCCGGGCCTCCTGGCGGCCCTGGCGCGCACCCTCTCGGAGGCGGACCTGTCGATCCAGTCGGCCCACGTGGACAACTATGGCGCCCGCGCGGTGGACGCCTTCTATGTGCTGGACGCCGACGGCGGGAAGCTGACCGACCCGGGCCGGATCGAGGCGCTGAAAGCGGCGCTGACCGGCGTGTTCAAACCCGCCGTTCCGCCCGCGCCCACCGCCAAGGCAAGCGTCGCCGGCCATTGAATCCGGCCGCCTCAGTTCTCAAATAGGACCTGGGACCATCGCGTCTTCCGCGCCGCTTCAGGGCGGGGGCCGCCGGTTCCGCAAATGCTTGACCCAGAAGTCGCTTGAGCTTGCGAGGGCTTCCGCCGTGACCAGATCTTTGATGTTCGACAGCCCTTTCCTGCTCGGTTTCGAGCATACTCGGACCCTGATCGAACGAGCCGCCAAGGCCGCCGCCGAGAGCTATCCGCCCTACAATGTCGAGGCCCTGGCCGAAGATCGGGTGCGCATCACCCTCGCTGTGGCCGGGTTCACGCCCGACCAGCTGTCGGTCAGCGTCGAGGACCGCCAGCTGACCGTTCAGGGCCGGCGCGACGGCGACGGCAAGGATGGACAGGCGGCCTTCCTGCATCGCGGCATCGCCGCGCGCGGGTTCGTGCGCAGCTTCGTCCTCGCCGACGGCCTGGAGGTCCAAGGCGCCTTGCTCGAACACGGCCTGCTGCACGTGGACCTGGTCCGCCCCGAACCCGCGCGCATGGTCAAGCAGATCCCCATCCGCACCGCCGGCTGAACCAAGCGGCGATCAAGTGCGTTGTTTTTACGGAGGTGGTCGAAATGACACCGCATCTGACGAATGAAGCTTTCAAATCCTTGGGCGCGCCCGACCTGGTCTATGTGCGCGAGGTCAAGGCCGCCGAAGTGCTGGCCGGCACGCCCGTGGAGGCCGTGAAAGGCTTCGAACTCGATCCCGAACAGACTCTCTATGCGGTGCATAGCGCCGACGGTTCGCGTCTGGCGGTGTTGATCGACAAGGAATCCGCCGTGGCCGCGGCCGTGGCCCACGAGTTGGTGCCCGTTTCGGTGCATTAGCCTCGGTGCGCTGACGGCACGGCGCCGCACCGGCGACCGCCCAAAGCAAAGCCCGCCTGCGCGATCGCGTAGGCGGGCTTTCCATTTCAGGCGTCCCTCAGAACTCAGGCGGCGGTGGAGGCCGCCTCGCGCGCCAGCAGGGCGTAGAGGGTGTCGGCGCTGCGGGCCTGGCGCAGCTGTTCGCGCAGGTCTCGATGGCGCAGGGTGCGCGAAACCCGGGCCAGGGCGCGCAGGTGCTCCACGCCGGCGTCAAGCGGCGCGAACAGCACGAACATCAGGTCGACGGGCCGGTCGTCCACCGCGTCGAACGGGATAGGCGCGTCGAGCTGCACGAAGACGCCGACCATGCGCTCGAGACCCGGCAGGCGCGCATGCGGAACCGCGACGCCCTGGCCGACACCGGTCGACCCGTGCGATTCGCGCTCCATCAGGGCGTCGAGAATGGTCGCGGAGTCACGGCCCAGCTTGCGCGCGGCCACTTCCGCGGCCGCGAACAGGGCTTGGCGCTTAGACGACGCACTCAGATGCGCGACGACGCCGTCGCGATCAAGCAACTCACCGATATCCATCAAATCCCCGACTCTGGGTACGCTTCTTTGGTGGCGGACCCGGCGCAGAACGCGCCAGGGCCCCATATGGTTTCAGGGAGTATCGGCTTTAATCGTGGCGGTTTCCTGAACGGGTCCGCTCCGGGTCGATCCAGCCGATGTTCCCATCGGGCCGGCGATATACCACGGACAATCCGTTGTGCGCGGCGTTTCTGAACATCATCACCGGATAGCCCGAAAGGTCGAGTTCCAGGACGGCCATCGAGACGGTCAGGGTCCTAAGCGGATATTCGGTTTCCGCCACGACCATGGCCGCCGGCGGACCGTCGTTCTGCGACGATTGGCCGTCCAGCGCCTCGTCGAAGTCCGCATCGTCGCCGCCATCGTCCTCATAGCTGCGCAGCACAGTTACCGCCGCGAGTTCCTGCTCCGTGGGACCGTTGGCGGACCTGTGATTCTTCAGCCGTCGCTTGTAGCGCCTGACCCGCGTTTCGATCCGGCCCAGGGCGCCGTCGAAGGCGCCGTGGGCATCGGCGCCGAAGGCGTGGCTCACAACCTGCTGGCCCGAGGCCAGGGTGACCAGGCAGTCGACCCGGAACATGTGGCCTTCGCGCGCGACCACGACCTCGGCGTCGCCGCCGCGTTCGAAGTACTTGCCGATCTGACCGGAGAGTTCGTCTGTGATGCGCGAGCGTAGCGCCTCGCCGACATCAACGTGCTTGCCGCTGATTTGGACTTGCATGCCCTATCAACGCGCTCGTCGTCGAAGGGTGTCAAGCGTGGCTGCAAAGGCTTGCGAAAAAGGCTTTCCCGCCCCAAAACGGGACAGCTCGAAACCCACCGGGAGCGACCGCCATGGAAGCCAACGAACCCTCGGAAATGATTTCTGAAATCGAAGAGGACCTGCACGGCGGTCACGAGCAAGGCAAGGCCGGCGAGGCTCAACACGGCGGCCACGACCATCATCATTCCGGCTTTCGCAGTGTGGCGGCGGTCTGGGTGGCGATCCTGGCGGCGATGATGGCCATCCGCGGCGTCGGCGCCGAGCAGGCCAAGGACGAACTGATCGCCAAGAACATCCAGGTCTCCGACACCTGGTCGCACTACCAGGCGAAGAACCTGCGCCAGGCCAGCTACCGGATCGCCAAGGACGAGGTCGAGGCGGCTTTGGCCGCCCCCGCGCTCAGCGGACCGCAGCGCGCGGCCCAGGAGAAGCGCCTTGCCGACTACGACAAGCAGATCAAGCGCTACGACTCCGAGCCTATGCGCGCGGGCGACCCGCAGAGCGGCGGAAAGAAGGAAATCTCGGAACGGGCGAAGGGCTACCAGGAAGAGAGCGAGGTCCTGGAGCACAAGAACCACAACTTCAATTTCGCCGAGATGTTCTTCCAGCTGGGCCTGGTGCTGGCTTCGGTGTCGATCCTGCTGAATTCCAGGAAGCTGCTGATCGGCTCGGCCGTGCTGGGCGCGGTCGGCGCGCTCCTCACCATCAACGGCTTCTTCTGGCTGGTGCAGGCGATCGGCTAGCCGGTCTTCAGGAGCCGCTTGCGTTCCAGCGACGACGGGATCCGCATCGCCTCGCGGTACTTGGCGACCGTGCGCCGGGCTATATCGACGCCCGCTTCCTTTAGGATCTCGACGATCCGGTCGTCGGACAGCACATCGTTCTCGCCGTGCTCGCCGTCGATCAGCTGCTTGATCTTGTGTCGTACGGCCTCGGCCGAGTGCGCCGCGCCGCCGTCTGATGAATTGATCGCCGAGGTGAAGAAGAACTTCAGCTCGAACAGGCCTCTGGGCGTCGCCACATACTTGTTCGAGGTCACCCGGCTGACGGTGGATTCGTGCATGCCGATGGCGTCGGCCACGGTCTTGAGGTTCAGCGGGCGCAGGTGCTCGACCCCGAAGGCGAAGAAGGCGTCCTGCTGGCGCACGATCTCGGCCGAGACCTTCAGGATGGTCTTGGCCCGCTGGTCGAGGCTCTTCACCAGCCAATTGGCCGAGGCCAGGCAGTCGGTGACGAAGCTCTTCTCCTGGTCGGAGCGCGCTGAGCCGGAGATGCGGGCGTGATAGCGCTGGTCGACCAACAGCCGCGGCAGGGTGTCGGAGTTCAGGTCCACCTTCCAGCCGCCGGCCGGGTCCTGACGGACGAACACGTCGGGGACCACGGTCTGAACTGTTTCGCCGGTCGAGAAGGCTGCGCCGGGCCGCGGCGTCAGGGCCTTCAGCTCGGCGATCATGTCGCGCAGGTCGTCGTCATCGACCCCGCAGACGCGCTTCAGGCCCGAAAGGTCGCGTCGGGCCAGCAGGTCCAGGTTCTCCACCAGACCGGCCATGGCCGGGTCGTAGCGGTTCATCTCTTTCAGCTGCAGCGCCAGGCACTCCGGCACGCTGCGCGCCATCACCCCGGTGGGCTCGAAGCCCTGGCAGCGGGTCAGCACCTTCTCGACCAGCGCCTCGGCGCACCCCAGGCGGTCGGCGATCTCGGCCAGTTCGGCGCGCAGGTAACCGCCCTCGTCGACGCCGTCGATCAGGGCCAGGGCGACGGCATGCTCGGGCGAGGTGAAGCCGGCCATGGCGGCCTGCTCGGTCAGATGCTCATGCAGAGTCTTCTCGTGGGCCGAGATGCGCTCGAAGACATCGCCTTCCAGATCGACCCCGCCGCCCTTGCCGGCGCGGCTCCAGTCGGTCAGCGGCTGGTCGTTGTCGGGCGCGCGGTCGGCGGCGCGTTCGGCCGGCGAGGCGTCGCCGTAGAGGTCGTCCTGGCGTGCGTCCACCGACTGCTCGGCGGCGGCCCCGTCCGCGCCGGTCAAGTCCAGCTCGCGGCGGTCCTGATCGAAGTCGGCGTCGGAGGACTCGGAAGATTCCGCCGGGCCGTCGGCGTCGGGCTTGGCGTCGGTCTCGTCGCGCTGCAGCAGCGGATTGCGCTCCAGCTCGCCCTCGACATAGGCCTCCAGCTCCAGATTGGAGAGCTGCAAGAGCTTGATCGCCTGCTGCAATTGCGGCGTGACGACGAGGCTCTGCCCCTGCCTGAGCTCCAAACGTGCGCTGAGCGCCACCTTAGCCCCTCCTGGCCCGGTTCTTGCGTAGCATCGCCGGTCAAGGGTTAACGAAGGCTGAGAGACGCCTGCGGCGGAGCGGCCGCGCCTGCTGCGCGGAGCGCTAGAACCGCTCGCCCAGATAGACCCGGCGTACGTCCGGGTTGGCCAGGATTTCGTGCGGGGCGCCTTCGAACAGCACCTCGCCGGCGTGGATGATCGAGGCGCGGTCGATGATGTCGAGCGTCTCGCGGACGTTGTGGTCGGTGATCAGGACCCCGATGCCGCGGTCCTTGAGGTAGCCGATCACCTCGCGGATGTCGGCGATGGCGATGGGGTCGATGCCGGCGAAGGGCTCGTCCAGCAGCATGAACGAGGGCTCTGACGCCAGGGCGCGCGCGATCTCGCAGCGGCGGCGCTCGCCGCCCGACAGGGAGGCGGCGGGCGCGGCCTTGAGGTGCGAGATGCGCAGCTCGTCCAGCAGGCTGTCCACCCGCGCCTGGGCCTTCTTCTGGTCGCGCTCGTGCAGCTCGACCACGGCCATGACGTTCTCGGCCACGGTCATGCCGCGGAAGATCGAGGCTTCCTGGGGCAGGTAGCCGATGCCCAGCCGCGCGCGCTGGTACATCGGCTGGGCGGTGATGTCCTCGCCGTCCAGATAGATGTGGCCGTAGTCGGCCACGATCAGGCCGGTGATCATGTAGAAGCAGGTGGTCTTGCCCGCGCCGTTGGGGCCGAGCAGGCCCGCCACCTCGCCGCGGCGCAGGCGCAGGGACACGCTCTTGACCACGGCGCGTTCGCGGAACGACTTGCCGATACGGTCGACGGTCAGGCCTTCGCCGATGGGGGCGGAGGTGTCGGAAACTTCGGCGTCGGCCATCACCACGCTTGGGGGCTTTCCGGAAAGGCGTTGGAGTTCAGGCGGGCGGCTCTAGTGCGCGCCGCCCTGCTGCTTCTTGTCGGGGTAGAGCACGCTGCGCACGCGGCCCGAGGATTCCATGGTGGTCTTGCCGGCGCCGACCTGCACGGTCAGGCGCTCGCCCTTCATCACGTTCTCGCCCTGGGTCACCACCACATTGCCGGTGACGACGATGGTGTCGGAGGCCTGGGTGTAGACGGCGCGGTCGCCGCGGATGACCTGGGTCGGGGTCACGAAATAGACGTTGCCGATGGCTTCCAGGTGATCGATGTCGCCCCAGCCGCCTGGCCCGGCGCCGGCGGCCGACTTCTGCGCGCCCGAGGCTGCGCCCTTGCGGAAATAGACGTTCATCAGGTCGGTGCGCATGCGGTTCTGGCCCTGCAGCACCTCGACCTTGCCCTGGTAGGTGGCCATGCGCTCGGCGTCATTGGCCGAGAAGTGGTCGGCGGACACGTCGATGGGGCCGCCGTGCGCGGACAGCTGCGCCTGCGCCACGCCAAACGCGCCCAGGCCCAGGATCAGGGCGGCGCCTGCCGCGGCGCCCCAGTTGCGAGCTTTCATCATCGGTCCCGACCTCCCGTCACCCGCCCCCAAAGGCCTCAGCGACTGCGTTGCTCGATGCGCGAGCGCACGTTCCCGGAGAACTCCATGCGCGCGCCATGATCGTAAATGGCATAGGACGAAGCGCTCACGGCTCCAAGGGGGCTCTTCCCCGTCACGGGCGAATTCCCCGTCACATTGCCGGTTTTCGTGTCGATCAGCGCCTCGCCGGTCTGGAAATCGGCTTTCGACCCCGTATCGACCAGATGCACATTGCCGGTCAGGCGCACCGACTTGGAGGCCTGATCATAGGTCCCGAGCCGCCCGTCCACGGAAAGGGACTTCTCAGGGCCGGTCGCCAGTTTCAGCACCGGGCTGAACAGCTGGATGACCTCCTTGTTGTCGATGCGCTGACGCACCGCCTCGGCCCCGCCGATGGTGAAGGAGCGGCCGTGGTCGTCCTGGCCGTGGAACTGCGGGTTCTTCACCCGGATGGTGGCGCCCGCCGGGTTCAGGTTGGGCAGATTGGCCAGAAGGCCCTTGATCGAGACCCAGCCCACCATGGTCAGGAAGATCAGGCCGATGGCGACGGGCAGGGCGCGGCGATAGAAGCGGATCAGCCGCGAACGCCGGCGCCATTGCGCCATGGCCGCCGCCACGCGCCGCGGCCCGGGGCCGGAAAGCGTGGCGTCGCTGGCGTCGTGGCTCATCTTTTGGGCCTCAGGCGTGGGCGAAGATGTCGACGTCTTCCCAACCGGCCAGGTCGAGACGGGCGCGCATCGGCAGGAACTCGAAACAGGCTTTGGCCAGTTCCGCGCGGCCCTCGCGCTCGAGCATGGCGTCCAGCCGCGCCTTGATGGCGTGCAGGTGCAGCACGTCAGAGGCCGCGTAGGAGATCTGCTCCTGGCTGAGCTGGGGCGAGCCCCAGTCGGAGCTCTGCTGGGTCTTGGAAATCTCGATGCCGAGCAGCTCGCGCGCCACGTCCTTAAGCCCGTGCCGGTCGGTGTAGGTGCGCGCCAGCTTGGACGCGATCTTGGTGCAGTAGACCGGCGCGGTGGTCACCCCCAGGTGCAGGGCGAACATGGCGATGTCGAAGCGGCCGAAGTGGAACAGCTTCAGGACGTTCGGGTCGGCCAGCAGGCGCTTCAGGTTCGGACAGTCGTAGTCCGGCCGGCCCAGCCGCACCACGTGCGCGTCGCCGTTGCCCGACGACAGCTGCACCACGCACAGCGGATCGCGGCGATAGCGCAGGCCCATGGTCTCCGAATCGATGGCCACGACCGGGCCCAGGTCCAGGTCGTCGGGCAGATCGCCGTCGTGTTGAAACGTGCTCACGCGCCGGACCCTAGTTGGAGAAACCATCTTCCTCAATGCACGAAGGCGCCGGTCTTTTCAGACGCGGCGCCCTCGAAAAACTTGGTGCCCAGGAGAGGACTCGAACCTCCACGGCCGTTAAGCCACTGGCACCTGAAGCCAGCGCGTCTACCAATTCCGCCACCTGGGCCCGATCACCGGGGTGATCGAAGGCCGGGACACATAGGGCGCCGCTTCCGGGCGGTCAACGGCTCAATTCGCGGTTTCCGAAAGCGTTGGGGACGCCGTCATTGCGGGGCGCCGCAACCTGGTCTATCCGGGCCTCCGATCTTTTGAACTCTCGGTCTTTCCTTCAGGCTTCGGCGGTTTCCCCATGAGCGGCTTGGTCACGGTCTTCGGCGGCTCCGGCTTCATCGGAACCTATGTCGTGCGCGCCCTGGCGCGCCGCGGGTGGCGCATCCGCGTGGCCGTCAGGAAGCCGCACCTGGCCATGAAGCTGCGGCCCTTCGGCGACGTGGGCCAGATCCAGCTCGTGCGCGCCAATGTCGCGGTCGAGGAAAGCGTGGCCGCGGCCCTGGAAGGCGCCGACGCCTGCGTAAACCTGGTGGGCATCCTCTATCAGACGCCCGGCCGCAGCTTCCGCCGCGTGCATGTCGAGGGCGCCAGGACCGTCGCCGAGGCCTGCCGCGCCGCCGGGATCACCGACCTGGTGCAGATGTCCGCCATCGGCGCCGACGTCGACGGCCAGTCCGAATACGCCCGCACCAAGGGCGAGGGCGAGCAGGTCGCGCTGAAGGCCGCGCCGACGGCGCGGATCGTGCGGCCCTCCATCGTGTTCGGCCCCGAGGACGGCTTCTTCAACCGCTTCGCCGCCATGACCGCCTGGTCGCCGTTCCTGCCGCTGATCGGCGGGGGCAAGACCAGGTTCCAGCCGGTCTATGTGGGCGATGTGGCCCAGGCCATCGCGGCTTGCGTCGAGGACTTCTCGACCGCCGGCAAGACCTTCGAGCTGGGCGGCCCGGAAGTGCTCGACTTCAAGACCCTGATGCAGATGACCCTGGCCGAAATCGGCAAGTCGCGCATGCTGCTGCCGATTCCGTTCTCGGTGGCCAGTCTGGTGGGCCTGGTCGGCGACCTGCAGTGCCTGCTGCAGCCCTTCGCGCCCGAGCCCATCGTCACCTCTGACCAGGTGGTGACCCTACACGGCGACAATGTGTGTCGCCCGGGCATGCCGGGCCTGGAAGCGCTGGGGGTGATCCCGACCGGCGTGGAATCGATCCTGCCGACCTACCTCTGGCGCTACCGCAAGGGCGGCCAGTTCGCCGAGCTGACCGCGGCGCGCTGACGCGCCGCGGCTCTCGCGGTCTCGTCAGCCGGCCCAGACGTGGCTGAAGATCAGCGCAAAACCGAGGCCGCCCAACACCAGGCGCAGCCAGCCGAACGGCGCGAAGCCGTGACGTGACACGAAGTCCAGCAGCGCCTTCACCACGAAGGCGCCGGAAATGAACGACACCACGAAGCCGATGGCGATGACGCCCGCATCGTGCACGTCCATGTGCTTGTAGCTCTTGAACAGGTCGTAGGCGAAGGCCGCCGTCATGGTCGGGATCGCCAGGAAGAACGAGAACTCCGCCGCCGAGCGCTTGTCGCAGCGCTGCAGCATGGCGCCCACGATGGTCGCGCCCGAGCGGGAGGTGCCGGGGATCATGGCCAGGCACTGGAACAGGCCGATGACGAACGAAGTGACCAGCGGAAACCGCATGGCGTCGTCGCGCATCGGCGCCGGGCGCCAGCGGTCGATGACCAGCAGCACCAGTCCGCCCACCACCAGCGAGGTGCAGATCACCAGGGGGCTTTCGAACAGGTACTTCTTGATGAAGTCGTGGGCCCACAGGCCGATCACCACCGCCGGCAGGAAGGCCACCAGCACGCTCAGCACGAACCGACGCGAGGTCGGGTCATGCGGCAGGCGCAGGGCGACCGACCAGAGCCGTTGGAAATAGAGCGCCACCACCGCCAGGATCGCGCCCAACTGGATCAGGATGGTGAAGGTTTCCCAGCGCTCGCCCGACAGGCCCAACGCCTTCTCCGTTAGCAGCAGCATCGCGGTGGAGGAGACCGGAATGAACTCGGTCAGACCCTCGACGAGGCCGAGGATGATGGCGTTCAGCCAGTCGGGCATGGGCGATAGACTCCGCAGGCGCAGGAAGCGGCCGGCGGCCGATCCGCCTCACCCGATTTCCGGCTCGTTCCCCACATAGCGCAGTCTCGCACGAATGGGCGAGCCCGATGCAACCTGTTCCAGCGCGTGGCCCAGCCACCCGACCGCACGGCCGGTCACCTGCACCGCGAACATGGAGTCCTTGGGCAGGTCGAGCTGGCGGCCGAGCAGGGCCAGGGCCATGTCGAAATTGGGCGCCTGGCCGGTCAGGCCCTCGCCCACGCGCACGATGTCGGCCATCTCTTCAGGCAGGCGCATGGCCTCGATCAGGGCGCGGGCGCGCGGGTCGCCGTCGGGGAACAGGGGATGGCCGAAGCCGGGAAGCTCCAGTCCCTGAGCCAGGCGCTGGCGGGCGATGGCCCGGGGGTCGGCGCCGCGGCGGGCCTCGGCGACATAGGCGATGGTCTGGTTCAGCCGGCCGCCGTAGGGCGGGCCGATCTGGGCGGTCAGGGCGGCCAGCACTGCGGCCGACAGCGGCGCCCCTGCCGCCGCGGCGGTGCGGGCCACCACGGCGGGCGCGCCGAGGTCGGTGTCAGCCGACAGCACCAGCGCGCGCCGGATCAGGGCCGCGTCGCGCTCTTCCAGCTTCCACAGCCGCGCCAACCGCTGGTGCAGATACAGGCGAGGCCCGCCCCCGGAGAGCGCATCGACCAGTTCATTGAGCACCGAAGCCGCTTCGCGCCTGAGCGACCGGTCCGCACGGCCGACCGTGGTCGAGTCCTCTTCCGCCCGGCGCGCCAGAACCTGGAACGCGCGCACGCGCGGCCCGCCGCCGAAGCTGACGTCCACCCGCGGCTTCAGGTCGGCGAAGGGGTCTTCCTCGGCGTCCCACAGGACCCGCGCCGCCTGCTCCAGCGTCGCGGTCTCGGCCAGGGTCACCGCGTCCTTGCCGCGGTAGTATATGCGCCCGTCGGTGATGCTGGTCAGGGCGGAATCGATCACCGTCTCGCCGCGCGCCGAGACCGCGCCGCCGCCCAGCGCCTGAGGCTTGCCGTGCTTGACCGAGCGGTCGGCCAGGCGCGTCACGTCCTCGGCGGCGTAGAGGCTGCGGCGGGGATCGTCGGGGTCCGGCTTGGCCGCGATGCGGCCACGGCTGACATAAGCGTAGAGCGTCTGCGGTTTGACGCCGAGCCGGTCCAGGACTTCCGTTCTAGGTATCCAGCTTCGCGCCATTCGTCCCCGCGCCCGATCCGACGGATGATCAAGGTTGACAGCCTAAGGTTAACACCCGGCTTTTTCATGGCCTTTCGCCTGTGAGGCATATCGGTGTAAGCCGCACGCCATGCCCAGCGACCACGCCCCGCCCGGAACCACGCCGCTGGCGCAGAGCAGCGCCATCACCCGCCGGGTGACGCTCTACTCCGTGCTGACCGCCGTGGTCCTGATCGGACTGAAGCTTTCGGCGTGGGTCGGTTCGGGCTCCGTGGCCATGCTCTCGTCGCTGGCGGACTCCTGCCTGGACCTGCTGGCGGCGCTCTCGACCTTCTACGCGGTGCGGTTCGCCGCCTCGCCGCCGGATGCCGAACATCGGTTCGGCCATGGCAAGGCGGAGGGCTTCGCCTCCCTGTTCCAGGGTGGGCTGGTGTTCGCCACCGGCGCCCTGATCGGCCGCGAGGCCATCGTGCGGCTGCTGCACCCTGCGCCGGTGACCCAAGGCGGCTGGGCCGTGGCGGTGATGGCCATCTCGATCCTGCTGACGGGCCTTCTGGTGTTCATGCAGACGCGGGCGCTGAAGGCCGCGGGCTCGGTCGCGGTCTCCGCCGACCGGGCGCACTACATCGCCGACCTGGCGTCCAACGTCGCGGCCCTGATCGGGGTCGCTGCAGCCTACTATCTCGGCTTCCATTTCGCCGACGGCCTGGCCGGCCTGGTCGTCGCCGTCTGGCTGATCTGGGGCGCCGTCAACGTCTTCCGCCAGGCGTCCTCGCAGCTGATGGACGAGGGCCTGGCGCCTGAAGCGCGCGCCCGCATCGTGGCGCTGGCCACCGCCGACCCGCGCCTGACCGGGGTGCATCAGCTGCGCACCCGCGTCTCCGGCCCCTTCGTGCTGATGCAGATGCACGCTGACCTCGACCCCAATCTGACGCTGGAGCAGGCGCACGAGATCCTGGTCGAGGCGGAAAACCGCATCCTTTCGGAATTCCCGGCCGCTGACATCCTGATCCATCCGGACCCGCGCGGCCGCGCCGAACCGCATGGCGGAGCCTTCGCCGAAACCGCCGCCGCCCATGCGCCGGGCGCGGACGCGGAAAGCTGAACGCGGTAAACGCCCCCTTAATCGGATCGCGCCAAGGGTGGGTCCGACCCCCCGAAGGCCGTCTATGACCACGCGTATCCTGCACCACTTCACCCTTGATCCCGCGTCGCGCTACGCGCGGCTGGTGCTGGGCGAGAAACGCATCGCGTTCGGCGAGGCCATCGTGCGCTATTGGGAGCCGAACCCGGCCTTCGAGGCCCTCAACCCCTCCGGCCTGACGCCGGTCCTGGTGGTGGGCGACCTGGCCGAGCGGCTGGTGCTCTGCGAAAGCCACGCCATAGCCGGCTGGGCCGAGGATGTGGTCCCCGACCCGCCGCTCCTGCCGCGCGCCCTGCAGGACCGCGCCGAGATGCGCCGCCTGGTGCAGTGGTTCGAGCGCAAGTTCGACTTCGAGGTCAATGCGCTCCTGCTCCACGAGAAGATGGAGAAGCGCCTGCTGGGCCTCGGCTCGCCCGACACCAATGCGGTCAGGGCCGGGCGCGAGGCCCTGCGCAACCACCTGCGTTACATGGACACCCTGCTGGCCGAGCGCGACTGGCTGGCCTGCTCGCGCCTGACCCTGGCCGACTTCGCCGCCGCCGCGCACCTGTCGGTCTACGACTATTTCGCCGAGGTCCCCTGGGCCGACTTCCCGGCCTGCAAGACCTGGTACATGAAGCTGAAGTCGCGCCCCTGCTTCCGCCCCCTGCTGTCCGACCGCCAGCCGGGCATGGCGCCGTCCTCCTACTATCACGACCTGGATTTCTGAGCCGGCGGCGTTCGCGCTAAGACCGCGCCGATGCCCGACCCTTCCTCCATCCGCGAGCGCATTCGCTCCGAGGCCCTGAGCCTGGGCTTCGACGCCTGCCGCTTCGCCTCGGTCGAAGCGCCGTGGGCGGCGGGCGAGCGGCTGCAGGCCTTCGTCGCGCACGGCCGGCACGGCGAGATGACCTGGATGGAGGAGACGCTGGAGCGGCGCTCCCACCCCCGCGCCATGTGGGACGGCGCGCGCTCGGCCGTGATGCTGGGGGTCAACTATGGGCCCGAGACCGATCCGCTGCGGGCGCTGGCGGATCGCAGCATAGGCAATATCTCGGTCTATGCGCGGGGCGACGACTACCACGACCTGATCAAGAAGCGGCTGAAGGCCCTGGCGCGCTGGATGGTCGCGAACTTCGGCGGCGATCTGAAGGTGTTCGTGGACACCGCGCCCCTGATGGAAAAGCCCCTGGCCCAGGCGGCGGGCCTGGGCTGGCAGGGTAAGCACACCAACCTGGTGTCGCGCGAGTTCGGCTCCTGGCTGTTCCTGGGCTCGATCCTGACCACGCTGGAGCTTCAGCCCGATGCGCCGGAGGTGGATCACTGCGGCTCGTGCCGGGCGTGCCTGGACATCTGCCCGACCGACGCCTTCCCCGCGCCCTACCAACTCGATGCGCGCGCCTGCCTGTCCTACCTGACCATCGAGTTCGACGGCCCCTGGCCGGAGCGGTTCCGGGCGGCCATGGGCAACCGCATCTACGGCTGCGACGACTGCCTGGCCGTGTGCCCCTGGAACAAGTTCGCCCAGGCCGGGCGGGAGTTGAAGCTGCAGGCGCGGGCGGAGCTGCAACGCCCGGCTCTCGCGGACCTGGCGGCGCTCGACGACGCAGCCTTCCGGGCGCTTTTCGCCAAGTCCGCGGTCAAGCGCATCGGGCGTGATCGGTTCGTCAGGAACGTGCTCTACGCCATCGGCAATTCGGGTGAGTCGGCCCTGGCCGGCGTCGCGGGCCGGCTGCTGGAGGACCCGTCGGCGCAGGTGCGGGACGCGGCGGCTTGGGCCGTCTCCCGCCTTTCTTAATCCATGCCGTCACCCTCGGGCCTGTCCCGAGGGCCTATGGCTGGGCTCACTGCACATTGACCCTTGGGCCCTCGGGACAAGCCCGAGGGTGACGAGATGAAAGAGGGGATCAGGCCCCCAGCTTCCGCTCGATCACATCCCAAAGCGCCGCGGCCGCATCGCCCGCGCCGAACCGCTTCATCTGCTGGGCGCCGGTGGGGGAGGTGACGTTGATCTCGGTCAGGTAGCCGCCGATCAGGTCGAGGCCCACGAAGATCAGGCCGCGCTTGCGCAGCTCCGGCCCCACCGTCGCGCAGACCTCGCGGTCGCGGGCCGTCAGCTCCACGGCTTCCGCCGTTCCGCCCTGGCCGAGGTTGGAGCGGATCGCGCCCTTGGGCGGCACGCGGTTGATGGCGCCGACCACCTCGCCGTCGACGAGGATCACACGCTTATCGCCTTCGGACACGGCCGGTACAAACGCCTGGATCACCACCGGATCGCGCTGGATCGAGCGGTGCAGGTCCATCAGGGCCGCCAGGTTCGGATCGCCCGCCTTCAGTTTCACCACGCCCGAGCCCGCGTTGCCGTGCAGGGGTTTCAGCACCACGTCGCCGTGGCGGCGGTGGAAGTCGTTGAGCGCCTCCAGGTCGGCGGTGATCAAGGTGGGCGGCTGCAGATCGGGGAAGTGCTGGGCGAACAATTTTTCCGGCGCGCTGCGCACCTCGGCAGGGTTGTTCACCACCAGGGTTTTGTCGGCCACCAGCTCCAGCATGTAGGTCGAGGTGACATAGGCCATGTCGAACGGCGGGTCCTGGCGCAGCAGGACCACGTCCACGTCGTCGGACAGGTCCAGCGTCACCGGCTCTCCGAAGGAGACGTGATCCCCCTTGGTGTTGCGCAAAGTCATGGGAATGGCGCGGGCGCGCACCCGCCCGTTCTCCAGCGCCAGGCGCTCCGGGCCATGGATCCACAGGATATGTCCGCGCTCCTGGGCCTCCATGGCCATCAGGAAGGTGGTGTCCGACTCGATGTTGACGGACTCGATCGGGTCCATCTGGACCGCGACGCGCAAGGCCATGAGCCCTCCGGGGCAAAAGGTCCCCTGAGCTAGGCCTGCCGACGGCTCAGTTCAAGCTCAGTTGAGGCGCAGACGCACCCGTTCGCGCGCGGCGCGGGCCACGGTCGAGGTCCCGGCGTCGATGCGCTGGGCGCGGCCCAGGGCCTCCAGGGCTCCGGTCAGGGCGCCCTGCTTCTCGCGCGCGGAGGCGACGTCGAGCCAGGGGCGATGGTCCTCGGGGTCGAGCAGGGCGCGGCGCAGGGCCGAGCGCTCCGCCGCCTCGAAGTCGCCCGACGCCAGGGCCCGGGCGAACAGCTGGTTCTGCAGCCGGATCAGCACCTGGCGGTCAGAGACCGGCGCCATCAGAACCTCCAGCCGATCGGCCACGTCCGGCGTCAGGCCCGCGCGCAGCGCACGCCGCGTCAGCTCCGAGGGCAGGACCAGCCGGCCCTGGCTGAAGGGATCCAGCGCCACCGGACCTTCCTCGGTGTCGACGCGGAGCAGGAAGTGGTTGGGAAAATCCACCCCGTCCGCCTTCAGCCCGCATTTGCGCGCGGCGTGCAGGTAGAAGACGCCGAGCGTCGCGGAGATGCCGCGCCGCCGCTCGGCCACGTCCACCACATCGGTGTTGGCCGGGTCGTCGTAGGTCAAAAGATCGCCGGACAGGCGCATGTCGCCCGACAGCGTCTCGGCCAGGGCCTCGTCGGGCGATTCATTGTGCAGGCGCTCGGCCAGGCGCGCGGCGGCCGCCTCGGCCAGGGCGCGCACCGGTTGGGGGTCGCGGAAGGGGATGTCGTGAACGGCGCAGGCAATCGCCGCCTCAAGCAGCGGGAACTCGGCGTCCAGCGCCTCCCCCGCCTTCGTCAACACCCGTTCCGCCTCTTCGCGGGTCATGACCTAAGCGTGCTCCCAGCCTCGCCGGACCTGCACTCTAAACGCGTTCGGCAAAGATATCGGAAACATGTCGCGGAAATCGCTTCGGCGCCAGCGCGATCAGATGCAGACGCACGTCCAGTTGTCGCAGGGCCGGGCGCTTGTCCCGCAAAGCTCGCGCCGCGCGCAGCAGCCGCTGCTGCTGCGCGGGACTCAGCGCCTCCAGCGCATCCTCGAGGGTGGCGCGGCGCTTGACCTCCACCACCGCCAGCACCTTGCCGCGCTTGGCCAGGAGATCGATCTCGCCCTCGCGGGTGCGTAGGCGAAAGCCCAGGATCTGGTAGCCCTTGCACATGAGCAGCAGGGCCGCGATCCACTCGGCGGAGCGCCCGGCCCGGCGGCCCTGGCGGCCGCGTTCGCGGCGACGTTCGACCCGGTCCTGACGCTGCTGGGCGTTCCTCACGCCTTGCCCTTCAGCTCCAGCGCCCGGCGGTAGAGCGCCTTGCGCGGCAAGCCCAGCGCGCGGGATACCTCCGATGCCGCATCGGCTGGGCCCATGCGGGCCAGGGCCTCGGTCAGCGCCGTGTCCGCATCCTCCGCCGAGGCCTCGGCCTCCTCGCCGGGGCCGACCATCACCACGATCTCGCCCTTCGGCCCATCGCAGCGCGGGTCGGCGGCGAGGTCGGGCAGGACGCCGCGCACGCATTCTTCGTAGAGCTTGGTCAGTTCACGCGCGACCCCCGCCTCGCGGGGACCGAACACCGCGGCCATGTCCGCCAGGCTCTCCCTCAGCCGCGGCCCGGTCTCGAAGAACACCAGTGTGGCGCGCGTGGCCTTCAGGGCCTCGAACAGGGCGCGCCGGGCCGAGGTCTTGTTGGGCGTGAAGCCGGCGAACAGGAACCGGTCGGTGGGCAGGCCGGACAGCGTCAGGGCGGCCAGGGGCGCCGAGGCGCCGGGGATCGGATGCACCTTCAGCCCCGCCTCGACCGCGGCGCGCACCAGCTTGTAGCCGGGGTCGGAGACCAGGGGCGTGCCGGCGTCCGAGACCTGAGCCACCACCTGGCCCGCCTGCAGCGCCGCGAGCACCTTGGGCCTGACCTGGTCGCCGATGTGGTCATCGTAGCGCTCAAGCTTCTTGTGCAGGCCGAAGGCGGACAGCAGCTTGCCGGTGACGCGGGTGTCCTCGGCCAGCACCAGGTCGGCGGCGGCCAGCACGTCCAGCGCGCGTAAGGTGATGTCGCGCAGATTGCCGATGGGCGTGGCCACCACATAGAGCCCCGGTTCGACGGGTCGGGGCGGCGGGGCCGTGGGGGTGGGGCTCATGCGGTCAACAGTTCGGCTATCACACGGTCCAGCACAAGCCGCCCGGCGGGCATAGCGGCGATCCGGTCGCTGTCGATGCGCAGGAACCCGGCCTCGAGCAGGTCAGCGACCGGGGCTGTGGCGGTCTGGAGGCCCAGCGCCCGCAGCGCCGAGAGCGCCACGCCCTCGTCGATCCTCAGGCCCAGCAGCACCCGCTCCTCGGCGGCGTCGCGGGGGCTTAAGCGTTCGGCGACCTCGAAGCCCACGCCGGTCTTCTCCACCTGCGCCAGATAGTCCGTGATCCTGCGCGCGCCCACGGTGGCGGTGCGGGCGCCGTCCAGCACGACGCGCCCGTGTGCGCCCGGCCCGGCGCCCAGGTATTCCGCGCCGCGCCAGATCGCCAGATTGTGCCTTGAGCGAGCGGCCTCGCCCCGGGCGTGGTTGGAGACCTCGTAGGCCTCGAAACCGGCTTCCTCCAGCACCGCCTGGGTCGCGTCGTAGAGGTCGGCGCCCAGGTCGTCGTCGGGCGGGCGCAGCTGCCCGCGCGCGGCGGCGCGGCCGAAGGCGGTCGTGGGCTCGATGGTCAACTGATAGGGCGATACGTGCTCTGGCGCCCAGTCGAGCGCCTGGCCGAGTTCGCGCCTCCAGCCTTCGACGGTTTGGTCCGGGCGGGCGTAGATCAGGTCGATCGACAGGCGGGGAAAGGCGTCCGCTGCGGCCCGCGCTGCGCGCTCCGCCTCCGCTGCGCCGTGGTTGCGGCCCAGGAACTCCAGCGCCGCATCGTCGAGCGACTGCACCCCCAGTGACAGGCGCTGCACGCCGGCTTCGGCGAAGGCGCGGAAGCGTTCGGCCTCCGCGTCGGTGGGGTTGGCTTCGAGGGTGATCTCCAGGTCCGGCGCCGGTTCGAACAGGCTCTTGGCGGTCGCGACGATGCGGCTGAGCGCGGCCGGGTCCATCAGCGAGGGCGTGCCGCCGCCGAAGAAGATCGAGATCAGCCGCCGGGGCCCGATGCGACGCGCCTGGGCCTCGATGTCGGCGACGACGGCCTCGGCCAGGGCGGCGGCCTCCGCCTCGCGGCCCCGCGCGCGCACCACGTTGAAGTCGCAGTACGGGCAGATCCGGGCGCAGTAGGGCCAGTGGACATAGACGGCCAGGTCGGGAAGGGGAGGGACCACGTCACTCAGTCGAACAGGGCGGCCTTGAGCTTCTCGAACGCGCGCGCCCGGTGGCTCATGGCGTCCTTGGCCGTGGGGTCCATCTCGCCGAAGGTGATCGAGTGGCCTTCGGGCGTGAAGATCGGGTCGTAGCCGAAGCCGCGCTCGCCACGACCGGGGAAGGTCAGCGAGCCCTCCACGCGCCCCTCCACCGCCACCACCGGCCCGTCCGGCCACGCCAGCGCCAGGGCGCAGGTGAAGAAGGCGGAGCGATCGTCGGAATGGCTCTCTTCCAGGCGCTCCTCGACCTTGGCCATGGCGATGGCGAAGTCCTTGGTCGGGCCGGCCCAACGCGCCGAATAGATGCCGGGCTGGCCGTCCAGCGCCCGCACCGACAGGCCTGAATCGTCGGCAAGCGCCGGCAGGCCGGAGGCGTCGGCGGCCTTGCGCGCCTTCAGCACGGCATTGCCGACGAAGGTCTGCTCGATCTCCTCGGGCTCCGGCAGGCCCAGTTCGCCGGCGGCGATCACCTGGAAACGGCCTTCCAGAAGGGCGGCGATCTCTCGCGCCTTGCCGGGATTGTGGGTGGCGGCGACCAGTTTCGCGCCGGACGTCAGTTTCAGGGTCATGTCTCGCCTTACGGGGTTTTAATGCATTGCAAAAGTTTAATATCGTTTATCGATAATTGGCATTGATCGCTAAACGGCGAAGGCATATTGATAAGCGGCAAGAACGGAGCTGCACCGTTCCGCAGGTGCGAAATATGACACCCAATTAATGTTGCGGCGCACAATCGATCCTCCCCGGTCGGTTGAACTTATAGGAGCTTAGGACATGACCTACCCGGTCGCTACGAGCCTCGTTGGAAAGATCGGCATGAGCCTGGTCTACGCCGGTGTGTTCGTGGTCGTCGTCGCTGTCGGCGCGACGCCCTTCCTGCACGCGCTTTGATCCTGCGATGATCTCGCGCATTCTCGCCTGACCGCCCGAACAAGATCCGATCAAGGACACGGGCCGGTCAGGCGAACGAGGCTTCCCGTCCGAATGAGGAAGCCGTAACGGACCACAGCTCTGGGAGGGGCTGTCGATTCGATGAGAGCGATGGGACCCGGCTCGGTTTCGAGCCTTCTGAAGACCGCCCTGGACGTCGTCTACGTCATCCTGTGGGTCATGGTCGCCGCGGCCCTGCTGCTCGCCATCGTGGTGCTGTTCCTGCAAAACGATCGCCAGGCCACGTTGCAGGACGGCGATTTCATGGTCCGCGTCAATGTCACCGGGCCACGCGCCTCCATCCTCCTGGTCTGCGGCGCGATCTATCTCTCGATCATCCAGTTCGTGATCGGACGCCTGAGGCGGCTGTTCACGACCCTGACCGCCGGCGACCCGTTCCATCCGGACAATGTCGCGCGCCTGCGCATGATCGGCATCGGCCTGGCGGTGCTGGAGCTGGCCACCGTCGCCCAGCAGGTCGGCACGCCCCTGCTGCTCACCGAGGGTGCGGCCCACCTGCGCATGCCGGGGCTCGACATCACCGCCTGGTTCGCCGTCATCGTGGTCTTCGTGCTCGCGGAGGTGTTCCGCGAAGGCGCACGCCTGCGCCGCGAAGCCGAACTGACGATCTGAGCGCCCCATGCCTATTCGCGTACAGCTCGACCGCATCCTGCTCGAACGGCGCATGTCGCTGACCGAGCTCGCCGACCGCGTCGGCGTGACCCTGGCCAACCTGTCGATCCTGAAGACCGGCAAGGCCCGCGCCATCCGCTTCACCACCCTCGACGCCCTGTGCCGCGAGCTGAACTGCCAGCCCGGCGATATCATCGTGTTCGAGCCCGGCCCGCCCGAGATCGACGACGGACCGGACTGACCGGCCTTTCCGCGGTCGCGTCCAGGCTTCCGCTCGTCGCACCTCGATTGCCGCCCGCAAGCCTCGCCCCGGATAAGGATCGCCTCGCACGACCTTGGGGGGGTCAAGTCGTATGCTCGCTCGTTTCGTTCCGACCGTCATGGCCGCCGTCGTCGCCCTGAGCGCCGGCCAGGCCTGCGCCGAGCGCCTCATCTTCACCTCTGAGCTCAACGGAGCCGGCGCCTCAACCGCCACGCCGTCGAAGGCGCAGGGCCGGGCCCGCATCGTGGTCGACACCGACGCCCAGACCGTCGACATGGAACTTGTGGTGAGGGGCCTGAAGACCGACGAGCTGTGGACCACCCTGGTCAAGGCGCCGATCGGCCCGGTGCACCTGCACGTCTACGGCCACGGTTCCCATGACCCGGACAATTCCGCCCTGGCCTTCCCGTTCCCCTACGGCGCCAGCTACGCGCCCACCGCCGAAGGCTTCAAGGTCGAGGCCAAGGGCTACCGCTACGACCTGTCGGCCGCCTCGGTTGGCTCCAAGGCCAGCTTCGACGAGTTCGTGCATTCGATGCGCGCCGGCGACGTGGCGCTGAACATCCACACCAACGCCTATCACGATGGGGAAATCGGCGGGCCGGTGGTGGCGGTGAAGCCGTAGGGGCGGACCTGGCTCGAAATTTTTACGCATGTCAGGTTGACCTGACATGACGGTGATGTAAGGTATTCCTGACAAAACGTCAGGAGGACCTGTCATGAACAACACCGATGCTGACAACGTCACGTGGCCGGGCGACCGGCAGTACATCTTCGGCACCACGGCCTCCATGGGCCTATATGTGATCTCCATCCTCGCCTTGAGCTGGGCCGTTCCGCGGGGCCTGCTGAGCGGCCCAGCGATGTATGCGGCGATCCTGACCCCCAGCCTGGCCATCGCCATCCAGCTGTGGGTCACCATGCGCTTCCTCGGTCGTGTCGATGAATATGTGCGCGGCGTCACCACCAAGCGCTTCCTGGCCTCGGCCATGCTGTCGTGCATCGTCGCGACGACCTGGGGCTTCTTCGAAACCTACGCCGGCGCGGCGCACATGCCGGGCTGGCTGATCTATCCGCTGTTCTGGGGTCTGTTCGGCGTGGTCACCCCGTTCATCCGGACCTCACGCTGATGAAGAACCAGCTTCGCGTCCTGCGCGCCGGCAAGGGCTGGACCCAGGAGGAGCTCGGCAAGGCGTTGGGCGTCTCGCGACAGGCGGTCAACGCCCTGGAATCCGAGAAGCACGATCCCTCACTCGACCTGGCCTACCGCGCCGCCGCCATATTCGACCTGCCGGTCGAGGACATCTTCGAAAATCCCCACCGGCTCCTGCCTAGGGCCTGAATCTCGGGCTGATCTGGCCTAGCACCAACCCATCCAACCCAACCGCCGACATCCCTCGTCCCCTTCGGGACGGGCCGGCGAAACACGTCCCAAATCCAAGGAGAATTTCCATGTCCAAACCCCTGCAGATCGTCGCCGCCGCGACCCTCGGCCTCGCCCTTCTGACCGGTGCCGTCCGCGCCCAGGCTCAAGCCGCGCCTGCCACGGCTCCTGCCGCTCCAGCCGTCCAGCCCGCCGCACCGGACACCCTGCCGTTGATCCACGGCCGCTTCACCGTGCAGGTGGTCGGCCACGGCCCGGACGTGATCCTGATCCCGGGGCTGTCGTCCTCGCGCGACACCTTCGCGGCCCTGGTCAAGGCCGACGCGGGCCGCCACCGCCTGCACCTGGTCCAGCTCGCGGGTTTCGCCGGCACGCCCGCCGGCGACAACGCCGGCGGCGACAAGGTGGCTGCGCCCACGGTGGAGGCGATCGCCGAGTACATCCGCGAAGCCAAGCTCAAGCGCCCCGCGGTGATCGGCCATTCGCTGGGCGGCGAGTCCGCCCTGATGCTGGCCGCGCATCACCCGGACCTGGTGTCCCGCGTGATGGTCGTGGATGCCTTCCCCTTCTACGCCCTGATCTTCGGCAAGGACCAGACGCCCGAGACGGCCGCGCGCCAGCTCGCGCCCTGGCGCGATGGGATGCTGAAGAGCGACGACGCCTCCTGGCGCAAGGCCTCGGCCGCCCAGACCCTGGCGCTCGTCACCGCGCCGGAGCATCAGCGCGAAGTGCAGAGCTGGATGCTGGCCAGCGACCGGGCCGTGACCGCCCACGCCTTCTTCGAACTGGGCACCACCGACCTGCGCCCCGAACTGCCCAAGATCGCCGCACCGACCACGGTCCTCTATGCCTACAACAGCTTCATCCCCCTGCCGGCCGCGGTCATGGATGCGAACGTCGCGGAAATGTATGCGGGCCTGAAGAGCGTGAAGCTGATCCGCGTGGACGACAGCCGCCACTTCATCAGCTTCGACAAGCCGGAGCGGTTCGTGGCGGAGGCGGAGAGGTTCCTCGACGGGCGATAGAGCCCGTCGAGAGACGCCCGCGGCGCGTTAGCACATCGCATAGAATCGTCTGATCAACTGTACGGACAGATCGATGAAGTCGGGGCGTGGCCAGCGCAGGATGCCCACATCGTCCTGCGCGCACCCTCGGGGGAGCGTCGAATGTTCGACTATTTCCGGAAGCTGCTCGATTCCGCGAGCCTGTCGCCGCACGGCATCTGCCTGCTGTGGCGACCGGAGCTGCTGTGGACCCACGTCACCTCGGACGCCGTCATCGCGGCGTCCTATTTCTCGATCTCGGCGGCGCTGTCCTACTTCCTGATGCGCCGGAGGGACATCAGCTTCGGGCCGATGGTCTGGGCCTTCGCCACCTTCATCCTGGCCTGCGGCGCCACCCACGTGATGTCGATCTGGACGCTCTGGCATCCGGACTATGGCGTCGAGGCGATGGTCAAGCTCCTGACTGCGGTGGCCTCGATCGTCACCGCCGTGGCGCTCTGGCCGCTTCTGCCCAAGGCCCTGGCCTGGCCCTCGCCGGTGCAGCTCCAGGCCGCCAACAGCGCCCTGGAGGAGCGGATCCGGGAACGCGACACGGCGATGGAGGCCCTGCGCCTGGAGACCGCCGCGCGGCTCGAGGCGGAACAGAAACTCCGACATGCGCAGAAGATGGAGGCGGTGGGCCAGCTGACCGGCGGAGTCGCCCACGACTTCAACAATCTGATGACCGTGGTCCTGGCCAATCTGGAGCGGGCCGAGCGCCAGCTAAGCAAGGATGGGGCGGGCAAGGACGAGGCGGCCGTGGTCAAGGCATTGCAGAACGCCCAGGTCGGCGCCCGCCGCGCCGCGGTCCTGACCCGGCAGCTGCTTTCCTTCTCGCGCCGCCAGCCGCTGCAGCCGGTGCTCGGTGACGTCAATGAGATCGTCAGCCAGGCGGCCGACCTGGCCAAGGGCCTGATGCCCGATCAGGTCCGCACCGAACTGAAGCTGGCGTCCGGCCTGCCCTCGGTGCAGGTCGATATCAACGAGGCGGTCAACGCCCTCGTCAATCTCTCGGCCAATGCGCGCGACGCCATGCCGGAGGGCGGTTCCCTGGTTATCCAGACCGGCCTGGCGGAACTGGAGCAGGGGGCGGTCTCCGACCTGAAGGCCGGTTCCTATGTGACCGCCGCGGTGACCGACACGGGCTGCGGCTTGGCGCCGGAGGTGGCCGAGAAGGCCTTCGAGCCGTTCTTCACCACCAAGCCGTTGGGCGAGGGAACGGGCCTCGGCCTCAGCCAGGTCTACGGTTTCATCCGCCAGTCCGGCGGTGACGTGATCATCGACAGCTTGGTCGGCAGGGGCACGACGGTTACGCTCTATCTGCCGGCTGCGGGGGAAGCAGCATGAACACCGAAGCGGGAAAGGGCGCGCCGGCCAGGACCGTGCTGGTCGTCGAAGACGAGGCGCTCGTTCGCGAGGTCCTTTGCGATGACCTGCGCGAGGCGGGCTATCTGGTCGACGAGGCCGAGCGGGGCGACGATGCGATCGCGGCCCTGCAGCGGGGCTTCGACGTTCTGCTGACCGATATCCGCCTGCCCGGGCGGCTCACCGGCTGGGACGTGGCCGAGGCGGCCCGGCGCGCGACGCCCGATATCCAGGTGATCTACATGACCGGCTATACGCCGGACGCGCCGCGGCAGGTGGCCGGCAGCCAGCTGATCTCCAAGCCCTGCACCGGTTCGGAGATCGTGGCCTTGATGCAGCGATCGGCGGCCTGACTGCCTAGTGCGCGTGCGGCCCTTCCGGGGGCGTCGCGCCCGGCGGGGTCATCTGCTTGCGCCGCAACCGCGTCAGCCGTCGCAAGCGCCGCCAGAACCGGGTCTTCTCAGGCTCCGGATAGGGCTTCAGGTTGCGCACGAACTCCTCGGCCGAGGCGCGCCACGAGAACTTCTCGGCGTAGGCGCGGACCGCCTTGCGGTCGAGTTTCAGGCACTCCAGGCAGGCCTGTTTCAGGTCCTGGTCGATCACGCCGGCGCCGGAGCCCGGGATGATGTCGATGGGGCCAGGGGCGGGGTAGGCGGCGACCGGGGTGCCGGTGGCCATGGCCTCCAGGATCACCAGGCCGAAAGTGTCGGTCAGGGACGGGAACACGAACACGTCCGCGTCGGCGTAGCAGCGGGCCAGCTCGTCGCCGAACTTGGCGCCCACGAACTTGGCCTCGGGATATTTCTTCTCCAGCTCCGCCTTTGACGGCCCGTCGCCCACCACCACCTTGGTCCCGGGCAGGTCCAGTTCGAGGAAGGCCTCGATGTTCTTCTCCACCGCCACCCGGCCGACCGAGACGAAGATCGGGCGCTCCAGGCCCTCGAAGATCGGCTCCAGGCCGGGACGGAACAGCTCGGTGTCCACTCCGCGCGACCAAGGCGAGATGTTGCGGAAGCCGTGCTTCTCCAGGTCCGAGCGCATGGTGGGGGTCGCCACCATCACCCGGCCCGACGGCTTGTGGAACCAGCGCATGAAGGCGTAGCCCACCGACAGCGGCACCGGGAAGCGCGCGGCCACGTACTCGGGGTACTTGGTGTGATAGCTGGTGGTGAAGGGCAGGCCCCACTCCTGGCACACCCGGCGCGCGGCCATGCCGATCGGGCCCTCGGTGGCGATGTGGATGCCGTCCGGCTCGAAGTCCTTGAACTTCTCGCGGATCTCCTCGTAGGCGCCCAGCGCCAGCCGGATCTCCGGATAGGTCGGCATCGGCACGGTCTTGAACTGGTCCGGGCTGATGACCAGCACCTCGTGGCCCATGGCGCGGCACTCGGCCACCGTGCGGGTCAGGGTGCGGACCACGCCATTGACCTGAGGCTCCCAGGCGTCCGTGGCCAACAGAATACGCATGCGTGCGAGGGTCTTCGATCCGTGAGCGGGTCGCTCAGCCTATAGGGCGAACCGTCGCGAAAGGCGAGATGGCTCGAATGCGGCCTATACGGGCAGCTCCAGCGTGGATTTCACCTCTTCCAGCACCGCATAGGTGCGGGTCTCGCGCACGCCCGGCATGGCGACCAGGGTCTCGCCGAGAAACTGGCGGTAGGCGGCCATGTCCTTGACCCGCGCCTTGATCAGATAGTCGAAGCCGCCGGCCACCATGTGGCACTCCAGGACTTCGGGTGAGCGGCGCACGTGCTCGGCAAAGCGCTCGAAGGTCTCCTCGGTGGTGCGGTCCAGGTGCACCTCGACGAAGATCAGCAGCGACAGGTCGAGCTTGGCCGGATCGAGCAGGGCGGCGTAGCCGGTAATCACCCCGCGCTCGCGCAGCCGCTTGACCCGCTCGAAGCAGGCGGCCGGCGACAGGTTGCAGCGCTGAGCCAGCGCCTGGTTGGTGATGCGGCCGTCCCGCTGCAGCTCGCGCAGCAGACGCCGGTCGACCTCTTCCATGATGACGATACTTCGGTTTCGTGGCTGTTACGCCGAAGGATGTTCGCCTATCTCCGCGAAAAAACCAAGATAATCCGGCCTATTTCATGAGATAACCGACGATCTCAGTTTTCCAGTGAAAGCGCGCCATGCCGCTCGACTCCCTGCCGCCGGCCATCGATCGTTGGGACAGCCTGGATGCGGGCAAGTTCCAGGATGAGGGCGAGGCCGTAGCCGCCCTCCTGGCCGCGAACGCCCTGACCACGGAGGACCGCGCCGCCGTGGTCGCGGAGGCTGAGGCGCTGGTGAACGGCGCGCGCGGACGCACCGAGCGCCAGGGCGTGGTCGAAAGCTTCCTGCAGCAGTTCTCGCTGGGCACCCGCGAAGGCCTGGCCCTGATGTGCCTGGCCGAGGCCCTGCTGCGCACCCCCGACGAGGACACCAAGGACCGCCTGATCGCCGAGAAGATCGGCTCGGCCGACTGGGCCTCGCACCTGGGCAAGTCCGACAGCCTGTTCGTCAACGCCTCGACCTGGGGCCTGATGCTGACCGGGCGCATCGTCGACGTGGACGAGCAGGCCAAGCAGGACCTGGGCGGCTTCATCGCCCGCATCGCCGGGCGCCTGGGCGAGCCGGTGATCCGCCAGGCGGTGGCCGCGGCCGTGCGCATCATGGGCGAGCAGTTCGTGCTGGGCCGCACCATCGAGGACGCGCTGAAGCGGGCCAAGAAGGAGGGCATGCTCTGCTCCTTCGACATGCTGGGCGAAGGCGCGCGCACCGCCGCCGACGCCGAGCGCTACGAGCGCCTGTACGCCTACGCCATTGAGACCGTCGGCAAGAACAAGGGCGGGAGCGGGCCGGAGACCGGCCACGGCGTCTCGGTGAAGCTGTCGGCGCTGTGCCCCCGCTACGAGGCGACCCAGGAGGCGCGGGTCTGGGCCGAGCTCTATCCGCGCATCAAGCGCCTGGCCCTGATCGCGGCCAAGTACGACCTGAACTACGCGATCGACGCCGAAGAGAGCGACCGCCTGACCCTGTCGATGAAGCTGATCGAGGCCCTGGCCAACGAGCGCGAGCTCGGCCGATGGACCGGTCTCGGCGTCGTGGTGCAGGCCTATCAGAAGCGCGGGCGCGAGGTGATCGCGCGGCTCAACGACCTGTCGAAGCGCTCGAAGCGTCGGCTGATGGTGCGCTTGGTCAAGGGCGCCTACTGGGACAGCGAGATCAAGCGCGCCCAGATCGCCGGGCGCACCGACTATCCGGTCTTCACCACCAAGCCCGCCACCGACCTCAGCTACCTGATCTGCGCTCGCGACCTGATCGCGGCGGCCCCGAACCTCTATCCGCAGTTCGCGAGCCACAACGCCCATACCCTGGCCGCGGTGCGGCGCATGGCCCAGCAGGCGGGCGTCAAGATCGAGCACCAGCGCCTGCACGGCATGGGTGAGGCGCTCTATGACGCGGCGGAAGACCGCTACGGCGACATGATCGTGCGCGCCTATGCGCCGGTCGGCGGGCATGAGGACCTCTTGCCCTATCTGGTCCGCCGCCTGCTCGAGAACGGAGCCAACACCTCCTTCGTGCACGCCCTGCTCGACGACAATGTGCCGGCCTCGCTCGTCGTGGCCGACCCGATCACCGCCGTGGAGGCCCAGCCGGGCCGCCACCCCAAGATCCCCACGCCGGAAAACCTCTACGGCCCTTCCAGAAAGAACTCCCTCGGCATGGACTTCACCCAGACCGTCGACCGCGACCGCATCAAGAAGGCCCTGCAGGCCATCGACGACGATCGTCTGCGCTCCGGCCCCATCGTGGGCGGCAAGTTGCGGAAGGGCGCCGGCCCCAAGGATGTGACCAGCCCGGTCGACCGTAACCGCGTGGTCGGCGAGGTCTCTGAAGCCACCGAGGCCGATCTGAAAGAGGCGATGAAGCTGGCCCAGGCCGCCCAGATCAAATGGGACGACATGGGCGGCCCGGCCCGGGCCAAGGTGCTGCGCGCCATGGGCGACGCACTGGAAGCCAGGACCGACCATTTCGTGGCCCTCTTGGCGCGCGAAGGCGGCAAGACGCTGAACGACGGCGTGGCCGAGGTGCGCGAGGCGGCCGACTTCTGCCGTTACTACGCCGACCTCGCCGAAAAGCAGTTCGCGGGGCCTGAGACCCTGGCCGGACCGGTAGGCGAGACCAACCAGCTGGTGCTGCACGGGCGCGGGGTGTTCGTCTGCATCAGCCCCTGGAACTTCCCGCTGGCCATCTTCACCGGCCAGATCGTGGCGGCTCTGGCCGCCGGCAACGCGGTCCTGGCCAAGCCGGCGGAGCAGACCCCGCTGGTGGCGGCGGAGGCCGTGCGCGCCTTCCACGCCGCTGGCCTGGACCCGAACCTGCTGGCGCTGCTGCCCGGGCGCGGCGAGACGGTCGGCGCGATGCTGACGGCGCATCCTGAGATCGACGGCGTGGCCTTCACCGGCGGCACCGACACCGCCTGGCGCATCAACCGGACCCTGGCCGACCGCCAGGGCCCGATCATCCCGCTGATCGCCGAGACCGGCGGGCTGAACGGTATGTTCGTGGATACGACCGCGCTCCGCGAACAGGTGATCGACGACGTGATCCTCTCGGCCTTCGGCTCCGCCGGCCAGCGCTGCTCGGCGCTGCGGGTGCTCTATGTGCCGAAGGACTCCGCCGACGGCCTGATCGGGGGTCTAGCCGGGGCGATGGACGCCCTGGTGCTGGGTGATCCGGCGGACGCCTCCACCGACGTCGGTCCGGTGATCGACGAGGACGCCCAGAAGGCGCTGCAGGACCATCTCGCGCGCCTCGAGAAGGAGGCCAAGGTGCTCAAATGCCTGGACCCGGGCGTGGCGGGTGAGGAGGGCGTGTTCTTCGGCCCGGTGATGGCCGAGATCCCGTCGCCCGACTTCCTGGAGCGCGAAGTGTTCGGCCCCGTCCTGCACGTCTATCGCTACGACCCGGCCAAGCTGCCTGAGGTGGCCAGGAAGCTGGCCGCGCGCGGCTACGGCCTGACGCTCGGCGTGCACAGCCGTATCGAGGCCTTCGCCGAGGAGGTCACCCGCCTGGTCCCGGCCGGCAACGTCTACGTCAACCGCTCGATCATCGGCGCGGTGGTGGGCGTCCAGCCGTTCGGGGGCGAGGGGCTGTCCGGCACGGGCCCGAAGGCAGGCGGCCCGCATGCCCTGGTGCGCTACGCCCACGAGCGGGCGATCAGCGTGAACATCGCAGCCCAGGGCGGCGACCCGGCGCTGCTGAACCTCTAACCGGATTTGCGCTGAAGCCGCCTTGGGCGCACCTTCTCCGCCAGGGAGAGGGGTCCATGGACCAGACGCTGGCTCACGTGCGCGGCGCGGAGCATCCGCTGCTGCGCGAGGACACCATCGGCCAGGCGTTCGACCAAGCGGTCGCGCGCTGGCCTGGGCGCGAGGCGCTGGTTTCGGTCCACCAGGACATCCGCTGGACCTGGGCCGAGCTCGGCAAGCGCGTCGACCAGGTCGCGGCCGCCTTCCTGCATCTGGGCCTGGAGCCCGGCGACCGGGTGGGAATCTGGGCGCCCAACTGCGCGGAGTGGGTGGTCACCCAGTTCGCGACCGCCAAGGCCGGGCTGATCCTGGTCAACATCAACCCCGCCTACCGCGCGCATGAGCTGGCGTTCACGCTCAACAAGGTCGGGGTCAAGGCCCTGGTCTGCGCCGGGCGGTTCAAGACCAGCGACTATCCGGCGATGCTGGAGTCGGTGGCCACAGATATGAGCGCGTCGAAGGACGGCGCCATCGCCTCGCGCCTGCTCCCGCACCTGAAGACCCTGATCAAGATCGGCGGCGAGCCTCGTAAGCGTTTCATGGATTTCGAGGCGCTCTACGACCTGGCCACCGACGCCGACAGGGCGCGGCTGGCCGAAATCGGGCCGAGCCTGTCGAACCGCGACGCCATCAACATCCAGTTCACCAGCGGCACCACCGGCCTGCCCAAGGGTGCGACCCTGTCGCATCGGAACATCCTGAACAACGGCCTGTTCGTCGGCGCCGCAATCGGCCTGACGGAGCACGACCGCCTGTGCATCCCGGTGCCGCTCTACCACTGCTTCGGGATGGTGATGGGCAACCTGGCCTGCGTGAACCATGGCGCGGCGATGGTCTATCCGGCGGCGGGGTTCGATCCCCTGGCGACCCTGCAGGCCCTGGAAAGCGAACGCTGCACCGGCCTCTATGGCGTGCCGACCATGTTCATTGCCTGCCTGGAGCACGCCGAGTTCGAACGCTTCGACCTTTCGTCCATGCGCACCGGGATAATGGCCGGCGCCCCATGCCCGATCGAGGTGATGAAGAAGGTCATCGGCCGCATGGGCGCGCGCGACATGACCATCGCCTACGGCATGACCGAGACGAGCCCGGTCAGCTGGCAGTCGGCCATGGACGATCCGCTGGAGCGGCGCGTGTCCTCGGTCGGGCGGGTGCAGCCGCATCTGGAATGCAAGGTGGTCGGGCCGGATGGCGAGACCCTGAGGCGCGGCGAGGCCGGCGAGCTTTGCACCAAGGGCTATGCGGTGATGCTGGGCTACTGGGACGACGAGGCCAAGACCGCCGAGGTGCTGCAGGACGGCTGGATGAGGACCGGCGACCTCGCGACCATCGACGCCGAGGGCTACGGCAATATCGTGGGCCGGCTGAAGGACATGATCATCCGCGGCGGTGAGAACATCTATCCGCGCGAGATCGAGGAGTTCCTGTTCACCCACCCCAAGATCGCCGACGCCCAGATCGTGGGCCTGCCCGATCCCCGCTTCGGCGAGGAGCTGTGCGCCTGGATCCGCCTGCGCGAGGGTCACGAGGCCGATGAGGAGGAAATTCGCGCCTTCTGCCGTGAGCGCATCGCCCACTACAAGGTGCCGCGCTGGGTCCGCTTCGTCGACGCCTTCCCGATGACGGTCACCGGCAAGATCCAGAAGTTCGAAATCCGCCAGGTCATGATCGCCGAGCTCGGCCTGAGCTTGGAAAAAACCGCCTGATCCGCGGCGATTGGTTCTTCACGCGCCGTCGTTTAAGCCTCCGGGCGCAGCGCCTTCGGGGGGATCATGGGCCGCACGTTTTCCAAGTCCGGGCTCGGCATTCTGCTGGCCGGCCTCGCGGCGGCTTCGGCTGCTCGCGCCGCGCCGGAAGAGATCCAGGTCTACATGGATGAGATGAACAGGCCCGGCGAGTTCGGGCTGGACCTGCACAACAACTATGTCTTCCAGGGGCGTTCGACCCCCGACTATCCCGGGGAGCAGGCGCCTGACCGGGTCTATCGCCTGACGCCGGAGTTCTCCTACGGCCTGACGCCGAACCTGGAGCTGGGCGCCTATGTGCTCTCGACCGCGGACGCGCACGGGTCCTATCGCATCGACGGCGAGAAGCTTCGGCTGAAGTTCATCGCGCCCAAGGCTCCGGATCAGGCTTGGTGGTGGGGCGCCAACTTCGAGATCGGCAAAGTCCAGCACAACCTCGACATCAACCCGTGGAACGCCGAGTTGAAGGCGATCTATGGGGTCAAGCGGGGTCGTTGGACCCTGGCGGCCAATACCAACGTCGACTGGGCCGTTTCGGGGCCGGCGAAGGGGGCCGCCACCGTCGAGCAGGACTTCAAGCTGTCCTATGCGGTGCGCGAGAAGCTGGCCCTGGGCATAGAGACCTACGACGAGCTGGGCGAGCTGCGCCGGCTGGGCGGGCCGCTCGACCGCTTCAGCCACGTGGCCTACGCGACGGTGGATACGTCCTTCGGCCGCTGGGACCTCAATCTCGGTCTCGGCCGAGGGCTGACGTCGGGGTCCGAGGACCACTGGGTGGTCAAGGCCATCATCGGCGTGCCGCTGGAGCGATAGGCCGGCCGCGACGCTTGACGCGGGCCCGCGGCAGGCCTACCTCGCCGCCTTCCTTTGGGGAGTAGTCGCCCTCGACGTTCAGAGGGGCTCGCGTCAACACACTTGGCTTTCGGGCCATGGCGCGGGTAGCTCGAAAGAGCCTGGCGAGACCAACGGCATGGCGTTCGTCCCGGGTCGGGCGAGGGCGCCAGAGCTGTTGGCGTGCGTCCGACCCCGTAAGGCCTATGCCATGACCGACTACCTCGTCCCCATCGCCCTGCTGCTCGGCGCGGCCGTGGTGATCTATCTCTCCTGCGAGTTCTTCGTGAACGGGGTGGAGTGGATCGGGCGCAAGCTCGACTTCGGCCAGAAGGCCGTGGGCACGGTGCTGGCCGCGTTCGGCACGGCCCTGCCCGAGAGCGTGGTGACGCTGGTCGCCGTGGCGTTCGGCAAGGACGCTGCGCACAAGCAGATCGGCGTCGGCGCGGCGCTGGGCGGCCCCCTGGTGCTGGCGACGGTGGCCTATGCGGTAGTGGGCTGGAGCCTCTACGCCACCAAGCGGCCCTATCCCGGCAATGACGCCGACCGGCGGGCGTTCGGGCACCTCAGCCGCGACCAGGGCTGGTTCCTTTGCATCTTCCTGGTCAAGCTGGGCCTGGGTCTCGTGGCCTTCACGATCAAGCCCTGGCTGGGGATCGCCTTCCTGGCAGCCTACGGCCTGTATGTCTGGAAAGAGACGCGTACGGGCGGCGACGGGGAAGAGGGCGAGGACCTCGAACCGCTGAAGCTGCAGCCCAAGGCCGCCGTTCCCTCCCTCGCCATGGCCTTCCTGCAGACCGGCATCGCGGTGGCGGTGATCTACCTCGCCTCGCGCCTGTTCGTAAGCCAGATCGGGGTGCTGGGTCCGCGGCTCGGCGTGCCGCCGCAGCTCCTGGCTCTGTTCGTCAGCCCGATCGCCACCGAGCTTCCCGAGACCATGAACGCCATCATCTGGATCCGGCAGGGCAAGGTGCGGCTGGCGCTGGCCAATATCTCCGGCGCCATGATGATCCAGGCGACCATCCCCACCGCCTTCGGTCTGTTCTGGACGCCCTGGCGGTTGGACGCGCCCTTGCTGATCGCCGGCGGGGTGACGGCGGTCGCGATCGCGGTGCTTTTCGCGGCGTTCCGAAGCGGCCGAGCGCACCGGGGGCTGCTCTGCGCCATGGCGCTGGGCTATCTGGCCTTTGTCGGCGCCATCGTGGCGTTCGGGTAGTCCTGCCCGGTCTTGCCCGAGCCGGGCGCCGACAGGCGGTGATCGGTCAGGCGCTCCCAGACGAAAGCCACGAGCCAGCAGAAGCAGGCCCAGGCCGCGCCCACGCTCCAGCCCGCCAGGACGTCGGTGGTCCAGTGGACCCCCAGGTAGATGCGGCTGAAGCCCACGATCACCGTCAGGAGCACGGCGACGCTCAGCACGTAGGTCTGCTGGCGCTTCTGCGGCAGGGTGTGGGCGAGCAGCGCCGCCAGCGTCAGATAGGCCACCGCCGACAGCATCGCGTGGCCGGAAGGGAAGGAGGTGTTGACCACCTCGATCTCGCGGTAGATTTCCGGCGGCCGGGCGCGCTCGAACAGCGACTTCAGCCCCTGGCAGACCGCCATGCCCGTGCCCAGCGCCGCCACGATGGAGATCGCCGCGGCGTAACGGCGGCGCACGGCGGCGAAACCGGCAGTGATCAGCGCGATGAGGCAAAGCACCGACAGGCTGCCCAGCGCGGACAGGTCGCGCAGGCCCTCCAGCATCCAGGCCGGTCCGATGGGATGATGCGGCTGGCCGGGCACGCGCAGGGCGTTCAGGACGCGCAGGTCGAAGTCGCGCGTCTCGCCCTCGATGATGGTCTCGTTCGCCACGTGCAGGAAGGTCGCCATCGCCGCCGCGCAGAGGGCGAGCACGACCAGCGGCAGCGCCTCGCGCTTAGCGAGCGAAAGCGCCTCGGTCATATGGTCGCGGGTAAGGCGAGGCCGCATTCGGGGCGAACGTGACGCCATCTTCGGCAGTTCCCTTTTTCGCTCACAAAAACTTGAGTCCAACCGCTACCGCCCCAGCCCAAGCGCTGTCACGAGTCGGTCGCAGTCCACTGCTTTTTCGGCCTCCGGATGGTTAAGGCGCTATTGACCCTTCTTTTACCCTATGGCCCCATATCTCGGGCTTGGGGCGCTTCGAGACACATCATCTAGTGTCTGGACGGGGGTCCTGTGGGCAAAAGCCTGCATTCGCAACGGTTTGGGGAAGAGAGTTAGTAGCGCCATGGCTGGGTCTGAAGCGGCGAAACAGGAAGTCTCTCGGCAGGACGCGGCGGGGGCCGCCAAGGCGCACTCCGCGCCGGTGCTGACCCTGGTGCGAAAGGTCGAGGTCGACCGCTCGCGCGACGCGCTGCTGACCGAGTTCGGCAAGACCACGCTGGAGGACCGCTACCTCCTGGCCGGTGAGTCCTATCAGGACATGTTCGCCCGCGTCGCCACGGCCTATGCCGACGACGCCGACCACGCCCAGCGCATCTACGACTACATCTCCAAGCTCTGGTTCATGCCGGCGACGCCGGTGCTGTCGAACGGCGGCGCCGGGCGCGGCCTGCCGATCTCCTGCTTCCTCAATTCGGTCGGCGACAGCCTGGAGGGCATCGTCGGCACCTGGAACGAGAACGTCGCCCTGGCCTCGAACGGCGGCGGCATCGGCACCTACTGGGGCCGGGTCCGTTCCATCGGCGAGAAGGTCAAGGGCGCGGGCCAGACCTCGGGCATCATCCCCTTCATCCGCGTGATGGACAGCCTGACCTTGGCGATCAGCCAGGGGTCGCTGCGCCGCGGCTCGGCCGCCGTCTATCTCGACGTGCACCACCCGGAGATCGAGGAGTTCCTGGAGATCCGGAAGCCCTCGGGCGACTTCAACCGCAAGTCCCTGAACCTGCACCACGGCATCAACATCACCGACGAATTCATGGAGGCGGTGCGCGACGGGATTCCCTTCGGCCTGCGCAGCCCCAAGACCGACGAGATCGTGCGCACCGTCGACGCGCGCAGCCTGTGGCAGAAGATCCTGGAAATCCGCCTGCAGACCGGCGAGCCCTATCTGATCTTCTCCGACACGGTGAACCGCGCCCTGCCGTCGTTCCAGCGCGACCTGGGCCTGAAGGTGACCCAGTCCAACCTGTGCTCTGAGATCATGCTGCACTCCGGCCCCGACCACCTGGGCCGCGACCGCACCGCCGTCTGCTGCCTGTCGTCGGTCAACGCCGAGAAGTATCTGGAGTGGCGCACTGAGGAGCGGTTCGTCGAGGACGTCATGCGTTTCCTCGACAATGTGCTGCAGGACTTCATCGACCGTGCCCCGCTGGAGATGGCCGACGCGGTCTATTCCGCCGGCCGCGAGCGTTCGGTGGGTCTGGGCCTGATGGGCTTCCACAGCTTCCTGCAGGCCCAGGGCGTCTCCTTCGAGAGCGCCATGGCCAAGTCCTGGAACATGCGCATCTTCAAGCATCTGCGCCGTGAGGCCGACAAGGCCTCGCGCACCCTGGCCGAAGAGCGCGGGCCGTGCCCGGATGCGGCCGAGCGCGGCGTGATGGAGCGCTTCTCGCACAAGCTGGCCATCGCCCCGACCGCCTCGATCTCGATCATCTGCGGCGGGACCTCGGCCGGCATCGAGCCGATCCCGGCCAACATCTACACCCACAAGACCCTGTCGGGCTCCTTCGCGGTCAAGAACCCCTATCTCCAGGCTCTGCTGGCGGAGAAGGGCCTGGACAACGACGAGACCTGGGGCTCGATCCTGGAGAACGAGGGCTCGGTCCAGCATCTGGACGCGCTGACTCAGGACGAGAAGGACGTGTTCAAGACCGCCTTTGAGATCGACCAGCGCTGGGTGATCGAACTGGCGGCGGACCGCACCCCGGAAATCTGCCAGTCGCAGTCGCTCAACGTCTTCCTGCCCGGCGACGTGGATAAGTGGGACCTGCACATGCTGCACTGGACCGCGTGGGAGCGGGGCGTGAAGTCGCTCTACTACATGCGCTCAAAGTCGGTGCAGCGGGCCGCCTTCGCCGGCGCCGCGGACAAGGCCGAAGTCGTCGACATGGCCGCCGCCGCCAAGACCGACTATGAGGAATGCCTCGCCTGCCAGTGACGGTTCCTTAGGCCGCCCTGCGCGGCCTGGAACTTGCACCCTGACCACGCGTTAGGCCCAGCACGAAACGTGGGTCTGGAATTCCATCGTTAACTGAACGGGTTAGCGTGGAATGGAGTGGGAGGCGAGCGTGCGCGCTTTGCCTGGTTGCATGGTTTGCCTGGCGGCCGTGACCGCCGCCGTGATGGCTGTTCCCTCGCTGGCCGCCGCCCAGACGGCCGACTTTTCCTCGTCTTCCCCCATCGCCGTCGCCGCGCCGCCCCAGCACTGGGACGAAGGCGTTTCGACGCCGTCGTTGGTGGCGGTGACGCTCGATCCCGGCGCGGCGGGCTTCAACCGCAGCTTCGCGCCGGGCGCCGGCGCGCCGGTGGCCTGGACCTCCAGCGAAACCTGGTTCGAGGGCCGTGACGGCTCCGTCGACCGCCTGCGCATTACCCAAGGCGGGCCGGTCGTGGGCGGGCTGTTCGCACCGATCCTGACCGACCCCTCGCACCTGGCGGTGGCCGACCAGAGCTATGACGTGAACTACACCCGCGGCTGGCCCTCGGCGCTGAAGGTCGATTCCGGCCGCTATGCCATGGATGTGACGCCGCACGCCGGGGTCGGAACCACCAGCATCGGCAACTCGGCCGAACTCGGCGCAACCGTGCGGGTTGGCATGTCCGAGGGCCTGGAGCGGCTGGGCGTGCAGGACGGCTCCGCCTTTGGCCAGCGCGGGCGCTGGTACCTCTATGCGGAGACCAGCGGTCGGGCGATCGGCTACAACTTCCTGCGCGGCGGCGACGGCGGCTGGCGCCGGTCGGGCCTGTCCACCGACCAGGGCGCCTTCATCGGCGACCAACAGGCGGGCGTGGCCTGGCGCAAGGGCGCGATGCAGGCCTCGTTCGGCTATGTCCAGCGCTCGATCCACCTGCAGAACATCCGCGCCGACGACCTCGACACCCACGAGTCGATGGTCGCTTTGAGCTTCTCGTTCAAGCCGCGGCGCTAGGCCCGCCTCTCGCCAGACTCGCCCACGCCCCCTAGTCTCTGCGCCGAAGAGCAGGGGACTGGATCATGAGCGCCGACGCGACCGCCGCCGCACCGCCCATGGGCGCCCTCCGCCGCATCCGCTCGCTGCTCGGCGGTTCGGCCGGCAACCTGGTGGAGTGGTACGACTGGTACGCCTACGCCGCCTTCGGCCTCTATTTCTCCAAGATCATCTTCCCGCCGGGCAGCGCGACCAAGCAACTGCTCGACACCGCCTTGGTGTTCGGCCTCGGCTTTTTCGCCCGGCCGCTCGGGGCATGGCTGATGGGGGTCTACGCCGACCGGGCCGGGCGCAAGGCGTCGCTGACCCTGTCGGTGGCGCTGATGTGCCTGGGCTCGCTGCTCATCGCCGTCTGCCCCGGCTTCAAGGACGTCGGCTATGCCGCCCCGGCGCTGCTGCTCGGCGCGCGCCTGATCCAGGGGATCAGCCTGGGCGGGGAATACGGGACCAGCTCGACCTATCTGTCGGAGATGGCCGGGCGGAAGCACCGGGGCATGTGGTCGTCGCTGCAGTACATGACCCTGATCTCAGGCCAGTTGATCGCGCTCGGCGTGCTGATCGTGCTGCAGCGGACCATGGCCAAGCCGGACCTGGACGCCTGGGGCTGGCGCATCCCCTTCGTGATCGGGGCGCTCTTGGCGCTGTCTGTGTTCTGGCTGAGGCGCAACATCGACGAGACCGGATCGTACCGGGCCGTGGAAAACCGAGAGCGGGGCAAGACGCTGTGGCTGGTGCTGCGCCATCCGAGGGAGAGTCTGACCGTCCTGGGCCTGACCGCCGGCGGCACCTTGGCCTTCTACTGCTACACCATCTACATGCAGAAGTTCCTGGCCAATACGGCCGGCTTCTCCAAGGACCAGGCATCGGAAATCAGCGCCCTGTCGCTGCTGATCATGATGGTGGTCCAGCCCTTCTACGGCTGGCTCTCCGACAAGATCGGGCGTCGGGCCATGCTGATCGGCTTCGGGGTCATGGGCGTGGTCGGCACCTGGCCGATCCTGTCGACCCTGTCGCACACCCACGACTGGAACACCGCCTTCGCCCTGGTCGTGGCGTCGGTGCTGATCGTCAGCTGCTACACCTCGATCAATGCGGTGGTGAAGGCCGAGATGTTCCCGACTGAGATCCGGGCGCTGGGCGTGGCCTTGCCCTACGCCATCTCCAACGCCCTGTTCGGCGGCACCGCCGAGTACGTCGCCCTTTGGTGCAAGGACCAGGGCCACGAGCCGTGGTTCTACATCTACGTCACGGTGGTGATCGGCGCCTCGCTGCTGGTCTATCTGTGGATGAAGGACACCCGCACACATAGCCGTATCGTCGAAGACTAGACCGCGCCTCGCGCCGGCGCCGCGTCCGGACACCCGACCATGATCTCCAGGTCCTCAGTCTTGTGCAGCCGATCATCGCCCGGCACGCGCCAGCACAGTGGCTCGACTGTGAACGGGAGGGCGGCGAACAGCACTTCACGCAGGTCAGGGCCTGAGGTGTCGGTCAGGCGCAGCCGCCGGCTTTTCGCGTCATAGCCTTCGATCAGCAGCACCCATCGGCCCGGCGCATCGTCCTTGGGATCATGGCGATGCAGGGTGAAGTCCAGACGCGGCGGCCCGGTGACCTCAGCATAGAACGCGTGACAGCCTTCGGACACCGGGGCCTCCCGGCGACCATGGTCACAGCCGCCGGCCTTGCCGTCAAACCGGGTGTGGGATCAGGCCCGACGCTTCAGGGCCTTCAGCGTCCAGGTGACGATGAGCCGGCAAAGGAACCAGCAGATCACGGCGTTGACCGCGGCGACGGGGTAGAGCCAGTTCCCGAGCAGTTCGTGCATTCCGGGCGGCGGCGGCTGATCCACGCTGCCCAGGAAGAAGTTGTGAGCGCCGGTCCACAGGCCCACGCGGTCGGGATCGCCCGGCTTCATCGCCGCGGCGATCAGGCCGCCAACGCCCCAGCCGCCCACGATCAGCACCGCGAAGAAGGCGGCCGTGGCGGTCAGGCTCTTGTGCGCGCGACGCAGCACCACCGCCAGGCCTTGCATGGCGCGGCCTGATCCCAGGGCGCGGGTCACTTCCATCTCGTCGACGAAGCGGGCGGCGTAGGCCTCCGCCGGGCCGAAGGCGGCCAGGACCTCGCCCTGATCCTGTCCCTGCTCGACGCGAGCCAGGACGTGGGCGCGGGTCTCCTCGACGATGTCGTCGCGGTCGCGCTCGGGCAGGGAGGACAGCGCCCAGCCCAGACGGCGCAGATAGGTCTTCAGTTCGGCGTAGCGGGTGTCATCCATGGCCTCAGGCCTCCAGGAAGGTGTTGAGGGCGGCGCTGATCCGGCGCCATTCGCCCGAGAGCGCTTCCAGCTCCTCGGCGCCCAGGGGAGTCAGGGCGTAGTAGCGGCGCGGCCGCCCACCCGACGGATCGATGCGCCACTCCGACTTGATCGAGCCGCCCTTCTCCAGGCGGTGCAGCAGGGGGTAGATCGTCCCCTCCGCCACGTTCAGCCCCGCGTCGCGACGCAGGCGCTCCAGAATCTCCAGGCCGTACTCCGGCTCGTCCCGTAGTAGGCGCAGCAGGGCGATCTCCATCAGGCCGCGCAGCAGCTGCGCCTTGCGGGCCTCGATCGGGCTTTCGGCTTCGCGTGGCATCAGGACAGGGCCTCGCCGAGCGCCAGGGCCAAGGCCTTGACCAGCGGCGTCTTCGCGACGCTGACGGCCAGGAGAAGGCCCAGCGCGCAGCCGCACAGGATGTTGAAGGCTCGGAGCATGGGCGCCGCGTCTAGAGTTGCGATACAAGCCTTGTGTCGCAAGATAACGTGCGGCGCAAATTAAAATTCCTCAATGATCCTTCTCCCCTTGTGGGGGAAGGATGGGACCCCGTTGCGCAGCAACGGGAGGATGGGGGTCTAGATACCGGTTCAGAACTTGGCGCGGGAGTTGGACGCCAAGGCTTGGGAGGTTTGCGCGACCCCCTATCCTCCCACTCGCCTGCGGCTCATGGGGCCCATCCTTCCCCCGCAAGGGGGGAAGGATCCTATCCTTCCAGTTCCGCCTTAACCGCCTCCAGGTCGGCGTCCTGGCCGCCGGCCATGTAGCGCCACTCCAACGGTTCGGAGGTGTAGTTCGAAATGTGCGCCATGGCTTCGCCCAGCGTGGGCTCCAAGGTGTCGAACAGCGGGCTCGAGCGGCGCTGCTGGTCGTACTCGTCGACGGTGAACATCCACAGCCGGCGCCCGTCGGCCTGGGCCTTTGTCTGATAGATGTAGAACCGCAGCAGGGGCGGGCCCTCGGCGTCCGCGGTGAAGGCGTAGGCTTCGCTCATCCTTCCCAACCTTCCTCGAAGGGGAAACGTTCTGCCCAGAACGTCTGCAGCTCGGGCAGGGCGTCGATCCGGCGCACGATTTCACCCAGGCGCGGGCAGGCGTCGTAGAACCAGCGCCGGCGCGGGCTCCAACGCGAGACGACGGTGACGTAGAGATCGAGCAGGCTCATCCGCTCGCCCAACAGCCAGGGCGTCTTCACGCCCAGGCTCCACGCCTCCATCACCCGCCAGCAGCTCTTGATCCGCTCCAGCGCCCGCTCGCGCAGGTGATCCTGGTCGTCCGGATCGTCGAACCAGACGGACGGGTCGTCGCGCAGCAGGAACATCGAATAGATGTTGGCCGGCACATAGACCATCCAGCGCAGATAATCGGGCCGGGCGGGGTCAGTCGGCCCCGGCGCCAGGCCGGCCTCGGGCTTGAGGTCGCCCAGCATCATCAGGATCGCCGCGCTCTCGGTCATCAGCCGCCCGTCGGGCAGCTCCACGGTCGGCACCTGGCCCAGCGGATTGACCTGTCCGGCAAGGGCCTTGGCGTCGGGCCCGCACCAAGAGGCGGCGTCGACGGTCGTGTAGGGCAGGCCCAGCAAGGTCATGGCCGCTTCGACGGCGACCGATCCGGAGCCCGGCCCTCCATAGACCCTGTAGGCGTCAGCCATGATTTATCCCCAGATCGACACAAGATGTTGATGATCGGCGCCTGCGACCAACCATCCGTAGCGGTCCCTTAACCACAGGGGTATCACTTGAGGAAGTCTCCAGATTCGGACCTCGCGCCATGAACGCTTCCAGCCTGCGCTCCGCTCCCGGCCTGCTCACGCCGTCGGCGTCCTACAAGCCGTTCCGCTATCCGTGGGCCTATGAGTTCTGGAAAAAGCAGCAGCAGGTCCACTGGATGCCCGAAGAGGTGCCGCTGGGCGAGGACTGCCAGGACTGGGCGGTGAAGCTCAACGACAAAGAGCGCAACCTGCTGACCCAGATCTTCCGCTTCTTCACCCAGTCCGACATCGAGGTCGCGGACAACTACATGGAGCGCTACGGCCGGGTGTTCAAACCGACCGAAGTGAGGATGATGCTGTCGTCGTTCGCCAATATGGAGACCATCCATATCGCGGCCTACGCGCTGCTGCTCGAAACCATCGGCATGCCCGAGAGCGAGTTCGGCGCCTTCATGGAATACGACGCCATGAAGGCCAAGCACGACTACATGCAGAAGTTCGGGGTCGAGACCGAGGCCGACATCGCCCGCACGCTCGCCATGTTCGGCGGGTTCACCGAGGGCCTGCAGCTGTTCGCGTCCTTTGCGATGCTGATGAACTTCCCGCGCTTCAACAAGATGAAGGGCATGGGCCAGATCGTCAGCTGGTCGGTGCGCGACGAGAGCCTGCACTGCGAAGGGATCATCAAGCTCTACCACGCCTTCAACAAGGAGACCGGGGCGGTCACCAAGGCCGTGGCCGACGACATCGTCGACTGCTGCAAGACGGTGGTGGGGCTGGAGGACCGGTTCATCGACCTGGCCTTCGAGGCCGGCGAGATCCAGGGCATGACGCCCACTGACATCAAGTCCTACATCCGCTTCATCGCCGACTGGCGCCTGCGCCAGCTGCAGCTGCCCGAAGTCTACGGCATCAAGGAAAACCCGTTGCCCTGGCTGCAGAGCATGCTGTCGGGCGTCGAGCACGCCAACTTCTTCGAGGCGCGCGCCACCGAATACTCCAAGGCCGCTACCAAGGGCGCCTGGCACGGCGGCGAGGGCGTGTGGAGCGAGTTCGACAAGCTCATGGCCAAGCGCAAGGAAGCGGAACCGGTCTAACCGAACACCTCATCGGTGCTCATGCGCACCGATCGGATTCCCCTGGTCGCCTCCCATGCCTCACGCTGAGCCAACGCCGCATAGGTGACGAGCAGCGAGCGCCGCCTTGCGCCCGAGACGTTGCGGGTGGCGCCGTGCAGCAGGTTGGCGTCGAACACCAGGATATCGCCGGCTCCCCCGCTGAGGACTTCCGACTGGGCGTCAGCCTCCGGCGTCGCCTCGGGCTCGCCGCCGTGGCTGGCGCGCAGGACGCGGGTCGCGCCGTTTTCGGGGCTGTAGTCGTCCAGGAACACCAGGGCCGAGACCACGCCGGTCTCGCCCGCGCCGTCGCGGTGCAGGCCCTGAAAGCCCCCGCCAAGCTTCGGCTCCCGCCCTTCGACCTGACCGAGGAAGAAAGGTTCGCCGATCAGCGCATGGGCGGCCGCCAGAAGGGCGGGCAGGCGACAGGTTTGCTGGATTGTGGGATCGAGGTCGACCAGGGCATGGCGCCAGTCGGCGCCGCGGGGCGCGGGCCAACGCTCCGAGGGCGTTTCACCGGCGTCAAACGCCGAGCGCAGCGACTCGCGCCACTCCGGAGGCACAGCGCCTCGCAGTAGCGCGCAGCCGTCGCGACGAAGGCCGGCCAAGCCGTCTCCCTCCAGCCGGTCCACGCGCGTGATTTCGGAAAGATCGCCCATGAGGAGCATCTAGCCCCGGTTCGCGTGAGCGCGCCAGGGCGATCAGGCCGCGGCGGCTGCTTCCGCCTTGGCCGTCAGCACGGCGTTCATGGTTGTCAGCAGGGCTGTTCGGTTGATCGGCTTGCCTACGTGGCCGTCCATCCCGGCCTCGCGACAGCGGGCCACGTCCTGGGCGGTGACGTCGGCGGTCATGGCCACGATAGGGGTGCGCGAGGCGTCGCCCTTCAGCGCGCGGATCGCGCGAGCGGCTGAATATCCGTCCATGCCCGGCATGTGGATGTCCATCAGGATCATGTCGAAGCCTTCGCCGCGCCGGGCGGCGTCCACGGCGGCGGCGCCGTCGTCGCAGGTCGAGACCTCGCAGCCGGCGGCGGTCAGCACCAGAGACGCAACCTCTCGGTTGATGGGGTGGTCGTCGACCACCAGCACCCGCACCGCGCGCTCGAATTCCTCGTCGCCGGCCTCGGCTGCGGCCTGATGATCGGCCGCGGAGGAGCGGTCCAGAGGTACGCTGAACCAGAAGACGGAACCGTGGCCGTGGTCGTCGCGGGCGCGCACGCCGATCTCGCCGCCCATCAGCTCGATCAGCGACTTCGAGATCGCCAGGCCCAGGCCCGTGCCGCCGTAGGTGCGGCTGATCGAGGCGTCGACCTGCGAGAACGGCTGGAACAGGCGGTCGCGTTTGTCTTCGGCGACACCGATGCCCGTGTCGACGACCGAGATGGTCACCTGGTCGGCGTCCTCGCCATCGCGCGGCGCGGCTTCCACGACCACGCGCACCTCGCCCTCGGCGGTGAACTTCACCGCGTTGTTCAGCAGGTTTAGCAGCACCTGGCGAATGCGCAGGTCGTCGGCGACGTGGCGCGCGGCCGGATCCAGGCGGTTGTCGAGGTGCAGCTTCAGCCCCTTGGCCTCGGCGGACGGGCGCACGATGGCGGAGGTCTGCTCGATCAAGGCCGACAGGTCGCTGGGGGCGGGGTTCAGGTCGAACTGCTTGGCCTCGATCTTGGAGAAGTCGAGGATGTCGTTGACCAGGGCCAGAAGAATGTCGCTCGAGCCCAGCACCAGCTCGGCCTGGCGTTTGGCGTCGGGCGCCAGGTCGTTGCGCTCGTGCAGCACGCGCGAGAAGCCGATGATGCCGTTCAGCGGCGTGCGGATTTCGTGACTCATCACCGCCAGGAAACGGGCCTTGGCCTGGGCGGCGTGCTCGGCCTCGGCGCGGGCGGCGCGGGCGGCGGCCTCGCTGCGGGCCAGCCTCTGGGCGGCGCGGTTGCGTTCGCCGAGCGCGTTGGTGGCGGGCAGGGCGCTGATGAACACCGTCACCAGGAACAGCTGCAGGATGTCCTGATCCACGAAGGGCCTGAGCGGGGACATCATGGCGATCGGCCCGAGGCCGCGCACGGTCAGGGCGATGGCGGGAATCACGACGCCCAGCACCGAGATCGACACCCAGGCCGGGCCGGCGCGGAAGGCGGTGAGCATCAGAAGCGGGAAGATCAGCAGGAACAGCGGGGTGCGCCCGAAGCTGAAACCGACCACGGTCACGGCGATGATCAGCGCCAGCAGCACGTAGCGCTCCAGCACCGATGCGGCGGCTGCGTAGACGGCGCGCTTGTGCTTGACCGCAAGCAGAACCGCCGGCGCGGCCAGCAGGACGCCCAGGTAGTCGCACACCCACCACATGTACCAATCGCGCAGGTCCAGGCCGTTGGTGACGGCTCGGTACGCGGTGCCGATGCTCGCCTCGAGTACGGCGGCGATCAGGCTCACGACGGCGAACTGGGTCAGGCGCTTGATTCGCGAAAGGTCGGTGGCGGCGCCGCAGAAGGTGCGCGTCATCCAGGCAGTGGCGAAGGCCAGGCCGGTGTTGAGCGCCGAGTAGACGACGTTCAGATCCCAGACCAGGTGGCCCAGCAGGTTCTCGCCGACGTTGATGGCCAGGCAGGCCGCCGAGAACGCCCAACCAAGGCGCTTGGGCAGCACCAGCAGCGCCGCGACCGCGACGCCGTTGGCCGGCCAGAAGGCGGAATTGGTCTCGACATCGCGGCAGAAGGCGACGCCCACGAACACCATCGAGGCATAGACCGCCAACAGCACCGCCGCGGTCCCGAGACCGCGCCGAGGCTCCGCCGGGCGATAGAGACGCCACTTCGGGGGCATGCAAACTCCGCACACAGGACGGACCACGTCCATCCGGAGTGCAACCTGGACGCCAAAGCTTTGAGAAAATCCTTACGCCGTTCCGAAGCTTGTCGGCTTTCAGTCGAACCTGTTCGCCGAGATTTCCGGAAGCCGATCCGCGCTTAAGGCGTTTCCCTTGCCGGAAGGTGGTTTGCGTGCACGAACATCCTCAACGGCCCGACTTCGGCGACCGCGCCAGACGCCTTGTGGCGAAAGGGCGCAACCAGTGGCGGCGGACCCGTGCGCGCCTCGAACGGCTGGCCACGCCCAGGCGTCTGCGCATCGGTGCGGGTGGCCCGGAAGCGCCGGATGCGGACGATCCGGATCACGAAATCCAGGTCGGCGCCGATGGTCAGGCGGTCCTGGCGCCGCGACCGCGTGGGCGCGCGCTGCTGTGGCTGGCCGGCGCCTTCGCCCTGCTCGTCGCCGCCATCGCCCTGCTCATCGCCGTCTGGGACTGGGACTGGTTCCGCGGGCCCGTGGCCCGCTACGCCTCCGCGCGCACCCATCGCTCGGTGCGCATCGACGGCCACCTGAAGGCGCACATCCTGACGTGGACTCCACAGGTCTGGGTCACGGGACTGAAGATCGGCAATCCGAAGTGGGCGGGTCCGGGCGACGTGGCTCAGGTCCCGAGCCTGACGATCAAGGCGCGCCTGATGCCGCTGTTCGCCGGTCGGCTCGATTTGCCCCTGGTCGAGGTCGATCAACCTGACCTCAACCTCTACAGCGACGCTCAGGGCCGGGCGAACTGGAAGGGCGACCCTAACGACGACAAGGCCGCGGCATTGCCGCCGATCCAGCGGCTGATCGTGCGCGACGGCAAGGTCAAGCTGAGGGACGTCAAGCGCAAGCTGACGCTCGACGCCACCGTCAACACCAGCGAGGACGCGCCGGGCTCGGGCCGGGGCGTGTTCCGGCTGGACGGCCGGGGCTCGCTCAACAGCGACCCGTTCCTGTTGCGCGTGAGCGGTGCGCCCCTGATCGACGTCAAGCGCGACCAGCCCTATCGCTTCGACGCGGACCTCAGGGCCGGAGCCACCCACATCGCCGCCAAAGGCCAGATCGACAAGCCGTTCGATCTGGCGCGCTATCACGCCAATCTGACGGTCTCCGGCGCGAACCTGGCCAAGCTCTATGATCTCACCGGCTTGGCCTTTCCGACCACGCCCGCCTATCAGGCCACGGGCCTGTTCAGCCGCGACGGCCAGACTTACCGCTACCAGCGATTCTCCGGCCGGGTGGGCGCCTCCGACCTGTCCGGCGACATCCTGGTCGGCAAGCGCAAGGCGCGCCGCTACATGAGCGCGGACCTGGTCTCTCGCTCGCTCGACTGGAAAGACCTGGCGGCGGTGACCGGCGGCACGCCCGCCGCGCCCAAGGACGCATCGCCGGCGCTGCAGCAGGCGGCGCAGGAGTTGAAGGCGAGCGGTCGGATGATGCCCGACGCCGAGATCAACCTGGACAAGCTCCGCTCGCTCGACGCCGACGTGAAGTTCCGCGCCACCGCCGTGCAGGCGAACCGCCTGAAGTTGTCGCGCGTGAACCTCGGGGTGAAGCTCGACCATGCGGTCCTGACCCTCAACCCGCTCTCCTTCACCTTCGCCCAGGGCGTGCTGGACGGCCACGCCCGCACCGACGCGCGCAAGGCCGTGCCCGTCACCGATATCGACCTGCGCCTGTCCAACTATGCGCTGCAATCGCTTCTGCCGTTGCGCGGCGGCGCGCCGCCGGTCACCGGCATGGTCGATGCGGAAGCGCACCTGCACGGCGCGGGGAAATCGATCCACCAGACCCTGGCGGCGTCCGACGGGCGCGTGCGCTTCGTCGCGCCGCACGGCGAAATCCGCCAGGCCTTCGCCGAGCTCCTGGGCATTAATGTCGGCAAGGGCCTGTCGCTGCTGCTCAACAAGGACCAGCACAAGACCGACTTGCGCTGCGCCGTGGCCGACTTCAGCGTCACCGGCGGCGCCATGCAGGCGCGGCAGGTCGTGATCGACACGGGCGTGGTGGTTTCGCACGGCTCCGGATCGGTCAACCTGCGCAGCGAGACCATGAACCTGCGCCTGGAAGGCCAGTCCAAGAAGCCCCGCCTGCTGAGGCTCTGGGCTCCGATCACGGTCAAGGGCCGGTTCACCCACCCGCAGGTGGGCGTCGAGCGAGGAGCGGTGGCCGCGCAGGGCGGTGTGGCCGCGGCGCTGGGCGCTCTGGTGCATCCGCTGGCGGCTATCCTGCCGTTCGTGACGCCCGGCGGGGCCAAGGACGTGGATTGCCCGGCCCTGATCGCCGGCCGCCTGCCGCCCCAGACCGCCCCGGCCAAGGGTCGATGAGCGCGCGCGCTTGATCCGCTTGCATCGCCGGCGCGTATAGCAACCGATGACCCGACGCGGCCTCGCCACCACGTTCGCGGCGCTGATGACCAGCGCCTGTTCGCCGCTCGCGCTGTTCAACCGGTTTTCGCCGAAGGATGCGGCGGGAAAGCTGGAGGCGCGCGACATCGCCTACGGGCCGGAGCCGCGCCAGCGCCTCGACATCTACCGGCCGCGGCGGGTGGATCGCCCTGCGCCGCTGCTGGTCTTCTTCTACGGCGGCGGATGGGACAGCGGGTCGAAAGACCTCTACCGCTGGGTCGGGCGCGCCTTCGCCGCTCGCGGCTTCGTCGTGGCGGTGCCGGACTATCGCCTGGTTCCCCACGTGCATTTCCCGACCTTCATCCAGGACGGCGCGGCCGCTATCGCAAAGACGCAGGCGGTCGCCACTCAGCATGGCGCCGATCCCGACCGCGTGTTCCTCGCCGGTCACTCCGCCGGGGCCTATATCGCGATGATGCTGGCGCTCGATGCCGCCTTCCTGCAGGCCGCCGGCGTCGGCCAGGTCAGGGTGCGCGCCGCAGCGGGCCTGGCGGGCCCTTACGATTTCTATCCCTTCGACGTGCCGGCGTCGGTCAATGCGTTCGGTCAGGCGCCGGACCCGCAGGCCACTCAGCCGATCCGCTACGCGCGAGGCGACGCCGCGCCCCTGTTCCTGGCCCACGGCGGCAAGGACACGGTGGTCCGGGTGCGCAATTCCACCGCCCTGGCCGATGCGGTGCGCAGCAAGGGCGGGCAGGCCGAATTCAAGCTCTATCGTGACCTCGATCACGTCGAGATCGTGCTGGCTCTGTCGCGACCGTTCCGCGGGAAGGCGCCGGTGCTGGACGACGTCGTTCGCTTCCTGCAGGCTCACGCCTGAGGCGGAGGGGCGTGCCATGGCGAGCGACGATTTCCACGCGATCTACGCCGAATTGCGCGCCCGCATGCTGCGCGCCGCGGCGGCCATGCAGGTGGCCAAGGACGAGCCTTCAGCCCTGGTGCTGCACGCACCGTGGCCGCATCCGCACCATCCGAAGCAGGCGATGTGGTTCGGCGGGGTGGAGATCAGGAAGTCCTATGTCTCTTATCACCTCATGCCGGTCTACGGCCGCCCGGCGCTGCTCGACGGCGTGTCTTCGGAGCTTCGCCGCCGCATGCAGGGCAAGGCCTGCTTCAACTTCAAGGCCGCCGACCCCGCGCTGTTCGACGAGCTGGAGGCCTTGACCGCCAAGGGCGCCGAGCTGTTCGCAAAGCCCTTGAGCCTGGCCCAGATCACCGGCGCCTGATCCGCTAGGCATGGCCGTGAGGCCCGGTCTGCCACGGACGCCCCTGCTGTGAGGCGATATCGGCGCTGTCGCGCGCGCCCGTCGCGTCGGGCTGATCCGCGAAGCTGCGGGATTCGGCCAGGGGCTCGATAGCGTCCTTCGCCTGGGCCAGCACCGCCGCATGGCTGGACGCGCGTCGGGCCCGATCGAAGGCACGCTCGGCGTGTTCCTTCAGGACATCCGCATAGACTTCGGGTCGTTCCAGCAGGCCCATATGCCCCGCCGCCTCGATCTCCACATGGCGGCCGAACGGAGCGGCCTTGGCGGTGGCGGCGGACTCCGCCGGCTTGATCAGCAGATCCGCGCTGGCGGAAGCGGTCAGCAAGGGCACCGTGACTTCGCCGGCCACGCCTGCGCCGTCCCATTCCAGCAAGGCGCGCAGGCCCTTGGCCAGGACGCTCGGCGCCTGCCGGGTCGACAGCCAGGCCGTACAATCCACGTCGCGCCGCGCCGGATCGGGGCCGAAACCGAAGGCACGGGTGATCAGCACCGCCAGGCCGTTCAGATAGCTGGCCCACGCAAATAGATGCACCAGGGGCGAAGCGGCGATGCTCAGCCGGATCAACGGCTCCAGCAACGGCTTGCGCACCGAGCGCAGGAAGGTCGAGTCGCCCGACGCTTCGATCAGGGGCGCGTCCGCGCCGTTCAGCAGGGCCACGCCGGCGATCCGCCGCTGCATGAGTTCCGGATAGTGGCTGCAGCAGGCCAGCACGATGGTCGCGCCCGTCCCGTGCCCGACCAGCACGGTCGGCGCTTCCCCTGCGAGCTCCATCACCGAGCGCAGATCCTGGGCGAAGCGATCCACCGCATAGACCCCGTCGAACGGCCTGCCCGAGCGGCCCAGCCCGGGCAGGTCCCAGACGAACACGCGATAACGCTGCGCCAAAGTGGGCGTGACGGCCTGCCAGAAGCTGCCGTCCATGCCCCAGGCATGGGTCAGGATGATCGCCGGAGCCCCGGCCGGACCGAAGCAGCGCACATGCAGCCGAGCGCCGGCGCACCCGGTGACCGCCTCGACCTCCGACACCGGCGGCCAGGCGTAAACCCGCTCGCCGTGCTGACGCATGGTCAGGGAGACCAGGGCCCGACCGGCACCGGCGATGACCAGCAAGGTCAGGCCCGTAACCAGCCAGAAACTGCTCCGCGACTCGTTGCTCATCCATTCCGCGGCGAACCAAAGGCCGCTGAAGAGGATCAACATCGAGATCAACCCGGCGGCGCGGTTCAGCAGGAACGGCAGGGGCATGGCCGACATGGCCAACCAGCCTTTCCGTTGTTGTGCATGAGCTAACGGGAGTCCCCGGCCGGGGTTCCCGCTCCGCTGGCCGCGACTCGGGCCGCACCTATGCCGTGCGCTGGAATCCGTGCGGCTTCACGGTTATAAGCCGCCATGAAACATACGACCCAAGCACTGGCGGCAGTGGACCGCCTCGAAGAACTCTATCAGCAGTCCGTGGCCAGCCTGCGCGAGGCGCTGAAGGCCTATCTGGAGACCGGGCAGCGCCCCGATCCGCAGGCCCGCTCCGAAGGCCTGTTCGCCTATCCCGAACTGAAGCTGACCTGGCGCGCCGAAAACCCGGCGCCGCGCCTTTATCGCGCCTACGCCCGCCTCTCCAAGCCGGGCGTCTACGCCACCACCCTGACGCGCCCTGAGCTCTACCGCGACTATCTGCTCGACCAGCTGCGCCTCCTGGAACGCGACTACGGCGCAGTGTTCGAGGTCGGTAAGTCGCGTCAGGAAATCCCTTTCCCCTATGTGCTGGACGGCGCCGACGGGGTCTCGCTGGACGGCGCGGTGGCGACCGAGCTGGCGCGCTGGTTTCCCGCCACCGAACTGGCCCACATCGGCGACGAGGCCGCAGACGGCGTGCTGGCCATGAACCTGTCGGGGGAGCGGCCGCTCAGCCTGTTCGACGGTCTGCGCACCGATTTCTCGCTGGCGCGGCTAAAGCACTACACCGGCACCCCCGTCGACCACGTGCAGTCCTTCGTGCTGTTCACCAACTACAACCGCTACGTCGACGAGTTCGTGAGCTGGGCCTGCCGGCAGTTGCGCGAGGGCGGCCCCTATGAAGGCCTGTCCTGCGCCGGGGGCGTGGTGGTCGGCCCGGAGACCGCCGATCCTGAAAAGGCGATCATGGAAGGAGCCTGGCGCAAGCACCAGATGCCCGCCTACCACCTGATGGCGCCGGGCCGGCAGGGCATCACCCTGGTCAACATCGGCGTGGGCCCCTCCAACGCCAAGACCATCTGCGATCACCTGGCGGTGCTGCGCCCGCATGCCTGGCTGATGATCGGCCACTGCGGCGGCCTGCGCCCGAGCCAGCAGATCGGCGACTATGTGCTGGCCCACGCCTATCTGCGCGACGACCACGTGCTGGACGACATCCTGCCGCCGGAAATCCCGATCCCGCCCATCGCCGAAGTGCAACTGGCCATGAACAAGGCCGCCGAGATCGTCTCGGGCCAGGACCCCGACACCCTGAAGTCACGCATGCGCACCGGCACGGTGGTCACCACCGACGATCGCAACTGGGAGCTCCGCTACAGCCTCTCGGCGCTCCGCTTCTCACAGTCGCGCGCGGTGGCCATCGACATGGAGTCCGCGACCATCGCCGCCCAGGGCTATCGCTTCCGGGTGCCGTACGGGACGCTGCTGTGCGTCTCCGACAAACCGCTGCACGGCGAGATCAAGCTGCCGGGCCAGGCCAACCGCTTCTATGAACGGGCGATCAGCGAGCACATCCAGATCGGCATCGCCGCCTGCGACCTGCTGCGCCAGGAGGGCTCGCGCCTGCACTCGCGCAAGCTTCGCGCCTTCGACGAGCCGCCGTTCCGCTGATTCCTATGGCTTGCCCAGCCAGGCGGCGATGGCGTCGCCCAGGCTCGGGTCCATCACCGCGCTGATGTGGTCGCCCTCGACGCGCTGGGCCTTGGCGTTGGGCAGGGCCTGAGCCAGGGCCTCGGCCGAGCCGTTCTCCTCGTCGTCGCGGCCAGAGACGACCAGGATCGGGGTGGTGATCTTGGCCAGGTCCTTGGCCATGGACGGCACCACGCTGTCGAACACCCGCAGCATCACCTCAGGCTTCAGCCCGCCCTGGGCCATCAGGGCGAAGACCGTGCGGCCGACGCGCCCGCGGCTCTCTGCTATGGCCTCGGCAAAGTGGCGCCGGCGGGCGGCCACGTCCTTCAGCCCCGACAGACCCATCCCGGCCAGCACCGCCTTGCCCGGCTTGGCCCCGCGCACCAGCATCCTGACGCTCGTGCGCGCGCCCAGGGAATAGCCAACGAGGTCGTAATCCTCGATCCCGAGGTGCGCGAGCAAGGCTTCCTGGTCGCGGGCCAGCGCGTCGGGCGGCCAGGCTTCCGGCGCCTCGGGCTGCGCAGAATCGCCGTGGCCCCTCAGGTCGGGCAGGATCACGCGCCGACCCAGCGAGGCCACCTTGGCCGCCACGCCCGGCTGGATCCAGTTGCGTTTCGCGTCGGCCAGGAAGCCGTGCAGCATCAGGGTCGGGCGGCCGTGGCCCATCTCGCGCCAGGCGATCTCCAGGCCGTCGAAACTGCGGAATCGGTTCATGGTCGGACCGTACCGGCGTGGATCGCGCAGGGGATCAAAAAGCACTTTACAAGATAAAGTGCGCAAGCTAGAAGACGCTCACCGACGCTGGAATCCTAACACCCGGGGGCCGAGGGCCATGACCGACGACCAGATGCAATCGCTGCGTGACGACATCGCCTACATGAAGGCGCTGGCGCAGGAAGGCCGTCAGACGCCGGTTCTCGGCGGAGCCATGCTGTTCACTTCCGGCGTGGTCTTCGGCTTGGCCAGCCTGGTGCACTGGGCCGCCTTCGTGGGCCTACTCAGGATCGGCAACTGGGGTGTGTTCAGCGTCTGGATGGGCGCCTTCGTGATCTACATGGTCATCCTGATGTTCCTGATTGCCAGGGTGAAGCGTCAGGTCGGTGTTCGCTCAGCGGCCAATCGCGCGGCGCGTGCGGTCTGGTCGGCGATCGGCGGCTCTATCTTCGTGCTGGGCTTGTCGATCGCGGTGGTGGCCAACAAGTACCCGCACAGCACGGAAGGCTTGCTGATTCCTTCGATCATCCTGGCGCTGTGGGGCACCGGGTGGGCGGTGCAGGCTGCGATGGCGAACGTCCGCTGGATGCGCTGGATGGCGGTCACCGCCTGGGTGGCGGCGCCTGCGGTGGCCCTGTTCGCCGGCAAGCCGGAGCAATTCCTCGCCTATGCGGCCGCCCTGGTGGTGTGCGCCGTGATCCCCGGCCTGGTGATGATGCGCCAGGAACCGTCCGAGGTCGTGTGAGCCCGTGTCGGAAAAGCCTGTGTCCGAAAAGCCCGTGCCAGAGTTCGACATCGACGACATCGACGAGGTGATCCATGGCCGGATTCGACTGGGTGTGATGGCCTATCTGTCAGGCGTGGAGCAAGCTGAGTTCAACGAACTGAAGGCCCGCCTTCAGGCCACCGACGGCAATCTGTCGGTCCACCTGCGCAAGCTGGAGGACGCCGGCTACGTCGCGGTCGACAAGAGCTTCGTCAACCGCAAGCCCCTGACCCGCGTGGGCCTGACCGAAGCCGGCCGCGCCGCCTTCCTGAAGTATCTCGACGCGATGGGGCGGCTGGTCGAAGGGCGGTAGTCTCGCAGTCGACAGAATCGCTCTCTATCTGAGCCCCATGCAGGATCGTGTGATCGCGCTCGAGGGCGTGGAGAATTTCCGGGACTACGGCGGCTATGCCGGCGCGGGCGGGCTGAAGATCCAGACCGGCCGGTTGCTGCGCTCGGGGCACCACGCCCGCGCCAGCGAGGCCGACCTCGGCCGGTTCCAGGCCCTGGGCGTGGGCGCCATCGTCGACCTGCGCCGCGCGGCCGAACGCCATGAACAACCCTCGCGCCGCTATCCCGGCTTTTCCGGCCTGGTGATCGAGAGCGCCGACACCGAGCTTGTCGAGGCGCCGCACGTCACCTTCCTGAAGACCACCGACCTGACCGAGGCCAGCGCGCGCGGCTTCATGCTCGACACCTATCGGGCCATGCCGTTCGACGCGCGCCACCTGGACCTGTTCAGCCGCTACTTCCGCACCCTGGCCAAGGGTGACGGCGCGGTGCTGATCCACTGCGCCGCCGGCAAGGATCGCACCGGCCTGCTTGCCGCCCTGACCCATCATGCGCTCGGCGTGGGAGAGGATGACCGCATGGCCGACTACCTCCTCACCAACCAGGCCGTGCGCCTGGCGGAGCGCGCGCCGGAGGTGGGGCGCCGGATCGCCGAGCTCTACGGCCGCACGCCGTCGGACGCGGCGGTGATCGCCTTCCTGGGCGTGGAGCCGGCCTTCCTGCACACCGCCTGGTCGGAGATCATCGACCACTACGGCTCGGTCGACGCCTACCTGGAACAGGCGCTCGGCGTGGACGCCGCGACGCGCGAGAAGATCGCGGTGCGGCTGCTGGCCTAAAAAATCAGCGCCCGCCGCGCTCGCGGCAGGCGCCGAAGGCGCTTCCATCCGTGGACGAACCATGGCGCCGCGGCCGCTCGCGTTCTAATCACCCTCCCGTGAAGCCGACCCCAATCCACGAAGGCCCGATGCGATCGGTCAGCGCGACGATACTGGACTGGCGGGAGCCTCTGGACGTAGCTGCGGGCTTCGCGGAGGCGTCTTTCGCCCTGACCCTGCTGTCTGACGGCGGCCCGTTCGGACGCTGGTCCTATCTCGCCTTCGATCCGGCGCGGATCGAGACCCTGGCGCCGGAGGATGCGCGCGACGGCCTGGGCTTGCTGCGCGAAATGCTGGGATCGGGCGGGGAGCAGCTGGAGGGCGGCCCACCGTTCCAGGGCGGCGTTGCCGGCCTGATGGCCTATGAATTCGGCGACCGACTGGAGCCCCTGGAGCTGTCGCGCGACACCGATTGGCCGGACCTGACCCTGGCGCTCTATCCGGCGATCCTGGCCTTCGATCATCACCAGCGGCGCGTCACCGCCATTGGCCGGGGCGTCGATGAGATTGCCGCGAACGCCGAAGCCCAGCGCGCTGCCGCCTGGCTCGGGTGGGAGCCCGCGAGCCGTCGCGAGGCGCCGCCGCCGCTGGCGTTGGCCTTTGAGCCCGATGCTTCAGGGGAGGCCTATGAGGCGGCGGTGGCCGACGTGGTGGGGCGCATCGCGGCCGGTGAGATATTCCAGGCCAATATCGCCCGCGCCTGGGGCGGCGAACTCAGGCCGGGCGTAAGGCCCTTCGACCTGTTCTCGCGCCTGGTGCGCCTCAGCCCGGCGCCCTTCGCCGCTTTCTGGCGCATGCCGGGCCTCGCCCTGGTCTCGCATTCGCCGGAGCGTTTCCTCAGCGTGGGGGTCGACGGCGAGAGCGTTCAGACCCGGCCGATCAAGGGCACGCGCCCGCGCGGTCGTGACGCCGCCGAGGACGCTGCGCTGAAGGCGGAACTGCTCGTCAGCGCCAAGGACCGGGCTGAGAACCTGATGATCGTGGATCTGATGCGCAACGACCTGTCACGGGTCTGCGCGCCCGGCTCGGTCGCGGCGCCGGAACTGTTCGCCGTGGAGACTTATCCGGCCGTCCATCATTTGGTCTCGACCGTCGCCGGGCGGTTGGCCGAGGGGCGTGATGTGGCCGATCTCCTGGGCGCCTGCTTCCCGCCGGGCTCGATCACCGGTGCGCCCAAGGTGCAGGCCATGAAGGTGATCAAGAGGCACGAGCCGGCGCGTGGCCCCTGGTGCGGCTCACTGTTCTGGGCGGGCGTGGACGGCGCGTTCGATTCCAGCGTGCTGATCCGCACCGCCGCCCTGGTCGAGCGTGACGGCGGCTGGCGCTTCCGGGCTCAGGCGGGCGCGGGTATCGTCGCCGACAGTGACCCGCGCGCCGAGCGGTTGGAGACCGAAGCCAAGATTTCGGGCCTGAGGCGCGCCCTGACGGAGCCGGTATGAGCGTTCCCGCCGACGATCGCGGCCTGCTGCTCAGCGACGGCCTGTTCGAGACCATCCTGTGGAGCGACGGGCGCCCGGTGCTGTTCGAGGCCCATGCCGAGCGGATGATCAGAGGCTGCGTAACGCTTGGCCTGCCTACGCCGGAGCCTGACGCCCTGCGTGCCGCCGCCGAAGAGGCCGTGGCGAGCATCGCCGCGCCCCGCATCGCGGTGCGCCTGACGTGGACCGCCGGCTCCGGCGGCCGGGGCCTGGACCGACCAGGGGAAGCGAAGCCGCGCCTGATCGCCTCGGCTGCGCCCGCGCCCAGGCCTCAGGGGTTCGCGACGCTGATCACCAGCACGGTGCGTCGCAACGAGGGCTCGCCCGCCTCGCGCCTGAAGACCCTGGCCTATCTCGACAATGTCCTGGCCCGACGAGAAGCGCGCGGGGCCGGCGCCGACGAGGCCCTGATGCTCAACCTGGCTGGAGAGGTCGCCTGCGCCGCGGCCGCCAATCTGTTCTGGTTCGAACGGCGCGATCTGACGGTTACGGCGCCGACGCTGCACACCGACTTCATCTACGAGATATCGGAACTGGTCACCCCAGCGCTCAGCTGTGGCGCGCTGGACGGGGTCGTACGCTCGGAGATTCTGAGGCTGGCGCAGGCGACGGGGGTGAAGGTGCGCGAAGTCCGAGCGCTGCGCCCCGATCTTGATCGCGCTGTGGGTCTGTTCCTGACCAACAGCCTGATTGGCATAAGGCCGGTCGCAAGGCTCGACGGAGCGCCGGTGACACCGTGCTCGGGCGTGGACGAACTGCAGATCGCCCTGTCGGATCAGCTCAGCGGGATCTGATCCACCACCCGCGGGCGCAGATAGTAGGTCTGGGTGAAGGTGATCGGGCTCTTGAGGATGTAGTTGACCGGCGAGGTGTAGACGTAGCTCACCTCGGACATGATCACCGACTGGCCGTTGGTGACCACATTGGCGGGCAGGGAGACGGTCGAGCCGACGCCGCGCGCGGACATGTTGCTGCCCTGGCTCCAGTCGACCTTGGCCACGCCCGTGCTGCTGACCGTCACGCTCGACAGGCGCTGCGACAGGGTCGTGGTCTGGAACGGCGACAGGATCAGCTTGCCGACCAGGAAGGTGTCGGTCAGGTCAGCGGTCTTCAGGCTGCGCGCCTGGGCGGTCAGGTCGCAGATGGCGGACGCCGTGTGCTCGACCCGGCGCTGGGCCATCAGCCCTTGCGACATCTCGGCCAGGCCCAGGTAGAAGGCGATCAGCACCGGCGCCAGCATGGCGAACTCGATGGCCGAGACGCCGCGGTGGTCGCGCCGCAGCCGTCTCAGGAATTTGATGAAGCCGCTCATTGGTAGGGCTCATTGCGGAAGGTGGTGGTGGCGGTGAGCACCGCCTGGCCGTTGTTCAGCTTGTTCACGGCCTGGGCCAGGAACGGGGTGATCAGCTGCCAGCGGAAGTAGGCGCGCACCACCACGATGTCCTGCGGGCCGCCCGGAACGAACTTGAGGCTGGCGGTGCTGAACACCCCGCCCGATACCGGATTGGGCGGATTGGCGGCGGCGAAGGAGGGATAGGTCTCCACGTCCACCGACAGGTCGGCGTTACAGGTCGACTGGATCCAGGCCATGTGGCTGCAGATCTTCGCCGCGAAAGCCGCCTGGGACGAACCGCCGGCGTTCTGGAGCTGGCCGGTGCGAATTTCACGCGAGGCCTGCACCATGGCGTCGTCCAGGGTCATGGAGATCATGAAGATGATCGCCAGTTCCATCAGGCAGAAGATCATGGTCACGAACGGGATGGCCAGCATGGCGAACTCGAGCGCCGTGGCGCCGCCGGTCTCCGCGACCAGGGCGTTCAGGCGTCCGAGGGCTTTCGCCCGCAAGGCTCCACGCGTCCGCATGGGCTGGGTTTCCAGTTGGCCTTAGAGCATCGGCGTGGGCTGGGGCGCGCCGCGCGGAGCGGGCAGGGCGGGGCTGGGGACGGAGCCCGAGCCGGAGCCGCCCGAGGCGCCGCCGGCCGCACCCGCCGCGCCGCTCTTGCCGTTGCGCAGCGTCGGCGCGCAGAGGCCCGAGCAGGCCATCTCAGTGACCTGGGAGCCGCGATAGATCGAGACCTCGCCCTGGGTCGGGGCGGTGACCACCACGTCGCCTTGCCAGACGGTGCGGCCGATCTCGTCGAGCACCACCACCTCGCTGATCCCGTAGTTCCGGCCGGAGACATAGACTGTGCGCGCGTCGACCACCGTCACGTCGGCCACCGCGGGATTGCCCACGATCACCGAGCCGGCGGGACGTGACACCGACAGGCGCGCGACATGGTCGACAGCGACCGTCAGCGCAGGAGCGGCCACGGCGGGAAGGGCGGGGACCGCAAGGGCGAGCGCGAGGGCCGCGACAGGCAGGAAACGGCGCATGGGTCTCGGACTCCTGATGAATCTGCGCTGGCGCGCGTGAGGCACCTTTGCGCGGAAAACTTAACGATCGTTGAAAAGAGGGGCGTGGGCTGTGCGCGAGAAGCCTAGCGTGTAGGTTTCGGGTGTGTGGTTAATGCAGATTTACTGTAAACTTCCGTAAACCAAAGAATATTATGCGGCGAATACCTAGATGTTCACTGCAAATTAACGAGGTCGGCGCAGGATGCTCTCGTGATCTGGGGTGAAGCGAGCAGTACAGGCTGAACCCCGCCTCAGGGAAAACCCTGTCTGCTTGTCCAAGGAGAAAGTCGCATGACCAAATTCGTTTCCCGCCTGCTGAAGGATGAATCCGGCGCCACCGCCATCGAGTACGGCCTCATCGCCGCCCTCATCGCGGTCGTGATCATCGGCGCCCTGCAGGCGCTCGGCGGCAACCTGAAGACCAAGTTCACCTCGGTCTCTACTGCTCTCCAATAAGAACAGCATCTCTCCAGCTGAAAGCCGTCCCGGGAGACCGGGACGGCTTTTTTCTTTGTTTCGACGTCGAAAAAATCAGGAATGCTGAATTGGTGGGTAATATTACTTAACTGGAAACTGCGATTTTTTGGGAGAACGTGTTCGGCGTACACGAGGGTTTAACCACGGCCTGCGAGGATGCTCATGTTTTCTGGGGCGGACAGCAGAGCGGCGCGCCCCCGAGCCCCGGGTGAAACCCCGTCTGCTGGTTAGGAGAGAGACCATGTCGAAGTTCGTCAGCCGGTTCCTGAGGGACGAGTCCGGCGCCACCGCCATCGAATACGGCCTGATCGCGGCGCTCATCGCCGTGGTGATCATCGGCGCGCTGCAGGTGCTCGGCGGCAACCTCAACACCAAGTTCACCTCGGTCTCGACCGCGCTTCAGTAAGCGATCGCGACACTGCTTGGACAAGCGGCGGGGCCGCGGCGGGAGACCGTCGCGGCCTTCTGCGCATTTGCGGTCCCGCCAAGCCGGGCAACGGTAAGTTTACGTCCTTGCGCCAGGGTGGCGGCCATTCAGGATCAGGTCCTCCGGTCGGCGAACTTCATGCACACGATCACCGCCATCGCCCTTCTCGTCTTTCCGGCCCTGATGATCGCCTCGGCGATCAGCGACCTGACCACCATGACCATCCCCAACCGCATCACCGGGGCGCTGATCCTGGCCTTCTTCCCGGCGGCGATCATGGCCGGCCTCTCGCCGAGCGCGATCCTGGCCTGCGTCGGCGTGGGGGCGGCCTGCCTGGTCGGCGGGGCGGTGATGTTCGCCCTGCGCTGGATCGGCGGCGGGGACGCCAAGGTCATCGCCGGCGCCGGCCTGTGGCTGGGGGTCAGCGGCATCGGGCCGTTCCTGATGTGGACGGCGGTGGCCGGCGGCCTGTTCGGCCTGAGCCTGTTGTTCGCCCGCTCCTGGGCGCAACCTTATGTCGGCTACGGCCCGCGCTGGGTCGGGCGCCTGCTTGAGCCGAAAGGGGACATCCCCTACGGCGTCGCCATCGCCGTGGGCGCCCTGGCGGCCTTTCCGCAATGTGCGCTGATGCTCGGAAATACCGGGGTTTTCTAACGAATCCGGCCGCTCCGCTTAGGCCGTCGTTAACACCTCTGGACCACCCTTAAGACGTAGGTTCGCGGCCCGTTTGGCCTGGCCTTCGTGCAAGGGGAAGAGCCCGTCACATGAAGCCCGTTCGTATCATCGTCCTGGCCGTCGCCGCCCTGGCCGCCATTATGCTCGCCTTCCTGGTGCGCGGCATGCTCGGCCAAAAGCCCACCAGCCAGGCCGTCGCCGCCGTGCCGATCGCCAAGCCCAAGCCCGTCGCCCACGTGCTGGTGGCCAAGCGCGACCTGAAGATCGGCGAGCGTCTCGGCCCCGACGATCTCGACTGGCAGGACTGGCCGATCGAGGCGGTCAATCCGGCCTTCACCACCGATGGCTCGGTGGCGACGCCCGCACCGCCCCCGGCTCCGACGCCCGCGAAGACGGAAGAGAAGCCCGCCTCCAATTCAAAGACCAAGATCGGCAAGCTGGCCGGCGCCACGGGCGCCGACGCGGTCGCCAAGGTCACCCACACCGTCGCCATGCTCGGCGACACCGGCCCCAAGGGGCAGTTCGTCGGCGCGGTGGTGCGCGAGCCGTTCCTGAAGGGCGAGCCCATGGTGGCCCGCAAGGTGGTGCGCGCCGGCGACAGCGGGTATCTCGCCGTGGTCCTGCCCGCGGGCATGCGCGCCATGGCCGTGCCCGTGAAGGTCGAGACCGCCGCCGGCGGCTTCATCCTGCCGGGCGACCGGGTCGACGTGATCCTGTCCAAGCAGATCCAGCCCGAGAACGGCCGCAACAACCTGATCGTCACCTCGACGGTGCTGAAGAACATCAAGGTCCTGGCCATCGACCAGGTGTCCAAGGCCGACAAGGACGAGACCACGGTGGTCGGCGCGACCGCCACCATGGAGGTTTCGGCCACCGACGCGGAGGTGCTGGCGCTGGCCAAGTCCTCCGGCGACCTGTCACTCACCCTGCGCTCCTACGCCGACGTGAACGAGGCCTCCGGGCACACGGGCAAGCTGCCCCGCCTGGACCAGATGGCCCGTCAGTCGCGCGGCGTGCGCGTGTTCCGCAACGGCGAAGCCTCCGAGGTTCCGGTCCGGCCATGAGTTCCAAGCCCGCTCCCTTCCGCCGCCTGCTGGTCGCCGCCGTCGGCGCGCTCAGCCTCGCGGTCCCCGTTGTTCCGGCCTCGGCCCAGGACGCCACGACCGTGAAGGTCGAGCTCGGCGGCGCGAGCCCCGCCAGCCGGCCCCTCTCCCTGCCGCGCGGCAAGTCGGCCATCGTCGACCTGCCGGTGGACGTGCGCGACGTGGTGGTCTCCAACCCCGCCGTCGCCGATGCGGTGCTGCGCACCCAGCGCCGGGTCTATGTCATGGGCGTCGCCCCCGGCGAGACCGACGCGATCTTCTTCGACGCGGCCGGGCGGCAGATCCTCAGCCTGAACATCCGCGTCGACCAGCCGACTGGCGCGCTGGCGGACACCATCCACCGCATTGCGCCCGACGCCGACGTGCACATCGAGCCGATCGCCGACTCTTTGGCGCTGACCGGCACCGCCAACTCGCCGGCCCAGAGCGCCCAGATCCAGAAGATCGCCGAGCGCTTCGTGGCCAAGCCGGAGCAGGTGCTCAACATGCTGGCCGTGCGGGGTTCCGATCAGGTGGTCCTGAAGGTCCGCGTGGTCGAGATGCAGCGCAACATGATTAAGCAGCTCGGCTTCAATACCGCGGCCGTGCTGCACCAGATCGGTCAGCCACAGTTCCTGCTCGGCAATACGCCCAGCTTCGGCGTCAATGGCGGTCCGGTCGGCGGCTTCTCTTCCGGTTTCAGCCAGGACACCACGACCCAGCCTGTGCTGCCCTCGCAGAACGACTGCTCCACCCCCGGCGTCGTTATCACTCACAGCAATCCGGCCGCCTGCGTCGCCACCGGCCGCGCCGGCGCCACCGGGCTGAACAAGGGCATCGCCACGGTCCAGGCGTTCGAGCGCGCCGGCCTCGTGCGCACCCTGGCCGAGCCCAACCTGACCGTCGTTTCCGGCGAGAACGGCAAGTTCCTGGCCGGCGGCGAATTCCCCGTGCCCACTGGCATGGACCAGAACGGCAACGTGACGGTGCAGTTCAAGCCCTTCGGCGTGGCGTTGGGCTACACCCCCGTCGTCCTGTCCGACGGCCGCATTTCGCTGAAGCTTTCGACCGAGGTGTCGGAGCTGACCACCGACGGGGCGCTCAAGTTCAACAACAGCCTGACCATCCCGGCCCTGTCGGTGCGCCGCGCCGAGACCACGGTGGAGCTGCCTTCGGGCGGCGCCCTGATGATCGCGGGCCTGCTCAAGGAAGAGACCAAGCAGAACATCGACGGCCTGCCCGGCATGACCGAACTGCCGGTGCTGGGCGCCCTGTTCCGCTCGCGCGACTACCTGGCCGGCGAGACCGAGCTGGTGATCATCATCGAGGCCTACACGGTCAAGCCGACGACGCCGGACAAGCTGCAGACCCCGGTCGACGGCCTGCAGATCGCCAGCGACATGGAGACCATCTTCATGGGCCGGCTCAACAAGACCTACGGCGCCTCCAAGGCGCCGGAGAAGCGCGGCCAGGCCGCGCCCGCCGGTCCCCCGCCCGCGTGGCAGGGTCCCGTCGGCTATGTGATCGATTGAGGATGGCGACGATGACGATCCGCAAGCTGCTGCCTCTCGCCCTGGTTTCCGCCTCGCTGACGGTTTCGGCCTGCGCCACCGGCGCGGGCGGCGGCGCCCCGGCCCCGATCACGCCGACCGAACGCTATACGCTCAAGGCCGAGAAGGCCCTGGAGCAGGTCGCCTTCGCCCCGCACGCTGAGGGTCTCTCCGACGGCCAGCGCGCCGCGCTCGGCCGCTTCTACCAGAACTGGAGCGAGGCCCAGGGCGGCGACATCTCGATCAGCGCGCCCGCCGACGGCGGCGAACCGGCCAATCGCGTCGCCTGGGCGGCCAAGGCCCAGCTGCAGCAGCTGGGCGTGGCGCCCGGCGCGGTGCACGTGGACGCCTACCGCGCCGACAAGGCCGGTGCGCCGGTGTTGATCGCCTACGACACCTACAAGGCGGTGGTCCCGGAATGTAACCGCTCCTGGACCAACCTCGCCGCCACGCGAAAGAACGACGGCCAGCAGAACTTCGGCTGCGCCCTGACCGCCAACCTGGCCGCCCAGATCGCCAACCCGCGCGACATCAAGGCGCCTCAGGCCATGACCCCGGCTGACGCCGGGCGTCGCGCCGAGGTGCTGGAGAAGTATCGCAAGGGTGAACCGACCGCAGCGAAGGCCGATGAGCAGGCGGGCGGCAAGGTCGCCACCTCGGTGCAGAACTGATCGGGGCGCGCGGACCGGAATGAGCAAGAGTATGGCCCAGCACCGACTACCGGACGATTTCGGCCTCGAGGACGACCTCGACTTCCCGTCGGACGACGCCCGGGCGCCTGCGCACGGGTCCGGCGCCTTCGACCTGGACGACGACCTGGCCTTCGACGGCGATTTCGACGCCTCCGACAGCACCGGCGCGCTGGAGACCCTGCCGACCATCCGCCCGTCGGGTCCGGCCGGCGGCGCCTTGCAGTTCACCGCGCCCCCGCCGCCCGCGGGTTTCAACCCCGTCGGCGCCATGATCGCCGGAGCCGAAGCGGCTCTGGGCGAGGTGTCGGTGCCGCGCATCGCCATCCATGTCTTCGCCGAGCGCCAGGATACGGCCGAGGCCGCCCAGCGCGCCGCCGCCGATCGGCGCCTGTCGCGCGCCAGCTGCACCGTGCGGCTCGGCGGCGTCGCCACCGCCTTCGAGGTCTATCAATCTGAGCCGACCCCGGCCCTGATCATTGTCGAGAACGCCGCCCCGGGGCCGCAGATGCTCGATGAGCTCGATCGCCTGGCGGAATGCTGCGACGCGGGCACCAAGGTGGTGGTCATCGGCGCGGCCAACGACATCGGCCTCTACCGCGAGCTGATGCGCCGCGGCGTGTCCGAATACCTGGTCGCCCCGATCCAGCCGCTGCAGCTGATCGGCGCCATCGGCGGCCTGTTCAACGACCCGCACGCACCCTTCGTGGGCCGCACCATCGCCTTCATCGGCGCGCGGGGCGGCGTCGGCGCCTCCACCATCGCCCACAACACCGCCTATGCGCTCAGCGAGCGCATGTCGGCCCAGACGGTGATCGTCGACTTCGACCTGCCGTTCGGCACCGCGGGCCTGGACTTCAACCAGGATCCCCTGACCGGCGTCGCCGATGCGCTGAGCCAGCCCGAGCGCCTGGATCCGGTGCTGCTCGACCGCATGATGGTGCGCTGCACCGACAACCTCAGCCTGTTCGCCGCGCCCGCGACGCTCGACAACGACTGGGATGTCTCGCCTGAGGCCTTCGAGGAGGTCGCCCAGCGCATCCGCGGCACCGCGCCTTACGTCGTGCTGGACCTGCCGCACCAGTGGAACGCCTGGGTCCGCCGCATGGTGGTCGGCGCCGACGAGGTGGTCGTGGTGGCCACGCCCGACCTGGCTTCGCTGCGCAACGCCAAGAACATGATCGACCTGGCCCGCGCCGCGCGCCCGAACGACGCCCCGCCCAGGCTGGTGCTGAACCAGGTGGGCCTGCCGGGCCGGCCGGAAATCCCGCTGAAGGATTTCAACAATGCGCTCGGCATCGAGCCGGCGCTGGTGCTGCCCTTCGACGCCAAGCTGTTCGGCGCCGCGGCCAACAACGGCCAGATGGTGCTGGAGGTGGGCGCCAAGTCCAAGGCGGCGGAAGGCATCCAGCATCTCGCCCAGGTGGTCGCCAAGCGCGAACTCGTGGCCCTGCCCGCGCCCAAGAAGCAGGCGTCCGGCGGCGGCTCGCTGTTCGCCAAGCTGTTCAAGAAGCGCTGAGTTAGGGGCGGGGGTTGTTCGGCAAGCGCTCAGGACCGGGAGGATCGCCGCCGCCGACGGGCTCGGCCCCGTCTGCGCACGCCCGCGCGCCCGAACCGGCGGCGGCTCAAACCCAGGCCTATGCCGCCCCTGAGCCCGCGGCCAGCCCGCAACCGGCGGCGCCCAAGCTCGACGCCCTGGCCCCCAAGACGCATTCGGCCACCGAACGGCTGAACGCCACCAACGCCGACCAGAAGTCCTATTCGGACAGCAAGAAGCAGAGCGGCCCCAAGGCCACCGCAGGCTTCGAGCAGCTGCGCCAGGCGCAGCAGGTCGCCGAGATCGTCCGCGAGCAGAGCGACTACTACCACGCCACCAAGACCCTGATCTTCAACGCCCTTCTGAACACGATCGACCTGGCCCAGCTGGCCCAGCTCGAACCGAAGCAGGCGGCCGAGGAGATCCGCGACATCGTCGCCGAGCTGGTGGCGATCAAGAACGTCTCGATGTCGGTGGCCGAGCAGGAGCACCTGGTCCAGGACATCATCAACGATGTGCTTGGCTACGGCCCGTTGGAGCCCCTGCTGGCCCGCGACGACATCGCCGATATCATGGTCAACGGCGCCAACCGGGTGTTCATTGAAGTCGGCGGCAAGGTCCAGCTGACCAACATCCGCTTCCGCGACAACCAGCAGCTGATGAACATCTGCCAGCGGATCGTCAGCCAGGTCGGCCGCCGCGTCGACGAAAGCTCGCCGATCTGCGACGCGCGCCTGGCCGACGGCAGCCGCGTCAACGTCATCGCGCCGCCCTTGGCTCTGGATGGGCCCACGCTCACCATCCGGAAGTTCAAGAAAGACAAGCTGACCATGCGCAACCTGGTGGAGTGGGCCTCCATCAGTCCCGAGGGCGCGCGCGTCCTCGGCGTGATCGGCGCCAGCCGCTGCAACGTGCTGATCTCGGGCGGCACCGGTTCGGGCAAGACCACCCTGCTGAACTGCATGACCGCCTTCATCGACCCGACCGAGCGCGTCATCACCTGCGAGGACGCCGCCGAACTGCAGCTGCAGCAGCCGCATGTGGTGCGCCTGGAAACCAGGCCGCCGAACCTGGAAGGCCAGGGCCAGATCACCATGCGCGACCTGGTCAAGAACTGCCTGCGTATGCGCCCGGAGCGGATCATCGTCGGCGAAGTCCGTGGTCCCGAGGCGTTCGACCTTTTGCAGGCGATGAACACCGGCCACGACGGCTCGATGGGCACCCTGCACGCCAACTCACCGCGTGAATCGATCAGCCGTCTGGAATCGATGATCACCATGGGCGGCTACGGCCTGCCGTCGAAGACCATCCGCGAGATGATCGTCGGCTCCATCGACGTGATCGTCCAGGCCGCGCGCCTGCGCGACGGCTCGCGCCGCATCACCCACGTGACCGAAGTGGTGGGCCTCGAAGGCGAGGTCATCATCACCCAGGACCTGTTCGTCTATGAGATCCAGGGCGAGGACAAGGATGGCCGCGTGCTCGGCCGCCACCGGTCCACCGGCATCGCCCGCCCGCGTTTCTGGGACCGCGCCCGCTACTACGGCCTGGAGCGCGAGCTCGCCGAAGCGCTGGATGCGGCGGAGTAGCGTACCATGATGGTCTTCCTCATCGCCCTGCTGGGTTTCGTGATGATCGGCGGCGTCGGCTGGGTGCTGGTCGGCTCCGGCGACTCCAGCTCCAAGGCGGTCAAGCGCGCCCAGAGCTTCTCGGGCCCGACCGAGGCCAAGCGCGCCCGCGCCAAGCCCTCGCCCGGCGCCACCGCCGAGGCGCGACGCAAGCAGATTCAGGATCAGCTTAAGGAAGCCGAGCGGCGCGAGCGCAAGGCGCGCGTGACCATTCAGGCCAAGCTCAAGCAGGCCGGGCTGTCGATCGACGCACGCACCTTCTGGATCATCAGCGTGATCGTGGGCGTGGTGGTGCTGGGCATTGTCATGGTGCTGGGCCAGAAAATCTGGATCGCCGGGGGCCTCGCGCTTGCGGCAGGTCTGGGCCTGCCGCGCTGGGTCGTGGGCTTCCTGGCCGGCCGCCGCGCCAAGAAGTTCACCGCAGACTTCGCCAACGCTGTCGATGTGATCGTGCGCGGCATCAAGTCGGGCCTGCCGGTCCACGACTGCTTCAAGATCATCGGCAAGGAGTTCTCCGCGCCGCTCGGGCCAGAGTTCCAGCGCCTGGTCGAAAACCTGGGCATGGGCCTGACCGTCGAGCAGGCCATGGAGAAGATGTACGAGAGCATGCCCACGCCGGAGCTGCGCTTCTTCACCATCGTGCTCGGCATCCAGTCCAAGACCGGCGGCAACCTGGCCGAGGCGTTGGGGAACCTGTCGCAGGTGCTGCGCTCGCGCAAGCTGATGCGCGAGAAGATCAAGGCCATGTCGTCAGAGGCCACGGCCTCGGCCGGCATCATCGGCTCTCTGCCCATCGTCGTGATGCTCATCGTGCTGGTGACGACGCCCAGCTACATGATGTTGATGTTCACCGACGACCGGGGGCACCTGATGCTGATGGGCTCGGCCTTCTGGATGGCGTGCGGCGTCTTCGTGATGAAGCGCATGATCTCGTTCAAGATCTGAGGGCGCGGCCATGAACATCGCGCGCATCCTGACCAACCCCGACAACGTGCTCACCGCCTTCGTGGCGCTGGTGACCTTCGCCACCATCGTGACGGTGGCGCGCCCCATGCTGGGCGGCCAGAACCTCGAAAAGCGCATGAAGTCGGTGGCCACCCGCCGTGACGAGCTGAAGCGTCGCTCGCGCCAGGCCATGGCCAGAGATGGGGGCAATGCGGCCGCCTCGGGCATCCGTCACTCGGACGAAGGCTTCTACAAGCGCGTCGTCGAGAAGCTGAACCTGAAGACCCTGCTGGAAGACCCTAAGGTGGTCGAAAAGCTGGCCCAGGCCGGCTTCCGCGGACCCAAGCCGGTCTCGACCTTCTACTTCTTCCGCTTCGCCATGCCGTTCGTGTTCGCTGTGGGCACCGGCTTCTACCTGTTCCTGATCAACGGCTTCGGCATGCCCACGACCACGCGCCTGTGCGCGACCGTGGCCGCGTTCGTCATCGGTTTCTATGCGCCGAACCTCTACGTCTCCAACGTCGCCTCCAAGCGCCGCACCGCGATCATGCAGGCGTTCCCGGATGCGCTCGACCTGCTGCTGATCTGCGTGGAGTCGGGCATGTCGATCGAGGCGGCGATCCAGAAGGTCAGCCACGAAATCGGCTCCCGTTCGATCGAGCTGGCCGAGGAGTTGAGCCTGCTGACTGCCGAACTCAGCTACCTGCCCGAGCGCCGGCAGGCCTATGAGAACCTGGCGCGACGCACGAACCATCCGGGCGTGAAGTCGGTGGCCACCGCCATGATCCAGGCCGAGAAATACGGCACTCCGCTCGGCAACGCCCTGCGCGTCATGGCCAAGGAAAACCGCGAACTGCGCTTGGCCGCCGCCGAGAAGAAGGCCGCCGCCCTGCCGGCCCAGCTCACCGTGCCGATGATCCTGTTCTTCCTGCCCGTGCTGTTCGTCGTGATCCTGGGACCGGCGATCATCCAGGTGCAGAACATGATGGCGAAGAAGTGAGCCGCGACTAGGCGCTGCTCATCCCCGCGCAGGCGGGGATCCAGTCAAAGAAGCTTACTGACCGCCCGAATTCCCCTGAACGCTGCTCCAGGTGCGCGGTGCCGTAGGCGTTACAGCCGCGGCCGGGGTGACGTTCGCCGCCGGCGCCATGCGCGCCCTGAGCCAGGCCAGGTTCTGCTCCGCCAGCTCCGGCGGCAGGTCCTGGCGGATGATGCGCTCGGCCTCCGCCGCCTTGCCCTGCAGGCCCAGCACGAGGGCCAGGTTCTCGCGGGTCTGCAGCGTCGCGGTCGGTTGGGCCACCGCCTTGCGCAGCAAGGTCTCGGCCTGGGCCGGGTCGCCGGCCGAGGCATAGGCCATGGCCATGTTCGACAGCACCGTCGGATTGTCGGGCGACAGGCTCAGCGCCTTGGTCCAGGCCTGGCGCGCCTCGTCGTGGCGGCTGACCTGCTCCAGCGCCACACCCAGCAGCGATTGCGCGCGCCAATCGCGCGGCGCGGCGGCGGCGGCGCGTTGCAGCGGGTCGACCGCATAGAAGCCCTGGCCCCGCGCGATGTGGTCGCGGCCGAGCTCCAGTAGGGCCTCGGCGTTGGCCGGATGCATCACCAGCACCTTGGCGGCGGCGTCGGCGGCCTCGTCATTGCGGCCGAGCGCGCGCAGGGTCTGCGAGAGCTTCAGGCCGGCCTCGATGTCGGAGGGATCCACGTCGGCCTCGTGCGCCCAGAACACGGCGCGGGCGAGGGTGTCGAGCCGGTCGGCCTGGGCCCGCTCGGCGGCGTTGGCCTTGCGCGGCGCGACGGCTGCGCCGGGCTTGGCTGCGCTCTGGGTGGTCGGCGTGGCGGACGCGGACGCAGCGGCGGGCGCGGCCTCCTTCTTCTGGAACGGCCAGGCGGCGGCAGGCTCGGCGGCGGCCAGGGCCAGCACGGCGGCGGAGGCGGTGAGGGCGAGCCTGAACGACATGGCGCAAATCCCGGAAACTGACGCTTCGAGGGTCGCCCCACCCCGTCAAGGAAGCGTTAATCCACCGCGCGCGGACGCTTCCTGCGACTGCCTGTCCCGACTAGAACAGGCCCATGCACGAGACCCTGATCGCGGCCGCCGAGGCCCCCATCCCCATCCGCGCCCTGTCCGAGGCCGACTTCGACAACCTCGGCGACGCGAGGCTGCAGGCCTTGGCCGCCACGCACCGGTTCAAGGCCAAGCGGGGCGAGGCGCTGCTGGTCACCGGCGATGACGGGGCCTTGGCCGAGGTGCTGTTCGGCCTGGGCAAGGGCCAGCCCGATCCGATGAGCCTGCGCGGCCTGCCCGGCAAGCTGCCGGCGGGCGACTATGTCCTGAAGGGCGATCTCGACCCGCGCCTCTCGGCCCTGGCCTGGGCGATGGGGAGCTACGGCTTCGACCGCTACAAGCCGCGCGAGGACAAGCCCCGGCCGCGCCTCGTGGCGCCTGAGGGCTGCGACCTGGAGGCCGTCACCGCCATCGCCCACGCCTGCGCCCTGGCCCGCGACATGGTCAACACGCCCGCCTCGGACATGGGGCCGCTGCAGATCGAGACTGTGGCCCGTGAGATCGCCAGCCAGTACGGCGCCACGATCAGCGTGGTCACCGGCGATGACCTCCTGGAACAGGGCTATCCCGCCGTCCACGCCGTCGGCCGCGCCGCAGCGTCGCATCGGGCGCCGCGCATCGTCGAGATCGGCTGGAACCTCGACAAGACGGATCTGCCGCTGGTGGCCCTGGTCGGCAAGGGCGTGGTGTTCGATTCCGGCGGCTTGGATATCAAGCCCGCGTCCGGCATGCGCCAGATGAAGAAGGACATGGGCGGCGCCGCCCACGCCCTGGCGCTCGGGCGCATGGTCATGCAGGCCAGGCTGCCGGTCAGGCTGGTGGTGCTGACCCCGGTGGTCGAGAACGCCATCTCCGGCGACGCCTTCCGCCCCGGCGATGTGCTCTCGACCCGCAAGGGCCTGACCATCGAGGTCGGCAACACGGACGCCGAAGGCCGTGTGATCCTGTCCGACGCCCTGGCGCGGGCGTCTGAGCACAACCCCGACCTGACAATCGACTTCGCCACCCTGACCGGCGCCGCGCGGGTGGCGCTCGGGCCGGAGCTGCCGCCCTTCTACACCGATGACGAGACCCTGGCCGCCGACCTGGCCAAGGCCGCCAAGGCCGAGATCGATCCGATCTGGCGCATGCCCCTGTGGCCCGGCTACCGCGATGCGGTCGACAGCGACATCGCCGACGTGAGGAACGACTCCGCCGAATGGGCCCAGGCCGGGTCCGTCACCGCCGCCCTGTTCCTGCAGCGGTTCGCGCCGGAGACCGGATCGTGGGTTCACTTCGACATCTTCGCCTGGAACCCGCGCGCCCGCCCCGGCTGGCCCGCTGGCGGCGAGGCCCAGGCGATCCGCGGCGTGTTCGCCATGCTGAAGAAGCGCTACGGCTGAGGCTTGCGACGACCGACGTAGGCCGCGATTGCGGCGGCGAAGACCAACTGGGCGCCCAGCAGCCACCAGCTGTCGATGACCCGTGTGGCTAGGATATTCGCCAGCACGCCGACCACCGCGATGCGTCGCAGCAGGCCCTCGGCCATCACATTCGCCACTAGCCCAGGCGCACGCGGCCCGATCCTTCGCAGGCACAGGATTGCGGCCAGCGCGACAAGCAGGGCCGCGATACGCACCAGGTTTTCGGGGCTGAAATAGATCGTCCCGACCATGCCTGGCAGCACCTTCGGGACGTTCACCAAGTGGCCGATGCCGGGCGCAGGCCGCGTTGGCCGGGCCACCCATCCAGATACGACGCTCGCGAGCGCCGTCAGGAAGGCGTTCATCGCCAGTAATGCCCAGAACCAAGCCCAGCGAATGCGCGTGACTTGCGGCCGGTCCATATCGATTTCCCTGATCGCCCGCGCGAAAGGCTCCGCTCGTTAACCGGGTTTTCGCTTCCATCGCCTAGGGTTGTCCATCCCGACACGGATGAAGGCCCAGTCTTGGACGCGTTCGATCCCAGAACGACTTTGGCGCGCGGCGGCGTGGCTGAGCAGGCGCTGGAAGGCGTCATGCCGGCCGAGGCCTATCGCGCGGTCGAGCCGGCCCAGTGCCACATCTCAGCGGCCGGCGTGCGCAAGACCAAGGGCCCGCACGGCGAGCTCGACAACCAGCTGGTGTTCGGCGAGGCCTTCGACATCCTGGAGCGCGACGGCGACTGGGTGTTCGGCCGCGCGCGGCGCGACAGCCACGTCGGCTGGGTCGAGGCCTCCGCCCTGGCCGAGGGCGTGCGCGCGCCGACCCACCGGGTCTCGGCCATCCGCACCTACGCCTTCCCCGAACCCGACCTCACCTCGGCCCCGCCGATGGTGCTGACCCTGAATTCGCTGGTGACCGTCGAGGCGCGCGAAGGTCGCTTCGCCAAGGTCGCGGGCGCGGGCTGGGTGGTTGAGAACCACCTCGCCGAATTCCTCGATTTCGAAACCGACCCCGTGGCCGTGGCCGAGCGACACCTGGGCGCCCCCTACCAGTGGGGCGGTCGCGAAAGCATCGGCCTGGACTGCTCGGGCCTGGTGCAGCAGTCGCTGTTCGCCTGCGGTCGCGCCTGCCCGCGCGACACCGACGAGCAAGAACTTCAGACCGGCGCCCCGCTCGACCCCGGCCATGACCTCAAGGCCCTTCGCCGCGGCGACCTGGTGTTCTGGGACGGCCACGTGGCCATGATGGTGGACGAGGCTCAGGTGATCCACGCCAACGGCCACCACCTGCAGGTCTCGATCGAGCCGCTGACCGCTGTGATGGCCCGCGCGGGCCAGCCGACCAGCTACCGCCGGCTCTAAGGCCCAAAAGCAAAAGGCGCAGGCCTTGCGGCGCCGCGCCTTCGACATCCCCCAGCGGGATTTTGGCTTATTTCTTGGTTTCGCCCGGGTTGGCCGGCGCGCCGCTGTTGGCGGCCTTCGGAGCCTGCACCGGCGACTGGCCCGCCGCGCCGGCGACCGGGGTCTGGCCGGCGGGGCCGCCGTTGCCGGCGGAGGGCGGAGGCGTCTGGCCCGCCGCTGCGTTCGGGGCGGCGGTGGCGCCCGCGGCGCCGGCCGGAGCGGCCGCGCCCGGCGCGCGCTTGGGATCGGGCGCCGGGATCGGATAGCCCGAGGAGCCCACCGAACGCAGATAGGCGATCAGGTTGACCCGGTCCTTGGAGTCCTTGATGCCCGCGAAGGTCATCTTGGTGCCGGAGATGTAGTTCTGCGGGCCCTTCAGGAACTGATAGAGCTCGTCGTAGGTCCAGGTCGGCGCCTTGGCCGCGTGGGCCTTCATGGCGTCGGAATAGGCGAAGCCCGCGTGCGAGGCGGGGGCGCGGCCGACCACGCCGTTCAGGTTCGGGCCGGTGCCGTTCGGGCCGCCCGGATCGTTGTTGTGGCAGGACTTGCACTTGGCGAAGGTCGCCTCGCCCGCGGCGATGTCGGCGGTCTTCAGCACCGTGCCCCAGTCGGGCAGGGTGTCGGCCGCTTCGCCCGCGCCGCCCGTGTCTTCAGCCACCGCGACCTTGAAGCCCGGAGTCTTGGGCATTTCGTTCGGGAACATCCGGTCGGTGATTTCCCGCAGGCCCAGAACGACCAGCGCCGTCGCCAGACCCGCGCCGAGAATCTTGTTCCACTTGAGATCGCCGCTCATGCCCGCCGAAAGCCCTGTTTCCTGATGGAGGCGACGCGAAAGCCGCCCCGATTCTTGCGCCCGCGTCTCTTACACGCTACCGCCGCGCGCGCAACCGGCCGCGACCGTTAGAAGGCGTCTTGACCGTATGAACCCCATCGTCCTGATCCCCGCGCGCATGGCCGCCACCCGCCTGCCGAACAAGCCCCTGGCCGATATCGGCGGGGTGGCGATGGTCGTGCGGGTGCTGCGCCAGGCGGAAAAGGCCGGCGCCGGGCCGGTGGCCGTGGCCGCCGGAGACGCCGAGATCGTCGAGGCGGTTAAGGCCGCGGGCGGCCGCGCGGTGCTGACCGATCCGGACCTGCCGTCCGGCTCGGACCGCATCCGTGCGGCCCTGGAAGCGCTCGACCCGGAAGGCCGGCACGACGCGGTGATCAACCTGCAGGGCGACATGCCCTTCGTCGATCCCGCGGTGGTCGGCGCCTGCGCGCGCCTGCTGGCGGAGACGCCCGAATGCGACATCGCCACCACCGTCGCCGCCGAAAGCGCGGCCGAAGACCGGAGCAATCCGGATGTGGTCAAGGCGATCCTGGCGCTGAAGCCCGGCGAGCGTGCCGGTCGCGCCCTCTACTTCACCCGCTCGACGCTCTACGGCGATCAGCCGATCTGGCGCCACATCGGCATCTACGGTTACCGCCGCGAGGCCCTGATGCGCTTCACCGAAGCCCAGCCCTCGCCGCTGGAGCGCCGCGAGAAGCTGGAGCAGCTGCGTGCGCTGGAGATGGGCATGCAGATCTGGGCGGCGGTGCTGGACGAGGCCCCGATCTCGGTCGACACCCCCGCCGACCTGGAAAAGGCGCGGGCGGTGGTTCGCCAGAACCCTTGACCCCGCAGGTCCGGGCGCCCAGCATCCCCGCGAACCGAAGCGGAGACGCCGCGTGGACGAGCGCTTGCAGGCCGCGTGGGTGCTGTTGCCGGAGTACCTCGGCTGGCACGTGGTGCTCAGCGCGTCGGCCCTGGCGCTCGGTTTCCTGATCGCTGCGCCTCTGGCGGTGCTGGCCAGCCGCAACCGCCCGGTCCGCACGGTCGCGCTCGGGCTGGCGGGTCTGGTGCAGACCATTCCGTCTCTCGCGCTGCTCGCCCTGTTCTTCCCGCTCCTGGTTCTGCTCTCCTCCGCCAGCGAGGCGGCGCTGGGCCTGAAATTCTCCGCGCTGGGATTCCTGCCCTCACTGTTGGCGCTCACCCTCTATTCGATGCTGCCGATCCTCAGGAACGGGGTCGCGGCCCTGCAGGGCGTCGGGCCGGGCCTGAGGGACGCCGCCTTTTCGCTCGGACTTTCGCCGACCCAGCGCCTGTGGCTGGTCGAGGCGCCGGTGGCCGCGCCTGTGTTCATGGCGGGCGTGCGCACCGCCGCAGTCTGGGTGGTGGGCACGGCGACCCTGGCCACCCCCGTCGGGCAGACGAGCCTGGGCAACTACATCTTCACCGGCCTGCAGACCGAGAACTGGGTCGCGGTGCTGTTCGGCTGCGCGGCCTCTGCCGCGCTGGCGCTGATCGCGGACGGCCTCCTGGCCCTGGTCGAGCGCGGCGCGGCTTCGGGGGCGTGGCGGCTGGCCGGGGGCGCGCTGGCGGGCCTGGCGGTCGGCACGGCGCTCGCGGCGACGCCCCTGCTGGGCAAGGGAGAGGCGACCTATGTCGTGGGCGCCAAGAACTTCAGCGAGCAGTTCATCCTGGCCGAGGTCATGGCGGATCGCCTCAAGCGGACCGGCGCCAAGGTCCGCCGCAGCGACGGCCTGGGATCGGCGGTGGCCTTCCGCGCCCTGGCGTCGAACGAGATCGACGTCTACGTCGACTACTCGGGCACCCTCTGGACCAACGTTCTGCACCGCACGGACACGCCGTCGCGCGAGGTCATGCTGGCCGAGCTGGGGCGCGAGCTGGAGCGTCGCTACGGGGTGCGGCTCTTGGGTCCCCTGGGCTTCGAGAACGCCTACGCCCTGGCCATGACCTCAGCCCGAGCGAAGGCCCTGGGCGTCAGCTCCATCGCCGACCTGGCCGCCCGCGCGCCCTCCCTGACCATGGGCGGGGACGTGGAGTTCTTCTCGCGGTCGGAATGGGCGGCGCTGGACCGCGCCTACGGGCTCCAGTTCAGGACGAAAAAGTCGTTCCAGCCGACCTTCATGTACCGCGCCCTGGCGAGCGGCGACGCGGACGTGATCTCGGCCTTCTCATCGGACGGTCGCATCGCCGCGGACCATCTGGTGATCCTCGCCGACCCGAAACACGCCATCCCTCCCTACGATGCGGTCATCCTGATCGCGCCCAGGCGCGCTCACGACGGGAAGCTGGAGGCCGCGCTGAAGCCCCTGGTCGGCGCCATCCCGGTCGCCGCCATGCAGCGGGCCAACTACGCCGTGGACGGGCAGGGCAGAACGCCCGCCGAGGCGGCGAAACTGCTTACCGCTTCTCCGGAAACCCCTCCGCCCACGCCTTGAGCAGGTGATGGGCGATAGCCAGCGGCGGGGCGCAGCCGATGCCGCCGACCGTCTCGCCCGCGATCATGCGCCCGGCCTCCTCGCGGGTGAACCAGCGCACGGCTTCCAGTTCGCTCTGATCCGGCGCCGCCTGGTCATGGCTGACCTCGGCGATCAGGCCGATCATCAGCTGCGAAGGGAAGGGCCAGGGCTGGCTGGAGTGATAGTGGACCCGCGTCACCTCAAGGCCCGCCTCCTCGCGGGTCTCGCGCGCGCAGGCCTCCTCGATCGACTCGCCGGGCTCCAGGAACCCCGCCAGCGCCGACATCCGCCCCGGGACCCAGCTCGCCTGCCGGCCCAGGAGGCAGCGGCCCTCGAAGACCGGCAGCATGATGGTCACCGGATCGACGCGCGGGAAGTGCTCGGCCTTGCAGCTGGGGCAGACCTGCTTCCAGCCGCCGCCGGCGACCTCCGACGCGTGGCCGCAGACCGAGCAGAAGCGGTGACGGTTGCGCCAGTCGAACAGGCTCTTGGCGGCGCCCGCGATGCCCGCCTCAGGCCCCGGCAGCACCGCGGCCAGGCCGCGCAGCTCCTCGAAGGCGCCTAGGCCCTGCAACGGCCCGGCGGTCGGATCGGCCTCGCCCTCGAAATCCACGGCGAAGACGGGGGTGTCCTTCCAGAGGCCCAGGAAAGCCTGCCGTTGCTCCGAGCCGCCGACCGCGTCCCGGGCCAGGTCCGCGCGCAGATAGGCGAGGCGCAGGTTTCCGTCGGGACCCTTCTCGGCCAGGGGCTTGCCGCCCCACAGCGCCACCGCGATGGCGTCCGGGTTGGCCGCCTGCTCCGCCAGCCAGGCCGCGTCGTTGCGCAGGTCGCCGCCTCGATCGAGCGGATTGCCCGAGAAGGTGTTGGCGTAGGCTTGCAGGCGCGCAGCCGAAGACACGGGCGAAGACATGGCGCGCTCATAGCCCCAACCGGGCGCGAGGCAAACCGGTGACACTTGCCGGGGTTCCGTCCGGGTCACAGGAGTGTCGCTTGACCACAGCGTTCCGCGCCTGGACGGTGGCGGCTCAGTTCTGGAGGCGTCAGTGGCGTTCAAGGGTTTCGCATTTGTATTGGCCGTCGTGGCGCTGTCGGCCGGAACGGCTCAGGCTGCGCCGTCCGCCTGGGCGCAGGCCCAGATCAAGGACATGGACACCGGCGGCTTCGGCGCCCCTGTCGAGGCCCTGACCTTCGAAGGCGCCGTGGCCCGTGGTCAGGAAGGCTCCGTCAGCGTGACCCTGCCGGAAAGCGGCGACTGGGCCCTGGTCGGCTCCTGCGGGGAGGACTGCGCCGACATCGGCCTGATCCTGGACCGCAAGGACGGGACCAATGCGGGCGAGGGCGTTTCCGGCTTCAAGGCGTCGCTACCCGCCGGAACCTACGACCTGCACATCGGCTTCGACCGCTGCAAGGAGCCGCAGTGCCGTTATGTGGTGCGGGCGTATCGGAAGCCATTACCGCCAAACGTGCGGCGGACCACTTTCCGCTCCTCAACAAATATGCCGATCAGCTGAGCGCTAGGCTCGGTCGGACGTCGGACGAGATACGAGAACGGGGCCTTTGGGCCACTGATTTCAGCGATGACCTAGAAATCACGTTCATGGATGGCTCAAAGGCGAATTTCAAATACGCCTTTTTCGTCGAGAGCGCGGATCAGCGCGCGGTCGCGGTGTTCACTGAACACTGCGGCTACTTTGAGTTGGCGGCTTTCGAGCTTCGCATCGAAACGGTCATCCGGGAGATCTTCACCAGCCGGTATCCCGAAGTGGACGACGACGACGATTGAAGGCTGAGCCCGCGACCTTTGCGCCCTGACCGCTTGCGCGCCGCGCCCGAAATCGCGATATAGGCCTCGGAGACTGGCGCGGGCGATGGCCTCGCCAACCCGGTCAGGTCCGGAAGGAAGCAGCCGCAACGAGATCCCCTTCGGGTCGCTGTCCAGTCTCCACCTTACTCCCCGCATCCCAGAGCCTTGGCGCCGCCCTGCCGCGCACCGCATCCGCATGGGCGCGCCGAAAAGGGGTTTGGGGACTCGCTTCGCCGCTCTACGATCCTTCCGCCCATGACCGACGCAGACCTGCACGCCGACGATCCGGACGCCCCCGAAGCGCAAGCCGAGGAACGCGATCCCAACACCGCCGACATCTTCGGCGGCGGAGAGCCCGAGTCTGCGCCCGTGAAGGCGCCTGCCCCCCAGCCGGAGCCCGGCGCCGCCTACACCGTCCTGGCGCGCAAGTACCGGCCCCAGACTTTTGAGGATCTGATCGGCCAGGAGGCCATGGTCAGGACCCTGACCAACGCCTTCGCCGCCGGCCGCATCGCCCACGCCTTCATGCTCACGGGCGTCCGCGGCGTCGGCAAGACCACCACCGCGCGCCTGCTGGCCCGTGCCCTGAACTACGAGAGCGACACCGTCCACCAGCCCTCGGTCGACCTGACCGTCGAGGGGCGGCACTGCAAGGCCATCATCGAAGGCCGCCACATCGACGTGCTGGAGCTCGACGCCGCCTCGCGCACCAAGGTCGATGAGATGCGCGAGCTGCTGGACGGGGTGCGCTACGCACCCGTAGAGGCGCGCTACAAGGTCTATGTCATCGACGAGGTGCACATGCTCTCGACGGCGGCGTTCAATGCGCTGCTGAAGACGCTCGAAGAGCCGCCGCCCCACGCCAAGTTCATCTTCGCCACCACCGAAATCCGCAAGGTGCCGGTGACGATCCTCTCCCGCACTCAGCGCTTTGACCTGCGCCGGGTCGAGCCCGAGGTGCTGGTCAAGCACCTGGAGAAGGTCGCAAGCCAGGAAGGCGCCCTGATCGAGAGCGAGGGCCTGGCCCTGATCGCCCGCGCGGCCGAGGGCTCTGTGCGCGACAGCCTCTCCCTGCTCGATCAGGCCCTGGTCCAGGCCGAGCGCGGCCAGATCGTCAAGGCCGAGGTCGTGCGCGACATGCTGGGCCTAGCCGACCGGGCGCAGACCATCGCCCTGTTCGAAAACGTGCTGGGCGGGCGCACCGCCGAGGCGCTGGAGCAGTTCCGCACCCTCTACGGCTTCGGCGCCGACCCGGCGCAGGTGGTCTCTGACCTGCTCGAACACGCCCATGCGACGACCGTGGCCAAGACGCTCGGCCCCGACGCCACGCGCCTGCCCAACGACCAGGCCCAGCGCATGGCCGCGCTCGGCGCCACGGTCTCGGCCGGCTCCCTGTCGCGGGTGTGGCAGATGCTGTTGAAGGCCTATGACGAGGTGCGCCGCGCGCCCGATCCCGCAGCCGCCACCGAAATGGCCCTGGTGCGCCTGGCCTACGCCTCCGACCTGCCGGGGCCCGAAGAGGCGCTGAAGCGGCTGCAGTCCGGTGGACCCGCAGGCGGCACGGGGCCCCAGACCGGTGGCTCCTCCGGCGGAGGCAATGTGACGAGCTTCGGCGGCGCGGGGGCCTCGGCCCAGATGCGTCCGGCGCCGGCGCCCGAACCCATGGCGCGGCCCCAGTCCTTCGAGGAGGTGGTGGCCCTGATCGGCCAGCATCGCGATATCGGCCTGCAGATGGATGTCAGGCGCTTCGTGCGACTGGTCTCGTTCAAGCCCGGCGCGATCGTGTTCGAGCCCGCGCCTCGGGCGCCTGAGGATTTGGCTCGCAAGCTGTCGCGCCGTTTGAAGGAATGGACCGGCCAGACCTGGTTGATCGCGGCTGAGGGCGACGGCGGCGCAGAGAGCCTCCATGAGCGCGAGCGACGCCAGGAGACCGAGGCCCGCGCCAGGCTGGAGCAGGACCCCTTTGTGCAGGACGTGCTCAAGACCTTCCCCGGCGCCGAGATCGTCGCCATCCGCCGTCTGGCGGTCGAGGCCACGCCCGCACCGTCGGAAGGTACAACCGACGACCCAGACGACGACTGATCCTCCCCCCAGACCACGAGTTCCGCGATGAAAGACTTCGGCGCCATGATGAAGCAGGCCCAGGCCATGCAGGCGAAGCTGCAGGAGGCCCAGGCCAAGATGGCCGAGACCACGGCCGACGGCGCTTCGGGCGGCGGCATGGTCAAGCTGACGCTGAAGGGCACGGGCGAGCTGACCGCCTTGACGCTCGATCCCCAGCTGCTGACCCCGGACGACGCCGAGGTGCTGACCGACCTGATCGTGGCCGCCCACGCCGACGCCAAGAAGAAGCTCGACGCCGCCCAGGCCGAGTTGATGCGCGCCGCCGCGGGCCCGCTCGCGGGCATGCCCGGGATGCCGTTCTAGAACGGCGTTTTATCGCAACCAGGATTGCTTGCAGGCTGGCAAGTATCGCGCCCGCCGCGCTATGCTGCGCGCTCAGTCCAATGGAGCATGAGCGATGATCGTCCTGGCCCTGACCCTGATGCTTGCGGCCGATGCGCCGTCCACGGTCGAGCGTCCCGACTGGATCACCACGCCCAGCAACTCCGACATGGCCGACTGGATGCCCGACAAGGCTCGCGAGAACCACGTCGAAGGCTCGGCCTCCATGGATTGCGACGTCACGCCCAAGGGCACGCTTGAGAAGTGCGTGGTCACCCAGGAGCAGCCCGAGGGTTACGGCTTCGGCAAGGCCGCGCTGAAGGTTGCCCGCAAGTTCAAGATGAAGCCGACCTCGCTGGACGGCCAGCCCACCGCCGGCGCCCGCGTCAGCGTCCCGCTGCACTGGACCGACAACCGGTAGGCGGACGGGGGCGTGCCGCCACTCCTGCTCGTCCTGGCGCTTGGCCAGTTCGCTGCGGACCTGCCCAAGGATCCGCTGGCGCCGATGGGCGCGCTGTGCGTGATCGACAAGCCGGTTTGGGCCGCGGCGCCGACCGGTGATGAGATGTTCCGCCTCTATCCGCCCAAGACCGAGAGCCTGCCCGAGGGGCGGGTCGAGCTCGGCTGCAAGGTGCGGGCGGACGGCACGCTGGGCGCCTGCCATGTGCGCTCCGAAACGCCCAAGGGCGCAGGCTTTGGCCCGGCGACGCTCAGGCTGGCGCGCTACTTCCGGCTCGACATGGCGCAGAGCCGCGATACCCATGGCGGCCCGCCGAAAGGCTGTGACGTGCGCGTGCCGGTGCGCTGGACCCACAACTGAACCTGGGCGTTTGCTCGCGCATTCCGCGTCAGGACTCGTCATCCACGCCTGCGCGCCTTAAGTCCGGCGGGTCACCGGAGTCGTCCATGCGTCCGCTTGCTCTCCTGATAGCGCCCCTGCTGGCCCTTTTCGTCGCTGCTTCCGCGCCGTTAGCTGAAGCCAAGGGCAAGGCCCACCACGCCCCGGCGCCCGCCGCCTCCTCGACCCACGGCCAGGTCCTGGTCGCCGCCGCAAACCCGCTGGCGGCCGAGGCCGGGATGGAAGTCTTGCGGCGTGGCGGGACGGCGGCGGATGCCGCCGTCGCGATCCAGACCGTGCTGGGCCTGGTCGAGCCGCAGAGCTCGGGCGTCGGCGGCGGGTCGTTCATGACCTTCTATGACGCCAAGACCGGCAAGGTGACCGCCTATAACGGCCGCGAGACCGCGCCGATGGGCGCCTCCGCCGACATGTTCCTGGACGAGACCGGCAAGCCGATGTCGTTCGGCCGCGCCGTGGTTTCCGGCCGGGCCACCGGCGTGCCGGGCGCCTTTGCGCTCCTGGGCCTGGCGCAGAAGGAGCACGGCAAGCTGGCCTGGTCTTCCCTGTTCGGCTCGGCCGAGCATCTGGCCGACAAGGGTTTCAAGGTCACGCCGCGCCTGTCGCGCTTCCTGCACGGCCATGCCGCGGAGAACGCCCGTCCCGACGTCATCGCCTACGGCCAGCGCCCCGGCGGCGGCATCTATGAGGTCGGCGACGTGCTGAAGAACCCGGCCTATGCCGGCATGATGCGCCGCTTGGCCAAGCAGGGCCCGGCCGGGCTCTACACGGGCGAAGTGGCCTCGGCGATCGTGGCCAAGACCCATGCCGAACCCCTGCCCGGGACCATGACGCTGGCCGACCTCAAGGCCTATCGCTCAAAGGAGACGCCTGCGCTCTGCCACCCTTACCGCATCTATGTGGTGTGCGTGCCGCCGCCGCCGTCCAGTGGGGTGAATCTGTTGCAGGCTCTGACGATCCTGGAGCACACCGACATCGACAGACGCGGGCCGAACGATCCCAAGGCCTGGCTCGAGATCGCCGAGGCCGAGCGGCTGATGTACGCCGACCGCGACCGCTATGTCGGCGACCCGGACTTCGTGAAGGTGCCGGTCAAGGGCCTGCTAGACCGGCAATACCTGGCCGGGCGCGCCGCCCTGATCGGCGACCATGCCGGCCCGGCCCCCGCCGCGGGCACGCCGCCGGAGGCGATGGCGATGGCTCCGGACGCGACCAACGAGTCGGAAGGCACCTCGCACTTCGTGGTGGTCGACCGCTGGGGCAATGTCGTGTCGATGACCACCACGGTGGAGTCGTTGTTCGGCACGGGCCGCATGGTCCACGGCTTCTTCCTGAACAATCAGCTGACCGACTTCTCCTTCGCGCCGAAGGACCCGCAGGGCCGCCCGATGGCTAATGCGGTGGCGGGCGGCAAGCGCCCACGCTCGTCCATGACCCCAGCCATCGTGCTCGACCGCCAGGGCCGCTTCGTGGCCGCCATCGGCTCGCCCGGCGGCACGGCGATCCCCTCCTATGTGCTGAAGGCCCTGGTGGGGGTGCTGGACTGGCATTTGTCGATGCAGCAAGCCGTGGCCCTGCCGAACCTGGTGGCCAAGGGCGACGTCTTCGCCGGCGAGGAGGACAAGTTCGGCCCGCAGACCCTGGCGGGCATGCGCGCGCTCGGCATGAACGTGAGGACGGGTCAGGGCGAGGAATCGGGCCTGCACGGTGTGATCCTCAGGAACGGCAAGCTCGACGGCGGCGCCGATCCGCGCCGCGAAGGCGTGGTGCTGACGCACTGAGCTGCGGCTCAGGCCGCGTCGTTGGCCGGGGCTTGCGCCCGCACCCCCGTCGGCAGGCGCACCTCGAACACCGCGCCGTGCGGGCCCGAGGAGACCAGCACCAGGTCGCCGCCGTGGGCCTGCGCCAACTCGCGCGAGATGGCCAGCCCCAGGCCTGCGCCGCCGCTCCGGGCGGAGCCGACGAAAGGCTGAAACAGCCGCTCTATGGCCCGCTCCGGCAGGCCCGGGCCGTTGTCGGCGATGCGCAGGGTGGCCTCCCCTGCGGACTTCGCCGCGCTGACCTTGATCACGCCGCGGCCAGCGCGGGAGGGCTCGCTCTCGATGGCCTGGCGGGCGTTGCGCATCAGGTTCAGCAGGATGCGGTGCAGCTGTTCCGGGTCGGCCTCGACCAGGAAGCGGGCGCCGACATCCATTTCGAGTTTGACCCCGTCGTCGGCCAGGCCTGCGTCCTCCGCAGCAGCCTCAACGGCGGGCTTCAACAGCATGCGCCGGGTCGAAGGCGCCGGCTCCTCGGTGCGGCCATAGTTCAGGACGTTCTGCGCCAGGCCGAGCGCGCGATCGAGCGCCCGCTCCAGGCGGGGGAGGGCCTTGGCGACCTTGGGATCGCCCAGCGCCGCCAGCCGCTCGGACTGAAGCTGGGCGGAGGTCAGCATGTTCCTGAGGTCGTGGTTGATCTTGGCCACCGCCTCGCCGAGCGCCGCCAGACGGGCGCGCGAGCGCAGGGCCTGGCGCACCTCCTCCTGCATCCGCGCCAGTTCCTCCTCGACGCGGCCGATCTCGTCGCGGCGAGGGGCGACCACCAGCGGCGCGGCCGCATCCTCCGGATCGGCGCGGAAGCGCTCGATGGTCTCGGTGATGCGCCGCATCGGCCTGACGATGAAGGCCGCCAGGGCCAGATAGACCACGCCGCCCGCCACCACCGAGATCACCAGGGTGATCAGGAGCGTGCGGATCAGGCTCGCAATCAGGTCCTGCTTCAGGGGCTCGGACGGCAGCACGATCTCGACGAAGTCGCCGGAGCGGAACCGCGGCTTGGCCACCACCCGGATCATCCGGTCCTTGGCCCCGAACATCACCCGCCACGGGTCGAACAGCCAAGCGGCGCCGCGCGGCTGTCGCAGATCGACCAGGGCCGGTGTCGAGCCCAGTGAGGGCGCCCTGAGCATCAGCCGGCGCACCCCGCCGATCTTCACCGCCACGGTGTTCACCCCGGCCCCGGTCAGGAGCTGGCGGGCCAGGTTCTCGGTCACCATCGATTCGGGCGCGGCCTCGACGGCCAGGGAGGCCTCCTCGGCCGCCCGTTCACGCTCCAGCAGCCAGCCCTCCTCATAGGCGGCCAGGGAGGGCAGCAGGATCATGATCTCGGCGATCAGGGCGAACGCCGCCGTCAGCAGCAGCAGGCGCGAGGACAGGCCCCCGGGCCAGCGGAGTTGCTTCAGCATCTGTAGCGGCGAGGCGATGCCGGTCATGACCTCGATCCGGGCCGCATGCGCGTGCGCGGCCCTTGCACACTGCGAATAGTCGAGCCGAAGGGTTAGGGCAATGAAACCAGCCGGTTCCTTAACCCGCGCTTGCGGCCTTCTCGCGTCGCGTTTTTATGATGCGGAACACCAGGGGCAGCACGAAGGACAGGAAGCCGACGCCCACCAGCAGCACCACGAACTGCGGTTCCAGCAGGCTCCTCAGGTTCGGCTCGCGCCCCTGGTCGAACATGACGCCGAGCTTAGAGCCTATGGCCGAGTAGATGATGAAGGCGGGCAGGATGCCGAGCCAGGTCGCCAGGGCATAGGGCCGGACCGGGATCGAGGTCAGGCCCGACGCGATGTTGATCAGGATGAACGGCACCGCCGGCACCACGCGCAGGGTGAACAGATACCAGAAGGCGTTCTTGGCCAGGCCGTCGCGCAGCTGCTTCATCCGCCCCTGGTCACGCTCGGCCCACTCGCGCAGCCATTGACCCAGGGACGAGCGCACGATGTAGTAGACGTTGACGGCGCCCAGCGTCGCGGCGGTGGAGGTGGTGAAGCCACCCACCCAGGTCCCGAACAGGAAGCCCCCGGTCAAGGTCACGAAGACCGCCCCCGGGATGGCGGTGGTGGTCAGGGCCGCATAGCCCAGGAAGTAGATCAAGAGGCTCAAGAGATAGTGCTCGCGCACCTGCTCGCGCAGCCATTGGCCATGCTCACGGATCGGCGCGAAGGAGAGGTAGCGCGTCAGGCCCGTCGCATAGGCGAGCGCCACCACCAGCAGCACGACGGCCAGGGGAATGAAGCGGCGGATGCGTTCGGAAATCTGCACGGCGCTGTCCTAGCGGCAAAAGGCGGCGCCCGTCACGCGCTTAGGCCACGCTTCGGCGCGGATCGCCGCGAGGATCGTTGACAGCTTCCCGGCCTTCGACTATTCACGCGCCCTCTTTCGGCGGCCCTTCGCGGGGCGGCCTTACTTGGATTTGGAGCTACTCCCGTGTCGAAGCGCACCTTCCAGCCGAGCCGCCTTGTGCGCAAGCGCCGCCACGGCTATCGCGCCCGCATGGCGACCAAGAACGGCCAGAAGGTCGTGGCCCGCCGCCGCGCCAAGGGCCGCAAGCGCCTGACGGCCTGACCACGGGCCAACAGCCCTCAATCGAACGCCTGAAGCGGCGGCCCGAGTTCCTCGCGGCCGCCCAAGCCATGTCCATGGCCAGGGGCGCCATCGTGCTGCAGGCCCGCGACCGCGGCGACGGCGAGCCGCTGATCCGCATCGGCTTCACCGCCACGCGCAAGGTCGGCGGCGCGGTGGTCAGGAACCGCGCCAAACGGCGCATGCGCGAGGCCGCGCGGCTGTTGCTGCCCGAGTTCGGACGGCCCGGATTCGACTATGTGCTGATCGCCCGCAACGGCGCCCCGACCCGTCCCTGGGACCGTTTGCTTGACGATGTGAAAACAGCGCTGATAAGGCTCGCGCCCGATGCCGAGGCGCGAACTGCGGCCGACCGCGCCTAGGCCTTTCCCGCGAAAACGAAGATCACCTCGATGAAGAACGAGAACACGCGCAACACGATCATCTTCTTCGTGTGCACGGCCATTATCATGGTGGCCTACTACTTCTTCGTGATCCAGCCACAGGCCAAGGAGCAGCAGCGCGTCCAAGCCCTGCAGCAGCAACAGGCCCAGGCCGTCGCCACCCGGCAGGCCGTGGCGGCCGGCGTGCCGACGGCGCCCACGACCCTGCCGCTGGCCCAGGCCCTGGCGTCGAGCCCGCGCGTGAGCGTCGATACGCCTTCGGTCAGCGGCTCCATCGCGCTGAAGGGCGCGCGCTTCGACGACCTGCGCCTCAAGAAGTACCGCGAGACCACCGCCAAGAATTCTCCGCTGGTCGAGTTGCTGCGTCCCGCCAACGCCGATCTCGGCTACTACGCCGAGTTCGCCTGGATCGTGGATGGCGGCGGCCAACCCGTGCCCGGCCCCGACGCCGAGTGGAAGGTGCTGACGCCCGGAGCCTTGACCCCGGCGCACCCGATCACCCTGGCCTACGACACGCCTGACGGCCTGGCCTTCCGCCGCACCGTCTCGGTGGACGACAAGTACATGTTCGCCGTGTCCGACGCGGTGACCAACAACAGCGGCCGGCCGCGGACCCTGACCGCCTATGCCGCGGTGGTCCGCAACGGCCTGCCCGCCGACCTCGACAAGAACGCCTTCGGCATCCACCAGGGCGCGATCCGCGCGTTCGGTGAGAACCAGTCGTACAACGGCAACAACTTCAAGGATTGGAAGAAGAAGCGCGAGATCACCGATGTTGGCCGCGGCGGCTGGCTGGGGATCACCGACAAGTACTGGATGGCCACCATCGTGCCCGACCAGCGCCTGACCGGCAGCGCCAAGCTGGCCTACAACCAGTCGGGCTCCGTCGATATCTATCGCGCGCTCTACGCCGGGCCTGTCCAGAACCTGGCTGTTGGGGGCGCCGCGCGCGCCACTACGCGCCTGTTCGCAGGGGCCAAGGAAGACGATGCCCTGAAGGCCTACGAGAAGAGCCTCGGCATCCCGAAGTTCGAAAGCGCCATTGACTGGGGCTGGCTCTACATCCTGACCAAGCCGATGTTCTGGGTGCTGCACTTCTTCTACCAGCACGTCGGCAACTTCGGCGTGGCCATCCTGCTCCTGACCATCGTGGTGCGCGGCGCCCTGTTCCCCCTGGCCAACCAGACCTTCGCCTCGGGCGCGAAGATGAAGAAGCTCCAGCCCAAGATCGAGGAGCTGAAGAAGAAATACGCCAACGATCAGACCAAGCAGCAGCAGGAGATGATGGCCCTGTGGCAGCGGGAGAAGATCAATCCCGTGGCCGGCTGCCTGCCGATCCTGCTGCAGATTCCGGTGTTCTTCGCCCTGGTGAAGCTGCTGCAGGGCACTATCGAGATGCGCCACGCGCCGTTCCTGGGCTGGATCCACGACCTTTCGGCGCGCGATCCCTCCACCATCTGGAACCTTTTCGGCCTGATCCCCTGGGATCCCAGCCAGGTCGACCTGCCGCTGGTCGGCCACCTGTTCGACGGCAACCTGCACATCGGCGTCGTGGCCCTGCTCTACATGGGCATGATGTACCTGCAGCAGGCCATGACCCCGGTCGCCACCGATCCCACCCAGCAGCAGATCATGAAGTTCATGCCGCTGATGTTCGTGTTCATCATGGCCATTTATCCGGTCGGGCTGATGATCTACTGGATCTGGTCCACGGTCCTGTCGGTGGCCCAGCAGTACTGGTTCATGCACCGCTACAAGGTCGACAACCCCATCGACGGCCTGATCGCGCGCATCCGCAACCGCGGCGCCGATCCCAGCGACACCGGGGCCGGGGCGTCCGGGTGAGCGACGAGACGGTCTTCGACGAGGAAGCGCTGGAGGCAGGCCGCATCCAGTTCGCCCGGCCCGTCGCCTTCATGATGGGCTGCGCCAAGATCGATCAGTTGCCGGCGCCCGACCTGCCCGAAGTGGCCTTCGCCGGCCGCTCCAACGTGGGCAAATCCAGCCTGATCAACGCCCTGGTCAACCGCCACGGCCTGGCCCGCGCCTCCAACGAGCCGGGACGCACGCGCGAGGTAAATTTCTTCGTGCTGGAAGACAAGCTGCGGCTGGTCGACCTGCCGGGCTACGGCTTCGCCCGCGCCTCCAAGGACACCGCCAAGAAGTTCCAGAACCTCGGGCGGGCCTATCTGCGGGGGCGGCCCAACCTAAAGCGGGTCTATCTGCTGATCGACGCTCGCCACGGCCTGAAGGCGCCCGACAAGGAGGCGCTGGACGCGCTCGACCAGTCCGCCGTCAGCTACCAGGTCGTCCTGACCAAGGCCGACAAGATCAAGGCCGCCGAGGTCGACAAGGTCGTGGCCGATACGCTCAAGGCCATCTCCAAGCGCCCCGCCGCCTTCCCGCGCGTGCTGGCCACCTCCAGCGAAAAGGGCCGGGGCCTGCCGGAGCTGCGCGCCGAGATCATGGCCGCCTGCGAGATCATGCTCTGACCCGAGGCGCGACCCTCAGCGCTTCACCACCTCGCCGCCCTTGATCACCACCTCCACGTGCTGGAGCGTGGTCACGTCGGATAGCGGATCGCCCTTCACCGCGATGATGTCGCCCCAGCGCCCGACCGCGATCTGACCCACGTCGCCCGGCCGCCCCAGCGCCTCGGCCGCCGTGACCGTGGCCGACTGGATCGCCTGCAGCGGCGTGGCGCCATAGCGGACCATGGTGGCGAACTGATGGGCGTTGTCGCCGTGCGGATAGATGCCGGCGTCCGTGGAGAAGATCATCTTCACCCCGGCCTTCAGGGCCTTGGCGTAGTTCTGGCGCTGGATCTCGCCGATATCGCGGTCCTTCTTGAGGTTCTCCTCCAGCACGCCGTTCTTCTTGCCCTCAGCCTGGGTGTAGTCGGTGTTGTAGATGTCCATGCCGAAGTAGGCGCCGTGGGTCTTGGCCAGCTTGATGCCCTCGTCGTCGACCAGGCTGGCGTGCTCGATGGTGTCGACCCCGGCCAGGATCGCTTCACGGATGCCCGAGGCGCCGTGGGCGTGGGCGGCGACCTTCAGGCCGGCCATATGCGCCTCGTCGACCATGGCCTTCATCGTTTCCAGCGTCATCTGCTGGGCGCCGGGCGTGTCGCCGTGGCTGAAGACGCCGCCGGTGGCGCAGATCTTGATGGCCTGGGCGCCGTACTTCTTCATGGTGCGCACCATCTTGCGCCCCTCGTCGGGCGTGTCGGCGACGGCATCGCCCTTCTGGTGCATGGAGGGCGGGAACTCGTTGACGTCGCAGTGGCCGCCCGTGGACCCGATCGCGTAGCCGACCGGCACGATGCGCGGGCCGGGGATCACTCCCTCCTCGACCGCCTGCATCAGCCCGATGTCGTCATAGTTGCCCGAGCCGACATCGCGCACGGTGGTGAAGCCCGCCATCAGGTCGCGCCTGGCGTTGTCGGTCCCGACCGCCATCCAGAAGCTGTCGGTGAACTGCAGGCCGGTGTAGCCGCCCCACAAGGGCGATGAGTCCAGGTGCACGTGCATGTCGATCATGCCGGGCAGGATCGTCAGGCCCTTCAGATCCACCCGCTCGGCGCCCGCGGGCTCGCTCACGCCGCCCTGCTGGCCGACCGCGGTGATGCGCCCGTCGACGATGACCACCTCGGGGCGGTCCAGCGTCTTGCCCGTGGCGACATCGACCATGCGGTCCGCCGTCACGACCACGGTCTTGGCTTCGGCGGCTCCGGCCAGCACCCCGGCCGCGATGAAGGCCGCGCAGGCCACGCTCAGACGCTTCATGGATGTTCCTCCCCGAAAAGGCGGGAAGGCTTAGCACCGGCTGCGCGAGGCGCGAAAGGGGCTCAGGGCCCGCCGACGGCCCGGCCTGTGCCGCCGCAGTGCGCACAGGGTTCTCCGGCCGGCGTCACGCCGGAGCCGCCGCATTCGGGGCAAAGCGTTTCATCGATCTCTTCCAGCTCTTCGGCTGCGGCGAGACCGTGGTCGTCGATGTCGTGCTCGTGCATGGTCGCTCTCCCGGCGCCCCCTGGGACAACCAATGAGCTGCAATGAGGGTTCTTCCCGCGTGACAGCCGGGGCCTGCCGGGCTATGGGCGCCGCGACATGAGCACGACCACAGACGACGATCCTCAGCAGCAGGGCTGGGCCACCGCCAAGACCCTGGCCGAGGCCCTGCCCTATATCCAGATTTACGACCGCGAGACCGTGGTCATCAAGTACGGCGGCCACGCCATGGGCGACGAGGCCGTCGCGCGCCAGTTCGCCGCCGACGTGGTGCTGCTCAAGCTTATGGGCCTGCACCCGGTCGTGGTCCACGGCGGCGGCCCGCAGATCTCGGCCATGCTGGACCGGGCGGGCGTGAAGTCGACCTTCATCGACGGCCTGCGGGTGACCGACACCGACACGATGGAGGTGGCCGAGATGGTCCTCTCCGGCGCGATCAACAAGGAGATCGCCAACTGGATCACCCTGGCCGGCCGCGAGGCCGATGTGCGGGGCGTGGGCCTGTCGGGCAAGGACGCGCGGCTGATCACGGTCGAAAAGGCGCGCCGCACCAAGAAAGACCCGGACTCCGAGATCGAGCGGGTGGTCGACCTGGGCTTCGTGGGCGAACCCTCGCTGGTCGATCCGCAGCTGATCGAGGCCCTGATCTACGCCGAGGCGGACTATGTGCCGGTGATCGCGCCCATCGGCGTGTCGGAAGAGGGTGAGACCTACAATATCAACGCCGACACCGTGGCCGGCGCCGTGGCCGGGGCCCTGTCCGCCAAGCGCATGCTGCTCCTGACCGACGTGGCGGGCGTGCTGGACGCCGACGGCCAGGTCATCCGTGAGATGACGGTGGGCCAGGCCAAGAGCCTGATCGTCGAAGGCGTAGCCACCGGCGGCATGATCCCGAAACTCGAGACCGCCATTGCCGCGGTCGAGGGCGGGGTCGAGGCCGTGGTCATCCTGGACGGGCGCCGCCCCCACGCCATGCTGGTGGAACTGTTCACCGAGCACGGCGCCGGAACCCTGGTGCGGGCAGGATGAGCGACACGGACCTCGCGGCCGACCTGTCGCACATCGACGCCTGGGTCTTCGACCTGGACAACACCCTCTACCCGATCGAGACGGAGTTCATGCTCCTGATCGAGCGGCGGATGACCGACTTCGTCATGCGCCTGACCGGTTTGCCCTACGACGAGGCCCGCGCGCTGCAGAAGCAGTACTGGTCAAACCACGGCACGACGCTCGCGGGGCTGATGGCCAACCATCACGTCGATCCGGTCGAGTTCCTGGACGAGGTGCACGACGTCTCGCTGGACCGCCTGACGCCGGATCCCGAACTGCACGCGGCACTGGCCCGCCTGCCCGGGCGGAGGCTGGTCTATACCAACGGCGGCTCCAAGCATGCTCAGCGCGTGCTCGAGCGGCTGCAGCTGGCCGACCTGTTCGAGCAGGTGTTCCACCTGGAAGCGGCCGACTTCATCCCAAAGCCCAACCGCTCGGCCTATGAGTCGCTGTTCGGGGCGCACGGCATCGAGCCCTCGACCGCCGCCTTCTTCGAGGACTCGGAAAAGAACCTGAAGACCGGTGCGGAGATGGGCATGACGACGGTGCTGGTCGGGCCCAGGGCCCCGGCGTCCGAGGCGCCCTTCGTCCAGTACCGCACCCGCCACCTCGCCCCGTTCCTGAACGCGGCTCGCCTGAAATCGGGGGATTCCCAATGAGCGACCTGGCCGCCATCCGCGACGATGTCGAAGCCGCCTGGGAGGCGCGCGACACGCTCACGCCCGCGACCAAAGGCAAGTTCCGCGAGTCCGTGGACGAGGCCATCCGCCTGCTCGACACCGGCCGCTTCCGCGTGGCCGAGAAGGATGCGGCCACGGGCGAGTGGGTCACCCACGCGTGGCTGAAGAAGGCGGTCCTGCTGTCGTTCCGCCTGCATCCGAACAAGGTGATGCACACCGGCCGCGGCTTGTTCGACGCGGGCGCGGTGGGGCCGTGGTGGGACAAGGTGCCCAACAAGTTCTGCGACTGGGGCGAGCAGAAGTTCAACGAGGCGGGCTTCCGCGCCGTGCCGGGCTCGATCGTGCGCAAGGGCGCCTTCATCGGCCGCAACGTGGTGCTGATGCCCTCGTTCGTGAACATCGGCGCCTATGTCGACGAGGGGACCATGGTCGATACCTGGGCCACGGTCGGGTCCTGCGCCCAGATCGGCAAGAACGTGCACATCTCCGGCGGCGCCGGCATCGGCGGGGTGCTGGAGCCCCTGCAGGCCAACCCGACCATCATCGAGGACGGCTGCTTCATCGGCGCCCGCTCCGAGGTCGCCGAGGGCGTGATCGTGGGCGAGGGCGCGGTCCTGGCCATGGGCGTGTTCCTGTCCGGCTCGACCAAGATCGTTGACCGGGCGACCGGGGAGGTGTTCCGCGGCAAGGTCCCGCCCTATTCGGTGGTGGTGCCGGGCTCCCTGCCCGATCCCAGGGGCGGCCCGTCCTTGGGCTGCGCCGTCATCGTCAAGCGCGTGGACGCGCAAACCCGGGCCAAGACCGGCGTGAACGAGCTTCTGCGCGACTGATCGCGCCCTTCGCGACAGGATCATTGCGCCTGCGGCAGGACTCGTGCGAACGCCGTTGCGGCTTCATGGTCAGCTTCGCGGGGATCGCATGTACACGCTCTACTATTCGCCGGGCTCGGCCAGCCTCTGCGTCCACTGGATGCTGATCGACCTGAAGGTCCCGTTCGAGCTGGTGCTGGTCGATCTCGCCTCGGGCGCCAACAAGGCGGCCGACTATCTGGCGCTGAACCCCGAGGGCAAGGTGCCGACCATGATGGTCGACGGCCGGCCGATGAGCGAAAGCACCGCCATCCTGATGCTGCTGGCCGAGCGCCATCCGGACGCGGGCCTGGCCCCCGCCGAGGGCGCCCCGGGCCGGCCCGAATATCTGCAGTGGATGGTCTATCTGGCCAACGCCCTGATGCCTTCCTTCCGTCGCTGGTTCTACGCCGAGAAGGGCGTCCCCGAGCATGTCGACGCCCTGAAGGCCGACGCCCGCGAATGGATCGAGGGCGTCTGGAACCGGGTGGAGATGCAACTCGGCGACGGCCGCGCCTTCCTGCTCGGCGAGAAGATCAGCGCGGCGGACTATCTCCTGACCATGCTGACCCGCTGGTCGCGCAACATGGAAAAGCCCGCGACCCAGTGGCCCAAGCTCGGCGCCTACATCGCACGCATGAAGCAGCAGCCCGGCCTGATCGAGGCCCACGCGCGCGAAGGCCTGTCGGAATGGATTTCGGCCTGATGGCGCGGTTGCCGCACCGCTTGGCCCCAAGCTAGGCTGTGCCCCGGTTTGGGGGACTTAGGCATGGCGACGGCAGGGCGGACTTGGCTGCAGAAGCTCTTCAGCTTCGAGGGCCGCACCAGCCGCATCGGTTTCTGGCGCACCTTCCTGTGCCTGCAGTTCGCCTCGGCCGTGGTGCTCAGCCTGAGCGCCTTCGCCACCATGGCCGCGGGATGGGCCGGCGCCATCCCGGCGCTGCTGTTCCTGCCGCTGCTGGTGACCAACCTCGCGGTGATCGTGCGCAGGCTGCACGACCGGGGAAAGAGCGGCTGGTGGACCCTGATCTTCAATGCTGCTCCGCTAACGCTGGTCGGCGTGGGGGAGGGCCTGCCGCGACTGCTGGGCCAAAGCAGCGGCGGGGCGGCGGGGCTCATGGTCCTGTTTTTGGCGACCGGCCTGGGCCTTTGGGGCTGGGTCGAGATGGGCCTGCTGAAAGGCCAGGCGGGCGCGAACCGCTACGGCGCGCCTGCTTGATCCAGGCGCAGCACCACCGCCTCATGGGGCGCCAGATCGAGGCCACCTTCGTCGATATGGCCCTGGCGGTCGGGCTCGGTCGATAGCTCAAGGATGCCAGGCGCTGGCGACGCGAACCGCGCAGACTCACCGCTGAAATTGATCGCGACTGCCCAGCGACTCGACCCGGTCACGCGCATATAGGCGAGCACCTCACCTTCGACGCCCAGCGACCGCCAAGAGCCGGAATGCAGCGCGGGCTCGGCGCGGCGCAGCGCCAGCAGGGCGCGGGTGAGGTTCAGCAGGGAGGCCGTGTCCTCGCGCTCGGCCTCGACATTGCGCGTCGGCCAGTCGGGATTCAGCGGCAGCCAGGGCTCGCCGACCGTGAAGCCCGCTTCGGTCTCACTGCTCCACGGCATCGGCGTGCGCTCCGGGTCGCGGCCGTGTCCGGGCTGGGTCTTCTCGCGCGGGTCCTGCACGCGGTGGGGCGGGATTTCCACGTCGGTCAGGCCAAGCTCGTCGCCGTAGTAGAGCGTCGGCGTGCCCCTCAGCGTCAGCAGCAGCACCATGGCCGCACGCGCCCGCTCCGGGCCGATGCGGCTGGCGACGCGCGGATTGTCGTGGTTGCCGAGCACCCAGTTCGGCTGGGCGCCCTCGGGCAGGGCGGCTTCGTAGCGGCGGATCAGGGCGTCGATCTCGGCCGCGTTCCACTCGGCCTGGATCAGCTTGAAATTGAAGGGCAGGTGCGCCCCGTCGAGCCGCCCTCCGGCGGCGCCGCCGTAGTAGGCGGCCAGCCGCGCGATCGGCAGGTAGGTCTCGCCCACCATCACCCGGTCGCCGGGATAGCCGTCCAGCAGCCGGCGCATGCGTTTGACGATCTGAAGCGTCTCCGGCCGGTCGGCGCTGTAGAGCGGGTCGAGCGTCATGTGCGGCGGCGAGCGGGCAGGGTCGAAGGCCGGATTGGCCGGGTTGTCGCGCCACTGGTCGTCCTTGATCAGGTACCACAGCACGTCCATCCGGAACCCGTCCACGCCCCGGTCCAGCCAGAAGCGCAGCACGTCGAACATGACCGCCTCGACCGCCGGATTGCGCCAGTTCAGGTCCGGCTGTTCGGGCAGGAACGAGTGCAGGTAGGACTGGCCCGTGGCCGCGTCATATTCCCAGGCCGAGCCCCCGAACACCGACAGCCAGTTGGTCGGCGCCTCGCCGTGCGGCTTGCGGTCCCGCCACAGATACCAGTCGCGCTTGGGGTTGGAGCGGGAGGCGCGCGACGCCAGGAACCAGGGGTGCCGGTCGGAAGTGTGGTTGGGCACGAAGTCGATCAGCACCTTCAGCCCCTTGGCGTGGGCCGCGGCCAGCAGGCTGTCGAAATCCTCAAGCGTGCCGAAGATCGGGTCGACGCCACAGTAGTCGGCCACGTCGTAGCCGAAGTCGGCCATGGGAGAGGGATAGAAGGGCGATATCCAGATCGCGTCGATGCCGAGCCAGACAAGGTAGTCCAGCCGCTGCTCGATGCCCTTCAGATCCCCCACGCCGTCCCCGTTCGAGTCCTGAAACGACCGCGGATAGACCTGATAGACGACCCCTGTCCGCCACCATTCCTCTGTCTTGCTCATCGGCTTTCCCCCGCGCTCCAGCCTAACGCGCTCAGGCCTCCGCCGTTCAGGTCAGGCGGTCGGCCTTGCGCAGGGACGGGAACATCGCCGCCCAGGCGCCGGTAACGATCAGCGAGCCGACACCGCCGAACACGGCCGCGCCGACCGGACCCAGGAAGCGGGCGACCACCCCGCTCTCGAACTCGCCGAGCTCGTTGGAGGCGGAGATGAACAGCATGGATACGGCGGAGACGCGGCCCCGCATGGCGTCCGGCGTCACGATCTGGATCAGGGTTTGGCGCACGTTCACGCTGATCATGTCCGAGGCGCCGATGATCGCCAGGGCCACCAGGGTCAGCCAGAACAGCTTCGATATGCCGAACACGACTGTGGCCAGGCCGAACACAGCCACGCCGGCGAACATCCACAGGCCGCCGTGGCGTCGGATCGGCTTGAAGGCGAGGTAGAGCGCCATGGCCGATGCGCCCACGCCCCCGGCTCCGCGCATCAGGCCCACGCCCTGCGGCCCGACATGCAGCACGTCACGCGCGAAGGCCGGCATCAGCAACGTCGCGCCGCCCAAGAGCACCGCGAACAGGTCGAGCGATATGGCCCCGAACACGATCTTGGTGCGCCAGACATAGCGCAGGCCTTCCTTCATCAGCTCCCAGCGCGAGGTGGCGGAGGGCTCGGGCCGGGTATTGCCGGGGATCATCAGCGAGATCACCGCGCCCAGGAGGAACAGCGCCAGCGCGCTGGCGTAGGCCACGGTCGGCGAGATCGCATAGATCACCCCGGCCACCGCCGGCCCCACGATGGCGCTGGACTGGAAGGCCAAGGAGTTCAGCACGATGGCCCGCGGCAGGGCTTCGCGCGGCACCAGCATGGGCAGGGTGGCCGAGCTTGCGGGCGCGATGAAGGCGCGGCTGGCTCCGAACAGGGCCGCCAGCACGCACAGCATCCACAGCGGCGGCGCCCCGTGCAGCGACAGGGCGACATAGAGGGCGGCGATCACCGCATCCACGAACAGGCAGACGGCGAAGATGGTCTTGCGGTCGCGCTGGTCGGCCACGACGCCGGCGGGCAGCACCAGCAGGAACATCGGCAGGAACTGCGCTAGGCCGATCATGCCGAGGTAGAAGGCGGAGGTCTTGATGTCGTTGCCGCGATCGCGAGCCAGCTCATAGACCTGAATGCCGATGGTCAGGCCCTGCACCTGCGCGCCCAGGACCGCCATCAGCCGCGTGCCGAAGAACAGGCGGAAGGCCGGGAGCCGGAACGGGTTGTCGCTGACGACGTCGGGGGAGGACACCTTCCGGTCCTAAGCCAAGCCGCCCGGCGGGGCAAACCCGATGCGACGAAGGCCGGTCAGCCTCGGTCGAGCAGGGCGGCGGTCCCGTCCCAGCCTAGGTTCGCCACCGCGTCGATGAAGGCCATGTAGGGCGTGAACTCCGGCCTTCCCTGCGGATAGGGCTTCGGCTCGTGCGCGAAATAGCGGATCGGCATCTTCGCCCCGGCGAACACCGCGTCGGCCTCCAGATACTCGCGCGAGCCGGTGGGCGAGAGGTATTCGGTCGCTCCCGCCGTGCGGCAGATGTTGAGCAGGTGCTGCGAGCGCCGCCCGCCGCAGTTCATCGCACTGGCCATGGTCATGGGCGTCGTCAGGCCCAGCCGCGCGGCGGCCGAGGCGATGATTGCGAAGTTCAGGTTGGACAGCCGCGCCGGGACCTGCAGGGCGCCTTCCAAGAGGTCGATCACCTCGCCGAGGTGCGGGCGCCCGGCATAGACGTGGCGGATGGTGGCCAGATGCTTTTCGCGCCAGGGCTGGTCTTCGCTGACGCGGATCTCGCGCAGCACCGTATCCTGTGCGTGCTTCTTCACCGGCACGGTCAGCATCAGCTCGCCCGACGGGCCGAGGATGCGGTTCCTCGATTGCCACGAACGGCGCTCGAACTGCACGTCGTCCAGGAACACGAACAGGTCCGACTGGGCGATCAGCTCGAAATAGCCGAGGTAGGGCAGGTAGGTCGGCTGCATGATCGCCACGCGCCGGCGGCCACTCGCAGAGAGACTCATCCGGCGCGGCCCCAGACCACCAGGTCGGAGTTGGTCACGATCATGCCGCCCTGCGGGTTGTCGAACTTCACCTTGAGGGCGACGGCGCCGGTCAGGCCGAGGCGCTCGGTCAGGAGTTCGACCAGTTCGGCCTCGTCGTAGAAGCGGTTGATCAGGCCCTGCTCGCCGGTCTCCGGCGTATCGAGCCGCCAGGTGCGCACGTCGATCTCCGCCCCCCTCCCGCAGCGGTGGTCGTCGGGCAGCCGGGTGCGCAGGAAGATGTCGGCGCCCCGCTTCAGGCGGGGCTTCAGCTGATCCAGCACGGTCTCGGCCTGGCCGAGCGTCAGGTAGCAGAGCAGGTTGGGGACCATCACCGCGTCGTAGGGGCCGAGCGCCGCGTCGGGGAGGCCGCGCGAGAGATCGGCGTGGATCAGTCCGGCTTCAGGACCCAGGTTGTGGCGCGCGTCGTCCAGCGCCGCCTGGCTCAGGTCCACCCCGTCGACGTTCCAGCCATAGGCCACGGGCAGGGCGAGGTTGTTGCCGACGCCTGAGCCCAGCTCGAGCAGGCGGCCCGGCCGCTGATGAAGGGCCTGCTTGAAGAACCAGCGCACGACGTACTCGTCCGGATATTTCAGGCCGCGGATGTCGCGCAGGTCCCGCATCTCGATTTCGCCGGCTCGCTTCGATGGCTAGACTCGCACTGTTCGGCGATTTGTCGAACGAGGGGTTAAGCGATGATCCTGGGCATGCTGCAGGCGCGGATGAGTTCGACCCGCCTGCCGGGCAAAGTGATGAGGGACCTGCTGGGCCGGCCGATGATCGACCGCCAGATCGAGCGCCTGCGTCGCGCCGAGTCCCTGGACCGGCTGGTGGTCGCCACCAGCGACGACGCCTCCGACGATCCGCTGGCCGAGCATCTGGAGCGGGAGGGCGTGGATGTCTTCCGCGGCCCCCTGACCGACGTCCTGGCCCGCTTTTCCGGCGCCCTGGAACGCTTCGGCCCGGCCGAACATGTCGTGCGCCTGACGGCCGATTGTCCGCTTGCCGACTGGCGTGTGCTGGACCAGGTCGTGCGCCTGCACTTGGCCGAGGGCAACGACTACACCTCCAACGACCTCGTGCGCACCTTTCCGCACGGCCTGGACGTGGAGATCGTGCGCGCCGAGGCGCTGCAGACGGCCGCCAGCGAGGCGGTCGATCCGGCGGAGCGCGAGCACGTCACGCCCTTCGTCTACAATCGGCCGGATCGATTCAAGCTCGGCTGCCTGACGCAGGCCGTTGACCGCTCCGCCGAGCGCTGGACAGTGGATACGCCGAACGACTTCGCCTTCGTGCAGCGGGTCTACGAGCGGCTCTATCCGGCCAATCCGGCCTTCACCAGCGAGGACGTGCTGGCGCTCGACTGCCGCCACGGCGCCGAGGACGCTTAGAGCCGCGCGAGCAGGGCCTCGGCCACGCGGCCTGCGCCCATCCCGTCGCACAGCTTCACCGCAGCGGCCGACATCCGCGCCCGCCGGTCATGGCTGCGCATCAGGCCGGTGAAGGCGCGGTCGAGGGCCGCTTCGAAGTCCGGGGCGCGGGCGTCGACCAGCTCGGCGGCGCCCAGGCGTGCGACTGCTTCCGATGCCGGGACCTGGTTGTCGGCCAGGACCAGCATGACGGTGGGCAGGCCCAGCACCGCCCGCTCCCAGGTGGAGGAGCCGCCGGCGCCGATGGCGAGGTCCGCGCCGGCGGTCAGGGGCGCCATGTCACGGACCTGGACAAATGCATGGACCCGCGGATCGCGCGCCGCGAGGGCTTCGATGGCCGCACGGCTGGGGGCCCCAGCGCCAAGCACCACGTCGAGGTGGGCGTCGCCGAGCCTGGGCAGCAGCCGGTGGACCACCCGCGCTGTGATCCCATCCACGTCGGTTAAACCCAACGAGACCTGGATGCGGGCAACGGTTTCGTTCGCGGCGCGCCGGGCCAAGGCTTCGTCCCGAAGGGCGGTGAATTCCGGCCGGACCAGCGCGTAGGCCGGGCCGAGCAACAGGCGGGTCTCGGCGCCGACCAGGCCCGCATAGTCGGCAGGCGTGCGCGCGGGGCTGAAGTCGGCGAGGAGGTCGGCGCCCAGCGGTCGGTCGGCCAGGTCGTCGATCACCAGCACCGGCTTGCTGCGGGCGATGTCCCGATGCTCAGCGGCGGAAAGGCCGTAGTAGTCGAACACGACCGCATCGAAGGCCGCGCCCGCCGCCGCCGCCTTGGCCAGGGCCGCCGGTGCGCTTGAGGCGGCGGGCAGGCGCGCCATGTCCTTGCCGGCGAATGCGTCGAGAACGGCGGCGACTTCGGGCGACGCCAGCCACAAGGGCTGGCCGCCACGCTCGGCCAAGGCCCGCGCGAGGGTCAGGGAGCGCATGACGTGGCCGCCGCCGACTTCCGGGCCGGCATTGGCGACGAACAGGATCACGGGGCGCTCCATGGCCTCGGCGTAGCCCGCTGATGGTCACAGGACAATCGCGTCGAGGCTCCGCGCAATCGGCTTAACCGGAGATAGGGGGTGGAACAGGCGTCGCGTTCCAAGCTTTACATTGCGCCCATGGCCCCGCTCGACGCGCCTCCCCCCGACCCAGCGCCTGCCGTCGCGACCGTGACGGTCAGGGCCGCGCGCCTGCCGCCGGCGCAGGGCGAGGCGGCCTTTTCGGTAATCAGACTGGACCAGGTCCAGCTGCAGGACCAGCCCGGGGTCGACCAGGCCCTGTCTCAGGTTCCGGGCCTGTCGCTGTTCAGGCGGACCGACAGCTCAGGCGCTAATCCGACCACCCAGGGCATGTCTCTGCGCGCCATCGCCCCGTCGGGCGCGGGGCGGACCCTCGTGACCCTGGACGGCGTGCCCCAGAACGATCCTTTCGGCGGCTGGGTGATCTGGAACGCGCTGTCGCCGCTCGACCTCGGCGGAGCGAGCGTGATCCGCGGCGCCGGGACCGGGCCCTATGGCGCAGGGGCCCTGACCGGCACGGTGGCGCTGGAGGAGCGGGTCGATGCGCCGGGCGCCGTCGCCGCCGACCTTTCCGCGGGCGAGCTGAAGACGCTGCGCGGCGCCGCGACCGCCGATGTAGCCGCCGGACCCGGCGACCTCTTCGTCAGCGCCTCCGCCACCGGCTCAGGCGGCTGGATTCCGGTGCGGCAGGGGCGCGGCCCTGTCGATCGCCCGCTGAACCTCGATGCGCGGGAGGCCTCGGCGCGCTGGAGCGCAGACTTTGGCCCAGGCGTCCTGGCGGCGCGGGTGTCCGGCTATGACGAGAACCGCGGCACGGGCGTCGCCGGCGGCGTGGCCGGCGCCAGCGGCTCGTCGGAGAGCCTGACCTGGGCGGCGCAGCCGACACCCGACCGGGCGGGCTGGCGCCTGCAGCTCTGGGCGCGGCAGTCCGACTTCTCGCAGACCTCGCTCTCTGTCGCTCCCGGCCGCGCCACCGCGACTCCCGCCAACGACCAGTTCTCCACCCCCGCAAACGGCATCGGCTTCAACGCAGCGCTCCGGCGCGCGACCCCGCGCTGGAGCTGGGAGCTAGGCCTCGATGCCCGTCAGGCCCAAGGGGAGGACCACGAGCTTTTCCGCTTCGTGGGCTCCGACTTCACCCGCCTGCGCATCGCTGGAGGCAAGCAGGCGGTCATGGGTGTGTACGCGGAGGGCTCCCGCGTCGAAGGCCCCTGGCTGCTGGCCGGCGGCGTCCGGCTGGACTACTGGCGCAGCTGGAACGGCAAGAGGATCGAGACCGACCGGGCCACCGGCGCGGTGACGCTCACCGACCGCCCGGGCGATAGGGATGGCGTGACGCCCACCGCCAGGGCCGGCGCGCGGCGGGACCTTGGCGCCGGCTACTATGCGCGCGCCGCGGCCTATGCCGGCTTCCGCCCGCCGACCCTGAACGAGCTGCACCGGCCGTTCCGCGTAGGGAACGACATCACCGAGTCCAATCCCGCCCTGCAGCCCGAGCGGCTTTATGGCGGGGAGGTGGGCGTGGGCCGCGAACGGGGCGGGCTGTCGCTGGACGCCGATGTGTTCGTGAACCGCCTGGTCGATCCGATCACCAATGTGACCCTGGGCGCCGGTCCGGGGACTTTCCCGCGCGCGGGCTTCATCCCTGCGGGTGGGACCTTCCGCATGCGCGAGAACGCCGGCGTCGTGAACGCGGTTGGGTTCGAGGCCGACGCCCACCAGCGCCTCAGCGAGCGCCTGACCCTGCGCGCCGCCCTGTCGGTGACCGACGCACGGGTGGACGGCGGCGACCAGGCGCCTCAGCTCACCGGCAAGCGCCCGGCCGAGGCGCCGGTCTGGACCGCGACGGCCGGCGTGATCTGGACGCCCGCCGACCGCTTCAGCCTGGACGCCCAGGGCCGGTTCGAAAGCAACCGCTTCGAGGATGACCAGAACCTGCGCCGCCTGGGCTCGGGCCTGACGATCGACGCCCGCGCCCGCTGGCGGCTGGACCGGCGTACGGAGGCCTATGTCGACGCCCAGAACCTGTTCGGGGCGCAGGTCGCGACCGGGGCGGCCGCCGACGGGACGCTCAGCTACGCCGCGCCGCGAGTGGTCAGCGTCGGGATTTCCTGGCGCCGCTGAGGCTCTGCTTGGCCACGCTGCAGAAGCGGTCGATGTCTTCCGGGTCGTGGTAGAGCGACAGGCCGATGCGCAGCACGTCGTCGCGCACGTCGGTGACGGCGCCCGCCTCCATCAGCTTCTGCTTCCAGTCCTGCGCCTTGGGATGGCGGAAGGCCAGGAAACGCGCGTGCGGGCGGCTGTCGTCCAGCGGATTGAGCAGTTCGGCGTCCTTCAGCGGGCCTGCCTGACCCGACTCGATGCAGTCGATCAACTGGCGCTGCAGGCCCTCGACGTGGGCGGCCACGGCCTTGGTGCTCAGGCCCTCGTCGGCCAGCATCTGGAACGTGGCGTTGAAACGATAGAGACCCGACGGATCGAAGGTGGCGCCCAGGAACCGCGTCGCATCCCGCGCATAGCCGACCCCGCCCGGCGGCCCTTCCAGGTCGCCGAATTCCGCGTACCAGCCGGTGGCGGCGGGGCGCGGGCCATAGCCCGGCGGCGCGTGCATGAAGGCCGCGCCCTCGCCGGCCATGGCGTATTTGTAGCCGCCGCCCAGATAGAACACCCGGTCGGCCCAGCGCTTCAGGTCGGTCGGGACCACGAGGAAGCCGTGGTATCCGTCGACCACCACCCACGGCCCCTCGGGCTTGGCCAGGCGGCCGAGTTCGAACACCTTCTCGAACACCTGGCCGGTCTTGAAGAAGACGTGGCTGACGAAGATCAGGTCGTGGCCCCCGGCCTTGGCCCGCGCCAGGAAACGCTCCTGGAAATCGGCCGCCGGTTCGAGCGGCACGGTCTCGACCTCGAACAACCCCGCCTCCGCCCAGCGCGCGGACTGGCGGCGGAACGAGTGGAACTCGCCGTCGGTGGTCAGCACCTTCACCGGCGCCTTGGGGAAGGCCGAGACCAGGCTGAGGATCAGGGAATGGGTGTTGGGGCCGAACACCACGGTCTCGTGGCTCGGCAGGTTCAGCTCCTTGGCGACGTTCTTCTGCGCCGTCGGCCAGACCTCGCCGAACACCTTGTCCCACTTGCGGTCGGCCAGGGTGACCCCGTCCTCCCAGGCCTGGATGTGGGCGTCGCGGGTGCAGTCGGGCCACAGGTGGTGGCTGTGCGCCGCCATGTGCAGTCGGCCGGGGGCTGCGGCCAGGGCGCGGGAAAACAGTCGCTTGAACTTCATGACGCCCTTCAGAGCCTCGTGCGCAGAGACCACAACTCGGGGAAGCAGCGGCGCTCCAGCGTCTTCTGCAGATAGCCGACCCCCTCGGTGCCGCCCGTGCCGCGCTTGCGGCCGATGATGCGCTCCACCGTCAGCACGTGCTTGTGCCGCCAGGTCAGAAGCGCGTCGTCGAGGTCCACCAGCTTCTCGGCCAGCTGATAGAGCTCCCAGTATTTGGCGGTATTGCGGTAGACCGCGAGCCAGGCGTCCTCGACGGCGGCGGAGGGGACGTAGGGCTGCGACAGGTCGCGCTCCAGCACCTCCGGCGGGAGGGCCAGCCCATGGCGGGGCAGCTGGGCGAGAGCGTCGTCGTAGAGGCTGGGCGCAGCGAGCGCGTCCTTCAGCTCCGCCAGGATCTCCGGCCGTTCGGCATGGAAGCTCAGGAAGGCGCCGTCCTTCAGCCCCAGCAGATATTCCAGTTCGCGGAACTGATGCGACTGGAAGCCCGAACTGGTGCCCAGTTCCCCGCGGAAGCTCAGGTAGTCGGCGGGCGTCATGGTCGCCAGGACGTCCCAGGACAGGGTCATGATGGTCTGGATGCGTGAAACCCGCGCCAGGGCCTTGTAGGCCGGCTCCACGTCGCCGGCGCGGATCAGCGACTTGGCCAGCTTCACCTCGGCGATGATCTGCTTGAGCCACAGCTCCTTGGTCTGGTGGATGATGACGAACAGCAGCTCGTCATGCCGGTCCGAGCGCGGCTTCTGGGCGGCCAGGAGCTCGTCGAGCGCCAGGTACTGCGAGTAGGTGACCGAAGAATCGGCGGCTTTGGTTGGGGTGTCGCTCATGGCGTCCGCTTCTACGCTCACCGATCCCCGCTTCACAACGGCCTGCAAGCCTGCCTAGTCTCCCCGCCAAACGCCCCGCGCTCCAGCGCGGGCGAGGGGGAAATTCATGGCGTTCTGGAATCGCACCAAGCCGATCGACACGGCGACTCAGTTCGAGGAGCACCATCAGCTCAAGAAGACCCTGAGCTGGCCGCACCTGATCGCGCTGGGGGTCGGGGCCATCGTCGGCACCGGCATCTACACCCTGACCGGCCTGGCCGCGGGCCTCGCCGGGCCGGGCATGATCTGGTCGTTCGTGATCTGCGGCGTGCTCTGCGCGGCCGCGGCGCTCTGCTACGCCGAGATGGCCACCATGGTCCCGGCGGCAGGGAGCGCCTACACCTTCAGCTACACGGCGCTCGGTGAGCTCCTGGCCTGGATCGTGGGCTGGGCCCTGGTGCTGGAATACGCCGTGGGCGCCTCGGCCGTGGCGGTCGGCTGGTCCAACCACGCCCAGGAGTTCGTCACCTGGGCCCATCAGAGCGGGTGGATCGGCTTCGATCTGCCCAAGAACCTCACCCATGGCATGGACCTGAAGGGCATGATCACCGGCAAGGCGGTCTTCGACCCCAGCCAGGCCCTGCTCAACGTGCCTGCGGCCTTCATCGTGCTGGTGGTGACCGGGCTTCTGGCGCTCGGCACGCGAGAGAGCGCCACGGTCAATTTCATCCTGGTGCTGGTGAAGCTCGCCGCCCTGGTGATGTTCGTGGTCATCGCCCTGCCGCACTTCAACGCCGTGAACCTGCATCCCGCCGCACCCTTCGGCTGGGGCGCGACCCAGCACGCGGACGGCAAGAACTACGGCGTCCTGGGCGCCGCGGGCCTGGTGTTCTTCGCCTTCTACGGTTTCGACGCGGTCTCCACCGCCGCCGAGGAGACCAAGAATCCGAAGCGGGACATGACGCTCGGCATCGTGGGCTCGATGATCCTGTGCACCGCCATCTATGTGGCCGTGGCGGCCTGCGCGCTGGGCGCCATGTACTACACCGGCTGGGCCAACAACGGCGCGCCGCTGGTCGTGGTGCTGAAGTTCCTGAATCAGCCCGAGGCCGCCCAATGGCTGACCGCGGCGGTGATGGTCGCCATCCCGACGGTGATCCTGGTGCTGCTGTACGGCCAGAGCAGGATCTTCTTCGCCATGGCGCGCGACGGCTTGCTGCCCCAGGCAGTGGCGCGGGTGAACCCCAAGACCAAGACACCCGTCTTGATGACCCTGATCGTCGGGTCGGTCGTCGCCCTGGTCGCGGGCCTGTTCAAGCTCGACGACATCGCCGAGATGGCCAACGCCGGCACCCTGCTGGCTTTCATCGGGGTGGCCCTGAGCGTGATCGTGCTGCGCCTGCGCCAGCCCAACCGTGAGCGCATCTTCAAGACGCCGCTGTGGTGGCTCGTCGCCCCGTTCTGCGTGTTGGGCTGCGCCTATCTGTTCGGCGTCGGCCTGACCCACGACACCAAGGTGTTGTGCCTGGGCTGGGGCGTCATCGGCCTGGTGATCTACTTCCTGTACGGCATGCACAAGAGCAATCTCGCTCGCGCCGGCGCCTGACGCCGCGACAGGACGGACAAGCAGACGCCGCCGGTTCGCACCGGCGGCGTTTCGCTTTTCTGGGCTCGGCCTTAGGGCCGCGCGCGCTTGGGCAGGGCGGCCACCTCTTCCGGGGTCAGCTTGGCCGCGATCTTCACCTGGCAACGCTGCGTGCCGATGGTGCGGTTGGGCACGATCAGCTCCGCGGGATCGCCGACGCAGATGAAGCTCGAGCCGTAGGAGCGGATGCCGATGCGCAGGGACCAGTCGATGTCCAGGCAACCGCCGAACACCTCGGCGCGATAGATGTCCTTCACGCCTGCGCGGAGATAGACGGTGTGGTCATCCGGCGCGGCGAAATTGGCCACCTCGCGGGCGGGGAAGCACTGCCGCCCGGTCTGGGCGCCGTTCGGCTTGGCGGGCGGGGCGCCGTCGGCGACCGCGGCCCAGCCGGCCAGTAGGGCGGCGACCCCGGAAATGGCGGCGACCTTGAGGATGGATAGGCGCATGTCGAGCTCCTGAAACGAAGGCCGTCCCCGTCAACCACAGTCTAGGCGCAACGGTTCATCTCACAAACCCACGACAGCGCGATTTCAGGCGAAACGACTGGGTGCGACGAGGCCGGCCAGGGAGCGGGGCAGGGGGGAGGGCGTCCCTAGCGCCATCGCGGCGACATGCTCGGCCAGCAGCGGGGCCGCGCAAAAGCCCCGGGAACCCAGCCCGCCGAGCACATGAAGCCCGTCCCTCAGAGACCCGGCCAGCGGTAGGCGATCCGGTGTCACGGCGCGGATCGAGGCGCGGCCTTGCAGCTCTTGCGGGGCAAGTTGCGCGGCGAGAACGGGCAGCACGCGAGCAAGGCTCTCCAGATTGCGCCGGTCATCTTCGGGGCGGAGATCGTCGGTCGTATCGCCCCGGTCGTGGGTGGCCCCGAACAGCAGGCCTTTGCGTGTGGGAACAACATAGCCGCCCCAGGCGAGCGCAGCCGGCGGGACGTGCGCTGCGGTGGTCGCCTGGCCCCGAACTGGGGACAGCGGCAGGTCGGTGCGCAGGGCGATATTGCCCCAGCCGGCGGCGACGCAGACGATCTCGGCCTCGGCGAGAATCGCGCCGTCTGCATCCAGCAAGCGCCACGCGCCCTCGCGCCGTTCGACGGCGGCGACCTTCCCTCGAATAGCCCGCGTGGCGCCGAGCCATGCCTGCAATAGCGGCAAGGGCTCCACGACTAGGGCCCGGGTCAGGTCGAGGCCGCCACGAGTCTGGACTTCGCCGAGACGGGCGGCGGCGATGGCGGAGGAAAGGCGGGTCACCGTGCTCGGCGCCCAGAAGGGCTGAGCGGCGACGGTGTCGAAACGGCGGGTGTCGCGGTCCTGATGCTCCAGCTGCAGCACGCCCTGAGCCAGGATCGCATCGGGCGCCTCCCGGTGGCACAGCTCCACGGCCCGCTCGAAGGCCTGGGCGTAGAGCATAGCGACCGGCCCGCCGCCGGCGTCCAGGCGAGGGGTGACCAGGGCCGCAGCGTTGCCGGACGCGCCTGCGCCGGGCTCCGCCGCCTCGACCAGCACCGGGTCGGCGCCGAGCGCTTTGAAGGCGCGGACCAGCGCCGCGCCCGCTATGCCCCCTCCCACGATGGCGACACGCGGCTGGGGTTGGGTCGCCGCTGGCGAGCCCTCGAACACCGCCTCCAGCCGCTCGCGCTTGCGGCCGAAGCCCGGCTGCTTGGCGACGGCGAAGCCACGCTCGCTGAGACCACGGCGCACATGCCCCGCCACGGTGAAGGTCGCCGCCCGCGCGCCGGGCGCTGAGCGGGCCGCGATCAAGTCCAGCACCTCGTCGCGCCACATCGCCGGGTTCGAAGCGGGTGAGAAACCGTCCAGAAACCAGGCGTCCGCGGCGCCAGACCAGGCCGACAGCGCCTCGGCGACCTCGAGGATCGCCAGGTCGATGACCGCGCCGAACTCCGACAGGTCGATCCGGTGGAAGCCTGGGGTGCGCGGCGGCCAGCGACGGAGCAGCAACTCGGTGATTTCAGCGAGCTCCGGCCAGCGGGCCAGGGCGCGGCCGGCCTCCTCGGCGCTCATTGGGAAGGCCTCGATGGAGAAGACGCTGAGCCGGCCGCCCTCCGGCCGCGTCCGGAGCCACAGGTCCATCAGCGCCAGCACGTTGAGCCCGGTGCCGAAGCCCAGCTCCGCCACGGTGAAGTGTCGCCGTCCCGCCCAGGCGGCGGGCAGGTCGCAACCCTCCAGGAATACCGCACGCGTCTCCGCCAGCCCGTCTTGGGCGGAAAAATAGACGTCGCCGAACCGCCCGGAGCGCGGCGAGCCGTCGTCGCTCCAGGTGAGGGCGGGGTCGAAAGGGTGGTCGGGTTGGTCAGCCATCGCGCAAAAGAAAAGGGCCGCCCGGCAGGGGCGGCCCTCGCTTACTACCCGTTCGGGCGCAAGCTTACTTCTTCTTCGCGTCGGCCTTGGCCGCGGGCTTGGCGCCGGCGTCGGAAGCCATGCCGCCGCCCTGGTCCATGTTCGCGCCCGGCTGGGTCGCGGCGGTGTTGGCTTGCTGCGCGGCCGCGGCGTCGGCGGCGGCGGTCGCATTGGCCTTGGTCGCGTCGGAAGTCGGCACGGCGGCGGAAGCCGGCTGGTTGGAGGCGGCGGCCTGGTCCTTGGGCTTGCAGGCGGCGACGGAAACGGCGGTCAGAGCGGCGGCGACGACGATCAGCTTGCGGATGGTCATTGTTTCCTGGTCCTTCGAGAGGTCTGGAGAGACGGAGGAGGCCGCTCTCAGGAGTGAGAGATAACCTCACCCTGATTCCAGAGGCAAGCCGATTCTCACAAATCCGTGATCAATTCGTGAGATTGCGTGATCAAGGCCGGATTGTGGCTGCCGGGCGGCGCTAGGCCGCCGCGTCGGTGGGCACGTTGTTCAGGGTCTCTTCCAGCTCGGCGAAGCTGGGCTGGGCGGTCGACGGCACGCTGCCGCGGCCGATCTCGACGGAGATCTGGGCGGCGTTGCCGTGCAGGTGGGCGACCAGCACCGACTGGATGATCTTGTAGAAGGCGGCTTCCTCGTCGATCACCTCCTTCATGCGCGTGGCCATCGGTCCGATCATGCCATAGGCCAGGAACACGCCGAGGAAGGTGCCGACGAGGGCGCCGCCGATCATGTGGCCCAGGACTTCCGGCGGCTCGGTGATCGCGCCCATGGTCTTGATCACGCCCAGCACGGCCGCGACGATGCCGAGCGCCGGCAGCGCGTCGGCCATGCTCTGCAGGGCGTGGGCGGGGCACTCGGCCTCGTGGTGGTGCTTCTCGAGCTGCTTCTCCATCGCGTCCTCGACCTGGTGCGGATCCTCCAGGTTCATGGTCATCATCCGCAGGGTGTCGCAGATGAAATCGATGGCGAAGTGGTCCTTCATGATCTTCGGAAACTTCTGGAAGATCGTGCTCTCGGCCGGCCGCTCGATGTGGCTTTCCAGGGCGATCACGCCTTTGGACTTCATGGTCTTGGTCAGCAGGAACAGCAACGAGAGCAGGTCGCGGTAATCGGCCGCCTTCCACTTCGGCCCGCCGAACACCTTGCCGAAGCCGCCGCCGGTGGCCTTGATGGTGGAGACCTTGTTGGCGATCAGGAACGAGGCGATGGCCGCGCCGCCGATGCACATCATCTCGTGCGGCAGCGAGCCCAGGATCACGCCGATGTTGCCGCCCGACATCAGGAAGCTGCCGAACACCATCGCGAACAGGACGACGATACCGATGATCTGGAACATGTGAGGCCCGACTGAGAGAAGCGTCACACATGGTCACCATTAATGATTAAGAGCGCGTTTTCGCTGGGGGCGACGCGGTCTAAGGCTCTGGGCTTCCCGTGAAGGCTCAGATGACCACCACGACCGACGCTGCAACGCCCGCGAAACCGGGCCATCGCCTGGCCTTCGGCATCCTGTTCGCGGTGCTGATGCTGGCGGCCTCGGGCAACACGGCGCTGCAGGCGGTGCTGGCGGTGATCGGCCGCAAGGTCGGCATCCAGGACACCCTGATCGTCGGGGTCTTCTCGCTTTCGGCCCTGGCCTGGACGGTGGTCTCGGGCTTCTGGGCGCGGCGATCCGACATCCATGGGCGCAAGGCCATGGTGCTGGTCGGCGTCGCCGGGTTCGGCCTGTCTATGTTGCTGTTCGGGGCGGTGGTGCTGGCCGGGCTGAACGGCCTGATCGGCGCCGGCGCGACCTTCGTCGGCATGCTGGTGGCGCGCTCGATCTACGGCTTCGTGGGCTCTGCGGCGACGCCGGCGGCCCAGGCCTATGTCGCCGACCGCACCGAGCGGCAAGGCCGGGTCCAGGCCCTGGCCAGCCTCGCCTCGGCGGTCGGGTTGGGCACGGTGATCGGGCCGGCGATCGCACCCTTCCTGGTTTTGCCGGGCATCGGACTGGCCGGACCCATGATGGTTTTCGCCCTGATGGGCGCCGCCGTCTGGTTCGCGGTTGCGCGCTATCTGCCTGCCGGGGACATGCCAAGGGCGACCGACGGCTCGCGCCCCACGCGCGCGACGGTCCCAACCGCCAAGAACGCCTGGCGCGATCCGCGGGTGCGCGCCTTCGTGGCCTACGGTTTCCTGCTCACCAGCTGCCAGGCGATCAACACCCAGGCCCTGGCGTTTGTCGTCATCGACACCTTGAAGATCACCGCCGAGAAGGCCGAGCACTTCGTCGGCATCGCCATGATGGCGGGCGCGCTCGCCACAGTGACGGCGCAGCAGGTGCTGATCCCGCGCTTCGGCATGACGCCGCGCGCGCTGATGCGCTGGGGCGCGGCCTGCGCGGTGGCGGGCAATGCGCTGATCGCGTTCGCGCCGGATTACTACACCGTGGTGATGGCCTATGGGCTGATGACCCTGGGCTACGGCTTGGCTCGACCCGGGTTCACCGCGGGCGCGTCGCTTGCCGTGGGTGCGCACGAGCAGGGCATGGTGGCCGGACTGATGGCGGCCATCAACGGCGCCTGCTACGTGGTCGGACCCCTGCTCGGCATGGCGCTCTATGAGGTCTGGCGGCCGGGGCCGTTCCTGGTCAACGCCGCGATCCTGGCGGTTCTGATCGTGACCGCGTTTGTGGTCCGCACCCTGGCTCGTTCGGGCGTCGAGCCCGCCAGCGACAATCCGGCGGAAGAGACCTCCAGCGCCAACTTGCCCCCCACCTGAGACCTCACGTCGCCCTTTCGCCGAAGCCTGGCGGCGCCCATCTCCACGGAAACGGCGTCGTGCAGACGAAAGCTTAAGGCAAGCGTCCTAGGCTGCGCCTCGACCCATAGGAGCGCAGAATGCTTCCCAGTCTCGATCCGCTTCCCGCCCCCTCGGACGATCAGGACGAGGACGCGATCCTCGCGGCCGCCTTCGCCCAGGCCGAATGCGCCATTTCCATCCTGAAGAACATCGTCGCCGACGGCGGGCCGAGCGCGGCCGTGGCCCAGGCCGATCTGGAAATGCTGGCGACCGCCGCGGCGGCCTAAGCGGGTTCAGCGTCCTGAGGGCTGTTTCACCGGCGCCTGTGCGGGCGCGGCAGGCTTCATCGCGGCCGCTTCCGCCTTTAGCTTCTCGATCAGGGCAGGCGTCAGATAGCCGTCGGCCGTCAGGCCGTTCTTCTTCTGCCACTGGCGCACGGCGTCGCGGCTACCGGCCCCGATCAGCCCGTCGGGCTTGCCGACCGGATAGCCCAGGCTGAGCAGGGCCGTCTGGGCGTCGGTCCGCTGCCCACGCGACAGCGGCGTCTCCTGCGGCCACGCTCGCGCCAGCGGCGGCTCGCCACGCATCTCGTCGGCCAACAGGCCGATGGAAAGGGCATAGGCGATGGAGTTGTTGTAGCGGCGGATCACGAAATGGTTCGGGAAGGCCAGGAAAGCCGGCCCGTTGGCGCCCGCCGGGACCAGCAGCACCGCTTCCGACACCTGATCCGCCGCCGACCAAGACCGGCCGTCGGCGCGCCTGATCCCCTTGGCCTGCCACCAGGCGGGCGGATGCTTCTCGCTCTCCGACACCGAATAGTCGAAGCCGGGGGGCGGGATCACCTCCACGGCCCAGCTTTCGCCGCGCCGCCAGCCCTCCTGAGCGAGGTGATTGGCGGCGGAGGCCAGGGCGTCGGCGTCCGAGCTCCAGATATCGACCTTGCCGTCGCCGTCGCCATCCTGCCCCAGGCGCAGATAGGCCTCAGGGATGAACTGGGTCTGGCCCATGGCCCCCGCCCATGAGCCTTTCAGCTTTTCGCGCGGCACGCCGCGGTCGCGGATCATGGTGAAGGCGGCCAGCAGCTGGGCCTCGGCCCAGTCGCGCCTGCGCCCCTCAAAGGCCAGGGTGGCGAAGGCCTGGATCACGTCGTGATTGCCCTGGACCTTGCCGAAGCCGGACTCGTCGGCCCAGATCGCCACCACGATCTCGGCGGGCACGCCGTATTTCTGCTCGATCGCCGCCATGTGCGGCTCGGCGTTCTTGCGGCGGATGCCTTCAGCGGCGCGAACCGGCGAGGCGGCGGTGCGCACATAGTCGCCGATGGGCTTGGAGAATTCGGGCTGGCGCGTGTCCTGGTTCAGGATGGCGCTGGAAGGCTCCACGCCTGCGAGCTGGGCCTCCACGAAGCCGCGATCGAAGCCCTTGGCCACCGCCTTCTCGACGAAGCCCGCCTTCCAGCGAGCGAAGGAGGCGGCGATGGGATTGGCCGCGTTGTCGATCGGCGCCATCGGCGCAGCCTGAGGCGCAGGCGGCGGCGACACCGGCTGGGGCGCGGGGACAGGCGGAGGCGGCGGCGCGACCGGCGTGGGCGCAGGCGCGCTCACCGGCGGCTTCACCGTGGTCGCCGGCGCTGCGCAGCCGGCCAGGAGCAGCAGAAGCAATAATCCCCGACGCATGATCTGAATCGTACGCGACCAAAGCCTGTCGGTTCAATCACAAGCGTGCGACTTCGCGAGACGTCGCCCATCTAGGTTGGTTCAATAGCTGGCGCCTGCTAAGCTCAAGCCATATGGGATGGGCTAGTCACTACATCGAGCGTCTCAGGGCCGGCCAGCCCGTTCAGTTCAGACCGCGTGGCGCCTCAATGGCGGGCAAGATCGCCTCCGGGCAGCTCTGTACCGTTGCGCCTGTGGACCCACAGGTTCTCAAAACCGGGGACATTGTCCTTTGCAAGGTGCAGGGCCGCGAGTACCTGCATCTGGTTAAGGCTATCCAAGGGCCACGCTTCCAGATCGGCAACAATCGAGGATTCATCAACGGTTGGATCACCGGGAACGCGATCTTCGGCATCTGCGTCGCGGTGGAAGACTGAGGCGTCTTTCGAACCCATGCGCCGTTGACACCTCCGCCGCCGTTACGTATGACGCGCCCTCGCTCCGCCCGCGCCCTTTCCAGGCGATGGCGGTGTTTTGTTTTTTCGAGGCTAGACGACGATGAAGGTCCGCAGCTCGCTCAAGTCGCTGAAGTCGCGCCACCGCGACTGCAAGGTCGTGCGCCGCAAGGGCCGCGTCTATGTGATCAACAAGACCGATCCGCGCTTCAAGGCTCGCCAGGGCTGATACCCGGCGTCACTTGAGACGGAATACCCAAGAGGCCGCGGCGACCACCGCGGCCTTTTTGCTGCGCGCTTCGTGGCAGGGTTCCCAGGCTCGCCGGTCTTATCCACAGCCTGCGTCGACAAGTCCAAAGCTAGGACAGGATGCGCCGTTGAGCCCGCCGGACCCGCGTGGTTAAGCGTCGAGGCTCAATTCCTGCCGGAGTAGCCCGATGGCCGACGACGCGTCCTTTGCCTCCAATCCCGACGTCCTGACGGCCACCGCCCAGGGCCGCCTGAAGAGCTTCATCGAGCGCATCGAGCGTCTGGAAGAGGACAAGGCCGCCATCGCCGGTGACCTGAAGGAGGTCTTCGCCGAGGCCAAGGGCGAGGGCTTCGACACCAAGATCATGCGCAAGGTCATCCGCATGCGGAAGCAGGACAAGGCCAAGGTCCAGGAGGAAGAGGCGCTGATCGACCTCTACCTTTCTGCTATCGGAGGCCTCTGAGGCCTGATCCCGCGCCTCCGATTCGAGAGGCGCAGTGAAACGCACCGTTCCGGATCAAAAGGCCGCCGCCAAGCGCGCGGTGCTGCGCGCGCTCGGCAAGGCCAAGCGGGCCGCCGACCGGGCCGGGGTCAAGCTTTCCGACTGGGAAGACGAGTTCCTGGGCTCGGTCGCCGACCGGGTGAAGACCTATGGCCGGGCCTTCGGCGACTCCGAAAAGGGCGACCTGAACGCGCCGCTTTCGATGATGCAGGCGGTGAAGCTGAAAGAAATCACCAAGAAGGCCAAGGGCGAGGCCAAGCCCGTCCCCAAACGCTACGGCTTCCGGAAAAAATAGCGCCCGGAATGATCCAAGCAGGCGCTCTGCGCGTATAAGGCTTTCACACACAGGTGCGCAGCGGCCGGCTTGCCTCGACAAAGCCGGGAACGCGACGGCACGCAACGATATCAAAGACCGCGCGGACGCATGGCCGAGGCCTGCCCGCGAGACCGGAGATCGACCGCAAGGGGCCGGGGCGAACCACGCCGCAGCCCACTCGCGGACGTTGGGCCGCCTTTGACGGGGGCGTCGAAAGGAGCCTGTGCGTGAGTATCCGAGCCGCCCTTCTGTCGGTCGCGACCGCGTCGCCGCCGCATGTCCTGGTCCAACGCGAGGTCGCCGAGGCTGCGCGCGGTCTGTTCGCCGGCTATCCGGAATTCGAACGCCTGTCCGCCGTGTTCGAGACCACCGGCATCGTCACCCGTCGCTCGGTCCAGCCGATCGAGTGGTTCTTCCAGCCGCAGGGCTGGCCGGAGCGCACCCGCGCCTATCTCGACGGCGCGGACGCCCTGTTCGTCGAGGCCGCCGAAAAGGCCCTGGCGGGCGCGGGCCTTACCGCCGCCGAGATTGACACGGTGGTGACCGTTTCCTCCACCGGCATCGCCACGCCGAGCCTGGAGGCGCGGGTCGCCTCGCGCATGGGCTTTCGCTCGGACATTCGCCGCGTGCCGGTGTTCGGCCTCGGCTGCGCGGGCGGCGTCACCGGCCTGGCCCTGGCTGAACGGCTGGCGCGCGCCGAACCAGGCTCCAAGGTGCTGTTCGTGACCATCGAGCTCTGCACCCTATCCTTCCGCCTGGATGAGCTGACCAAGGCCAATGTCGTGGCCACCGCCCTGTTCGGCGACGGCGCGGCCGCCTGCGTGGTCTCGACCGAGGGCGAGGGGATCGCCGCCATCGAAGGCGCCGGCGAGCATCTGTGGAAGGACACGCTCGACATCATGGGCTGGAACGTCGATCCGATGGGCTTCGGCGTCATCTTCGCCCGCTCGATCCCGCCCTTCGCGCGCAAGAACCTGGGGCCGGCGATGCAGAATATCCTGGGCGGCATGGACCTGAGTTTCGAGGATGTCGGCCGCTTCGTCTGCCATCCTGGCGGGACCAAGGTGGTGGCCGCGCTGGAGACGGCCTTCCATCTCGAACAGGGCAGCCTGAACCACGAGCGCGAGGTGCTGGCCGAGTTCGGCAATATGAGCGCGCCCACCGTGCTGTTCGTGCTGGAGCGGGTGCTGAAGGCGGAGGGCTTGCCCGAGCGGGCGGTGATGTCGTCTCTCGGACCGGGCTTTACCGCCACCGGCGTATCACTGTTGAGGGCGGCGTGATCCTCTCGGTCGGCGTCCTGGCCTTCACCACGTTCCAGCGCCTGGGCGAACTCTGGCTGTCGGCGCGACATACGCGGGCGCTGAGGGCAAGGGGCGCCTATGAGGTCGGGCGCGGGCACTATCCTGTCATGGTGCTGCTGCACGCCGCCTGGCTGATCGGGCTGTGGTGGTTTGGCTGGGACAGGCCGGTGCAGTGGCCCTGGCTCGCGGTCTTCGCGGTCTGTCAGGTGCTGCGGGTCTGGGTGATCGCGACTCTGGGCGACCGCTGGACGACGCGGATCATCGTCCTGCCCGGCGCGCCGCTGGTCGCGAGCGGACCCTATCGACTGATCCCGCATCCCAACTATGCGGTGGTGGTCGCCGAGATCGCGGTCCTACCGCTGGCCTTCGGGCTTTGGTGGTACGCGGCCCTGTTCAGCGCGCTTAACGCCGCGATGCTGTGGGTCAGAATCCGGGCGGAGAACGCGGCCCTGAAGTCGGCCTCAGGCGGAGCGGCCGCGCTCGGTTGAGGTGCGTCCCGCGAGCCAGGCCCACAGCAGGAAGGTCGGGACCCAGTACGGGAACACGCCGTAGAGCGTGTCGCTGACCGAGTGCGAGCGGCTGTCGATGAACAGGAACACCTGCGCGGCGAAGGCCGCCATGAGCAGGGTCGCCGCCCACCCCATCACCGAGACCGGCAGATAGACCAGACCGAACGACTTGAACCAGCGCATGATCGCCTCCCTGATCGACGAACGGCCAGGGTGGCGCCGATTGCGGTCTTGGGAAAGCGGCGCGGTTAGCTCGCAGCTTTCTCGATCAGGCCTTCCAACCCCTGTTCGCGAACCTTGCGGTAGAGGGTCGAGCGCCCGATGCCGAGGCGACGGGCCACCTCGCTCATGTGGCCGGCATAGACCTCGATGGCGTGCTGGATCAGGTCGCGCTCGATCTCGTCCAGGGTGCGCAGGTGGCCGCGGTCGTCGAGGATGCGGACCGGCGCGTCAGGCAGCGGCGGCAGGTCGGAGAGCATGACCGGGTTTGCCGTCGCAGCCGTCGGTTCCGCGCCCGCTTCGGCGGCCGGGATCGGCGCAGCCACGCCCGAGATCGCCGGGAAGTCGTGAGCCTGCAGATAGGGGCCGTCGCACAGCACAATGGCGCGATAGACCGCGTTTTCCAGCTGGCGCACGTTGCCGGGCCAGTCGAAGGCCTGGAGCATGGCCAGGGTCTCGCCCGTGGCGCCGGCCACGCGCTTGCCCTCTTCGACGTTGAAGCGGCGGATGAAGTGCTCGACCAGGGTCGGGATGTCCTCGCGGCGTTCGCGCAGGGACGGGGCGTCGATCGGATAGACGTTCAGGCGGTAGTACAGGTCCTCGCGGAACAGGCCGGACTTCACCTGCTGGGCCAGGTCGCGGTTGGTGGCCGAGATGATGCGCACATCGACCTTGACCGGGCGTTTGGAGCCGATCGGATCGACCTCGCCCTCCTGGATGGCGCGCAGCAGCTTGACCTGCATGTCGAGCGGCAGTTCGCCGATCTCGTCCAGGAACAGGCAGCCGCCGTTGGCTTCCTGGAACTTGCCCAGGTGCTTGTCGGTCGCGCCGGTGAAGCTGCCCTTCTCGTGGCCGAACAGGATGGACTCGATCAGGTTGGCGGGCAGGGCGCCGCAGTTCACGGCCACGAAGGGTTTGCCCTTGCGGTCCGAGGCGCCGTGCATGGCGCGCGCGATCACTTCCTTACCGACGCCGCTCTCGCCCAGGATCAGCACCGGGATGGTCGACTTCGCGGCGCGCTCGCCCAGCGTCTTGACCATACGCATGGCCGGCGAGGTCCCGACCAGGTCCTCGAAGCTGGTGCGGCCTGACGTGTGCTTCTTCAGGCGGTCGACCTCGGCGTTGAGGTCGCCCATCTGCAGGGCGTTGCGGATCGAGATGATGATGCGCTCGGCGCTGGCGGGCTTGACGAAGAAGTCCTGCGCCCCGGCCTGCATCGCCTTGACCACGGTCTCGATGCCGCCGGTGGCGGTCAGCACCACCACGGGGCAGCGGATCCCGCAGGCGCGGGCTTCCTTGAGCGTCTCGAGGCCGCTCATCCCCGGCATGACCAGGTCGAGCAGCACCACGTCGGCGCCGCCGCCGTGCTGCAGGCGGTCGAGCGCCTGGTGACCGTTCTCCGCGTGGACGACCTGGAAACCTTCCCGGTCGAGCACCGCCTGGATCAAACGCCGCTGCGTCGGGTCGTCGTCGACGACCAGAACGGTCTTAGCCATGGGAGACACCCGTTTTCACCTTTAGCCTCGCCTTCGAGGGCGCGGCTTCGTTGTCACGAATTGAGACAGACAGGGGTGAAGATCGCGTTTCCGAGACGTGGCCAAAGCCTTAAGCGCCAAGGCTAACAAGGCCTTTACCCGGCCCATGGATCGCCGCTATGCGGTGTGGCGATGACGGCCTCCCCGACCATCCGACCCGCCCGCCTGGACGAGCGCAGCGCGCTCGAAGCCCTGATCGCGCGCTCGGCCAGGGCCCTGAGCGTCGGCGACTATGACGAGGCCCAACTCGACCGCGCCATCGGCACCGTATTTGGGGTCGACACCGAGCTGGTCGAGGACGGCACCTATCTGGTGGCCGAGATCGGCGGCGTACTGGCCGGCTGCGGCGGCTGGAGTCGCAGGAAGACCCTCTTCGGGGCGGACGGCCGCCGCGACCGGGAGCCGGGGTTCCTCGATCCGGCCGTGGACGCGGCCAAGATCAGGGCCTTCTTCGTGGCCCCGGAGTGGGCCAGGCGCGGCGTCGGGACCGCGATCCTGGACGCCTGCGAGGCGGCGGCGCGAGCGGCCGGCTTCAAGGCGCTGGAGCTGATGGCGACCCTGCCCGGGGAACGGATGTACCGGGCGCTCGGGTTCAAGGGCTCCGATCCCATCGAATACGACATGGGCGAGGGGCGGATGATCCGCTTCGTGCCCATGCGCAAGGACCTGGAATGAACAAGCCTGTCGCCGTCCAGCCCCCGGTCTGGGACCTGTCGGACCTGTATGCGTCGCGTGAGGATCCGCACGTCGCCGCCGATTTTGACGCGGCGGCCGCGGCGGCCGCCAGCATCGGCAAGCTCGAGGGCAGGCTGGCCGAGGCCAGGGCCGATCCGGCGACGCTCGGCGCGCGCATCGACGAGGCTATCGACCTCTACCAGACCGTCACCGACCGCCTGGGGGCCATCGCGGCTTACGCGCACCTGGCCTCCTCGGTCGAGCGCACCGACCCGGCCTGGGCCAAGTTCCAGGCCGATGTGCAGGCCCGCATCGCCGCGATCAGCGCCGACACCCTGTGGCTGACCCTGGAGCTGAACGCCCTTGAGGACGCGGAGATCGCCGCGGCCCTGAAAGCCCATCCCGCCGCCGCGCGCTGGACCCCCTGGCTGCGCCGGGTGCGGCTCGGCCGGCCGCACGAGCTTTCGGCCGAGGCCGAGCGGATGATCGTGGAGCGCTCGCCCGCCACCGCCCAGTGGGCCAGGCTCTACGACGAGACCCTGGCGCGGATGCAGATTACGGCCGGGCGCGAGACCCTGACCCTCAACGAGGCCCTGACCCGCCTGTCGGACCCGGACGCCGGCAAGCGCAAGCGCGCGGCCGAGGGCCTGTCCAAGGCCCTGGAGGACCAGACGCCCGTCCTGGCCCTGTGCCTGAACACCGTCGCCCTGGAGAAGCAGGTCGAGGATCGCTGGCGCCGCTTCGCCGATCCGGCCACCTCGCGCCACCTCGGCAATGAGGTCGATGCGGAATCGGTCGAGGCCATGGTCGCGGCGGTCGGCGAGGCCTATCCGCGCCTGTCGCACCGCTACTATCGGCTGAAGGCCAAGGCGCTGGGCAAGGCGAAGCTCGACCACTGGGACCGCAACGCCCCCATCGAGGCCGCGCCGCCGCGCGCCTATGACTGGGCCGAAGCCCGCAGCGTGGTGCTGGACGCCTTCGCCGACCTCGATCCCAAGGTGGCGGATCGGGTCTCGACCTTCTTCCGCGAGCCCTGGATCGACGCACGGCCGCGGCCGGGCAAATCCACCGGCGCCTATTGCCATCCGGTCACGGCCGACCGGCACCCCTATGTCTTCCTGAACTTCATGGGCGAGCGGCGTGACGTGCTGACCCTGGCCCACGAACTCGGCCACGCCGCGCACCAGACCCTGGCCCAGCCGCTGGGCACCCTCAACGCCGACACGCCCCTGACCCTGGCCGAGACCGCCTCGATCTTCGCCGAAGGCCTGGTGTTCGACCGCCTGCTCGACGAAGCCTCGCCCAAGGCCCAGCGCGGCCTGCTGGCCGGCCGCATCGAGGATGGGCTGAACACGGTGGTGCGCCAGGTCGCCTTCCACCGCTTCGAGACCCGCTTCCACGCCGAGCGCCTGGGCGGCGAGGTCGACGCCGAGCGGCTGGGGCAGCTTTGGCTCGAGGAAATGGCAGCGAGCCTCGGGCCCGCCATCATCCTGAACCCGGGTTATGAGGCCTTCTGGGCCTATATCAGCCACTTCGTGCACACGCCGTTCTATGTTTACGCCTACGCCTTCGGCGACCTCCTGGTCTCTGCCCTGATGGAGCGGCGCCGCGCCGATCCGCAGAGCTTCGCCCCGCTCTACGAACAGCTCCTGGCGGGCGGTGGCACGCGGACCTATGTGGAGGCCCTGGAGCCCTTCGGCCTGAACCCGCGCGACCCCGCCTTCTGGCGCACGGGCCTGAACCGGCTGGAGGGCCTGATCGACCGGTTCGAGGCGCTGAGCTAGCACCTCGAGACCTCTGGAGCGCGCATGGCCGACAAGGATCCCGAACGCGACCGCCTGACCGGCCGCCTGGGCCGTTTCGCGCGGGTAGGGGCGGGGCTGACGGCGGCCGGCGCCGGCTATGGCGCCAACCTGCTGTTCGGCGGCGATGCGGCCGAGGAGCGCAATGCCCGCCTGCTCAAGGAGGCGCTGGGCAAGCTCAAGGGTCCCTTGATGAAGGCGGCCCAGATGGTCGCCACCGTGCCCGACCTCCTACCGCCCGAGTTCGCCAAGCAGCTCGCCGAGCTGCAGGCCAACGCCCCGGCGATGGGCGCGGGCTTCGTGCGCCGGCGTATGGCGGCCGAGCTCGGCGCGGACTGGGAGAGCAAGTTCCAGAGCTTCGAACTGGAGGCCGCGGCCGCGGCCTCGCTCGGCCAGGTGCACCGCGCGGTGGGCCTCGACGGCCGACGCCTGGCGGTCAAGCTGCAGTACCCCGAGATGGAAAGCGCGCTGGAGAGCGACCTGTCGCAGATGCGCGCCCTGATGGCCCTGGGTCGCTCCCTCTACGGCGCGGTCGACACCTCCGAGATCGCGGTGGAGGTCTCCGAACGGCTGCGCGAGGAGCTCGACTACGGCCGCGAGGCCCGGCACATGGCGCTCTACGGCGGCTTCTTCGACGCCCGGCCCGACATCGCCGTGCCCCAGCCGGTGTTCTCGCTCTCGACCAAGCGGCTCCTGACCATGGAGTGGCTGGATGGGCGCGGCCTGATGACCTTCAAGACCGCCGACCAGGAGACCCGCAACCGCATCGCGCGGCTGCTCTTCCAGGCCTGGTGGACGCCGATGACCAAACTGGGCGTGATCCATGGCGACCCGCACCTGGGCAACTACACCTTCGCCGGTGAAGCCGACCGGCTGAACCTGCTGGACTTCGGCTGCGTGCGCATCTTCCCGCCGGCCTTCGTCGGCGGCGTGGTCGACCTCTATCGCGCGCTCAGTTCCGGCGACCGCGAGGCGCAGATGGCGGCCTACCGGGGCTGGGGCTTCAAGGGCCTGACGCCGGAGCTGGTCGAGACCCTGAATGTGTGGGCCCGCTTCATCTACGGCCCCCTGCTCGACGACCGGGTCCGCACCGTCGCCGACGGCGTGGCGCCCGGCGAATACGGACGGCGCGAGGCCTTCGCCATGAAGCAGGCCCTGCAGGAAAAGGGCCCCGTCACCATTCCGCGCGAGTTCGTGTTCATGGATCGCGCCGCCATCGGCCTGGGCGCCGCCTTCCTGCATCTGGGCGCAGAGCTGAACTGGCGTTCTCTGTTCGAGGAATCGCTCGAAGGCTTCTCGGTAGAGGTGCTGGCGCGCCGCCAGGCGGCGACCTTGCAGGCGGTGGGATTGGCCTAGATCAGCCGCCACCCATCGATCGGGTGGGTGCTTGCGCAGACCGCGCCGCCGCGCTTGTCGGTTCCAGGAATGCGCGCCTCGGCCCGCCGCCCGGTCGTAGCCGCCTCTCGCGCCGTTTCGGCGCTCAGCGCATCCAGCCAGACCTTGGCGCGGCGACCGTCCTGCGCCCCGGGATCGCCGGCGCAGGCGCCTGACGCGACATAGACGAAACGCCGCTGGCCCTCGGGTCGGATGAGTGGCCCTAGCCAGCGCAGCCCGTTCGGCCCCTCGGCCATGCGCACGGCGAGGTCGAGGCTCAGGTCCGAGCCGTCGCTGCGCACAGCCGAGACCATGCCCTCCTTCGCGTGCTGTAGGCTGAACAGCACGTCCTTCGGCGGGGCGATCAGGGTGATGCGCAGGGGGATTTCGAGATCGGCCATGGGCGGCGAGTGGGCCTTGCACGACGCTTCCACGTCAAGCGTTGCGCCTGCCTCTTGAGCGCCCGCGATCCGCCGCTATAGTCCGCGCCGATTTCGCGACTTACGGAGACGTCTCGGCCATGGCCGGCAACGAACATCACCACGGCGACATGGACGTCTCGGCCCAGAAGGCGTTCTACCTGGGCTTCATGGAATTCACGAAGTGGAACTGCCTGTTCCTGGCGGCGCTCTTGGTGCTGCTGGTGGTGTGGTTCTGCACCCCCGGCGGCGTGGTCCCCGGCCTCGTCTCGGCCGTTGTGGTCCTGGCCCTGGGCTGGCTGGCCCTGAAGAAGAAGCCGGGCGCGTCGCACTGACGACACCCCGCCCGCCCCAGGCTTTGGGGGCGGACCAGCCAATTGCTTGAGCGAGCGTCGTTCTTCCGCTGGACAAGGCGGGGGAACGCTCCCTAACGTCCCCTGTTGAGCGAGTCTTCGGGAGGATGGCTTGGGCTTCGTCATCGCGGTCATCAAGGAACGGCGCGCGGGCGAGACGCGCGTGGCCGCGACCCCCGATTCCGTCAAGAAACTGATCGGTCTGGGGGCCCAGGTTCTGGTCGAGGCCGGCGCGGGCGAGGCTGCGGCGTACACCGACCAGACGTACAAGGAAGCCGGGGCCGAGATTGTCTCCACCGCCAAGGCCGCGCTCGGCAAGGCCGACGTCGTGTTCAAGGTGCGCGCCCCCGAGGCCGCCGAGATCGCGGGCCTGAAGTCCGGCGCCATGGTCGTGGGCGCGCTCGACCCCTACCGAGAGAAGGATGCGCTGAAGGCCCTGGCCGCCAAGGGCGCCACCGCCTTCGCCATGGAGTTCGTGCCGCGCATCACCCGCGCCCAGGCCATGGACATCCTGTCCTCCCAGGCCAACCTCGCCGGCTATCGCGCCGTGATCGAGGCGGCGGAAGCCTATGGCCGCGCCTTCCCGATGATGATGACCGCGGCCGGCACGGTGGCGGCGGCCAAGTGCTTCATCATGGGCGTGGGCGTCGCAGGGCTCCAGGCCATCGCCACGGCGCGCAGGCTCGGCGCGGTGGTCACCGCCACCGACGTGCGCCCGGCCGTGAAGGAGCAGGTCGAAAGCCTCGGGGCCAAGTTCGTCGGCGTCGAGGACGAGGAATTCAAGCAGGCCGAGACCGCGGGCGGCTACGCCAAGGAGATGAGCGACGCCTACAAGGCCAAGCAGGCCGAGTTGATTGCGTCGCATATCCAAAAACAGGACGTGGTGATCACCACCGCCCTGATCCCGGGGCGGCCCGCGCCCAAGCTGGTCTCCAAGGTCCACGTCGAGTCGATGAAGCCCGGCTCGGTCATCGTCGACCTGGCGGTGGAGCAGGGCGGCAACTGCGAACTGTCCAAACCCGGCGAGATCGTCACCACCAAGAACGGCGTGACCATCGTGGGCCTCTACAACCTGCCCGGCCGCGTCGCCGCCGACGCCTCGGCGCTCTACGCCCGCAACCTGGTCTCCTTCGCCGGACTCCTGGTGAAGGACGGCGCCTTGGCCCCCGATTTCGAGGACGAGATCCTGAAAGCCGCCCTGGTCGCCCAGGGGGGCAAGGTCGTCCACCCCTCACTGCAGAGCTGACGAAAGGCCCGCCATGGAGCACGTCGTCGATCCGACCGTCTTTCGCCTGGCGATCTTCGTCCTGGCGATCTTCGTGGGCTACTACGTCGTCTGGAGCGTGACGCCCGCGTTGCACACCCCGCTGATGGCTGTGACCAACGCGATCTCTTCCGTGATCGTGGTGGGCGCCCTGCTGGCTGCGGCGGCCAACGCCGCCGCGCACGGCGCCGGAGGCGGCGACTCGACCCATGGCTGGATCGCCAAGGGAGCGGGCGTGCTCGCCGTGGCCCTCGCCAGCGTGAACATCTTCGGCGGATTCCTCGTCACCCAGCGCATGCTGGCGATGTACAAGAAGAAGGCTCCGCGCTGATGGCCGAGCTCTCTTCCGCCATCGACCTGATCTGTTTCGTCGCCGCCCTGGCGGCGATCGCGGCCTATGTCGCCGCCCTGCTGCGCAACCGGCCCTATCTCCGGCCGATGAATTCGCTGGGCCTGCTGCTGGTTGGCGGGGCGTTGCTCTGCCTGCCTAGCGTGATCGTACACCCGGTTCCGGCCGACCGGGTGTTCTTCGTGATCTGCCCGGTGGCCCTGCTGGTCGCGTCCGCCGTGTTCCAAGGCCTCTCGGCCTTCCGCCGTCGCAAGGCGCGCGCGGGCGACGCGCCGCAAGGGACCCCCTCCAAGGCGGCCGGCGCATGAAGAAGCTCGGCCTGCCGATCATCATAGGCGTCGTGATCGTCGCGGCCCTGGTGCTGATCGCCCTGCATGCGCTGCAGCGTCAGGAGGTCCAGGAGGGCGTGCCCTATCGCGTCGATGCCGCGCAGGATGCGCAGTACCACGTCGACTGCCGCTATCCCGGCTACAAGGTGCAGGGCGAGTTCGTGAACACCACCGCTTTCGACCAGAAGGGGCCGACCTCGGGCATCCTGCCGACAGACCGTCCGCGCTGCACGATCAAGAAAATCTCCGGGACCGGCCCGGTGACGCTCACCCTCACCAAGGACGGCAAGGTCTCCACCGCTGTGGCTGCCGACCCGGGGCAGGAGAGCAAGGCGTACGTCCTTTGATCTTGGCTTTGACCCCGGCTTTGACCTCAGCCTCGCAACCGATCCGCCTTTGGGGGGCGCAATGAACGCTGATTTCGCCGCGAACCTCGCCGCCCTGGCCTATCTCGCGGCCGGCGTGCTGTTCATCCTGGCGCTTCGGGGCCTGTCGAGCCCGGAGACCAGCCGCAAGGGCAACACCTACGGCATGATCGGCATGGCCATCGCCATCGCCATGACCCTGTTCACCGCCTGGGCGCAGGGCGCGCTCGACGGGATCACCATTGCGATGATCGTCGGTGGCATGGCGCTGGGCGGCGGGGTCGGCGCGGTGATCGCACGGCGCGTGCAGATGACCTCCATGCCCCAGCTGGTGGCCGCCTTCCACTCACTGGTGGGCTTGGCCGCTTGCGCGGTCGCGACTGGAGCCCTCTATGCGCCTGCAGCCTTCGGCATCGCCGGCGCGGATGGAGCAATTCATCTGCAGTCGATCGTGGAGCTGTCGATCGGCGTGGCCATCGGGGCGGTGACCTTCACCGGCTCGGTGATCGCCTTCGCCAAGCTGAACGGCAACATGAGCGGCGCGCCGATCCTGCTGCCTGCGCGCCACCTTCTGAACATCGCCATCGCCATCGGCATAGTGGTCCTGATCGTGCTCCTGGTGCAGTCGCACGGCCAGGCGGTCTGGGCCTTCTGGGGCGTGTTCGGCCTGTCGCTGCTGATGGGGGTCACCCTGATCATCCCGATCGGCGGCGCCGACATGCCGGTCGTGGTGTCGATGCTGAACAGCTATTCCGGCTGGGCGGCGGCGGCGCTGGGCTTCACGCTCGAGAACATCGCCCTGATCATCACCGGCGCCCTGGTGGGCTCCTCGGGCGCCATCCTCAGCTACATCATGTGCAAGGGGATGAACCGCAGCTTCATCTCGGTGATCCTGGGCGGCTTCGGCGGCGAGGTCGCGGCGGGCGCGGGCGGCAAGGTCGAGACGCGGCCGGTGAAGCAGGGCTCGGCCGAGGACGCCGCCTTCATCATGAAGAACGCGTCGAAGGTGATCGTGGTCCCCGGCTACGGCATGGCGGTGGCCCAGGCCCAGCACGCGCTGCGCGAGATGGGCGACAAGCTGAAGGCCGAGGGCGTGGATGTGAAGTACGCCATCCACCCGGTCGCCGGCCGCATGCCCGGCCACATGAACGTGCTGTTGGCCGAGGCCAATGTGCCCTACGACGAGGTGTTCGAGCTGGAGGACATCAACTCTGAGTTCTCGACCGCCGATGTGGCCTTCGTCATCGGGGCCAACGACGTGACCAACCCCGCCGCCAAGACCGACCCGACCTCGCCGATCTACGGCATGCCGATCCTGGACGTGGATAAGGCGGGGACGGTGCTGTTCATCAAGCGCGGCATGGGCTCCGGCTATGCGGGCGTGGAGAACGAGCTGTTCTTCCGCGACAACACCATGATGCTGTTCGGCGACGCCAAGAAGATGGTCGAGGGCATCCTCAAGGCGCTCTGAGGCGCGCGAGCGCCTTTTCGCGAAAAAATTTCGGAACCAAATCACGGTTCGCGTCGGCGAGACTGAGCCGCGGGCGTGCGCGCCGTCTTGGGCGAGCGCCGTATTGGATCGGCGCGGCCGCGCCGAGACCTTGCCTCGGAGGGCCGAAGACCGCTCCGACCCGCGCCGGGCGCATGCGGGCCAAGTGCTCGCCAAGCACCCAGGGGCCGAAATCTAGGATCTCGCAGTCTGAGTTCTAGAGCCGTGCCGAGAAGTCACAGCCAAGTTGCGCATGAACAACAATCGTTAACAGTCGAGCTTATCTGGTGATCGCTACAGTCATGCCTGATATGAGACAACCTGCCGCCTTTTGACACTTGGTATTTTGAGCGATATAGGCCCCGCACACTCACGATATGCCTCCCCCCGAGACCGGAAGTTCTCACCGGCCCCTTGGACCTATTGTGGCCCGAATAGGGCGAATTCGACGAGTACCTGATGATTGCGAATGCGTATCTGAACCGCCATGGCGGACGTTTGGCGGCTGTCCTTTTCACGGGCGTGATTTCTGCGAGCGTGGCGCTCGGGACCGCGCGGGCCGATGTGGCCCCGACCCCTGCCGCGGCGGCTGTCACTCAGATGCTGTTCGGCACGCTGAAGACCAATCCGGTGGTCGTGCCTCAGGCCAAGCCGGCGCCGGTGATCGCTTTCACCGATCCACTGCCCGGACACGAGATCAACTCGCCCTTCGGCATGCGTGAGCTGGAGACTGAGAACCACGCCCGCGTCCACGAAGGCGTCGACATCGCCGCCCCGATCGGTTCGGACATTCACGCCACGGCCGACGGCACCGTGGTGCGCGCGGGCCTGTCGCAGTCGTACGGAAACTTCGTCGAGATCGACCACGGCGACGGCATCACCTCCTTCTACGCCCACATGGTGCGCCCGGCCGCGGTCAAGGCCGGTGAGAAGGTGAGCGAGGGCGAAGTGCTGGGCCACGTCGGCTCCACCGGCCACTCCACCGGCCCGCACCTGCACTTCGAGATTCGCAAGAACGGCGATCACTTCGATCCGGCCCTGTTCATGGGCCACGCCTTCATGAAGCTGGCCGACCTGCCGTTCGTGCGCTCGGCCGAGACCGGCTTCGGCAACTGGAAGGCCAAGGTGGTCAAGGCCGCCTGGCACGGCCGCACCCGCTACGCCTCCACGGGCGGCCGCGTGCATCACGCCTATGGCCACGGCGGCGGCTTCGGCCGCTCCATGCACGCGCGCTGATTTAAGCCGGCGGCGGCCTTTCCCGCCGCAGGCCGGACGACCATATGCCCCTTCGCCGGAGCCCGCCGGCGAAGGGGTTTTTCATGCGCTACAACCAGCTCGGCCGCACCGGCCTCTACGTCTCAGAAATCTGCCTGGGAACCATGACCTTCGGCGGGGAGTCCGACAAAGGCATCTGGGGCGCCATCGGCAGCCTGGGCCAGGACGAGGTCGACGCCGTGATCGGCCGCGCGCTCGCCGCCGGCGTCAATTTCATCGATACGGCCGACGTCTACGCCTACGGCAATTCCGAGACTCTGACCGGCCAGGCGCTGAAGAACCTGGGCGTGAAGCGCAAGGACGTGGTGCTGGCCACCAAGGTCTTCGGCGAGATGGGCCCGGGGCCCAACGACCGGGGCGCCTCACGCGGGCACATCATGGATTCGATCCAGACCTCGCTGGAGCGGCTGCAGACCGATCACGTCGACCTCTACCAGATCCACGCCACCGACCTGATCACCCCCATCGACGAGACGTTGCGTGCCTTCGACGACCTGATCAGCCAGGGCCTGGTCCGCTACATCGGGGTGTCGAACCAGATGGCCTGGCGCATCGCCAAGTCGCTGGGCGTCAGCGAGCGCCAGGGCTGGGCACGCTATGAGACCATCCAGGCCTACTACTCCATCGCCGGACGCGATCTGGAGCGTGAGCTGGTCCCGCTGATGCAGGAGGAGAAGCTGGGCCTCATGGTGTGGTCGCCCCTGGCCGGCGGGCTGCTGTCGGGCAAGTTCGGCCCGGGCGCGCCTGCCGATGCGCAGGGCCGCCGCGCGAACTTCGACTTCCCGCCGGTGGACAAGGACCGCGCCTGGGCCTGCGTGGCCGCCATGCGCGAGATCGGCGACAGGCACGGCGTTTCAGTCGCGCGCGTCGCCCTGGCCTGGATCCTATCCAAGCCGTTCGTCACCTCGATCATCATCGGGGCCAAGAACACCCGGCAGCTCGACGACAATCTGGCGGCCACCGGCCTGACGCTGAGCGTCGAGGAACTGGCGAAGCTCGACGAAGTCTCGGCCCTGCCGGCGGAGTACCCGGGCTGGATGGTCGGCCGCCAGAACGCTGCGCGCGTGCCCAAGCCGTTCGAGCCCAAGGCGCAATAGCTGCGCGAAACGGCCACGCTTTCGCCGCGGTCGCGCTTAGTCTACCCCTTCGCACATCCGCACTCGTGGGGAGGCCGGACCATGGCCATGTTTTCGCGTCGCGCTTTCGCCCTGGCCGTCCTGGCCGCAACCGCCGTCGCCGGCCCGGCCATGGCGGCCGAGAAGCTGGTCCCGCTGACCAAGGTGTTTCCGTACCTTGAGCAGTACCTGAAGATCCCGCCGGCTCAGCGGAGCCGGTTCGTGGTGGCCTACCGGATGCTGCAGGGCGGCAAGCCGGTGTCCGGGGTCAAGTTATGGATCGTCGAAGGCGCCACCCGCACGCCGATCGCCTTGGCCGCCGACGGCAAGGTGATGTCCCTGCCCAACCTGCACCAGGTCCAGACCGCCCAGCTGGCGGCGGACGCGCCGCCGCAGGGGAAGTTCGGCATCAATTTCGACATCGAGCCGCTGATCATTCCCGGCACGGACATGGATGCGGGGGCGCTGGCGGCTTCGATCGATCAGGCGCAGGCCGGCGCCAAGAAGGCCGCCGGCCTGATGGGCTTCGCGGTGCCGAACATGGAGCGCATCTACTTCAGCGGCGTCTCCGGCGGGGAGATCGTCTGGGCGGACGGCAAGCGTACGGCCATGGCCATCTCGCACGGCATGCCGGTGTTCGACGCCGCAACCGGGCGCAAAGCCATGGCGGTGCATTTCGCCAAGGCGCCGACCCGCATGAGCATCGGCCCCGCGAAGTAGGGTGGCGGCGGCTAGGCTCGCGCCAGCCGCCAGCCGCGCCCGGCCAGGAAGGCCATGGCGCCGACCACCAGGATACGCAGCACCAGGAACCAGATCGGGTGCGGCCACACCACGTGCAGTAGCACCACGCCCGCCGCCATGACCCCGCCCACCAGCCAGGCCGGCCAGCCCGGCTCGCCGGTCGAGCGCACCGCGATATTGGCGGCGAGCGCGGTCGCCGCGCCCCAGCCGAACAGCTTGATGATGGTGGCCAGGATCTTCACCGGGGCGGTGGCGCCCAGCGCACGGTTCATGTCCACGCTGATCGGCGGCGGATCGATGTAGTCGGCCGCCCAGGCCACCAGTATGGCGGCCAGCAGGCCGAAGATGATGGCCACGGCGATGCCGAGCACGCCCCTGTTCATACGCAAGGCTCCCCTTCGCGCCGGACCCTGTCGCGGGACCCGCCGCGCGTCAACTCGACGGGCGCGGATTTCCCCGCCATAGGGAAGGCATGGCCAGAGTTCTCACGGGCGCCCTGGGCGCTGTCCTGCTCCTGATCGTGCTCCTGATCGCCGCCGGCGGCGCGCGCGCCCTGGCGTCGCCTCGGCCACCCTTGCGCGGCGAGCTGGTCGACATCGGCGGCCGGCGCCTGCGCATCGTCTGCGAAGGGCCGAAGTCCGACCTGCCCCTGGTGGTGACCGAGTCCGGCATCTTCGGCTTCGCCGCCGACTGGGGCGAGGTGCAGAAGGCGTTGGCGGCCCAGGGCATCCGCAGCTGCGCCTACGACCGCGCAGGCCTCGGCTTTTCCGACCGCGGCCCAAGTCCCCGTGACGGCCTGGCCATCGTCACCGATCTTGAGAAGCTGCTGAAGGCGCACGGCGAGACCGGGCCCCTGGTGCTGGTCGGCCATTCCATGGCGGGCCTGCACACCCGCTTGTTCGCCCTGCGCAACCCGGATCGGGTCAAGGGCCTGGTGCTGGTGGACGCCATGTCGCCGGACGTGGCCATGACGGGCCAGGGCCGCCAGCGACTGGAGACCTTCAACACCTTCGCCAACCAGGTGCGGCTGATGTCGTCGCTCGGCGTGCTCAAGGCCATTGCGCCCAAGCAGGGCGACACCATTGAGCTGAAGGGCGCCGCCCACGACGAGAAGGTCTGGTTCTTCGGCGACAACCGCTTCAACCAGGTCGGTGCGGAAGAAACCCATCAGGCCGGGGCCGCCGCGGCCCAGGCCCTGGCCGCAGGTCGCCTGAGCCCCGACCTGCCGGTGGCCGTCGTCACGGAGGGCCCGAAGGAGGTCGGACAGTCGGACTGGGGCAAGGGCCGCAATCAGGCGGCGCTGCAGTCCAAGCACGGCTTCGTCGAAAACGTCGAGGGCGCGAGCCACGCCAACTTGCTCGGCTACAACCACGCCGGCGTGATCGTGCATGCGGTGCGCCAGGTCATGGACGCGGCCGGATACGGCGCCAAGCTTCAGCTGGAGCCCGGCAAGTGAGCGCCGCTCTGAGCCTCGACCGCATCGGCAAACGCTACGGTGATTTCCAGGCGGTCCGGGACCTGAGTTTCGAGGTTCCGGCAGGGTCGATCTGCGGGTTCCTGGGACCCAACGGCGCGGGCAAGACCTCGACCATCCGCATGATCCTGGGCCTGTCCCAGCCCACCTCGGGCGCCCTGTCGGTGCTGGGCGCCGGCGACGGGCGCAAGGTGCGCGACCGCATCGGCTTCCTGCCCGAGGAGCGCGGCCTCTATCGCAAGATGACGCCCGTGGACGCCATCGCCTTCTTCGCCGGGATGAAGGGCCTGCCGCTGGGCGAGGGGCGCAGGCGGGCGAAGGTGATGCTGGAGGCGCAAGGTCTCGGCGCCTCGATGAAGAAGCCGATGAAGGCCCTGTCCAAGGGCATGGCCCAGAAGGTCCAGCTGATCGCCGCCGTGGCGCATGAGCCGGAGCTGGTGATCCTCGACGAGCCGTTCTCCGGCCTCGACCCCGTCAACCAGCAGGGCCTGGAGCAGATGATCCGGGGCCTGGCCGCGAAGGGCTCGACCGTCCTGTTCTCGACCCATGTGATGCAGCACGCCGAGCGCCTGTGCGAAAAGGTCGTGCTGCTGGCCCAGGGGCGAAAGGTGTTCGAGGGCGATGTGCCCGCCGCGCGCGCCTCGGCCCCGCGCTATCTCGAGCTCGACGGCCGCATCGAGGCCGCCGACGTCGCGGGCTTGCCGGGCGTCGCCTCCGTCGACAGCACGCCGCTGGAGCATGGCGAAGAGGGTGTGATGGTCCATCGCGCCTCCCTGGCGCCTGGCGCCGATCCGCAGGCCGCGCTCAAGGCCGCCTTCGCGCGGGGCCTCGACGTGCGCCGCTTCGAGCTGAAGGAGCCCAGCCTGCACGACGCCTTCATCGTCCTGACCGGAGGCGCCGCATGAGGCGGGTCCTGCTCATCGCCCGGCGCGAATACGCCGCCTACACTCGCACGGTCGGCTTCTGGCTGTCGCTGGTGCTGGCGCCTTCGATCATGGCCATGTCGATCTTCGGGGCGACCGCCCTGAAGAACTCGACCCCAAGCCGCGCCGTCGCGGTCGCTGACTACACCGGCCAGGGCACGGGCGCGGCGCTAGGCCATTCGTTTGACGACACCTGGCGCCAGAGCCAGGCGAGAGCGCTCTCCACCGCCGCGAGCGCCGAGGCCGGCAAGGCCGGCGCTGACGAGGTTCGCTCCGTAGCCCTCAGGGACGGACCCGACGCCGGCTTCAAGGCGCTGCAGCGTGTCGCGCCCCATGCGGCGGCCGGCTACCACGCCACCCGCCCGCCGGTGCGTGTGGTCGAGGCGCCGGCTCCGGTGAAGACCGCCAAGGACGCCGATGCCGCCGAGGCCGCCGCGCGCCGCTTCGTGGCCGGCGAGAGCAGCAAGACCGCCACCGTGGACGCCATCGCCGTTCTCCGGCTCAAGAACGGCCAGCCGGTCGTGCGCCTATGGACCGTGCGCGCCGCCGACGACGCCTCTGCCGGCGCGGTTCGCGACGCGATGAAGGACGTCGTGCGCGAGCAAAGGCTGGCCGCCGCGGGCGTCGACGCCGCCACGGTGCGCGCCATCGACGATGCACGGCCGGACGTCGAACTGCTGTCACCCGCGGCGGCTTCGGGCGGCGCAGTCAGCCTGAAGGACCGCCTGCCGACCTACGTCGGCTTCGGCGCGGGCTTCCTGCTGTGGACCCTGGTGCTGACCGGCGCCGGGATTCTGCTGAACAGCGTAATGGAGGAGAAGTCCACGCGCGTCCTGGAGGTGCTGCTGTCCTCGGCCGACACGGGGGAGATCATCGCCGGCAAGGTGCTGGGCGTGGCCTGTATCGCGCTCAGCGTCATGGCGGTGTGGGCGGCGCTTGGGCTGGGCGCTCTGACCTCCAAGTTCCCGGACGCCATGGCCTACATCGGGCCGATCCTGTCCGACGGGCCGTTCTGGCTGCTGACCGCGGTCTATTTCGCGGGCGGCTACCTGATGTACGGCGTGCTGTTCGCGGCCATCGGCGCCTTCTGCGAGACCCCCCGCGACGCCCAGACCCTGCTGGGGCCGATGATGATGTTCCTGATGGTGCCGCTGTTCGTGCTGCAGTTCGGCATCCGCGCGCCCGACATGGCCCTGTTCCGGATCCTGTCGTGGGTTCCGTTCTTCACCCCGTTCCTGATGCCCGCGCGCCTGGCCGCGCATCCGCCGGCCATGGAGATCGCGGGAACCATCGCCGGCATGGCTGTTCTGGCCGCGGTGATGATGTGGATCGGCGGTCGGGCCTTCCGCACCGGCGCCCTCTCCAGCGGCGCGGTGGGCTTGAAGGGCGTGATCGCGGCCATGACCGGCAAGCAGGGCTAGGGCTAAGGCCGCGCCAGAAACGTCGAAAGCCGCCCCCGTTCGCGAAGGGGCGGCTTCCAGACTTGTGCGAGAGAGAAAGATCGGCGAGCGCGGCGGACGGCCGCGCTCAGCTTACTTCTTGGCGACGAGGCCTTCGCGTTGAGCCCGCTTGCGGGCCAGCTTGCGCGCGCGGCGCACGGCTTCGGCTTTCTGACGCGCCCGCTTTTCGGAGGGCTTTTCGTAGTGCACGTGCCGCTTCATTTCGCGGAACGAGCCTTCACGCTGCATCTTCTTCTTCAGGGCCTTGAGCGCCTGATCGACGTTGTTGTCGCGAACGAAAATCTGAACCAGGGGTCTCTCTCCTACGGTCGCCCGCCCCACCGTCCGTGGCTGGCGAACAAAACAGATAGCGCGCCCGGAAGGGGCCTTCCGTGCTTAGGGCGCGCTGGATACAGCAAGGTCCTGAGGATGTCTAGGCATGGCGGAGCACGCCTGCGCCTTATATTGTGGGCTTATGAGCGCCACAAACGCCGAGACCAACGACTGGGCCGAGCGCACCCAACAGCTGGTGCTGGATGCGGCCCTGAAGGAAGCGCCCGCCCGCGGCTGGAATCGTGGGCTGGCCCTGCAGGCCGCCTCCGACTGCGGCCTGGGTGAAGGTGACGCGGAGCTCTTGCTGCCGCACGGCGCGCGTGACCTGGCCGCGCTCCTGTCGCGGCGGCATGACGCGCGGGCCATGGCCGTGCTGGCCGAGATCGACGCGTCGAGCCTGAAGATCCGCGAACGCATCTTCCGCGCCGTGCAGGCGCGGCTGGACGCCGCGGCTGAGGACGAGGCCGCCGCTCGCCGCTGGGCCGCCTTCCTGGCCCTGCCCCCCAATGCGCCGCTGGCGCTGAAGCTGACCTGGGAGACCGCGGACCACCTGTGGCGCTGGGCCGGCGACACGGCGACGGACGAAAACCACTATTCGAAGCGCGCGATCCTGTCGGGCATCCTGATCCCGGCCCTAGGCATCCGCCTGTCGCGCGGGCGCGAGGCGGCCGACGCCTTCGTCTCGGCCCGGATCGAGAATGTGATGAGCTTCGAGAAGTGGAAGGCGCAGCAGCCCAAGCCGCTCGATACGCTGCGCAGCGTCGCCGGCGCCCTGGGGCGAATGCGCTACGGCCGCTAGCCTCTAGCGGACATCGCCCAGCACCCAGTTCACATGCCCCATCTTGCGGCCCGGCCTGGCCTCGCCCTTGCCGTAGAGGTGCAGGCGGGCGTTGGCCTGGGCGGCCAGCTGGGGCCAGCGGTCGACCTCGGGGCCCAGCAGATTCTCCATGCGCACCGAGGCGCGGGCCTCCGTCGGGCCCAGCGGCCAAGCGGCCACGGCGCGGATGTGCTGCTCGAACTGGTCGCAGAGGCAGCCGTCCTGGGTCCAGTGGCCGGTATTGTGCACCCGAGGCGCCACCTCGTTGACCAGCAGCCGACCGTCGGCGAGCTCGAACAGCTCCACCCCCAGCACGCCCACATAGTCGAGCCCCTCGACCACCTTGCGTGCGATCGCCTCGGCGTGCGCCTGCACGTCCTGATAGCCGGGCGCGGGCGCAAGCGTGGTGCGCAGGATGCCGTCGGCGTGGGTGTTCTCGCCGACCGGATAGCAGACCACGTCCCCGTCGCGGCCGCGCACAGCGATCACCGACAGCTCGCGCACGAAGTCGGCCTTGGCCTCCAGGATCGCGGGCTTCGAGCCGATGGCGGCGAAGGCGGCCTGGGCCTCGGACGGATCGCGCACCCAGGCCTGGCCCTTGCCGTCGTAGCCTTCACGACGGGTCTTCAGCAGGGCCGGGCCGCCCCCCAGGGCGCCGAGCGCGGGGCCGATGTCTGAGGCGTCATGGATGGCTACGAAGTCTACTGTGGGCGCGCCGCAGTCGTTCAGGAAGCGCTTCTCGTCGACGCGGTCCTGGGTGCAGGCCAGGGCGCGGGGACCGGGCGCGACATCGGCGCCCAGTTCGGCCAGGACCTCCAGCGTGCGGGCCGGCACGTTCTCGAATTCGAAGGTGATGACGTCGGACAGCTCGTGCAGCCGCTTCAGCGCCGCCGCGTCGTCGTAGCGGGCGTGGATGGCGTGGGCCGCCACGCGAGCGTCGGGCGCCCAGTCGCGCGGCGACAGTACCGCGACGTCGAAACCCAGTTGGGTCGCGGCCATGGTCAGCATGCGGCCGAGCTGGCCGCCGCCCAGGATTCCTATGGTCGAGCCCGGCTTGAGCGGCGTACGCGGTTCCACCCGGCTCAGTCCTCGACGCTTTCGGCGACCGATTCGGTCTGTCGGGCGCGGAAGTCCGCCAGGCGTCTTGCCAGGGCCTCGTCCGACAGGGCCAGGATCTGGGCGGCCAGCAGGCCGGCGTTCTTCGCGCCCGCCTCGCCGATAGCCAGGGTGGCGACCGGGACGCCGCCGGGCATCTGCACGATCGACAGCAGGGAATCGAGGCCGTTGAGGCTCTTGCTCTGCACCGGCACGCCCAGGACCGGGAGCTCGGTCATGGAGGCGCACATGCCGGGCAGGTGGGCCGCGCCGCCGGCGCCGGCGATCACCACCTTGAACCCTTCAGCCTTCGCGCCCTTGGCGAAGCTCCACAGACGGTCTGGCGTCCGGTGGGCCGACACCACCTTGGCCTCCCAGGCCACGCCCAGGGCGTCCAGCGCCTCGGCCGCCGCCTTCAGAGTCGGCCAGTCCGAACGACTGCCCATGATGATCGCGACCGGCGCTCGACTCATGCCTTAGCCCGTCCCCCGGAAAAGGCGCGGAGTATAGGCGCCGACGCCCCCGCCGCAACCGCGGGTCTGTGACAGTGCTGCAAAGGCCCGGCGCGGCGGACTGTCCGTTTGCAAAGCGATGGGGCGGCCCTACCATCTGGGGCGACTCCCATGGCCGAAACCCGCCCCCGCAACGATCCCGCAGCCCTGGCCTCCGTCCCCGACCTGGCGGCGGACCTCGACGCCCTGCGCCGTGAGAACGCGCATCTGCGTGCCGAGGTGGAGAAGCTGAAGGCTCTGGCCGACCACGACGCCCTCGTTCCGGTGCTGAACCGACGGGCCTTCGTGCGCGAGCTGCAGCGCGCCATGGCCTTCTGCAAACGCTACGGTCTTCCCGCGACGGTGCTCTATCTGGACCTTGACGGGTTCAAGGGCGTCAACGACCGGTTCGGGCACATGGCCGGGGACGCGGCGCTGAAGCGGGTGGCCGAAATCCTGGTGGAGAACGTGCGCGAGAGCGACGTCGTGGCCCGCCTGGGCGGCGATGAGTTCGCGGTTCTGCTGCAGCAGGCGGACGTGGAGGCGGCGCGGGCCAAGGCTCGGTCGCTCTCGGACCAGATCGAGGCCGATCCGTTCGAGGCCTCTGGCGAGCGCGTGACCCTGGCGGGCTCGTTCGGCGTTCGCGCTTTCGCGGACCAGGAAACCGCCGAGCAATGGCTGGCCGAGGCGGACGCCCAGATGTTCGTGCGCAAGCGGACGGCCCGCTGACCGCCTCTAGGCGATGATGTCGGGCAGGATCTGGTCTTCCAGCAGCACAATCTCGTCGCGCAGGATCAGCTTCTTACGCTTCAGCCGCGCGATCATCAGCTGGTCGGGCCGGGGGATCGATTCGAGAGCGTGGATCGAGGCGTCGAGGTCGTGGTGTTCCTGGCGCAGCGCCGCAACGCGGCCCTTGATGGCCTCGGACCTGGCGCTGGTGGAGGGATCGTCGTCGTTCATGGTCAGATCAACGGCATGGGCTGGTCGGATCGGCCGGCGCGACAAGCCGCGCGGCTGAGAGCGTCATTATACGAAAAGCGGCGTCACGCCGAAAGCGTTGCGGCCAAGGTGTCGAGCGCGGCGCGCGGCACCACCGGCGCGAACGCCCGCGCCGCCTCCGCCAGCGCCTGCAGCAGGGGGCGGGCGGGCCCTTCTGGCGCCGGCGCCAGCGCCTCGAGGCCTTCGAGCAGGCGGCGCTCGGCCTGTAGCTCTGCGGCCTTGACCTGCTCGCGCACCGCCTCTCGCGCGGCGTCGTCCAGGTCGGGAATCGGCTTCTTCAGGGTGGTGCGGATGACGCGCAGCGGCCGCACGGCCGCGCCGTCCCAGGCGCGCGCGGTATCGACCCCCGCCTCCAGAGTCTCGGCGTCCAGCTTGCGGCCGGTCTCAGCCGCCCAGGCGGCCCACAGAAGATAGGGCACGTTCTGGTCGTGGCCGTCCTGCAGGTTCAGGCAGGCTTCCCGCGCGCCCGGCTTGGCGTAGGCGGCGACGGCCCAATTCCAGAGAGTCGTCACGCTTCGACGTCGCCTTCGACCGGGCCGATATCGCGGCCCCAGCGCTTGGTGGAGGCCCAGTCCAGGCCGAACAGGTCGAGCGCCCGGCCCACCGACTGGTCGACCATCTCCAGGACCGTGCCGGGGCGCGCATAGAAGGCGGGCAGGGGCGGGGCGATGATCGCGCCCATCTCGGCCAGCTTCACCAGGGTGCGCAGGTGGCCCAGGTGCAGCGGGGTCTCGCGCACCATCAGGACCAGTGGCCGGCGCTCCTTCAGGGTCACATCGGCGGCGCGGGTCAAAAGGGTGGAGGTCACGCCGGTAGCGATCTCGCTCATGGTCCGCACCGAGCAGGGCGCCACGATCATGCCCAGCGTCCTGAACGAGCCCGAGGCGATGGAGGCGCCGATGTCGCCGATCTTGTGCGCCACCGAGGCCCGCGCGTTCAGCTCGACCGGCGGCAGGCCTTGCTCCTGATTCAGAGTCAGGGCGGCGGCCTTGGTGACCACCAGGTGGCTTTCGACCCCCAGTTCCGCCAACGCGTCCAGGGTCCTCAGCCCATAGATCGCGCCGGACGCTCCGGATATGCCGACGATCAAGCGTTGCCGGTCTTCCAAAATCCAGGCCTCCGGAAACTGTGATCAGAAGTAACCCAATGTGATTCAACATGGGACCACGAAGGGTGTGGACTCCTACGGCTTATCCCAAAGGAGGCGCAACCCATGGCGATCGACGCTCGCATTCGCGAACTCGGCAACCGTCACCGTTCACTCGAAGCCGCGATCGAGGAAGAAATGTCCCGACCGGCCAACGACTCTCTCCGATTGTGGGAACTCAAGCGTCGCAAACTCAGGCTCAAGGAAGAGATGGAGACCCTGAAAGGCGACCTTCACCTGCCTCACTAGATGCGAAAAGGCCCCGGAGCGCCGCTCCGGGGCCTCATTCGTTATAGGCGTCTCTGCCGGGCTTTAGTGCAGGTCGTCGCCGTCGTCGTCCTCGACGTCATGAGCGGGCGCTTCGTGCGTTTCCGCCTCGTGATCTTCGTGGCCGTCGTCGTGGGCGGCTTCGTCCTCGACGACCTCTTCGGCGCCGGCTTCGGCCGCGGGCTTCAGCGTGGCGCCGCCGCCCTTCTTGGCCTCTTCACGAGCGCGCTTCTCGGCGGCCTTCTTGACGATGTCGTCGAGCTCGAGCTGGGTCACCAGGCCCAGGGTCACCGGATCGACCGGCTTGATGTTGGCCGCGTTCCAGTGGGTGCGGTCGCGCACCTGCAGGATGGTCGCCTTGGTGGTGCCGAGCAGCTTGGAGATCTGCGCGTCGGTGATCTCCGGGTGATTGCGCAGGAACCAGGCGATGGCGTCCGGGCGATCCTGGCGGCGCGACACGGGCGTGTAGCGCGGCGCCTTCTTGCTGGGCTTCAAGAGTTCGGCGTGGCGGCTGACCAGGGCCTTCATGCGGTACTTCGGATCGTTGTTGGCCTTGTCGAGCTCCTCGCGCGACAGCTGGCCGTTGGCGATCGGGTCGGCGCCGCGGATGTCGCGCGCCACTTCGCCGTCGGCGATGCCCTTCACCTCGAGCGGGTGCAGGCCGCAGAAATCGGCGATCTGCTCGAAGGTCATGGAGGTGTTGTCCACCAGCCAGACGGCGGTCGCCTTGGGCATCAGGATGTCGGTCATGCGCGTTCCTGCTCTCGTTCTTTCGGCGGTCGTGGGAACCCGCCGGAAACAGCGGCGCCCGGCCTTTCGGCCGGGCGCGAGTGGCAGCGATATAGGCTTTTTCGCGGCCCAAGGGAACAGCCTATCGGCCGCACCTCAGGTGTCAGGCCAGCATCACCTTCAGGCGGTCGGCGTCGCGCGGCGCGTGGCCGCCGATATCGTTGTCGAAATAGACGTAGGCGTCCTTGCCCCAGTCGCGCAGACGACCGGCCCAGGCCGACAGCGTGCGGCTGTCATAGGCGCCGCGATAGGCCCCGCCCGGCCCATGCCCGCGCACATAGACCCAGGAGGCGGGCGCCTCCCAGGGCGACGGCGCATCGTGATGGTCTGAGATGACCAGGGCCGCGTCGTGCTCGGTCAGCAGGGTGAAGATTTCGGCCGCGTACCAGCTGGGGTGACGGAACTCCATCGCGCAGCGATGTTCGCGCGGTAGGGCGCTGAGGAAATGCGCCAGCCGCTCGCGATCGGCCTTCATGGAGGGCGGCAGCTGAAAGAAGGCCGGACCCATCCGATCCTCCAGGCCCTGCATGCGGCCGAACACGAGTTCGATGCTTTCCTCGGGCTCCAACAGGCGCTTCAGGTGGGTGATGAAGCGCGAGCCCTTCCAGCTGAACAGGAAGTCCTCTGGCGTGCGGTCACGCCAGCCCCTGACTGCAGACTCGGTCGGCAGGCGGTAGAACGAGGCGTTGATCTCGGCCGTGTCGAAGCGGGAAGCGTAGTAGCCGAGTTCGTCCTTGATCCTCAGACCCCCGGGATAGAAGTCCCCGCGCCAGTGGCGATAGACCCATCCTGAGGTTCCGACCCTGAATTCAGCCATGAGCCCAAAGCGCGCCGCCGGGGGGCTCCGTTCCGCGCCTATTTGGTCAGGGTGGCCGCCTTGTGCCGCGCTCCGCCCGACACGACGTCCAACTGGCCCGTGCCGTCGGCGTGGACGATGATGATGTAGGTCTGGGCTTTGCCGTTGGGCCTGCAGCTCAGCTCGACATCCGGGCCGACGGGCTTGGGCGGACCGCATTTGCCGGTGGTGAATACGGCCTCGTTGGTTTCCGCGTCGGTGAAAGCCGCATCGAAGGTCAGATCCGGGTGCACCGCCACGGCGCCCCCGTCCGTTGTGCCCCAGTCGCCGCTCTTGAAGGAAGGCTGGGCCAGGGCCGAGCCCGCGCCGAAAGCCAGAACCACTGCAAAGCTACAGGCGTGCGCGATACTCCCCGCACGCCGACCCGACGCGAAACGCATGGCCGCCTCCTCGTGCACAGGCGGCCAACATAACACCGCTATGGCTCAGGTTAAGAGGATGATCTTCCCGAAGTGAGCGCCGTCCTCGAGGCGCCGGTGGGCGTCCGCGGCGCGCGCCAGCGGGAAGGTGTGGTCGATCACCGTCTTCAGCTTGCCCGCGGCCAGCCAGGGCCACACAGTCTGCTCGACAGCTGCGGCCAGGCGCGCCTTCTCGTCGGCGGGACGGTTGCGCAAGGTGGAGCCGGTCACGGTCAGGCGCTGGGTCTGGATGCGGCGCAGGTCCACGTTCGCCATGCTGCCGGCCTGGAAGGCGATCAGCACCAGCCGGCCGTCGAGCTTCAGGCACTCCAGGTTTTTCGCCGTGAAGTCGCCGCCCACCATGTCGAGGATCACATCGGCGCCGCCCGCGGCCTTGACCGCCTCGACCCAGTCGCCGGCCGTGGAATCCAGCGAGATGTCGGCGCCCAGACCTCGCGCCTGCTCCGCCTTCGCCGTACCGCGGGAGGTGGCGATCACTCGGGCGCCCGCCGCCTTGGCCATCTGGATCGCAGTCACCCCGATGCCGGAGGTGGCGCCATGCAGCATCAGGGTCTCGCCGGCCTTCAGCCCGCCCCGCTCGAACACGTTGGCGAAGACGGTGAACACCGTCTCCGGCAGGCCTGCGGCGGCCTCGAAGCTCAAGCCTTCCGGAATCGGCAGGGCGTGCCGCGCGTCCACGACGGCCCATTCCGCGTAGCCTCCGCCGCCGAGCAGGGCGGTGACACAGTCGCCGACCTTCCAGCGCGGCGCGCCCTCGCCCAGGCCTGCGACCTCGCCCGCCACTTCCAGGCCGAGCGTCTCCGGCGCGCCGGGCGGTGGCGGATAGAGCCCCATGCGTTGCAGGATATCGGGACGGTTCACGCCTGCGACGCGCACGCGGATCAATATCTGGCCGGGACCGGGCTCAGGGCGCGCCGTCTCAACCAGGACCAGGGCTTCCGGGCCGCCGCGACCGCCCTCGACGGCGATCGCCTTCATCATTGCGTCTGCGCCCATGCTTGCATTCCTTCGCCTAGGAGCGTTCTCATAGGAGCAGAAGTGAGACGATCAAAGGGAGGTCGCGTCCGTGTTCGACGAAAGTCTTCCTCGGCCCGCGCGCGGCGCCGTCCTGATCGAACTGGGTAAGGAGGACCTTGAGCTCTACGGGGCCAAGGAGCTGCAGGAGCGCATTGAGGCTTTGGAGGCGGAGATCAGCCGCACCCGAAGCGCGATCGACAGCCGCGAAGCGCGGCGCAGCGCTGCGGACGCCCTTTTCTCGTTCAAGAGTCCTTAATCATAAGGCTGTCAGGGCTTAGGCTCTGGCACGGCCATTGCACGTTGGGGCGGGATGGCGCGATGTTCGCGCCGGCCTGGCATAGGGGCGTCGAGTTCATGGTTGAAGTGGTGGCGGACATCTCCCCCGTGCAGGCCGAGGTGGTGCGCGATTTCGCTCGCTCCGAACTGTTCGATCGCACCTTCCAGGAAGGCATGGAGCTGGTCGAGGAGACCGCCTCCTACCTGGACGGCGAAGGTCGCCGCGACTCCAAGCTTCTGTCCCGCGCCGGGGCCCTGGCTTACGCCGGGGAAAGCATGCGCCTGACCACGCGCCTGATGCAGGTGGCCTCGTGGCTCCTGGTCCAACGGGCCGTGCGCGAAGGCGACATGGACCCGCGCGAGGCCTGCCTGTCACGCTACCGCATCGGCGCCCAATCGATCTGCCAGGGCGAGGCCAAGGAAAACCTGGACGAGATGCCGGTGGGGTTGATGAGCCTTTTGGACCAGTCGGAGCGGCTCTATGAGCGCGTCCTGTACCTGGACCGCAAGATGTTCGTCGAAGGCCCGGTCGAGGACGCCGTCCACCCGGTGCTGTCCCAGCATGAGCGCCTGGCCGCCGCGTTCGGGCGGTAAGCCTTACGGCCCGACATCCTCGGTCTTCGTGCGATCGGCCGGCTTGAACGACAGGGCGCCCACGCCCAAGGCCTCGCCCAGCTTGGAATCCCAGCCGTAGACATCCTTGCGGAAGGCCACGCGATCCGCGCCGGTCATGAAGGCGGTCCAGTAGAGCAGGCGCACCGGGATTTCCCGGCCCATCTGCACCCGTTTGGAGTCGTGGCTGGCCTGGGCCTCGTCGAAGGTCGCCAGGGCCTCGGGGTTATCGGCCAGCAGCATACGCGCGAACTCCACCGCGTCCGAGACCCGGATGCAGCCGTGGCTCAGGTGGCGCTGGTTGCGGGCGAACAGCCGCCGCGAGGGCGTGTCGTGCAGGTAGATGGCGTAGGGATCGACTACCTCGAACTTGACCAGCCCCAAGGCGCTCTTCGGGCCCGCGCGCTGCACCACGTGGCCGTCGGCGGCGACATACATGTCTTCCGCGGCCAGATAGGCGGGCCCCTTGGGGAATATCTCCTTGGCGGCGATGTCGGCGGGCACGTTCCAGGGCGGATTGGCCAGGATGGTCGAGAAGCTGGCCTCGATCGACGGTGTCGGTTTGGTCGCCTTGCCGTTGATGACCGGACGGCCGTAGGGCTTGCCATCCTTCCAGTAGACCAGGATCGAAGCGGCGGTGTTCACGTCGATCCGTTCCGGCGCCACCACGCGCGCCAGCCAGCGGCGGCGCTCGAGGTTGGTGGCGATCATGCGGGCGCGGTCCTCGGCGGTGGCGCGCAACTCGTCCTGGGTGTCGGCGCCGATCACGCCGTCGTCGGGCAGGCCGTGGCGCTGCTGGAAGATCTTCATCGCCTCGACCAGCTCGGGCGCATAGACGGCGCCGTCGACCGGATGATCCAGGTCGCCCTCGGCCAGCAGGCGCTTGGTCAGGGCGGGAATGCGCGGATCCGCGGCGCCCGGCTTGATCACCACGCCCGGCTTGAAGGCCGGCCAGCCGCCGCGCATGGCGATGTCGCGATAGCGCAGATAGGCCGAGGTCAGGCCCTGGTAGCCCTTGTCGTCCGGCGGCAGGGCGTTGAACCAGGGCGTCAGCTGATGGCTGTCGACGGCGGTGCTCAGGCCCCCCGCCACGTCCACGACGTTGCGGTGCAGGGTGAAGATGTCCTCGACCTGGTTCGGATCGACCCGGCCGTCGGCCAGGGCCGAAGCATAGTCGAGCGCGGCTCGGGTCAGGCGGATGTCGCGCTCCGGGCCGCGCGCGCCGTTCAGGTCGGGCAGGAAATCCTTGGGGTTCAGCGCCTGGCGCGTGGCGTCGTTCAGGATGCCGATCAGCTGGGTCTCATCGGCCTTGTTCCAGGCCGGCTTGAAGTTGCGGCGCTGGTAGAAGCGCAGCACCGGGTCGCTCGGCGACAGGGATGCGGTCGCGGCCTTCAGCGCCGGATCGACCGGCGGCCCGGAGGGAACGGGAACCGGCGCGCCCACGGCCTGGGACGGTGAGGTCGAGCCGGTGGTTGGCTTGGGCGCCGTGGGGCTCGGCTTCGCGGTCGGCTTGGCCGCCGCGGGCTTTGCCACAGCAGGCTTTGTGACAGGCGGCGGGGCCGACGTCTGGGCCTGCGCCAGGGGCGCGATAGCGGTGGAGGCGGCCAAGAGCGCCAACGCCGGAACGAGGTACGGTCTGATCATGTCCAACCCGACTCGAAGGCGACGCAGCGCGCCTGCCCCCAGATGAAGCATATTCAGGTGCAAATCCGAAAGAGGGCGCCGGTTCCGCACTAGGCAAAAACAAAGCGCCGACCTTTCGATCGGCGCCCGGTGTGACCTTTTGGTCGACGGCTGGAGAAGGCTTTCGAGCCTTACTTCTTGAGGAAGCCGCCGTACTTCGCCGCGAAGCGCGACACGCGGCCGCCGCGGTCGAGCAGGGTCTGGTTGCCGCCGGTCCACGCCGGATGGGTGCGCGGATCGATATCCAGGTTCAGGGTCGCGCCTTCCTTACCCATGGTCGAACGCGTCTGATAGGTCGTCCCGTCCGTCATCACCACGGTGATGAAGTGATAGTCGGGGTGAATGTCCTGTTTCATCGGCTCGGTCCGCAAGAAAGTCGCGTAAACGGAAAAACCCGCCGGCAGTCCCGGCGGGAGCGCGCGTCTATACACGCGGGGGGGCAGGGGGGCAAGTGCGCCGCGCAATCCGTCCAAACCGGGGCGAATCCGCTCTATGATCCGACCCCGGCCATCGCCAGGAACAGCGAAAGTCACCCGTGAGCGCCACCGAAACCCCCGCCGAGGCCGAGGGCCGACCCAGCGCCGGCGCGGTTCTGGCCCAGGAGATCGCCCAGGCCCGCAGCGGCCGGGCCGGCAAACGCGACCTGAAGCCCCTGGCGCGTCTGAAGCCCTACGTCCTGGCCTACAAGGGTGATGTCTTCTTAGCGGTGTTCTTCCTGCTGTTCGCCATGGGCTCAACCCTGGCCATCACCGCCGCGTTCGGCCAGTTGATCGACAAGGGCCTCACGCGAAACGACATCGCGGCGACCAACCGCTGGTTCATCGTCATGGGCCTCGCCGCCCTCGCCTCGGCCATCGCCACGGCGCTGAGATTCTTCTACGTCACCCGCACGGGTGAGCGGGTGATCGCCGATGTGCGCAAGGCGCTCTACGCCCACATCCTGACGCTCGACCCCGGCTTCTTCCTGAACATGCGCCTTGGCGAGGTGCTGTCGCGCCTGACCACCGATATCGCCATCGTCGAGACCCTGGTGACCACCACAGTTTCGGTCAGCTTGCGTAACCTGCTGATGGTGATCGGCTCGGTCGCCATGCTGGCCACAGTCAGCCTGCATCTGACCCTCTGGGTGCTGGTGATCCTGCCCGTCGCCATCGGTCCGGTGTTCCTGTTCGGCCGACAGGTCCGCAAGCTCACCACCCGGACCCAGGATCGCTTCGCGCTGGCTGCGGGGATGGCGGGCGAAAGCCTCGATGCCCTGGAGACCGTGCAGGCCTTCGGCCGCGAGGCCAGCGCCGGACGTCGATTCTCCGAAGCGGTGGAGGAGACCTTCCGCGCCTCGCTTGTCCGGATGCGGGTGCGCTCGGGCCTGACGGCCTTCGTCTTCGCCCTGTTCTACGGCGGCATCACGCTCGTGCTGTGGCTGGGCGCGCGTCAGGTCCAGGTGGAGCACACCATGAGCGGCGGGGCGCTGGGCCAGTTCGTGATCCTGTCGGTGTTCGCCGCGTCCTCGGTGGGCGCGCTGGGCGAAAGCTGGGGCGACATGCAGAAGGCCGCGGGCGCCATGGAGCGGATCGACGAGCTGCTGCGGACCCAGCCCAGCATCAGCGCCCCGGCCGAGCCGAAGCCTCTGCCTGAACCGGCGCAGGGCGCTGTGGAATTCCAGGACGTGGTCTTCGCCTATCCGGGCAGGCCCGACCTGCCGGCCCTGAACGGCTTCAGCCTGCGGGTCAGGCCCGGTGAGACCGTGGCCCTGGTCGGCCCGTCGGGCGCGGGCAAGAGTACGGTGTTCCGCCTGCTGCTGCGCTTCTACGACCCCCAGGCCGGGCGCGTGCTGATCGACGATGTGGACCTGAAGGCCGCCGATCCGCGTGAGGCGAGGGCGCGCATGGCCTTGGTGGCGCAGGACACGCCGCTGTTCTCGGGTTCGGCCGCCGACAACGTCCGCTTCGGGCGCGAGGACGCCGACCTGGAGGCCATCCGCCGCGCCGTGGCCGAGGCACAGGCCCTGAACTTCGTGGAGGCCCTGCCGCAGGGTTTCGACACGCCGCTGGGCGAACGGGCGCGGTCCCTGTCCGGCGGTCAGAAGCAGCGTCTGGCCATCGCCCGGGCCCTGGTGCGCGAGGCGCCGATCCTGCTGTTGGACGAGGCCACCTCGGCGCTCGACGCCGAGAACGAGCGGCTGGTGCAGCAGGCGCTGGACCGCGCCATGGAAGGCCGCACCACCCTGGTCATCGCCCATCGTTTGGCCACCGTCCTGCGGGCCGACCGCATCGTGGTCATGGACGAGGGCCGCGTGGTCGAGCAGGGCAAGCACGCGGCCCTGGTGGCCAAGGGCGGGCTCTATGCGCGCCTGGCGGAACTGCAGTTCCAGACCGACTGATCAGACGGCGCCGGGCAGGTCGCAGAACACCGCATCCACGCCCAGCGCCTTCGCGCGGGCCAGCTCACCCGCCATGTCGCCGTGCGCCGCCGGGTCTGCGCCGCGCTGGAATTCCCTCGGCAGGAAGGCGTTCTCCGGGCGGAACGTCCAGCAGTGGACTTGAAGGCCGGCGGCGTGTGCGTCGGCGACGAGTCCGGGTTTACGATCCAGCCAGGCCTTGTCCGGCCCGATGGCGTCGGCCCAGGCCCGTAGGCGGTTGAGGCCGCGTGGCGCGAGCATCTGTTCGTAGGTCATCTCCGACCCGCCGTGGGGACGCCCCTCCAGCGCGATCAGCTGGCCGGTGCGGCAGCCGGTCGTGGCCTTGAGCCGTTGCACGGATCGGGATTCGAACGACTCAAGGATCACGGGCGCGTCCGCCCCCAACCAACCGCGTCGCTCGAGCGCCGCGGCCACGGGCTCCTCCAGCGGCAGGCCAAGGGCGCGAAACCAGGTCGGATGCTTCAGCTCGGCATAGACCCCGACCCGGCCCGCCGCCGCGATGTCCAACAGCTCCTCGAAGGTCAGGATCGGGTCCTGGCCGTCGAAGCGCGTGTTTTGCGGACGAAGCCCAGGCAGGCGCTCGCGGCAGCGCAGGGTCTTGAGTTCCGCGAGGGTGAAGTCCTCGGTGAACCAGCCCTCCAGCGCCTGGTCGTCGATGGTCCGGGTCCGGCGCCGGTCGGCGAACTCCGGATGGCCGGCGACGTCGGTGGTCCCCGAGATCTCGTTCTCGTGGCGCACGATCAGCACGCCGTCGCGGCTGATCACCAGGTCCGGTTCGATGAAATCGCAGCCCTGCGCGATCGCCAGCTCATAAGCCGACCGCGTGTGCTCCGGCCGCTCGGCCGAGGCGCCGCGGTGGGCGATGACGATCAAGCGGCGGCGCTAGGCGCGCCTGCGGCGCGCAGGCGCTCCAGCAGGGCGGGGTGCAGGTCGATATTGGCTGCGCACAGCGACACGCCCGATCGCGGATCGTCGCCTTCCTCGATGGCCGTGACCTTGCCGCCCGCTTCCGAGACCAGGATGATCCCCGCGGCCACGTCCCAGGGCCCGAGGTTGCGCTCCCAGTAACCGTCGTAGCGGCCGGCCGCGACATAGGCGAAGTCGAGCGAGGCCGCGCCCAGCCGGCGCACGCCCGCCACCCGCTGGGTGATCTGGTGCAGTTCCTTGAAGTACTGGGCATGGCCGGGGCGGCCCTGGAAGGGGGCTCCCATGCCGATCAGGGCGTCGCCCAGCTGCTTGCGCGCGCTGACCCGGATGCGGGTGTCATTCAGGAAGGCGCCCCGGCCCTTCTCGGCCCAGAACAGCTCGTTGAGGATGGGATTGTAGGTCACCCCGGCGACGATCTCGCCCTCGCGCTCCAGCGCCAGATTGACCGCGAAATGCGGCATGGCGTGGATGAAGTTGGTGGTGCCGTCGATGGGATCGACGATCCAGCGGTGGGTCTTGTCGCTGCCCTCGATCGCCCCGCGCTCCTCGCCCAGGAAGCCGTAGCCCGGCCGGGCCTTGGTCAGGGCCTCGAACAGGGCTTCCTCGACCTTCAGGTCGGCGGAGGTCACGAAGTCAGATGGGCCCTTGCGCGAGATTTGCAGGGCCTGGACCTCGCCGAAGTCGCGGGCGAGCGGGCGCGCGGCCCTGCGAACCGCGTCGATCATCACCTGAAGCAGGGCGGAGGGGGTGCTCACGGACGTCAGTCGGCGCGGCGGACGTATTCGCCGGTGGTGGTGTCGACGATGATCTTCTCGCCGGCGCTCATGTAGGGCGGGATCATGACGCGCATGCCGTTCGACGCCACCGAGGGCTTGTAGGACGAGGACGCGGTCTGGCCCTTGATGGTCGGTTCGGTCTCGACGACCTCCAGCACCACCTGCTCTGGCAGGGTCAGGCCGATCGGGCGTTCCTCGTGGAACTCGATCACCACCTGCATGCCGTCCTGCAGGAAGGCGATGCGCTCCTCGCCGACCCAGTCCTTCTGCAGCTCGATCTGCTCGTAGGTGTTCTGGTCCATGAACACGAGCGAGTCGCCCTGCTCATAGAGGTAGCTGTAGTCTTTCTGCTCGAGGGTCACGCGCTCGACCGTGTCGTCGGAACGGAAGCGTTCGTTGAGCTTGGAGCCGGTGATCAGGTTCTTCAGCTCGACCTGGGCGAAGGCCCCGCCCTTGCCGGGCTTCACGTGGGCGGTCTTGACCGCGACCCACAGGCCGCCGTCGTGCTGGATCACCATGCCGGGCTTGATGGCGTTGCCGTTGATTTTCATGTGGGAGGTCTTTGCGGATAGGGCGCTGAAATTTGGCGGCGGAACCTATCCGCGAGGCCTTGCCGTGGCAAGCCGGGCCAGGCGTCGCAGCGTGATGCTCAGTGCAGCGTGGCCTTATGGGGACGGTTCTTGCGCCAAACCTCCTCGGTCAGGAGGTTGGCGAAGCTGATCCAGCCGGCGTAGGGCGCGACCATGCCCGCCGCCTTGCCGTCCACCTTGCGGGCCTGGTGCACATAGGCCGCGGTGGCGCCGAGCGTGGTGAAGGCGGTGAGCATCTGGGCCAGGCGATGGCGAGGCCCCCACGCCATCCACAGGGCCTGGAGGGTCTGCACCGCAGCCCACAGGCCAAGCGCGCGGGTGCGTTGGTCGCTCGACCGGGCGTTCCAGACACGGATGCCTGACAGAGCCAGCACCGTGAACAGCGGCGGCCAGACCAGCCCGAACACCGGCGCGGGCGGCTGCAGGTCGGGCTGCTCCAGCCGGTCATAAGCCTGCTTGACCTTGGGATTGCCCTTGGAAGGCGCATTGCGGGCCGCGACCAGGGCCGATGCCGCGACCGCGCCGACGCATACGGCGATCCCCAGCGCCACGTGGCCTGTGCTGCGGCCTTTGCTGTTCAGCAGTCCCTGCGCCGTCTCGCGCGCCTGTTCGAGCATGGTCTTCTCCCGGTCTCGCCAGGAGAACAGGCTTGGCCGACGCCGGTTCCTTTCTATCGCGCGACAGGTGTCTTAGGCTGCGTCGGGGAAGTCCTGGGAGGTCGCGATGGCCAAGAAGGCGGGCCTGTTTCAGTTCCCGAGAGCCGCGATCGCGATGCTCCTGACGGCAGGTTCGCTCGGCGTCCTAGAGCGGATCGGCCAGAACTACGGCCTGTATCAGATACGTCTGCACTATGGATGGCAGACGCACGGCCTGGGGCCGCCGGTCGACCCTGCGGCGTTGGGCGCCGTAGCCTTGGTTGCAGCCGCCTGCTTGCCGCTAGGCTTGATCATGCTTCGAGGCATCGACCGCGAACGCCTTCAGAGTTGGCTCGGCCTGCTCTTCGGCGCCATCGGCGCATATGCCCTTTGGGGCGCCCAGGTGCGCGGGCTGGGCGACTACCTCTACGACAAGGGCTGGCAAGGCCTTGAGGCCTTCGGTACGCGGCTTGAGTTGGAGCTGCTGTTCTTCACGCCCGCCTTTGCCCTCGCCTGGCTTTGGCTTGCCATGTCGGAGCGCGCGCGAGAACGGAGGCTGCGCGCCAAGCACGCGGCGCAGCCTGCCGCCTAGCCGCCGGTGGCGGAATTGTCGGTCTTGATCTCGCCCAGAGCGCTCTGCAGGTAGTTCTGCTCGCCCAGCGCCCGGACCAGGCCCAGCTGCGCTTCCAAGAAGTCGATGTGCTCCTCGGTGTCGGAGAGGATGCCGGTCAGGATTTCGCGGCTGACGAAATCCGTGGCGGCCTCGCAGGCCTTGATGCCTTCGATCAGGGCGCCGCGCCCGCCGACCTCAAGGCCCAGATCCGCTTCTAGGCATTCGACCACGCTCTCGCCGATCGACAGCTTCTTCAGGTCCTGCAGATTGGGCAGGCCTTCCAGGAACAGGATGCGTTTGATCAGCCGGTCGGCGTGCTTCATCTCGCCGATCGACTCCTCGTAGACGATCTTGCCGAGGTGGTGGAAACCCCAGCTCTCGAACATGCGGGCGTGCAGGAAGTACTGGTTGACCGCGGTCAGCTCGTTGGTGAGCACGCCGTTCAGCAGGCGGATGATGGCGACGTCGCCCTTCATGGCCCTCGAGCCTCCTATTCGGCGGCGAGCGCCAGGGCCTCGGCCTGGTCCTGAATCATGCGCCGCATGTCGCAGACGCACTTAGCACACTGCGGCCGGGCGTCGTGCGCCGCGAACACGTCGCGCGGACGTTTGGCGCCGGCTTCGATGGCCTGGCGCACCTGACGCTCGCGGATTCCGTTGCAGTTACAGACGTACAAGGCGGCGCGCCCCAAAACCTAATCAATGAGAACGGTTCTCAATAGCATAATCGAGCCTACATGCAAATCATTCGCAGTCGCGACACGGCGGCGCAGCGCTTGACCCGGCGGCCCCGCTCGGCCACCTCCGCGCCATGCCCGCTCTCCCCCTCTGCCGCCTCTATCTGATCACGCCCCCGGCCATCGCCGACCTCGACGCCTTCGCCGGCGCGCTGGAGCAGGCCCTGTCGGCCGGCGACGTGGCGGCGCTGCAGATCCGCCTGAAGGGCGCCTCGAGGGCTGAGATCGCCCGCGCGGTGGAGCGGCTGGCGCCCATAGCCCGCGCGCATGGCGTCGCGGTGATCCTGAACGACGACCCCCAGCTGGCCTCTGAACTCGGATGCGACGGCGTGCATGTGGGCCAGTCCGATACGCCCTATGGCGAGGCGCGGCGCATCATGGGCCGGGACGCCATGATCGGGGTGACCTGCCACGACAGCCGTCACCTGGCCATGGAAGCGGCCGAGGCCGGGGCCGACTATGTGGCCTTCGGCGCCTTCTTCCCGACCGCCACCAAGGAAGCGCCGACCCGCGCGGACCCGGAAATCCTGTCGATCTGGCAGGAGGTGATGGAGGTTCCGTGCGTCGCCATCGGCGGGATCACCGCCGAGAACGCCGCAAGCCTGGCCGAGGCGGGCGCCGATTTCCTGGCGGTCTCTGCGGGCGTCTGGAGCCATGCGGAAGGTCCCGCGGCGGCGGTGAAAGCCCTGAACCAGGCCATTTCTCAAGGGATTCAAGCGCGTCCGGCATTCAGCCGAAATTAGGAACCTTCGACTTTAATCCGCGCGAATGCCGCAGGGTGAGCGGCAGCGGAGTTATGCATGGCCGATACTCTCGGAGCGGAAGCGATGGGGGCCTTGGGCGCGACGGCGCAGGCTGCCGACGGCGCGTCCAATCCGCGCCGGGTTGCGCTGTCGCTGTTCGTTACGCCCCTGATCTGCGCCCTGATGGTCTGTGTGCTGGTGGTGATCGCCATCGGCGTCTCGCGCGCCGGCGGCCCGATCGCGGCCCTGTGGCCCGCCCTGGGCGTCGCCGTTGTCGGCTGGCTGCAAGGCCCGCGACGCAAGGAATTCGACGCCGCCTATTTCCTGTTCATCGTGCTGGCCTACGCCATCGGCAATGTGCTGGTGGGCAATACGGTGCCGCAGATCGCCGTCTTCACGGCCTCCAACGCCCTCGAGGTGGGCCTGGCGGTGGTCCTGATCCGCCGCTTCACCCCCACGCCGCAGTTGTCGAGCCTGAAAGGCCTGATCCGCTTCATGCTGATCGCGCCCGTCGTCGCGCCCCTACCGGCCGCGCTCCTCAGCGCCGCGGCGGTCTCGACTTTCGGATGGGGCGACTTCCTGACCAGCTTCTCGACCTGGTGGTTCGGTCATGCCCTGGGCCTGGCGGTGGTGGCGCCGTTCGGCCTGTCGCTGACCCGGGCCAAGCTCGCGCCGTATCTGACCCTGCCGCGCATCGCCGAGGCGGTGCTGATCCTGGGCGGCACGCTTGCCCTCTGCATCGTGGTGTTCTTCCTGGCCAACAAGATGCTGGGCTTCATGGTCACGCCCATGCTGCTGCTGGCGGCGGTGCGCCTGCGCGTCCCCGGCGCCAGCGCCGCGGTGCTGATCGTCAGCTGCGTCTCGATCTACGCGGTGATGTCGGGCTCCGGCACCATGGCGATGATGCACGTGGACCTGCCGGCCAAGGTGCGCCTGATGCAGCTCTACTGCATCTTCGCCGCCCTGCCGGTGCTGCCGGTCGCGGCCCTGCTGGACGAACGAGATGGCCTGGCCTTGGCGGCAAAGGCCGGCCAGGAGAAGGCGGAAGCCGCGAGCGCCGGCAAGTCGCGCCTGCTGGCCAACGTCAGCCACGAGATCAAGAGCCCGGTCGCCGGCATCATCGGCATCGGCGAGCTGTGGGCCGGCGGCAAGCTCGGCCCGATCAACAGCACTCAGGAAGAGATGGCCGAGATGCTGGTGCGCACCGCGCGCCAGGTCGAAGCCCTGGCCTACGACCTGTTGGACGTCTCCAACGCCGAGGCGGGAACGGTCTCGGTCAAGCTGCAGCCGGTGGACCTGGAAGCCGTCACTGAGGACGTGCGCCGCTCCGTCGCCGTGAAGCCGGAAGCGGCGGGCATCCGCTGGGTGGTCGAAGGACGCGGCGAGCAGGTCGCGGCCATGGCGGACTCCGTGCGCCTGGTGCAGGTGGTGACCAACCTGGTGACGAATGCGGTCAAGTACGGCGGCTCGGGCGGCGTGGTCACCTTGCGCCTGTCCCGGCCCTCGGTGGACCGCGTGCGCCTGGAAGTGGCCGACAAGGGTCCGGGCATCGCCCTGGCCAAGCAGGCTGAGCTGTTCGAGCCGTTCAACCGCCTGGGCATGGAAAAGACCTCGGTCGAAGGCCACGGGATCGGCCTGGCCCTGGCCAAGCGTCTGGTGGAGCTCCAGGGCGGCGCACTGGGCTTCATGAGCGCTCCCGGCGAAGGCGCCTGCTTCTGGGTGGAGTTGCCTGCGGCGAACTGATCGCGGCCCGCGTCTCACAAAAACAAAAAGGCCGCGGATCGCTCCGCGGCCTTTCTTCGTCTCGGCTGGTCGGGTGGCTTAGGCCGCCACCTTCTCCATGTCCTCAGCCCACTGACCCAGCGAAGCCAGGCCGTTCATGCGGGCGCGGTGGGCGAAAGCGGCTTGGGCGGCGGCGACGTTCTCGCGCTTTCCGGCCCACGCCTTCTGCGGCGCGGCCTGCAGGGCGCGGCCGTAGGAGAAAGTCATCTTCCAAGGGAAGCCGCCAATGCGGTTCATAGCGTCGAGGTGCGCGGTGGCCTCTTCGTCGGACTGGCCGCCCGACAGGTAGGCGATGCCCGGCACGGCGGCCGGCACGGTGGCCTTCAGCACCTCGATGGTGCGGCGCGCCACTTCGTCGACCGAAGCGCGGTTCGCGCACTTCTTGCCGCAGATCACCATGTTGGGCTTCAGCACGATGCCTTCCAGGGCGACGCGCATCTCGGCCAGCTCGGCGAAGACGGACTTCAGCACCGCGCGGGTGACCTCGTCGCAGCGGGCGATGTCGTGGGCGCCGTCCATCAGGATTTCGGGCTCGACGATCGGCACGATCTGGTTGGCCTGGCAAAGGCCGGCGTAGCGGGCCAGGGCATGGGCGTTGGCCTTGATCGCGCCCTGGGTGGGGATGCCGTCGGCGATGTCGATCACCGCGCGCCACTTGGCGAAACGGGCGCCGCGCTCGTAGTAGGCCGCCAGTCGGGCGCCCAGGCCATCCAGGCCTTCGGTGATGGTCTCGCCGGGGAAGCCGGGCAGGGGGGTGACGCCCTTGTCGACCTTGATACCCGGGATCGACCCGGCCGCGGTGATCAGGTCCACCAGCGGCGTGCCGTCGGCGGCGTCCTGCCAGATGGTCTCGTCGTAGAGGATCACGCCGGAGACGTACTTCATGCCCTCGGCCGCGCGGAACATCAGCTCGCGATAGTCGCGGCGGTTCTCCTCGGTGTTCTCCACACCGATCGCGTCGAAGCGCTTCTTGATGGTGCCGGTCGATTCGTCGGCGGCGAGGATGCCCTTGCCGGGCGCGACCATGGCTTCCGCCACGGCGTTGAGCGCGTTCAGATCCATAATTTTCCCTGTGCAGCGTTCGCTGGACGTTTTTTGATTGAGCTTATTCTAGCCGGGCGCGGGTATCAGCGCCAAGCGGGGCCGTCGCAGGCCTCAGGCCTTGAGCGCCTCCACCCCCGGCAGGGCCTTGCCCTCCATCCATTCCAGGAAGGCCCCGCCCGCGGTCGAGACGAAGGTGAAATCGCCCGCCACGCCCGCGTGGTGCAGGGCCGAGACGGTGTCGCCGCCGCCGGCCACGGCGACGATCTTGCCGGCCTTGGCGAGCTGGGCGGCGTGCTTGGCGGCGTCCACGGTCGCCTTATCGAAGGGTGGAACCTCGAACACGCCGAGCGGGCCGTTCCAGATGAGCGTCTTCGAGGCGTCCATCGCGGCGATGAGGCGCTCGACCGACTTCGGCCCCGCGTCCAGGATCTTCTCGTCGGCGCCCATGCCGTCCAGGCCGCGCACGACAGCTTCGGCGCCAGGCTTCACCTCGGTGGCAACAACCACGTCGACCGGCAGCAAGAGCTCGCAGCCCTTGGCCTTAGCCTTGTCCATGATCTTGCGGGCGGTGTCGGCCAAGTCCTTCTCGCAGAGCGACCCTCCGACGTCGTGGCCCTGGGCGTGCAGGAATGTGTTGGCCATGCCGCCGCCGATGGCCAGGCGGTCGAGCTTGGCCACCAGGTTTTCCAGGAGCTCCAGCTTGGTCGAAACCTTCGATCCGCCGACGATCCCCAGCACCGGGCGCTGCGGATTGCCCAGCGCCGCGTCCAGCGCCTCCAGCTCCCGGCGCATGCTCTCGCCGGCGTAGGCCGGCAGGAGGTGCGCCACGCCTTCGGTGGAGGCATGGGCGCGGTGGGCGGCGGAGAAGGCGTCGTTGACGTAGAGGTCGCCGAGCTCGGCCAGCGCCTTGGCGAAGGCCGGGTCGTTCTTCTCCTCGCCCTTGTGGAAGCGCAGGTTCTCGAGCAGGCAGACCCCCCCCGCAGGGGTGTCGGCGATGGCGGCCTTGGCCTCCTCGCCGATGCAATCCTCGCCGAAGCGCACTGGCGCTCCGATCAGCTTCGCCAGCGGCTCGACCACCGGCTTCAGGCTCATCGAGGGCACACGCTCGCCCTTGGGACGATCGAAGTGGGCCAGCAGCACCACCTTAGCGCCCATGTCGCGCAGCTTGGTGATCGTCGGCAGCGCGGCGCGCAGGCGGGTGTCGTCGGTGACCCGGCCGTCCTGCATGGGCACATTGAAGTCCACGCGGACGAGGGCGGTTTTCCCGGCCGCTTCGGCCTGGTCGAGGGTGCGGAAGCTGGCCATCGGTCTTTGGTCTTAGATGAACTTGGCCATGTGCAGGGCGGTGTCGGCCATGCGGGTCGAGAAGCCCCACTCGTTGTCGTACCAGGTCAGGATGCGGGCCAGCTTGCCCTCGATCACCTGGGTCTGGGGCAGGGCGAAGGTCGAGCTTGCGGCGATGTGGTTGATATCGATCGAGACGATTGGATCGTTGGTCACCGCCAGCACGCCCTTGAGGTAGCCGTTGGCGGCCTCGGTCATGGCGGCGTTGATCTCGTCCTTGGTCACGTCACGGCCCGGGACGATCTTCAGGTCCACCACCGACACGTTCGGGGTCGGCACGCGGATCGAGGAGCCGTCCAGCTTGCCCTTCAGCTCGGGCAGCACCAGCCCCACGGCCTTGGCGGCGCCGGTGGAGGTCGGGATCATCGACACGGCCGCGGCGCGGGCGCGGTAGAGGTCCTTGTGCAGCTGGTCCAGCGACGGCTGGTCGTTGGTGTAGCTGTGGATCGTGGTCATGTAGCCGCGCTCGATCCCGCACAGGTCCTGCAGGACCTTGGCGACCGGAGCCAGGCAGTTGGTGGTGCAGGACGCGTTGGAGACGACCGTGTCGGCCGCGCTGAGCACTTCATGGTTCACGCCGAAGACGATGGTCTGGTCGGCGCCGTCGCAGGGAGCGGAAACCAGCACGCGCTTGGCGCCGGCGGCCAGGTGGGCGGCGGCCTTCTCGCGGGTGGTGAAGATGCCGGTGCATTCCAGCGCGATGTCGACGCCCAGTTCCTTGTGCGGCAGCTGGGCCGGGTCCTTGATGGCGGTCACGCGCATCTTGCCCAGGCCCACGTCCATCCAGTCCTCGCCGGTGGTCACCGTCCCCGGGAAACGGCCGTGCACGCTGTCGTAGCGCAGCAGGTGGGCGTTGGTCTCGACCGGACCCAGGTCGTTGATCGCCACCACCTCGATGTCGCGGCGCGCGTGCTCGACGATCGAACGCAGGACCAGGCGGCCGATGCGACCGAAACCGTTGATGGCGACGCGAAGGGTCATGGCGGTGGGCTCCCACGGGCTTTGAAAAGGTGGCGCGCCTTTCGCCCCCGCACGCAGGCGAGTCAACCCCGTGACAAAGTCACAAGCGGTTTCGGATTATGGGGAGGGCGTCAGTCCAGGGCCTCGGAGCCGCGCGCCAGGGCGGCGGCCAGGGCCGGATCGAGAGCCTGGGTCAGCCTTGCGTGGGCCTCGCGCCAGACCGGCACGGCTGCCTCCAGCCGACGGGCGCCGGCCTCGGTCAGCCACACCGCGCGGCGGCGCTGGTCGGCTTCCACCGTGGCGATCTCGATCAGGCCCTGGGCGTCGAGGGTCTTGAGATTGCGCGACAGGGTCGACTGCTCCAGCCCCGACCGTCGCGCCAGGGCGCCCAGGGTGTCGTCTGCGCCGGCCGCGATCTCGGCCATCAGCCCGACCTGCGCCACCGAGAGGCCGGTAGGCTCCATCTCGCGGTCGAGGAAGCGGCTGATCCGGCGCGCGGCCAGGCGGCTGTTCCAGCCGGCGCAGGTCTCGACCAGTTCGCGCGCGTCGGTGCGCAGGGTCTTTCGCGGTTGATCGGTCCGACTCATAGGCCTATGCATATACATAAGTTGTAGATGCATGGAAATCACGACCATGGCCGGGCTGAAGATCAAGCGTGTCTACGAGGCGGCCGAGACCGACGACGGTGCGCGCATCCTGGTCGATCGGCTGTGGCCTCGCGGCATCGCCAAGGAAAAGGCGGGCATCGACCTCTGGCTCAAGGCCATTTCGCCGAGCGACGCGCTGCGCAAGCGCTTCCACGGCCACCCGGACGACTGGGCCGAGTTCCAGCAGGCTTATGCGGAGGAGTTGAAGGCCCCCGAGGCGCAGGACGCCGTGGCCACCCTGCGCGAGCACATGGTCAAGGGGCCGGTGACCCTACTCTACGCGGCCAAGGACGAGGCGAGGAACAACGCCCTGGCGCTGAAGCTCTGGCTGGAAGAGCACGGCGCATGAGCGGGGTCGCGCGGAACATCCTCGACCGGATCGGCCGGACCGCCTTGGTCCCGCTGACCCGCTTGGCGCCGACCAACGGCGCGCGCGTCCTGCTCAAGCTGGAGGACTCCAACCCCACCGGCAGCATGAAGGACCGCATGGCCCTGGCTATGATTCAGGCGGCGGAAGCCGACGGGCGGCTGAAGCCCGGCGGCACGGTGGTCGAATACACCGGCGGCTCGACGGGCGTCTCCCTGGCCCTGGTCTGCGCGGTGAAGGGCTATCGCCTGCGCATCGTCACCTCCGACGCCTTCGCCCGCGAGAAGCTGGAGCATATGCGCGCCCTCGGCGCCGAGCTGACCGTGATCGAGAGCGAGGGCGGGCGCATGACCGCCAAGCTGACCTGCGACATGGTCGAGGCGGCGCGGGTGATCGCCGAGGAAACCGGCGGCTTCTGGACCGACCAGCTCAACAACACCGATCAGATGACGGCTTACCGCCGCCTGGCCGAGGAACTTTGGAATCAGACCGACGGCGGGATCGACGGCTTCGTGCAGAGCGTCGGCACGGGCGCCTGCTTCCGCGGCGCGGGCGAGGCGCTCCGGGCGCGCAAGGCCGACGTGCGGCTGGTGGCTGTGGAGCCGGAGGAGTCCGCAGTGCTGTCCGGCGGGCCGACCGGCGCGCATAGGATCGACGGCATCGGCGCGGGCTTCGTCGTGCCGTTGTGGCGGCCGGAGCTTCCCGATCGGATCGCGCGTGTCTCCACGGACGAGGCCGCGGCCATGGCTCGGCGGCTGGCCCGCGAAGAAGGTCTGTTCGGAGGGACCTCGACCGGAGCCAACGTCGTGGCGGCGCTGAAGCTGGCTGAAACGCTGGGGCCGGAGGCCACCGTGGTCGCGATCCTCTGCGACACCGGGATGAAGTACCTGAGCCGCTAGGCGCCCTTGGCCTTGAGGTAACGGGTGGTCAGGGTGCGGGCCCAGTAGCGCGGCACGCCGTGGTCTCTCTGCAGATGGGCGACGCTGTCGTTGGACTTCTTGCCGGCCGCGCCGAAGGCGTCGAGCACGCCGTCCCAATGGGCCAGGGACTTGCCGGTCTTCTCGACAACCTGGCCGTCCTCGACCTCCCAGTAGTCCGCCTTCACCATGGCTTCGCCCCCCTCAGAGCTTCAGTTCCAGATAGATGATCCCCGGCGTGGGGTTGGCGTTGTAGGGCGCGATCCGCTGGAAGCCCAGATCGCTGTACAGGCCCTGAGCCGCCTGCATTTGCGACAGGGTGTCGAGGCGCATCGCCTTGGCGCCGGAGGCGCGGGCATGGGCGATCAGGGTTTCGGCCAGCCGTCGCCCCAGGCCTTGCCCCTGCGCGGCGGGGCGTACGTAGAGACGCTTCATCTCGCACACGTGCTCGTCGACCGGCTTCAGGGCGATGCAGCCCAGCGGCTCGCCGTCAGGGTCGCGGGCCAGGTAGAGCGCGCCGCGAGGCGGGGCGTAGGCGCCGGGCAGTTCGGCCAGCTCCCGGTCCACGCCCTCGAAGCAGCGGTCCGCCACCTCGAAGGTCTCGGCGTATTCGGCCATGAGCGTGCGCACGGCGTCGAGGTCCCGCTCGGTGATCGCCGGCGAGATCACGGCCGTCACTTCAGTTTGCCCTTGGCGGCCTCGACCACCGCCTCGGCGGTGATGCCGAAGCCTTCGTAGAGCTTTTCGTAAGGCGCGCTGGCCCCGAAGCCCTTCATGCCTACGAACGCGCCGTCGTCGCCGATGAAGCGCTCCCAGCCGAGCTTGACCGCGGCCTCGACCGCGATCCTGACCGGCGCTTTGCCGAGCACCTTGGCCTGGTAGGCCTTGGGCTGGGCGTCGAACAGCTCCCAGCAGGGGGTCGAGACCACGCGGGCGCCGATGCCTTCGGCCTCCAGGCGGGCGCGGGCGTCGAGCGCGATCGGGACTTCGGTGCCCGAGGCGAAGATGGTGACCTTGGCCGGGCCGGCCTCGGCCGGCGCCAGCTCATAGGCGCCCTTGGCCGACAGGTTCTCCGAAGCCGGGGCGGTACGCACCGCCGGCGTCTTCTGGCGCGACAGGGCCATGGCCGAAGGCTGGCTCCTGGCTTCCAGCGCCAGCTTCCAGCATTCCAGGGTCTCGACCGCGTCGGCCGGACGGAACACCAGCAGGTTCGGGATCGAACGCAGCGCCGCCAGATGTTCGACCGGCTGGTGGGTCGGGCCGTCTTCGCCCAGGCCGATGGAGTCGTGGGTCAGGACGTGGACCACGCGGATGCCCATCAGCGCCGCCAGGCGGATCGAGGGGCGGCTATAGTCCGAGAACACCAGGAACGTCCCGCCATAGGGGATGACGCCCCCGTGCAGGGCCATGCCGTTCATGGCCGCCGCCATGCCGTGCTCGCGGATGCCGTAGTTGACGTAGCGCCCGGCGTAGTCGGGCCGGTCGAAGGTGGCCGTGCCCTTGACCAGGGTGTTGTTGGAGCCGGTCAGGTCGGCCGAACCGCCGAGCAGCTCCGGAACACGGTCGAACAGCGTTTCCAGCGCCGCGCCCGAAGAGACGCGCGTGGCCTGGGCCGGCTTGGCCTCGGTCTGGGCCGCGATCTGGCGCTCCAGTTCGGCGAAGGCGCCCTCCGGCAGGTCGCCGGACATGGCGCGGGCGAATTCGTGGCCGTGGTCGGATGCGGCGAGGCGCGCCTCCCAGGCTTTGCGGTCCTTGCGGCCCCGGCGGCCGACCTTGGCCCAGGCCTTGGCCACGGCCTCGGGCACCTCGAACGGCGGCAGGGTCCAGCCCAGCTTCTCGCGGGTGGCGGCGATCTCGGCGGCCCCCAGCGGCGAGCCGTGGGTCTTGTGGCTGCCCTCCATGGTCGCGGCGCCGCGGCCGATCTTGGTGCGGCAGGCGATCATGCTGGGGCGATCCTGCCTGATCGCCCACTTCAGGGCGCGGCGGATCTCGCCCTCGTGGTGGCCGTCGATGCGCTTCACCGCCCAGCCGAAGGCCTTGAAGCGCGCCAGCTGGTCGCCGGTCTCCGACAGGGAGAGCTTGCCGTCGATGGTGATGTCGTTGTCGTCCCACAGCACGGTCAGGCGGTTCAGGCGCAGCCGGCCGGCCAGGGCGATGGCCTCATGGCTGATGCCCTCCATCAGGCAGCCGTCGCCGGCGATCACCCAGGTGCGGTGATCGACCAGGTCGTCGCCGAAGCGGGCGTTGAGGTGGCGCTCGGCCATGGCCATGCCCACCGCATTGCCCAGGCCCTGGCCCAGAGGACCGGTGGTGGTCTCCACGCCCGGCGTGTGACCGAACTCCGGGTGGCCGGCGGTGTTGGAGCCCCATTGCCGGAAGTTCCGGATCTGCTCCATGGTCACGCCCTTGAACCCGGTCAGGTGGAGCAGGGCGTAGATCAGCATCGAGCCGTGGCCCGCCGACAGCACGAACCGGTCGCGGTCGGCCCAGTTGGGGCGCGAGGCATCGAACTTCAGGAATTTCGAGAACAGCACCGTCGCCACATCGGCCATGCCCATCGGCATGCCGGGGTGACCGGAGTTGGCCTGCTGCACCGCCTCCATGGCCAGGACGCGGATGGTGTCGGCCATCTCATGGGTCCCGACCTTGCGCGCCGTGTCGGATGAGCGGGTGTCGTGCTTCGCCGCGGCGGCCATGCGGTGTCTCCGGGTCGGGGGGAGGAGGAGGATGAAAAGTCGCGGGCGCTTTACCTGAGGCCTGCGCCGGGTTCTATACGGATTCGCGTTTCCGACGGCGGAGGACCCCTATGGCCGACGACAAGGCCGATCTCTCGCTGGCCGCCCAGCGGCTGGAAAAAGCGGTGGGCGCGCTCGAAGCCCGCCTGCGCGCGATGAAGGCGCAAGGCCAGAGCGGCGAAGGCAGCCTGTTCGATCAGGATCGTTCGCGCCTTGCCGACGACCTGGACGCCGCCCGCGCCCGCGAGAAGGCGCTGGAAAGCGCCGCCGCCGAAGCCTCTGCGGCCTTGGGTCGCGCGGCCGAGGAAGTGCGCGCCATCCTGAGCGCGGAGGGCTGAGCTGATGGGAACCGTCACCGTCGACATCAACGGCCGCCCCTACAGCGTAGGCTGCGCCGACGGCCAGGAGGACCGGGTGCGCATGCTGGCGCGCCAGTTCGACGAGCACGTGCGCCAGGTCGGCCGCGACGTGGGCCAGGTGGGCGAGCCGCGGCTGTTGCTGATGGCGGCGCTGCTGGTCTCCGACGAACTGGCCGACATCCGTGCCCAGCTGAACCGCCTGCAGACGGACTACGACCACGCCCAGCGCGACGACACCGGCAAGCGCGCGGCCCTGGCGCTGAACAACGCCGCCGAGCGCATCGAGAAGCTGCTGACCGAAACGGCCTGAGCTCAAGGGCCGCGCTTGCCGGAAGGGTCCTCGAAGCCTATCTATCCAGACGGCGGGTCATGCTGCGGCTCGCGTCGAAGGCTTCACATCCCGGGGACCTTAATCACTCTCTACGGGAGCTGTCCCTGTCGGGGTCCGTGGACCTCGGCACACGGCGCCCACCTGGTTATCCAGGTCCGAGGGGATTGAAACCGCCTTCACGGTTCTTCGCGGCGCCGCCACCCTTTCTCTCGCCATGTCCGACACCTCAGCCAAAGCCGAGCTTCGCGCCCAGGCCGCCGAACGGCGGGCCGCCGCGGCCGCGGCCCATCCCCTGGCCGGCCAGACCCTGTCGGCGGTGTTCCCGCGGGCGCTGATCCCTCAGCCGGGGTCGGTGGTCGCCGGCTACTGGCCCTTCCGCAGCGAGATCGATCCGAGGCCCCTGCTGGAGCGACTGACGCAGCTCGGCCTGAAGGCCGCCCTGCCGGTGACGCCGCCCAAGGGATCGGATGCGCCCCTGACCTTCCGCCTATGGGACCCGGCCCACGACCTCGCGCGCGGCCATTTCGGCGTGCATGAGCCGTCGCCTGAGGCCGAAACGGTGGAGCCCGACCTGGTGCTGGTCCCGATGCTGGCCTTCGACCGCCAGGGCCACCGCCTAGGCTATGGCGCCGGGCACTACGACCGCACCCTGGAGCGTCTGCGCGCCCTGAAGCCGGTCACGGCCATCGGCCTGGCCTTCGCGGTCCAGGAGGTCGAGCGCCTGCCTGCCGACCCCCACGATCAGAAACTGGACGGCGTCGTCACGGAACGCGCCTATATTGCGTTCCGAAAGGACGATTGATGCGTATCGGATTTTTTGGCGACGTCGTCGGGCGCTCGGGCCGCGACGGGCTTTCGGACCACCTGCACGAGCTCAAACGGCGCCTCGGCATGGATTTCGTGGTGGTCAACGCCGAGAACGCCGCGGGCGGCTTCGGCATCACCGAGCATACGGCCCGCGAGCTGTTCGACGCCGGGGCCGACGTCCTGACACTCGGCAACCACTCCTGGGACCAGAAGGAAGCCCTGACCTACATCGTGCGCGAGCCGCGGCTGATCCGCCCGGTCAACTACCCGCGCCTGATGGATGCGCCGGGCCGCGGCGCCGACCTGTTCGAGACCCAGTCGGGCCGCCGGGTGCTGGTCATGAACGTGCTGGGCCGGGTGCACATGGATCCGATGGACGACCCGTTCTCGGCCGTGGAGAAGGAGCTCGACGCCTGTCCGCTGGGCCTGGCCTGCGACGCGGTGATCGTCGACATCCACGCGGAAGCGACTTCCGAGAAGATGGCGATGGGCCACTTCTGCGACGGGCGCGCGTCCCTGGTGGTGGGCACTCATACCCACGTGCCGACTGCCGACTGCCAGATTCTGCCGAACGGCACAGCCTACCAGACCGACGCGGGGGCCTGCGCCGACTACGACAGCGTGATCGGCAACGACAAGGAAGAGCCGCTGCGCCGATTCACCACCCGCATTGCGGGCGGGCGCTACACCCCGGCCTCAGGCCCGGCGACGATCTGCGGCGTGTTCGTCGAGACCGACGACCGGACGGGTCTGGCCGTGCGCGTGGAGCCGATCCGCGTGGGCGGGCGGCTGTCGCAGCACGTTCCGGCGATGGATCTGGTGGCCGAGCGGGCCTAGTCGCGATTCAGTCGCGTTCTCGGGGCCACATGGCCCCGGCGGTGAAGGCCGCGCCGACCGCGAGGCCCAGCGCGAACGCGCCCGCAATGGCCAGGCTCGGCTGCAGCTTGCCGAACGGCCAGCCCGGCCGATCGTACCAATGCACCAGTTCGGTGGTGGGCTCTTCGTCGTCCATGAAGTCCTCAAGCCCGTCCAGGACCGCATAGTCGGGCGGGGAAACGTCGAGCTTGGACATGGCGTGGCTCACCTTGGCGGACTCTTGCTTTCGAGGGCGACCCTGGCTGAACACCGCCGCGGCGCCTGGGTTCCCGTAACTCGGACGCGCGGCGCAGTCGACAGATATAGGGCCGGTCGGCTATCGAGCGGCCATCTTCGTAGTCGAGGCGGGCCTTGAGGCCACACGCCTTTGGGATCTGAGCATGGCCGGCCACTCAAAGTTCAAGAACATCATGCACAAGAAGGGCCGCGCCGACGCGGCCCGCTCCAAGCTGTTCTCGCGCCTGTCGCGCGAAATCACCGTGGCGGCCAAGCACGGCATGCCCGACCCCAACTTCAACCCGCGCCTGCGCCTGGCCATCGCCAACGCCAAGGCCGAGTCCATGCCCAAGGACAATATCGAGCGGGCCATCAAGAAGTCGGAGGGCGGTGACGCGGCCGACTACGCCGAGATCCGTTTCGAGGGTTTCGGCCCCGGCGGCGCGGGCATCATCGTCGAGGTTCTGACGGATAACCGCAACCGCGCCGCCTCGAACGTGCGCGCGGCCTTCTCTAAGCACGGCGGCAACATGGGCGAGACCGGGGCGGTCAGCTTCATGTTTGATCGCATGGGCCAGATCGTCTACCCGGCCTCGGTCGGCAGCGAGGACAAGGTGATGGAGGCCGCCATCGAGGCGGGCGCCCAGGACGTCGAATCCGACCCTGAGGAAGGCCACACCATCTTCACCGCCTTCGAGGACCTGAACGAGGTGGCCGAGGCGCTGGAAAAGGCGCTGGGCGCGCCGAAATCCACCAGCATCGTCTGGCGCCCGAAGAGCCTGACCCCGGTCTCCGGCGACGCGGCCGGCACCCTGATGAAGCTGATGGATGTGCTCGACGACGACGACGACGTGCAGAACGTCTACGCCAACTTCGAGATCAGCGACGAGGACATGGCCAAGCTGACGGCCTGACGGAGGCGCGATGCCGCAGTGGGTGACCGAATTCCTGGCGCCTCTGGCCGCCGCCCTGGTCGGCGGCGCGCTGATCGGGCTGGAGCGGGGCCTGCGCTCCGAGCCGGCGGGCTTTCGCACCCATGCCCTGGTCTGCCTTGCCAGCGCCGCCCTGGTGCTGGCGGCGCGTAACGCGGGCAGCGTGGCGGCCGATGCGGGCGCGGCCTCGCGCATCGCCCAGGGCATCGTCACCGGCGTAGGCTTCCTGGGCGCGGGCATGATCTTCCGCGCAGGCCTCAACATCCACGGCTTGACCACGGCCGCGGCGGTCTGGGCCTCGGCCAGCCTCGGCGTGATGCTGGGGTTCGGTCACTATGTGGGGGGCGGGCTGACCCTGCTGCTCAGCCTTGTCATCCTGACTGCGCTCAAGCCCCTGGACGAACGTCTCCCCCGCAAGGGCCTGGCAGAGGTCTCCGTCACCTATCGCCAGGGCGCAGCGCTCAGCGAAGCCGAGTTTCGTGAACTGCTGAAGGGCTTCGGTGTCGATGCGGGGGCGATCCGGCACAATCTCGACGAGGGCCGGCTGACCCACATCACCCACATCCGCGCGCGAGGGCTGGCGCCGACGGGATTGCTGTCGGACGCCTTGCGAAACCATCCCGCCGTCGCCGGCTTCGACATTGATCCCAGGGATGTCTAGCCGCGACGTCTGATCCCGCTTCCCAAGCCGGGCGCGGGCGGGCATTTTGCCGAACGAATGACGAACACGGCGATTCGCATCCTGGGGCTCGACCCCGGCCTGAGGCGCACCGGCTGGGGCGTGATCGCGTGCGAGGGCTCGCGCATCTCCTGGCTGGCGCACGGGGTCCTGACGCCCGACGACAAGGCGCCCTTCGCCGAGCGCCTGCTGCATCTGTTCGAGGGCGTGAGCGAACTGGTCGCCGCCTGGGCGCCGGACGAGGCCGCCATCGAGGAGACCTTCGTCAGCACCAACGCTTCTTCCACGCTCAAGCTCGGCCACGCGCGCGCCGCGGCCATGATCGCGCCCTGCCGCGCCGGCCTGCCGGTGGCCGAATACGCGGCCAAGGAGGTCAAGAAGGCGGTGGTGGGGACCGGGGCCGCGGACAAGACCCAGGTGGCCTTCATGGTCCAGCGCCTGCTTCCCGCCTCGGGCAAGCCGACGGCCGACGCCGCCGACGCCCTGGCGGTGGCCATCGCCCACGCCCATGCGCGCCGTTACCGCAAGCTGGGAGCCGTCGCTTGATTGGCAGGCTTAGAGGCGTGCTGGCCGAGGCCGGCGAGGACGAGGTGCTGATCGAAGTCGGCGGGGTGGGCTATGTGCTGCGCTGCGGCTCGAAGACGCTGTCGCGCCTGCCGCCGATCGGCGACGAGGTCCTGCTGCACGTCGAAAGCCAGTGGTCGCAGGAGCAGGGGCCGCGGCTCTATGGCTTCCTCGGCCGCGACGAGCGCCGCGCCTTCGTGGCTTTGCTGAGCGTGCAGGGGGTGGGCCCAAAGGCGGCGCTGTCGGTGCTGGACGTGCTGGGGCCCGGCGAACTGGCCCAGGCCGTGGCGCGCGAGGACAAGGCCTCGGTCGGCCGTGCCAATGGGGTTGGCCCGAAGCTGGCCCTGCGCATCGTCACCGAGCTCAAGGACAAGCAACTGGCCGACGTCGGCGCCTTCCACGTCTCCGCCCTGGCGCCGATCCAGGCGGCCGCGCCGCAGGTCTCCACCTCCGGCGAGGCGGTTTCGGCCCTGATGGGCTTAGGGATTGCCGAGGCCATCGCGCGCCGCACTGTCGATCAGGCCCTGATCCGCCTGGGTGAGGACGCCGAGGTCTCCGCCGTCATCCGCGCCGCCCTGCAGGACATCGGGCGATGAGTAGATTGGTCTCGGGCGAAGACCAGCCGCTCGACCCGCAGGACCGCGCCCTGCGCCCCCAGACGCTCGACGAATTCGTCGGGCAGGAGCAGGCCAAGGGCAATCTCAAGGTCTTCATCGACGCCGCCCGCGGCCGGGGCGAGGCGCTGGACCACGTGCTGCTGTTCGGCCCGCCGGGGCTGGGCAAGACCACCCTGGCCCAGATCGTCGCGCGCGAGCTGGGGGTGAACTTTCGCGCCACCTCGGGCCCGGTCCTGGCCAAGGCCGGGGACTTGGCGGCAATCCTGACCAACCTCGAACCGCGCGATGTGCTGTTCATCGACGAGATTCACCGCCTGGCCCCGGCCGTGGAGGAAATCCTCTACCCGGCTATGGAAGACCATGTGCTGGACCTGATCATCGGCGAGGGCCCCTCGGCGCGCACGGTGCGCATCGACCTGGCGCCCTTCACCCTGGTCGGCGCCACGACGCGGGCGGGCTTGCTGGCCACGCCGCTGCGCGACCGTTTCGGCATTCCGCTGAGGCTGGAGTTCTATACCTCCGAAGAGCTCTGCCGCGTGCTCGGCCACGCCGCGCGCAAGATGGGCGCGCCCCTGGCGCCGGACGGCGCCGCCGAGATCGCGACCCGCGCCCGAGGCACCCCGCGCGTGGCCGGCCGCCTGCTGCGCCGCGTGCGCGACTTCGCCACCGCCGAGGGCGCCGAGACCATCGACCGCCGAGTCGCGGGCCGGGCCTTGGCGCGGCTGGAGGTCGACGAACTGGGCCTGGACAGCCTCGACCGCCGCTACCTGCGCGCCCTGATCGAGAACTACGGCGGCGGTCCCGTCGGCATGGAGACCATCGCCGCCGCCATCGCCGAAGCCCGCGACGCGGTGGAGGACATGATCGAGCCCTATCTGATGCAGCAGGGCTTCATCCAGCGCACCCCCCGGGGCCGCATGGCCGCGGCCAAGGCCTACGCCCACCTGGGGCTCACCGCGCCGCCGAAAGTTCAGCAGCCGGGGCTGTTCGAGGACGGGAAATGACCGAGGCCGCCAAATCCGAATCCTTCTCCCCTTGCGGGAGAAGGATGGGCCCCGTTGCGCAGCAACGGGAGGATGAGGGGTCGATATCCGTCATCCGGCTTCGCGCTGGTGAAGGGCGCCTAGATTTGAAAGCAATCGCGATTCAGCAGCGCTCCGTTCGGACCGCCCAGGGCGACCCCTCATCCTCCCGTAGGCCTCTGGCCGACGGGGCCCATCCTTCTCCCGCAAGGAGAGAAGGATTTTTCACGTTGGGACGCAAGGCGCTTGTCGTTGCCTTAGCCCTATTCGTGCTCGTCGCGGCATGTGCGGAGAAACCGAAGCCCGCGGACGCCTATGCCGAGGCGAAGGCGGGTCTGCAGAAGCGGTTGGGGCCGACCACAGAGCTTCACTACGTCTCGACCAACATCGCGCACGGCAAGACCGCGATCTGTGGTGTCGCAGGGCCTCAGATCTCAACTGCGAAGGTCGATCCCGCGGAGCCGCCGCCGCCCTTCACGGACCATAGCTTCGTTTTCGCGGACGGGACGCTGACGCTGGACTCCGACGAGGACGCCATGGCTTTCGAAAGGCGGGTCGCCAGGGATTGTCCCGATTTCGTGAGCATGCGGCGGCCTGTGTCGCCTGCTGTAAACGCAGCGAGCCGTCCATGAACGACGCCCCCTCCGCCGGCCGGTTCGAGGGCCGTGACCACCTGTTGCCTGTGCGGGTCTACTACGAGGACACCGACTTCACCGGCCTAGTCTATCACGCCAACTACGTGCGCTATTTCGAGCGTGGCCGCTCCGACTTCCTGCGGCTGGCGGCGACCGGGCACCAGGAGTTGCTCGATCGCGACGACCCCTTGGCCTTTGTGGTGGTGCGCATGGAGCTCGTGTTCAAGCGCGGCGCCCGCATCGACGACGCCCTGGTGGTCCGCACCCGCTACGACAGCGTCAAGGGCGCGAGGCTGCTGATCAGCCAGCAGATCGAGCGGGGCGGCGAGCTGATGGTGTCCGCCGAGGTCGAGGCCGCCTGCATCGACCTGCAGGGTCGGCCTAAGCGGCCGCCAAAATCCCTGGCCGAGGGCCTAGCCCCCTGGTTGAAACCGCTCGCGGACTGAAGGCGAAGCCCTAGACTTAGCGCCCAAGATTCGACACGGGTGTCCGCTGTACATGCCGGCGCGCCGCCGCGCGACCGCACGAAAAGATCGGAGTGAATCCAATGGGGCAGGGCTTCGACCCGCATTCCCTGGGTATCGTCAGCATCTTCATGCGCGCCGACTGGGTGGTGCAGGTAGTGATGGTGGGCCTCGCGATCGCTTCGCTGTGGTCCTGGGTGGTAATCCTGGACAAGCTGTTCCGCTTCGCCGGCCTGAATAAGCAGGCCGCCGCGTTCGAGGACGCGGTCGCCTCCGGGCGTTCGCTCGACGACCTGGCCAATCAGGCCGGCGACAACCCCTCCGCGCCCATGCCGGCCCTGCTGGTCGCGGCGCTGAAGTCCTGGCGCGACGCCCGTGCGCGCGGGCCTCTGTCCGACGGGCAGGGCGCCATCGTGCTGTCGACCGTGGACCGGGTGCTGGACTCCATCATCGCGCGCGAAAGCCGCCGCGCGGAGGAGGGCCTGGGCGTCCTGGCCATCGTGGCCACCTCGTCGCCCTTCATCGGCCTGTTCGGCACGGTCTGGGGCATCATGCACGCCTTCTCGGCCATCGCCGCCCAGCACAACACCAACCTGGCCACCGTTGCCCCGGCCATCTCGGAGGCCCTGTTCGCCACCGCCCTGGGCTTGGCCGCCGCCATCCCGGCCTACATCGCCTACAACAAGTTCTCGCTGGACGCGGCCAAGTTCGCCGGGCGCCTGGAGGCGTTCGCCGATGAGCTGGGCGCGGCCATCGCGCGCCGCATCGGCGAGCGCGTGTCGGGAGCCGCCTGAGCCATGGCGTTTTCGGCCGGACAGGGCGGAACGGGGCGGCGCGGCCGCCGCCGCAGCCGCTCGCGCCAGACCCTGTCGGAGATCAACGTCACGCCGCTGGTTGACGTGATGCTGGTGCTCCTGATCATCTTCATGATCTCCGCGCCCCTGCTGAACGCCGGGGTCGAGGTCGAGCTGCCCAAGACCGAGGCCGGCGCGATCAAGGACTCCAACGAGCCGATCGCCGTCACCGTGCGCAAGGACGGCGCGATCTTCATCCAGCAGACCCAGGTGACCTACGATCAGCTGGCCCCGGCCCTGACCGCGGCGACGGGCGGCTCGCACGAGCGGCCGATCTTCGTGCGCGCCGATGGCAACGCGCCCTATGAATCGGTGGCGCGGGTGATGGCCAAGCTGGCGGTCACCGGCTTCACCAAGATCAGCCTCGTCACCGACACCTCCGCCTCGAAGGGCGACGAGGCTGGCCGGGCCACGCCTGTGACGCCCGCCTCGACGGCGCCGTAAGGGGCGCGATGCGCAGCAACAGGTTCCCGCTTCCGGCCATCATCGCCTCGATCCTGCTGCACATCGGGATCCTGGCGCTCGGCCTGCTGCATTTCTCCAAGGACCTGAAGCTCGGCGACGCCGTGCCGGTGACCATCGTCTCCAGCACCGAGTTCAAGGCGCCCGACGTGGCCCCCGTGCCGACCCCCGCCGAGGCGCCGCCCACGCCCCAGGCGGCCGAGCCTGCCCCGCCTCCGCCGCCGCCCCCGGCGCAGCGGACGCCCACGCCCGAGCCGCCCAAGCCGGTCGAGACCAAGGCGCCCAGCGCCAAGCCGCAGAAGGCGTCGGCGGCGCCGTCGCAGGTTCCGAGCGCCTGCCAGCAGAACTTCATGGCCTGCATAGGCAAGGTGGTGTCGCCGTCGCAGACGGCCGCGCGCCCGACCGGCAAGCCCTCGACCCAGATCAAGCCGACTATGGCGCCCAAGCACAGCCCGACCCCGCAGGAGGCGCGCCGCGCGCTGAGCGGCCTGGTGGGCAAGGTGCAGGACCGCTGGGTGCTGGATTGCGATGTGGCCGGCACCAAGGACGTGGTCGCCCCGGTGCGCTTCACCATCGGCTACGACGGCCGCCTCACCGAAGGCCCCGACCTGGTCAACCGCGCCCAGGAGGGAACCCTGGTCGCCCAGGCTGCGCGCGCAGCCGTGAAAGCGGCCCAGCCCTATTCGCTTCAGGACGTGCCGGCCGACTACCGCAACACCTCCATCACCATGAACTTCTCGGCCAAGGAGGCCTGCGCCACGAAGTGACCTCCATGTAAGGTTCATGCGCTAAAGCGCCCCGGACTTTACAGCGCGTCGAAACTTCGCCCTGATCTGAGGCCAGAGATAGCCCGTGACGTTCCAAGTCTGCGTCCGTTTGCCCGAGGTCCCCCGCCGATGAGCCTTCGCGTTCTGTTCGCCGCCCTTGTGGCGCTTGCGATTGCCGCCTCCCTGCCGATGACGCCGGCGCGGGCGGACATCGTGGTGGACGTGAACCAGGGCCAGATTCAGCCGCTGCCGATCTCGATTGCGCCGTTCGGCGGAGAACACGGCGCCGACATCGCCCAGGTGGTGGGCGCGGACCTTGAGCGGTCGGGCTACTTCCGGATCGTCGATCCCTCGGCGTCCAGCGACAAGGGCCTGAACGTGGGCGTGGTCCCGCTGTTTCCCGCCTGGCGCCAGATCGGGGCCCAGGCCCTGGTCTCCGGCGGCGGGGCGATGGGCCCGGATGGGCGCCTGGGCTTCGACTATCGCCTCTGGGACGTGAACGGCGAGAAGCCGCTCGACGGCCAGCACTTCGTGGCCACGCCCGAGAACTGGCGCCGGGTCGCGCACAAGATCGCCGACGCGATCTACACCAAGCTGACTGGATACAAGGGCTACTTCGACACCCGCGTGGTGTTCGTGGCCGAGAGCGGGCCCAAGACCCACCGCAAGAAGCTCCTGACCATCATGGACCAGGACGGCGCCAATCCGCTCTATCTGTCGGACGGCTCCTACCAGGTGATGACGCCGCGCTATTCGTCCAACTCCCAGGAGGTCGTCTACATGGCCCTGGGCGACAACTTCACCCGCATCTACCTGTTCAACATCGAGACCGGCCGCCAGGAACTGCTGACCGGCAAGATCACCGGCCTGGTGTCGGCGCCGCGCTTCTCGCCCGACGGCAACCGCGTGGCCTTCTCGGTGACCCGCGGCGGCAACTCCGACATCTGGCTGATGGACCTGAGGACCCGCACCGAGACGCGGCTGACGGTCGATCCCGGCATCGACACATCGCCCTCGTTCTCGCCGGACGGGCGCCAGATCGTGTTCAACTCCGACCGCTCGGGCTCGCCGCAGCTCTATGTGATGAACACCGACGGTTCGGGCGTGCGGCGCCTGTCCCAGGGCGGCGGCCGCTACAACACCCCGGTCTGGAGCCCGACGGGCGAGCTGATCGCCTTCACCAAGCAGGACGGCGGGCGCTTCTCCATCGGGGTGATGAACCCGGACGGCTCGGGCGAGAAGATCCTGTCGACGAGCTACTTCGAGGAGGGCCCGACCTGGGCTCCCAACGGCCGCTACATCATGTTCCACCGTGAGGCCGCCGCCGGCGATCCGCGCCTGTGGATGGTCGACGTCACCGGCCGCGTCGAGCGGCCGGCCCCCTACAGCCAGTCGGGGTCCGACCCCGCCTGGTCGCCGCTTCTGGACTGATCCAAGCGTCGCCGTGCGCGCGTTTGGAGAATCCGGAACCCCTGTCTAGAACGTCGGGTTAGGCTCTAGGGTCTGCCCGGAAACTGCGAGATTTCCAGGCCGACCGGCCCGGTAGAAGAGGTGAGAATGATGCTGCAAGCCACCCCCCGTACAGCCAGGATCGCACGCGGCGCCCTGGTGGCCCTGTCTCTGGCCCTCGTGGCGGCCTGCGCTTCCAAGCCTAAATACACGCCCGCAGTGCCCGTCGCCGAAGCGCCTCGCGCGCCCGCTGAGCCCGCGCCCCGCACCGCCCCGGCCGAGCCCGTGCAGTCGGGCCCGGCCCAGCCGATCCCCGGTTCCGAACAGGATTTCGTGATCAACGCCGGTGATCGCGTCTATTTCGACTTCGACCAGTTCGCCATCCGCCCGGACGGCGGCTCGGTGCTGGACGCCCAGGCCGCCTGGCTTGGCCGCTATCGCAACGTGCGAGTCCGTATCGAAGGCAATTGCGACGAACGCGGCACCCGCGAGTACAACTTCGCGCTCGGCGCCCGCCGCGCCCAGGCTGTGCGCGACTATCTGGTCGCCCGCGGCATCGACGCGGCTCGCATCGACGTGATCTCCTACGGCAAGGAACGCCCGATCGACCCGGGTTCGACCGAGGACGCCTGGGCCAAGAACCGCAACGGCCACACGCAGATCACCGCCGGCGCGCGCTGATCTTAGCCTCGTTGACATTCGAAGGGGCCGGACGGCGACGTCCGGCCCCTTTTCTTATGCCGGTCCCGGCCCCATTGTGGCCGAACTGGCGTGGAAGCTGACACCATGACCGCAAGACGAATTGTATCCGGCGTTGTTCTCGCCTCGCTGCTGGGCGCAGCGACCGCCCTCGCGCAGGATGCGCCCGCGACCTCGCCGGCCGGCCCGCCGCCCGAGACCCAGTGGGACAAGAAGCGCCTGGACCGTCTCGACCGCGACGTCGAGCGGCTGGAGAACACCATCGCGCGAATGAAGCCGGACAAGGCCCCGCCGAACCTGATCGAGCCTGATCCGGAAGTGATCGCCCTGACCGCGCGCCTGGACGAACTGACCGCGCGGCTGAACGACGACGAGCAGGCCATGCGCAAGGTCAACGCCCAGTTCGACACCGTCTCCATCGAGCTCAGCAAGAGCCGCCAGGCCGAGGCACAGGCCCGGTCCGACAACCAGGCCCTGCTGACCAAGATCGGCGAGCTGGAAGGCCGCATCGTCGCGCTGGAGAAGGCGGCCGAAGACGCCAAGGCGGCGCAGGCGGCCCAGGCCACGACAACGACCACGACGGGCGAGGCGGCGCCCGCGACCAGCGGCGACGCCGCCGCCGACTTCAAGGCGGCCAAGGCCTTGATGCTAAGCCAGGATTTCGCCGGCGCCGCCCAGGGCTTCCAGGCCTATATCGACCACTATCCGAACGGCCCGCAGGTGGCCGAGGCCCACTATCAACTCGGCGAGGCCTACTTCGCCTCTAAGGATCCGAACACCGCCGCCTCGCACTACTACGAGGCGCTGAAGGGCGGCGGGGCCAAGGCCAAATGGGCGCCGGAGGCCACGGTGGGGCTGGCCAGTTCGCTGCAGCTGACCGGCCACGCGAAGGAGGCCTGCGCGGCGGTGGCGGAGTTCGACCGGCGCTACGCCAAGGAGGCGCCCGCTTCGGTCAAGCGCCGGGCGGCGGCGGTCAAGACCCAGGCCAAGTGCGCGGCCTGACGGCCCGCGCGCGCGAACCCGACTCCGACCTGAGATCGCGGGTCGCCGCGGAGCTCGACGCGCGCCTTGAGCGGCACGTCGATGCGCCTGTGGCCCTGGCCCTCTCCGGCGGAGGGGATTCCGTTGCCTTGCTGGCGCTTGCCGCCGACTGGGCCAAGGCCAACGGCAGGCCTCTGCTCGCGCTGACGGTCGATCATGGCCTGCAGCCGCAGAGCGGTGACTGGACCCGCTTCGCCGGCGAACTGGCGCGTGACTTCGGTGCGAAGTGGCGCCCGCTGGCCTGGACCGACCCCAAGCCTTCGACCGGCCTGCCCGCCGCCGCCCGCGACGCGCGCCACGCCCTGATCGCCGACGCCGCGCGTGGAGCCGGCGCCCGCGTCGTGCTGTTTGCCCACACCCTGGATGACATCGGGGAGAGCGAGGCCATGCGCGCCGAGGGCTCTACCCTCGGAAGGCTCAGCGCCTGGGCTCCCTCGCCCGCGTGGCCGGAGGGGCGGGGCCTGTTCCTGCTTCGCCCGCTGCTCGGCGCCACGCGGGCGGAGTTGCGGGACTTTCTGCGGGCGGAGGGCCTGGCCTGGATCGAGGACCCCGCCAACACCGACCCGCGCTACGCCCGAGCCCGCGCCAGGGCGGCCGGGCAGGGCGTTGTCGCCGCAGCCAAGCCGGTGCGCCACGATCTGGCCAGCTTGGCGGCCCGCGCGCGCACCGATGCGGGCGGGACGGTCCATATTCCTCGTGGCGCCCTTGCCGCGGACGGAGCGATGGCCTTCATGTCGGTCGCCTTGGTCTGCGCAGGCGGAGGGCGACGCACCCCGCGCGGCGACCGGCTGGCGATCCTGTTGGCGAGATTGAGATCGCGGGAGGCCTTCACCGCCACCCTCGTCGGCGCGCGCGTCGAGGCGGGGGGCGACCAGATTCTGATCACCCGCGACGCCGGCGAGTTGGCGCGGGGCGGTCTGAAGCCCCTGACGGTCAAGGCCAGTGAGACTGTGGTCTGGGACGGCCGCTTCGAGTTCGTCGCCGAGCGCGCCGGAGAGGTGCGCGCGTTGAAGGGCCTGCAAAGCCGCCTCTCGCCCGCCGACCGCGCGCTCGTGGCGCGCCTGCCCGCCATGGCGCGGCCCGGCGTACCGGTGTTGGTCGGTGACGAGACCTTAAGCCCCTTGCCCGCATGTTCGCTGGTTCAGGCGCACTGCCTGGTCGGCGCGCGTCTGGCGGCGGCCTGCGGCGTGTTCGCGCATGAGCAAGAGATCGCTGTTCTGTCGCGTGGCGAACGGGCGGCGGCCTCCCTATGTTGAGGCTGTTTCGGCGCTCCCTCCCCGGAGCCCCTAGGTCGAGGTCGGAATGAACCTTCGGAATTTGGCGATCGGCGGCGTGCTTTTCCTGATCCTGTTTGGGGTCTGGCTGATGATGCGCAGCGCCACGAACAGCCCTGGCCAACCGCAGCAGGTGGCCTACTCAGCAATGTTGGAAAAGGCCGATCGCGGCGACATCGCCCAGGCGGTGGTCAAGGCCGACTCGATCGAGGCCACGGCGAAGGACAAGAAGAAGTACGTCGCCAACACCCCGACCGACCAGAAGGACCTGCTGGCCAGCCTCAGCAGGAACCACGCGGAGATCAAGGTCGAGCCGGCGCGCCAGAACATCCTGCTGGGCTTGCTCGGCACCTTCCTGCCGGTGCTCTTGCTGATCGGCGCCTGGATCTTCGTGATGCGACAGATGCAGGCGGGCGGGCGCGGGGCCATGGGCTTCGGCAAATCCAAGGCGCGCCTGCTCACTGAAAACAAGAACCGCGTGACCTTCGAGGATGTCGCGGGCGTGGACGAGGCCAAGGAGGAACTGCAGGAGATCGTCGATTTCCTCAAGGACCCCGGCAAGTTCCAGCGCCTGGGCGGCAAGATTCCCAAAGGCGCGCTGCTGGTGGGCCCTCCGGGCACCGGTAAGACGCTCCTGGCGCGCGCCATCGCGGGCGAGGCCGGCGTGCCGTTCTTCTCGATCTCGGGCTCGGACTTCGTGGAAATGTTCGTGGGCGTCGGCGCCAGCCGCGTGCGCGACATGTTCGAACAGGCCAAGAAGAACGCGCCCTGCATCATCTTCATCGACGAAATCGACGCGGTCGGTCGTCACCGCGGCGCCGGTCTCGGCGGCGGCAACGACGAGCGCGAGCAGACCCTGAACCAGCTGCTGGTCGAGATGGACGGCTTCGAAGCCAATGAAGGCATCATCCTGATCGCCGCCACCAACCGCCCCGACGTGCTGGACCCGGCCCTGCTGCGCCCCGGCCGCTTCGACCGCCAGGTGGTGGTGCCCAACCCCGACGTGGGCGGGCGCGAGAAGATCCTGCGCGTGCACATGCGCAACGTCCCCCTGGCCGCCGACGTGAACGTGAAGGTCCTGGCCCGCGGCACCCCCGGTTTTTCGGGCGCCGACCTCGCCAACCTCGTCAACGAGGCCGCCCTGATGGCCGCGCGCAAGAACCGGCGCATGGTCACCATGAACGACTTCGAGAGCGCCAAGGACAAGGTCTTGATGGGCGCCGAGCGCCGCTCGATGGCCATGAGCGAGGAAGAGAAGCGCCTGACTGCCTACCATGAGGGCGGCCACGCCCTGGTGGCCATGTCGGTGCCGGCCGCCGACCCGGTGCACAAGGCTACCATCGTCCCGCGCGGCCGCGCGCTGGGCATGGTGATGCAGCTGCCCGAGGGCGACCGCTACTCGATGAAGTACCAGCAGATGGTCTCGCGCCTGGCCATCATGATGGGCGGCCGTGTCGCGGAAGAGATCATCTTCGGCAAGGAGAACGTCACTTCCGGCGCCTCGTCCGACATCGAGCAGGCGACCCGTCTGGCCCGCGCCATGGTCACGCGTTGGGGCTTCTCCGAAGAGCTCGGCGTGGTGGCCTACGGCGAGAACCAGGACGAGGTGTTCCTGGGCCATTCGGTGGCGCGCCAACAGAACGTCTCGGAATCCACCGCCCAGGTCATCGACCGCGAGGTCAAGCGGCTGGTCGGCGAGGGTCATGACGAGGCCCGCCGCATCCTGACCGAGCGGCTGGACGACCTGCACACCCTGGCCAAGTCGCTGCTCGAGTACGAGACCCTCTCGGGCGACGAGATCAAGGACCTGCTCGAGAACGGCATCAAGCCGAACCGCGACGAACCGGAAGAGGCCGCGCCGACCGGCCCGGCGGTCTCGGTGCCGATCACGCCCGTGACGGAGCCGGCCGGAAGCACGGTCTCGACCCAGGCTTGAGGCTGAAAGCCAGTCTGACCAGATGCGGCGGTCGCCTTCGGGCGGCCGCCGTTTTCGTTTGACCGCCAACATCTCTATCGTCGGCCCTCATGCAGAGACCCCGGATCATGGGGGCGGTGAACGTCACCCCCGACAGTTTCTCCGACGGCGGGCGGTTCTTCGATCCGGCGCGGGCGGTGGCGCATGGGCTGGAACTGGCGGCCCAGGGCGCGGACCTGCTCGACGTCGGCGGCGAGAGCACCCGGCCGGGCGCTGAGCCTGTCGCGGTCGCCGAGGAGATCGGTCGGGTCGTGCCGGTCATCGAAGGACTGAAGGCGGCCGGCGTGCCGATCTCGATCGACACGCTCAAGCCCGAAGTGGCCCGGGCGGCCGTGGCGGCGGGCGCGACGATCTGGAACGACGTGACGAGCCTGTCCGCGCCGGGGAGCCTGGAGACGGCCGCCGAGCTCGGCTGCGGCGTGGTGCTGATGCATATGCAGGGCGAGCCGCGGACCATGCAGCAGGCGCCGCGCTACGACGATGTTCTGGGCGAGGTCGAGGCCTACCTCCTGGCCCGAGCCGAGGCGGCCATCTCGGCGGGCGTGAGGCGCGACGGCGTCTGGATCGACCCCGGCATCGGCTTCGGCAAGACCCTGGCCCACAACCTCGCCCTGCTGCGGAGCCTCGACCGTCTCGCCGGGCACGGCTTCCCACTGGTCTTGGGCGTCAGCCGAAAGAGCTTCCTGAAAGCCATCGACGCGGAAGCGGCCGAGGCCTCAGACCGCCTGGGCGGATCGTTGGCCGCCGCGCTTTGGGGCGCCCGGCAAGGGGCCGCGGTTCTGCGCGTGCACGACGTGCGCGAGACGCGTCAGGCGCTGGCGACTTGGGCGGCGATCGAAGGCGAGGGGCGGTGAGCTAGAAGTTCACCTGGTCCTTGTGCTGGAACACCCAGGTCGAGAAGTAGTCGGGATCCTCGATCTCCTCGCCGGTGGTCTCCAGCTTGTACATGCCGCGCGGGGCCTTCCCGAACTTCTTGAGGTCGGCGGGCAGGGCCAGCTTCTTGCCGGCCTGGGCGCCGTGCAGCTCGATCCAGATGCCTTCCTTGCGGTCGATCTGGGTGATGATGCCGTAGGTCTGCTCGTACAACACCGCCCGGCCCGTGGCGTCCACGTGCTTGAGCTCCACCAGGGTCAGCTTGCCGATCATGCTCGGCGCTTCTTTCCAGGTCGGGTGTACGACGTCAGTCACTTGGTTCATCGGGGCCTCCGAGGCCGAACCTAGCCCAGGCCGTGGCGCGCGTGAACCGGGCCCGTGAAGTCCGCTGATGAAGTCGTCTGGCGCCGGCGCCGGCGCGCGGCTATGGCTCGGCGATGACGAAGACCATGGGACGGGTGTTGATCGTCGCCGGATCGGACTCCGGGGGCGGGGCCGGGGTGCAGGCCGACATCAAGGCGGTGACCGCCATGGGCGCCTATGCCGCGACCGCCATCACCGCCATCACCGTGCAGGACACCCTCGGCGTCCACGACGTCTTCCCGATCCCGCCGGAGGTGGTCCGCGCCCAGGCCGAGGCTGTGCTGGCCGACATCGGGGCCGACGCGATCAAGACCGGCATGCTGGGCGACGTGGCGATGGTCGAGACGGTCGCCGCGTTGCTGAGCGGGCCGGGCAGGGGCGTTCCCGCCGTGATCGACCCGGTGATGGTCGCCAAGGGCGGCTCGGCGCTGCTGCCCGCGCAGGCGGTCGAGGCTGTGAAGACGCTTCTGGTCCCTCGCGCGGACCTGCTCACGCCTAATGCGCCGGAGGCCGGGGTCCTGACCGGCATCGCCGTCGCCTCGCTCGGCGACGCGCGCCGCGCGGCCGAGCGCTTGCTGGCGATAGGGGCCAAGGCCGTGCTGCTCAAGGGCGGCCATGTGCCGGGCGATACCGTCGTCGATCTGCTGCTCACCGCCGAGGGTGAGAGCCTGTTCGAGGGGCCTCGCATCGACACGCGGCACACGCATGGGACCGGCTGCACCCTGGCCTCGGCCGTAGCGGCCGGCGTGGCCAAGGGGCTGCCCCTGGCGGCCGCTGTCGCCGAAGCCTGGGCTTATGTCGCCGAGGCGATCCGCCAGGCGCCGGGCCTGGGGCGCGGCCACGGCCCGCTCGATCACGGCTGGCCGTTGAGGGGAGGGGCATGAGCAACCTCGAGGCTCGCCTGACCGAGATGGTGCGCGCCAGCCCGCGCCTGATGCGGGTCCTGTCGACCGCGCGTGAGCTGGACTTGCCGGACTGGCGCATCGTCTCCGGCGCCGTCTACCAGACCGCCTGGAACGCCCTGACCGGCCGCGATCCGGATTACGGGCTGAAGGACTACGACCTCTGCTACTTCGATCCCGACACCTCCTACGAGGCGGAGGACGTCTTCATCCGGCGCGCGGCCGCGGCCTTCGAGCCGCTGCTGTCGGAACTGGTGGAGGTGCGCAACCAGGCCCGCGTGCACCTGTGGTTCGAAGGCAAGTTCGGCGAGCCCTACACCGCCCTGGCGCGTACCGACGAGGCCCTGGAGCGCTTCGTCGCCACCGCGTTTGCGGTAGGCGTGCGGCTGGAGGCGGACGACCGCATCAGCATCGCCGCGCCCTTCGGCCTGGAGGATCTGTTCGCCCTGCAACTCAGGCCCAATCCGACCCGGCCCCTGGCGACCGGCTGGGCCAGGGCCACCGCCTCGGCCAAGGCGCGCTGGCCCGAGGTCGTCATCCTCGAACCGTAGGGCTCAGGCCTTGCCGCGCCGATAGACGTCGCGATCCAGCTTTTCCATGTCGCGCGTCGCATCCGCGGTCACGAAGCCGAAGCTCGCATAGAGACCGTGGGCGTCCTTGGTCGCCAGCATCCAGCGTCTGAGGCCCTGCAGCTCCGGGTGCTGCTCGACATAGGCCACCAGCCGCTTGCCCAGGCCCCGCCCGCGATAGGCTTCGTCGATCCACACGTCGCACAGCCAGGCGAAGGTGGCGCGGTCGGTGACCACGCGCGCGAAGCCGGCCATGACCCCGTCCGGCGCATAGACGCCGACGCTCAACGAATTGGCGACCGAGCGCGCGAAGATGTCGGCCGGGATGCCCTGGGCCCAATAGCTCTCTCCCGAAATCCAGCGGAAGGCGCGGTCCAGGTCCAGGCGCTCGCGCGCGTCGCTGAATTGGAAGCCGTCGGCGTCTTGGGTCTCGTGCGCTGGCTTTGAGGTCACCGGGGTCTCTCACGATGGAAAACGCCGTTCGCCTAGCGTATCTGCAGCCCCATGCGCCAGTGGACCGTCGACGCCTTCGCCGCCCAGCCCTTCAGGGGCAATCCCGCCTGCGTGGTCGAGCCGCTCGATGCGTGGCGCGATGATGCCTGGATGCAGGCCCTGGCGCGCGAGAACAACCAGGCCGAAACCGCCTTCCTGCTGAAGACCAGCCGCCCCGACCGGTTCGGGCTTCGCTGGTTCACACCGGGCATGGAGGTGCCGCTGTGCGGCCACGCCACTTTGGCGTCCGGCCACGTGCTGCTGCACGAACTGGGGGTCGGGGCCGAGGCGATCACCTTCGAGACGCGGTTCTCGGGTGAGCTGATCGTGGGCCGCAAGGCCGGGGCCTATGAGATGGACTTCCCCGCCGATCCGCCGCGCCAAGTGGAAATTCCCGCGGGCCTTGCCGAGGCGTTGGGCGCCCAGCCGGTCGAGGCCTGGAGCGCGGCCTATTTCGTGGCCTTGTTCGAGGACGCCGAAACGATCCGGCGGATGAAGCCCGATCTGGCGCTGGTGGCGACCCAGGGCGGCGAAGCGACCGGCGGCCCCGGCCAGATCTGCGTGGCGGCCCTGTCGGGTGAAGGCGGCGTCGATGTGGTCGACCGGTTCTTCGCGCCCGGCTGCGGCGTGCCCGAGGATCCCACCACCGGCTCGATGCACTGCATCCTGGGACCGCTCTATGCCGAAAAGCTCGGCCGCCCGACGGTGCGGTTCCACCAGGCGTTTCCGGGGCGGGGCGGCAATGTCGAGACCGAACTGCATGGCGAGCGCATCCTGATCCGCGGCCAAGCCTTCACCACGGTCGAAAGCGTGCTCAGGGTGTGAGAAAGGGCGCAGTCTCGCGACCGCGCCCCTCTCAATTCAGACCTCAGACGCCCTTAGTAGCGATGATAGCCGCGTACCGGGGCGTTGTGCTTCTTGGCGAAGACGCGAGCGCTCAGACGATCGAAGCGGACCTGCAGATCGGCGCGCTCACGCATGTCCAGCCGGCCACCGCTCATGCGATAGCGGTCTTCGAGGCGTTCGAGGTTGCGCAGGTCCAGGCGCAGGTTGGTGGCCTCGCGGCGGGTCAGTTCGCCGGAGCGGATGCCCTGGTTGATGCGCTGGGTGAGGTTGGCTTCGCGATCACGCACCGAGGTCCAGGCCTGGGCCGACGCCGGCACGGCCGCGCTAACGGCGGCGATGGCGGCGAGGGAAGCGATGAGGGTCTTCATGTCTGCTACTCCTGATTCTTGAGGTCGTTTCCCGGGGAGGGGATCGACCCGCTTAGGGGACCACTGTCCCGCTGACCCCAGGCTGAACGGTCGTTCGCCGAATCCGTTCATCGAAAAAGCCGCCCGCCTGCCGCCTTGCCAAAAAAGAAAGCGGCGCGAGCCCGAAGACCCGCGCCGCCATCCCCTCTGGCGTCTTGTTGAGGCGCGATCAGCGCCAGGGCGCGCGCTCGCCGTTGTTGCGCAGCCAATGGATGCGCTGGTTCAGGTCGTCCAGACGGCGCTCCAGGGTGGCGCGCTCGCGCTCGTCCAGGCGGCCGTGGTGGAAGCTGCGCATGCGGCGCTCTTCCATTCGGATCGAGCGCAGCTCGCGTTGCACGCGCGCGGCTTCGCGGCGGTCCAGCGAGCCGTCGCGGATGCCCTGGTTGATGCGCTGCTCCATCCACTGCTCGCGACGCTCGAGCTCCCACCCGCTTGGCGCGGCGAAGGCCGGCGCGGCGACGATCAGGGTCAGGGCGCCGAGGGCTACGGCGACGATGGGCTTCTTCATGGTCGATCTCCTGTTGGGTCGGCGGCGGGGGCCGCGTCCGGTATGATGTGACCTATCGAACCAGCGCCCAGATGAAGCGCAGCTGAACGTGGACTTCATCGGTCAGAGGCGTGAATTGTCCATTCGCCTCGGATTTTTGGGCGGCCGTCGTGTGCGCGATTTCACCGAACTAGTTCACCTTATGGTGAAGCTTGATCTGGGCCTCAGGACGGGCCGGTGTGCGGTCCGGAAATTCGCACTTCGGCCACAAGTTTGCCGGGGCTCGCACCATTCGGCCCGCCATTTCGCCAGCGCGCGAAAATATATTTGCGGGTGCGCGACGGACATGAAATAGCGAACGCGTTCAATGAAAACCGGAACGCTCCGAGTGGGTGGACGAACGCGACGCCGAGCGCACGCGCCGTTCAGGGGGTCTGCTACCGGCGGGTCAAATTAAGGAGTCTGTTGTGGCGACCGCCAGCATGCCGAACGTCAAACTCAGGGTCACCATCTCGATCGACATCGACGCCCGCGACTATCTCGAAGCGGCGGAGCATCAAAAGAAAATCGAGAGCTATCTATCGTCCGTCCAGGTCGAATACCCCAGCGCGGAAATCCTGGTGAAGGAGCGCCGCGGGCCGCGACCGGAATCGGGCGCCTCGCGCGCCGTGCGCGTGCACTCGGGCCGCCTGAGGGCCTATGACTGACGCACGCCCTGCCGCGAGGCGGGAGCGCAACACCATACTGGCGGCGCTCGAGCTGTTCCGGGCCACGGGCGCGCCCCGGGTGTTCCACACCCTGCTGCTGTTCCTCTACGTCTGCGAGAACGAAGGCCTGACGGTCAGCGAGCTTGCCTACGTCGCGCGCATGCACGTCACGACCACCGCCAGGCTGGTCAAGGCCCTCGCCGGAGAGGGAGCGACGGCCGCCGATTCGGATGAAGGTCCTGGCGGCCTGCAGGCGCCCCTGTTTGCGGTGAGGCCGTCGCCGGATGACCACAGGCTGCGCTTCGTCCAACTCACGCCCGAGGGGCGTGCGCTCCGCGAGCGCATGTCGGGCCTGATCGCCGCGGGTCACCCCATCGAGGACTAGGGTCCGGCCCGGAAAGGGCCGGGCGGAAGGCCGGGGCCCAAATAGTGTCAACTTTGGAAACTTATTGGCCAAGTATCGGTACAATCTTTTCAAGATATGCGCATGAATGGCGCGTCACATTTTTCGCACAAACTTGTCGCTTTTGTTCGTGTATCAAGGTTTTTCATTGCGACTGATTGAATAAACCCCGCACAAATGTGGCGAACGCTTGCCGTGGGGTAGGCGGTTTGCGTCATCGATATTCCTTGGGGGAATTCATGAGATTTGACCGGAAGACTCTTCTCGCGACCACGATCATCGCGGGATTCACCGTCCTGGCTCCGTCGATCGCGGCGGCGCAGGACCAGCAGCCCGCGCCTGCCCCGGCCGCTTCGTCGAACGAAGTGACGGAAGTCGTCGTCACCGGCTCGCGCATCCACCGCAACGAATTCAATTCGGCGGCCCCGATCCAGGTGATCACCTCGGATACGGCGACGCTTGAAGGCCTCGCCACCACCTCGGAAATCCTGCAGAGCTCCTCGCTCGTCGCCGGCGCCTTCCAGGTCAACAACCAGCTGACCGGCTTCGTCGTCACCGGCGGCCCGGGCTCGAGCACGATCTCGCTGCGCGGCCTCGGCGCCAACCGCACCCTGATCCTGGTCGACGGCCACCGCATGGGCCCCGCCGGCGTCGGCGGCACCGTCGGTCCGTTCGACCTGAACGTCGTGCCCTCTTCGATCGTCGACCGCATCGAGATCCTGAAGGACGGCGCGTCCTCGATCTACGGCTCGGACGCCGTGGCCGGCGTTATCAACCTGATCACCAAGAAGAACATCGACGGCGGGATCATCAACGCCTCGGGTCGCGTGACCCAGCATGGCGGGGGCGACGAGTACGACGTCAACGCGGCCTGGGGTAAGGTCTTCGACCGCGGCTTCTTCAACGTGTCGGCCGACTACAATGACCAGATGGTGCTGCATCGCGGCGACCGTCCGGACACGTCCTGCGCCGCCGACTATGTGTTCGATCCGACCACCTTCAAGCGCCTCGACCTGCCGGGCCTGAACGGCGGCTTCAAGTGCTTCAACGGCGCCGGCTTCGCCAACGTGCTGCGCACCTCGATCGGCGACCTGATCTATCCGGACGCCGGCATCACCTATCCGACGCCGTCGCAGGGCAACTCGACCGGTTCGGGCGCGCCGATCCCGTTCGGCCTCGAGCGTCAGGCCCGGGCCGGCTTCCCGCTGACCTACCCCTACGCCCACGAAGACAACGCGCTCTATCAGCGCCAGTCGATCATCAGCCCGAACAAGCTCTACACCCTGAACTTCCGGGCCGGTTACGACCTCACGCCGGATACCGAACTGACCTTCGGCCTGCTGCTCAACCGCCGCGACTCGCAGCAGCTCGGCAGCCGCCAGTTCTTCCCGGTGGTCAACGGCGCCAACCCGAACGTGCCGGCGGGCTTCGCCGCCAACTTCGGCCTGCTGGAGCCCATCATCCCGGCGAAGTTCGACTTCGACCAGACGGTCAACTACGCCAACGCCTACGTCGGCCTGAAGGGCAAGTTCTCGGAATTCCCGGTGTTCGGCGGTTGGGACTGGGAACTGTACGGCCGCGCCAGCCGGTCGGACGCGACCTACGGCTACGACTTCATCTACAACGACCGCGTCAACGCGGTCATCGGCTCGCAGGCCTGTAACCAGTCGGCGATCACCATCTCGGGCGGCCAGTGCTCCTCGATCCCGGGCGGCATCCCGCTCCTCAACAAGGCCGAGCTGTCGGGCCAGTTCACCCCGGCGGAGCAGGCCTTCCTGTTCGGCCATGAGCAGGGCAAGACCACCTACGACGAGCAGGAGTTCGAGGCGTCGATGACCGGCGACCTGTTCAGCCTGCCCGCCGGCAAGGTCGGCGCCGCCCTCGGCTTCGACTACCGTCACAATTCGATCGACGACACGCCCGGCTTCAACAACCGCAACGGCAACCTGTGGGGCTCGACTTCGGCCGGGATCACCAAGGGTTCGGACGCGGTGAAGGAAGTCTTCGCCGAAGTCGACGTGCCGCTGCTGAAGGGCATGCCGATCGTCAAGTCGCTGAACCTGCAGGCTTCGGGTCGCTACACCGACTACGATTCCTACGGCTCGAACACGACCTACAAGGTCGGCCTCGACTGGCAGATCAACTCCTGGCTTCGCCTGCGCGGCACCAAGGGCACCTCGTTCCGCGCTCCGGCGCTGTACGAACTGTTCCTGGCCAACCAGACCGGCTTCCAGGGTCAGACCGCCGTCGACCCCTGCATCCAGTGGGATCAGAGCTCCAACGCCAACCTGAAGGCCAACTGCCAGGCCGCGGGCGTGCCCGCCGGCTATGTGGCCGCCAACAGCTCGTCGGCCCTGATCATCACCGGCGGCGGCGCGGGCCACCTGAAGGCGGAAACCTCCAAGGCCGACACCCTGGGCCTGGTGTTCACGCCGAGCTTCGTCGATCTGTCGGTGGCCGTCGACTACACCGACCTGCAGGTATCGAACGAGGTCACCACCTTCGGCGCCGGCAACATCGTCAACTCCTGCTACACGGCGGCCAACTTCCCGGCCAACCCGTTCTGCCAACTCGTGACCCGCGCCGGCTTCAACGGTCCGGGCAACACCAATGGCCCGGGCGGGACCAACGTTCCGGAGATCCTGACGGTCAACAACAGCTACGTGAACGTCGCCAGCCAGGTCGAACGCGCTATCGACCTGACCGTGCGCTACCGCCACGACTTCGACATCGGCCGCTTCCAGCTGGACAGCCAGCTGACCTGGGACCTGCACAACACGACCCAGCTGTTCGCCGGCGTGCCGCAGCCGTCCTACAGCGGCACGACCTTCGGCTTCAAAGGCCCGGCCTTCGCCGGCGTGACCACCCTGCGCTTCGAGCATGGTCCCTGGACCGGTCTGTGGACCGTCCAGATGATCGGCCCGGGCTCCGACGTGGACCTGATCGGCGAAACCGGCTCCAGCACCCGCTACTCCTCGACCTGCCGCGTCGGGGCGGTGACGGGGCCCTGCTCCAGCCTGATCGGCACGGGCACGCTGACGGTGATCCCGGTGCCGGTGGCGCTGAAGAACCGCGTGGAAATGACCACCTACCACACGATCTCCCTGCGCCGGACCTTCGACACCTGGGTTGTGCAGGGCGGTATCCAGAACCTGTTCGACGAGCGTCCGCCATCGGTGTCCAACACCGAGTTCCGCGCCGGCACCGCCGCGCTGAACGGCTACGACGTCCTGGGCCGCCGCTTCTTCCTGAACATCTCGAAGAAGTTCTAAGCCTGACGATCTTCTCGAGGTCCCCCTCGAGACCTGGGGCGGCGGGGAAACCCGCCGCCCTTTTTCTTTGCGCGCGACACTTCTGGAAGGGCCGCGCCGCTTGCGCCCGCCGCGATTCCGTGGCGAAGCAGGCGCCATGGTCGAGCTGCAGAAACCCTTCCGCCGGCCCGAGCGGCCGTGGTTCTCCTCCGGCCCCACGGTCAAGCGCCCCGGCTGGACGCCCGAGGCGGCCCTCGGGGCAGCCCTGGTGGGGCGCGGCATCCGCGCGCCTGCGGTCCTGGCTCGACTGAAGCAGGCCATCGAACTGACCCGTGAGGTCCTGCAGGTCCCGGCCGACTATGCCATGACCTTCCTGCCGGGCTCAGACACGGGCGCGATGGAATCGGCCATGTGGACGCTGCTGGGCCCCAGGCGGGTACAGGCCCTGGCCTATGAGAACTTCGGCCAGGTCTGGGCCGCGGACCTGCTGGAGCACCTGGACGTCGAGGCCGAAGCGATCAAGGCGCCCTATGGCGAGATGGCGGACCTGTCCAAGGTCGATCCGGAGGCGGACCTGGTGTTCGTCTGGAACGGCACCACCTCAGGCGTGCGCGTGCCCGACGCTGACTTCATCGCGGCCGACCGCAAGGGCCTGACCATCTGCGACGCCACCTCGGCCGCCTTCGCCATGCCGCTGGACTGGTCAAAGCTCGATGTGACTACCTTCTCGTTCCAGAAGGCGCTGGGCGGCGAGGCCGGGATCGGCGCCATGGTCCTTTCGCCGCGGGCGTTGCAGCGGCTGAACAGCTTCACGCCGACCCATCCGGTTCCCAAGATCATCCGCATCCAGAAGGGCGGGGTCGGCGACGCGGAGCTGATCGGCGGTTATCCGGTCAACACCTATTCCATGCTCACCATCGAGGACTGGATGGACGGCTTGCGCTGGGCCGCCCGCGTGGGCGGCCTGGAGCAGTTGATCCGGCGCACCAACGAGAACTTCGCCATCCTCTCCGCCTGGGTCGAGCGCACGCCCTGGATCGACTTCCTGGCCAAGGATCCCGCGATCCGTTCGCAAACCTCGGTGGTGCTGGAGTTCGTCGATCCTGCCGTACGCGGCCTGGCGCCGGAGGGGCGCGCTGCTTTCGGCGCCAAGCTGTGCGCCCTGCTGGAGCGCGAAGGGGTCGGCTTCGACCTGAATTCGCACCGCTCCGCCCCGCCGGGCCTGCGCATCTGGTGCGGCTGCACGGTCGAGCGCGACGATGTCGAAGCTCTGCTGCCCTGGATCGAGTGGGCCTACCACACGACCTTCCAGGAACTGGCGACCGCCTGAACGCGACAAGGCGCGGTGACTCGTCTATAGGCGTGCCGGTTCCCCTTTGAGCCTGCTCTGAAGACGTGGCCTGCACGTCCGCGCGCAGCATGCTCGCAACGCATCTGGGAGTTTCGGTCTTGGCGAACGTCGCGGTGGTCGGCGCCCAATGGGGCGACGAGGGCAAGGGTAAGATCGTCGACTGGCTGTCGAACCGGGCCGATGTGGTGGTGCGCTTCCAGGGCGGCCACAACGCGGGCCACACCCTGGTGGTCGGCGACCAGGTCTACAAGCTCTCGCTGCTGCCCTCGGGCGTGGTGCAGGGCAAGCCGTCCTTCATCGGCAACGGCGTGGTCGTGGACCCCTGGGCCCTGTTGGCCGAGATCGGCCGTATCGAGGCGCAGGGCGTGAAGATCACCCCGGACCTGCTGGCCCTGGCCGACAACGCTTGCCTGATCCTGCCGATCCATCGCGAGCTCGACAGCGCGCGCGAGGCGGCCGCCGGCTCCAGCCGCATCGGCACCACCGGTCGCGGCATCGGGCCGGCCTACGAGGACAAGGTGGGGCGCCGCGCCATCCGCGTCGCCGATCTGGCCGATCCTGCGGCGCTGGACGCCAAGATCGATCGGCTCCTGACCCACCACGACGCCTTGCGCCGGGGCCTCGACCTTCCGCCGGTGGATTCCAAGGCCCTGATCGCCGAGCTGATCGAGGTCGCAGTCAAGGTCTTGCCCTTCGCAAGGCCAGTTTGGCGCGAACTCGACGAGTGTGTTCGGCGAGGTGACAAGATTCTGTTCGAGGGAGCGCAAGGCGCGCTTCTGGACATCGACCACGGCACCTATCCGTTCGTGACGTCCTCCAACACCGTGGCCGGCCAGGCGGCGGCGGGCTCAGGTCTGGGGCCGAGCCGGGTGGGCTACGTGCTGGGCATCGTGAAGGCCTACACCACCCGCGTCGGCGAGGGCCCGTTCCCCACCGAACTCAAGGACGCCACCGGCCAGAGGCTGGGGGAGCGAGGCCATGAATTCGGCACCGTCACCGGGCGCCCGCGTCGTTGCGGCTGGTTCGACGCGGTGCTGGTGCGCCAGTCGATCGCGGTCAACGGCATCGACGGTATCGCCTTGACAAAGCTCGATGTTTTGGACGGTTTCGAGACGCTGAAGATCTGCGTCGGCTACCGCATCGGCGACCGCACCTTCGACTATCTCCCGTCCGGCCTGAAGGACCAGTCGGCGGTCGAGCCGATCTACGAGGACATCGAGGGTTGGAGCGAAAGCACGCGCGGCGCCCGCTCCTGGCGCGAGATGCCGGCCAATGCGATCAAGTACGTCCGCCGCATCGAGGAACTGACCGGCGCCCCGGTCGCCCTGCTCGGCACCTCGCCAGAGCGCGAGGACACCATCCTGATGCGCGACCCTTTCCAAGGTTAAACTGCGGCGTGCTGTCGCAGCTTGTACAATTGCCTCAAGTGCAGGGCGTGCAAAAAAAGTAGTAAATACAGAGCGGTATACTTTTGCGCCAACTGACGCTTTCGCCGCTGCAGCCATAGTTGGCTGAGCCTGTTCGCCCGATAAGGGAAGCTTCACCAATCGCGTTCACCATCGCAATTCAGAAGCTGCTGAATTGCAACCGGATCGCGAATGGCAGGGCTTGACCTGAACGGTCGCATAAACATGGAGAAGGCCAGCGTGCTTCTGCTGGACCCCAATCCGTGGAGCCAGCAGATCACCAAGCAGATCCTGTTCGGCTTTGGCGTGCGCACGCCCTTTGTTTGCGAGAATCCAGCCGACGCGCGCGAAATCCTTGAGGGGCAGGACGTCAATCTGCTGGTGATCAGCGACGTGCTGGGCGAGACCACCGGGTACGAATTCGTCAGCTGGATGCGCCGCGCCGGCATCGGGCCCAACAGCTTCATCCCGATCATCATCGTCAGCGGCCACACCAAGCGCTCAAATATCCATGCCGCGCGCGACTGCGGCGCCAATTTCATCCTGGCCAAGCCGGTCAGTGTGCAGGTGATGCTGGAAAGGGTGCTGTGGGTGGCGCGCGACGGCCGCACCTTCATCGACACAGGCAAATACCTTGGCCCGGACCGTCGGTTCCGCAGCATCGATCCGCCTGACGGCGTGATGCGGCGCCGGGACGATCTGAGGCCGGGAACGGCGTTCGCCCCCGGGGCGGAATCCTTGGCGGCTGCGGGAGGCGATCAGTGAGCGAGGGCGTCGTCAGGCATATTCCGGTGGTCAACCGGCTGGCCAAGCTGATCCACATCCCGGGCGGCAAGCGTCTGAGCGAAGCGATCGCCGACGCCCAGGCCAACCTCGGCGCGATCAAGCCCGACTGCATCGAGGCCATCGACGAAGCCCTGGCCGAGGTGGTCCTGCTGACGAAGCAGCCCGGCGGTCCGGACGCGTCGACGCTTGCGCGGCTCTATGACCTGGCCAACCACATCAACGGCACGGCCGGCCATTTCGGGCTCGAGGACATGGGCAAGGCCGCCTACAGCCTGTGCGACCTGATCGACGCGGCGCAGGACAGCGGCGGGGCCGAGCGCACCGCGGTGATGGTGCACGTCGAAAGCCTCGCGCTGTTGCGACACCCCGAGGGCCTGGGCGAAGTCGGTCGCAAGGCGGTGCTGGACGGGTTGGCCAAGGTTGTGAGCCACGCCCGGGGCAAGCGGGCCTGACGCTCAGGCGTCGCCGTCGTCGGGCGGCGCGCTTTCCAGGTCGCGCGGCTTGACCATCGAGGGCGGATCGCTGGCCGGAAAGCTCTCGTCCAGCGCCTCGTCGAGCAAGGCTTCACGGTGTCGCCGTTCGGCAGCCTTGGTCGCCTCGGGATCGGCGTCCCTGTCATGGTCATGGTCGGAAGCCATTGCGAAGCTCCTTCGCGATGCGCCCTGGCGGTCCTCGTTGCGTCAAGGCGATCTTTACCCTGCGCAGCTAGGATCGTGCCGCATCCAGTGAGAGGCCCGAGCCCTTGTTCGCCGATCCCAAGATCATCCACAAGCTGGAACCGCATATCCGGCGGGTGCTGATTGTCGACCCGAACCCCTCGTCGGCGCGCCTGATGGGCGAACTGATGAAGGGCCTGGGCGCGCGCGATCTCTATTTTGAGCCGGACGAGCGCCGGGCGCTGGACCTGTGCCGCGAAGCCGATCCGCATCTGATCTTCATCGAGCGCGCCGGCGCGCGGCTGGATGGGGAAAGCTTCACCAGGAAGCTGCGCCGCAGCCAGCTGGTCTGCCGCAAGGCGCCGGTGATCATGGTCACCGCCGACGCGACGGCCTCGACCATCAAGGGCGCGCGCGACGCGGGCGTCCACGAATTCATGCGCAAACCCTTCACCGGCGGCGATCTGGTCAAGCGCGTCGCCGTGGTGTGCCTGAAGTCGCGCTCCTGGGTGGAAGCGGTCGGCTATGTCGGTCCCGACCGCCGTCGCTTCAACTCGGGGGAATATGCCGGCCCGCGCAAGCGCAAGGCCGATACCGCGCTCAGCAAGGCCGACCAGCAGGCCGAGGCGATGGACCAGTCGGTGCGCATCCTGCGCTCGGCCATAGCGCAATTCGACAACGACCCCACGCAGGCCGTGCGCGCCATCCGGGAGCAGGCCGAGCAACTGAAGCGCCTGGCCGTCACCCGCGGCGAAGCCAAGCTGGCCGTCGCCGTCGCCGGTCTCGAAATCGCCCTGACCGCGAGCAGCTGCACCCGCACGGCCCTGACCGGTCCCGTCAAGGCCGTGACCGACCTGTTCGAGCCCAACAGCCCGCTGGCGGTCAGCGCCGCCTGAGGCGCGGCGTCCTTTAGCCTCGCCAGCGGCTGACGATGCGCGCGGCCTCCGCGATCACCGCGTCGCGGCCGTCGTCGCTCTGCGCCGGCGCCACATAGTAGGCCGTCACGATCAACGGCGCGCCGCGAGACGGGCGGATCACCGAGATATCGTTGGCTTGGCCTTGGCCGCTGGTGCCGGTCTTGTGGGCGATGCGCCAATCGGCGGGCAGGCCGGCGCGCAGGCGATGCTTGCCCGGCGTGCTGGTCTCCATCCAGGTCCAGAGTCTGGTCCGCGACGCCGGCGACAAGGCCGCGCCCAAGAGCAGGGTCTTCAATCCCGCCGCCGTCCCGCGCGGGGTGGTGGTGTCGAGCACGCCCTTTTCTCGGTTGAGGAAGGGCTCGGGCCGGTCGAAGCGCGAGGTGGTGTCGCCCAGGCTGCGGACGAAGCGCGTGAGCGGCGCAGTCCCGCCGAGCTGGCGCAGCAGCAGGACGGCTGCGGTGTTGTCGCTTTCCTGCACGGCGGCGGCGCACAGGGCCTCCACGCTCATGCCGCCTTCATGGAGGTGGGCCTTGGTCACCGGCGCATTGGCCAGCATGTCGGCCTTGCGATAGGGCACGCGCCGGTCGAGACGCTCGACGCCCTTGTCGATCCGCGCCAGGGTCGCACCGGCCAGGGCGGCCTTCATGGTGCTGCACATCAAGAAACGGTCGTCCGCGCGATGTTCCAGGGCGCGTCCGGAGCCGGTGTCCAGCGCGAACAGCCCGAGCCTGCCGCCGTGCGCATGCTCCAGCGCCGTCAGCTGGGCCGCAGCGTCGTTTGCGGTGGGCGCCGCGCGCGCCGGCGCACGGACGGCGGCCGCGCCGGCGAAGGCCAGGCTGGTCAGCACCACGCCGCGGCGAGACAGGGTCAGACCGGTAGAACGGCTAGGGTCACGGTTCATGGCAGGGCGCTCCGAGGGGGTTCGGGGGTTTTGGCTGACAGCGATATTTCCCCTGTGGAGCGACGCCGACAAAGGATGATAGGTCTGGCGAGCCATTAGATATTTTAGGGGCAGCCGTGGCCCATCCGCCGATCCCGCTGAACGCGCTGAGGGCCTTCGAGGCGGCCGCCAGGCATCTGTCTTTCACCCGCGCGGCCCAGGAGCTGTGCGTCACGCAGGCGGCGGTCAGCCACCAGGTCAAGGCGCTGGAGGCCAGGCTTGGCCTGACCCTGTTCCGGCGTCTGCCACGGGGCCTCGCCCTGACCGACGAGGGCGTGGCGCTGCTGGCCCCGGTCTCGGACGGCTTCCAGCGGATCGGCCGCATGCTCGAGCGCTTCGAGGGCGGGCGGTTGAAGGAGGTGCTGACCGTATCGGTGGTGGGCACCTTCGCCGCGGGCTGGCTGTTGCCGCGCCTGCAGGCTTTCGGGGAAGAGCATCCCTTCATCGACCTGCGCATGCTGACCAACAACAACCGGGTGGACCTGGCCGCAGAGGGCCTGGATCTGGCCATCCGCTATGGCGATGGCGCCTGGCATGGGGTGGAAGCCGAGCCGCTGATGGACGCGCCCCTGACACCGTTGTGCTCGCCGGAGCTGGCGGCGCGCCTGGGCGAGCCGCGCGACCTGCTGGGTCAGACCTTGCTCAGGCCCTATCGCGGCCAGGACTGGCTGGCGTGGTTCGAGGCGGCTGGACTGGGGGCGGTGGCGGTGCGCGGCCCGTTGTTCGATTCGTCTTGGATCATGGTCGAGGCCGCCATCCAGGGCCTTGGCGTGGCCCTCGCCCCGGCGGCCATGTTCCGGCCGGCGCTGGAGGCAGGGCGGCTGGTGCAGCCGTTTGCGATTACAACGCCAGGTGGGCGCTATTGGCTGACGCGCCTGAAGTCACGCACGCCCAGCCCGGCGATGCAGGCCTTCCGGGACTGGGCTTTGCGCGAAACAGTCTGAGGTCTGAGCCTCAGGCGTCGACGAGATTGCGCTCGACGGCGGCGGCCTTCATCGCCTTCTGCAGCTTCTCGAACGCGCGCACCTCGATCTGGCGCACCCGCTCGCGGCTGACGCCGTACTGCGAGGCCAGTTCTTCCAGCGTGGTCGGCTCATCCTTGAGCCGGCGTTCGGTCAGGATGTGGCGCTCGCGGTCCGAAAGCTCGTGCATGGCTTCCTGCAGCAGGCCCATGCGCAGGCTCTTCTCTTCGCTCTCGGCGACCTCGGTCTCCTGGCTGACCTGATTGTCGTCCGCCAGCCAGTCCTGCCACTCGCTCTCGGAGTCCGAGCGCAGCGGCGCGTTCAGCGAGGCGTCGGGGCCGGACAGGCGCCGGTTCATCGAGATCACGTCGTCGTTGGTGACGCCCAGCCGCGTGGCGATGTGGCTGACCTGTTCGGGGCGCAGGTCGCCTTCCTGCAGGGCCGCGATCTCGCTCTTGGCCTTGCGCAGGTTGAAGAACAGCTTCTTCTGGGCTGCGGTGGTGCCCATCTTCACCAGCGACCAGGAGCGCAGGATGTATTCCTGGATCGAGGCGCGGATCCACCACATGGCGTAGGTGGCCAGGCGGAAGCCCTTGTCGGGATCGAATTTCTTGACGGCCTGCATCAGGCCGACGTTGCCTTCGGAGATCACCTCGCCGATCGGCAGGCCGTAGCCGCGATAGCCCATGGCGATCTTGGCCACCAGGCGCAAGTGCGAGGTGACGAGCTTGTGCGCCGCGTTCGGGTCTTCATGCTCCTGCCAGCGCTTGGCGAGCATGAACTCCTCGTCCTTGGTCAGCATCGGGAACTTGCGGATCTCGGTCAGGTACCGGGACAGGCCGCCTTCCGGCGTCATGACAGCAAGCGAAGTGGTAGCCATTCGGACAGTCTCCCCGGGGCGGAACGAAGGTTCCCGGGCCAGGGTCCGCGTCGCCGCGGACGAGGTCCGTGCCCCCCAACCAACCCCAGATATGGATTGTTGCACTCGAAAAAAGATGGCCCGCAATCGGCGCCTGAACAGCGTGGCCTTTCGGCGTCACTTGCGGACCGTTGGAGCCTTTCCTATCAGCTAGTCAGTCCTTTTTCAAGACTTATATTAAACGCTGGTTTTACAAAGCCTTCCCGCTACCCAAGTCCCCTTGACCGCGCGATCGTCGCCGAGCGTCATCAGCACGAACAGGGTCTCCGCCGGGGAGCCTGAGCGCGCGTTGCGGGCCTTCAGGATTGGGGTCGCTTCCGGGTCCAGCACGACGAAATCCGCCTCCATACCCGGCGCAAAGCTGCCGATCCGGTCGGCAAGGCCCATCGCCCTGGCCCCGCCCAGGGTCGCCAGATAGAGCCCGCGCACCGCGTCCAGCGGCCGCCCGGCGATCTGGCTGACCTTGTAGGCGTCGCCGAGCGTGCGCAGCATCGACAGGCTGGTGCCCGCGCCCACGTCGGTGCCCAGCCCGACTTCGACCGGACGCTCCGCGTCCTTGACGTCGAATACATGCATGGCGCCCGAGCCCAGGAACAGGTTCGAGGAGGGGCAGTGCGACAGGCCCGAGCCGGCGGAGTGGCAGGCGTGCAGCTCCGGCTCCGACAGGTGGACGCCGTGGGCGAAGACGGCGCCGGGGCCGGCCAGGCCGTGGTGGGCGTAGACATCGAAATAATCGCGCCGGTCGGGAAACAGCTCCGCCGTCCAGGCGATCTCGGCCTTGTTCTCGGCGATGTGGGTCTGCACCAGGACGCCCGGGCGCTCGGCCCACAATGCGCCGGCCGCCTGGAGTTGCTCCGGCGTGCTGGTGGCGGCGAAGCGCGGGGTGATGGCGTAAAGGTTGCGGCCCTTGCCATGCCAGCGGTCGATCAGGGCCTTGGACTGGTCATAGCCGGTCTGGGCCGTGTCGGTCAGACCCTCCGGCGCGTGGCGATCCATCAGCACCTTGCCGGCGGCGATGCGCATGTTGCGCCGGCTCGCGGCCTCGAACAGGGCGTCGACGGAGTGCTCATGCACCGAGCAGAACACCAGGGCGGTGGTCGTGCCGTTCCTCAGAAGCTCGTCACAGAACAGCTCCGCCTGCGCGCGGGCGTAGGCCGGGTCGGCGAAGGCCAGCTCGGCCGGGAAGGCGTAGTCGAGCAGCCAGTCCAGGAGCTGGTCGCCATAGGCGCCGATGATGCCGGTCTGGACGTAGTGGACGTGGGTGTCGATGAAACCGGGGCAGATCAGGCAGCCGGGATAGTGCTCGACCTGGACGGGTTCGTTCAGCGCGCCCAGCACTTCCGCGGCCTCGCCCACCGCCTCGATCAGGCCGTCGCGGCAGACGATCGCCCCGTCGGAGATATGGCGCAGCGCCTCGGCCGGATCCGAGAAGAAGGGATCGTCCTGGAGCCAGACCAGGGCGCCGCGCACGGCGGTCAGGGGCGAGGAGGCGTTGATCTCAGAGCTCCGAAAGCAGGTTTTGCAGGCGCGCCATATCGTCGGGCAGGGGGGTCTCGAAACGCAAGGTCTCGCCGGTGATCGGGTGGACGAAGCCCAGCACCGCCGCGTGCAGGGCCTGGCGGCGGAGGCCCGCGGCCTCGACCGCCTCGGTCACGGCCTTGGCGGGCCTGCCGGAGCCATAGACCGGATCGCCCAGCACCGGCGAGCCTTTGAAGGCCAGATGCACGCGGATCTGGTGGGTCCGGCCGGTCTCCAGCCTGCACGAGACACGCGAAGCCAGGGGCTTGTCGGCCGGGCCGTTGGCCTGTTCAACGCGATAGTGGGTGACGGCCTCGCGTCCGCCCGACTTCAGCACCGCCATCTTCTTGCGGTCGTGGGTCGAGCGGCCGATTCGCGTCTCGACGGTTCCGCGCGCCGGATGCGGCGCTCCGCGCACCAGCGCGATGTAGAGCCGGTCGATGTCGTGCGCCGCGAACAGGGCCGAAAGCCCGGCGTGGGCCGCGTCGGTCTTGGCCGCGACCATGACGCCGGAAGTGTCCTTGTCCAGGCGATGCACGATGCCGGGCCGGCTCACCCCGCCGACGCCCGCCAGCGACCCGGCGCAGTGATGCAGCAGGGCGTTGACCAGGGTGCCGGTCTCGGACCCCGGGGCCGGATGCACGGCCATGCCCGCGGGCTTGTCCACCACGATCAGGTGCGCGTCCTCGAACAGCACCTTCAGCGGTATGGCCTCGGGCAAGGGCTCGGCCGGGGCAGGCGCGGGCACGGCGATTCGGTAGAGGCCCGGTTGCGCCTTGGCCGAGCCTGCGGTGATCGCGACGCCGTCGCGAGTGATCGCGCCCGCTTCCAGCAGAGCCTGCAGCCGCGCTCGCGACAGGCCCTCGGCCCGTTCCGCCAGCACCTTGTCCAGCCGCACGCCGGCGTCTTCGGCGGCGAGCACGATCTCGATCAGCCGCGCGCCGTCCGATTCGCCCGCCGCCTCGGGGGCGAAGGCCTCGTCGTCATCGTCGAGCAGAAGGGGAGCGTCGCTGGTCACCCGAGGTGATTCCGCTGCGCCGCGCCCGCTGGCAAGCCTGTTCTGCGCGACTCAGAGCCTCGCAGGGGTCACGATTGCTCCTCCGAGATCAGGCCGATGTTCAGGTAGCCCGCGCTTTCCAGCTGGTTCAGCACCGCGGTGAAACGGCCGTACTCCAGGTCGGCGTCGGCGCGGATCATCACCTGGTTGCGGTGCGGATCGGCGGCGTTTTCGGGGTAACGGGTGTTCAGCGCAGCGGTCAAATCCGCGACCAGGGCCTCGCGGCTGGTGGGCTTGGAGACTGCTCCAGCCAGGAAGATTGAGCCGTCCGCCGCCACCGAGACATAAACCGGCGGCTGGGTGGGGCTGGTCGGTGGCGTCCCGACCGGCAGGTCAAGCTTCAGCGCGGCAGTGGCCGGCGGAATCGAGACCATGAAGATGATCAGCAGCACCAGCATCACATCGACGAAGGGTGTGACGTTGATGTCGGCGTTCTGCAGGATCACATAGCGATCCCCGCCGTTGGAGCGCGACAGCGCCTTTCCCATGGCGAACCTCCCCTTGCGGCCGCCGGATCACGCCGACGGCTCACCCACCCAGCCGAGGTGAAGCCTGGGCGCGGATCGTGGCGGAATCGCATCCTTGGCGTGTCTGCGCCGGGGCGGCGCGCGCAAAGAAAAAGGCCCGGGCGAACCCGGGCCTTCTCGAAGCTTGGTCTTGCGGGTCGCGCTACTGCAGCGACTCGGAGATCAGGCCGATCTTCAGGAAGCCGTTCTGCTCAAGGATGTTCAGGGTATCCATGAACTTTTCGTACTCGACATCGGCGTCGGCGCGGATCAGCACCTGGTTCTTGCGCGGGTCGGCGCTGTTCTCCGGGAAGCGCGCGTTCAGGGCCGCAGTCAGGTCGGCCGGCAGGTTTTCGCGAGTGGTGGCCTTGTCGACGAAGCCGCCGATGTTCAGCGAGCCGTCGGCGCCCACCGAAATATAGACCGGCTTCTTCGGCGGGATCGCGTCGTGCGGATCCTGCGGCGGCGGCAGGTCGAGCTTCAGCGAAGCCGTGGGCGGCGGAATGGACACCATGAAGATGATCAGCAGCACGAGCATGATGTCGACGAACGGCGTGACGTTGATGTCCGCGTTCTGCTCGATCACATACTTGTCGCCGCCACCGGCGCCGGACAGCTTTGCAGCCATCTACAATCTCTCCCTGAACGCCAAAGCGACGCTCACCCAAAATTCGGGGCGAAATTGACCCCTACGGGACCCGAAGTAAAGGGCCGCGACGCCGATCGGTTCCGCTTTCTCCCGCTGGGGGAAATGGAATCGCGTCAGCCGCGCCCGGCCAACTTCAGGAACCGGTCTTGAAGGCCCTTATCGGTTTTGAACACGCCTGTGAACTGCGTTGTCACGGTCGACACATGGCGGTGATGAACGCCCCGGGTGGTCATGCACTGGTGCTCGGCCTCGATCATCACCGCAACCCCCAGCGGATTCAGGGATTCGACGATGGCGTCGGCGATCTGGGCGGTCAGGGTCTCCTGGGTCTGCAGGCGCTTGCAGAAAATCTCGACCACCCGCGCGATCTTGGAGATGCCCACCACCTTCTCCGAGGGGAAGTAGGCGACATAGGCCTTGCCCAGGAACGGGGCCATGTGGTGCTCGCAGTGGCTCTCCACCTCGATATCGCGCAGCAGCACCATGTCGTCGTAGCCCTGCACGTCCTCGAACACGCGGGCCAGTTCCTTGGCTGGATCGGCGCGGTAGCCCTCGAACCACTCGCCATAGGCGTCGACGACGCGCTTGGGCGTGTCGAGCAGGCCTTCGCGGCGCGGGTCGTCGCCGGCCCAGGCGATCAGGGTCTTCACCGCCTCCATGGCCGCCTCGCGACTGGGGCGCTTGATCGGCTCCAGCTCGTTGACGGGATCGACGTGGGGGGCGGAGGCGCCGCCGGGGGCGATGGAATCCATGCGAAACTCGTTCTCTTCCCAAGCCTTCCGCGCCGGAACGACGGTTCCGGAAAGGCACGCGACTGGCCCGCTGTCATGCGGCCTCGGAGCCCGATCGGACGCCCGAGGTTCCCGCGACAGCGCCAAAGCTATATGGGAGCGGTCCCCGCCCCGGCAACATGGCGCCTGAAGTGACCCTGTATCTGCACGACACCCTCGCCCGCGAAAAGCGGCCGTTCCACCCCACCGACCCACAGCGGGTGACTCTCTATGTCTGCGGCCCGACGGTCTATGACTTCGCCCATATCGGCAATGCGCGCCCGGCCGTGGTGTTCGACGTGCTGAACCGTGTGCTGCGCCGCCTCTATGGGCCGGAGCACGTGGTCTATGCCCGGAACGTCACCGACGTGGACGACAAGATCAACGCCAAGGCCCTGAAGGAAGGCGTGCCGATCTCCGAGATCACCGCCCGTTACGAGGCCGTATATCTTGAGGACATGGGGACTCTGAACGTCCTGCCGCCGGATGAGGCCCCCCACGTCACCGATCACATGGACGCCATCACCGCCCAGATCGCGGCCCTGGTCGAGCGCGGCTCGGCCTATGCGGCGGAGGGTCACGTGCTGTTCGACGTGAAGAGCTTCGCCGACTACGGCAAGCTGTCGGGCCGATCGCTGGACGATATGATCGCCGGCGCGCGGGTCGAGGTGGCGCCCTACAAGCGCAATCCGCACGACTTCGTGCTGTGGAAGCCGTCCAAGCCCGGCGAGCCGGAGTGGGCCTCGCCCTGGGGCCCCGGCCGCCCCGGCTGGCACATCGAATGCTCGGCCATGATCGAGGCGGTCCTGGGCATCCCCGTCGACATCCACGGTGGGGGCCACGACCTGACCTTCCCGCACCACGAGAACGAGATCGCGCAAGGCCGCTGCGCCCACGACGCGCCGGTCTACGCCCGCTATTGGGTGCACAACGGCTTCCTGACCATGGACGCCGAGAAGATGTCCAAGAGCCTGGGCAACGTGCTGCTGGTGCACGAGCTGGTGAAGAGCTTCCCCGGCGAGGTGGTGCGCTGGGCCCTGCTGTCGGCCCACTACCGCGCGCCGCTCGATTGGACCGATTCACTGCTGGCTCAGGCGCGGCGGAATCTCGACAGGCTCTACGGCGCGTTGAACCGGGCCAGCGCCATTGAGGCGGAGGCGTCGGAGCCGCCCGAGGCCTTCCTGGAGGCGCTGCTGGACGATCTGAACACGCCCGGCGCCGTGGCCACCCTGTTCGAGTTGTCGAGCGCCATCGAGCGCGCCGTCACCGCCGGCGATATGGCCGCGGCTGCGCAAGCCAAGGGCCAGCTCCTGGCCGCCGGGGCCTTAATAGGCGTGCTGCAGGCGGACCCGGAGGCTTGGTTCAAGGGCGGTGTCGATGACGACGCCAAGAGCAAGATCGAGGCTCTGCTGGCCGCCCGCGACCAGGCCCGCAAGGCCAAGGACTGGCCCGAATCGGACCGTATTCGCGCCGAACTCGACGCCATGAATGTGGTGGTCATGGACGGGCCCGCCGGGGCGACCTGGCGGTTCAAGGAATAGGGAAGGCGCCGATGACCGCGCGTATCCAACACCGCCTGGGCGTCACCGCCAGCCGCGAGCGCATCTGGGAGGTGCTGTCGGACCTGGCGAACTGGGGCGAATGGAATCCGCTCTATCCCAAGGCCGAAGGGACCATCTCTTTCGGCGGGCGGCTGGTGCTGACCGAACATCAGGCGGGCAAGGCGCCTGAGCCCATCGTGTTCAAGGTGAGCGACTGGGCTCCAGGCGAGCACCTGATCATGAATGCTCCGGCCGGCTTCATGGCCTCGCGAATCCAGTACGTCGAGATCGACGGGCTGCAGCGCGAAGGCTGCATCCTGGCCTGCGGCGTGATTTTCAAGGGCTGGGGCGAGGCCAAGCTGAAGAAGGCGAACCAGGGGTTGAGGGCCGGCTTCGAAGCCATGTGCGAGGGCCTCAAGGCCAAGGCGGAAGCCACTTGAGGCACCAGAGCCGATTTCGTGCGTTGAGGCCGGGCAAGCGTCGCCTGGAGGGCTCGATGTCGCGTTTCCCGTTCGTCTCCGCCGCTGTCGTGCTGGCCATCACCGTCACGGCCGAGGCGCGGCTGCCCGCGCGCGCCGCAGAGACGCCGCCGTCGATGGACGCCGCCTTCGCCAACACCATCGTCTCGACCTACCCGGACGGGCGCACGGCCTATCTGTGGCTGGCGCGGGACGGCTCCTACAAGGCGATGGGCCGGCGCAGGGACCGTTCGGACGGGCATTGGACGCTGAAGGCCGGCAAGCTGTGCCTGAAGCAGTCGCACCCCATGGCGATCCCCTTCACCTTCTGCACGCCGGTGCGGTCCGGCGGCGTCGGCACGACCTGGCCGGCTAAGGCGGTCACCGGCGAGAAGATTCAGGTGAAGATCGTGGCCGGGCGCTCCGGCGCCTAGACATGCTCTAGGATCTGTGGACACTTATC
>JAFECT010000007.1:0-152500 GCA_018241995.1 Pseudomonadota bacterium
TCCTTAGAGTCCACAGCACCTAGCGCGTCTCGCCGCTTCCCCGGCGGCGGCGTCTGCGGCGGCGGTTCTTCATCAGGGCCATCAGCATCCCCTCGCGCAGGCCGCGGTCGGCGACGCGCACGCGCTCGCAGGGCCATAGGTCCTGCACCGCCTGCAGGATCGCGGCGCCGGCCAGCACCAGGTCGGCGCGATCCTTGCCGATGCAGGGCTCTGCGGCGCGGCCCGCAGGCCCGAGCTCCAGCAGACGGTCCGCCGCGGCGCGGCAGTCGCCGGCGGTCATCCACAGGCCGTCGACGCGGGCGCGTTCGTATCGCTTCAGCCCCAGGTGCAGGCCGGCCAGGCTGGTGATGGCGCCTGACGTGCCGACCATGTGGGCGCGCCCTTGCTGAAACAGCGGGCGCAGCGGGTCGGCGGCGCCGAAGCGGGCGATCTCGGCCTTCACCGCGTCGGCCATGGCCTTGTACCAGGCGGGCTTGGCGTCTTCGGGCTCGGGGAAGCGCTCGGCCAGGGTCACCACGCCGATGGGGATCGACAGCCACGCGATCACTTCCGGCTTGGCGCGGGGGCGGCCGTCCTCGATCAGCGACACCCAGGAGAGTTCGGTGGAGCCGCCACCGACGTCGATAACCAGGGCCGCCTCGGCCTCGGGATCGAGCAGGTTGGCGCAGCCCGCCACCGACAGGCGCGCCTCCTCGTCCGGCGGGATGATGGTGAGCTTGAGACCGGTTTCCGCCTCGACCCGGCGAATGAACTCCGGCCCGTTCGAAGCGGAGCGGCAGGCCTGGGTCGCCACTGCGCGCAGGCGCGTGACCTGGCGGCGGCGCACCTTCTCGGCGCAGATCCTCAGCGCCGCGATGGCCCGCTCCATGGCCTCGGGCTGCAGCTGGCCTGACGCGGTCAGGCCCTCGCCCAGCCGCACGATGCGCGAGAAGGCCTCGACGATGCGGAAACCGCCGCCCCGGTTGGGCGTGGCGATCAAGAGGCGGCAATTGTTGGTGCCAAGGTCCAGCGCCGCGTAACAGCGGGCCCTTTCGATCCTGACGGACTCCTCGCCTGAGGCGGGAAGCGCGACGGGAGCCTCTGACATGGCTCGACCTCGAATCCCCGGGAATCGCGCCGCGACCGGCCGTCCCGCTTTCAAAAGGAACCTACCGCCCGTTCGCGCCCCAGAACAAGGGCTCAACCTGACGGATGTTCATAGGCGGCGTTCAGGGGAGCGTCAGGTGCGGGTCGCTATGGTGCTGATCGTGAAAGGATTTGCGTCATGAATACCCACATCGCGAAATTCGGCATCGGCCAGATGGTCCGGCACAAGAACTTCCCATTCCGCGGCGTGATCTTTGACGTGGACTACGCGTACGCCAATTCGGAGCAGTGGTGGCTTGCCATCCCCGAGGCCGATCGCCCGGCCAAGGATCAGCCCTACTACCACCTGCTGGCCGAGAGCGACGACGGCGCCTATGTGGCCTACGTCTCCGAACAGAACCTGGCGCCCGACGAGAGCGGCAAGCCCATCGAGCACCCGGAAGCCGAGTTCATCTTCGCGGGCTTCGACCACGGCTGCTATCGCCCGCGCCCCAGGCCCATGCACTGACCCGGCTCAAGCGCGAGGCCGCCTGATCAGGCGGCTTCGCTCGCCGCGGGCCGCGTCATCAGGATCTCAGCCACGAGGCGCACCAGGGCGTCGGGCCGGATCGGCTTGGCCATATGGAAATCGGCGCCGGCCTTGCGGGTCATCTCCGCATGCTCGGCCAGGGCGTCGGCGGTCAGGGCGACGATGGGTGTGCGCCCAGGCTCGCGTTCAGGCCCGCGTCGCTGCTCGGCGGCGCGAATGGCGCGGGTGGCGCTCAGGCCGTCGAGCTTGGGCATGTGCAGGTCCATCAGGATCAGGTCGAAGGCCGCACCCGCGCTCGCCGCCTCGGCCTCGGCCGCAACCGCCAGTTCGCCGTCGCCGACGATGGTCAGGTCCACGCCCAGCGGCTCCAGGATCAGGGAGATCACACGCTGGTTGGCCGGGTGGTCCTCGGCCAGCAGGACCCGCCGCCCGACCAGCGGGACGCTGTCGGCCTCGGCGTCGATATCCTCCGCCGCCTGCGCGAGCTCGACGGGTTCCAGCGGCAGGGCGGCATAGAAGCGGGAGCCGACGCCAGGCTCGGACTCCGCCCAGACCCGCCCGCCCATGATCCCGGCCAGCGAGGCGCAGATGGCCAGGCCCAGGCCCGTGCCGCCGAAGCGGCGGGTGATCGACAGGTCCGCCTGCTCGAAACGCTGGAACAGCCGCTGGGCTACCTCTTCCGAGAAGCCGATGCCGGTGTCGCGTACGGTGAACAGCAGGCCCTGGTCGTCGCGGGCGACCTCCAGCGTGACCTCGCCGGCCTCGGTGAACTTCACAGCGTTCGAGAGGAAGTTGGACAGGATCTGGGTGAGCCGAACCTCGTCGCCGAGCGCGCCGCCGGCGGCGTCGGCGTGCAGCGCCCAGGTCAAACGCAGGCCCTTGGCCTCGGCCGAGGCGCGATGCAGCTCCGCCACCCGGCGCACGCAGACGCCGAGGTCGAACGGCTCGCGCGCCAGCGACATCTGGCCCGCCTCGATCTTGGAGAAGTCCAGGATGTCGGTCAGCACCTGTTCCAAGAGGCGCCCGGAGGAGACGATCAGACCGGCCATCTCCTTGTCCTCGGCATGGGTCTGGCGCCGGGCGAGAAGGTCGGAGAGCGCGATCACGCCGTTCAGGGGCGTGCGCAGCTCATGGCTCATGGTGGCCAGGAACGACGACTTGGCCTGGTTTGCGCGGTCGAGCTCGGCGGTGCGTTCGCGCACGCGCTCCTCCAGTCCCGCCATCAGGGCCTGGGAGCGGGCGCGCTCGTCGGCCAGGGCGCGGGCCAGGGCGCCGATCTCGTCGCTGCGCGATTCCAGTCCCTGGGAAACGCCTTTCGCGTGCGAGCCCTCGGGCTGGGCCAGCTGCTCCAGCGGCCGCACCACCAGGCTGCGGGTCCACAGCAGGATCAGCGCCGCCTGGCCCAGTGCGCCGACCAGACCCAACAGCAGCAGAGGCAGGGCCGACAGGCTGGCGTCCCGGTTCACCGCCGCCTTGGGCAGGCTCATCAGGAAGTACCAGCGCGCATCGATGTGGCCATAGGCGACCAGATCCTGCCCGTCGGGGCTGACGACGACGCCCGCCTCCCGCTTCTGGGCGCGGATCGCGCGGGCCAGGTCGCGCAGGCGCAGGCGCTTTTCATAGTCCTTCACCACAGGGGCCGTGACGTCGGCAGTCTCCAGGCCCGGCGCTGCGATCAGCGAGCCCTGCTCGTCGATGATCAGGGTGTTGGCGCCGGGCAGGGTGTCCTTGATGGTCCTCAGGAAATAGGAGCCCATCGGGATGGTGTCGGCCCAGGTCCCGATGTAGCGCCCGTGCAGATAGACCGGCGTGACGCAGGCCGAGACCATGGTCTTGTGTGTCGGGTCGGTCAGCAGCGGCGTCAGCTTGGTGCAGGCGGTGACGCCTGACGGGTTGTTGGCGGGCAGGCTGACCTTGACGAGGTCCAGCTTGGCGAGGTCGAGGTCGGCCGCCGCGATGTGGCTGTAGAAGGCGATCTTCTCGGGGTGATCGGGCGCGAACATCACCATCCGGTTGGATGGCGTGGCGAAGTAGAAGTTATCGAAGAAGCCGCGATCGGCCTCGCCCGAGCCGCGCACCACATAGGCGGTGGCGAGCAGCAGCCGCTTCTCCTCCGCCGTGACCTTGGCGCCGTCGGCGATGAAGGCGGTCATACCGTAGAGCCGCTCGCCGCCCGGCTGGGTGACGCCGGACGCCAGGGCCGGCAGGCTGCGCCGGGTGCCGTCAGGCTGCAGCGGGAACCACCGGTCGAACAGGCGCACGGCCTCGGCCGTGTCCATGTGCTCATAGCGTTCGATGAGGGCGTTGGTGGCGGCGGTGTGCTTGACCCTGAGTTGCTCGAACAGGGCCTGTTCGGTCTTGGTGCGCTGCTTGACGTAGAGCGCCAGATCCTCGACGCGCTGTTGCTGCGCGCGATCGCGGAACAACAGGTAGGCGGTCACGGAAGCAGTGGCGGTGAAGGCGAGGGAAATCGCCAGCAAACCGCCCAGCAACTTCTGGGACAGCGTCAGGGGCGGCAGCTTGAACTTCAAACCCAATGGTCCTGCTTGAGCCGCCCATTCCAGCAGATTGTGATTTAACCCTGCTTAATATTGACCCGATCCTTAAGCCTGCGACCATCCGCCCCAATTCGGCCGCAAAGCCCCTTCGTCGCACGCCTATGGCGGCGCGGGCGCGGGTTCACTAGATCAGGCGCGTACCCAGCTTGAGGCCAGCCCCGCGATGAGCGACTTCGCCCACGTCCATGAAACCCCGCCCCCGGGCGCGGCCGCCGACTGGACGATCCCGCAGGACTGGGACCGCTATACGCCGCAGGAGCACGATACCTGGGTCAGGCTCTACGAGCGGCAGATGAAGGTGCTGCCCGGCCGCGCCTGCGACGCCTTCATGCAGGGGCTGGACGCGCTGGACCTGCACGGCGGCGGCATCCCCGACCTGGAGAAGCTGAACAAGGCGCTGGAGGCGCTGACCGGCTGGCGGGTGGTGTGCGTCCCGGGGTTGGTGCCCGATGAGGTGTTCTTCGAGCACCTGGCCAACCGGCGCTTTCCCGCGGGCCAGTTCATCCGCCGGCCGGACCAGCTCGACTACATCCAGGAGCCGGACATCTTCCACGACGTGTTCGGGCACGTGCCGATGCTGACCGACACAGTGTTCGCCGACTACATGGCCGCCTATGGTCGAGGAGGCCTGCGCGCGCTCGGCCTGGGGCAGCTGCACAACCTGGCGCGCCTGTACTGGTACACTGTCGAGTTCGGCCTGATGCAGACGCCGAACGGGGTGCGCATCTACGGGGCCGGGATCGTCTCCTCCGCCACCGAGAGCGTGTTCGCCCTGGAGGATGGTTCGCCCAACCGCCTGGGCTTCGACATGCTGCGCGTGATGCGAACGCCCTACCGCATCGACGACTTCCAGCAGGCCTATTTCGTCATCCCCGGCTTCGAGCAGCTGCTGCGCGAAACCCTGGAGGATTTCGCCCCGGCCTATGAGCGGCTGAAAGCGTTGCCCGACCTCGAGATCGACGAGATCACGGGCGAGGACACGGTGATCCACCGGGGCGACCAGGCCTACGCGAAGGCCGGGGGGCGGTTCGCGGTCTAGCCCCGCCGCACAAACCCGCCAGCATCCCAATCTTCGCTGCCTACGCCGTGGTGAACGAAGAACAGGCCTTCGGGATCATAGCGGGCCTTGACGCGGCGAAGGCGAGGGTAGTTCGGGCCGAAGAAGGCGCTCTGCCAGGCCTTGTTGAAGTAGTTGCTCTCCGAGACGTAGGAGCCGCGTTCGGGCGCGATCTTCCAGAGTTCGGCGGTGGCCGCGTCGATGGCCTTGGCGTGACGCTCGGCGACGCCCGGCTCTTCCTTCATGCCCGCGGGCAGGCCCGGCCAGGGCGGCTGCCCGCCGGTGGCGATGATGGCGAGCGCGAAGGCGGATAGGGCGGCCGGGTTCATGGCGGTGTCGGCGGCGTGCTTCAGCATCTCGTCGGACGCGCCGGCCAGCCCCTTGTTGAAGTGCAGGCCCACGTCGAAGTGGCGGCTGGCGGCGAACAGGGCCTCGGCCAGGCGGGCGCGGTTCTCGGGCCGCAGCATGGAGGCCGGCAGCCAGACGGACTCATAGCCGTGCAGGAACATCGACACCTGCTCCTGGTCGCCGCGCCACCAGGCATGGGTCGCAGGCGCGCCGGGGCGGGAGTCGGAGACCATGGCGCCGTTGCCGCGCCGCTTGCGCGCCTCCGCGTCCCAATAGCCGCGGGACGGGCCGGCGCCGGCGTCGAAGGCCTCCTCGAAGGCGTAGTCGCCGGGGCGCGCCGCGACCCAATCCACGAACGGCTTCCAGGTCGCGACCGCCTGCTCGCCGGTCAGGCCCTGGCAGGCCATGGTGATCTTGAGCCGGTTGTCGGGTCGGATCGCGGCCTGCTCGCCCCAGTGCGGGTTCATCAGGACCTCGGCGAAGAAGCCCATGAAGCGCTCGATCAGGGCGCGGTAGGCCTGGTCTGAGTTGGCCTTGATCACTGCCTCGGCGCCGCCCAGGCGCTCGGGCAGGTCGTGGGTGCGCACCGTCACGCGGGTGACCACGCCGAAGCTGCCGCCGCCGCCGCCCTTGATCGCCCAGAACAGCTCCGGGTCCTGCTTTGCATTGACGATGCGGATCTTGCCGTCGGCGGTGACGACCTCGGCCTCCAAGAGATTGCCCGCAGCGGTGCCGAAGCCCTTCGAGAACGAGCCGAAGCCCCCGCTCTGGATATGGCCGGCCACGCCCACGGAGGTGCAGCCCCCGCCCTGGGCGTAGCGCCCACCTTTCACCGTCACCGCGTCATAGACGTCGATCCACATGCAGCCGGCGCCCGCGCTGACCGCATGGGCGGGCGCCATGCCCTCGCAGCCCTGGGGAACGAAAGCATCGTGCAGGGTCACCGCGTTCATGTGGCGGGTGAAGACCATCAACGAGTCCGGCGCGTTCGAGGTGCCCTGATAGGAGTGTCCGCCGCCCTTCACGCACAGGCGCAGCCGATGCTCGCGGGCGAAGTTGACGGCGGCCGCCACGTCGGCGGCGGAGCGGGCGGTGACCGCATAGGCGCTGAGCTTAGGCGTCCAGGCGCCGAGCCAGCCGGAGACCTGTGTGCCGCCCGACTGGTCGCCGAGATAGAACGGGTTCTGCAGCAGCGGCGCCGTCGCCTTGCAGGCCTCGCCGCCGCCGGGCGTCAGGCAGGCGCCGTAGGGCGAGACCGGCTTTTCCAGGGCGCCGCCCACGGCCTGCCTCAGACCGTTCCAGTCAGCTTCGCTCGGCCAGCCGGCGTCGCCCGGGCGCAGCCGGCGGAAGGGCTTGGCGGCGGCGAAGGCGGGGGTCTCGGCATAGGCCGCGAGCGGCAGGGCGGCGGCGTAACGGAGCAGGGCGCGGCGGTTCATGTCGGGTCTCGCGGTTGGCGGTGAACGCGAACTTGATGGGACCGGCGCAAACCTTCGAGAGCGTCGGTTTGGGCGGCGGCGCGGCGGTGACGAGCGGCCCAATCCAGGGGCAGGCGGCGACCAATCCGGGACGAGCGGCGTGCTTAGTCCAGCACCAGGGCATGGGGACGCTCGGCGTGCTTCGGCATGCGCGAGCGGCGGACGACGCCGAGGACGAAGGCCAGAGCCATGACGCCCGCGCCAATAGTCACCAGAGGTGCGCTTAGCGACGGAAGGGTCGGCGCGAGAAGCTCGACAACATGCCAGAATGCGCCGACCAGGATAGGGACGCCGCTTGAGCGGAGGAGCCAACGCTCAACCCAAGGCAGGGCGGCCCACTCCTCGCGAGCGCGAACGCCGAGCAGCACGAGATTGCTCATCGTCGCCAGGAAGCACAGGGCCATGCCTAGACTCCGCAACGGATCGGTCACGCGCGGGTGCGTGGCATAAAGCGCGAAGCCTCCCAAAGCCACGGCGAAGGCCGCCCAACGGCCGAGCCGCTCCAAGCGGGTCATAGACGGTCCTGGAAGGGCGGAGGGCGCTGCCATGCGGTGAGCCTACGCCTGGTCGCGCGACAGCGCCAATAGCGGAGGTTCGCGTCGCTTCGCCCATGCTATGCAGGCGAACGACCACAGAAGGCTTCGATTCCACGCGCCATGGCTTCGCCGTCGCCAGTCCCAGCCCCCTTGCAGGCCAGACGATGACAGAGGCCGCCATGCGCCGCCGCGCCTTCTGGATCGCCTATGCGACGATTGCGGCGTTCGTGCTGCTCTTCACCACCGTGAACGCGCTCAGCGTGCGCGACGACCAGCCCGGCCTGAGGCCGTGGCAGCCGTGGGTCTGGGAATACACCAGCGCGGTCGTGACCATCGTTATCGTCCCGTCGATCGCCTGGATGCTGCGGATCGCGCCGCCGGGACCCGGGCGGTGGAGGCGTTTCGCGCTGGTCCATGCGCCGGCGAGTGTCGTCTACAGCCTGCTGCATTCGGGCGGCTACACCCTGCTGCGAATGGCGATCTATGCGGCGCTTGGCGACCGGTACGGCAATTTCAATCCCTTCTATGAGTACCGGAAGGACTTCATCGCCTACATCCTGTTCGGGGCCGTCTTCTGGAGCGCGGGCTTTGTCCTGGACCTGAGACAACGGGCGCACGCCGCGCCCTCCGCCCCGAGTGAAGCTGCCCCCGCCCTGTTCGACATCCGCGACGGCGCCAGGGTGGTGCGTGCGCCGGTGGCGGAGATCGTGGCGGTCAATTCTGCAGGCAACTATGTCGAGTTCACCCTGGCGGACGGGCGCAAGCCGCTGATGCGCTCCACGCTCGGCGCCGTCGAGGCGGCGCTGGAGCCGCACGGTTTCGTGCGCACGCACCGCTCCTGGCTGGTGAATCCGGCGCGGGTGCGCGAGATCGCGCCGGAAGGCTCCGGCGACTTCCGGCTGGAGCTGGAGGGCGGGGCCGAGGCGCCGCTGTCGCGGCGGTTTCCGGAGGCTCTGCGCGCTCTGCGCGGCTAAGCGCCCGCGCGCTGGAAGGGATAGAAGTCCGAACCCAGGTTCAGGATGGCGGTCAGCTGGTCGAGCGCGCCTCTGGTCTCTTCCAGCAGCTGCGGATCGGCCAGGTCGGCGGGGCGCAGTTCCTCGCGGTACCAGCGTCGGGCCCAGTCGCCGAGGCGCGCGTGCAGGGCGTCGTTCATGCGCTGGAAGGCGTTGGCGGCGGTCAACTCCTGCTCGGTCAGCACCACGCGCAGCCTGAGGCACGCGGGACCGCCGCCGTTTCGCATGCTTTGACGCACGTCGACATACTCGACCCGGCCGATGGTGCCATTGGAAGCGGCGACCGCTTGCGCGGCCGCGTGGGCCCGAGGGTTTTCCTCGGTCTCGGTCGGGGCCAACAGGGTCAGGCGATCCTCGCCGGGGACCGTGATCAGCATGGAGTTGAACAGATAGCTCTTCACCGCATCGGCGAACGGCAGGTCCTTTTCGGAGACCTCGACGAACTCCGGCGTGAACAGGCCGTCCGCGGCGCGGCGGATGGCGTCGAGGGTGGCGGCCTTGTCCTCGAAGGCGCCCTCGTGGAACAGCAGTGCGGTCTTGGCGCCCACACAGACCACGTCATTGTGGAAGGCGCCGGCCTCGATGGCGGACCGGGCCTGGCGGGCCAGCACCGGGCGGTGAGCGCCGTGGCGACGGACGATGGCTTCCGACGCCTCGCGGGTCTGGCGGGCGGGGAACTTGGTGTCCCAGGGTTCCCAGGCCTCGCGGCCATAGACCATCAGATTGACGCCGGGCTCGCCGTGGTCGGCGCATAGGCGCACGTGATTGGCCGCGCCCTCATCGCCGAGGTGGGCGACGGCGGGCAGGGGATCGTGCACGGCGAAGCGGCGCGGGTCCGGGAACAGGCGACGGAGCGCCCGGGTGGTCTGCTCGCCCTCCAGGCTGCGGTGCAGGTTGGTGAAAAGGTTGGCGGGGGTGAAGTGCGCGCGCCGGTCCGGCGCGTCGGCCGAGGGGGTCACGGTCGCGGCATTGGCCGCCCACATGGCCGACGCCGAGCACGCCGCCGCCGCCATGGCCGGGGCTTCGCGCCAGGCGCACTCGACCACTTCGGCGTCGGTCCCGGCAAAGCCAAGCGAGCGCAGGAAAGGCGTGAAGGGCCGCTCGTGCGGGGGCAGGACGAACTGGGGCAGGCCGAGGTCGGCCAGGCGCTTCATCTTGTCCAGGCCCTGCAGCACCGCGGCGCGCGGGTTCGAGGCCTCGCCTGCGTTGATCTGGCTGGCGATATTGCCGGGCGACAGGCCGGCATAGGAGTGGGTGGGGCCGACCAGGCCGTCGGCGTTGGCTTCGACTGCGGGGGGCAGGGCGCTCATGGTCTTTCGAGTAGGCTCAACCGGGGTAGGCTGTCCAGGAACCGGCGACGCCCGCCGCGCTTAGGCGAGTGATGCGACTGCTGTGCGACGAGATGCTGGCCGGGTTCGGCCGCTGGCTAAGAGCGGCGGGCTACGACACCGCCCTGGCGCGCCCCGGGCGGCCCGACCGGGAGCTGGTCGAACGCGCGGCGGCGGAGGGCCGGGTCCTGCTGACCGCCGACCGGCTGTTGGCGCGTCGGCGCACGACGGCGCGCATCCTGCTGCTGCAGAACGATTTCGAGGCGGACGCGGCGATCGTGAAGCGTGAGCTGGGCATCGACTGGCTGCTGGCGCCCTTCAGCCGCTGCGTGATGGACAACACCGTGCTCCATGAGGCCGGGCCCGAGGCCATGGCCAAGGTTCCGGCGGAGGCGCGCGGCCTTCCGGGGCCGTTCATGGCCTGTCCGACGTGCGGCCGCGTCTACTGGCCGGGCAGCCATGTGAAGCGCATGCGCGCGCGGCTGGAGACGTGGGCCGGCCGCGCTTAGCCGCCGGCGCGGAGCCTGGCGACCAAGTCCGCCTCAAAGCCGGTCAGGTCCTGGCGGGCGCGGGCGAGGTCGGCGCTATCGAAGCGGGCGACGATGCGGCCCTCGGCCATCAGCACGCCGTGGTCGCACCAGCCGGCGAGCGTGGCGGTGTCGTGCAGGGCGGTCAGCAGGGCCAGGCCGTGGTCGCGCACCGCCGCCTTCAGCGCCGTCTTCAGATCGTGAGCCACGGCGGGGTCCAGCCAGTTGAAGGGCTCGTCCAGCAGCACGACCGGCGGCCGGCCGACGAAGGCGCAGCAGATGGAGATGCGCTGCCGCTGGCCCGCCGACATGGCGCCGATGGAGCGGGCCTTCAGCCGGTCGAAGCCGAGCGCCTCGCGCACCGCAGCGCCGACCGGGTCGTCGGGCGGAGCGCCTGAGGCCTGTTCCAGCACCGCCATCAGCTCTTCCGGCGTCAGGCCCTTGGGCAGGCGTTCGAGCTGAGGCCCTAAGCCCACGCCGTGACTGCGCCGCGCAGGGTCGGCGGCTGTGGCTTCGCCCTGAAGCATGATCTCGCCCGCCTGCGGCTTCAGGCGTCCGGCGAGGCAGCGGAGCAGGGTGGTCTTGCCGCTGCCGTTGGCGCCGACCAGCCCGCACCATTCACCGGCGTTCAGCGCCAGGTCGACCGTGCGCACGACCGGCGCGCCGCCGAGCGCGACGCTCAGACCCAGGACGTCCAGAGACACTGGCTTCAACGCTCGCCCCAGCGGCGGCTGAGCGCGAGCCGCCACAGCCAGCCCAGGCCCAAGAGACCAATCAGCAGGGCGACGGGGCCGATCGCCTGGGCCAGCAGGCCGGCCAGGGCGGCGTAAATCAGGGTGCGCACCTGGGCGTTCGGCCCGAACGCCAGCAGGTTCAGCACATCGACGGCGGCCCAGAGCCCCACGCCCACCGCGCCGAGCCCCGCGGCGGCCCAGGCCAAGGGTGCGCCGGAGACTGTGGCGGCCACGGCCCCGGCCAGGAGCGCGACCAGGGCCGGAGGCAGTGAGAACAGGGCGACCAGGCGGCGCAGGCGCTGCGGGCTGCGGCCGAGCAGGGCCAGGAGGTCGGCGTCCAGCGCGCGGGTCTCGGCCCCGGCCAGGATGGCGCCGCCGCCGATCAGGCCCAGCGCGGCCTTGGCGGCCCCGTGCTGCACGGCGAGGCGCGCGGCCACGCCCGAGGCCACGGCGATGGCGACCGGCGCGAGCCAGCCCGGCAGGCCGAAGCGGCGGCTCCTGAGCGGCAGCAGGGCCACGGCCCAGAGCCCGAAGCGGGGGGCGATGCGGCTCTTGTGCTCCCGTTGGGCGCCCAGCGCCGGTCCGTTCGCGGCGGGTTCGGGCAGGCAGGCAAAGCCCACGGCGGCGATCAGGAAGCCCACCAGGACAGCCAGTGGCGGCAAGGCGGAAATCTTGGCCGCGCTCGTGACCAGCGGCGCCAGGAAGGGCAGGGCGAAGATGGTCAGGCGGGCGAAGACCCAGCCGTGCAGACTGGCCCGCGCCGTGACCACGGCTTCCAACGGGCCCAGCGCGAGGGCTCGGCCCAGGCCCGCCTGAAGCATGCCGGCGACCACCGCCGCGCCCGCGCCCGCCAGCAGCGCCTCGGCCGGGCGGGCGGAGAGGATCAGGCCCAACCGGAAAGCGCCGACCGCCGCGCCCGCCGTCATGGCGGCGAACAGGGCCATGACCAGGACAAAGCCCAGCCGGTCGCTCGACACGTTGCGCACCCAGCCGCGCAGGCGAAGCGCATCCCACGCGATCAGCGCCCGCAAGTGGCGGGGGCGCTTGGACTCGGGCTGTGGCGACCAGGGGGAGGGCTGCACGGCGATCGGTTCCGTCTTCATGCGCAGGGAGCCTGCGCCGCGGCCGGCGATCAAATGAATTCGCGGTAAGCGCCCGGCTGCTTCGTCAGGCTGCTTCGCATGAAGCTGTTGCGACAGCTGTGGATCATCTGCTTCGGGCGCAGCGGCGTCGCGCGAATCCGCGCTCTATTGACGCGGCGATGCAGTAACGGCGCGCCCACATCAGAACATCCACAGAACACCCAGCTTTACGGTTAACAAAACACTGGCCGAAAGGGCGACTCACGCTATCGCGGTAACACACCCTTAAGGATGGTGGTTTTCCATTAACCGTGTCTGCGAGGGCGCGGCGCATAAGGCGTAGCGTTGGGTCGGGACAGGGTCTTAGAGGTCGGTCAATGGCAATTTCTCTGTCCGCGCCGCGCGCCACGGAACTGAAGCCCCGCATCGTCGTGTTCGGCATCGGCGGCGCCGGCGGCAACGCCGTCAACAACATGATCGAGGCCGGTCTCGAAGGCGTCGAGTTCGTGGTGGCGAATACGGACGCGCAGCAGCTGCAGTTCTCCAAGACCGACCGCCGGGTCCAGCTCGGCGCCTCGATCACGCAAGGGTTGGGCGCGGGCGCCCACCCCGAGGTCGGGATGAGCGCGGCCGAAGAGTCCGAGGCCGAGATCAACGAGCACCTCGACGGCGCCCACATGGTGTTCATCACCGCGGGCATGGGCGGCGGCACCGGCACGGGCGCGGCGCCCGTCATTGCGCGCGCGGCTCGCGAACGCGGCATCCTGACCGTGGGCGTGGTGACCAAGCCCTTCACCTTCGAAGGCCGCCACCGGATGCGCCTGGCCGACGCCGGCATCCTGGAGCTGCAGCGCTACGTCGACACCCTGATCGTCATCCCGAACCAGAACCTGTTCCGCGTCGCCAACGAGCGGACCACCTTCGCCGAAGCCTTCGGCATGGCGGATCAGGTGCTGCACTCGGGCGTCCGCTCCATCACCGACCTGATGGTGCTGCCGGGCCTGATCAACCTCGACTTCGCCGATGTCCGCACCGTGATGAGCGAGATGGGCAAGGCGATGATGGGCACCGGCGAGGCCGGCGGTGACGACCGCGCGCTGATGGCCGCCCAGAACGCCATCCAGAACCCGCTGCTCGACGAGACCTCGCTGAAGGGCGCCAAGGCCGTGCTGGTGAACGTCACCGGCGGCCTGGACATGACCCTGCTGGAAGTCGACGAAGCGGCCAACGCCATCTCTTCGGAAGTCGATCCGGAAGCCAACATCATCTTCGGCGCCGCCTTCGACCCGACCCTGGAAGGCAAGATCCGCGTCTCGGTGGTCGCCACCGGCATGGACTCCGCCGCCATGCAGCAGATCGAGCCGAAGGCCGCGCTGCAGACCGCCGGCGTGATCCGTCGCGACACCCGCGCCGCCGAGATCGCCGCCCCGGCTCCGACCCCCGCGCCGGTCGCCGCGGCGCCGGAAATCGCGCCCGAGCCGATGCGCCCCGCCGCCCAGACTATCGCGCCGACGCCCGCGCCCATCGCCCGCCAGCCGGAAATCCGGCCTGAGCCGGCGCGTGAGCCCGAGACCGTGCGCAGCTTCGATCCGGAAAAGCACACCCTTACCGGCGGCCGCCGTGTCGATATCCGCGAGCCGCGGGTCGAGGCCAAGGCCGGCGCCGACGCCGACCGCACCATCGGCCGCATCGTCGACCCGATGGTCGAGGGCGACGACGACATGCTGCAGGGTGACCTCTACGCCTCGGCGCCCCAACCTGCGGCCCAGGCTCCGATGCCGACCCGCACCGTCGGTCACCGGGAGCCGCAGATCCTGGGTCAGCGCCCGCGTCCGGAGCCGCGTGTCGAGGCCCAGCCCGAGCCGGAGCACGACTACGCCCCGCACGAAGGCAAGAAGGCCGGCGGCTGGCGCAGCCTGTTCGGCGGCCGCCCCCGCTACGAAGAGAAGTCGGCCCACCCGATGAGCCGCCCGCAGCAGCAGCTGCGCACGACCCAGCAGGCCGAACCGGAAGTCGCCCCGGCCCCGGAAGCTTCCCAGGACGACCTGGAAATCCCGAGCTTCCTGCGCCGCCTGGCGAACTGAGGCTCAGCTCCTAATCGGATAGGGAAGAGCCCCGGTTAGCGCCGGGGCTTTTTCTCTGTGGCGTCGGGCATAAGCGCAAGGCGAGGCTACCGTAGTTCTCGCCCGCGATTTGCTAGCTGTTCTTCCGACCATTTCCCCAGCAAGCCACCAGTCGATAGCCGATCTTCCGCCCAATCCATTACGATGCTCGGCACGCCGGGTATGGCCTGCGCCAATTCCTCTCCATGGCGAGCGCCATCAAAATATCGCTTCAGCGCGAACGCGCACGCGTCCGCAATCTGAAGCAACGGAGAACTCGTCTTCCGAGCAAAAGTTACTTCATCGACAATCCGAGATACAGGAAAGTACCTTGTTAAAGCGGGAGGAAATAGCACTCGCATATCCTCATTTCGCAAGCGATCTTGAACCTCGCGGATTAGCGTTCGCGCGTGGTCATTGTCTTCCACAATTAGGCAGGCCAGCTCGCTCGGCCCGGCAATCTCTCGCATATAGGTTTCGACGAGTGTCGCGCACATTCCAAACGCGAATGCTTGGCAGTTACCAGCGAGGTCTTTGGGTTTGAGGTTTGGGTATTCGGTGCGAGCCTTTTCTTCGTAGCGGCCTTTGTGGACGCAGGAAAATACTACAGGCAGGTTGAGTTCATCGACGATAGATACGACGCGACGCACCAAGCCTACTCTGTCCGCGTGAGAGTGCGTTGCGCGGTCAAAGGCCGACCCGCCCTCGCCGTGATAGATTTCCTTAGCGTGGAACACGAAGCCTTTGCGCTTCGGCCTGGGGACGAGTTGGTCTGCCAAGCTTTCGATCGCTGATCGAGCGGACCGCCACTTCTCGTCGGTGTCGACAATCACGCCGGCGACGACGAGAAACTGTTCCGATTTTGAGATTCCCGCTTCGTCGAGATATGCGCGATGCACGCAGCCTCCGTAGCTCAAAGATCCAGCTTGGCCGGGCGGGCTTTTTCTATTCCCTGTTTGGCCACAATCCCTAGAAATTCGCAACTTCGGGCTGGCCGCGTACGGGGCTCGCTCGCCGGCTCAACTTCAATTGTGCATCTGGCTACGCCGCCGCCCGCTCCGCCGCCTGGTCCAGCGCATCGGAGATCGCGCTCAGCAGCCCGTCCGGGGTGATGGGCTTCGAGATATGGCGGTCGGCGCCCGCTTCGGCGGCGGCGCGGACGTGTTCGGGCAGGGCGTTGGCGGTCAGCATCAGGACCGGAGCGCGGTGCAGGCCCTTGGCCAGTTCGTGCTCGCGGATGCGGGCGGTGGCGGTCAGGCCGTCCATGACCGGCATCTGCATGTCCATCAGGACCACGTCGAAGGGCTCAGCCTGGTAGGCTTCGAGCCCCTCAAGCCCGTTCTCGGCGGAGACCAGCTCCGCCCCGGCCCCGGCGAGGATCAGCTCGACAACCTTGCGGTTGGTGGGGTGGTCGTCGACGACCAGGATGCGCAGGGCGCGCTCGGTGGGTTCGGAGACCTCGGCAGTGGCGGTGATCGCGGGCGAAGGGCCGGCGATGACGGTTTGGAGGGCTATTTGCAGCGGCAGGCTGAGCGTGAAGGTCGCGCCCTGGCCTTTGGCGCCTTCGGCCTCCAGCGAGCCACCCATCAGTTCGGCCAGCTCGCGTGAGATCGAAAGGCCCAGGCCCGAGCCGCCGTAGCGGCGGGTGATCGAGCCATCCGCTTGTTCAAACCGTCCGAAGATGCGGTCGCGGTCGGCGGGGTCGAAGCCGACACCGGTGTCGGCCACGCTGAGGCGCACGCCCTCGGGCGCAGCGGTGGCGCGGACCACGATCTCGCCGCGATCGGTGAACTTGATCGCGTTGGCGATCAGCTGGGCCAGGATCTGCTTTACACGCGACCCATCGCCTTCGGTCGGGCCGTCGATCGCCGGATCGACCTCCATGCGGAAGGCCACGCCCTTTTCCATCGCCTTGGAGCCGATCAGGGTTCCGACCGAGCGCACCACGTCGCCCAGGTGGAAGCGAGCGGTCTCGACCTCCAGCCGGCCCGAGTCCATCCGCGCCAGGTCCAGCACGTCCGACAGCAGCCGCTCCAGGCTGAGGCCCGAGTTGCGGATGGTCTCGGCGATCTCGCGCTCGCGCGGGCCGAGGTCGGCCTTGGCCAGCAATTCGGCCAGGCCGACGATGCCGTTGAGCGGCGTCCTCAGCTCATGGCTCATATTGGCCAGGAACTCACTCTTGGCGCGGTTGGCGGCTTCGGCGGCGTCGCGGGCGACCGCCAGGGTCTCGGCGGTGCGGCGCAGCTCGTCTTCGGCCGCGACGCGCTCGGTGACGTCGACAATAGCGCCGATGAAATGCGGAGCGCCGGAGGCCTGGGGCAGGATGTGGATGTAGGGCAGGGCGCTTCTCAGCGTCCCGTCCGCGCGCTTCGGCCGCCAGATGCGTTCGCCGTAGTAGGGGCGATAGACGCCAGTGCTCAGCATCTCCTGCAGGGCGGTCTTCTCGTCGTCGGCCAGGAGGTCGTAGACGCTGAGGCGGCCGATGTCGTCGCGGCTGTAGCCGAGGTGATCGAGCGCGGCCTGGTTCAGGTCGAGCACCCGCAGCGAGCGCCCGCCCTCCCACAGCCACATCGGCACCGGGTTGTTGTCGAACAGCAGTTTGAAGGAGGCTTCGCGCCGCTTCAGGTCGGTGATGTCGGTGCAGATGGTGACGATGCCGCCTTCCGTGGTGCGGCGGTCCTCGATGCGCAGCCAGCTATCGTCGTCCAGGTGCTGCTCGTGCGCGCCCTTGGCTTCGGCGCGCAGCTGCAGGCGATTGTGCAGCCAGTCGCGCTCACGGCCACGGGCCTCGCGATAGTGTCCGGCCTTCAGGTCCCAGCGCAGCATTTCGCGGAAACTGATGCCGCGCTTCAGCTCGTCGAGGCAGGGACCGGAGTTGGCCTCGTAGAGCGCATTCCAGAACTCGAGCTGATCCTGGGGATCGAACACGGCCAGGGCCACCGGCATGGCCTGGATGGCCTCGCGCAGGCGCCGTTCAGCCCGGCGCGCCCGTCGCCACAGCACGCCCGTTCCGCCCGCGAGCGCGAAAGCTCCGACGATCAGGGCGGTCTCCAGCATGCGGCCCTCACTCCCGCGACAGTGGCGATTTGGCGAACGTATCCGCGTGGCGTGAACTCAAGGTTTACGCGGCGAGGTGGCGCCGCACTGATTTGGCGGCCTTTTTCCGAGGGCCGAGTCGCCTGCCGCGGGTTTGGTTACGCAATCCGAAACAAAGCGAAACCCGACTTTAGTTGAGCCCTTCCCGGCCGAGCCTTAGGGCTCGATGCGGGCGTATCCGCGCGCAGCTTGCGCGGACGAGTTGATTGAAGGGCTGTCTTAGTGTCGAACGCGTCGTCGGAAATCCACGAGCATACCCTGGCTGGCCCGGCCATCTGCGCCGGGGTGGGCGTGCATACCGGCGACCGCGTGCGCCTGTCGATCCGTCCGGCTCCGGCCGGCCAGGGCATCGTGTTCGTGCGCACCGACATTAAGGACCGCGACAACCGCGTGCCGGCCAAGGGCGACGCCGTGGTGGCCACGCGGCTCGGCACGGTGATCGCCAACGAAGCGGGCGTGACCGTCTCCACTATCGAGCACCTGATGGCCGCCATGGCCGCGCTCGGCGTCGACAACGCCACCGTCGAGCTGGACGGCCCGGAAGTGCCGATCATGGACGGCTCGGCCCTGCCGTTCGTGCAGCTGCTGGACCGCGCGGGTTTCCGCCGCCAGGAAAAGCCGCAGCGCTATATCGAGATCCTGGAGCCGGTGATCGTCACCGACGGCGACAAGTCGGCGGCGCTTCTGCCCTGCGACCGCTTCGAGATATTCTTCGAGATCGAGTTCCCGACCTCGACCATCGGCAAGATGAGCGTGGACCTGGAGATCACCGAGGAAAGCTTCCGCGAGGAGCTGTCGGCGGCCCGCACCTTCGGCTTCGTCGAAGAGGTCGAGGCCTTGCGCGCCATCGGCCTGGCCCGCGGCGGCTCGCTGGAAAACGCGGTGGTCATCGACGGCGACCGCATCCTGAACCCCGAAGGCCTGCGCTTCGCCGACGAGTTCGTGCGGCACAAGGCGCTGGACGCGGTGGGCGACCTCTATGTGCTGGGCGCGCCGCTCCTGGGCCGCTTCGAGGGCCGCAAGGCGGGCCACACCCTGAACAACATGGTGGTGCGCGCGCTGCTCGAGCGTCCCTCGGCGTGGCGCGAAGTCACTTTCGAGCGCGAACTGGCAGAAGTCGGCTAAGCTTGGCCCTTCCGCCTTCTATCGACCGCAATCAGTCTCTTTGATCCGGGACGATCCGCTGCGGGGCGTCGCAGGGTCGCGGTTGGCGCTGCCCCTGGGCTCGTGTAGAAGCGGCGTTCGGGTTCGGCGTCGGGCTTTCAAGAGGTTTCATCGGTGCTTTCCAAGATCTCCAGCCGCGGGCTTCTGATCGCCGCGCTCGCGGGCGCGGTGGCTGTGTCCGGCTGCGCGGGCCGTGAGAAGGCCAAGCCCAAGATCGCCTACGAAGAACGCCCTGTGGACATGCTGTTCCTGGCCGGCGCCAAGAACCTGGACCAGGGCCACTGGTCGACCGCCATCGACTATTTCGACGAGGTCGAGCGCCAGCATCCCTATTCGGAGTGGTCGCGCCGTTCGATCCTGATGGAGGCCTATGCCTACTACGAATCGAACCAGTACGAGGACGCGATCTCCACTGCCGACCGGTTCGTGCAGCTCTATCCGGGCAGCCCGCAGACGGCCTACGCCTTCTATCTGAAGTCGATCTGCTACTTCGAGCAGATCATGGACGTGCAGCGCGACCAGGGCGCCACGGCCAACGCGCTGGCCCAGCTGCGCGAAGTCACCAAGCGCTATCCCAAGAGCGACTACGCCGCCGACGCGCGGGTCAAGATCGACATGGTCAACGACCAGCTGGCCGGCAAGGAGATGTCGGTCGGGCGCTGGTACCTGCGCAACAACGAGCCGCTCTCGGCGATCGGCCGCTTCAAGACGGTCATCGACAAGTACCAGACCACCTCGCACACGCCTGAGGCGCTCTATCGCCTGACCGAGGCCTATCTGACGCTCGGCCTGACCGACGAGGCCAAGCGCAACGCGGCGGTGCTGGGCTACAACTACCCGGGCGACCGCTGGTACGCCGACGCCTACAAGCTGATGGCGGCCAACGGCTTCAAGCCGGACATCGCGCCGGACGCGTCGGGCGCCAAGGGGCCGGAAGAGCCCAAGTACGAGCCCAAGAAGAAGAAAAGCCTGCTGCGCCGGCTGCTGCCGGGCAAGGCCTGACCCCACTCGAATCCGTTTAGGGTGGCCCGTATGCTGATCGGGCTGACGATCCGAGACGTGGTGCTCGTCGACGCGCTGGACCTGGCGCTCGGCGAAGGCCTCACCGTGCTTACCGGCGAGACCGGCGCCGGCAAGTCGATCATCCTGGACGCCCTGGGCCTGGCCACCGGCGCGCGCGCCGAGGCGGGGCTGGTGCGCACCGGCGCGGAGCGCGCTTCGGCCGCCGCGGTGTTCGCGCCCCCGCGCGAGCATCCGGTGTGGGCTTTCCTCGAGGAAAAGGGTCTCGACGCCGATCCGGGCGAAGACCTGGTGCTGCGCCGCCAGCTGGGCGCGGACGGGCGCAGCCGCGCCTTCGTCAACGACCAGGCGGTCGGCGTCGGCGTGCTCAAGGAGCTCGGCGAAATGCTGGTCGAGGTGCATGGCCAGCACGAGACGGTGGGCCTGCTCGACAGCCGCACCCACCGGGGCCTGCTCGACGCCTACGGCGGGCTGGAGGCGCAGGCGCGAGCCGTGCGCTCAGCCTGGAAGGACTGGCGTGCGGCCGTGGCTGCGGTCGAGGAGCTCAAGGCCCGCGCGGCGACGGCGCAGGCCCAGTCCGAGGAGTTGACCGCGCGCCTTGCCGAACTCGACCGGCTCTCGCCCCAGTCGGGCGAGGAGCTGGCCCTGGCCGAGGAGCGGGCGTTGCTGGGCGCGGCGGAAAAGTCGCTGGCCGATATCAAGCAGGCGCGCGATGCGATGGGCGGGGACTCGCTCTCCAACCGTTTGGCGCAAGGCTTCCGCGCGCTGGAGCGGGCGCGTGAGAAGGCGGTTCAGGCCGGGGCGGGCGACGACCATCCCGCGGTCAAGCGCATCATCGCCGCCGCCGAAGCGGTGGATCGCGCCATCACCGAGTCGCTGGAGGCCCTGGCCGCCATCGACGCGGCCGCCGACGCCTTCGATGTCGAGCCCGGCCGGCTCGACCGCACCGAGGAGCGGCTGTTCGCGCTGCGCGCCACGGCCCGGAAGCTGGGTGTCGTTGTCGACGACCTGCCGGGGGAACGGGCGCGGATCGCCGAGACCCTGCGCCTGATCGAGGACTCCGAGGCCGCCGTGCGCGCGGCGGCGCGCGCCGCGGCGGAGGCCGAAGCCGCCTATCGCGCCGCCGCCGGCGCCCTTTCCGCGGGGCGCCGCGAGGCCGGCGGTCGACTGGCCCGCGCGGTCAGCGCCGAACTGCCTCCGCTGAAGCTCGACAAGGCCCAGTTCCGCGTGGCGGTCGAGGCCCTGCCGCCTGAGCGCTATGGCCCGGAAGGCGTGGACCGGATCGGCTTCGAGATTTCGACCAACCCCGGAGCGCCGTTCGCTGGCCTGGGCGCCATTGCGTCCGGCGGAGAGCTGGCGCGCTTCGCCCTGGCGCTGAAGGCGTCGCTGGCCGACGCGGGCGACAGCCCGGTGATGATCTTCGACGAGGTGGACCAGGGCGTGGGCGGCGCGGTCGCCGACGCGGTGGGCCTGCGCCTGAAGCGGCTGGCCCGCACCGGCCAGGTCTTGGTGGTGACCCACAGCCCGCAGGTGGCCGCCCGCGGCGATGCGCACTGGAAGGTGCTCAAACGCGAGGGCGGCGCGGGCGTGCGCACCTCGGTCGCCACCCTGACCTCAGGCGAACGTGAGGAGGAACTGGCCCGCATGCTGGCCGGCGCCGAGATCACCGAGGCGGCAAGGGCGGCGGCGCGGGCGCTGATGGAGGCCTGAGGGGCCGCCCGCGACGGCCTCGCCGCCGTTGGCTGCATGTCGGTTGGCGCGGGGACCCCGCCCACGCAGGCTCAAGGCTCAGCTTGGAGCCACGCCATGCGCCTTCCTCTCGTGATCACGCTCGGCGCCATGGCCGCCCTGGCCTGGCTGGCCAGCTCTCATGCCGATCCTCAGCCCACAGTCGACTATCCGCAGGGCTTCACCCGCTGGACCCACGTGACCACCGGCCTGATCGGCCCCGGCAACCCGGCTTATGCCCACTTCGGCGGCTTCCATGATGTCTACGCCAACGCCAAGGCGATCGAGGGTTACGGCGCGGCACGGTTCGCGGACGGGGCCGTGCTGGTGTTCGACGTGCATGAGGCCAAGACGGTCCAGGACGCCGCCAGCCCCGGCGCGCGGCGGCTGGTCGACGTGATGGTCAAGGACCGCGTCCGCTTCGGCTCCACCGGCGGCTGGGGCTTCGCGGAGTTCCCGGCCGGCGCCCGCGAGCCGCAGGGGCTGCAGCCAGCGAACGCCTGCTACAGCTGCCATGCGACACGGGAGAAGCAGGACCACGTGTTCACGCGGCTGAGCGACTGATCCCGCCTCTCCCCGACGAGGCCTACCCCTCCGTCGTCACGACCGGCCGGCGCCGCTTGCCGAACACCCACCAGCCGATGCCGGCGACGATGCCGAAGGGCAGAAAGTAGGACAGCAGCGTCAGCAGGAAGCCGACCATGTCCATGAAGTGCCGCACGAAGCCGTGGCCGGCGGCGGACAAGCGGCCGAAGGCGCTGTTGGGCGCGAGCGCCAGGCTGGAGCGGTAGTCGATGGTCAGCTTGGCGGTGGCCACGCGCGTCTTCATCACCGCCAACTCGGACTCGGCCGCATCGATCTGACCCTGGGTCTGGGTGACCTGCTGCTCCAGGTCCACCAGGTCCGACAGCTTGCCCTTGTGGGTGGCCAACAGGTTCTGCATGCGGTCGCGCAGGGTCTTCTTGGCGCGGAGCTGGGCCTCGGTGTCGACAATCGAGCGGCTGAGGTCTTCCGTTTCTATCTGCGAACCCTTCAGCGTACCGTGGGCCGCCTTCACGTCATCCTCGATACGACTGCGGAAGCCGCGCAGCCAGTTGGGCTCGCCGCGCAACTCCAGGTGACCGGAAGCGTCGTCCTTGCCGACGGCGGTGGTGTTGGCCGCCACCACCTGGCAGTTGGTCGCCCCGGCCGCGGAGCACACCGACTCGTGCAGGCGAACCAGCATGGGCACGGCCGCCGGCGGAGCCTCCACACCGTACTGATAGGCGTAGGCCAACTCCGGCGCGGTGACGGCGAGCGGCTTGGACTTGGCCACAGCGGGCTTTTCCTGGGAGCGGGGCGCCGCGAGGTCGGCCGCCGGGACGGGCGCGGCCTTGTCGGCGGCGGCGGCGTCCTGAGTGGCGGCGGGCGCGGTGGCCGCGACGCTTCGATGGGGAGAGACTTCGTCCTTCTTGCTGCAACCGGCGAGGCCGACAGCGAGCACGAGGGCGGACACGAGCATGGGCGCGGCGAGGGTGCGATTCATCGCAAAGGCTCCTGCCCCCAGGGCCCCGCGAGGACGGTAACAGGTTCGTGATGTTCGTCTAGCGAGTTTTCACGATTCCGTGATTACGGTCTCGTAACCTGAGCCAGGGTGTGGCTTTTCGCCGATTGAAGGGGTGCCCGTCCCGTGAACGATCAGCCCGCCGAACCCATCAGCGGCTTGTCCTCGCCGCGTCCCAGCGGATCGGGGAACGCCTCACCTTCGGGCGTGAAGGTCAGGGCCACGGAGTTGATGCAGTAGCGCAAGCCCGTGGGCGGCGGGCCGTCGGGGAAGACGTGGCCCTGGTGGCTGTCGCAGCGGGCGCAGCGGGTTTCGGTGCGCACCATGCCGTAGCTGACGTCGCGCACCAGCTTCAGGTGATCCTGGTCGTAGGGGGCGTTGAAGCTGGGCCAGCCGGTGCCGCTCTCGAACTTCTCGCCCGACTTGAATAGCGGCAGGCCGCAGAGGCGGCAGTCGTAGGCGCCGGCCTGCTTGTTGTCGAGCAGCACGCCGCAGAAGGGCGCCTCGGTGCCGTGGTGCAGCAGGACCTTGCTCTCTTCCGGCGTCAGGCCGGCCTCCAGCCGCGCGCGCTCCTCGGCCGAGGGCGGGGTGAGGTCGAAGCCGGTGGAGGAACGGGCGGGGGCGGCCGTGTCGGTCATGGGGGAAGCTCCTGTGCGGGGGAGAAACTGACGGAGCGTCGTTTCGTTTGCAAAAGCTACGCGCGGGCGCCGGAGGCGGATGCGCCCACTGGCCCGGAAGCCTCGCCCGCCGCCTGGTGGGGCATGCTGCGTCGCGAGGTTAGGTGGCGGGCCCCGATCAGCCCGGCGTTCGGAGCAGCGCAGCCAGCAACACTCGCGTCCGATAGACCGCCTCGCCGAGCACGGTCGGCGCCGCGCCTAAGCCGACCGCCACGGCGATTGTCCCGAGGTCGAGCGCTGCGAACCGGAACAGGGTCCTTGTCAGCGGCATGGCCACCAGACCCGCGAGCACCGCGACGATGCCGACGGTGAGCGGCCAGAACCACCGGTTGGGACGGCGCAAGGAGGCAAACAGCCCGCCACGGTCGGCGCGGCTGGCAACGACAAGGCCGATGTTGGCGGTCACGAGCGTGATGAACGACGCGGTGCGGGCCGCGTCCAGGCCGAGGCCGCGCTCGACGGCGATGAAATAGGCGATCAGCACGGCGGCGAGCGCCGCCACGCCCCGCCCCAGGCTCGCCGCAAGGCGCCGCGGCGAGATCAGCCGTTCGCTTGCAGGGCGCGGCGGGCGCTTCATGACGGCGGCGGCTTCCGGCTCGGCCTCGAACAGCACCGAACAGACCGGGTCGATGAACATCTCCAGAAAGGCGATGTGCACCGGCGACAGGATCAGGGCGGATCCGGTGACGAGGGGGAACAGGGCCAGGCCGCCGATCGGCACGTGCACCGCCAGGATGAAGGCCATCGCCTTCTGCAGATTGTCGAAGATTCGCCGGCCGAGCCGGATCGCGTGCACGATCGAGCCGAAGCCGTCCTGAAGCAGCACCAGCGAGGCCGCCTCGCGCGCCACATCGGCCCCGCGCGCGCCCATGGCCACGCCGATATCGGCCGCGCGCAGCGCCGGAGCGTCGTTGACGCCGTCACCCGACATGGCGACGACCTCGCCTGCGTTCTGCAATGCGCGCACGATCCGCAGCTTCTGTTCGGGCAGGATGCGCGCGAACACCCGCACCGACCCGATCCTGCGGGCGAGCGCTTCGTCGGTGAGCGTCGCCAGTTCCTGGCCAGTGAGCATGTCTCCCGGCTCGAGGCCGGCCTGTTGCGCGATCGCTTGCGCCGTCGTGGGATAGTCACCCGTCACCATCACGACCTTGATCCCGGCCTGTCGGCACTCGCGCACCGCCTCACCGGCGTCGGGACGCAAAGGATCAGCGAGACCGACGAGGCCGCGGAAGCGCAGATCGAACCCTCGCGGCGAGGCCGGAAGGTCGCCCGGCGGTGCTTCAGCGTCCGCTATGGCCAGCACGCGCATCCCGCGCCGCGCCATGGCTTCGGTGGCGTCCAGCATCGCCTGGCGAGGCGCGCCTTTCAGCCGGCAGAGTTCGGCCAGGGCTTCCGGCGCGCCCTTGGCGGCCACGAGGCGGGGGGCGCCCTTCGCCGCGGCCCAGACATGGGTGACCGCCAGCAGGTCGGGCCTGAGCCCGAAAGCCTTTTCGAGCCGAAGGCCTCCCGAGGGCGCGGGATCACCGGCGGCCTCGTGGAAGGCGCGCTCCATCGGGTCGAACGGGTTGGCCGCACTGGCCAGGGCGCCAAGGCGCGCGAGCCCGGTCAGCTCGGCCTCGCCGGCATGGAGCGCAACCCCGTCGCGCCAGCCTTCGGTGATGGTCATGCGGTTCTGGGTGAGCGTGCCGGTCTTGTCGGCGCACAGGACGGTCGCCGCGCCCAGGGCTTCAATGGCCGTGGCCCTTCGCGTCAGCACGCCGGCCCGGGAGATGCGCCAGGCGCCCATCACGGTGAAGACCGTCAGGACGAGCGGAAACTCCTCCGGGATCATCGCCATGCCGAGCGCGATGCCGCCGAGAAGCCCCTCGAGCCACAGGCCGCGCCCGATACCGAAGACCAGCACCACCGTGGCGCATAGCAGTAGGGCGGCGGCGCCCACGGTGCGCACCAGACGGCGGACCTCGCGCACCAGCCGGGGCGATTCCGGCGCGATGGCGTTCAAAGCCGCGCCTATCCGTCCGATTTCGGTATGGGCGCCGATCGCCTCGACGCGCCCCAACCCATCGCCACGCACCAGCAGGGAGCCGGCGTAGACCGAGGCGCTGTGCTCAGCGCCCGCTCGGACCAGGGCGGCGGCGGGCGCGGCGATCTTGTCGACCGGCGTGGCCTCGCCGGTCAGCAGGGATTCATCGGTCTGGATATCGCGCGCCTCCAGGAGGACGGCGTCTGCGGGGATCCGGTCGCCCTCGCCCAGCACGACTACGTCGCCGCGCACCAGCTCCCGCGCGGGGATGCGCACGCGGATCCCATCCCGATAGACGGCTGCGAAAGGGCTCGACAGGTCGCGCAGGCGTTCCAGGACCTTTTCGCTGCGCACCTCCTGCACCACGGCGATACTGACCGACAGGCTCGCGAAGGCGAGCAGGAGGATCGCGTCGGCAGGTTCGCCGAGAACCAGGTAGATGAGGCCCGCGCCGAGCAGCAGCGCGAACATCGGCTCCCTCAGGGTGTCGAAGAGGATGCGGCGGAAGCTGCGCCGATCCGGCTCGGGAAGGGCATTGGGCCCGTCGATGCGCAGCCGTTCCGCGGCTTGGGCGCTCGTGAGCCCGATGCGGGGGGCGTCCGCGGCTCCGGCGGTCATCGCAAGGTCAGCGGGCCGGGCAGGGGGTCGGAAGGGCCTCGATCGCGGTCGCGTCGGCGCTCTGGGTGACGGACCAGCAGACCGGCCCGGTCTGCGAACGGCCGTCGATGCGGGTCAGGTGCAAGGCGAGGCCGGGCGCATCCAGGCCGGCTCCGGCGAGGCGCGCGGCCAAGGCCTTGCGGGCGGGGCCCGCCGTCGACGAGAGGATGACTTTGAAGCCGGCGAGCCCGCCGCCGTAGTGCGGCCCCGTCGCCTCCAGACACAGTTTGTCGGCGCAGCTCGCCCAGGCCAGGGCGTCGTTTCCGAGAGGCCTGGGAGCGCCGAACGCAGGCAACTGACGCCGATCCTTGGCGCGCACCAGTTCGACGTTCAGCCGCAGCCGCACGGTCTCGGCGGACGGATAGAGCAGGGGCCGCGAGGGCAGGGCGCCGTCGCCCGGGGCCAGGCGTCCCCAGACCCGGAAGCTCAAATCCTGCTCGGCGATCTCCGCCCGTTGCCGCGCCGCGCCCTCGAGCCCCTTGCAGGCGGCGGCGTAGGCCTCGTTGTCGGACACCGCCAGCACCGGGCTGTGGGAGGCGAGGCGGACGCCGCGCCAGGCGCAGCTCAGGGCGAGGTCCTTGCGGATCGCCATGCAATTCGCGCCCGTCGCGTAGCAGTCCGCGAGGGCCGCCTGCTCCATGATGTCTCCACTGAGGGCGCCATGCATGTATTCGGGCGCTCGTTGGGCCCTGCTGGCGGGATGCTGTTCGCACCCGGCCAGGCCGCACATCAGGGCCGACGCCACCACGACAACCTTGGACCGATTCAGCATGGGAACACCCTGAGGACGGGATCAGGGTTCCAGCGCGCGAAGGCCGCCGCCTTGATGCAGCGCAAGGAGCCGGCGTGCCGGTTCGGCTTTCATGCTGCAAAAGGGAAAGGGTCCGCAGCATGTCCGATTGCCATGTGCTGCTCGCGGTCACGACCGGCGCCGGCGATGACGAAGCCGTGGTCGATGCGGCGGCATGGCTGTCGGCCGCCGAGGGCGCGAAGGCCCATGTCGTGCCTGTGCTGGTCAACCCCGCCCTGGAATTCGTCGACCTGGCGGTGGAGCTTGGCGCGCCCGTCACGGGCCAGACCTTGCGCGACGCGGAGCGGGTCGACCTTGAAGTCCAGGCGCGCATTCGATCGCTCGTCGCCCTGGCCCGCGCCCGCTACGGCCTCGACGGCCGCGCGGCGGGGCGGGAATCGCTGACTCTTCACCCGCACCGGCACGATCGTTGGTGGACGCCGCCGGCGATCCTGCCCCTGGCCGACCTGACGCTTTTCGGCCGCGGCGGCGCGCGGGGCCCGGGAATGCTGACCGACGCCTTCGATGCCTGGGTGCTCCGCTCGGGAACGCCCACGCTCCTGGTCGGGTCCGAGGCCTCATCCCTCCAGGGCGGCCGGGCGGCGATCGCGTGGGACAACAGCGCCGAGGCGGTGAGGGCGGTCAGGGCGGCGACGCCGCTGCTGTCGCGAGCGTCCGAGATCGTCATCCTGCAGGCGCCGGGCGGCGTCGCGCGCGACCGACGCGAAGGAGCGGCGCCGGATCGGCTGCAGGCCTATCTCGACGACTGCGGCCTGACCCGGGTCCGCGTTGAGACGGTGGATGGGCTGGGCGAGGGCGAGCGCCTGATCGAGGCGACGGAACGCCTGGAGGCCCGGGTGCTGGTCGCCGGGGCGTTCGACCACTCGCGCGCCCGCGAGGCGCTGTTCGGCGGCGCGACGCGTGCGTTCCTGAACGCGGCGCCTGCGCTTCATCTCCTGCTGTCGCACTGAGCCATGGATTCCCTTGCTCCCGCCTGGTCCTCGCCCACGACGTTCCTGGGCCGTGTCGTCTGCGTGCTCCTGGTCCTGGCGGCCGCCTTCCTGTTCTGGCGGCTGGGCGGGGTGCTGCTCCTGGCCTTTTCCGCCGTGCTGCTCGCCATCGCGCTGCGCGCCCTTGCGGACGGCCTGCGCAAGCTCGTGCCTCTGCCGCAATCGCTGGCCCTCGCCGCGGTGGTGGTGCTGGTCATCGGAGCCATTGCCGGAATCCTCGCCCTGTTCGGCTGGCGGATCGCGGGCCAGTACGACGAGATCATTTCCAGGGTTGAGGCCTCCGGCCGGACCACCGCGCAGTTCCTGAGCCGTCACGCATGGGGGCGCTATCTCATCGCGCAGGCGCATCAGGCGCAGATCGCCGACGCGACCGGCGCCGTGGCCCCGCTGTTGCGCTCATTGCTGGGCGCGACCGGCCAGTACGTCGCCTACGCCGCCATCGTCCTGGCGAGCGGCGTCTTCCTGGCTCTGGATCCCGAGCGTCACCGGCGGGGCGTCCTGCTCCTGGTCCCGCCGGCGCACAGGCCCAGGGTCGGCGCGTTCCTCGACCGAAGCGGCGACATTCTGCGGCGGTGGCTGGTGAGCCGTGTCGTGGTGATGATCGCCATCGGCGTGCTGTCCAGCGCGGGGCTCAGCCTGCTGGGGATCGATGCGGCCCTGACGCTGGGCCTCACCGGTGCGGTCCTGACCTTCATCCCGCTGATCGGAGCGCTGCTTGCGGCGGCGCCGGCGGTGCTGGTCGCGCTGGCTCAGAGCCCGATACTGGCGCTCTGGACCGCCATCATGTTCTGGGGCGTGCACTTCATCGAGGGCACCTTCATAACGCCCCTCGTTCAGGACGAACGGGTCAATCTGCCCCCGGTGCTGACGATCTTTTCCACGCTGGTGTTCACGGTGCTGTTCGGGCCGTCGGGCATACTGCTGGCGAGCCCGATGATGCTGGTGGTCCTAGTCGCCCTGCAGATGTTCTGGCTGGAGGACGCCTTGGGCGAGACGCCGGCGCCCGACATGGCGCGTCGACCGCTCTGGCGCCGGCTCAGGCCCGTTCGCGTGAACGAGGAGAAAGGCGCCTAGCGCAGGGCCGCCAGTCCGGCAGCGGCCATGGCGCCGTCCTGTTCGGAGGAGCCGCCGCTGGCGCCGATCGCGCCGATGATCCTGCCGTCGACCACGATGGGGATGCCGCCCTCGACCGCGATCACGCCGTCGAAGGAGAGTATGGCCGTGCGGCCGGACGTCAGCGCGTCGCCGAAGGCCTTGGAGGGGCGCTTGAACAGGGCGGCGGTCTTCGCCTTGCCCTGAGCGATGGCGATGGAGCCGTACTGGGTGTTGTCCATCTTCTCGAAGAAAACCAGGTCGCCCGACGGCTCGACCACGGCGAAGGCCATGGCGTAGCCGTGCTTGCGGGCTTCCGCCTCGGCGGCGGCGACGATGCGCTTGGCCTGGTCGAGCGTGACAGCAGGACCGTAGGCCGGCGGCGGAGCCGGGACCGCCGCAGGAGCCGGGGCGGCCGGTTGGGCCGAGGCCGCCAGGGGCGCAAACAGCGCAGCTCCCATCACGAGAAGGATCAGGGGGCTGCGCATGGCTTGCTTTCCGTCAGGTCGTCAGTGGGCGATGGACTGGACCCAGGCCTTGTAGGCGGCCTCGTCGCCCGGCGCGCCGGTGTAGGTCATGGCCGGCGCCGGGGTGTAGGGCGTGGTCGAGTTGCGCGCCCGGTCCAGCCAGGCCTTGCCGCCGAAGCTGACGCGGCCCTGGCCCGAAGGCAGCAGGATGTCCTCGCGGCCGATGAAGATCGAATTCACCGAGGTGGCGCCGCCCGCCTGGGTGACGTTCGGCAGCTTGGTGAACAGGTCCATCATGTCGAGGCACGCCGAGGTGCACCAGCTGTCGGTCAGGACGATGACCTTGGCCTTCAGCGGATTTTCGGGGGCTGGGGTCACCGGCGCGCCCGACTCGTCGCGCTGGAACAGCGGCTGGCCGGCGGCCTGGGCCTGGTTCAGGCTGGCCACCAGGCTCTCCCACTTCGGACGCTCGGCGTAGTAGTTGTCGTCCGACTGCAGGTGGGCCAGCACCTCCTGGTAGAACTTGATGTTCTGCGGCGAGACCCGGTAGGCGAGCTGGGTCACGCGCGGCTGGTTGGCGGTGATGTAGTCGGGGTTCCAGATCCAGTTGGCCACGCGATAGCCGTTGATCAGGTTGCCGCCTTCGGCCCCGCGCATGTCGATGACGACGATCGGGGCGGCATGGATGGCGTCGCGCGCGGCCTCGAGCTTGGCGGTGAAGCCGTTCCAGTCCTGGCCGTCGGCCATGTTGTGCAGGTTGATCCAGAACCCGCCCGCGAAGGGCTCGATACCGATGCCTTCAGCCTTGGGCGCGCCGGCCATGTAGGCCTGCTTGCGCAGGTCTTCGCCGCCGATCTGGGAGTTGATCTGGAAGGTGCGCTTGCGCCCGCCCTGGTCGAAGTCGCACTTGGCGGGGAGCGGATCGACGAACGGATTGGCGCGGTTCCACAAGAGGTACGGCGCGGTCTTCACCCGGTCGGAGTCGAGCTTCAGGTTGCCCTCGAAGCGGTCCAGCCGCTTCATGGCGATGGTCTCGGCCGGAACCTTGTCGCAGGAGATCAGCTTGGCGCCGAGCGGCGGCTGCTTGTTGTCGCCGGGGGTGGTCCAGGCCACGACGTAGGCCCCGCCGCGCCACGCCAGGGCGAAGCCCGGCCAGTCGATCGCGTACCAGGGGGCCTGGGGCGCATAGATCGGGAAGGCGTCGATGTTGGGGTCGCGGAAGCCCGTGGCGTAGGCGCGCAGGGCGTAGCCGTAGCCACGGTCGTTGGTGATCTGGTTCAGCGGCAGCGCCTTGGCCTGGGCCAGGCCGGTGTCGAGCCAGGCCTTGAACTGGGCGTTGTCGCGATCGGCGACGGCAGCGGGGCTGGAGTCACGCAGCGTGTCGTGAATGCCCTGCAGATCCTGGGCCGCGGCCGCGCTCCAATTCTGGGCCTGGGCCGACGCAGCGAACACGGTCGCGGCGGCGACGGTCGCGGCGAAGATCTTGGTCTTCATACGGGGTTCCTCTCCTACAGCCGGGAGATAAAGCGCAGTTTCACCGGCGGGTAAACTCGCCGCGCGCGAACAGCGAAAACGTCATGCGGCGTTCGCGTCCGGCACGGGTCGTCGCCGACCCGGGGAAGGGGGTTCCACATAGCACAGCTGCGCCTTCGGATCATTCCGGCGCAGGGCCGGTTTCCGTTCGGCTCGAAACCACGCTAAGCAGCCCCGACCACGCCCCGTGGGTCGACGGCGTCGCCCCTGGATCGCAAGCAATGGTGGTCTGATTTTGTCCAACCGGTGCGGCGGAAACGCCTCACCGGGCAAGGAAGCCGGATGTTTTCGAAGATCCTTATCGCCAACCGCGGCGAAATCGCAGTCCGCATCATCAAGACGGCCCGCCGGCTCGGCATAAAGACCGTGCAGGTCTATTCCGAGGCCGACGCGGACTCGCTCGCAGTGGAAATGGCCGACGAGAAGGTCTTCATCGGCCCGCCGCCGGCGGCCCAGTCCTATCTGCTGGCCGACAAGATTGTGGAGGCGGTGCGACAGACGGGCGCAGAGGCGGTGCACCCCGGCTTCGGCTTCCTGTCCGAGAACGCCGGCTTCGCGCAGCGCCTGGCCGACGAGAAGATCGTCTTCATCGGCCCCAATCCCCACGCCATCGAGGCGATGGGCGACAAGATCACCTCCAAGAAGTTCGCCGCCGAGGCCGGGGTCTCGACCGTGCCGGGCTACATGGGCCTGATCGACGACGCCGAGCACGCGGCCAGGATCGCGGGCGAGATCGGCTATCCGGTGATGATCAAGGCCTCGGCCGGCGGCGGGGGCAAAGGTATCCGCGTGGCCTGGACCGACGCGGAGGCGCGCGAGGGCTTCGGCGCGGTGAAGGCCGAGGCCAAGGGCGCCTTCGGCGACGACCGCATCTTCATCGAGAAGTTCATCACCTCGCCGCGCCACGTGGAAATCCAGGTCTTGGGCGACAAGCACGGCAATGTGGTCCACCTGTTCGAGCGCGAGTGCTCGATCCAGCGCCGCAACCAGAAGGTCATCGAGGAGGCGCCGTCGCCCCTGCTGGACGCCAAGACGCGCGAGGCCATGGGCGCCCAGGCCGTCGCCCTGGCCAAGGCGGTGGGCTACGATTCGGCCGGCACGGTCGAGTTCGTCGCGGGCCAGGACAAGTCGTTCTACTTCCTTGAGATGAACACCCGCCTGCAGGTCGAGCATCCGGTCACCGAGCTGATCACGGGGTTGGACCTGGTCGAGCAGATGATCCGCTCGGCCTATGGCGAGAAGCTCGCCTTCGAGCAGAAGGACCTGAAGATCAAGGGCTGGGCGATGGAGGGGCGCATCTATGCGGAAGACCCCTATCGCAAGTTCCTGCCCTCGATCGGGCGCCTCGTCCGCTACGATCCGCCCAAGGAAGGCGAGCACCAGGCCGAGTTCGGCGACTATGTCGTGCGCAACGATACGGGCGTGCGCGAGGGCGACGAGATTTCGATGTTCTACGACCCGATGATCGCCAAGCTCTGCACCTGGGGCGAGACGCGGGAGAAGGCCATCGACAGCATGGGCCGGGCGCTGGAGGACTTCCATATCGAGGGCCTGGGCCAGAACGTGCCGTTCCTGTCGGCGGTGATGGACCAGGAGCGGTTCCGCTCGGGCAAGATCTCCACCGCCTACATCGCCGAGGAGTTCCCGGAGGGCTTCCACGGCCTGGAGCCGACGCCGTTCCAGCAGGATCTGATGACGGCGGTGGCGGTCTGCATGCAGCGCACCCAAGTGGCCCGCGCGCGGCGCGCCGGCGGCGCGGGACCGATCGAGCGGGAGGCCTGGCGCGTCTCCATCGACCGGGTCCAGCGCGAGGTGAGGGTGTTCGTCACCGAAGCGGGGCTCGACATCGAGCTGCCTGAGGAGGGGCGCTCCGTTCGCCTGGAGAGCAGCCAGTGGAGGCCGGGCGAGGCCCAATTCAAGGGCGTGCTCGACGGCCGGGTGTTCACCGCGACGGTGAGGGCGGGCCACGACGGATTCGTGATCAGGCATCGGGCCGCCGAAGCGCATGTCCTGGTGCTGACGCCCAAGGTGGCCGAGCTCTACGCCCGCCTGCCGGAGAAGGTCGCCGCCGACACCTCCAAGATGGTGATCTCGCCCATGCCCGGGCTGGTGGTCTCCATCGACGTGACCGTGGGCCAGGAGGTCAAGGAGGGCGAGACGGTCGCGGTGATCGAGGCCATGAAGATGCAGAACATCATCAAGGCCGAACGGGACGGGGTGGTGAAGTCGGTCGGCCCCACGGCCGGCGACAGCGTGGCCGCCGACGAGGTGCTGGTCGAATTCGCCTGAGGGGCGCGCCAACCGCCGCGCTTGCGCCTGAGGTTGCAAATCCCCCGGCGAGCGGTAGCCTTGCCGTCCAAGTTGGGGGACTTCCATGAAATTCGACAAATCACTGTTCAGCTTCGACGGCCGCGCGCGCCGGTCGCAGTTCTGGCTCACCCGTATCCTGATCGGCGTCGCGCTGGTGGTGGTGATCGGCATCCTCGGCGCCATCGGCCGCGCGGTCGATCCGACTGCGGGTCAGCCGGGCGCGACGAATCTATCGCCGGTTTCGATGATCATCGGACTGGTCAGTGTCGCGCTCATCGTGGTCGCCATCTGGATGGACCTGGCCGTGACGGTGAAGCGCTGCCACGATCGCGACAAGAGCGGATGGTTCATCCTCATCGCCTTCATCCCGATCATCGGCGGCATCTGGCTCCTGATCGAGCTGGGCTTCCTGGACGGCGCGCCGCGCCCGAATAAGTACGGTCCGTCGCCGAAGTATCCGGACCCGGCGGCCCAGGCCTTCGCCTGAACCGCGCCCGATAGACCTGATGGAGGGCCCGCCGGCGACGGCGGGCCTTTTCTATATGCGCCGGGCGCCCTAGCTAGGGGGGCGAGCGGCCGGATTGCCATGAACCCGAAGATCGACCTCAGAGACCTGTTCTTCTCGGCCGACGGCCGGGTCGATCGGCTGCCCTTCATCCTGGCCTCCGCCGCCCTGGTGACCCTGCTCAGCCTCTATGAGTCGCTGATGCGCCAGAACGAGGCCCTGCATTGGGCCACGGGCGTGTTCGCCTACGGCTTCCTGGTCTTCACGGGCGCCTGCGTGCTGTCCAAGCGCCTGCACGACCGGGGGCGCTCGGGTTGGTGGTCGCTGGTGACCCTGATCTGCTTCGTGCTGGTCTGGCCCTATCCGGGCGACCCATGGGACTGGCTGGCCCTGGCCTTCCTGATCTGGGCCTTCATCGAGCTGGTGCTGATGCCGGGCGAGCAGGGCGCCAACCGCTTCGGCCCGCCGCCGCAGAGGACAGGGCAGGCGGCCTAGTTGCGAGAATGCATAAGTAACTGATCTCGCGCCTCATTTCCTGGCCGTAATGAACTATCCTTAAGTTGTCTCCGCCCGGCGAGGGCGTAGCTTCCCGTCATCACTGCGGGAGGCTCCCATGCTGAACTTCTTCTTCGGTTTTCACGGCCGTATCCGTCGCTCGAACTACTTCTTCGGCGCGCTGGCGGCCTGCTTGATCTACAGCGCCCTGGCTGTGACCGTGATGGCCGCGACGGGCCTGAGCATCAACGGCGACCTGGACGACCTGGCCTGGACCTTCGATTCCTCGCCGGTGAGCATCGCGGTCGGCTGCGTGGTGGGGCTGCTGTCGCTGTGGTGGATGCTGGCCCTGACCGTCAAGCGCTGGCACGACGTGGGCATGACCGGCTGGTTCTCGCTCCTGACCCTGCCGCCCTACGCAAACGGCGTGATCTTCCTGATGATGTGCCTCTTGCCGGGCACGACCGGCCCGAATCGCTTCGGCCCCGACCCGCGCGGTCGCACGGCGCCGGTCTCGGCGATGGGTCCGGCCTCCGATCTGGCCTGAAGCCGGCCACAATCCAGGCTCAGCTTCGAGGCCTGGGGATCCAGGTTCTGCAGGCAGGCGCGGAGCTTCCGGAGAGCGCACCGCCGCCCAAAGACAGCCCGCGGGACCTGGATCTCCGCCCCTAGAGCGGAGAATCGGCCTCGGCGACGGGGCCGAACACCCGTTCGAAGCTCGCCTTCAACGCCGCGTCCGCCTCGTCCAGCCCCACCGGCAGCCCCAGGTCGACCAGGCTGGTGACCCCGTGTTCGGTGATGCCGCAGGGTACGATGCCGCCGAAGTGCGATAGGTCCGGCTCCACGTTCAGGCTGATCCCGTGGAACGAGACCCAGCGCCTGAGCTTCACCCCGATCGCGGCGATCTTGTCCTCGCGGGAGAAGCCCGGCCCCTTGCGCTCAACCCAGACGCCGACGCGCCCGTCGCGGATCTCGCCTTCGACGTTGAATTCGCCCAGGGCCCCGATGATCCAGGCCTCCAGCGCGCGCACGAAGGCGCGCACGTCGCGGCCGCGCTCGCGCAGGTCCAGCATCACATAGGCCACCCGCTGGCCGGGCCCGTGATAGGTGATCTGGCCGCCGCGGTCGGTGGGAAATAGCGGGAAGCGGCCGGGATCGAGCAGGTCCTCTGGCTTCGCCGACACGCCGGCGGTGTAGAGCGGCGGATGTTCCAGCAACCAGACCAGTTCTCCCGCCTCGCCCGCCGCGATCTGCTCGACCCGACGCTCCATCGCCGCCACGGCCTCGGGGTAGGGGACCGGCTCGCGCGAGATCGCCCAGCCGGCGGGCGCGCCGTCAGGCCTCAAGAAGGTGCGCGAAGGCGCCGGGTTTAACGCGTCGTCAAGCATGCGCTCTCAATGTGGCGGCTGGGCCCGCGCGTGCAATGGCGGCCGTGAGTGAAGTCATGAGTCGGGTATTGAGCCAGGTCGCGGCCGTCAACGTGGAGATCTCGGTGGTGCTCGGCCGCTGCCTGCTGCCGATGCAGCAGCTGCTGCGCATGGGGCGTGGCGCGGTGATCCCGCTCGACACCCGCGAGAACGAGGAAGTCTGGATCCTGGCCAACAACCATCCCGTCGCCCGCGGCGAAATCCAGATCCAGGACGACAAGATCGCCATTACCGTCACCCGCGCCGCCGATGTCTACGACTTCATGGCCGGCGGGCGCACCCAAACCTAGGGCTGCGATTTCGCGCCTGCGAAAAGCGCGGCTTCAAGCGCCTTCCCAAACCGCAAATCAGTTGCTATGCCCCCGCCTCCAAAGCGTGCGGTCGTGGCGGAATTGGTAGACGCGCAGCGTTGAGGTCGCTGTGGGGCAACCCGTGGAAGTTCGAGTCTTCTCGACCGCACCATTCTAACCTAAGGCGCAAGCGAACGATCCGATTCAGCCAGGAGGGCCCAACGCGTGACGCCGCAAGCCGACACCCTGGACGAATCCCGTCTCGACAGCCCTGAAGCGATCGAGGATTTCGCGCTTCAGGAGGACTACGCCCTCAATCCCGAATACGTCGAACTGGTCATCGACGCTGCCGACGCCGGTGACGGCATGCGCCTGCGCGAGCTGCTGGACGCCTTGCACCCCGCCGACGTCGCCGACCTGATGGGCTTTCTGTCCTCGCAGTACCGCGCCCAGGTGGTGCCTTGGATTCCGCCCGACACCCTAGCGGAGGTGCTGCCGGAACTGGACGACCGCATCCGCGACCAGGTGCTGGACCTGCTGCCGCCCGACGCCCTGGCCGAGGCGCTGCAGGAGCTGGACTCCGACGAACAGGCCGCCGTCGTCGAGGACCTGGACGAGGACGAGCGCAAGGCGGTCCTGGCCGCCATGCCCGAGGTCGACCGCGCCGCGATCGAAACGACCCTCTCCTATCCCGAGGAGACCGCCGGCCGTTTGATGCAGCGCGAGGTGATGGCCGCGCCACAGTTCTGGACCGTGGGCCAGACCATCGACCACATGCGGTCGCACAACGACGACCTGCCCGAGCTGTTCTTCGACATCTATGTGGTGGACCCGGCCTTCAAGGCGGTGGGGGCCGTGGCGGTCTCCAACCTGCTGCGCTCCAAGCGCGAGGCCAAGCTGTCGGAGATCATGGAGCCGGTCACCGAGATCGCGGTGGACCTGGACCAGGAAGAGGTCGCCTACATCTTCGAGAAGTACCGCCTGATCTCCGCCCCCGTGGTCGACGACGGCGGGCGGCTGGTCGGCCAGATCACCGTCGACGACATCGTCAACATCATCCAGGAAGAGAACCGCGAGGACATCCTCGCGCTGGCCCAGGTGGGCGACGCCGGCCGCGACGCCTCGATCTGGGGCATCGTCAAGTCGCGCCTGCCGTGGCTGAGCCTGAACCTGGTGACCGAGACCATCGCGGTCTCCTCCATCGCCATCTTCCAGGACGAGGTGGCCAAGGTGGTGGCGCTGGCCGTCCTTATGCCCATCGTGTCTTCGGTCGGCGGCAACGCCGGCACCCAGACCCTGGCCGTGGCTGTGCGCGCCCTGGCCAGCCGCGAGCTGACCTCGGCCAACGCCAAGCGGATCGTCGGGCGCGAGGTCTGCGTGGGGCTGATGAACGGGGTGCTGCTGGCCCTGATGATGGGGGCCGCGACCTTCGCCTTCTATCATAACGTCCGACTGGCCATCACCGTGGGCCTGGCGCTGATCGCCAACATCTTCGCCGCGGCTCTGGGCGGCATCCTCGCGCCGATCCTTCTGGAGCGGATCGGCCGCGACCCGGCGGTGTCTTCGCCGATCCTGGTCACGTTCCTGACGGATTTCATGGGTTTCTTCGCGGTCCTGGCGATCGCGGCTCTGATCCTCCTCTAGCCTGGCTTTTCGCGGCGGCGGCCGGCGCGGTGGCGCTGTGGTCACGCCGCTGCGTTAAGCCTGCGCTGACGGTACGGTCCTTGCGGCCTCGCCTTCGGGGCGAAAGCGCCCGTTCCGTTTTGGGTCAATCGCATGCGGTCGCGTCTGAAGATCTCCAAGGCAGGCCTTGAGCTGATCGAGCGCTTCGAGGGCTTGCGCCGCACCGCCGCGCGCCTGCCCGACGGGCGCTGGACGGTCGGCTATGGGCATACGCGCTCGGCCCGCCCCGGCGCGGAGGTCAGCCAGGCCGACGCCGAGGCTCTGCTCTACTTCGACCTGATGCCGGTGATGGAAGCGGTGAACGGCGTGGTCACCGTCGATCTGGCTCAGACCCAGTTCGATGCGCTGGTCGCCTTCGCCCACAACATCGGCCTGGACGCCTTCCGGGAGTCCGACGTCCTGAAACGGGTCAATGAGGGGCGCCTGACCGAAGCCGCCCTGGCCCTGGAAGTCTGGCGCAAGGCCGATCTCGACGACGGCAGCGCCATCCTCGACGCCCTTGTGCGCCGCCGCGCCGCCGAAAAGGCGCTATTCCTGAACGACGGCTCGGCGCTGAGCCCGTCGGGCCTGGTGCGCCCGACGCCTGACGCTGCGCTGCAGGCCGCACTCCCGACCGAACCGCCGGCCGAGGTGGAGGTGGCGAGCGACGGCGATGCGCTGAGCCTCAACCGCGTGCGCCCCGCAGCCGAGGTCCAACCCGAGCCCGAAACGCCCGCGCGTACCATCGCCGCCCAGGCCACAGTGTTCAGCATCGCCGCCGTGCCGCCGACGGTTCCGCCTCTGCCCGACGAGCACGCGACCGCGCCGGCGGATTCGGTCGTGCTGGCCCAGTCCGAGGGCGACACCGCCGCGCCTGCGCCCGCCACCGCCGAGGCGATCGAGGCCGCGCTGAGCGACGATATCCCGATCGAAACCGAAAGCGAGCTGAAGACCGAGGCGCTGGAAGCGGCCGAGCCGGGCGCCGAGGCCCTGGCCCCGCCCATGGCGTCGGGGCCGGAGCAGCCGTCGCTGTCGCCCGCCTTCGTGCCGTCCTTCGACGCGGTGTCCTATTTCGCGCCGAGCGAGCCCGCGCCTCACGCGCCTGAGCCCCAGGGCTTCGCGCCTGAACCGGCTGCGCCTGAACCGCTCGCGTCCGCCGAACCGCTTTTGATGGCTGAGGATGCGCCGGTTGGCGTGCAGCCGGCTTCCTATGCGCCGGTCTCGCCCCTGCTGAACCCGCCCATGCCGCAGGGCTGGCCGCCCGCGCCGCCCAGCGCGGTCGATGAGGCGCCGCAAGCCGCGATCGAGCCCGAGCTGACGCCGGAACCGGCGCCTGAGTCTTTCGAGACGCCGATCCAGGCGCTGGCGCCCGAGCCGCCCGCCGCCGAGCCTGAGGCGCCGCCCGCTGAGACGTCGATTCTCTCGGCCGACCACCGCCCTTCGCCCGAGGCCCAGACCATGGCCGAGCGGGGCGCCAGCTTGCGGCTCTACGGCCCCATGGGCGTGATCGGCCTGATCCCCGGCGCGGCCCAGCAGCCGCCGGCTGCGCCCTCGGCGCCGCCGGTCGCCGCGCCAGAGCCGGCCACCACCTTCGGCCCGCCCGCCATCCCCGAGCCGGAGGTCTTCGCCGAGATCGCCGCCGGGCCGGGCGTCTCCACCGAAGTCGCGCCGCCGGTGGCCGAACTGGTGCTCACCCCGCCGCCGGAGGACTGGGACCCCGATCCCCAGCCGCAGCCGGAGCCGGTGACCTACGAGACGGAGGACCAGGGCACGCCCCTGTTCGACCAGGCCTGGGCCGGGGGCCAGACCGCGCGCATCGTGCGCCACGAGGAGCCGCTCGAGCCCGCCAAGAGCGACCGGCCGACCATCGGCCTGTTCATGCTGCTGCTGGCGGTGGGCCTGACCGCCTTCGCCGGATCGCTCGTGGCTTTCCTGCGCAGCAAGACCAACGGCGCGGACGAAATGACCTGGTACGCCTGGATCCTCGCCTTCATCGGCGCAGCCAGCGCGGGCACCGCGTTCTATTTCCTGCTCAAACGCTGGAGCGGCGGCGAGGACTGAGAGCTTTCGGGGACGCAAGGCCTCATGCTAATCGCCGACGCATGAGCAGCCTTCCCGAATTCGACTTCGCCCTCGGCGAAAACGCGGACGCGATCCGCGAGACCACCGCCCGTTTCGTCGCCGACAAGATCACCCCGATCTCGGCGGAGATCGACGAGAGCAACAAGTTCCCCCGCGAGCTGTGGCCGCAGATGGGCGAGCTGGGCCTGCACGGCATCACCGTGCCGGAAGAGGACGGCGGCCTGGGCCTGGGCTACCTGGAACACTGCGTGGCGATGGAGGAGGTCAGCCGCGGCTCGGCCTCGATCGGTCTGTCGTACGGGGCCCACTCCAATCTCTGCGTCAACCAGATCCGCCGCTGGGCCAACGCCGAGCAGAAGGCGCGCTATCTGCCGAAGCTGATCTCGGGCGAGCATGTCGGCTCGCTGGCCATGTCGGAAGCCGGCTCGGGCTCGGACGTGGTGTCGATGAAGCTGAAGGCCGAGAAGCGCGGCGACCGCTACGTCCTGAATGGGACCAAGTTCTGGATCACCAACGCGCCCAGCGCCGACACCCTGGTGGTCTACGCCAAGACCGCGCCCGGCGAGGGCAGCCGCGGCATCACCGCCTTCCTGATCGAGAAGGGCTTCAAGGGTTTCTCGGTCTCCAAGAAGCTCGACAAGATGGGCATGCGCGGGTCGGACACCGCAGAACTGGTGTTCGAGGATTGCGAGGTGCCGGAAGAGAACGTCATGGGGCCGGAGAACGGCGGCGTGGCGGTGCTGATGAGCGGCCTCGACTATGAGCGCGCGGTGCTGGCCGCCGGGCCGCTCGGCATCATGCAGGCGTGCCTGGACGTGGTCCTGCCCTATGTCCGCGAGCGGAAGCAGTTCGGCAAGCCGATCGGCAGCTTCCAGCTGATGCAGGGCAAGATCGCCGACATGTACGTGGCCCTGAATTCGGCCCGCGCCTACGTCTATGCGGTGGCGCGCGCCTGCGACGCCGGCAAAACCACACGCTTCGATGCAGCGGGGGCTATTCTCCTTGCCTCGGAAAATGCTGTAAAATCATCGCTCGAGGCGATCCAGGCTCTGGGAGGGGCCGGATACACCAAGGAGTGGCCGGTGGAGCGCTTCCTGCGCGACGCCAAGCTTTACGACATCGGCGCCGGGACCAACGAGATCCGGCGCTTCCTCATCGGAAGGGAGCTCTTGGGGGCATGAGCGGAGTCATCGTCAGCGGCGATACGCAATCGGACGCGATGCGTCCCTTCACTGCGCTGGTGGCGCAGATGGAACTGGCCTGGAACAAGGCCGATCCGCAGAATTTCGCCGCCTGTTTCGGCGAGCAGGCGGACTTCGTGGACATGATGGGCGGTCACGGCGTGGGCCGGGCCATGGTCGAGCAGGCTCATCGGGCCATGTTCAACGGCGCTTTCGCCAAGAGCCGCATCCAGTACACCATCGACAAGATCAAGCCGGTGGTCCCCGGCCGCGTGGTGGTAATGTTCCTGCGCTCGCGCCTGACCGTGGCCAACGGGACGATCTGGTGCCGCCCGACCCTGACGCTGCGCAACGCCGCCGACGGCTGGAAGATCGCGGTGTTCCAGAACACCCGCATCGCCGACACGCCCATGGCCAAGGCGCCGGCGCCTGCCAAGGCCGGCGAGGGCGACGTAACGGCTGCCGAGACCGAGGCTGCACCGGCCCCCGAGGCGCCCGTGGCTGAAGCCAAACCCGCCGCCGAGAAGCCGTCGCGCAAGAAGAAGTGAGCCGGCGCCGCGCGCTGGGCCTCACGGTCGCGCTCGCTCTGCTGGCGGGTTGCTCGACTCCGCGCGCGTGGCCGGGGCTCGCCCTCGCCTGCGGCGCCGGCGAGCATCGCGCCGAGGTGGCGGAGCTCTATCTCGGCCGCAACATCGGCGACCGACTGGGCGTCAGCGACGAGGACTTCCGCCGCTTCCTCGACGAGGAACTGACGCCGCGTTTCCCTGACGGGCTTAGCGTGATCGACGCCCAGGGCCAGTGGCGCGGGAAGGCCGGGCTGGTGCGCGAGCCGTCGAAGCTGGTGGTGATCGTGCTGCCCGGAAAGCCGGACGACCGGGCCCGGCTGGCGGCCGCCGCCGAGGCCTACAAGGCGCGCTTCCGTCAGGAAGCGGTGCTGACCCTGGTCAGCCAAGCCTGCGCCCGCTTCTGAATCGACGCCGTCCGCGACGTTGCCCTTCGGCGGCTCTGGCTCGGGCGGCCTGCCGATGCATGATGGCGCCATGCGCCTGCTTCGATTCAGCCCGCTGATCTTCGCCCTGGCCGCCTTCGCGCCGCCGCCCTCGCCCGTCGAGCCCTGGGCGCCGCCGCGGGTGTCCTCGCCGATGTTCGAGTCGCACGCGGCTTTCGACCCCCTGACCGGCGACCTCTACTTCGTGCGCAGCGGCAAGGACTTCCAAGGCTGGCGCATCCTGACCAGCCGCTGCGGCCCAGACGGCTGGACCGAGCCGAAGGATGCGCCCTTCGCCGGCGACGGGGTCGAGGCCGATCCCTGGTTCACCCGCGACGGCCGGCGTCTGTACTTCATCTCCACCCGCTCCACCGACGGCGTCCATCGCAAGGACCTGGATATCTGGATGGTCGAACGCGGCCGGGACGGGGCCTGGGGCAAGCCCCAGCGCCTGCCCGAGCCGGTCAATACCACCGGCCAGGAGTGGTTTCCGCGACTGGGGCCGGACGGCTGGCTCTATTTCGGCTCCAGCCGGCCCGGCGGCCTAGGCAAGACCGACATCTGGCGCGCGCGGCAGGACCGCAAGGGCGCCTGGACGGTCGAGAACCTGGGGCCGAACATCAACAGCGCCGGCGACGAGTACGAGCCTCTGCCCTCGGCCGACGGCAAGACCCTGCTGATCGAGGCGTCGGACGGCTATTTCGAGTCGGAACATCAGAAGGACGGCTCATGGGGGCCGCGCCGTAAACTGGGGCCGGAGATCAACCTCAACGGCTCGGAGATCGGCGCCCTGGCCTCGCCGTCGGGCAGGAGCCTGCTGTTCGCGCGCGACAGCGGCGAGCCGAACTCGGGCGAGTTCTTCGTCTGGCGCCGCGGAGGCAAGGAGGCCTGGCCCCCGGCCTGCCCGCGCAAATGATGCGCCGGATAATCGAAAGGCCGCCGGGTCTCCCCAGCGGCCTTTCCATTGTCGGTACCGCTCCGCGGTGACGCGACCAGCTTTATCTCGGGAGGTGAACCCGGGACTACGCCTGGACCTCGCGGGTCCTGGTCGCGTTGACCGAAGACGGTTGGAGACAATGAGACACTGGTCACCTCCTTTCAGCTGCGTCGAACGAACATCGACAACAACAACCTAGGCATGCCTGAGCCGTTGTGAAAGGGGCTTCGCCTCTGCGGCGCAGCAGCGCATCGCAATCGCCTTTGAAGCGTTACCTTTGCCGTGGCTCCCGACACTGACTTGACCACTCGGAGATCCGATGCCCGACCGTGACACCGTCAAGGCCTTCATCGCCACCGTCGAACGGGGCGACTATGTCGAGGCCATCGAGCGCTTCTACGCGGAGGACGCCTCTATGCAGGAGAACGCCGGTTCGCCCCGTGTCGGGCGCGACAACCTGGTGGCGGCCGAGCGGGCCATGCTGGCGCGGGTCACCTCGGTCCTGACCCAGCCGGTGGAGCGGTGGCTGATCGACGGCGACCGGGTGGTGATCAACTGGGTGTTCGAGATCACCGACGGCGAGGGCCGCACGCGGCGCATGGACGAGCTGACCATCCAGGAATGGCAGGGCGACAAGATCGTGCGTGAGCGCTTCTACTACGACCCCGCTTCGATCGCCTGAACGCGAACCGCCCCCAGACCTGAGGTCCGGGGGCGGCCTCATGCCCAGCGCTCGGGGCTGTTGCGGCGCTCAGCAGACGTACAGGCGGCTGTAGGCGTCGTAGTGGTAGCGGGTGCAGCCCTGGATGGCCCGCAGGCTGTAGTCGGTCAGGGCGCGGTGTTGGGCGTTCGAGCGGGCGGCGTAGCCCCCGTCGCCGAAGGTGTTGGGGTGGTTACCCAGCACCAGGGTCCCGTTGTAGGGATGGCCGGCCCGGCGGGCGGCGCGCAGCATGCGGTAGGCGCGCATCCCGGCGGCGCGGGCCATCTGGTCACCGACCATCTGGTTGCGCATCTGCGATTGGATCGCCCAGCTCATGTCCATCGGGGGATAGCCCTGGGCGGAAGCGGCGCCGGCGACGAGGCTGGCGGCGAGAACGGTGGCGGTCAGCACGGTCTTGATCATGGTCCAGTCCTCCAAGCGGGCGGCGGAAGCGCCGCTCTCCATGACCCTGAGACTAGGCGGGTCGGCCGCCTGGGGTTGTGAGGCGCCTCACACCGCGTGAAGGGGTGTCGAAAACGCCTTGTGCGAGGCGGTTTGCGGCATACGCTCAGATCACGGCAGGAGGCGGCTATGGCGGGAAAATTCTTGAACGGGCTGGTTGTGGGCTGCGCTCTGGCGCTGGCTGCGCCTGCGATGGCTGCGACGCCGCCCGAGGCGACCTACCGCGAGATCAAGGACTGGATCGTCGGCTGCGATAACCTGCACGCCTGCAAGGCCAAGGCGGCGCCTGACGAGCTATTGAGCGATCGGAACGACGTCAGCGGAGGCTATCTGGCGATCACCCGTGAGCCGGGGCCGCAGGGCGCGCTGGTGGTCAGCACCGAAGGGGAAGGGGACTACAAGCCCGGCCGCATGCAGCTCGACGGCAAGCCGCTTTCGGCGCCGTGGAAGGAGGGGCCGGATGACAGCTTCGTCCTTAGAGGCGATGACGCTGCCCGCTTCATCCAGACCATCCGTTCGGGCAAGGCCCTGACGTTCGAGGCCGGTGAGGGCGTTTCGCTCTCGGGCCTGACCGCCGCCCTGCTGGTCATGGACGAGGCGCAGGGCCGTCTGGGCAATGAGACGGCCTTGGTGCGTAAGGGAACTGCGCCCGCCGCTACTGTGCCGGCCGCAAAGGCGGCTCCGATCATCGTATCTCGCCCGTCCTCCGAGCCCCTGCCCAACGCCCAGGCTTTCGCGGCGGCGGTGCGGCGCACCCACGCCAAGGCCTTGGAGGCGAATGCCTGCGATGCGACGCGGGCGCAGTACGATGAGGCCTATCCGCTGAACCATGCTGAGGCGCTCGTTGTGCTGGCCTGCGGAATGGGGGCCTACCAGGGATGGGACATTGCGTTTCGCGCGCCGCGGGCCGATCCGGCCAGGGCAAGGCTGCTGATCCTGCCCACCCTGCCGCAACTCGATGCAAAGGCTCGAAACACCGGCGCCTACACCGAAGGCGAGTGGGATCCGAAGCGTGCGCAGTTCGGCGAGGTCGGTAAGGGCCGAGGCTTGGCGGACTGCGGCGAGAGTGTGACTTGGGCTTTCGACGGCTCGGAGTTCCACCTGTCCCACCTCTACTGGCAGGAGCGATGCGCCGGTGGGCCGCCGGGAGACTGGCTGACGCTCTGGCGCGCCGACGTCAGGCCGAACGGGGTCAAGCTACCGGAGTAAGGCCCGCTATGTCACCCCGCCGCCGTGCTGGAAGCTTTCGACGAGCGAGCCCGCGACCAGGCGCCAGCCGTCCACCAGCACGAAGAAGATCAGTTTGAAGGGCAAGGATACGACCACAGGGGGCAGCATCATCATGCCCATGCTCATCAGTACGCTCGCCACCACCAGGTCGATCACCAGGAAGGGCACGAACAGCAGGAAGCCGATCTCGAAGGCGCGCTTCAGCTCTGAGATCATGAAGGCGGGGGTGACGACGCGCAGGGGCAGGTCCTGGACCTTGGCGACCTTGGGCTGCTTGGCCAGGCGCACGAACAGGGCGAGGTCGTCGCGATTGACCTGATGCAGCATGAAGCCCTTCACCGGCTGGGACGCCGCGTCGAAGGCCTGCGGCAGCTCCATCTTCTTGTCCATCAAAGGCTTGATGCCGGTGTCGTAAGCCTGGGTGAAGGTCGGCCCCATCACGACCGCGGTCAGGAACAGAGACAGCGAGACCAGCACCGCATTGGGCGGGCTCTGCTGCAGGCCAAGCGCCGTGCGCAGCAGCGACAGCACCACCGTGATGCGCACGAACGAGGTGGTCATGATCACGATCGACGGCGCCAGCGACAGCACCGTCATCAGGGCGATCAGCTGCACGACCCGCTCGGTCAGGCCCGCGCCGTTGCCGAGGTCGACATTGATGGCTTGAGCCAAGGCGACGCCGGGGACGACCAGGGTGGCCAGGGTCACGAGCAGGCTCAGGCCGAGCGCCTTCTTCAGCTCGGCCTTGGTCGGCAGGTGGTCGCGCAGCAGGGAAGGGCGGCGGAGGGCGGCGCTCATCGACGAGTCTCCGCGTAGGATTCGGGGGTCACATCGCGGCCTTCGCCCAGCAGGATCAACCGCTCGCCCTCGTCGACGCGCACCAGCAGCAGGCGCTGGGTCGGGCCCAGCACCACGGTCTCGACCACCTGCATGCGTTTCTTCTTGCCCGGCTGCGCCTGCAGCTTGGCCATCAGGCCGGGCGCGTAACGCCTGACCCCCACGCTCGCCAGGCCGATCAGGCCCAGCGTCACCGCCAGGGCCAGGACCGCGCGCAAGAAATCCAGAAAATCCATGGGTCCCCGCCGATGGAACGGTTCTGTTCCTTCGACTGAAAGATGACCGGACGTGGTTAACGGGGCCTTTACCGCAACCCCTCGTTAACCATGCGTGCGGCAAGTTCTTCCCAGTGAAGGTCGAGCCTTGAGGAGGCGCGCCGTGGGAATGGACGACATTCCGCTGTTCGGGATGCTGAAGGGCCGGCTGAGCTATCTGAACCAGCGCGAGCGGGTGATTTCCCAGAACGTCGCCAACGCGGACGTGGCCGGCTACACCCCTAAGGACGTCAAGACCCCTGATTTCGCCCAGATGCTGAGCGGGCAGGCCGGCGTAAGCGCCGGCGGGGGCCTGCAGATGCTGACCTCGGCGCCCGGGCACATGCCGCTGGGCGGCGGGGTGCAGGTTGGCGGCTCCGGCGACGGGGCGGGGGACTACCACTCGGTCGACGCGCCCGATTCCGAGACGCGCATGAACGGCAACTCCGTCGTGCTCGAAGAACAGATGCTGAAGATGGCCGAGAGCCGCATGGCCTATGACGCGGCCATCGGCTTCTACCAGCAGTCGCTGAACATGCTGCGTCTCGCGGCGCGCAAGCCCGGCGGCTAAGGGACCAGGAGAACTTAGATGGCCGACGTCGCGCCTCCCTCGAATCCTGCCATGGCGGTCGCCGCTTCGGCTCTGCGCGCGCAGCAGTCACGCATGCGGGTGATCGCCGAGAACCTGGCCAATGCCGACACCACGTCCCAGACCAAGGGCGGCGACCCGTACCGGCGCCAGGTGCCCGTGTTCCAATCCTCTAAGGTGGACGGCGCCACCGGCGTGAAACTGGCCCAGGTGGTGCCGGACGGTTCCGATTTCCACCTGGAATGGGACCCCAGCCATCCGGCCGCCAACGCCCAGGGCTATGTGAAGCGGCCCAACGTCGATCCGCTGGTCGAAGCCATGGACATGCGCGAGGCCCAGCGGGCCTACGACGCCAACCTCAACGTGATCGACACTGCGCGCGCCATGGAAAGCCGCACGCTCGATCTCTTGAAGCGATAGGCGCTAGGCCATGGCTGCTCCCATCGCCGCGATGAAGGCCTACGCCGCCGCCCAGAAGGCGATGGACCTGGGCGCCCCGCAACAGGCGGGCGGCGCCGCGGGCCCGGGCTTCGCGCAGATCCTGCAGAACGTCATGGGCGACATGACCCAGGCGACCAAGCAGGCCGAGACCCAGATGACCGCCCACGCCGCCGGCAAGGCGGAGCTGGTCGACGTGGTGACGTCGGTCGCGTCGGCCTCGGCCTCGCTAGAGACGGTGATGGCGGTGCGCGATCAGGTGATCAGCGCCTACCAGGAAATCATGCGGATGCCGCTCTGAGGGGCGGCTGTCACAGCTTGACCACAGTCGAAGCCGCGCCCCATGCTCCCCGCCTTCAGGATCGGGGGATAAACGCATGCGCCGTCTTCTCGGAATGGTCGGGCTCGCCGCGCTGATCGCAGGCGTCGGAGCCGGGCTAGGATCGCCGGCGGAGGCGGCGTCTCCGCCGCTGCTGCTGCAGCACCCCAGCCTGTCGCAGAGCCAGATCGCCTTCGACTATGCGGGCGAGATCTGGACCGTGGCGCGCGGCGGCGGGACGGCCCAGCGCGTGGTCACCGGCCAGGGGCAGAACTCGCGGCCGATCTTCTCGCCGGACGGGCGGCGCATCGCCTACACCGGCCGCTATGACGGCAATATCGACGTCTATGTGGTGGATGCCGCCGGCGGCGAGCCGCGGCGGCTGACCTGGGCGCCGGGCGCCGACATGGCGGTGGGCTGGACCCCGGACGGCAAGGGCATCGTGTTCCGCAGCCTGCGCGAGACGGTGCGCGACCTGGAACAGCTCTATGTCGTGCCGGTCGACGGCGGCGCGCCGACCAAGCTGCCGCTGCCCTCGGGCTTCGAGGCGAGCCTGTCGCCGGACGGCACGCACATCGCCTACACCCCGTTCTCGCAGTGGCAGCCGGCCTGGAAACACTATCGCGGCGGCCAGACCGCGCGCGTCTGGATCGCCGACCTGGCCGACTCGCACATCGAGAAGATCGCCCGCGACAACTCCAACGACCGCAACCCGATGTGGGTGGGCGACACGGTCTATTTCCTGTCGGACCGCGAAGGGCCGGTGACGCTCTACGCCTACGACACCAAGACCAAGGCGGTGCGCGGCGTCGTGCAGAACACCTCGGGCTTCGACATCGCGTCGGCCTCCGCCGGCCCTGGCGGGATCGTCTATGACCAGTTCGGCGCCCTGAAGGTGCTCGACACCGCGACCGGCCAGAGCCGCACGGTGGACGTGACCATCGCCGCCGACCTGCCGCAGGTGCGTCCGCACTTCGAAGCCGTGAAGCCGCAGCAGATCGAGCACGCCTCGATCACGGCGTCGGGCAAGCGCGTGCTGATCGAAGCGCGTGGCGAGATCCTGTCCGTGCCCGCCGAAAAGGGCGACGTGCGCAACCTGACCCAGTCGCCGGGCGTGGCCGATCGCGATCCGGCGGCGTCTCCGGACGGCAAGCTGGTGGCCTGGTTCTCCGACGAATCCGGCGAATACGCCCTGCACATCCGTTCGGGCGACGGCCAGGGGCCGGTTCGCAAGATCGCGCTGGGCCAGCCGGGGTCGTTCTACTATTCGCCGCGCTGGTCGCCGGATTCGAAGAAGATCGTGTTCTTCGACAAGCGGCTGAACCTGTGGTTCCTCGATGTGGAGAAGGGCTCGGCGCCCGTTCGCATCGACGCGGACCTCTACGACACCCCGAACTTCCGCCTCGATCCGGCCTGGTCGCCGGACAGCCGCTGGGTGACCTACACCAAGCAGCTGCCGAACCACCTGCATGCGGCCTGGGTCTATTCGCTGGAGACCGGCAAGGCGACGCAAATCACCGACGGCCTCTCGGACGTGGCCTCGCCGCGCTTCGACCGGGGCGGGGACTACCTCTATTTCACCGCCTCGACCTCGACGGGCCTGGGGGCCGGGTGGCTGGACATGTCGAGCCTGGGCCGGGCTACCGACGGCCAGGCCTATGTGATGGTGCTGAAGAAGGACACGGCCTCGCCCGTGGGGCCGGAAAGCGACGAGGAAGGCGCGGGCGACAAGGACAAGCCTGCGGGCGACGCGGCCAAGCCGGATGACGCCAAGGGCGACAAGGCGAAGGGCAAGGGCCCGGCGGGCGAGAAGCCCGCGGCCAAGGTTGCGCCGGTGCGCATCGACTTTGACCACCTGGACCAGCGCATCCTGGCCCTGCCGATCCCGCGCGCCAACTTCGCCGGGCTGGAGCCGGGGCCGAAGGGGGTGGTCTTCACCCTGGTGGCGCCCACGGGGCTTTCCGACGACGACTATCTCGACGGCGAAGACGGTCCGCCCCTGACCCTGTCGCGCTTCGACCTGAAGGATCGCAAGAACGCCCCGTTCGCCGACGAAGTGGGCAACGGCAGCTTCACCGTCTCGGGCGACGGGTCGAAGGTGCTGTACCAGCGTAAGGGCGCCTGGGTGCTGACCGGGAGCGACAAGGCGCCCAAGCCGGAAGAGGGCAAGCTGAACCTGGCCGGGCTTAGCGTCTGGGTCGAGCCGCGTCAGGAGTGGGCGCAGATGTATCGCGAGGCGTGGCGCATCGAGCGCGACTTCCTCTACGATCCCAAGCTGCACGGCCTGAATTACGAGGTCGCGACGCGGCTCTATCGGCCCTACCTCGACGGCATCGCCGCGCGCCAGGACCTGAACACCCTGTTCGAGGAAATGACCGGCCATATCGCGGTCGGCCACACCTTCATCCGCGGCGGGGCCCTGCCGTCCCAACCCACGGTCAAGGTCGGGCTGCTGGGCGCCGACTACGAGGTGGTCGACGGCCGCTATCGGATCAAGCGCATCCTCCGCGGCGAGAACTGGAACCCCAAGCTGGTCTCTCCGCTCAGCCAGCCCGGCGTGAACGTCAACGAGGGCGAGTTCGTCCTGGCGGTGAACGGCCGCGAGGTGCGCGCCGACTCCGAGGTCTATCGCGCCTTCGAGGGCGTGGCCGGCAAGCAGACGGTGATCACCGTCGGCCCGCGCGCGGACGGGGTGGGCTCGCGCCAGGTGACGGTGGTGCCGATCGACAACGAGGGGCCTCTGCGTCTGCGCACCTGGATGGAGGACAACCGGCGCAAGGTGGACCAGATGTCCGGCGGGCGCCTCGCCTACGTCTATCTGCCGGATACGGCGGCGGGCGGCTTCGCCAACTTCAACCGCTACTACTATGCCCAGGTCGGCAAGCAGGGCGCGATCCTGGACGAGCGCTTCAACCACGGCGGCGACATCGCCGATTACATCGTCGACCAGCTGAAGCGCACGCCGCAGATGATCAACGCCACCCGCGAAGGCGACGAGGTGGTGGAGCCGGCCCAGGCGATCTTCGGGCCCAAGGTGATGATCATCAACCAGATGTCGGGTTCGGGCGGCGACGCCATGCCCTGGCTGTTCCGCAAGAACAACGTCGGGACCCTGGTGGGCGTGCGCACCTGGGGCGGGCTGGTCGGCATCGGCAACTATCCGCCGCTGATCGACGGCGGCTCGATCACCGCGCCGCGCTGGGCGCTCTACGGCACCAAGGGCGAGTGGGAGGTCGAGAACATCGGCATCCCGCCGGATGTGGAGGTCGAGCAGGACCCCGCTCTTGTGCGCCAGGGCCACGACCCGCAGCTGGAAGCCGCAGTCGCGGTCGCGCTCGACCAGCTGAACAAGGCCCCGCCGCCGAAGTTCGTGCGTCCGGCCTATCCGGACAAGAAGCCGGTGCTGCCGGGGAATTAGGCCGCCACACAGTGGGCGCCGCCGCGAGAGCTGCGGCGTCCGCTTCAGTCGACCCAACTCTCCGGCGAGCAACTGGCGAACGCCTGCGGCGAGTGCTGTTGGATGGCGACCAACAGGTCGGCCTGCGTACAGTCAAGGCCCGTAGCCGAGATATTGTAAGGCCTAAAGCCGAATGCGTCTGCGACTCGGGTCGTCCAACTCATGGTGCTGTCGGGCGCGGTGGTTTGCAGCGTGAACATGAGCTGGCCTCGAATGCGCGTTGTGCTGACGGCTTGCACTTGCGCCCAACGGATCGGTGCTCGCATTGCCCGCCGATCGAAGTAGCCCTGGGCGTCCACGACAATCACGGGCCTTCCGTCAAAAAGCCGCCAGACTCGCGACGCGGATGCCAGCATAAAGAAGCCGCCGCCACCGTATCCAATCAGCAAGGCCTTCGGATTTTCGGGGGAAAACTTGGCCATAGCCAAGCTTCCGAGAGCCATGCCAAGTCCAATCAGTACGCCAAGCGCGGCCTCGATCGGCTGGCGGCCGGCCCGCAAGGCGCCGGCGGTGTAGCGGGACTTCCGATACGTCCGCACGAGCATCATGGGCATGGCTATCGCGCAGGTTCCGAAGAAGATCACAGCGCCCCACCCCGACTGATCGCCTGTGCGGATCATGGAGAGGCCTATCGCCACGAACGCCGCGGCGGCCAGCAACAGGAGCAGTAGCCGTCGTCGCTGGGTGCGATCGAAGCTCTGCATGTCGCGGTGAATTTGGGCGCTATCGATCATTGTATCCCCCACGCCTCAGCTTCCACGCGAGGATGGTCTGCGCAATCGCTATTCGAACGGCCAAGGCTTCTCTCGCAGGAACTGCGAGAGAAGCCACTTGCGGCCCCGCGTGGGCGGCAGGCCCGCGTGCAGGGTGCGGCGGTCGATTTGGCCGCGTTCGTCTACGTTCCAGAACAGGATCGCGTCGCCGGTCTTGCCGCGATAGCGCAGGGCGAGCGCCGGGAACTCGGTCTCGGCGCCGTCGAAGTCGTCGTTGAGGTAGGTCAGGAAGGTCGCGACCCGCTGGCCGCGCTCGGCGATGACGCGGGCGTAGGCGGGCAGGTCGGGGTTCAGATAGTCGACGTGGCGGACGAACTCCTGGCCGACCTCGTAGTGCAGGACGCCCATGTCCTCCATGTTCGAGGGCGGAATGCCCGAGACCGCGGCGATGCGGGCGCGGATCACGGCCATCACCACGTCGGTCTCGACCAGGTGGAACTCGCAGGCGCTGTTGGAGCGCTGGTTCGACTGCGCCGCGCCGCCCGAGCCGCCGTCGTAGATGCGCGCGGGCTTGATGCGGCCGCGGGCGCGCTCGATCAGCCAGGCGCACTCGGCGGAGCTCAGGAAGCGCTCGAAGGTGCGGATGCGGGGCGAGGCCGACAGCGGCTTGCCGACCGGGGGGCGGGTCAGGGCAGGGATGTCGATCCGGGCGCGCAGGGCGGCCCAGTCGCTCGATGCGTCGTCGCGGGCCAGGAGGCGAAGTTGGCGGCGTGAGCGCGGTTCGCCGGCCTCGGCGGCGCGGAGCAGGCCGTCCAGCGCTGCGTCCCAGTCCTGCGGCAGGAAACGCCCGGCGGCGTGCAGGGCCGCGACCAGTTCGGTCGCCTCGGCCGAGCCTGCGTCGGCGGCGGCCCTCAGCATCGCCACGCCCTGATCGGGTTGTTTGGGGGCGCCGAAGCCGGTGATCAGGCGCAGGGCCAGGATGCCTTGCGCGACCGCCGCGTCCGGCCCGGCGCCCAAGCTCAGCGGCTCCGCACGAGGGCCAGGAACTCCTCGCGGGTGCGGCTGTCGTCGCGCACGACGCCGAGCAGGCTGGAGGTGGTCAGGGTGGCGCCCGGCACATCGACGCCGCGCATGGTCATGCAGCTGTGCTCCGCCTCGATCACCACGCCCACGCCCTGCGGACGCAGCACCTGCTGGATCGCGTCGGCGATCTCGGCGGTCATCTTCTCCTGGATCTGCAGGCGCCGGGCGAAGCCGCGCACCACCCGCGCCAGCTTGGAGATGCCCACCACCCGGTCGGTCGGCAGATAGCCCACGTGCGCCTTGCCCACGACGGGCAGCATGTGGTGCTCGCAGAAGCTGACGAAGCGGATGTCCTTCAGCACGACCAGATGATCGTAGCCGCCGACCTCCTCGAAGGTGCGCTCCAGATACTCGCGCGGATCGACCTCGTAGCCGGCGAACAGCTCGCGATAGCTGCGCGCCACGCGCGCCGGCGTATCGAGCAGGCCTTCGCGCTCGGGATCGTCGCCGGCCCAGCGGATCAGGGTGCGCACGGCCGCCTCGGCCTCGTCCTGCGAGGGCTTGCCGTCGCGGATCGGGGTCGCGGGGCTGGGCAGGGGCGTGCCCGCCTGGCGCGCCAGGGCGCTGCGGGGGTCGAAGTCGAGCTCGTTGCTGTCGGCCATATCGACCAGATCCATGTGAAGCGTCCTCTTTGGTCCGAACCGGGCGCGGGTCAAGAGAGCGCCGGTCTCAGGGGCTTGGATGCCGAGACGGCGCAAAAAATTCCCGGGCTCCTCGGGAGACGTCCGGGAGGAGCGGATTCCGACTCTGTTAACCATGAGCCCGGCAAAATTAACCCAGTTCGGGGCGACCAATTGCGCCCCTGGTTGATTGGGCGAAGGGGCGGGCATGAACGCGGCGGAAGTGCTGGACGTCGGGCGTGACGCGATCTGGCTGACCATCCAGCTGTGCGCGCCGGTGCTGATCGTGGGTCTGGTGGTGGGCGTGGTGATCGGCCTGGTGCAGGCCCTGACCCAGATCCAGGAAGCCACCCTGATCTATGCGCCGAAGATCATCGCCATCTTCGTGTCGCTGCTGATCTTCCTGCCGCTGATGGGGGCCCTGCTGTCGGGCTTCATGCAGCACATTGCGACGAAGATCGCCGGCATCTGACCCATGGGTCATTGGGCGACCCCCGACCAGGTCTGGGCGGCGGCGCTGGTGTTCACCCGCATCGGCGCCATCGTCATGCTGCTGCCGGGCATCGGCGAGCAGGCGGTGCCGCCGCGCATCCGCCTGTCGTTCGCGCTGCTCCTGGCGCTGGTTATGACGCCGGTCGTGGCCGACAAGCTGCCGGCCCTGCCGTCAACGGTCGGGGCCATGGGCGGCTGGGTGCTGCGCGAGAGCCTGATCGGCCTGATGATGGGGGCGATCCTGCGCGTGCTGCTGGGCGCCCTGGCCGTGGCCGGGGAGGTGGTGGCGATCCAGACCAGCCTGGCCTTCGCCCAGACCGCCAACCCGATGCAGGCCCAGCCCGGCACGACCATCGCCTCGTTCCTGGGCGTCATGGGCATCGCCCTGGTCTTCGCCAGCGGCATGCATCACCTGTTCATCGGCGCCATCGCCAACTCCTACGCCCTGTTCGGCCCGGTCAAGACGGTGCTGGTCGGCGACGCGGCGACCCTGGCCATCCGCACCGTGGGCCAAGCCTTTGCGGTGGGGGTGCAGCTGTCGGCGCCGGTGATGGTGTTCTCGCTGATCTTCAACGCGGCCGCGGGGCTGGTGGGGCGGGTGATGCCGCAGTTCCAGGTGTTCTTCGCCGCCACGCCGCTGAACGTGCTCCTGGGGCTGTCCGTTTTCGCGCTGAGCCTGGGCGTGGTGGGTCTGGTGTGGGTGTCCCGCTACCAGGACCTGCTCAGCCTGTTCCTGAGGACCTGACGCGTGGCGGAGCACGATCAGGCTTCCAAGACGGAAGAAGCAACCCCACGCAAACTAGATGACGCCCGCAAGAAGGGCGATGTCGCCAAGTCCCACGATGTCACCAGCTGGATGTCGCTGGCCGCCGCCGTGGGCGTGCTGATCACGCTCGGCGGGGCGATGTCGAAGAATCTGACCGAGGCCATGGTGGTGTTCCTGGCCCAGCCCAGCGACCTGATGGTCCAGCTGGACTCCGGCGCCGGGGCCGGCATCGCCGCGCGCGCCCTGATGGCGGCCGCGCCCCTCGTCGGCGGGGTGATGCTGGCGTCCGCCGTCGCCGGCGCGGCCGGCCATGTGCTGCAGACCGGGCTGCTGTGGTCGCCCGACAAGCTGAAGTTCGACTTCGGCAAGGTCTCGCCGATGAAGGGCTTCCAGCGCATCTACGGCATCGACGGCTTGGCCCAGTTCGTGAAGACCCTGCTGAAGCTGGCCATCACCGGCTTCGTGGCCTGGCGGGCGATGGCGCCCCACCAGGACGAGATGCAGAATCTGGCCCAGGCGGACCCGGTCGCGATCCTGGAGTTCTCGCGCCAGGTGTTGGTGGCGCTGTTCGCCTCGGCCCTGACCTTCCTGGGCGTGACGGCCGCGGTCGACTGGATCTGGCAGCGTCAGCGGTTCCTGGCCCGCATGCGCATGAGCCGCGAGGAACTGAAGGAAGACTTCAAGCAGACCGAAGGCGATCCGCATGTGAAGGCGAAGCTGAAGCAGATCCGCTTCGCCCGCTCGCGCAAGCGGATGATGGCCAATGTGCCCAAGGCCACGGTGGTGATCACCAACCCGACCCACTACGCGGTGGCCCTGCGCTATGTGGCGGGTGAGACCGGCGCGCCGGAGTGTGTGGCCAAGGGTCTAGACTCGCTGGCGCTGAAGATCCGGGCCGTGGCCGGCGAGCACGACATCCCGATTGTCGAAAATCCGCCTTTGGCGCGTGCGCTCTACGCCTCCGTAGACGTCGAGGAAACTATTCCGCGCGAGCACTATGAGGCTGTGGCCAAGGTGATCGGGTTCGTGATGGGCAGGAAGGCGAAGCGGCAGGCGGCTCAAGGCCCGGCCTTGGGCGCGCGCTCGGCCTTCGGGCGCCCCGCGAGCGGGCCTGGTCCAGGGGGTGGAGCCGCCCCGATTCGTAGCCGGCCGCTTTAGGAGTCATCATCGTGTCTGATTCGCAAGCGCTCGCAGGGGAGCCGACCGTCATGGACGCGACGCACGGCGCCGACGCCGACCCCAACCGCCGCACTCCGGCGGCCAAGGCCGGTGCGCGCCGGATCGACCCCTGGTTCTGGGCCGCCGCGGGCCTGTTCGCCGCCGCCATGACCGGCGCGGCCTGGCCCGCCTTCAGCCACGATCCCGCCAGCGCGCCGGGCATGCTGCTGCTGGGGGGCCTCGTCGGCGTGGGCGGCCTGGCCTTCTTCGCCTTTGGCGCGGCCGACAAGGGCGGAGTGGAAACCACCCAGGAAAGCCTGGTCGAGGCGCTGGACGAGCCCGCCGCCCTGATCGCGGCGGAGGGCCGGGTGCTGGCCGCCAACGCCCGCTGGCGCGCGCTCGCCGGCGAAGGCCACCGCCTGCCCAAGGGCCCCGCCGCGCCCGCCCTGTTCGTGGCCCTGGCCGACGCCCGCGCTGGGCGCACCGGCCGGGCCATGATGCGCCTCGGCGAGCAGGACTTCGAAGCAGTGGTGACCGCCTTCGCGCCGGGCCGCTACCTGATCCGTGCGGCCTCGGAGGCCGCCGTGTTTGACGCCGAGCCCGCCGCGCGCGCGCCGTCCGCGCCCGCCGAGGCCCGCGCTGCGCCCATAGCCGACCGGTCCGCGCGCGATCCCTACGCCATGGCTGCGCCCTTCGGCGCCGCGGTGCTGGATAGCGAAGACCTGTTCGAAGGCGCCATCGTCGAGACCAACGGCGCCCTGTCGAGCCTGACCGGCGGCCGGGCCGCGGCGGGCGTGCGCTTCGCCGACCTGATCGCGACCTCCAGCCTTGCTGACGCGAAGGCCCGCGTGACCGAGGGCTCCAACGGCCCGATCGAGGTCGAGCTGGCCGGCGAAGGCGACGCGTCCCGGCGGATCGGGCACCTCTACCTGTCGTGGGACGAGGGCCGGCGGCTGATCTATCTGATCGACGTCTCCGAGCAGAAGCGCCTGGAGCTGGATGTGGCCCAGGGCCAGAAGATGCAGGCCATCGGCCTCCTGGCCGGCGGCGTCGCGCACGACTTCAACAACCTGCTCATGGCCATCCAGCTGCGCCTGGACGACCTTCTGCAGCGCCACCCGGTGGGCGATCCGTCCTATGAGGGACTGAATTCGATCCGCTCCACCGCCAACCGCGCCGCCGACCTGGTGCGCAAACTCCTGGCCTTCTCGCGCAAGCAGACGGTCAAGCGCGAGGTGATCGGGCTGGGCGAGCTGATTTCGGACTTCGCCGTCCTGCTGCGCCGGCTGCTGCGCGAGGACGTGGAACTGGAGACCGACTACGGCAAGGACCTGCCGACCCTGCACATCGACAAGAGCCAGCTCGAGACCGCGGTGATGAACCTGGCGGTCAACGCGCGCGACGCTCTGCGTGGGGCCGAGGACGGCAAGGTTCGCATCCGCACCGCACGCCTGAGCGGGGCCGAAGCCCGCGCCCTGGGCTGGCCCGAGGCGCCGGAGACCGACTGCGCCCTGATCGAGGTGTCCGACAACGGTCCGGGCATCCCCGCCGACGTGGCGTCCAAGGTGTTCGAGCCCTTCTTCACCACCAAGCCGCTGGGCGAGGGCACGGGCATGGGCTTGGCCACGGTCTACGGCATCGTCGAGCAGGCCAAGGGGCACATCACCCTCGACAGCCGCCCCGGCGAAGGCGCCGCCTTCCGCATCTTCCTGCCGGCCTACGTGGCGCCTGAAGTCGCGCCTGAGGCGCCGGAAGCGGTCGCCGCGCCGGCCCCTGAAGCCAAGCCCGCCCGCCCCGCTGCGCGCGATCTGTCGGGCGCGGGCAAGATCCTGTTCGTCGAGGACGAGGAATCCGTGCGCGGCATCGCCGCCCATCTGCTGCGCGCGCGCGGCTACGAGGTGATCGAGGCCTGCGACGGCGAGGAGGCCCTGGCCCTGGCCGAGCAGCACTCCGGCGAGATCGACATGCTGATCTCCGACGTGATCATGCCCGGCATGGACGGCCCGTCGCTGCTGAAGAAGGCGCGCCAGTACCTGGGCGAAGCGCCGGTGATGTTCATCTCGGGCTATGCCGAGGCCGACTTCTCCGACCTCCTGGCCGAGGAAACCGGCGTGTCGTTCCTGCCCAAGCCGATCGACATCAAGACCCTGGCCGAGCGGGTCAAGCAGGAGCTGCGCCCGGCGGCCTGAGGCGCGCCTAGTGCATCGTCAGACCGGCCGGGTCGACGGCCTCGGCGCGCAGGCTGGCGTGGGTCGCGCCCGCCCGTCCCGCTGCGGCCAGCTGGTCCGGATTGGCCAGTCCGTGCAGGATCACCGAACGCGCCACGCGCTTGGCGGCCGCGATGCCGGCGATCACCTCGGTGAGCAGCGGCTCATGATCGGCGGCGTGGGCGTCGAACGACAGGCCGTTCAGGCCGCAGCCTGAAATGCCGCGCACGCGCCGGTCCGGCGGGGCGTCCAGCCGACCGATCACCGCGTAGCAGTAGGGCCTGACCGCCACGGCGGCGTCGAGCAGCATGGAAGGCGGCACCCCCTCGATGTTGCGGATTTCGCAGATCAGCCGATGCGCCGCGCCGTGGGAGGCCTCGCGCAGGGCCGCCAGCAGATTGGCCCGGCCGCGTCGGCTCGCCAGGGTCGAATAGGAGCCGGTCGCCAACAGCATGGGCAGGGCGGCCCCGCCGCTGTCGCGCCTCAACCGCGCCAGGCCGCCGGTCAGGGCGGTGACGTCGACATGCTCCAGGTCGGCGGTGCTGAACCGGCGCAGGGCTTCGGCGCCCAGCCGCTCGTGGTTTTCGAGGTCCGCCACCCAGGGATCGATGCGGAAACCTATGTGCTGGGTCTCGCTCAGCCGGAAGCAGGGTTCGATGGCGCAGTCCACGGCGATCGGCCGGCCGCTGGAGGCGAGGAAGACGCCCCGCCGAGCAGGCAGCGCTCGGCTTTCGGGCAAGGGCGCGTCGCCGCCTGGCCGCGCGGCTGCTTGCGGCTCCGCCGGAGCGAAGGAGTGGGGCTCATCCGCGTCGAGCTGGGCCACCGGAACCAGCCGCGCCTCCAGCCCGGCTTCGCTCAGCGCCGTGACCTCCCGCACGGCCAGGTCGGTCGGCAGGGCCTCGCCCAGGAAGTGGGTCAGAAGCTCGCGCATGATGGTGAGGCAGCTTGCACGGGCGGCGAAGCGACCGAGGCGGGGCTGGACCACCAGATAGTCGTTGTCGGACACCCGAACCGAATAGTCCTCCGCCTCGAGCCGCCGCTCCAGCACCTTGACCACATGCTCGTGCACCTGCTCGCGGCGCATGGGCCAGCGAGCGCCCAGCCGCCGGACGATCGCGTCCAGCCCGAGCAGATTGACCCGACCCTCGTCGACCAGGGACGAGTCCTCCAGCGCCCTGAGCGCGGAGCGGGCGTCCGCGTCGATCAGGCGGCTGAGCGAGCCATCCTTTCGGGGGGAAAGCGGTGCGGCGTGCATGGCCGTGCGAAGGGCCCCTGATCCTCGTGCCTGAAATCGAGCGTTGAAACGCAAGCGAGGCGAATTTAGCGAAAATGAGTATACGGCCGGTAAATGCGCTGATTTTTTCTCAATAAAACCAAATGGTTAGTCTCGTTAACCAGCCCGCGGCGCCCCCTCTGGGCGGCCACGCAAGTTCGATTTCGCGTGCAATTCCAGATCATTGCCGAGGCCAGTCTTCGCCGTATGCGAGCGCGTGGCAATTTCCGTTTACTTTGCTTTCGCCAGCTAGGCCCTGGCGCGCGCTTGGGCTAGACGGCTCGGATGTACTTGTCCGTCGCCACAACCCATAGGCCTGCCACCGACCTCGGCTTCCTGCTGCACAAGCATCCGGAACGACTGCATGAGGTCGAACTGGCGTTCGGCAAGGCGTGGCTGCTGTATCCCGAGGCGACGGAGGAGCGCTGCGAGGCGGCGTTGATCCTGGATGTGGACCCGATCGGCCTGGTGCGCGGGCGCGGCCAGGGCGACGGCCTGCTCGACCGCTATGTGAATGACCGGCCTTACGCGGCCTCCTCCTTCCTGTCGGTGGCCCTGGCGCGCAGCCTGCGCACGGCCATGAGCGGGACCTCGAAGGAGCGGCCCGAACTGGCCGAGAGTGAAATCCCGCTGGAAGCCGTAGTGACGCCGCTGCCGGCGCGCGGGGGCCAGGCCCTGGTGCGGGAGCTGTTCGAGCCGCTGGGCTGGACGGTTGAGCTTGAACCGGTCGAAGGGGAGGGGCCGACCCGCTATTTGACCCTGCGGCTGAAGGGGCGGGCACGGCTCAGCGCGCTCCTGAACCACCTCTATGTGCTGATCCCGGTGCTGGACGACGACAAGCACTATTGGGTCGGCGACGACGAGGTGACCAAGCTGCTGGCCCGCGGCGCCGGCTGGCTTGAAACCCATCCCTCGCGGGAGCTGATCGCCAAGCGCTATTTGAAGCATCGCAGCGCCTTGGCCCGCGAGGCGCTGGCGCGGCTGGCGCCCGAGGCGGTCGAGAGCGCCGAGACACGCGAAGGCCGGGTCGAGCCGGAGGCCGAGATCGAGAAGCCGCTCAGGCTGAACGACGAACGCATGGGCGCGGTGGTCGAGGCCCTGCGCGCATCCGGCGCCAAGGTCATCGCCGACCTCGGCTGCGGCGAGGGCAAGCTGCTGGTGCGGCTGGTCAAGGAGCGCTGGGTCGAGCGCCTGTTTGGGGTCGACGCTGCGGTCATCGACCTGGAGCGCGCCGCCAAGCGCCTGAAGCTGCATCTGGCCGGCGGCCCGCCGGAGGGGCGCGTGACCCTGTTGCACGGCGCCCTGACCTATCGCGACCGCCGCTGGGCGGAGGCGGACACCGCGGCCCTCGTCGAGGTGATCGAGCACCTGGACGTCGAGCGCCTGCCCGCGCTGGAGCAGGCGATGTTCGGCGAGGCGCGCCCGGCCACCGTCGTGGTGACCACGCCCAACGCGGAGTACAATGCGCTCTTCCCCAACCTCGCGCCCGGCGCCTTCCGCCACCCCGATCACCGCTTCGAGTGGAGCCGCGCGGAATTCCGCGCCTGGGCCGACAGGGTGTGCGAGGCCTGGGGCTATACGCCGGAGTTCAGCGATATCGGGCCCGTCGATGAGGCATTGGGCGCGCCGACCCAGATGGCCGTGTTCCGGAGGGCGGGCGCATGAGCCGGATGAGCAGGCGCGAACGCATCGAGCGCGACGACGGAACACCCCGCACCCTGGCGATCCCCGACTTCGCCCTGGTGGTGCTGATCGGCGCCAGCGGCTCGGGCAAGTCGAGCTTCGCGGCGAAGCACTTCAAGCCGACCGAGGTGATCTCGTCGGATCGTTGCCGCGGCCTGGTCTGCGACGACGAGAACGACCAGTCGGTCAGCGCCGACGCCTTCGAACTGGTGGCGGAGATCGCCGGCAAGCGGCTGAAGCACCGCAAGCTGACCGTGATCGACGCGACCAACGTGCGCGCGCCCGACCGCAAGCGCTGGATCGAACTGGCGCGCCGCTACCACGCCCTGCCGGTGGCGATCGTGCTGGACCCGGGGGCGGAGGTCTGCGCCGAGCGCAACCAGGGCCGGCCCGACCGGCCGTTCGGCATCCAGGTGGTGCTGCGCATGACCTCGGAAATCCGCCGCGGCCTTGGCGGGCTGCAGCGCGAGGGATTCCGCCAGGTGTTCCGGCTCGACACCGCCGAGGCCATCGCGGCCGCCAGCGTGACGCGCCAGCCGCTGTGGACCGACAAGCGCGTCGACACTGGACCGTTCGACATCATCGGCGACATCCACGGCTGCGCAGATGAGCTGCAAATCCTCCTGGGCGAGCTTGGCTATCAGGTGGCCTGGAGCGGCGAGGGCTCAGGCCGGGCCGTCAGCGTCACGCCGCCGGCGGGCCGCAAGGTGGTGTTCGTCGGCGACCTGGTCGACCGCGGGCCGAACTCGCCGGACGTTCTGCGCATCGCCATGGCGATGGTGGGGGCCGGCCAGGCCTACTGCGTGCAGGGCAACCACGAGCGCAAGTTCGGTCGCTGGCTGGAGGGCCGCAAGGTCACCATCGGTCACGGCCTGCAGCAGACCGTCGACCAGATGGAGGGCCAGGACCGCGACTTCCGCGAGAAGGTAACGGCCTTCCTCGACGACCTGAGGAGCCACGTCTGGCTGGACGGCGGCCGCTTGGCGGTGGCCCACGCGGGGCTGAAGGCGGAGATGATCGGCCGCGGCTCGGGCGCGGTGCGCGAGTTCGCCCTCTACGGCGAGACCACCGGCGAGATCGACGAATACGGCCTGCCGGTCCGCGCCGACTGGGCCGCGGGCTATCGCGGCGAGACGGCGGTTATCTACGGCCACACCCCGGTGGTGGAGGCGGAGTGGGTCAACAACACCCTGTGCATCGACACCGGGTGCGTGTTCGGCGGCGAGCTGACGGCCCTGCGCTGGCCGGAGAAGGAACTGGTGCACGTCCCGGCGATCCGGACCTGGTTCGAGCCGGTGCGGCCGCTCGCGCCCGTCGGCGGCTCGCCGTCGGCGCAGGCCCAGGCCGACGCCCTGGTCGATCTGGAGGACGTCAGCGGGCGCCGCTGGGTCGACACCAGCCTGCGCGGGCGGGTGGTGGTGGCCGAGGAGAACGCCGCCGCCGCGCTCGAAGCCATGAGCCGCTTCGCCCTCGCGCCGGAATGGCTGGCCTATCTGCCGCCGACCATGTCGCCCTCGGAGACCAGCACCCGCGAAGGCTGGCTGGAGCGGCCGGAGGAGGCCTTCGCCCACTACCGCGAGCGTGGCGTTGCCGAGGTGGTGTGCGAGGAGAAGCACATGGGCTCGCGCGCGGTCATCGCGCTGTGCCGTTCCGCCGAGGCCGCATCACAACGCTTCAATGCGCGCGGTGGCGAGACCGGCGCGATCTGGACCCGCACCGGCCGGCCGTTCTTCGGAGATGCGGCGGTGACCGAGGCCCTACTGGCGCGGCTGCGCGGGCGGGTCGAGGCGGTGGGCCTGTGGGAGGAGCTTTCCACCGACTGGCTGCTGCTGGACGCGGAGATCATGCCGTGGTCCGCCAAGGCGCAGAGCCTGGTCGACACCCAGTACGCGCCGGTCGCGGCCGCATCCCGCGCGGGCCTTTCCGCGGCGGGCGAAACGTTGGCCAGGGCCGCGGCGCGTGGCGTCGAGGCCGGCGCGCTGAGGGATCGCTTCGCCGAGCGGGCAGGCCGCGCCGCGCTCTATGCCGAGGCCTGGGCGCCCTACGTCTGGCCGGTCGGCGGCGTCGACGACCTGCGCGTGGCGCCGTTCCATCTGCTGGCCAGCGAGGGGCGCGTGTGGTTCGACCGGGAACACCCCTGGCACATGGCCATCGCCGACCGCCTGACCGACGGGCGCGTGGTCGCCGCCACCCGCTGGCGCACCGTGGCGCTGGCGGACGAGGCGGCCTGCGCGGATGCCACAGCCTGGTGGGAGACCCTGACCGCCGGCGGCGGCGAGGGCATGGTGGTCAAGCCCCGCGATTTCGTGGCGCGAGGGCCCAAGGGCCTGCTCCAGCCGGCGCTGAAGGTCCGCGGCTCGCAGTACCTGCGCATCATCTACGGGCCTGAATATGACGCGCCGGAGCACCTGAGCCGCCTGCGCGAGCGGGGCCTGAACGGCAAGCGGAACTTGGCTCTGCGCGAGTTCGCGCTTGGGCACGAGGGACTGAAGCGTTTCGTCGACCGCGAGCCGCTGCGGCGCGTGCACGAGTGCGTGTTCGCCGTATTGGCGCTGGAGAGCGAACCGATCGATCCCCGGCTCTGACCGCGACCGTCGAATAACGCCGTTTTGCTTCCCCTCTCAGGCGAGTTACAGTCCTGCATCCACTTTGGACGGAGAGGGGCTATGAACTTTCAGACCTTGTTCCTGTCGGCGAGCGGTCGCATCGGTCGGCAATCGTTCTGGATTGCGTTCCTTATCCTGTTTGTCGCGAACATGATCCTCGGCGCGATCATCGGCGCGATGGGCCAAAACAACCTGGCTAACCTGCTGCGGCTAGTGGTCAATCTGGTGTTCTGCTACTTCTGGGTCTGCGTCTATTCCAAGCGCCTGCACGATATGGGCAAGAGCGGCTGGCTGCAGCTGGTGGTCTGGGCGGTATGGATCGTGGCGCTGGTGGCCGCGGTCGTCCTGGGCGGCGCGGCCTTCATGGCGGCGATGTCGGGCGGCGCGGGGGCCGGCAACGGGGCGGCCCTGGCGGCCATGGGTTCGGTCATGCTGCCGTTGGCCCTGGCCGGTCTGGTCTCGCTGGGCTTCCTGATCTGGGTCGGGGTCACGCCGAGTCAGCCGGGCGACAACGCCTATGGCCCGTCGCCGACGCGCGAGCCGGCCGCGGCCTGACGCCAGGCCCTAAGTCTGCTTTCGAAGCGCCCGGACGGTCAGCCGCCGTCCGGGCGTTTTCGTTTGGGCGTATGAAGCGCTATGTGCGTGCCTCAGTCTTGAGGGAGCCGCGCCATGAAGACCGCCCTGACCTTCTCCGCCGTCGCCCTGGCGGCGCTCATGGCCGGCGGATCGGCTCCGGCCAGGCCGGCCGCCACCGGCGTGATCAGCGCCCAGCGCCTTTCCGACGACATCAGGACCGTCTCGTCCGACGCCTTCGCCGGGCGCGGACCCGCGACGGAGGGTGAGTCCAGGATGGTCGACTGGGCGGTCGGCCAGTTCAAGGCGATGGGATTGAAGCCCGGCGGACCGCACGGCGCCTGGACCCAGGAAGTCCCGATGCGGCGCTTCACCGTGCCCCCGGACGCCAAGCTGAGCGTGAAGGTCGGCGACTGGTCCAAATCGCTCGCGCAGGGGACCGATGCGGTGGCGGTGACCTTCCGGCCCGTGGAGCGCGTGGCCATCGACAACGCGCCGATGGTCTTCGTCGGCTACGGCGTATACGCGCCGGAGCGGCATTGGGACGACTTCAAGGGCGTGGACCTCAAGGGCAAGATCGCCGTCGTGCTGGTCAACGACCCCGACTACGAGGCCGACCTGCACGGCCTCTTCGGCGGTAAGGCCATGACCTACTACGGCCGCTGGACCTACAAGTTCGAGGAGGCGGTGCGGCGCGGCGCGCTGGGCATGCTGATCGTGCATGAGACCGGCCCCGCGGGCTACGGCTGGACCACGATCAAGAACTCCAACACCGGCCCGCAGTTCGACATCGTGCGCAAGGATCCGGCCAAGGAGAAGCTGCTGCTGCAGGGCTGGCTGCAGCACGATGTGGCGGCGGAGCTGTTCCGCCATGCGGGCCTGGACTACGAGGCGCTGAAGGCCCAGGCGCATACGCCGGAGTTCCGGCCGGTGGAGCTGAAGGGCGCGCGGTTCGACGCCGACTACGCCCTGAAGACGGAGGCGGTCACCAGCCACAACATCCTGGCGCGGCTACCCGGAACCAAGCGGCCCGACGAGACGGTGATCTACTCCGCCCACTGGGACCACTTTGGCATAGGCGAGCCCGATGCGAGCGGCGATCGCGTCTTCCACGGCGCGGTGGACGACGGCACCGGCATCGCGGGGGTGATGGAGCTGGCGCGGGCCTACGCCAAGGCGCCGCGCACCGACCGCTCGGTGCTGTTCGCGCTGTGGACGGCGGAAGAGAGGGGCCTGCTCGGCTCGGAATACTACGGCGCCCACCCGGTCGCCCCGCTCGACAAGACCGTGGCCGACATCAACGTCGACATCATGCAGGTGAAGGGCCCGGCCCACGACGTGATCCTGGTCGGCGCGGGCAAGGACACGCTCGAGGACATGCTGAAGGCCGAGGCCAAGAAGCACGGCCGCTATGTCACGCCCGAAAGCCACCCTGAGGTCGGCTCCTTCTATCGCGGCGACCAGTTCAGCTTCGCCAAGCAGGGGGTGCCGGTGCTGCCGCTGATGGCCAACAGCGGCGGGCCGGACCTGTTGAACGGCGGGCGCGCCGCGGGCGAGGCCTGGGTCGCGGACTACACCGCCAACCACTATCACCGCCCCGCTGACCGCTGGTCCGCCGACTGGGACCTGCGCGGCGCGGCGGCCGACGCCGACCTGATCTATGCGGTGGGCCGCAGGCTCGCCAATTCCGACCTGTGGCCGAGCTGGAAGCCGGGCTCGGAGTTCGCCGCGAAGCGGGCGGAGACGGCGAAGGCGCGAAAGGCCAAGGCGAGGCGTTGATGGCGGCCGAAATCCCCTGACGGTCTAGGTATTCCCGCGAATTACCCGACCCGCCGCCCGCCCATAGAAAAGCGGGCATGTCGCTTTACGAGTCAGAGTCCGGTCAGGCGTCCGTTGAAGGGAGTCCGGGGGGGACGGCCGCGCGCCGCGCCCGCGCCCAGACGTTCTTCGAGCAAGGCCAAAGGCTGCTGAACCGTGGCGACAACGCCGGCGCCAAGGAGGCGCTCACCCAGGCCCTGCTGCTGGCGCCGGGCTCCTCACGGGTCGCGGGCTTTCTGGCGTTGGCCTGCACGCGCCTCGGCGACAAGGTTGAGGCGGAACGGCACGCGCGGGCGACCCTGGAGCTCGATCCCCAGAACGCGCTGATGGCGCACCTGTTGGGCACCCTGCTGGTCGAGCGAGACCAGCTGGTCGAGGCCGTGGCCTGGCTGACGTTCGCGGCCGATCGCCTGCCCGACATGGGGCAGGTGGTGCGCGACCTAGCCGCCACCCAGCTGTTCGTCGGTGACGTGGAAGGCGCGCGGCGCAATATGCTGCGGGCCCTGGAGCTCGACCCCCTGGCGCCGGAGGCCAGTTTCGCGGCTGCGCGGCTGGTCAACGCCGCGGACGACGGTGAAGATGCGCAGCGGCTGATGGCGGTGCTCGACGCGCTGCAGGCGCGCGAGGATCTGCAGGTCGAGCGTCGCATCGAGGTCTGCTATGCGCTAGGCCGCGCCCACGAGGATCGCAAGGACTTCGATCGCGCCTTCCAGGCCTACGCCGAGGGCGCGCGGCTGAAGCGCGCCGGGCTCGACTATTCGATCGAAGATCTCGAGGCCCACGCCCAGCGCATTATCGAGATGTTCAGCTCCGAGCGCATCCGCGCCATGCAGGGCGCCGGCCTGAAAGCGCGCCGGCGGCCGGTGTTCGTGGTCGGCATGCCGCGCTCCGGCACGACCCTGGTCGAGCAGATCCTCGGCGCTCATACCGATGTGCAGTGCGCGGGCGAGAATCCGGCCCTGATCAACACGGTGGTCATGACCAAGGGCAAGCAGGGCGGCGCGCGCTTCCCCGACTGGGTCACCGAACTGAGGCCAGGCGACTGTGAGAGGCTCGGCGTCACCTACATGCAGGCCCTGCCGCCGCCGCAGCTGGGCCGGACCGTGGTCACCGACAAGCGGCTGGAGAACGTGCTGTACCTGGGCCTGGCGCACCTGTGCCTGGAGGACGCCCGGATCGTGCATGTGCGGCGCGATCCGCGCGACACGGCCCTGGCCTGCTTCACCATGCTGTTCAGCGAGGGCCAGGAGTACAGCTACGACTTCGCCGAACTGGCGCGCTACCAGCAGCTCTACGAACGCATGATCGCCCACTGGCGCGAGGCGCTGCCGCCCGGACGGCTGCTGGAAATCGACTACGAAGCCCTGGTGGCCGACCCGGAGACTCATGCCCGACGCCTGCTGGAGCACGTGGGGCTGGAATGGGACGAGGCGTGCCTGCATCCGCACGAGGCGCGCAAGATGGTGCGTTCGGCCAGCGCGGCGCAGGTGCGCGAGCCGATCCACGCGCGCGGCGTCGGCCGCTGGCGGCCCTTCGCCGAACATCTGAAACCCGCCTTCGAAGCCCTGGGCCTGGAGGCCTGAGCGGCCTCAGAGCGTGAGCGCCATCCGCACCAGGTCGGAGACGCGCTGAGCCTGCATCTTGGCCATGACGGCGGCGCGGTGGGCCTCGACCGTGCGGATGCTGATGCCCAGGCCCTCGGCGATGGCCTGATTGCCGGAGCCTTCCACGACCAACTGCATCACCTCGCGCTCGCGGGGCGTCAGGAGCGCGGCGCGTTCGCGAAGGGTGCGGGCGGTGTCGCGCTCGGCGCGGGTGCGCTCGGCCCTATCCATGGCGGCAGCGACGCTTTGCAGGAACTGCTCTTCGCCAAAGGGTTTCTGCAGGAAATCCAGGGCGCCGCCCTTGAGCGCCTGCACCGCCATGGGCACGTCGCCGTGGCCGGTGATGACGATGATCGGCACGTCGGCGCCGCGGCGGGCCAAAGCCTCCTGCAACTCCAGCCCACTCATGCCCGGCATGCGCACGTCGGCCACCACGCATCCGGTGGTCTCGACCTCCAGGGTCTTGAGGAAATCCTCGGCGCTGGCATGGGCGCGCACGACCCGGCCCGAAGACTCCAGCAGCAGGGTCAAGGCCCGCAGCAGGGGCTCGTCATCGTCCACGACGTGGACGGCGAGGGGAGGGGGGGCCGGGGGCGCGGCCATCCGATGCGCTTGCGCGGTCATGGCGGGGAGCTTCCCACAGTTCGGGCGACGATGGGTAGAGTGAAGCGTACGGCGCAGCGACCGGGCCGGTTCTCCGCCAGCCAGATACGCCCGCCGTGGGCTTCCACCACGCCGCGGCAGATCATCAACCCCAAGCCCAGGCCCTTCCGGTCGCCGCCGGGGAAGGGCGAGAACAGCCGCGCGGCGACTTCGGCCGGCATGCCATCGGCTGTGTCAGCGACCTCGAACTCCACCATGCCGCCCTCGGCCAGGCCTGCGGACACGGTCACCTGCCGCACCGGATGCTCGCCGCGGGTCAAGGCGTTCAAGGCGTTTTGGAGCAGATTCACCAGCACCTGCTGGATCTGCACCCTATCCGCCTGCACCGAGGGCAGATCGCGGTCGACTGCGGTGACGATGCGGGCCTCGGCGCGCCGGCTCTCGGCCTGCATCAGGCTGGCGGCGTCGGCGATCAGGGCGGCGGGCGCCAAACGGCGGCGCTCCGGCGCCCCGCGGGCGATGAACTGGCGCAGGGACCGTACGATGGCGCCGGCGCGCTCGGCCTCTGACGCGGCGCCGTCGATGGCCTCGACGAAGCGCGGTTCGGTCGCCGAGCTCTCGGGAGCGAATCGCTTGGCGGCGCGGGCGAAGGCCACCACCGCCATCAGCGGCTGGTTCAGCTCGTGCGCCAGGGCCGCGGCCATCTCGCCGGCCGCGGACAGGCGGCTGAAGCGGGAAAGCTCCTCCTGCCGGTCGGCCAGCGCGGCCTCGGCCACGCGTCGTTCGGTGACCGTCACGGCGAGGAACAGGCCGGAGAGCGCCAGCGCCAGCAGCCGGAACTGGAACTCGAAGATCAGGTTGTCCGCATCCGGCTTGGTGAACAGCGAGGCCAGGACTCCAGCCTGCACCGCCAGGTTCGACAGGGTCACCGCCGCCATGCCGGAACGCACGGCGATCCAGATCTGCGGCAGGAACAGGATGTAGTAGATGCGCACCCGATTGGTCGGGCCCGCCACGAACACGAGCGCCACGAAGCCGAGCAGCATCAGCGCCTGCAACAGACCTTCGAGCCATCCCGCCAGCCCGCCCTTCAGTCGCCAGCGGGGCAGCACCAGGATCGCCGGGGTCAGCAGGCACTCGCCCAGGAAATCGCCGGTCCAGCCGCGATAGACTGAATCGAGACCCTGCGCCGGATCCACGCCACCCCAGGTGATCACCACCACGGTGTTGAGAGCCGCCGCCAGCGCCGCGGCGCCGAGGGCCGCGACCAGCAGCAGCACCAGGTCGCGTTGACGCTCCAACGAGGGGTTGATGCGTCGGTGGATGGCGCAGCCGAAGCCGCCGTAGGCGACTGTCACGCCCAGCGCCGAAGCAAAGCCGCCGATGAGCGGCACGGCCGGAGCCGGGTTGATCATGCTGGACGCCAGCTCGGCGGCGAACACCACCGGCCCGATGCGCGGCCCCATCAGAACGAAGGCCGCCAGCGCCAGGCCCGCCGACAGGTTCCAGGGCGTCACGCCGCTGGTGTCGGGCAGGAGCAGGGCAAGGCGGTCGAGCACGCAGTAGGCGACGAAGAAGCCGATGGCCGCCCCGGCCGCGCGCAGGCGCCCGCCGCTGAGGGCGGGGCGAGGGGCGAGGGGGACCTTGGCCGTTTCGGTCATGCGGACGCCTGGCTGCGGATCAGCCGGTCGCCAGGGTAAGGTGCGAAGGCCCATCGCGCATTACGAAAGCTTAAGCGCCCCCGGCTTGCCCGCGGCGCGGGTCGGGCATACCCCTTGCGGCTTGTGTCTTTTCGAGAGGCTAACATGCTCGACCGCCGCCGCCTGCTCCTGACCGCGACCGCCGCCGGAGCGGTGGGGGCGACCTCCGCCCTCGCCAAGCCCTCGGCCCACGCCAAGAAGGCGGCGGCCCACGCCGCGCGCAAGGTTTCCGACCCCGCGACCGAGAAGCAGCTCAATGCGGTGCTGGAGAAAGTCTTCCAGGAGCAGCTGAAGGAGTCGCCGCAGGGCCTGACGGGCCTGGGCCTCGACAAAGGCGAGAACGCCTGGGCCAAGTCCAAGCTGGACGACAACTCCCCCGCCGGCATCGCCCGCGCCTTGCGCCTGCAGAAGGGCTGGCTGGCCGAGGTCAAGGCGATCGACCGCTCCAAGCTCGCGGGCGTCGCGGCGGTCAACTACGACACGGTGGTCTATCAGGGCGAGGTGTCGCTGGCGGGCGCGGACCGGTTCAAGTACGGCGCGCCCGGTTATCCGGCCCCCTATGTGCTGAGCCAGCTGACCGGCTCGTACCAGTCGGTCCCCGACTTCCTCGACAACCAGCACTCAATCGAGACCAAGGAAGACGCGGAGGCCTATCTCTCGCGCCTGAACGCCTTCGCCACGGCCATGAACAACGAGACAGAGCTGGCCGGGGCGGACGCCGCCAAGGGCGTGGTCCCGCCGGACTTCGTCATCGACAAGACCCTGATCCAGATGAAGGCCTTGCGCTCCACGCCGCTGGAGCAGACGACGCTGGTGTCGTCCCTGGTGCGCCGCGCCAAGGAGAAGAACATCGCCGGCGACTGGGGCATCCGCGCCGGCAAGATCGTGTCCGGGCCCGTGTGGGAAGCTCTGGACGGTCAGATCCGCCTGATGGAGGGCTGGCGGCCCAAGGCCGTGCACGATGCGGGCGTATGGCGCCTGCCGGACGGGGCGGCCTATTACGCCTTCGGCACGCGCTCCCAGACCACCACCGAGATGAGCCCGGACGAGATCCACAAGCTGGGCCTGGATCTTGTGGCCAAGATCGGCGCCGACGCGGACAAGATCTTCCGCTCTCAGGGCATGACCCAAGGGACGGTCGGCGAGCGCATGGCCGCGCTCTTCAAGGACCCGCGCTTCATCTATCCCAACACCGATCCGGGCAAGGAAGAGCTGCTGGCCTATCTGAACGGGCGGGTGAAGGCGGTGACGCAGAAGCTGCCGCAGTACTTCGGCGCCCTGCCCAAGGCCGGTCTCGACATCCGCCGCGTGCCCAAGGCCATCGAGGCAGGGGCGCCGGGCGGCTACTACCAGACCGGCACGCTCGATGGCTCGCGACCGGGCGCCTACTACATCAACCTGCGCGACACGGCCGAGGTGCCCAAGTGGACCCTGCCGACCCTGACCTATCACGAGGGGATTCCGGGCCACCACCTGCAGGGCACGCTCGCCCTGGAGACGCCCGGCATCCCGATGATCCGGCGGGTGATGTGGTTCGCCGGCTACGGCGAGGGCTGGGCGCTCTATTCCGAACAGCTGGCCGACGAGATGGGCATGTACGAGGGCGATCCCTTCGGCCGCATCGGCTACCTGCACGACGCCATGCTGCGCGCGGTGCGGCTGGTGGTCGACTCAGGCATGCACGCCAAGCGCTGGAGCCGAGAGCAGGGCATCAAGTTCTACCTCGACCACCTGGGCGACAAGGAAGAGACCGGCGTCACCGAGGTCGAGCGCTACTGCGTGTGGCCGGGCCAGGCCTGCAGCTACATGATCGGCAAGATGACGTGGCTGCGTCTGAGGGCGGCGGCCAAGGCCAAGCTGGGCGCGAAGTTCGACATCCGCCGCTTCCACGACGCGGGCCTGCTGACCGGGGCCATGCCGCTGGAAGTGCTGGAGCGCCGCATCGACGATTGGGTGGCGGCGGGGGGCTAGATTCTTTCTCCCTCCACGTGAGTGGCAGCGAACGGGGAGGGGGGACCGCCGAAGGCGGTGGGAGGGGCGCGCCACATCCATCGCCCTTTCGACCCGTCCAGCACCGGCACGCCCCCTCCACCACACTTCGTGTGGTCCCCCTCCCCCGTTTGCTGCCGCAAACAGGGGAGGAGTGGGTTCCCACCGCCCCTGAACCCGCTTAGAAGCCCGGCGCATGACCACCGCCATCGCCGAAAAGCCCATTGCCGAGCTCGCCGCCGAGTACGGCCTGAAGCCTGACGAGTACGCCGTGATCCTCGACCGGCTGGGGCGCGAGCCCAATCTGGTGGAGCTGGGCGTCTTTTCGGTGATGTGGAGCGAGCACTGCTCCTACAAGTCTTCCCGCGCCCACCTTCGCAAGCTGCCGACATCCGGCCCCAAGGTGATCCAGGGGCCGGGCGAGAACGCCGGCGTGGTCGATATCGGCGACGGCCAAGCCTGCGTCTTCAAGATGGAGTCGCACAATCACCCCTCCTTCATCGAGCCCTACCAGGGCGCGGCGACGGGCGTGGGCGGGATCATGCGCGACGTCTTCACCATGGGCGCGCGGCCCATCGCGCTCTTGAACGCTCTGCGCTTCGGCGATCCGTCGCATCCCAAGACCAAGCGGCTGCTCTCGGGCGTGGTCTCGGGCATCGGCGGCTACGGCAACTGCGTGGGCGTGCCGACGGTGGGCGGCGAGACCAATTTCCACCGCGGCTACGACGGCAACATCCTGGTCAACGCCATGTGCGTGGGCCTGGCCGACGCGGACAAGATCTTCTACTCGGCCGCGCCCTCGGCGGGTCTGCCGGTGGTCTATTTCGGCTCCAAGACCGGGCGCGACGGCATCCATGGCGCGACCATGGCCTCGGCCGAGTTCGATGAGGGCTCGGAAGAGAAGCGCCCGACCGTGCAGGTCGGCGATCCCTTCGCCGAGAAGCTGCTGATCGAGGCGACGCTCGAGCTGATGGCGTCCGGCGCCGTGGCCGCGATCCAGGACATGGGCGCGGCTGGCTTGACCTCCTCGTCGGTCGAGATGGCCGGCAAGGGTGGGGTGGGCATCGAGCTCGACCTGGATGCTGTGCCCCAGCGCGAGGAGGGCATGAGCGCCTATGAGATGATGCTGTCGGAGAGCCAGGAGCGGATGCTGGCGATCCTGAAGCCCGGCCGCGAAGCCGACGGCCAACGCATCTTCGAGAAGTGGGGCCTGGACGCCGCCACCATCGGCAAGACCACCGACACCGGCCGCATCGTGCTGAGGCACAAGGGCGAGGTGGTCTGCGACCTGCCGCTGGCGCCCCTGTCCGACGACGCGCCGCTCTACCACCGGCCCTATGTGACGCCCGACGGCCATCCCCGGCTGGACCCAGGCAAGGTTCCGGCGCCCAAGGACTGGGGCCAGGCGCTGATCACCTTGATGAGCTGCCCGGACGTGGCGTCCAAACGCTGGATCTGGGAGCAGTACGACCGCCACGTCATGGCCGACACGGTGGAAGACAGCTCCACCGGCTGCGACGCCGGCATCGTGCGCGTGCACGGCACGAAGAAGGCCCTGGCGGTCACCTCCGACTGCACCCCGCGCTACGTCCAGACCGACGCCTTCGAGGGCGGCAAGCAGGCGGTGGCCGAGGCCTGGCGCAATCTGACCGCCGCCGGCGCCGACCCGATCGCGGTCACCGACAACCTGAATTTCGGCAACCCGGAGCGGCCGGAGATCATGGGCCAGATCGTGGGCGCCATCGAGGGCATGGCCGAGGCCTGCCGCGCGCTCGACTTCCCGGTCGTGAGCGGGAACGTGTCGCTCTACAACGAGACCAACGGGCAGGCCATTCCGCCGACGCCGACCATCGGCGCGGTGGGCCTGATCCCCGACTATGACCAGCGCATGGGCTTCCACGGGCTGAAGGCCGGCGACGCCCTGGTGCTGATCGGCGACACCGCTGGCGAGCTGGGCTCCAGCCTCTATCTGCGCGAACTATTCGGCCGCGAGGATGGTGAGCCGCCCCGCGTCGACCTGGTCAAGGAGCGGCGCAACGGCGACTTCGTGCGCGGCCTGATCCGGGCGGGGAAGCTGACAGCCTGCCATGACCTCTCGGACGGCGGCCTGGCCTGCGCGGCGGCGGAGGTAGCCCTGGCCTCGAACGTCGGCGTGACCTTGAACGCGACCTCGGACCAGCACGCCCACCCCTACCTGTTCGGCGAGGACCAGGGCCGTTACCTCGTCGGCACGCGCGATGCGGAAGGCCTGTTGGCGGCCGCCAAGGCAGCGGGCGTGCATGCCATCGTCTGCGGCCAGGCCGGGGGTGAGGCGGTGGCGTCGAAGGACCTGTTCAGCGTGCCGCTGAACGACTTGCGCGCGGCCAACGAAGGCTGGCTGCCGGGGTATATGAGCTAGCCTCTCGCGCGGTGCGCCACTCGGCGCTATAGGCCTCAAATGATCGCACGCTCGCGCATGCGGCCCATCCCCTTCGAGATCGGGCCCGTCCATTTCATCGGCATCGGCGGCATCGGCATGAGCGGCATCGCCGAGATCATGCTGAAGGTCGGCTACCAGGTGCAGGGCTCCGACGCCAAGGCCTCGGCCAATACCGAGCGGCTGCAGAAGCTGGGCGCCAAGGTCTTCATCGGCCATGACGCGGAGCACGTGGGCGACGCTTCCGCGGTGGTCTATTCGACCGCGGTCAAGCACGACAATCCCGAGATGGTCGTCGCCCGCGACCGCCGCATCCCGCTGGTGCGCCGCGCCGAGATGCTGGCCGAGCTGATGCGGCTGCAGTTCTCGGTGGCGGTGGCCGGCACCCACGGCAAGACCACCACCACGACCATGGTCGCTGCCCTGCTGGACGCCGGCGGGCTGGACCCGACGGTGGTCAACGGTGGGATCATCAACGCCTACGGCACCAACGCCAAGGTGGGCGAGGGCGACTGGATCGTGGTCGAGGCCGACGAGTCCGACGGCTCGTTCCTGCGCCTGAAATCGACCGTGGCCATCGTCACCAACATCGACCCCGAGCACCTGGACCACTACGGCGAGTTCGAGGCGGTGAAGCGGGCCTTCCGCGACTTTGTGGAGAACATCCCGTTCTACGGCTTCGCCGCCGTGTGCCTCGACCATCCGGAAGTGCAGGCCCTGGTGGCCCAGGTCGAGAATCGGCGCCTGGTCACCTACGGAATCAACCCCCAGGCCGAGGTGCGCGCGGCCAAGGTCGAGATGGACCAGGACGGGGCCCAGTTCGACGTGGTGATCAGCCCCCGCGAAGGGGAGCCCATCACCATCGCCGACCTGCGCCTGCCCATGCCGGGCTGGCACAACGTCTCCAATGCGCTCGCCGCCATCGCGGTGGCGCGCGAGCTGGGCGTGACGCCCACCGCGATCAAGGAAGGCCTGGCGGGCTTCGGCGGGGTGCGCCGGCGCTTCACCCATGCGGGCGAGGCCAAGGGCATCCGCATCATCGACGACTACGGCCACCATCCGGTCGAGATCGCCGCGGTGCTGAAGGCGGCGCGCCAGGTGGCGAAGGGCAAGGTGGTGGCGGTGGTGCAGCCGCACCGCTACTCGCGTCTGAACGATCTGATGAGCGAGTTCTCGGCCTGCTTCAATGACGCCGACACGGTGATCGTGGCCGACGTCTATGCGGCCGGCGAGCAGCCGATCGAGGGCGTCGGCAAGGAGGCCCTGGTCGAGGGCATCCGCCGCTATGGCCATCGCCGCGCCCTGACGTTGGAGAGCCCGCAGGTCCTGGCCGAACTGATCGCCACCGAGGCCGAGAGCGGCGACCTGGTGGTGTGCCTGGGGGCCGGCGACATCACCCAGTGGGCCTATGCCCTGGCCGACCAGCTCGAGGCCTTGGAGCAGGCGGCTTGAGCGACTGGAGAGACGATCTTCCCCCCGTGCGCGGCAAGCTGATCCGCGACGCGGAGCTGGCGCCCTTCACCTGGTTCCGGGTGGGCGGTCCGGCGGACCTGCTGTTCCTGCCTGAGGACGAGGACGACCTGGCGGCGTTCCTGAAGGGGTTGCCCGCCGACGTGCCTGTGACCGTGCTGGGCGTGGGCTCCAACACCCTGGTGCGCGACGGCGGGGTGGAAGGCGCGGTGGTCCGGCTCGGGCGCGCCTTCGGTCAGGTCGAGGCGTTGGGGAACGGTCGCATCCGCGCCGGGGCCGCGGTGCTCGACGCCGTGCTCGCCAAGAAGGCGGCGGAGGCCGGGATCGCCGGACTCGAATTCTATCGCGGGGTGCCGGGGACCATCGGCGGCGCCTGCGTGATGAACGCCGGATGCTACGGCGCCGAGACCAAGGACGTCCTAGTCGAGGCCTACGCGCTGACCCGCTCCGGCGAGCGCAAGACCTTCTCGAACGCCGAAATGGGCTTCGTCTATCGGAAGGCGCAGGCGGCCCTGGCCGAGCCCCTGATCTTCACCGGCGCCCTGTTCGAAGGCCGCCCCGACGACCCGGCCGCCGTCACGGCGCGCATGGACGAGATCACGGCGCGGCGGGAGCAGACCCAGCCGATCCGCGAGAAGACTGGCGGCTCCACCTTCAAGAACCCGCCCGGGCACAGTTCCTGGCGGCTGGTCGACGCGGCGGGCTGGCGTGGCAAGCCTTTCGGCGGCGCGCAGTTCTCCGAGCTGCACGCCAATTTCCTGATCAATACCGGCGAGGCGACCGCCGCGGATCTGGAAGGCCTCGGCGAGGCCGTGCGCGCGGACGTGAAGGCCAAGTTCGGCGTCGAGCTGGAGTGGGAGATCAAGCGCATCGGCCGCCCGGCCTGAAACTAGGCCTCTCACCTACATATTTTGCCCCAGCCCGTTATTTGTCCGTTCATCGACTCCCGTTATCCCGGTTGTGTCGGAGGGGTTCGATGCGACGTTTTCTGGCTCTGGGCGGTCTGTTCCTGACCGTACTGGCGCTTTGTTATGCTTGTCTGGTGCTGTTCCGCGGCAATGCCGTGGTCGCGGCCGTGTGGCTTGCGAACGCCGTCACCCTCGCCTTCATGCTGCGCTGGTCTTCCCAGGCCGTCGAGCGCGTCGTCGCCTTCGGCGTCGCCTTCGCCGCGATGACCTGCGCCAACCTCCTCTGGGGCCGCACCCTGGTCGAGGCCATCGTGTTCGCCATGGCCAACGGGGCGGAGATCGCCCTGGCGGCGGCGTGCCTGTGGCGCATGCGAATGCCCATGACCGGCCCACGCGCCTTTGCCCTCTTTGTGGTCGCCGCCGTGATCGCCGCGCCGATCATCTCCGGCGGGCTCGGCGCCTTGTTCGTCAACCTGTTCGAGCACAGGCAACCTGCCAACTCGCTGCTGCGCTGGACCGCCGGCGACGCGGTCGGGATGCTGGTGCTGGGGCCGTTCCTGCTGACGGTGACCAAGCCCGATCGCGACAGCCTGCGCCTGAAGACCTGGGGTTGGACGGTCCTGACGCAGGCGCTGCTGCTCGCTGTCGCCGTGCGCGTCTTCGCCTTCGCCGACATCCCGGCGATGTTCATGGTGTTCCCGTTCCTGGTTCTGGCGGCCGTCGCCAATCCGGCGCTGGGCGGGGTGCTGGCGATCCTGGTCGCGACCGCGGTCGCCATGGTCTGCACCATGATGGGGCGCGGGCCGACCATGGTGGCGGGCCTGCTGCACCTCGACCGGGTGTTGGTGATGCAAGGATTCATCGTCGCCACCGTGATGACGGTGCTGCCGGTCACGGCCCTGCTGCGCAAGCTGTCGCTCTATGCCGCCGAACTGGAGCGGGCGCGGGCCGAGGCCGAGGACCTGAACGCGATCAAGACCAAGCTCCTGGCCCACGTGAGCCACGAAATCCGCTCGCCGCTCTCGGGCGTCACCTCCATGGCCGAGCTGATGCGCGACGGCATGATGGGCGAACTGACCGAGCAGCAGCGCGAGACCCTGGGCCAGATGGCGCAGAACGGCGCGGAGGTCGAAGCCCTGGCGCGCGACCTGCTGGACGCCGCCACCCTGCAGTCAGGCAAGGCGAGCATCCACTCGACCGACGTCGATGTGGAGGATGCGGTGGAGACGGCCGTGGCCTCCGCCCGTTACCGCGCCAAGCAGCACGGCGGCTCCATCGTGGTGGTGGGCTCCTACTGCGGCGACGTGAAGGTCTGGGCCGACCGGCTGCGCCTGCGCCAGATCCTGATCAACCTGCTGGTCAACGGCCTGAAGTACGGCGGCAATCCGCCGGTGGTGCAGGTTTCGGCCTATGCGACCGAGCGCGGCACGGTGCGGTTTGAAGTCGCCGACAACGGCGCGGGCCTCTCGCCCAAGCAGCGCGAGACCCTGTTCAAGAGCTTCGACCGCCTGGGCGCGGAGAAGTCCGACATCGAAGGCGCGGGCCTGGGCCTGGCCCTGTCGCGCGAGCTGGCGGTGCTGCAGGGCGGCGACCTCGGGGTGGACGATTCCGACCTGGGCGGGGCGCTGTTCTGGCTGGAGCTGCCGCAGAGCGACGCGGCGCAGGCCGTGGAGGCCACAGCCAAGGCGGCCTGACCGGCGCCCGCGGCTTCACGGCCATTCCTTGGCGCCGCTGCTTGCGCTAAGCCGGTCCGATCCTTCCCCAATTCGCCCTGCGCGCGTGAGCTGCATCCATGACCAAACCGCTTTCCGACCGTCACGTCGCCGTTCTGATGGGCGGGCTGTCGCCTGAGCGGGAGGTATCGCTGGTCTCGGGTCGCGAGTGCGCCGACGCGCTGGAGCGTCTGGGCGCGAAGGTCACCCGCATCGACGCCGGCCGTGATGTGGCCGAACAGCTGACCAAGGCCGGGCCGGACGTGGTGTTCAACGCGCTGCACGGCGAGTGGGGCGAGGATGGCTGCGTGCAGGGCGTGCTGGAGACCCTGGCGATCCCCTACACCCACTCCGGCGTGCTGGCCTCGGCCCTGGCGATGGACAAGGCCAAGGCCAAGTCGGTGCTGGCCGCGGCAGGGGTGACCGTGCCGGGCGGCGGCCTTTACGACCGCCACGAGGTGGCGCGCCGCCATGTGATCCAACCGCCCTATGTGGTCAAGCCGAACGCCCAGGGCTCGTCGGTGGGCGTGTTCCTGGTGTTCGAGGGCGCCAACACCCCGCCGCAGGAGGTGGGCGCCGACAGCTGGACCTTCGGCGAGGAGGTGATGGTCGAGCCCTATATCGCGGGCAAGGAGCTGGCCGTCGCCGTGCGCGGGACCGAGGCCCTGACCGTGACCGAGATCGTGCCGACCACCGGCTTCTACGACTATGACGCCAAATACGCCGACGGCGGCTCATCCCACGTGGTGCCGGCGCCGATCCCCGATGCGGTGGCCGAGGAAGCCAAGCGCCTGGCGGTCAAGGCGCACGCCGCGCTCGGTTGCCGTGGCATGACCCGCTCGGACTTCCGCTACGACCCCGACAAGGGCGATCTGGTGCTGCTGGAGGTGAACACCCAGCCCGGCATGACCCCGACCTCGCTCGCGCCTGAGCAGGCACAGCACATGGGGATCAGCTTCGAGGAGCTGGTGCGCTGGATCGTCGAGGACGCCTCGACGGGGCGCTGAAACGGCCCACCTTGGTTGCCGCGATCTTACGAATCGGGCCGGTCGTTATCTGGATGTTAAGCACGATCCGCCTTTCCTGAAGGTTCAGGAGCCGACCCGCTGGGCGGGGCTCAACGGCTTCGGGTTCGATGGATGGTGGAGGACGCCCATGCCCGCGGTGGTGCGTGGCGGCAGACGGCAAAACGCGAAACCTGCGCCTAAGAGGACGGTCCGCTCGGCGCCGGGCCGCGGTGCGGCGGCTGCGCCTGCGGGCAAGCTGCACGCCATGAGCCGCTTCGGCCTTTCGCCCAAGCTGACGGGCTTCGCCGTGGTCGCCATCCTGATGCTGGGCGGCGGGGTGGTGCTGTTCACCGGCGGCCGGGCGCAAGCGCTGGGTTCGGCGGTCAACAACGCCATCGACAATTCCATGGCCGGGGCCGGCTTCCGGCTCGAGAAGGTGCACGTCGAGGGCGCCTCGCCCGAGGCCCTGACTGCGATCAAGGCCAAGCTCGGGCTCTATCGCGGCCAGCCGCTGGCGCGCATGGACCTGAATGCGGTCAAGGCCCAGGTCGAGAGCGTGGGCTGGGTCAAGGACGTGAAGGTGCTGCGCCTGCTGCCCGACACGCTGGAGATCGCGGTGACCGAACGCGAGCGGCTGGCGGTCTGGCAGCACGAGGGCAAGACCCTGGTGATCGACTCGACGGGCCAGCCGATCACCGAGGCCGATCCGGCGCGGTTCGCGAACCTGCCCCTGGTGGTGGGCGCCGGCGCCAACGAGGCGGCGGGCTCGATCCTGCCCCTGGTGCGCCAGCGGGCGCGGCTGGTGAGCCGCCTTGAGGCGCTGGTGCGCGTCGACGGGCGGCGCTGGGACCTCAGGTTGAAGGACGGCTCGCTGGTGCAGCTGCCGGCCCAGAACGAGGAGGGCGCCCTGATCCAGCTCGACCGGCTCGACCATGAGCAGCGGCTGCTGGAACTGGGTTTCGCGCGGATCGACCTGCGTGATCCGGAGATGATTGCGGTCAGGCCGCGCGAGACGGGGCGTCCGGCGGCTTCTGCCCCGGCGGCGGCGGCCGGGGCGCCCGCGGTCTGACGATCGGAGTGATCGGCTCCGTGAGGGGCCGGGGGGATTGGATTTCAGGCGGGCGCGAGAACGCGCTCGGGAGTGGGTAGGGGATAGATGTCGCGGCTTGATGATCGCCGGGGGGCAAGGGATGCGTTGACGGGGCCGACCGCCATGCGCGGGCGCGGAGGCGCGCCGGTCGCGGTGGCGCTGGACGTCGGCGCGTCGAAGATCGCCTGCTTCATCATGAAGGCCGACGGCATCCGCCGCTCGGACCAGACCGTGCGCGTGGCCGGGGCCGGCTATGTGCAGTCGCGCGGCTTCAAGGGCGGCGTGATCGTCGACATGGAGGAGGCGGCCCAGGCCGTCGCCCAGGCCATCGAGCGCGCCGAGGCCATGGCGGGTCACCCGGTGCACCACGTCACCGCCGTGACCGCGGGCGGGGGTCTCGCCAGCCACCGCGTGACCGCTCAGGTCTCGCTGGGCGCCAAGCCGATTTCCGATGCCGACCTGACCCGCGCCATCGCCGCGGCCCTGTCGCAGGTTCGCTACGCCAACCGCCGGCCGATCCACCTGATCCCGGTCTCCTGGGCCGTGGACGGCCAGCGCGGGGTGCGTGATCCGCGCTCCATGTACGGCCGTGCGCTGGCGCTGGAGCTGCTGGTGGTGAGCATGAGCGACGGGGCGTTCCAGACCTTGGGCCATTGCCTGGAGCTGGCGCACGTAGAGCTGCAGGGCGTGGTCGCCGCGCCCTTCGCCTCGGGCTTGGCCGCGCTCGAAGACGACGAGATGGACCTGGGTTGCATCTGCATCGACATGGGCGCGGGCGCGACCTCGGCGGCGGTGTTCTCCGGCGGCTCGCTGGTGCATGTGGACAGCCTGGCGGTGGGCGGCGGCCATGTGACCGCCGACATCGCGCGCGGGCTTTCGACCTCGATCGCGGGCGCCGAGCGCCTCAAGACCCTGCACGGCTCGGCCATCGCCTCGGCCAACGAGGACCGCGAGACGGTGGAAGCGCCGCCGCGCGGCGACGACCCGGGCGCCGGGCCGATCATCGTGCCCCGCTCGATCCTGAAGAACGTGATCGCGCCCCGCGTCGAGGAGACGCTGGAGCTGCTGCGCGAGCGGCTGAAGGCGGCCGACGCGCCGCTGGAGCCCGGCTCCGGCATCGTGCTGACCGGCGGCGCCAGCCAGCTGGCGGGCGTGCGCGAACTGGCCGTCAGGGTGTTCGACCGGCCGGTGCGCCTGGGCCGTCCGCGCCGCGCGCCGCATCTGGCCGACGCGGCCTCGGGCCCGGCGTTCTGCTCGGCGGCTGGGGTGCTGCTGCGCGCCGCCTACGGTCCGCGTGAGGCCGTTTCGATGCGCAAGCTGGTCACCGGCCGGGTCGGCCCGCGCGATGCGCCCCAGGCGGCCGGCAACGGCGGCAACGTCTTCGCCAAGGTCGCCGACTGGCTGAGCGAGAACCTTTAGGTCACGCCCACGGGCGAACGCCGCTCGCGAAAGCTCGTAGACATCGGCCCGGAGGCGGGTAAGCGTGGCGTCTTCGAACGCTGCGTCAGTCCCCGGGGGAACATTCCAATGCTCGATCGTCGCGAACTGCTGGCCGGGGCCGGCGCAACCGCCGCTGCGCTCGGCGTCAGCGCCGGAGCGGGGGCGGCTCACGCCCAGACCGTGTCGGAAATGGCCGACGGCCTGCTCGACCAGATGCTGAAGAAGCAGTTCGAGGACAACATCGATCGCAACCCCGAGCTCGCGACCCAGCTGGGCCTCGACAAGGGCGCGCGCGCCAAGCTGAAATCCAAGCTGGACGATCGGGGCCTGGCGGCGGCTGACAAACAGCTGGAGATCATCAACAAGCGGGTCGATGAGCTGGATACTGTCGACGGCAAGCTGCTGTCGAAGAAGGGCGCGATCAACTACGACGTGGCCAAGTTCCGGCTGGTGACGTCGCAGGACCTCGCCAAGCGCTTCCATTGGGGCGCTGGCGGCGGGCGCGCCGCACCCTATGTCGTGAGCCAGCTGACCGGCGCCTACTATTCCGTCCCCGACTTCCTGGCCAACGCCCACAAGATCGAGGCGCGCGACGACGCGGACGCCTACCTGGCGCGACTGAAGGCGTTCGGGACGGCGCTCGACCAGGAGACTGAGCAGGTGCGCCACGACGCGGGCCTGGGCGTTGTCCCGCCCGACTTCGTCCTGGCCAAGACCATCGGTAACCTCAAGGTGCTGCGCGACGAACCCGCCGCCAAGAGCGTGCTGGTGCGCTCGCTCGCCGACCGGGCCAAGGCCAAGGGACTGGGCGACTACGAGGGCCAGGCGTCGCAGGTGTTCGCCTCGACCGTCGTTCCGGCGCTGGACCGCCAGATCTCGGCCCTGCAGGCGCTGCAGCCCAAGGCGGTGCATGACGCGGGCGTGTGGCGCCTGCCGGACGGCGACGCCTATTACAACGCGGCGATCCTCTCCAACACGACGGTCAACTTCAAGGGCGACCAGGTGCATGCGCTGGGCTTGGAGCAGGTGAAGGACCTGCAGGCCCAGATGGAGCCCCTGCTGCAGGCGCAGGGCCTGACCCAGGGCAGCATCGGCGACCGTGTCGCCAAGCTGAACGCCGACGCGCGCTACGTCTATCCGAACACCGATGAGGGCAAGGCGGAGCTGATCGCCTATCTCAACCAGGTGATCGCCGAGGTGACGCCCAAGCTGCCCAGGGCCTTCACCACCGTCCCGACCGCCAAGCTCGAGATCAAGCGCGTGCCCGCCTACATCGAGTCCGGGGCGCCGCTCGGCTACTACAACCGCGCGCCGCTCGATGGGTCGCGGCCCGGGATCTACTACATCAACCTGAAGGACACGGCCGATTGGCCCAAGTGGGCCCTGCCGACGCTCTGCTACCACGAGGGCGTGCCGGGCCATCATTTCCAGATTTCCCTGGCCAGCCAGATCCCCGATCTGCCGATCTACCGCCGCACCGGGATATTCTCGGCCTATGTGGAGGGCTGGGCGCTCTATTCCGAGCAGCTGGCCGACGAAATGGGCATGTACGACAAGGACCCGCTGGGTCGCATCGGCATGCTGCAGGCGCTGCTGTTCCGCGCCGTGCGCCTGGTGGTCGATTCCGGCATCCACTCCAAGCGCTGGAGCCGCGAGCAAGCCATCAAGTACATGATGGACAACTGCGGCCGCACCGAAGGCGCCTCGATCAACGAGGTGGAGCGCTATTGCGTCCAGCCCGGCCAGGCCTGCAGCTACAAGATGGGCCACATCCTGATCACCAAGCTGCGCGACAGCGTGCAGGCCAGGCTCGGAAACAAGTTCGACCTGAAGGGTTATCACGACGCGGTGCTGAACCAGGGCGCCCTGCCGCTGGCGCTGCTGGAGCGTGTGGTCAACGACTGGGCCAGCCGCAAGGCGGCCTACGGCTGAGACAGCGCGCCGCGGTCGCGGGTGACGACGGATCGGCGCGCGGCCCCGCGTTGAACAGGCTTCGAGGCGGACGACTGTGGGGCCGCCGGATCGGGAGAACCGCCATGATGAAGTCTCTGGCCGCCAAGGCCATGATCGGCGCCGGGCTGGCGCTGGCGCTCGCCGGCGCGGCCTGTTCCAAGGGCGCGGGCGACGGGCAAGGCGCGGGTTCGGGCGCCGGCGCCGGCGCCGGCCAGGCGGCCCAGCAGGGCGGCCGCGGCCAGGGCGGCGCGCGCATGTTCGAGCGCATGGACAAGGATCACGACGGCAAGATCTCGCGCGACGAGTACATCGGTGCTCAGCGGGATCGCTTCGCGCGCCTGGACGCCAACGGCGACGGCAAGATCAGCGCCGAGGAGATGGCCGCAGCGCCGGCCTTCGGGCGTGGCGGCCGTGGCGGCGGCCAAGGCGGCGAGGGCGGTCAGGGCGCGGCCGCGCCGGCGGTCGATCCGGCTCAGGCGGCGGCGCGGCGCGTCGAGCGCATGAAGCGCATGGACACCGACGGCGACGGCTCGATCTCGGCCGCCGAATGGGAGGCCAATTCGCTGGCCCAGTTCAAGCGCCTGGACACCAACAACGACGGTTTCCTGACCGAGGAAGAGCTGCGCGCGGGCTTCCAGCGCGGCGAAGGCGGCGGCGGGGCCGCCGGCGGCGGTCGCCAGCAGTAGTCCCGTTCCTAAGGGGCGTCTTGAGGGCCGGGGGACGCGTTCTCCCGGCCCTTTGCTTTTTTTAGGACCAATGATCGCGCGCCCCGGCGCGGCGCGCGATGGGTGCGCCGCGACGGAAATGCTCCGGCAGGGGACCCGGCTGGCCGTAGAGCCAGCCCTGGCCTTCGTCGATGCCGGCGGCCCTCAGCGCAGCCTCGGTCGTCTCGGTCTCGATCATCTCGGCCACGGTGCGCACCTTCAGCTCGCGACACAGGTCGACGATGTGGCGCACCAGGGCGTCCCCGCGTTCGGAAGCGCCCATCTCGCGCACGTAGCGGCCGTCGAGCTTGACCACGTCGACGCCAAGCTTGCGCAGATAGTCGAAGGAGGCGGCGCCGGCGCCGAAGTCGTCGAGGCACACCTCGAACCCTCGCGCACGCAGCGCCTCGATATTCGCGGCTGCGGCCTCGAGATCTTCGATCACCGCGCTCTCGGTCACTTCGAACATCAGCCGGCCCTTCAGCGCCGAGCCCGCCAAGCCGAGCACCTTGCGCGCGTAGGAGGCGCTGACGATGCTGCGCCCCGAGACGTTGACCGCCAGGATAAGGCGGCCGGAAGGGTCGGCCTGCAGGGCGCGGATGGCCTGCTCGGCCACGGCCAGGTCCAGGGTCTCGATCATGTCGAGCTCCTCGGCCAGGCGGATCATGGCGAAGGGGCTCTGGCCGGCCTGGAAGCGGACCAGCACCTCGTAGTGGCGCGGCGTTCGCGTCTTCAGGTCCACCACCGGCTGATAGGTGAGTTCGAAGCGGCGATCGGCGACCATGGCGCGGAAGGCGCCCGCGCGAGCCAGGGTGGCCTGCACCGACTGGCCGAGCGTCGCCTTGGGCGCCGCAGCCCGGCCAGGCTTGGCGGGCGCGGCGGCCGAAGATTGGGCCAGGAACTCTTCAGCCGCATGGCGGATCAGGCTCATCGCCTGGGCGCCGGGCGCGGCGGGGTCAAGCCGCTTCAGCTCGGCCTGGCTGCGCAGACGGTCGCCGGCAGCCGAAGCCAGGACGCGCGCCAGACGCCGCTCCATGACCTCGGCCTTCTCTCCGGACTGGCGCAGGACGGCGAAGCGGTCTTCGCCGAGGGCCGCGGCGGCGGAGCCGGCGAAGCTCTCGGCTCGAATGGCGCCGGTGACGCGGCGACGCAGGGCGTCGGCCTCCGCCTCGGGCCTTTCGCTGAGCAGGGCCTCCAGGCCGCAGAGCTCGATCAGGGCCAGGTCCAACTCCTGGCCGGCGGCGCGGGCGATATCCAGGATCGGGCCGGCCAGGGACTCCAGCGAGTTGAGATCGCCCAGCCCCGAGCCTGTGCGCGCGGCCGCCGCCGTGACGCCGGCCGGGTTGATGCTGAGCGCGCAGGATATGCGGTCGTTCAGCTGGGGCAGGCGGCAGAGGCTGAGCGCGGCCAGGGCGCCCTGCGCATGCGGCGGTTGGGCGTTGGCCAGGCGCACGGCGATGGGACCCTTGCGTGCGCCGCGCTCCAGGCCCTCAAGCGCCGCCTCGATCACCGGCGCGTCGTCGAGTTCGAACAGGGTGGTGCAGGAGCGGCCGATCAGGTCTTCCTCGCTCGTGCCCGCGCCGCGGCCGGCGCCGAGCATGAACACGACCTGGCCATGCGGCTCGACCTCGAACAGCAGGTCCGCGGCGGCGAAGGCGAAGCCAAGGAAACGATGCGCGTCGGCGGCGGCCATGAGGTCCCGAACAGGATTGCACGCCCAAATAAATCGTCAGGTGTTGAAATTACGTTCCCGATCATCGTTTACGCCAGAAACGGACGTATCTCGGCGCGCGACGCGATGAGAACATCTTGCGAACCCGGAACAAAGCCGGTACGACTTGTCCATCGGCTCGGAGGCGCCAGACGCCTTCCGGACAGGCGGCGGAATCGTGCGATAGGGGAGTCATGGATGTCTCAGTCGGTGTTGCGGCTCGTGGGTAAAGAAGAAGCGGATAAGCAGCGCGCGCTCGAAGCGGCGCTCGCTCAGATCGATCGGGCCTTCGGCAAGGGCTCGGTGATGAAGCTGGGCACGGCCGGCAAGGTGGTGGAGATCGAATCGGTCTCGACCGGATCGCTGGGCCTGGACATGGCGCTGGGCATCGGCGGCCTGCCGCGCGGTCGTGTGATCGAGGTCTACGGGCCGGAATCCTCGGGCAAGACGACCTTGGCGCTGCACACGGTGGCCGAGGTGCAGAAGGCCGGCGGCGTCGCGGCCTTCGTCGACGCGGAACACGCGCTGGACGCGGTCTACGCCCAGAAGCTGGGCGTGAACCTGGACGATTTGCTGGTCTCCCAGCCCGACACGGGCGAGCAGGCGCTGGAGATCACCGACACCCTGGTGCGCTCGGGCGCGGTGGACATCGTGGTGATCGACTCGGTGGCGGCGCTCACGCCTCGCGCCGAAATCGAAGGCGAGATGGGCGACAGCCTGCCCGGCCTGCAGGCGCGCCTGATGAGCCAGGCGCTGCGCAAGCTGACCGCCTCGATCTCCAAGTCCAAGTGCATCGTGCTGTTCATCAACCAGATTCGCATGAAGATCGGGGTGATGTACGGCTCGCCGGAGACCACGACGGGCGGTAACGCGCTGAAGTTCTACGCCTCGGTGCGCCTGGACATCCGCCGCACCGGCTCGATCAAGAACCGCGACGAGATCATCGGCAACGCGGTCAGGGTCAAGGTGGTCAAGAACAAGGTCGCTCCGCCGTTCCGCGAGGTCGAGTTCGACATCATGTACGGCCAGGGCATCTCCAAGATCGGCGAGATCATCGACCTGGGCGTCAAGGCCGGGATCGTGGAGAAGTCGGGGTCCTGGTTCTCCTACAACTCCACCCGCATCGGCCAGGGCCGCGACAACGCGCGTGAGTTCCTGAAGGCCAACAAGGATATCGCCACCGAGATCGAGAACGCGGTGCGCAAGAACGCCGGAACCCTGCAGGAAGAGCTGCTGGGTGCGCCGGAGCCCGACGGCGACACAGACAGTCCCGACGGCGAATGAGGTCCGTCGAGACGGTCCGGGCGTGACCCGCCGCCGACCCTCGCGTCTGGATCGCTGAGACGACATGGGCCGCCCGGGCAACCGGGCGGCCCTCTTTCGTGCGCGCGGCGCATGCTGCACCGCGACAATGAGCTTGGACGGCCAGGGTCGGCCTCTCTATATGTCGCTGCTCCAACGTCTTACCGCCCACGCAAGAGCATCCGATGGCCAGCCTCAACGAGATCCGATCCCAGTTCCTCGGCTTTTTCGAGAAGAACGGGCACGAGGTCGTGGCCTCCGCGCCCCTGGTGCCGCAGAACGACCCGACCCTGCTCTTCGTCAACGCCGGCATGGTGCCGTTCAAGAACGTCTTCACCGGCCAGGAGACGCGGCCCTACAAGCGCGCGGCTTCGGCGCAGAAGTGCGTGCGGGCGGGCGGCAAGCACAACGACCTGGACAACGTCGGCTACACCGCGCGCCACCACACCTTCTTCGAGATGCTCGGCAACTTCTCGTTCGGCGACTACTTCAAGGAACAGGCGATCGAGCACGCCTGGACCCTGGTCACCAAGGAGTACGGCATCCCGGCTGATCGCCTGATGACCACCGTCTATATCGACGACGACGAGGCCTTCGAGCTCTGGAAGAAGATCGCGGGCCTGCCCGAGAGCCGCATCGCGCGGATCGCCGGCTCCGACAATTTCTGGTCGATGGGCGACACCGGCCCCTGCGGTCCCTGCACCGAGATCTTCTTCGACCACGGCGAGCACATCCCCGGCGGCCCTCCGGGCTCTCCGGACGAGGACGGCGACCGCTGGGTCGAGATCTGGAACCTGGTGTTCATGCAGTTCGAGCAGTCCGCCGACGGCTCGCGCACGCCCCTGCCCAAGCCCTCCATCGACACCGGCATGGGGCTGGAGCGCGTGGGCGCCGTGCTGCAGGGCGTGCACTCCAACTACGAGACCGACCTGTTCAAGACGCTTATCGCGGCGTCCGAGGAGGCCACCGGCGTCAAGGCCGAGGGCGAGCGCGCGCCCTCGCACCGGGTGATCGCCGACCACCTGCGTTCCTCCAGCTTCCTGATCGCCGACGGCGTTACGCCCTCGAACGAGGGACGCGGCTATGTGCTGCGCCGGATCATGCGCAGGGCCATGCGCCACGCGCATCTCTTGGGCGCCGCCGAGCCCCTGATGCACCGCCTGGTCCCGACTCTGGTGGGCGAGATGGGCGAGGCCTATCCGGAGCTGAGGCGCGCCCAGCACGCCATCGCCGACACCCTGCGCCAGGAGGAGGAACGGTTCCGCACGACGCTGGGCCGCGGCATGAGCCTGCTCGACCAAGCGACCAAGGACCTCAGCGACGGCCAGGCCATCCCCGGCGAGACCGCCTTCACCCTCTACGACACCTACGGCTTCCCCCTCGACCTGACCCAGGACGAGGCGCGCCGTCGCGGCCTGAGCGTCGACGTCGACGGCTATGAGGCGGCCATGGCGCGCCAGCGCGAGATGGGCAAGGCGAATTGGAAGGGCTCGGGCCAGGCGGCGACTGCCGGGGCCTGGCTGGCGCTGCGTGAGCGCCTGGGGCCGACCCAGTTCACCGGCTACGACCAGGTCGAGGGCCTGGGCGAGACCCTGGCGATCCTGGCCGACGGCCAGGAAGTCGATGCGGCCGAGGCCGGCCAGACCGTCGACGTGCTGTTCGACAAGACGCCCTTCTACGCCGAGAGCGGCGGCCAGGCGGGCGACACCGGCCGGCTGGAGTGGCCCGGCGGCTCGGGCGAGGTCGTCGACACCCTCAAGCACGCGGGCGACCTGCACGGCCACCGCATCGGGATCAAATCGGGCCGGCTGGCCGTGGGCGACCGGGTCCACCTGTTCGTCGACGCGGAGCGGCGGGTGCGCACGCGCGCCAACCACTCCGCCACCCACCTGCTGCACACCGCGCTGGGCCATGTGCTGGGCCCGCACGTGGCGCAGAAGGGCCAGATGGTCGACGGCGATCGCATCCGCTTCGACTTCAGCCACGGCGCCGCATTGACGCCGCAAGAGCTGGACAGGATCGAGGCCGAGGTGAACGCCGTGATCCGCCAGAACCTGCCCGCCGAGACCAAGCTGATGGCGCCCGAGGCCGCGATCGCGGAAGGCGCCATGGCCCTGTTCGGCGAGAAGTACGGCGAGGAGGTGCGCGTGCTGACGCTGGGGCGCGCCTTGGACGGCGAGGCCAAGCCCTATTCGATCGAGCTCTGCGGCGGCACTCACGTGGCGCGCACCGGCGACATCGCCCTGTTCAAGATCGTCTCGGAAGGCGGCATCGCCGCGGGCGTCAGGCGTATCGAGGCCCTGACCGGCGAGGCGGCGCGCCGCTATCTGCTGGATCAGGCGGGCGTGGCCAAGGGCCTGGCCGACCAGTTCAAGGTCACTCCCGCCGACGTGCCCGCACGGGTCGAAGCCCTAATCACGGAGCGCAAGAGCCTGGAGAAGCAGCTGGCCGACACCAAACGGCAGCTGGCTCTGGGCGGCGGCGGCGCGGCCGGCGGCACAGCGACGGTCGAGGAGATCGGCGGCGTTAAATTCGTGGGCCGCGTCCTGGAAGGCGTCGGCGGCAAGGAGCTTCGCCCGGTGGCCGAGGACTTCCGGAAACAGGTGGGCTCGGGCGTCGTGGCGCTGGTGGGCTCCGCCGACGGCAAGGCGGCGGTGACCGTGGTGGTGACGCCGGACCTGACCGACCGCTTCAACGCCGCCGAGCTGGCGCGTGCGGCGGTTCTGGCCATGGGCGGCCAGGGCGCCGGCGGCAAGCCGGACTTCGCCCAGGGCGGCGCGCCCGATGCGTCCAAGGCCGAGGACGGCCTGGCGGCGGTGAAGGCCGCGCTGGCCGCGTGAGGCTCCTGGGGGCGAGCTCGGTCCTGGCCCTGACGGCCGCGGCGATGATCGCGGGCGTCCGGCCCGCTTCCGCCGCCCCCGCCTACGCCATGTGCCTGCACGACGCCGACGCCGCGGCCTGCATCGCCGCGCGCGCGGCCCAGGGCGCGCCGGTGCACGGCTGGTCGGACCGCATGGACGACCTGGTCCGCTCCGGCTCGACCGACACCGTGGCCGACTACGCGGGCAAGGTCCGCCCGCTCGCCAACCTGGTGCGCGACGTGCACATCAGCCCGACCGGCGCCGACATCGCCCTGGTGGAGACCATCGACCCGGAGGCCGCCGCCACCCTGCGCGGCGCCGGCACGGGCGAGCAATGGCGGCAATGGTCGGAAGCCTATGGCGGCGAGACCGCCGGCCGCGCCCTGTCGCCGGACATTCGCGCGGGCTTCGTGCTGGCGGCCGCAGCCTATCGTTCCGCCGATCCCTTCGCCGATCCGGCCGCCAAGGCCGCGCTCGACAAGAGCAAGGACGAGGCGGTCGTGCTGCAGCGGGCCATGCGTTCGGTCGCGGGCATCGCCGGCGGCGCGCGCGGCTATGGCGTGGCGCCCCCAGGAGCACGGGCGGTGCTGGCCCGCGCTTCGACGGTGGCCAAGCCTGGTGACGGCTATCTGCTGACCCTGGCGAGCTACGCGCGCTGGCTGGGCGACGATGCGGCGGCCGCGGCGGCGCTGGAGCGGCTGTCGCCCCAGCCGGGCGCGGGGCGTGACTGGCGCACGGAATCGGCGCTGTGGGCCGCGCTGGGCCGCCCCCAGGAGGCCGCGGCGGCGTTGAAAGCAGCGGCTGCGGGGCCGGACCGCGACGCGGCGGCCATCGTGGCCGGCCGCGCCTGGCTGAAGGCAGGCGACAAGGCCCAGGCGGCGGTCGAGGCCCGCATGGTGCTGGCCGACGCCGCCGACGATCCCACCGATTTCACCGCCGCGATCCGGCTGCTCGCCGACGCCGGCGCGGGCGACGAGGCCCTGACCGCCGCGCGGGCGCTGGGCGCGCGGGCCCAGGCGTCTGACGACGCCTCCAAGAGCGCGGCCTTCGCCCTGGCGTCGGAAGCCATGACGGCGGTCGGGCGCCGCGACGAGGCCTGCAACCTGGCGCGCCGCTCGCTGGGCCTGGCCGGACGCTCGGCCGCCGCCCAGAACGAGAAGTGGTCAGGCCGGTACCACGCCGATGCGCCGGTCAATGTCTGGCTGGGGCCGGATTTCTCCGACACCGGCGTATCGGTCGACGATCTGCGGCGCGCCTACCGCGACCGCGCCACCCGCGCGCTCGACCTGTGCGGCGCGGCGGGCGAGGCCCAGGCCGCGCGTGGCGGCAAGGGGGAAGCCGGGCGCTGGGACAGCCTGGTGGCCCTGCACGATCCCAACGCCTCGACGTCGGCGCGCCTGCGCGAGGCGGCCGACACGGCCGCCGCCGATCCGGCCCTGGCCCAGCGCCTGGCCGAGGCGGTGAAGCGCGAGCCGGAGCCGGACGATCCGCTCGGGCGGCTGTTGTGGCGTGACGGGGTGGCGGCGGCCCAGGCCTCGGCGGGCCAGGCGGACGCCGCGCGCGCGACCTACGCCGCGGCGGTGCGCGGCCTGGACGAGGTCGGCAACCCGGACGACCAGCGCACGGCCGCCTTCGCCATGGCGCGCGACGGCAGGCTGATGGAGCTGAGGCTATCCGGCAAGCTGACGCCGGCGAACCGGCTGCCCTGACGGTCGGCTTTTGGCCCCTGGCGCAAGCCTCGCCGGGTCCCCAGATCAGGTCGCAGCAAGAACCGCGAGGCGCGCCTTCGCGAGCTTTGGCAGGATCGCGCTCATGAGCCAGTTCGCCGTCTTCGACACCGCCATCGGCTGGTGCGGCATCGCCTGGAACGCCCGCGGCGTGATGGGTTTCCATCTGCCCGAGAGCACCGCCGAAGCCACCGCCGCGCGCCTGAGCCGGCGCTTCCCCGACGCCGAGGCCGCGCCGCCCAGCGCCGCCATCGCCGAGGTGATCGGCCGGGTGAAGGCGCTGTTGGCCGGGCAGGCGGTGGACCTGTCTGACGTGCCGGTCGACCTGGAACGCTCGCCCGCCTTCAACCGGCGTGTCTACGACATCGCCCGCACCATCCAACCGGGCGAGACCCTGACCTATGGCGAGATCGCCAGACGGCTGGGCGGCGGGCCTGAGACGGCGCGCGATGTCGGCCAGGCGCTGGGCCAGAACCCCATCGCCGTGATCGTGCCCTGCCACCGGGTGGTGGCGGCAGGCGGCAAGACCGGCGGCTTCTCGGCGCGCGGCGGGGTCAACACCAAGCTGAAGCTGCTGGCCATCGAGCAGGCGCACGCCAAGGGCGCCTTGCCGCTGTTCGACTAATCCTCAAGGGTCTTTTTAGAACACCGTTATTGCGGGCCACCCGCGAGCCGCCTATCAGCGCCTGACATCCAGCCAGGAGGCGCCCCGATGGGCCACAAGTACGCGAGCATTCTCGAGACCGTGGGCCGCACGCCGGTGGTGCGCATCAATCGCCTCGCGCCGGAGGGGATCAACCTTTTCGTCAAGATCGAGGCCTTCAACCCGCTGGGTTCGGTCAAGGACCGACTGGCGCTGGGGATCATCGAGGCGGCCGAGAAATCCGGCGCCCTGAAACCCGGCCAGACCGTGATCGAGGCCACCAGCGGCAACACCGGTATCGGCCTGGCCATGGTCTGCGCGGCCAAGGGCTATCCGCTGGTGGTGACCATGGCCGAAAGCTTCAGCGTCGAGCGGCGCAAGCTGATGCGGTTCCTGGGCGCCAAGGTGATCCTGACGCCCGCGGCCCTGCGCGCCACCGGCATGGTCAGCAAGACCATCGAGCTGGCGAAGAAGCACGGCTGGTTCTGGGCGCGCCAGTTCGAGAACGACGCCAACCCCGACATGCATGAACGCACCACCGGCCCCGAGATTGTCGAGGCCTTCAAGGGCGAGCGGCTGGACTACTGGGTCACCGGCTACGGCACCGGCGGCACCCTGAACGGCGTGGCCCGCGTGCTGAACCGCGAGCGGCCGGAGACCAGGATCGTGGTCTGTGAGCCGGAGGACGCCCCGCTGCTGGGGTCGGGCGAGGAGCAGGCGCGCAACCCCGACGGCACGCCCTCGGCCGGTCACCCCGCGTGGAAGCCGCATCCGGTGCAGGGCTGGACGCCCGACTTCATTCCCAAGATCACCGAGGATGCGGTCAAGACGCAAAAGATCGATCAGGTCATCCCGATCCCCAACGCCGAGGCCATGCGCTGGAGCCGCGAGCTGGCGGTCAAGGAAGGCATCTTCGTCGGCATCAGCGCGGGCGCGACCTTCGCGGGGGCCATGAAGATCGCCGCCGACGCCCCGAAGGGCACGACCATCCTGGTCATGCTGCCCGACACCGGCGAGCGCTACCTGTCGACCCCGCTGTTCGCCGACATCCCGGCCGACATGACCGAGGAAGAACAGGCGATCTCGGATTCGGTGGGGTAGGGGGCCTTTCTGCAAGCCGCGAGGATGATTGCGCGGCTGCGCATCGCTAGATCGGCTTGTCCATCGCCTTGGCCGCGCGGACGGTGGCGGCGGCGATGAAGGCCGCGGTGTGCTCGGGCGGCATGTCGCGCACCACGTCGTAGAGCACGACCCCCATGTGGCACTGCTGCGCCACGGGCAAGGCCTCGACGTTGGCGGGGATAGTGACGCCCTTCTTGCCCAGGGCGGTGATCAGCTCCCGGGCCTCGTCGCGGCCGAAGGTCGGGTGGTCGGTCGGGTGGTCGATGCCGGCGCGGGCGGCGCGCAACTGCACTGCGCTGCCGCGGTTCATGATCTCCAGCACCTTGGGGGAGAGCTTGGTGTTCTCCCTGATCGCCGACATGGAGAAGTCGGCGCAGGCCTGAGTGTTCTCCTGCGACAGGGCGTGCACCGCCTCGCGCTGGAAGGCGGCCAGCTCGACCAGGTTCGAGGTCGGCGCGCGGGCCACGTCGCCGGCGTGAGCGGCGGAGAAGCCACGCAGGCGCACGAAGGCCTTGTGCTTGAGCGCCTCTTCCTTCTCGCCGTCGGCGTAGCCGTCAGAGATTTCGGTCTTGAGGGCGGCGTAGTCGGCCGGGAAGCCGCGGCGGAATTCGGTGAACAGGCCGCCGTACTCGCCGTGCTCGGCCCAGCCGTCCATCTCGGCGGCGATCGTGGCTTTTCGACTCGCGTGAGTGTCGCACCCAGCCAGGGCGGCGGTCACGAGCCCGAGGACGAGCAAGCGGGAAAGCAGGCGCGGCATGGGTTTTTACTTACTGTGCAGGCGCGGGCGTCGGAGCAGGCGTGGCCGGCACGGGCGCCGGGTCGCCTGCAGGAAGCTTGGTCGGCATGGCGATCTGAACCAGCTTCCAGCTGAACACGCCCTTGCGCTCGAAGGTGAAGACGGTCTCGCCCCAGCCTGTCGAGGCCGAGGGCACGCCCAGGCGGCAGCGGTTCACGCCCCAGAAGCGCACCCGCGGCCAGGGCGATGCAGCTGAGGCGTCGGCGGTCTTGGAGGCCTTGATCGAGTCCCAGCCCTGGCCGCGCGTCAGCGCGTTGAGGGCTGCCGGCTTAAGCAGGGCCTCGACCTTAGGCGTGGGCTCAAGCGGGGCGATGGCGTGCTGGATGGCGCCGACCGGGTCCTGCCAGAAGCTCGGCGGCGCGGCCGAGGCCGTGCCGGTCAGCTGGGCCTTCAGGCTCGAGCGGACGGCGTCATAGTCGACCAGCTGGGAGAGGCCCTGGACGTCCTCGGCCTGGGCGGCCGAGCGCAGGGCGAAGAAGGCGAAATAGGGCGCCGAAACAAAGGCCAAGGCTGCGATGATCACAGCCAGGGTGAGCACGGTCGTCAGAAGGCGTTGCATGGTCCCCACTCCAATCGGCAGGGACCATGCCGGGCCCTTTGACTAGGCCGCTTCTCAGATCCCCATAGCCTTTTCCAGGTTTTCCGCGACTTTGTCGAGGAAGCCCTCGGTGGTCAGCCACCCTTGCTGGTCGCCGACGAGCAGGGCCAGGTCCTTGGTCATGAAGCCGGATTCGACGGTCGCGACGGTCACGTCCTCGAGCGTATGGGCGAACTTGTCGAGCTCGGCGTTGCCGTCGAGCTTGGCGCGATGCTTCAGGCCACGGGTCCAGGCGTAGATCGAGGCGATGGAGTTGGTCGAGGTCGACTCGCCGCGCTGGTGCTGGCGGTAGTGGCGGGTGACGGTGCCGTGGGCGGCCTCGGCCTCCACGATCTTGCCGTCCGGCGTCATCAGCACCGAGGTCATCAGGCCGAGCGAGCCGAAGCCTTGCGCCACGGTATCGGACTGCACGTCGCCGTCGTAGTTCTTGCAGGCCCAGACGAAGCCGCCGTTCCACTTCAGCGCCGAGGCGACCATGTCGTCGATCAGGCGGTGCTCGTAGGTCAGGTTCTTCGCTTCGAACTGCGGCTTGAACTCGGTGTCGAACACCTCCTGGAAGATGTCCTTGAAGCGCCCGTCATAGGCCTTGAGGATGGTGTTCTTGGTCGAGAGATAGACCGGGTAGCCGCGATCGAGCCCATAGGCCAGCGAAGCGCGGGCGAAGTCCCGGATCGAGTTGTCGACATTGTACATGCCCATGGCCACGCCCGAGCTCTGGAACTCGAACACCTCGTGCTCGATGGTCTGACCGTCCTGGCCCTCGAACTTGATGGTCAGCTTGCCGGGGCCAGGCACCTTGAAGTCGGTGGCCTTGTACTGGTCGCCAAAGGCGTGGCGGCCGATCACGATCGGCTGGGTCCAGCCCGGCACCAGCCGCGGCACGTTCCTGCAGATGATCGGCTCGCGGAAGACGACGCCGCCCAGGATGTTGCGGATGGTGCCGTTGGGCGACTTCCACATCTTCTTCAGATTGAATTCCTTCACCCGCGCTTCGTCGGGGGTGATGGTGGCGCACTTGACGCCCACGCCGTAGCGCTTGATCGCCTCGGCCGCCTCGACGGTGACCCTGTCGTCGGTCGCGTCGCGATTCTCCATGCTGAGGTCGTAGTAGTCCAGGGTCAGGTCCAGGTATGGGAAGATCAGCTTGTCCTTGATGAGCTTCCAGATGATGCGGGTCATCTCGTCGCCGTCGAGATCGACGACCGGATTGGCGACCTTGATCTTGGCCATTCGGCTTTTGTCCTTCCAGGTGATGCGCCTACGGACCGACGGGGCGCACAGGGCCCCGCGGCGGGCGCGTGGAAGCCGCCCTATAGAGCCTCGCGCCCGCGCGCGCCAGCGGCGGCGGGAACCTTCTGCCCGGCCGCTCATTTCGTGTGCGGGGCGAGCTTGGCTGTTCGCGCAGGAACAGGGGTGGTCAGGGCGTTGGACAGGCGTAGTTGCGATTTCTATGAAGCGGCGATCCGGCGGGACCGTTGATGCTGCGCAAGCCCCTGAACTTCGTGCGGACCGCCACGGTGGAGCGGACCGTTGTGGCCCTGATGGCCCTGGCGTTCCTGCTGCTCGCCGCGGTGGGCGCGGCGTCCTACGTCGCCAACCGCAAGGCGCATGCACTGGCTGAAGAGGCCGCTCGCCATCAGAAAGTTCGCCGGGCTACGCGCCAGATCCTCATCGACACCCTGAACGCCGAGACCGGTCAGCGCGGCTATCTGATCACGGGCCAGCGCGACTACCTGGATGTGCACCGCGAGGCCAAGTCGCGTCTCACCGCCGAGATGATCGACCTGCGCCGTCAGGTGGACGGCAGCCGTGAGGAAGCCCGGCTGGTCGACGCGCTCAAGATCCAGATCGACGCCAAGCTCGCGGAACTGGCCAAGACCGTCGCCTTCATGGATGCGCACCGGCGCGAAGAAGCTTTGGTCCAGGTGCGCGGCGGGGCTGGGCGCGCCTACATGGTGCAGATCCGCGCCCTGATCGACCGCCTGGACCGGCTGGAAGGCGCCCTCGTGGCGCGCAACAGCGCCGAGGCCGAACAAGGCGCGCGTCTCGCGCTGACGGTGAATCTGGTCAGCGCCATACTCGTGGCCATCGTGGGCCTGCTCTCGCTCTTGGTGATCCGTAGCTACGTCAACGATCTGAGGCGCTCTCGCGAGGCGTTGGACAGCCTGAACCAGGGTCTGGAGCGGGCTGTGGCTGAGCGCACGGAAGAGCTGGTGCGAGCCAACGAGGAGATCCAGCGCTTCGCTTACATCGTCAGCCACGACCTGCGCGCGCCTCTGGTCAATGTGATGGGCTACACCGCCGAACTGGAAGGCGCGGGCCAGGCCCTGCGGGCGCAGATGGAGCGGATCGAGGCTGAGGCGCCCAAGCTGCTGGAGCCCGCCGCCAAACTAGCCATCGACGAGGATGTGCCCGAGGCCATCGGCTTCATCCGCAGCTCCACCGAGAAGATGGACCGCCTGATCAAGGCCATACTGAAACTGTCGCGCGACGGTCGTCGGGTCCTGGCGCCGGAGGCCCTGGACATGACCGCCCAGGTCCGGGCGGTGGCCGAGAGCCTGAACCACCAAGCCGGCGAGCAAGGGGCCTCGATCAAGGTGGAGAGCCTGCCGGGCATCGTCTCCGACCGCCTCGCGATCGACCAGATATTCGGCAACCTGCTCGACAACGCCCTGAAGTACCTCGACGCCAAGCGCGCCGGTCAGATCGTGGTGCGCGGCCGGGAGGAACCCCCCTTCGTCGTCTATGAGATCGAGGACAATGGCCGCGGCGTCGCCGACCGCGACCACGAGCGCATCTTCGAGCTGTTCCGCCGCGCCGGGACCCAGGATCGACCGGGCGAGGGGCTTGGCCTCGCTTTCGTCAAAAACACGGTGCGTAGGCTTGGCGGAAGCATCGACCTGAAGTCCGAACTCGGGAAAGGCTCGACTTTCATCCTGAAATTCCCGAAACGCCTGATTGCGGAAGCTTCAGAGTCCGGAGACGTCGAATGAGCCATCCCGTCACCATCGTCATGATCGAGGACGATCCCGGCCACGCCAAGCTGATCGAGAAGAACATCCGCCGGGCGAACATCAACAACGAGATCGTCCATTTCACCGACGGCAGCTCGGCGGTGGATCACCTGATGTCGGACGCGGTGCGCGCCAACGGGCCGCTCCTGGTGCTGCTGGACCTCAACCTGCCGGACATGCAGGGCACCGACATCCTGGCCCGCATCAAATCGAGCGAGCACCTGAAGCGCGCGCCGGTGATCGTCCTGACCACCACCGATGACAAGGTCGAGATCCAGCGCTGCTACGACCTGGGCTGCAACGTCTACATCACCAAACCGGTCGACTACGAAGGCTTCGCCCAGGCCATCCGCCAGCTCGGCCTGTTCCTGTCGGTGATCCAGGTGCCCGAAGCCGAGTGAGCAGGGCCGAATGAGCCACGACGCCCCGGAAAAACCCCGCCTGCTCTACGTCGACGACGACGCTGCGCTCGCGCGCCTGGTCCAGAAGGACCTGAGCCGGCGCGGCTACGAGGTCGTGTGCGCCGAGGACGGCGACGCGGGCCTGGCGCGACTGCGCGCGGAGCGCTTCGATGTGGTCGCGCTCGACCACTTCATGCCGGGCCGCGAGGGGCTGGACGTGCTGGAAGAGATCATGACCCTGCCGGCTCCGCCGCCGGTCGTCTATGTGACCGGCGCTCAGGACGGGCGACTGGCGGTGACGGCGCTCAAGGCCGGCGCTGCGGACTATGTGATCAAGGACGTGGGCGAGGATTTCCTGGCTCTGCTGCGCGCGGCGCTGGACGATGCCGTCGAGCTCGGGGCGCTGCGGCGCCAGAAGGAGCAGGCGGACGCCGAGCTGCGCGCTTCACGCGATCGCGCCGAGGCGCTGCTGCGCGAGGTCAACCATCGCATCGGCAACTCGCTGCAGCTGGTCTCCAGCTTCATCGCGATGCAGACCCGGGCGCTGAAGGAGGAGAGCGCGCGCCAGGCGCTGCGCGAGACCCAGGCGCGCATAGAGGCCGTCGCCCATATCCATCGCCGGCTTTACACCTCCGACGACGTGACCAGCGTGGAGCTGAAGGACTATTTCGCGGGCTTGGTGGAGGAGCTGAGCGACTCCATCGCAAGGGAGGAGGGCGCGCCGACCATCGCGCTCCACGCCGAACCGCTGAGGGCGCCGACCGACCGAGCGGTCTCGCTGGGCGTGATCGTGGCCGAACTGGTCACCAATGCGGTCAAGTACGCCTATCCGCACGGCAAGGGCGGGGAAATCCGCGTGCGGCTGACCGCCGAGGGCGAGCGCGCCGGCGTGCTGGTGGTCGAGGATGACGGGCAGGGCCTGGGCGACGGCGCGCCAAAGGGCACGGGCCTGGGCCAACGGATTATCGGCGCCATGGCCTCGAACCTGCGCTCGGCAGTCACCTACGAGAACGGTCGCCAGGGCGTGCGGGCGAAGCTGGCGTTCGAGTTCTGAAGTAACGCCGACCTGTCGAAAAGGGCGTCGAAAGGGAACGAAGCCGCCCGCCGGAATCTGCTAAGCCTGCTCAATGCCCACCTGGGACCCCTCGCAGTACGAGCGATACAAGGCCTATCGCGACCGCCCCGCACTGGACCTGCTGATCCAGGTTCCGGAGGGCCTTGAGCCGCGCGAGATCTGGGACCTGGGCTGCGGCACGGGCGAGCATGCGGCGTTGCTGAAGCGGCGCCATCCGGAGGCGGTGGTGCACGGCCTGGACTCCAGCACCGACATGTTGGCCCGCGCGCGCCAGAGGCCGGAAGACATCGACTGGGTGTCGGCCGACGTGGCGGACTGGGCGCCGGACCGGCCGGTCGACCTGATCTTCTCCAATGCGGCGCTGCACTGGTTGGGCGACCACGAGCGACTGTTCCCGCGCTTGGCGGAGCGGCTGTCGAGCGGGGGGATCTTGGCCTGCCAGATGCCGGTGTCCTGGCGGGCGCCGCAGCACACGCTGCTGCGCGAGACGGCGGCCCACGGGCCGTGGGCGGACGCCCTGGCCGGGATCGACGGGGTCAAGCCGCTGCTGGAGCCTGAAGGCTACTACGACGCCCTCGCGCCGCTCTGCGCCGACGTGGACCTGTGGACCACCACCTATCTGCACGTGCTGGACGGCGAGGACCCGGTGGTGGAGTGGATGAAGGGCTCGGGCCTCAGGCCCTATCTCGACGCGGTCAGCCCCGAGATGCAGGCGCCTTTCCTCGATGCTTACCGGCGGCGGTTGGCTTCGGCTTTCCCCCGACGAGCCGACGGATCGACGCTCTTGCCTTTTGAGCGCCTATTTGTGGTGGCGCGTCGAGCTTGAGCGCCTCGACCACGGAGGCGTGCAGGGCCTGCTGCTTGCGCTTGCGCAGGGTCGGCACCGGGCCATCGAGCTTCGACAGGGCCTCCATGGCCGCCTTGTGGCCGTTCTCCACCGCCCGGTCATAGGCCTTCCAGTCGCGGATCTCGACGCCGTCGGGATTGGGGATGATCAGCACGTCGGTGGCCCGGCGCGCCTCCATCAGATCGGCCTTGGTGCTGAGCGTGGCCGAGCGGATCATGATCGAGACGATCGGCGGACCCTGGCGCCAGGCGCCGCTCAAGAGCCACATCCACCAGGACTTGGGGTTCTCCAGCACCTTGGGGTCGACGCCGCGGGCGCGCGAGACGTCCACGCCCACGACCGGCCCCATGTGCCAAGCCCGCATCAGGTCGACCGGGAAGTTGCGCATCACCGCGCCGTCGACCAGCACCGCGCCGCCCTCCACCACCGGCGGCAGGACCCCGGGGATCGAGATCGAGGCCCGAAGCGCCTTCCTCAGCATCCCGCGCTTGTGCACCACATAGCCGCCCGAGGTGATGTTGGACGAGACGCAGTAGTAGGGTAGCCAGAGATCCTCGATCTCGGTGTCGCCGAAGTGCTCCTTCAGCCGCTCGTCGACCTTCTTGCCCTTGACCAGGGCGATGATCGGAATGGCCAGGTCGTCGACCGGGCTCGAGTCGACGAAGGCCTTGCGAATCCGGGCGTCCATCTCATCCATGCCCCAGCCGATGGCCAGGCCGCCGGCGACCACGCCGCCCATGGAGGAGCCGCCCAGGAAGTCGATGGGTGTGCCGGTCTCGACCAGGGCCTTGATCGCGCCGATGTGGGCGTAGGCGCGCGCGCCGCCGCCGGACAGCACCAGCCCCACCGAGGTGCCGGTCAGGACGCGGGCGATGCGGGCCGCGTCGCGCCGATCGGCGCCGCGCACATGGAACCAGCGGGCCGGCGCCACCGCATCCAGCCATCGTCCGGTGCCGGTCGGACGGGTGGTCGAGGGCTTATGGATCAGGATCAGGTCGACCAGGCGATGGCTGTCGAAGGCGTCCCCCTGCCACGGCCGCGCCGCCGTCGGGTCCTCGCCGCCGCGTCCGACCAGGAACAGCCGGTCCACCTGCCGCGCGCAGAGATGCGCCCAGGCCGTCTCGTCCGCCTCGGCGACGTAGAGCACGTAGTCGTGGCTCTCCTCGATGCTCGAGAACCATTCAGTCGCCGACTTCAGGGCGCGCGAGGTGACGACCTTGGCCGAGTGGCCCTGGGCGGCGATCTCGGCTTCCAAGAGGGTCACGAAGGGCAGGATCGGCCGCTCCGACAGGCTGATGAAGCCGAACACGGTGGGCTCGGCCACGGAGCCGGCCACCTGGCGCGCGCGCAGGATCATCAGCCGCGCCAGCTCGGTCATCAGCTGCGGATTGTCCGCCGCCGCGGCGAAGAAGGCCTCGCGCGGCAGGGCCACGATCTCGGAGTCGCGCAGCGCCGTGACGGTGGCGGTATGCGGCGTGCCCGCGATCAGCGACATCTCGCCGGCCGGCTCGCCCGGCTTGATCACCCCCAGGAAGTGCGGCTCCTGCCCCTCCTCGTGCTTGAACACGCCGAGGCGGCCGCTGCGCAGCAGATAAAGGGTGTCGGCCGCATCGCCGGCCGCATAGAGGCGCACCCCGCCGGGCAGGGTGAACCAGCTCGCTGCGCCGGGGCTCTCCTCGAAAAGGCGGGCGAGGGCCTTCTCCAGCGGCGATGGGGGAGTGGAGCGCGCCATGGGGCGAGCTTAGAGGCGAATCTGTCCCGACGGAAAAGCCCCCGTCGGACCCGGAGGGCCTACTTCTTCACCCAGCGGTCCGGATGGTCGACGATCTCGCGGCTGAACAGCATGGCCTCGCGCATGGAGTCGGTGGTCATGTCGATCTGCAGCTTCTCGCGCCGGCACAGGAACCGCTCGCCCGCGTCGGCTAGGGTGTCCTCGAACACGTGGCGATAGGCGTTGTCGGCGGCGTAGGGGCGCAGCTTCTCGCCCTTGCCGCTGTAGTAGGCGCCCTCGGTGAACTTGAACATGTGCTCGCCGCAGTCGAACACCGCATAGACCAGCTTGTAGGCGGCCGGGTCCGAGCCCTTGGGCGCATCCTTGTCGGGGCCGACCATCAAGAGCCAGCTCTCCGCGGTCTTGCCGTCCTTGCTGCGCTTCAGCTGCGTCAGGTCGACGTGCATGACGTTGTCGCCGCGCTCGGAGAAGCCGATGACGCGGAAGTGGTCCTGCGCCAGGTCGCGGGCGAAAGCGGGAGCAGCTGCGGCCAGGACGCCCGTGACGGCGGCGGCGAGTACGAGACGGCGCATGCGGTTCTCCAGCTTCGCCCGATCAGGCGCGCGAGCTTAGCGCAGAACGCCGGTCTCTGTCAGTCCGTGGCGCCCGCTACTGCGACCGGTCGCGTTCCGGGTGCGGCGAAGGGGGGTGTTGCGGCGCAGGGGCCTCGCCCGAGGCGCGTCGCTCGATCTCGACCAGCTCACGCCAGGCGCGGCCGAGCATGGCCAAGCCGGGCGCCAAGGCGTCCCGCAGGGCGACGGTGAGCTTGGCGAACGCCGACTGAGACGCGTCGGCCGCTCTTGGCGGCTGCGCGGGGCGGCGCGGGCCGTCAGGCGATACTGTCATGGCCCCTCCAAGGGCGTAAGCGAACTGGATGTGTCGGCAAGCGGCGACATGGCCGCGGGTTTCGCCGGAACAGGCCCCGGCGTCCCCACGCCGGGCGGCGGAAACCAGAATTTCCGTTCCCCGCCCGACCCTTGCCGGGAGAAACTTGCCGTAACGTTAACGTGCGAGATGGTCCTGCAGGAAGGCCGACTCCTCGCGCCACAGGCGCACCCAGGCCGAATGGCGCACGAAGCTGTGCGCCTCGCCGGGCAGGAGCACGGTCTTCACCTCCACCCCGCGGTCGCGCAGGCGCCGGGCCAGGTCGACCGTCTCCTCGACATCGACGTTCTGGTCGCCCTCGCCATGGAACAGCAGAACCGGCGAGCGCCAGCCGTCGACGGCGCCGAGCGGGGAGGCGGCCAGGGCCTGGACCCTGTCCTTGGGGTCGACGCCGAAGAAGCGGCTGGGGTTCAAGTGGAAAGGCCGCGCCGAGGGCCAGCTCCAATCGAACACCCCGTGAATGGCCACCCCGGCCTTGAACAGGTCGGAGTTGCGGGCCAGGGCCTGGCCGGTCAGAAGGCCCCCGTACGAGCCGCCCCAGATGCCGACACGCTTGGGATCGACCTCGGGTCGGGACGCCAGGAAGCGTTCGCCGGCGACCACGTCCTGGTACTCGCTGGCGCCGCGCCAGCCGCGCCCCTCCGCCTCGCGCCAGGCGCGGCCATAGCCTACGCCCGAGCGGTAGTTCACGCTCAGCACCACGAAGCCGAGTTCGGCGAAGCGGCGGTTCGCGGCGTAGTCGTTGGCGTAGTAGTCCATGTAGTGGAAGGCCGGGAACATCTGCCGCTGCGGCCCGCCGTGGACGTAGACCAGGGCGGGGTGCGGACCCGGCGTCGAGGGCTCGAACAGCTGGCCCGAGACGGTCTGGCCGTCGGCGGCCTTGAAGGTCACGGCCTTGGGCGCGGGCGCCGTGAACCGCGGGGTCCAGCCGTAGTCCTGGGGCTTTTCCGCCATCACCAGCCTGCGAGACTTCAGGTCCATGACCCGCAACAGGGGCGGGCTGTCGGCCGTGCCGCCGACATAGGCCAGGTAGCGGCCGCCCGAGGCGCGGGCATTGGCGGCGACGAGGTCGGAGCCCAGCGGCAGGTCGGCGGCCTTGCCGGTCACCGCGTCCACCACCGAGAGCTGGCGGGTCTGAATGTCGCGGCAGTTGCTCAGCACCATCAGTTCGGCGCCCACGCCCGGCTCGCTCTCGGCCGCTTCGCAGCCGCCGGGCGTGAGGGGCGTCGCCGGCCCACCGGCCGCGGCGACGGCGTAGAGCCTGGCCCAGCCGTCCGCCTCGCTCAGGAAGGCCACGCGTCCATCGCCGATCCAGCGCACCGCCTGGTCGGCGTCCTCCAGGCCCGGCAGCTGACTGCGCTCCGCGCTGCGATAGAGTTCGCGCCGCGCGCCGTCCGCCAGATCGACGGCCTCGACGGCGACGGGTTCGCTTTCGGTCTGGTCGTAGGTGACGCCGTGCAGCCGGCCGGGGAAGCGCACGAAGGCGACATGGCGCTGGTCGGGCGAAAGCACCGGCGAGGCGATCCGGTCCGTGCCGGTCGCCAGCCACTCGACCCGGTCCGCGCCCAGGCGATAACGGCCGAGGAAGCTGTAGCCGCCCTTGTCCTCGGTGAAGAGCAGCGACTGTCCGTCCTCGAACCAGGTCACGTCGCCCCAGCGCGCGCCGCCCTTGGCCGCGACCCTGTCTTCGACCGCCGCGCCCGGTTCGTAGATGCGCAGGTCCTCGCCGTGGCGATAGAGCAGGCGCGCGCCGTCGGGTGAGAAGATCGCGCCGACGCCGGGACCTATGCGCTTGCCTTCACCGGGCGCCGAGGTGTCGAGCAGCCACAGGGTCGGCTTGGGCGCCTCGATCAGGCCGGCCGGGTTGTAGGCGTGCTCGCCGCCGTAGGCCCCGCCGGTCATAAAGGCGATGCGCTTGCCGTCCGGCGACAGCTCGACCGCGGTGATCAGCTGGCCGTCCACGTCGGAGCGCCCGGTCAGGCGCACCGGCTTGAAGTCGGGGCCGCGGGCGAACATCACGAAGCTCATCTCGCCCTGGCGCACCAGCCAGGCGTAGGCGTCGGCGCGCTTCGCGCCGGAGACCTGGGTCGCCAGGGGGAATTCCATGAAGGCCGGCGGCGCGTCCGTCGAAGCAGGAGGCGCCGCGCTCGCGCCTGTCGTCGCCAACGCCATCGCGGCCGTCGCCGCCAAGACCAAGCCCCGCATCGTCCATCCCCCCGACCGTCGCGATGGGGCGACAGTGTCACGCGATCCCGCACGGCGGAAGGCTTTGCGATGATGACAGTTACTTCACTTGCCCCGGCGCGCAGGCTTTGCGAGCCTCCACGCTCACGCTGGGGAAATAGCGCATGCTGGTCGTCGAGAAGCTCACGCACGTCTATCCGAACGGGACGAAGGCGCTCGATAATGTGAGCCTGATGGTGCCCAAGGGCATGTACGGCCTGTTGGGGCCGAACGGGGCGGGCAAGTCCACCCTGATGCGCTCCATCGCCACCCTGCAGACACCCACCGCAGGCTCGATTCGCTTCGGTGACACCGGCGAGATCGACGTCATCGCCGAGCCTGAAAAGTTGCGGCGCACCCTGGGCTATCTGCCGCAAGACTTCGGCGTCTATCCGCGGGTGTCGGCCTACGACATGCTCGACCACATGGCGGTGCTGAAGGGCATCGGCAACGGCCGTGAGCGCAAGGAGACGGTCGAGCAACTGCTCAACCAGACCAACCTGTGGGGCGTGCGCAAGAAGGCCCTGGCGGGCTTCTCCGGCGGCATGCGCCAGCGCTTCGGCATCGCCCAGGCCCTGATCGGCGACCCACAGCTGATCATTGTCGACGAGCCCACCGCGGGCCTCGACCCGGAAGAACGCAACCGCTTCCTGAACCTGCTGGCCGAGATCGGCGAGAACGTCGTGGTGATCCTGTCCACCCACATCGTCGAGGACGTGGCGGACCTCTGCCCGCAGATGGCGATCATGGACGGGGGCTCGATCAAGCTCGAGGGCTCGCCTGCCGACCTGATGGCGGCGCTGAAGGGCCGGGTGTGGCGCAAGACCATCGCCAAGACCGACCTGGACGCCTATCGCCAGAAGCATCGCGTGATCTCCACGCGCCTGTTCGCCGGCAATACGGTGATCCACGTGCTGTCCGACAACGACCCCGGCGACGGGTTCGAACCGGTCCCGGGCGGGCTGGAAGACGTGTATTTCTCAACGCTCGCCGCTTCGCGCGCCGCGGCCTGAGGAGCAAGCGATGTTCGGCAAGATCGCGGGCTTCGAGCTCCGCTACCAGCTGCGCAGTCCGGTCCTGTGGATCTGCGCCATCCTCCTGTTCCTCATCACTTTCGGCGCGACCACGGTGGACCAGATCCGCATCGGGTCGGGCGGCAACGTGCACAAGAACGCGCCGGTCGCCATTGCGCAGATCTGCATGGCGATGAGCCTGTTCTACATGTTCGTCTCAACCGCCTTCGTCTCGAACGTGGTGGTGCGCGACGACGAGACCGGCTTCGGCCCGATCCTGCGGGCCACGCGCCTGTCCAAGATCGACTATCTGAGCGGCCGCTTCACCGGCGCCTTCATCGCCGCCGCGATCGGCTTCCTGGCGGTGCCGCTGGGCATCTTCGTCGGCTCTTACATGCCGTGGGTCGACTCCGAGACGATCGGCGCCAACCGGCTGGCCGACTACGCCTACGTCTATTTCCTGCTGTGCCTGCCGACGGTGTTCCTGACCTCGGCGATCTTCTTCGCGGCGGCCACGGTCACGCGCTCCATGATGTGGACCTATGTCTGCGTGGTCGGACTGCTGATCGTCTACACGGTCGCCACTGCGTCCCTCGGCCGTAAGCCGGAATTCGAGACGCCGCTGGCCTATGGCGAGCCGTTCGGCTTTGTCGCGTTCAATCATGTGATTAAGTACTGGACTGCGACCGAGCGCAACACCCAGCTGCCGCCATTCACCGGTCCGCTGCTGGCCAACCGCCTGATCTGGTCCCTGGTCGGCGTGGGCTTCCTCGCCCTGGCGCACGCCCTGTTCCGCTTCGGCGTGAAGGGCGCGAAGCTGCGCAAGCACCAGAAGCTGCAAAAGCTGGCCGACAAGACGCCCGCGCCGGCCGCTGCCTCCGGGCGGCTGCCGAAACCCGTGTTCAACGGCGCCACTGCCCGCACCCAACTCTACGCCCGCACCAAGTTCGAGATGGGCCAGGTGTTCAAGAGCCCGGCCTATTTCGTGCTGCTGGCGCTGGGCCTGTTCAACTCGATCGGCGGGCTCCTCTTCGCCCGCGAGCTCTACGGCACGGAAATCTATCCGGTCACCCGCGTGACCATCCAGACCCTGATGGGCAGCTTCTCGATCATCCCCATCATCGTCTCGATCTACTACGCGGGCGAGCTGGTCTGGCGCGAGCGCGACCGCAAGACCCACGAGATCGTCGACGCCACCGCTGTGCCCGACTGGGCCTTCGTTTTCCCCAAGGCCCTGGCGATCTCGCTGGTGCTGATCTCGACCATCGCCATCAGCTGCCTGGCGGGCATCCTGGTGCAGACCTTCAAGGGCTACACCAACTACGAACTCGGCAAGTACCTGGTCTGGTACATCATCCCGCAGGGGATCAACTGGACCCTGGTCGCCGTCTTGGCGGTGTTCCTGCAGGCGATCTCGCCGCACAAGTTCGTCGGCTGGGGCCTGATGGTGATCTATCTGATCACCACCCTGACGCTGAACAACCTGGGCTTCCAGAACAACCTCTACCACTACGGCGGCGGGCCGGGCGTGCCCCTGTCCGACATGAACGGCCGAGGCCATTTCTGGGTCGCCGAGGCCTGGTTCAACGTCTACTGGGCCGCCTTCGCCGTCATCCTGCTGATCCTCAGCTACGGCCTGTGGCGGCGAGGCACCGAGGTGCGTATGTCGCCGCGCCTGCGCCGCCTGCCGCGTCGCCTCAAGGGGCCGGCCGGGGTGGTCATGGCTCTGGCGGCGTTGGTGTTCGTGGCCACCGGCGCATGGATCTTCGTCAACACCTCGGTCTGGAACCACTACGAGACCAACATCGACGGTGAGAAGCGCCTGGCCGACTCGGAGAAAGCGCTGCTGCGCTATGAGCACGTCGACCAGCCCACCGTCACGGACGTGAAGCTGAACCTCGATCTCTACCCGCACCAGACCCGCCTGGTCTCCAGCGGCGTCTATGCGATGGAGAACCGCAGCGGCCATCCGCTGGCCGAGGTGCACCTGAACTCGAACCGCGACCTGCGCTACGAGCGTATCGACATCCCAGGCGCGCGGCTGGTGAAGGACTACGCCGACTACGGCTATCGCATCTACCGCTTCGACAAGCCCCTGCAGCCCGGCGAGAAGACCACCCTGACGTTCAAGGCGGTGTTGGAGCAGAAGGGCTTCAAGAACGAAGGCAACATGCGCCGCATCGCCGACAACGGCACCTTCGTCGCCAACAACGAGTTCGCGCCCATGCTGGGCATCGACCGCTCGGGCTTCCTGCAGGACCGCGCCAAGCGGCGGAAGTACGGCCTGCCGGCCGAGCTGCGCATTCCCAAGCTCGAGGACGACAGCGCCCGCGCCAAGAACTACATCGGCAATGCGCCCTGGGTGATGGCCGACATCACGGTCACGACCGAGGCCGACCAGACCCCGATCGCGCCGGGCTACAAGGTGTCAGACCACACGGCCAACGGCCGCCGCACAGCCGAGTTCAAGACCGACGCGCCGATCCTGGCCTTCTTCTCGGTGCAGTCGGCCCACTACGCCGAGAAGCACGAGCTCTATAAGGGCATCGACATCGCGGTCTATTACGACCGCCAGCACCCCTACAACGTGGACCGCATGATCTCGGCGGCCAAGGCGGGCCTGGACTACTTCCAGCCCAACTTCGGGCCCTACCAGTTCCGCCAGCTGCGCTTCATCGAGTTCCCCGACTACGCCCAGTTCGCGCAGTCGTTCGCCAATACGGTGCCCTGGTCGGAAGGGCTCGGCTTCATCGCCGACGTGCGCAAGCCCGAGAACATCGACTACGTGACCTACGTCGGGGCGCACGAGCTGGGCCACCAGTGGTGGGCGCACCAGGAGATCAGCGCCCAGATGCAGGGCGGCACCATGCTGGTCGAGACGCTCGCCCAGTACTCCGCCCTGATGGTGATGGAGAAGAAGTACGGCAAGGATCAGATCCGCCGCTTCCTGAAGTACGAACTCGACAACTACCTGCGCTCGCGCGGCGGCGAGGCGGTCGAGGAAGTGCCGCTGGAGCGGGTCGAGAACCAGCCCTACATCCACTACCGCAAGGGCGCGCTGGTCATGTACCTCCTGAAGGACCAGATCGGCGAGGACGCGGTCAACCGCGCGCTTCGGCGGTTCCTGGAGCAGTACAAGTTCAAGGGCGCTCCGTTCGCCTCGTCCAAGGACCTGGTCAAGCTGTTCAAGGAAGAAGCGCCGGCCGACAAGCAGCAGCTGATCGTCGACCTGTTCGAGAAGATCACGCTGTACGACGTCAAGGCGTCCAAGGCGGTGGTTAAGAAGCGGGCGGACGGCAAGTACGACGTCACCCTGACCGTCTCGGCCAAGAAGCTCTACGCCGAGGGCAAGGGCAAGGAAGTGGAGTCGCCGATGGCCGGCGAGACCTTCGACGTGGGCCTGTTCTCGGCCAAGCCGGGCGAGAAGGACTTTGCGTCGAAGAACGTGATCCTGTTCCAGACCGTGCCGCTGAAGTCGGGGACCCAGACCTTCAGCTTCGTCGTCGACAGGGCGCCGACCTGGGTGGGCGTGGATCCCTACAACAAGCGCATCGACCGCAACTCGGACGACAATCTGGTGCAGCCGAGCGCCTGATCGGACTGATGCATTTTCCCCGCGCCGGGGAAGCCTTTTGCTTCGGCGTGGGGGAACCGCCTTAACCGTGGGGCGGCGGTCCGCTAGGGTCGTCGCCGTGGCGTTTGGGGGGCGGCTCGGCACATGACCTGCGAAGTCATGCTCATGAACCTGGAGGGGGTCGCCCTGGCCGCCGACAGCGCCGTGACCATCATCGGCGGCCGCAATCCGCGCGTGCTGAGCCAGAGCGGCGTCGACAAGATCTTTGTGCTGGACGAGACCGCGCCGGTGGGCGCGATGATTTATGGCGTGGCCAGTTTCGCCGACTTCCCGTGGAAGACGGTGTTCGGCGCCTTCACCTCGACCGCCGCCGGCAAGATCGACGGGGTGGAAAGCTGCGCCAAGGCGCTGGTCTCGTTCCTCGGCGCGCTGGATTCCAACGGCGGGGCAGGGGGCCTGGCCATCCCCAAGAACGCGGAAGCCGCCAGCTTCGCCGACTATGTCGAGGGCTTTGTCGACCGCTTCTACACCCTGATGATCCAGCGCGGCTGGGACGACAGCACGCCGCCTCCGGCCGACCTGCCGGAGCTGGCCCTGGCGCACCTGCGCGACGAAATCCTCTACGACGCCGAGTATGTGGTCGAGGGCATGGTCAAGCCGCCGGCCAAGCCCAAAGGTCGGCCCAAGATCGCCGAGCCCTCCGACCGTCTGGCGACCTTCCTGTCCGAGCACCTGAAGCCGCGCCTGGACCGCGCCCTGAAGCGCTACTTCCCCAAGGGCGGCGTGCCCGAGGGCGTGCGCTCGGGCCTCGACACCCTCTGCGCCCAGTCGGTGCTGGTGGAATGGCTGCCGCCGGCGATCCCGGTCACCGGCCTGGTGCTGGCGGGCTTTGGGAAGAAGTCGCACACCCCGACCTATGTGAACCTGCAGATCCTGGGCGCCTTCGGGGGGGTGCTGCAGTATCGCTACGAGAAGGCCGGCGGGCCCGTCGCCGGGCGTCAGCCGGTCGTGTTCGAATCCTACGCCCAGGACGAGCTGATCCACGCCTTCCGCTACGGCGCCCAGTACGGCTTCATCTCCACCGCCTACGAGGCGACCTTGCACGCCTTCGCCCAGAGCTTCGAGGACATGCTGGAGCTGGTGGCCAGGAAGGATCAGGCCCTGGCGGCCGAAGCCGCGGCCATCGCCGACAAGGCGCTTTTGCAGGCGCCGGCCATCGGCATGATCGTGGCGATGCAGGAGCGGGAGGCGCACGTGGCGCGCACCTTCGGGCCGCTCCTCGACTCCGCCTCGATCGACGTGCTCGGACGGCACGCGACCAAGCTGGTGGAATTGTCTATCATCGAGCACGAACTCACCGGATCGGGATCGGTCGGAAGGCCGGTTTCGCTGCTCAGAATGGAGAAGGGCCGATGCCGGCTGGAAAAGGACGGCGCCTGACGGGCGGCGCGCCCAAGGGCTTCTTCGATCAGCAGTTCGGGGCCCGCCTGTGGGCCGCCGCCGAAAAGGGCGTGGGCGCCATAGCGAGGCTCGACGCCCGTCGCGCCTCGTGGCTCGGCCAGGCCGAGGCCCTGCCGCGCATCGAGCGGGTCCAGCCAACCCGCAAGCTGTTCTCCTGGCCGCCCTTTGCCCGCACCCGCGATCCGGTCGACGACCGCAAGGCGGAGATCATGGCGGATCTGGAGGCCGTGGCCGCCGGGCGGCCTGAGGCCAGCGCCGAGATCGCGCGCGACCGCAACCCGTCCACAGGCGCAACCAAGACTGCTGCGGCGATCCGGCCCGGCGTCGCGGCCTAGAATTTCATCGCGAAATCCGTAGTTTGCCGTATTCCCCGGCGGGTTGTCGGCTAACGCCGTTACGCCTGCGACGATAAAGGCCGCTTGACCGGCGGCGCTTCTGCTAAGATGCAGATCAAGTAAAGCCGGGGGGCGGAGGTTTTCATGCGGCGCTTAGGCGTCCTGGCGGCGGGGCTCATCGCTCTGTGCGCCTTGCCAGCGATATTTCCCGCGGGTTCGGCCCGCGCGGCCGAGAAGCAGCCCGTGGCGGCGACCCTGACCATGAGCCGGGGTCATGAGCTTCTGACCGTGGTGATCAGGAACAACGGCCCGGCCTACGCCTGCATCGACGCCAACTACGGCGCGCCGGCGCGCATCTTCGCGCTCGGCCGCGACAACCGAGCCATCCGCAGCAGCAACACCGCCGAAGGTCCCGCCAAGGCCTGTCTGCCGCTGGCGCCGCGCAAGTCGATCCACGTGGTCTACGACCTGCGTCCGCTCTATCCGATGGGCCTGCCGGGCTACAGCCGCATCTGCTACGGCGCGACCTGGAAGATGGGCGGGGTGCAGAGCATGGCTCCGCAGACGCGATTCAGCCGCTGCCTGACCCTGCCGGAGCAGGGCCTCGGGCGCCGCTAGGGCGCCGCTCAGATTCGATAGAAGAGAGGCGAGTCGCTCAGGCGGCGATCTGCTGACGGTCGCGCGAAGCCCGCATCTCGTTTTCGTGACGGCGGCGCGTCCAGCGACGCAGGCCGTACATCACGTCGCGCATCTTCAGCATGCCCACCAGCACGCCCAGCACCACCAGCGCGAGGACCGTCAGGTCCATCATGAAGTTCTGGTCGACGTCCATGCCGCACCCCCGAAGTCGCAGCTGCAGCGAACCTGCTCCCCCGAGCCGGAACGCACCGTGTCAGTATCCATCACCTAACTGATTCGCGCCAAGCCGCGCATGCGACGGCTGGTCGCTCGCCCCGCATCAGGCGGCCTTCACGTCCGCCACGGCGCAGCGCAGGCGCCCCGCGGCGGTGCCGATGGTGACCCCCAGGAAGGTGATGGTTACCGCCGTTTCCGCCTCGGTGGCGGAGCGGCGAATGTATTCGACCTCCGTGCGGCAGCGGCGTACGCCGAACGCGGTCTTGTGCAGGCACATGAACGACCAGCGGAAGCCGTTGTCGGTGAGGCAGCCCTTGGCCATCAGCCCGCTCAGACGGTCTCTCGCCGCGACTTCGGCGCCTCGCGACGGCATCACCGCCCATTGGAAGCTGTTCTTCACGCCGTTGGCGAACTCGACCGTGTGCTCGATCACCGAGGAGCCATCCTCCAGTTCGCGCAGGTCGTAGGTCAGCTCGCCGGACCCGTTCGGCAGGCCGAAGGCGTCACACATCAGGGTCTGGCCGCGCCAGGATTCGGCGAAGAAGTGCTCCGGACGCCGGGGATCGTCGTCGGGAGAAGCCGGCGACGCTGTCGAACCTTCGCGAGGATGGTCCTGGTCCATGCGCCTGAGTAGACGCCCCGGAGGTTGCCGAGGGGTAAACCGATTTTAGGTTTTGGGCGCAGGCCTTAAGGTGATGGCCTGGAATCGCGGGCGGGGGAAACCATGAGGCTGGCGGCTTCGATCGTCGTGGCGAGCGTCGGCTTGAGCCTTGCCGCGCCTGCCGTTGCGGCCGACGGCTATTCGCTGTCGAACCCCGCGCCCGCCGACAAGCTGCGCGATCTCTGCCCCGACCGACCCACAAAAGGAACCGGCGCCTGCACGGTTGACGCGGGTCACTGGCAGGTCGAGTCCGACATCGTGAACTACAGCTTCCAGCGTGACGCGGGCGTTTCGACCCAGAGCTGGCTGGCCACGAGCCCCACGGTGAAGCTGGGCCTCACCGACACCATCGACGCCGAACTGGCCTTCACCCCCGACGTGATCGTGCGCGCCACGGACCACACGACCGGCCTCAGCCAGACCCAGTCAGGGTTCGGCGACACCTATGCGCGGCTGAAGTTTCAGGTGGCGAGCGGCCAGAGCTTCCAGGCGGTGATCCTGCCGTTTGTGAAGGCGCCGACGGCGCGGTCCGGCATCGGCAACGGCGCCTGGGAGGGCGGGCTGATCGTCCCCCTGCAATGGAATCTGCCGCATGGCTGGCAGCTGGGTTTGAGCCCCGAGGCCGACTGGCTGAAGGACGGTTCGGGCTCCGGCTATCACCTGGCGGCGTCGACGCCGGCCACCCTCAGCCACGAGATCGCGCCGAAAGTGACCGGATCGGTCGAGGTCTGGACCGGCTCTGACTTCGACCCCGCCGGGACCACGACCCAGTGGTCGGCGGACGCCTCGGTGGCCTGGCTGGCGCGGCCGAACCTGCAACTCGACGCCGGGGTGAACCTGGGGCTGAACCGGAATACGCCGGGCGTGCAGGCCTACGTGGGCGTCTCCAGGCGGTTCTGACCGCCGCTAGCGCGGCGCGCGCCGCCCTTTCCGCTCGGGCTGAGGCGGCGGATCGCCCGGCACGCCGAAGCCCGCGTAATAGCTCTCCAGTTCCGGCGCGAGTTTCAGGGCCGCGGCGATATCCGCGTCGCCGCCGGCCTTGTCGCCCTTGCGGTGCTTGGCGGCGCCGCGGCCGAACAGAGAGCTCGGCAGGTCCGGCGCCTTGGCCAAAGCCGCGTCATAGTCAGCGATGGCTTCGTCCAGCTTGCCCATGCGCAGCTTCACCAGGGCCCGGCTGTCCAGGTAGGACGCGCTGCCGGGCCTGAGCTTCAGCGCCTGGTCGCAGTCCCTGAGCGCTGATCCCAGGTCGCGGTTGAAGGTGGTCCTGAGCCAGCAGCGGGCATTCCAGCCCTCGGCGTTGTCCGGCGCGACGCGGATGGCTTGCGAGAAGTCCTCGAAGGCCTTGGCGAAGTCCTTGCGGCGCTCCCACAGGCCGCCGCGACTCAGCCAGATCTCGGCGTTCTTCGGGTCGAGCTTCAGGGCGGCGTCGAAGTCGGCCAAGGCGCGGTCGTGGTCGAGCTTGCGCCCGTGCGCCCGGCCGCGATCGAGCAGGGCCTCCGCCCACTTGGGCTTCAGCGCGAGGGCCTGGTCGAAGTCGGCGAGCGCCTTGTCGAGCAGGGCCGGGTCGCCATAGGCCTTCAGGGCATAGGCCTCGCCGCGCGCGCGCCAGGCCTCAGGCTGCTTCGGCTCCAGGCGGATGGTCTCGTCGTAATCGGCCAGGGCCAGGTCGATCTCGCGCCGGCGCATGTGGGTGTCGCCCCGGTCGAGCCAGGTCTGGGCGCGGCTGGGATCGAGCTTCAGCGACTGGTCGAAGTCGGCCAGGGCCTTGTCCCACTCGTGCTTGTTGAACCAGGCGTCGCCCCGGCCCGACCAGGCCGGCGCCTCGCCCGGCGCGAGCTTGATCGACTGGTCGTAGTCGGCCACCGCACCGTCGTTGTCACGGCGGGCCAGCTTCACGTCGGCGCGCGCCGACCAGGCCCAGGGGTCGTTCGGCCCCAGGCGCACGGCCTCGTCCTCGTCCTTCAGCGCCTTGTCCAGGTCGTTGCGGGTCAACTGGGCCTGCCCGCGCATGCGCAGGGCGCCCTGGAAGTCGGGCTTTAGCCTGATGGCCTGATCGTAGTCCTTGATCGCCTTCAGCGTATCGCCCGCGGCGAACCAGGCGTCGCCGCGCAGGCCGAACGCCTGAGCGAAGCCGGGCTTCAGCTTGATGGCCTGGTCGAAGTCGGCGATGGCCAAGGCATAGTCGCCCTTGCGATAGAGCGCGTCGCCCCGCGCCCGCCACAGGTCGGCGTCCTTGGGCCGCTGCTTCAACAGCTCGGTGAAGTCGCCCGCCGCCCCGGCCGGATCGCCCTTGGCCACATAGGCGTCGGCGCGGGCCATCAGCACCTCCGGCGCGCCGGGCGCCAGCTTCAGGGTCTGGGTGTAGTTCGCGACCGCCTGGGCGTAGTCGCCCTTGCCGAACCAGGCCGTGCCCCGGTTGAACCAGGCTTCGGCCGAATTGGGGGCCAGGCCGATGGTCTTGTCGAAGTCGGCGATGGCCAGGTCCAGCTCATGCAGGCGCGCATGGGCCTCGCCGCGCGCCAGATGCACTGAGGGCAGGCCGGGGCGCAGCTTCAGGATGGTGTCGTAGTCGCCGACCGCCTCACGCACCCGGCCCGCCTCGATCAGGGCGCCGGCGCGAAGGGCCAGGGCCTCCAGGTAGTCGGGCTTGAGCTTCAGCGCGCGGGTTTCGTCCGAGATCGCGTTGTCCCAGTCCTTGAGCCGCATGTAGGCGGAGCCGCGGGTCTTGTAGGCCACCGCCAGGGTCGGCCTCAGCGCCATGCCTTCGGTGTAGTCGGCGATAGCGTGCGGATAGTCGCCCTTGTCGTAGTTGATGTCGCCGCGCGCGAACCAGGTCGCGGGCTCCTTGGGCCCCAGCTTCACCGCCTGGTCGGCGCTCTGCAGGGCGTGGACGAAGTCGCGTTTGCCCTCATAGGCGAATCCGCGCCCGATCAGGGCCGGGAGGCTGTCCTTCTTGGCCTTCAGCGCCAGCTCGTAGTCCTTCAGCGCCCCGTCGAAGTCGCCCTTCAGCCGGCGCGCGTCCGCCCGATCCGACAGGGTCTCGGCCGCGCCCGCGGGCTGCACCGTCAAGAGCCGGTCGTACTCGGCGATGGCCAGGTCATAGTGGCCTGTATTGAAATAGACCGCGGCCCGGTCGTGGATGGCGGGCGCATAGTCGGGCTTGTACTGAAGGACGGCGTTCAGGTCGGCCAACGCGCGGGCGCCGTCGCCGCGGCGGTACCAGACCTGGGCGCGATTGTAGTAGGCGTCGGTGTCGTCCGGCTTCAGCTTGATGGCCTGGGTGTAGTCCGCGACCGCCTTGTCGAGGTCGCCCAGCTCGAACCAGGCATTGCCCCGCTCGAACACCGCCTCGACGAAGTCGGGCTTCAGCTCCAGCGCCTTGGTCTGGTCGTCGATGGCCTGCTCGAAGCGACGCTGCACATAGTAGGTGACCGCCCGCGCGTAGAAGGGCCGCGCGTCGTGCGGCGACAGGCGGATGGCCTCGGAGAAGTCGGCGGTAGCGCGGTCATACTGCTTGGCGCCCAGGTAGATGGCGCCCCGGTTGATCAGGGCGTTGCCGTCGCTGGGCTGGAGCTTCAGCACCTCGTCGTAGTCGGCCAGGGCGTGCTGCAGATCGCCCTTCTGGGTATAGGCCAGGGCGCGGTTGTAGTGGGCGATGGCGGTGTCGCGGGGGCTCGGCCTGCCCGCCTTGATCAGGTCGCTGCAGCCCTGGATGATCTGATCGGACGTGAATTCGCCCGGCTCGCCGTCGCACCAGATGACCGAGCGCACCGGCTGCGCATAGGCGCCGGTGGCCAGCCCCAGGATCAGGCAGCCGGCAAGCCACCCCACGGCGCGACGCATAAACACTTCCCCCGACGAGCGCGTGAGGCCCTCGGATTCGACCGTAGCACTGTGCGCGCGCCTGCAAAGCGGGCCTCACCCCAGGCGCGATATTCCGAATCGGGGCGCGACATTCGCACAACAGCGCTCGCTCGACGGGTGACGGAAGACGCGTGCTTATCTCTCAGCGTGTCTTTTAAGTTGTGTTTCAGGTCCTGTTGGAGAAAATCCGGAAGCCGGGGAAATAGGTAGCGCTACGGATGCCGATCTAACCTATGTAAGGACAAACATTCCTCCTGGGGTGCAAAGTTGAGCGATTGTCCGAGGTCCCCGTAAAAATAGTTGTTTTTCTGAACGCGTTCACTCGAAAACCTATTCAACACAATCGTGATCAAGGACTTCCAGATTCATCCGGGTTCGGTCTATGAACTCCAATCGGGTTGTCTGTATGATTGAACCACCGGGGCGGGAGCCATAGCGATGATCGTCGAGAGGACCGAACAACTCGACCGCGAAGTCGGCGCACGCGTTAGGGCGCGCCGCCGGGAGCTCCGGATGAGCCAGTCCAAGCTCGGAGACAAGCTGGGCGTCACCTTCCAGCAGGTCCAGAAGTACGAGCGCGGGGTCAACCGCATCAGCGCCTCGTCCCTGGTCCTGATCGCCGAGGCCCTGCAGTGCCGCCCGGCCGACCTGCTGGGCATGGAAGAGGGCAAGCCCAAGATCGACTGGTCCAAGTTCCACGACAACGAGGCCAACGCCGCGCTGGAGGCCTTCGCCGCCATCGACAGCCCGCGCGTTCGCAAGTCGGTGCTGGAGCTGATCCGCACCCTGAGCGATCAGGAGCGCGCGCGCCGCGGGCGCTGAGGCGGGCGGGAACGGGATTTGCGAAAGGCGGCGCCGGGTGCGCCGCCTTTTGCGTTTGGGCCGCGCTCTAGGCGGTCGCCGCCGCCGTCGTCTGGAACGGGATCGGGTCGGGGCTGTCGCCGGCCAAAAGCATCTGCGGGACCTGACTGAAGGTCCAAGGTGAGCCGGCATCCGGCCGGTCCAGCACCCACACCATGTCGAATCGCGTGCCGATCCAGGTCTGGGGGCACAGGGTCTTGTTCTTGGCCAGGTGGTTGATGATGGTCGGGATGTCCTGGTGCTCCCACGCGGTCAGGGTCGGAACGGTCTGGGTCTCCAGGATCTTGGCCAGGTCCTTCTCCTTGCCCTTGGGTTCCGGCGTCTGGATGGTCAGGCCCGTCAGCTGCGACAGCGGCAGGATGGTGTGCTGCGGCCGCAGGCTCTCGCTATGATGGGCGACCTCGGACGCGAACAAGGCCTGAGGCGTGAGCAGGCCGGCGGCAGGTGAGCCGCTGAGCGGCGCGAAGAATCGAGCCAAGGCTCCCGCGCGCTGCCAGCCCAGGACGATCAACTCCTCGGCGTTGACGGCGCCTTGCAGGGTTACGCCTTGGGTCGAGCCGGACGGCTTTTCGGCATGGCGGATGAACATGAGCTTTTGGGCGGGCATGGCGGTCCTCGATCGTGTCAAACGCGTGCTATCGCAATAGTAGAGTTTACTGCGATGGCAAAGGGAGGTCGCGGTGCCGGCCCATGCAGGCCCGGATTGCACTGCTCTTGTGACGTAGCCGTGGAGGTTCTGTGCTTTGACGAAGTTCCAGTTGTGACCGCATGCTAGCACCCTGCGGCGAGCCCCCCGGCTCGAAACAAGTGCATCATGCTGGTGGAGCTCTAGAGCCGTCAGGACTTCACTGGCGCAAGTCGCTGGCGGGAGATGTTGAGAACGCCATCCCCGACATCGATCCGATCCGTCACCGACTCGATACGGAACGCGCGATTTTTCTCGACGAACTTTTCGACCCAGTCGCGGTCGTCACGATAGAATACGAGGCTTTCGGCGCTTCGGACAATCAGGCCGTTGGCGGCGCGGATTTCCTGGTGGCTGATCGAGCGCGTGCTAAAGCGAAAGCGCGAAAATGTTAGGTCATCCTGCGCGCCTCGCAGCGCTTCATCCGGCACGATGCGGATCGCGAGATTTGGCGCGAGCGGCACGATCCAGTTTGGGTTCTGGCGGCCGGAAATTTTTTCGAGCGCAACCGGATAGTCGCTGGTAAAAAAGGGGCTCTCGGGTTCGGGGTTACTGAGAATCTCCCACCGCGAATTTCCGAATACTGACGTGCGACTCAGGATCGTGCTGATACCCACTGCCTGAGGAAACTTCGGATCGATCGTCGCCTTGATCGTGCCCTCTGCGAGCAACTCGCTGAGTGATTTGCCGCCGAGGCTCGCCGGTGCCTTCGTCAGCGAACCCTGTTTTTCTAGGATTTCGACCTCGGTCTGAATGAGGCTCTCGAGCGGCTCCGAATGAATGCGCATCGCGGCGGGAGCGCAGGATGAGACGTAGGCCGCAAATCCGGCGATTGCATGCACGCAGGCGCTGTCGGGCTTGCCCTCGAGGAGCACGGCGACAGACGCATTGTATTTCGGCTCAATGCTCTTGAGGAATTCCTCGATAACGCGGTCTTCGATCAGATACGCGTTGGTACTGCCTTCCTCTATTCGGCACACGCTTTCCGACGTGCAGGGGAATTTTTTGAGGTCGGATTTCCTGATGGCATGCATTTGTCCGCGGAGCTTCGGTGAATAGAAGTTCCGTAGGTGGACCTGAGAGACGTAGTGGTCGAGCGCCATGTGACCCGCTCACAAGGCCGGAAGGGCGGTGCCGGCCGGATTTGAATCGGAAATACGGTGTCGGATTATCCTCCCTGGTGCGGACGGTGGGAATCGAACCCACACTCCCATACGGGAAGCGGATTTTAAGTCCGCTGCGTCTACCGTTCCGCCACGTCCGCAAGCGGGTCACGGCTACAGCACCGCCGGGGCGCGGTCAAAGCGGGCGGCGGCTTGTGTGCTTCACCCCAGCCTCTGCGCCCCCTAAATAGCCTCTCTGCCGTCCGCGCCATGCGGGCAGGAGGCTGCAGGCTTTGAGCGAACCTTCCCATCGTCGGCGCCGGTCCGAGAGCCCGGCCCAGATGCCCAGGATCGAGCCCATGCGCATGCGCATCGGGGCGTTCGAGCTGCGCAAGGCCGGCGCCTCGCGCTACGACCTGCGCGACCCGTACCACATCGCCGTGACGGTCAGCTGGACCGGTTTCTTCATCGGGCTGGTGGTCGCCTTCGTGCTGATCAACCTGATCTTCGCCCTGCTGTACCTGGCGGTGCCCGGCGCGGTGACCAATCTGGACAGTATCGTCGACGCCTTCTTCTTCTCGATCGAGACCCTGGCGACCGTGGGCTATGGCGCGATGGCGCCGGAGACGGTCTATGGCCACGTGATCTCGGGCGCGGAGATCATCACCGGCATGGCCTTCACCGCCATCACCACCGGCCTGATCTTCGTGCGGTTTTCCAGGCCGCGGGCGCTGATCCTCTATGCCGATACGGCGGTGGTGGCGGTGCGCAACGGCAAGCCGACCCTGATGCTGCGGATCGGCAACGGCCGCGCCAGCGTGCTGACCAACGCGGACGCCAGGCTTTCCGCCTTGATGCGCGAGGAGACGCAGGAGGGGCAGGTCTATCGCCGGCCGCGCGACCTGAAACTGGAACGCGCGCACCTGCCGATCTTCGGCCTGACCTGGACCCTGATGCACGAGATCGACGACGACAGCCCGCTCAGGGGCTACGACGCCGAGGCGATGATGCAGGAGCAGGTGCGCCTGTTCCTGGCCACCAAGGCCCACGACACCGCCCTGAACGCCGACGTGCAGGATATGAAGGACTATGGGCCCGAGGCGGTGCTGTGGAACACCCGCTATCAGGACGCCATCGCCTTTGACGACAAGGGCCAGACCTACGCCGACCTGAACCGCATCAGCCTGGTCGAACCCGATCCCTTTGCGCCCGCTGGGGCCAAGCGGGCGGCGCCGGCCGCCGGGCAAGACGGCGAAGCTTCCGCCGCCTGAAAGCCGAACCTTTCGCCCGCCCGGGAGTTGCCTCACCGGGATTAGCGGACAGAGGTGCGTTGCGTGAAGACGGCTTTGGAGCTGTGGGGCGGCCATGAGTGCACGGTCAACCGTGTCGGCGAGCGGTATTTCGACCAGACGATCCGCTCCGGCCACCAACATCGGCCCGAGGACCTGGACCGCTTCGCCGCGCTCGGCCTGAAGGCGCTGCGCTATCCGGTGCTGTGGGAGCGCACGGCGCCCGATGCGCCGGAAGAGCGGGACTTCGGCTGGGCGGACGCGCGGTTCGCGCGGCTGCGCGACCTCAACATCAAGCCCATCGTCGGGCTGATCCACCACGGCTCCGGCCCTCGCTACACCGATTTGCTGGCCGAGAACTTCGCGCCGGGCCTGGCCGCCCACGCCCGCGCCGTCGCGGAACGCTATCCGTGGGTCCAGGACTGGACGCCGGTCAACGAGCCCCTGACCACCGCCCGCTTCGCCTGCGTCTATGGCCTGTGGTGGCCGCATCGGCGCGACGAGGGCGACTTCTTCCGCGCGCTTCTGAATCAGATCGACGCCACCCGCCTCGCCATGGCCGAGATTCGCGAGGTCAATCCGCGCGCGCGGCTGATCCAGACCGAGGACCTGGGCTTCACCCATCACACGGGGCCCCTGGCCGACCAGGCAAGATATGAGAACGACCGGCGCTGGCTGACCTGGGACCTGCTCTGCGGGAAGGTGACGCCGGAGCATCCGCTGCATGCCTACATCTCGTGCTTCGGCCTCAGCGACCGGCTCAAGGCCATCGCCGAGGATCCATGCCCGCCGGACGTGGTGGGGGTGAACCACTACCTGACCAGCGAACGGTTCCTCGATCACCGGGTCGAGCGCTATCCGGCGCGGCTGCACGGCGGCAACGGCAAGCAGCGCTACGTCGACGTCGAGGCGGTTCGCGTGGCCGAGGACGGGCCCCTGGGCCTGCGCGCCCTGCTGCGCCAGGCCTGGGAGCGCTACGGCCGCACCCTGGCGGTGACCGAGGCGCACAACGGCTGCACCCGCGAGGAGCAGATGCGCTGGTTCCTGGAGGCCTGGCGCGGCGCCGAACAGCTGCGCGGCGAGGGTATCGAGATCGAGGCGGTGACGGCGTGGTCGCTCTTGGGCAGTCACGGCTGGTCGAACCTGCTGACCTCCGAAGACGCGTCCTACGAATGCGGGGTGTTCGACCTGAGGGCGCCGGCGCCGCGGCCCACCGCCATGGCGGCCCTGCTGAAGGACCTGGCGGGCGGGCAGGCGGTGAAGGGACCGGCCTTCGCCTCGCCCGGCTGGTGGCGGCGCGGCGATATCCGCTATGTGCACGCCCCGGCGCGTTCGGCAGTGCGTGCCCAAGACCGCGATGCGCCGGATGGCTGCGTGGTGGAGGCGCCGCCGATCCTGATCACCGGGGCCACGGGCACTCTGGGCCAGGCCTTCGCCCGCGCCTGCCGCCATCGGGGCCTGCCGTTCGTGCTGACGGGACGCTCAACGCTGGCGATCGACGATCCCCACAGCGTTGCGGAAGCGCTGGACCGTCTGGGCCCCAGCGCCGTGATCAACACCGCGGGCTTCGTGCGCGTGGACGACGCCGAGCACGAGGAGGACGCTTGCCTTCGCGCCAATGCCCTGGGGGCCGAGGTTCTGGCCCGCGCCTGCGCCGAGCGTGGCGCTGCGTTCGTGACCTTCTCATCCGACCTCGTGTTCGACGGCCTGAAGGGCTCGGCCTATGTCGAGAGCGACCGGCCTTCGCCCCTGAACGCCTACGGCCGCAGCAAGGCCGAGGCGGAGGCGCGGGTCCTGGCCTGCGGCGGGTGGTCTTTGGTGGTGCGCACCGCGGCCTTCTTCTCCCACGCCGATCCGCACAATTTCGCGGTCCATGCCCTGGACGCCCTGGGGCGAGGGGAGCGGTTCCAGGCGGCCGAGGACCTGATCGTCTCGCCGACCTATGTGCCGGACCTGGTCAACGCCTGCCTCGACCTGCTGCTCGACGGCGAGACGGGCGTGCGCTGCCTCGCCAACGACGGCGCTCTGTCCTGGGCCGCCTTCGCGCGGGCCTTGGCCGAGGGCGCCGGCTACGACCCCGATCTGGTCGAAGGTGTGCCCGCCACCGCCTTCGGCTGGCCGGCCCCGCGGCCGCGCGATGTGGCCTTGGCGTCTGAGCGCGGGCAGGTGATGCCGACATTGGAGAGCGCCATCGAGCGCTTCCTGCACGGCTATGCGGCCACGGTTGGCGGCCGTCGCCTGTGCCCGCGGGACGAGGACGAGCCGCCGGTGCGCGCGGCGGCGGAGTAGGGCGCCACGTACCTTCCGGCCGGCTGAAATGTTATTTCATAACATTTCTTGACTCGCTGTTATAATATCACATAACACATCCCCCGTGGCGGCCGCGTCCGGGCCGCTTGATGGCGAGGGGGTTTGGCGATGTCGTTCAAGTTGGGACTTCTCGTCGGAACCGGGGCCTTTGCACTCGCCGTCGCGCCCGCCTTCGCCGACCCGGCCGGCGGCGAGGTCGACGGATCGGCCAGCAGCGTGCGCGAGATCGTGGTGACGGCTCAGCGGCTGAACAACGCGCGCTCGACCATCGAAGCGAGCCTCGGCGCCACGACCTACACCCTGACCAACCAGGCCATCGAGAGCCTGCCGGGCGGCGACAACGCGGGCCTGAATCAGGTGGTGCTGCAGACGCCGGGCGTGACCCAGGACTCCTTCGGCCAGCTGCACGTGCGCGGCGACCACGCCAACATCCAGTATCGCATCAACAATGTGATCCTGCCCGAAGGCCTGGCGGTGTTCGGCCAGACGCTCAGCCCACGCCTGGCCGACAGCGTGGAGCTGATTACAGGCGCCCTGCCGGCTCAGTACGGCCTGCGCACCGCCGGCATCGTCAACATCAAGACCAAGAGCGGCTTCGGCGACGAGAGCCGGGCCTCGCTCTACGGCGGCTCCAACGGCACGATCCAGCCCAGCCTGGAGATCTCGGGCTCGAAGGACGCCAACAGCTGGTTCCTGTCGGGCAGCTATCTGCAGAGCGACGTGGGCATCGAGTCGCCGGACGGCAGCGCCAGGCCGGTGTATGACCAGACCCGGCAGTACCAGGCCTTCGGCTATTTCGATCACATCATCGACCCGCAGAGCCGCGCCGAGCTGATCTTCGGCGCCTCGGACCAGCGCTTCCAGATTCCGCAGCGCTCAGGCCTGCATGCCAACACCGACGGTTTCACCGACCTGGCCGGCGATCCCCTGACCGTAAACGGAACCGCGGATTTCCTGAGCCAGGACATCAAGTCGACCCAGCACGAGACCACCGACTTCGGCATCGCCAGCTATACCCGCGCTACCGAAAACGCCTCGATGCAGCTGTCGGCCTTCGCCCGCTATTCCTCGCTGGACTACCAGCCCGACGTCCTGGGCGAGCTGCTGTTCAACGGCATCGCGCAGCAGGCCAGGAAGGCCGACACCGCTTTCGGCCTGCAGGCGGAAGGCGTCTACCACTTGAACGACCGGCACACCGTGCGCGGCGGAGTGATCGTGCAGTTCGACCGCTCCACCAGCGACACGACGTCCGAGGTCCTGGCCGTGGACGGCGCCGGACACGCGGCCAATACGCCGAGCGTCATCATCGACAACGGCGCGCGCAACGCCCAAAGCTACAGCGCCTATGTCCAGGACGAGTGGAAGCCGATCGAGGCCCTGACCATCAATTACGGCCTGCGCTTCGATCTGGTTGATGCGCTGCGGAACGAGAACCAGCTCAGCCCGCGCCTGAACTTCGTCTGGACGCCGACCGAGTCCACGACCCTGCACGGCGGCTATTCGCGCTACTTCACCCCGCCCTCGTTCGAGCTGGTCACCAGCCAGACCCTGACCAAGTTCGTGGGCACGACCGCCGCGCCGATCAGCCTGACCAACACCACCCCCTTCGCCGAGCGGGCCGACTACTTCGACCTCGGCGTCCAGCAGAAGCTGCTGCCCGGCCTGACGCTGGGGGTCGACGCCTACTATCGCAAGTCGCGCAACCTACTGGACGAGGGCCAGTTCGGCGCGCCTATCATCCTGACGCCGTTCAACTATCGCGACGGGCGGGTGCAGGGGATCGATTTCTCCTCGACCTATGCCCGGGGCGCGTTCTCGGCCTACGCCAATTTCGCGATCTCGAAGGCGGAGGGGCGGGACATCGTCTCCAGCCAGTTCAACTTCGACCCGGGCGACCTGGCCTATATGGCCGGCCACTACATCTTCGTGGACCACGACCAGCGCTACACCGCCTCGGCCGGCGCCTCCTACCACTGGGGCCCGACCCGGCTGTCGGCCGATCTGCTCTATGGCTCGGGCCTGCGCGCCGACGATCCGGTCACCGGCATCCCCAACGGCGGCAAGGTTCCAGCCTACACCCAGGTCAACACCAGCCTGTCGCACAAGCTCGAGCTGCCGGGCGCCGGGGCGCTGGATGTGCGCTTCGACATCGTCAACCTGTTCGACGAGAAGTACCTGATCCGTGACGGCACCGGGGTGGGCGTGGGGCAGCCGCAGTGGGGGCCGCGCCGCGGCTTCTTCGTGGGCCTGTCCAAGACGTTCTGAGCGATTCCCAGGGTGACGCCCCGGTCCGGGCGCCGCTAATCTCGGCGGCGCAACGGCAGGGGTTCATCCGATGAAGCGTCTTCTCACGGGGTTGGCGGCCCTGGCCGGGATGCTGGGCGCAGGCGCGTCGGCGGCCGAGCCCGCGCCGCACACGATCCTGCTGAAGCCCGCGCGGGTCTGGACCGCCGACGAACCGGTGCACACCGGCTGGGTCGTGCTGGTCGAGGGCGAGCGGATCAAGGCGGTCGGTCCGGCCGAGAGCGTCGCCGTTCCCGCGGGCGCGGAGGTGATCGAGCTGCCCGGCCAGACCCTGATCCCGGGCCTGATGGACCTGCACTCGCACCTGCTGCTGCACCCCTACAACGAGACCCTGTGGGACGATCAGGTGCTGAAGGAGCAGCCGTTCTATCGCACGCTGCGCGGCGGGGCGCAGGCCAATGCGACCCTGATGGCCGGTTTCACCACCCTGCGCGACCTGGGCACCGAAGGGGCCGGCGACGCCGACGTCTCCATCAAGCGGGCGATCAACGACGGGATCATCCCAGGGCCGAGGCTGTGGGTCTCCACCCGCGCCATCGTGGCCCAGGGCGCCTATGGCCCCAATCGCCGGACCTGGCGCTCGGACATCGACCTGCCGCAGGGCGCGCAGGAGGTCTCGGGCATCGACGAGATGGTCAAGGCGGTGCGCGACCAGGCCGCCCACGGCGCCGACTGGATCAAGCTCTACGCCGACTATCGCGCCGGCCCCCACGGCGAGACCGAGCCGACGCTGTCGCTGGAGGAGATGAAGGCGGCGGTTGAGACCGCTCATTCCATCGGCCGCCCGGTGGCCGTCCACGCCGCCTCCAACGAGGGCATGCGCCGCGCGGCGCTGGCGGGCGTCGATACCATCGAGCACGGCTATGGCGGCACGGACGAGACGTTCAAGCTGATGGCGTCGAAGGGCGTTTCGTACATGCCGACCCTGACGGCAGTGGCGGCGACGGCGGAGTATTTCCAGCACTACATCCCCGGCAAATCCGCCCCGACCCAGGGCATGCTGGACGCCGATCGCGCCTTCCACCTGGCCATGAAGAACGGGGTGCGCATCGGGGTGGGCTCGGACGTTGGCGTGTTCACCCACGGGACCAACTGGCGCGAGCTGGAGCTGATGGCCAAGGCCGGCATGACGCCGGTGCAGGTGCTGAGCGCCGCCACCGCCGTCGACGCCAAGGTGCTGGGCGAAGGCGACAATCTGGGCCGCGTGAAAGCGGGCTATCTGGCCGATCTGGTCGCCATGCCGGGCGACCCGACCGCCGACATCGCCGCGACCGAGCACGTCGACTTCGTGATGAAGGGCGGCAAGGTCTGGCGCCGGCCCTGAGGCCCTACTCTGCGGCCACCATCTCGCCGGCGGCTTGCAGTTCGGCCCACAGCACCGCGACCAGCTCGGCGGCGGGCATCTCGCGCAGGCGCGCCACGCCTCGCCCGGCCCACATCGACAGGTAATCGGCCTCGCCCTGCTGGGCGGCCGCGGCACGCATCGGCCGGGTCATGGCGTTCTGCAGCGGGTAGCGCGGAATTTCCGTGCGTGTCGCCTCGACCTGGCGGGAAAAGCCGTTCGGCAGGCCCCGCGCGGGGCGGCCGGAGAAGGCGCGGGTGATCACGGTCGGGTCGCCTTCGACCGTTTGTAGCGCGCGCCGATAGGCTGGCGAGACGCCCGCTTCCGGGCAGCCCAGGAAGGCGGTGCCGAGCAGGGCGGCGCTGGCGCCCCGGTCCAGGGCGCGGCGGATGTCGCGTCCGTCCATCATTCCGCCCGCGGCCAGGATCGGCAGGCCGGTCTCGCCGCCGATGGCCTCGACCAGGTCGAGCACGGGGACCATCGACTGCTCAAAGGCGCCGGCGAAGGAGCCGCGATGGCCGCCCGCCTCGTCGCCCTGGGCGATGACGCCGTCCACGCCGGACTGGGCCAGGAGATGCGCTTCGCGCACCGTGGTGGCGGTGCCGAACACCTTGATCCCCTGCTGCTTGGCGCGCTGCAGTTCTTCCGCGCGCGGCATGCCGAAGGTGAAGCTGAAGGCGGCGGGCGACACGTCGAGGACGGCTTCGAGCTGGGCCGGGAACGGGTCGATGCCGATGGAGGGCGCGCTGGGCGCCGGCAGGCCGAGCTTGGCGTGGGCTTCGGCCAGCAGCTTCAGCATCGGCGCCGTCTCGTCGCGACCGGCCTGGCGCGACCAGCCGCCCACGAACAGATTGATGCCGAACGGCCGGTCGGTGAGGGCGCGCACGCGCGCGGCCTGCTCCACGATCTGTTCAGGCGTCAGGTATGCGCAGCCCAGCCAGCCCATGCCGCCGGCCGCCGAAACGGCTGCCGCCAGCTCGGGCGTGGAGGGGCCTCCGGCCATGGGCGCGGCCATGATCGGCGTCTGCAAGTCCAGCGGTGTCATCGGGGAGGGGCCAGCCATTTCTATCCTACGCCCTTGAACGGATTCGCATCCCAAGCCCGTCGGTTTGCGTACAAATCAATTGCGGCGTTCTCTCGTTCCGATTGACCGGGCCAATTGACGGACTTGCCGCCCAGGCAGACCCTCGCCGCGCCACAGGAAATTTCGAGATGCGATCCCAGCCGTTCGACTTCAAGAACGCCGAAGGCCAGACCCTGTCCGCGCGGCTCGATCTGCCTGAAGGCGGGGCCAAGGCCTTCGCCTTGTTCGCCCACTGCTTCACCTGCGACAAGCAGACCAAGGCGGCGGTGCGCATCGCCCGGTCGCTGGCCGATCTGGGCGTGGGCGTGCTGCGCTTCGATTTCACGGGCCTGGGCCAAAGCGAGGGCGAGTTCGCCGAGACCGGCTTCTCCGCCAATGTCGAGGATCTGGTCTGCGCGGCCAAACACATGGCCGACCACGGCTGCGCGCCGGCGCTTCTGATCGGCCACAGCCTGGGCGGGGCGGCGGTGCTGGCGGCGGCCGGCGACGTGCCTTCCTGCAAGGCGGTGGCGACCATCGCGGCGCCGGCTGATCCGGCGCACGTGCTGGGCCTGATCAAGGAGCGGCTCGCCGAGTTGAAGGCCAAGGGCGAGGCCGAGGTCGATCTCGGTGGGCGCCCGTTCAGGATCAGGCAGGCCTTCGTCGAAGACGCGCGGATGCAGGCCCAGAAGGAGCGGATCGCCCACCTGGGGCGCGCGCTTCTGGTGCTGCACTCGCCGGTGGACGCCATCGTCGAGGTCGAGAACGCCACCGAGATCTTCATGGCGGCGAAGCATCCGAAGAGCTTCATTTCGCTCGACAAGGCCGGGCACCTGCTGGCCAAGCCCGAGGAGGCCGAATACGCCGCCAAGGTCATCGCCGCCTGGGCCTCGCACTATGTCGCCGAGGCGGCCCAGCCCGATGCGACCGTCGACGATGGGGCGGTGATGGTCGACGAGACCGGGGCGGGCAAGTTCCAGATGCAGGTGCGCGCCGGCGGCGCCCGCTTCTTCGCCGACGAGCCCAAGGACGTGGGCGGCCTGGCCTCGGGTCCCAGCCCCTACCAGCTGGTGGCCGCGGGCCTGGGCGCCTGCACCGCCATGACCGTGCGCCTCTACGCCGAGCAGAAGTCATGGCCGCTGGAGCGGGTGCACGTGGCCGTGGCCCACCAGAAAGTCGCGGACGCCACGCCTACGGATCGCTTCGAGCGGCGCATCCGATTCGAGGGACCGCTGGACGAGACCCAGGTCGCGCGCCTGTTCGAGATCGCAGACAAGTGCCCGGTGCACCGTACGCTTGAGGCGGGGTCCAAGGTCGAAACCCGCGCCCTGGAAGGCCCAGCCGAGGCGCCCGAGGTTCCGCACGCCGACATGGACGAGCACTTCCACGATATGGAGGATGCGTGCCGCGACTAGAGCCCGTCATGCAAAAGTGGCCCCACTTTTGCGCCCGGACAGGCTCTCTGCATCTAAGGGGTTGATCCGGCCCCTGCCTTGGCGCCAATGGCGGCATGACCCAATCCCTGACCAAGCCGGTCGGTTCGCTGATGGACCTGATCGGCAACACGCCGATTGTCGAGATCAAGCATATCGACACCGGCCCCTGCCGCCTGTTCATCAAGCTGGAAAGCCAGAACCCGGGCGGCTCCATCAAGGACCGCATCGCCGTCTCCATGATCGAGGCGGCCGAGCGCGAAGGCTGGCTGAAGCCCGGCGGCACCATCATCGAGGCCACCGCCGGCAACACCGGCCTGGCGCTCGCCCTGATCGGTGTCCTGAAGGGCTACAAGATCCTGCTGGTGGTGCCCGACAAGATGGCGCGCGAGAAGGTGCAGCATCTGCGCGCGCTCGGCGCCGACGTGCGCATCACCCGCTCCGACGTCGGCAAGGGCCACCCGGAATACTACCAGGACCTGGCCCAGCGCCTCGCCCAGTCGATCCCGGGCGGCTTCTACGTCAACCAGTTCGCCAACCCGGCCAACCCGGAAGCGCACTTCAAGACCACCGGCCCCGAGATCTGGGAGCAGATGGATCACGATGTGGACGCGGTGGTGGTAGGCGTGGGCTCCGGCGGCACCCTGTCCGGCATCGGCCGCTACATGCGCCAGGTCTCGCCCAAGACCGAGATGGTGCTGGCCGACCCGGTCGGCTCGATCCTGACCCACTATGTCGAGACCGGCGAGCTGATCGAGGCCGGTTCCTGGACCGTCGAGGGTATCGGCGAGGACTTCATCCCCGACAACGCCGAGATGGGCTTGGTCAAAAAGGCCTATTCGATCTCGGACCGTGAGAGCATGCAGTGCGCGCGCGAGCTGCTGCTGAAGGAAGGCATCCTGGCCGGCTCGTCATCGGGCACCCTGTTCGGCGCGGCTCTGCGCTATTGCCGCGAGCAGACGACGCCCAAGCGCGTCGTGACCTTCGTCTGCGACACCGGGGCGAAGTACCTGTCCAAGGTCTACAACGACTTCTGGCTGGCCGAGCAGGGCTTGGCCGAGCGGCCGATGCACGGCGACCTGCGCGACCTGGTGGCTCGCAAGATGTCGGAAGGCGGCGCGGTGGTGGTCGGCCCCGACGATACCCTGCTGTCGGCCTACAACCGCATGCGCCAGGCCGATGTCTCCCAGCTGCCGGTGCTGCAGGAGGGCCGCCTGGTCGGGGTGCTCGACGAAAGCGACATCCTGAAGGGCGTCGACAAGGAGGGCGTGGACCGTGACGCGCGCTTCAAGCAGCCGGTGAAGAGCGTCATGACCACCAAGCTGCGCACCCTGCAGGCCCGCGAGCCGATCGAGGAGCTTCTTCCGATCTTCGAGCGCGACGAGGTGGCCCTGATCATCGACGGCGAGGAATTCGTCGGGGTGATCACCCGCATGGACCTGATCAACCACCTGCGCCTGCATCCGCAGGCGGCCTGAGACCGGATCCCGACCGATGAGCGACCTGCCCAACCGCCTGGGGTTCTCCACGCGCGCCATCCATGCCGGCCAATATCCCGACCCGACGACGGGCGCGGTGATGACGCCGATCTACGCCACCTCGACCTTCGCGCAGGAAAGCCCGGGCGTGAACAAGGGCTATGAGTACGCCCGCGGCAAGAACCCGACGCGCGAGGCGTTCGAGCGGGTGGTGGCCGACCTGGAGAGCGGGGTGCAGGGCTTCGGCTTCGCGTCCGGTATGGCGGCCACGTCCACGATCCTCGAGCTGCTCGACGCCAATTCGCACATCCTGGCCGGCGACGACCTCTACGGCGGCACCTACCGGCTGTTCGAGCGCGTGCGCCGGCGCTCGGCCGGGCACGACTTCAGCTACGTCGACTTCTCCAACCTGGAGACGGTCGAGGCGGCGATCCGGCCCGAGACCAAGCTCTTGTGGGTCGAGACCCCGACCAATCCGCTGATGAAGGTCGCCGACCTGGAGGGCCTGGCCCGCATCGCCAAGAAGCACAATCTGCTGGCGGTCGCCGACAACACCTTCGCCACGCCCTGGGCTCAGCGGCCGCTGGAACTGGGCTTCGACCTCGTCATCCACTCGGTGACCAAGTACCTGAACGGCCACTCCGACATGATCGGCGGCATGGTCGTGGCGCGGACCGACGAGCTCGCCAAGGAGATGAAGTTCCTGCAGAACTCGGTCGGCGGGGTGATGGGCCCGTTCGACGCCTTCCTGGCCAACCGTGGCGTCAAGACGCTGGGCGTGCGCATGCAGCGCCACTGCGAAAACGCCATGGTCGTGGCCCGCTGGCTGGAGGGGCGCAAGGGCATCGCCCGGGTCTGGTATCCGGGTCTCGAAAGCCACCCCCAGCATGACATCGCCAAGCGCCAGATGCGCGGCTTCGGCGGGATGATCTCCTGTGTGGTCGACGGCGACCTGGAGCGCACCAAGCGCATCCTGGAGCGCTTCCAGATCTTCACCCTGGCCGAGAGCCTGGGCGGGGTGGAAAGCCTGGTGAACCACCCCGCGATCATGACCCATGCCTCGGTGCCCAAGGACGTGCGCGAGCGCGGCGGCGTCACCGACAGCCTGATCCGCTTCTCCGTGGGCGTGGAGGACGTCGAGGACCTGATCGCCGACCTGGAGCAGGCGTTCGCGGTCTGAGCCGGTCTCGACTTCGCCCTATTGCCCGGCATGATCTCGCGGGAGGATGGGGGCGGGCTTGATGCTCAGAGCGTGGATTGCGGCGGCCGCCGTGTTGATGTCGGCCTCGGGGGCGCATGCCGCGGAACGGCCCCGGGTTGCCATCACTGTCGATGACCTGCCCTACGCGCACGGCTCGCCCGAGCCCGTTACGCGTACGGACGCCGCCCGCGCGACTGAGATCAACCGGGTCTTGCTGAAGGCCTTCAAGGCGCACCATGCGCCGGCCGTGGGGTTTGTGAACCAGCAGACGGCCGAGCGGATCGGCGCGCCCGCCGGCGCACACGTCCTGAAGGCCTGGACTGCGCCCGGCTTCGACCTGGGCAACCACCTCTACGCCCATGACGACACCAACGCCCTGACGACGGAGCAGATCGAGCAGCAGATCATGCAAGGCGAGCCGATGATCCGCGACGCTCTGGCGCGGGCGGGGCGCAAGCCGCGCTTCCTGCGCTTTCCGTTCAACCACACCGGCGACACGGCGGCGAAGCATGACGCGGTGGCGGCCTTCATGGCCACGCGCGGCTATCGTCTGGCGCCGTGCACCATCGAGGCGGAGGACTTCGCCTTCAACCGCCCCTACGAGCTGGCCCTGAAGCGCCGAGACCAGGAAACGGCGGCCCGAATCCGCAAGGCCTATGTCGACTTCACCGCGGCCGAGATCGACTGGTACGCCAAGCTCGACAGTCAGGTGCTGGGCCGCGAGGCGCCGCACGTGATGCTGTTGCACGCCTCAGTGCTGAACCGCGACGCGGTCAGCGAGGTGCTGGCGCTGTTCGAACAGCGCGGCTTCCGTTTCATAGCTCTGGACGAGGCGTTGAAGGATTCGGCTTACGCCACGCCTGAAACCGTCACCAAGTTCGGCCCGATGTGGGGCTACCGCTGGGCCAGGGCGCTCGGCGTGAAGGTACGCGGGCAGGACGAGCCGGAGAGGCCGGCCTGGGTGGGCCAGTACGCCGGAGGCTAGGGCTTCTCGAAATAGGCCAGCATCTCGCGCACATCGCTGGCGTGGGCTCCGGCGGGCGCCAGCTCCAGATACTTGTGCAGGCTTTCCAGCGCGCCGGGCGGCGCGTGCGGCTTGCCGTCCTTGTCAGCCGTGGCGTCGCCGACCAGCAGCGAGCCCTTGATGAAGTAGGCGTCCGCCCTGCCCGGATTGAGCGCGATCGCCCGGTCACAGGCGGCGAGGGACTGCTTCACCTCACCCTGGTTGTAGGCCATGGCGCAGACATTGAACCAGGCGGTCGCCGACTGCGGCGCGACCTCGGTGGTCTTGGCGTAGGCCGCCAGCGCTTCGGGCAGACGCTTGAGCTTGGCCAGGGCCGAGGCGCGACCGGAATAGGCCAGCTCGGCCTGCGCGGCGCCGTCGGCCGCATCGGGATCGGGCGTGGCGTGTGGGCCGTTCCAGCGGGCGATGGCGGCGTCGTAGTCCGCAAGCGCTCCGGCATAGTCGCCCGCCGCCATGTCCAGCCCGCCCAGCGAGACCTGGTAGCGCAGGCGGGGGCTCAGCGCGATCAGCTTGAGCAGCAGCGCCTTCTTCGCCGCAGGATCTGTGGCGGCGTTGACCTCGGTGATCAGGGCGTTCTCGGCCAGGGCCTGTTGCCGCGCCTCCTGCGGGGAGGGAGCGGCGGGCTGGGCATGGGTCGCGCCGGCCGCGGCGATGGCCAAAAGCACGGTGACGAGGCGGCGCATGGGCGTTCTCCGAGGCGGCGGCCACGGTTCAGCTTAGCACATCAAGCCCCGTGCGCCGCGCGCCCTCAGCCGAAGCGCTTTTCGAAGTCGCTCTTCGCCTCGTCGAACTCGCGGCCCAGGCGCGCGACCAGCTCCGCCGTCGGCAGCACGTCCTTGACCGAGCCGACGCCCTGGCCTGCGGACCAGACGTCCTTCCAGGCGCGGGCCTCGTGCTCCAGGCTCATGGCCTTGGCTTCGGGCAGGTTCTTCGGGTCCAGGCCGTTGGCGATCAGCGACTTGGTCATGAAGTTGGCCGGCACGCCCGAGATGGCGGGGGTGTAGGTGATGTCCGCGGCGTGGCTCTCCAGGATCATCTGCTTGTAGGCGTCCGGCGCCATGCTCTCGGTGGTGTTGATGAAACGCGTGCCGAGATAGGCGAAGTCGGCGCCCAGCATCATGGCCGTGGCAATGTCCCGGCCGGTCGAGATACAGCCGGACAGGATGATGGTTCCGGTGAAGAACTGGCGCACCTCGTCGACCAGGGCGAAGGGGCTGCGCACGCCTGCGTGCCCGCCTGCGCCTGCGCAGACCAGGATCAGGCCGTCCACCCCGGCCTCGGCCGCCTTCTGGGCATGGCGCAGGGTGGTGACGTCGTGGAACACCAGCCCGCCGTAGGAGTGCACGGCATCGACCAGGTCCTTCACCGCGCCCAGCGAGGTGATCACCAGCGGCACCTGGTGCTGCACCGTGACCTGCACATCGGCCATCAGCCGCGAGTTGGTCGGGTGCACGATCAGGTTCACACCGTAGCGCGCATCGTCGGGACCCAGCGCCGCCTTGATCTGGTCCAGCCATTCCGAATAGCCCTCGGTGGTGCGCTGGTTGAGCGCCGGGAAGGTGCCGATCACGCCGGACTTGCAGGCGGCGATGACCAGCTCGGGGCCTGAGACCAGGAACATCGGCGCGGCGATCACCGGCAGCTTCAGGCCCGGTTGCAGGGCGGCGGGTATGGCCATGAGGGCTCCTGGTCGGTTCTCTTTGGCTACCCTTAGCGGCGCCGTGGGCGGGCGCAAGGCGCCGCTACGGTAGGGCAGGGGGTTCACGGCGGGCCTGCTTGGTTCTAGGCAGGCGGGATGACCACCGACACTTCCAAACTGACCCAGCTCGGCCGATCGGTCGAAGGCGCGACCAATCCCGAGGAGGCCGTCCTCGAGCGCGTGCCCAACCCGCGGCGCGACGCGCTCTACCTGGCCCGGTTCACCGCGCCTGAGTTCACCTCGCTCTGCCCCGTCACCGGCCAGCCCGACTTCGCCACCCTGGTGATCGACTACGCCCCGGACGAGTGGGTGATCGAGTCCAAGAGCTTCAAGCTGTTCCTGCAGAGCTTCCGCAACCACGGCGCCTTCCACGAGGACTGCACCGTCTATGTCGGTCAGCGCATCGTCGAACGCGCCCAGCCGCGCTGGCTGCGCATCGCCGGCTACTGGTATCCGCGTGGCGGCATCCCCATTGACGTGTTCTGGCAGACCGGCCCGGCGCCTGAGGGGCTGTGGGTTCCCGACACCGGCGTCTCGCCCTATCGCGGACGCGGATGACCGAGCCGAAGCGCCTTCCACTCGAACGCTGGGGCCGCGATCTTCTCGCGGCGATCCAGGCGCGGGCGGATCGAAGCCGCGTCGGCCGCGGGGCCTTCGAGTTCCTGATGTTCGGCCTGAAGCAGGGCTGGGCCTGCCTGTTCGGCGGGGTCATGGTGGCCCTGCTGTTCCTCAGCGCGCAGTTCTGGCCGCACGATTTCCCCGTCGCGCGCTACGACTTCCTGGTGGTCGCCGCGCTCGCCGTGCAGGTCGCCATGCTGGCCTTCCGGCTGGAGAGCCTGGCCGAGGCGCGGGTGATCCTGCTGTTCCACATCGTCGGCACGGTGATGGAGGTGTTCAAGACCTGGGCGGGCTCGTGGGAATATCCGGAGCCGAGCCTACTGCGCATCGCCGGCGTGCCGTTGTTCTCGGGCTTCATGTACGCGTCGGTCGGCAGCTACATCGCCCGGATCATGCGGATCTTCGACATCCGCTTCACTCGCTATCCGCCGCCCTGGGCGACCTGGCTGCTGGCGGCGGGCATCTATGCCAACTTCTTCCTGAACCACTGGCTGCCCGACCTGCGCCTGGGCCTGTTCGCCTTCACGGCCCTGCTGTTCTGGAAGAGCTGGTTCTGGTTCACGCCCGACCGCAAGGAGCGGGGCATGCCGGTGCTGCTGGGATTCTTGCTGGTCGGCCTGTTCATCTGGTTCGCCGAGAACATCGGCACCTATTCGCGGGCCTGGATCTATCCCAGCCAGCACGACGGCTGGACGCCGGTCTCCATCGCCAAGCTGGGCAGCTGGTACCTGCTGATGATCATCAGCTGGGTGCTGGTCTCGCTGGTGTTCGAGCCGGAGAAGCGAACCCGAACCGTTCTTCAGCCTGCCCAGTAGGTGGTGATCGCCTCGGGATCGGGGCGAGGGCGCTCCAGCGGCGCTTCGGCCGGCGTGCCGATGTGGATGAAGCCCGCCACCCGCTCGTGCTCGCCGAGGCCCAGAAGCTTCTGACCTTCCGGCGCGTAGGCGTACCAGTCGGTGATCCAGTTGGCGCCGAAGCCCATGGCCTGGGCCGCGATCAGCAGGGTCATGCAGACCGCGCCGGCGGAAAGCTCCTGCTCCCAGACCGGGATCTTGGAACCGGGATCGATGCGCGACACCACCAGGATCGAGACCGGCGCGGCCGCCAGCTTGGCCAGTTTGGCGCGGGCGGTGTCGGGCTCCGGCTGGCCCTCGGCGATGCGCCCCAGGGCCTCAAGTAGGCTCGCCTTCGACGCCTTGGGCATGATCACGAAGCGCCAGGGCGCCAACTTGCCGTGGTCGGGCACGCGCACAGCGAGGCGCAGCAGGGTCTCGAGCTGCTCCGCCGACGGCCCGGGCTCCCCCAGCCCCTGGGCGGAGCTCGAGCGTCGGCGCGCCAGCAGGCGCAGCGTCCCGGCGTCCGGCTCGATCGGAACCGGGTCCCCGAACATCGGGAAGTCCAAAGCCACGCCCCCGTCACTCATCTCAGCCCCCGCCCGTTATCTCAGATCGCCGAACCCTTCTTCTCTTCCTTGCCGACCTGCGAACGCAGGCCGAAGCCCGGACCGTCGTTCTCGCGCAGAAGATAGGTGGTCTCCAGATCCTCGCGACGCTTGCCGTCGACGGTGACCTCTTCGCGCAGGCGGTCGGGCTCGGCGCCGCGATAGAACGACTGGCAGACCGTCTTGCCCTCCAGGTCGGCCAGGGACTGGGCCATGATGGCGCGCAGGCCCATCGCCGCGTCGGCGGACACAGGCTTTCCCTCCATCACGAAGCTCATCGGCATGGAGGCCACCGCCACCTTGCTGCACACCCGGTCACCCTTGACCTCGTCGAACTCACCCAGGAACGCCTGCAGACGCGGGCCGTCGCTGATCAGGAGCGTGGTGGTCTCCGCCAGGCGCCCGTCCGGGGCCAGGCGCACCAGGGTGATGGCCTCGCAGTCGTCGTTGGCCGCCTTGTAGTCGTCGCACCACAGGACCTCGCGCTTGGCCAGGGCTCGAATCTCCTCCCCGCTGAGGCGATGCTCGCCGGCGACCGGCTTGGCCGGGGCGGCTACGGACGCCTCCGGCGTCAGCGCCACCAGCGTCGAGACGCAGAGGGAAACGATACCCAGAACTTTCATGCCGCGATCCATTGAGGGCGCCCGCGGTCCGGGCCATAGCACACGTCCTGCTCGAATGTAGGAAGCGTGTGCATGACTGGCGAACCCTCTTGGGCGAAAGGGCGGCAAAAGCCGCCCGCGTGGCGTTCCGGCCAAGGCCGGACTCGATTCGAGAACCCGTGGATCGCCCTGATGGAATACGACGCCACGGCCCCTACGGGACATGAAACGCTCTACGGCGTGATCCGCTTCAAGAAACTGGCGCTGGGCGTGTTGCCGATCCACGCCGACGGCACGGTGACCCTGGTCGGCCAGCACCGATTCCCGCTCGGCAACTATGTCTGGGAGATGCCGGAGGGCGGGCTGGACGGGGACGAGCCGCCGATCGAGGGCATCCGCCGGGAGCTGGCGGAGGAGGCGGGGCTGAAGCCGGGCGGTGGCATGAGGTTCTGCGCCTGGAGCTCTCGAACTCCGTCACCGACGAGACCGCGATCTGCTGGATCGCCACGGACCTCACGCCTTGCGAGGACTGCATCCCGGACGAGACCGAAGCGCTGGAGCGGGCGCGCGTGCCGTTCCGCGACCTGCTGGCGGCCATCGAGTCGGGGCAGGTTCGTGACGCCTTGACGGTGGCGACGACGCTTCGGGCCTACCATATGGCCAAGGAAGGCCTGCTGCCGGACGATCTGGCGCGGGCCATGCTAGACTAGGGCGATTTCGCAGGGGACCGGTTCATGGCGCGACATCTGGAAGTGCTGGAGGGCGGCTCGACCATCTGGTCGGCGCTTCGCGAGGAAGCCGCGGCCGCCGCGCGCGCCGAGCCCAGCCTGGCGTCCCTGCTGCATTCGGTGATCCTGTCCCACGGCGAATTCTCGACCGCGCTCAGCTTCCAGCTGGCCCGCAAGCTCGGTGATTCCGAGGTCGGCGCCATGACGGTGCGCGAGATCTGCGCCGAGGCCTATGCCGCCGAGCCTTCCATCGTCGCCGCCGCCGAGGCCGACCTGAGCGCGGTGCTGGAGCGTGACCCGGCAGCCAAGGGCGGCCTGCAGGCCTTCCTGTTCTACAAGGGTTTCCTGGCCCTGCAGACTCACCGCGTGTCGCATCGCCTGTGGCGGCAGGGGCGCGAGACCCTGGCCCTGCACTTCCAGAGCCGCATGTCGGAGCTGTTCCAGGTCGATATCCACCCGGCGGCGAAGATGGGCGCGGGCGTTTTCGTCGATCACGCCACGGGCGTGGTGATCGGCGAGACGGCGGTAGTCGGCGACGACGTCTCCATGCTGCATGGCGTGACGCTGGGCGGTACCGGCGCCCAGCGCGGCGACCGCCATCCGAAGATCGGCAAGGGCGTGCTGCTGGGCGCGGGCGCCAAGGTGCTGGGCAATATCGTGATCGGCGACTACGCCAAGATCGCCTCGGGCTCGGTGGTGCTGAAGCCGGTGCCTCCCGGCTGCACCGCCGCCGGCGTGCCGGCGCGCCTGGTCAACTGCCCGAGCTGCGAACAGCCGGCCAAGACCATGGACCACACCATGCCCGAAATCATGGATTATGTGATTTAGGCCCGTCGCGCTTGATCCCCACCGCAGAACCGACCTAAAGCTCGGCACGCGTAGACCCGAGGCCAGAGCCGTGAACGACACCGACATCCAGCGCATCGAAATCCACCTGAAGCGCACCTTCGGCAACGGCCAGATCGTGCTGAAGGCGCGCCCCAAGCAGAAGGACTCCGCCGAGGTCTATATCGGCGAGGAGTTCATCGGCGTGGTCTATCAGGACGAGGACGAGGACGGCTCGTTCATGTTCGAGATGGCCATCCTCGGCGAAGACCTGGCGCCGTAAGCGCCTACCCCAGCCCGTAAACGACACAGGCCTCAGCGGTCAGTTCCTGGCGGGGCGGCTGCAATGGCAGCTGGATGTCCTCCGGCTGGATGTCGTCGCCACGCCTGCGCATGGCCGGAGCCGCCATGGGCGCGGGCGGCGGCGGTGGTGGGGCGTAGCCGGCGACTGCGGGGCTATCGACCGTCGTGGGGGCCAGGGCAGGCTCGCCGTACGAAGGCCAGCCGGCGAGGATATCGGTGTGGCAGGCTCTCGCGGTCGGGTCGATCACCTTGACCGCGCCGAGCTTGGCGCCCGCGGCCTCGGCCGAACTGCGGGCGCGGCGCGCCGCATCCCTGACCGCCTCGTTGAAGATCCAGGCCTTCTGCTCGTTGGTGGGATCGAGCGAGAAGCCGACCTGGCCGGTCGAGGTCGGCTTGGCCGCCAGCACGGTGGCGTAGACCTTCTCCAGCAGCGACACGTCGCGCAGGGTGACCCTGAGGTTCGCCTGAACCGCATAGCGCTCGATCTTGTCGGCGCGGGCGTTGGTCTGCAGGTTGCCGTCCTTGTCTTTGTACTGCTCATAGAGCGGCTGCATGTTGAAGGTGGTCTGGATTTCGACCTTGTCCGGACCCATCGCGGCCAAGGTGCGTCCGAGTTCGCGCACCTTTTGCGAAGCCTGGACCATGGCTTCGGGGCCGGAGCGGTCGATCACCTGGAAGCTGGCGGAAAACCCGGCCCGGTTGGCGACGACCTCGCTGCGGACTAAGCCTAGCGAGGCGGTCACAGGCTCGCGCATCCACCAGGGCGCGGGCACATAGCGCTCGCCGATGGTCGCGGGCGGCGTCTGGGCCAGGGCGGGCGCGGCGATCGCGGCCGCCAGAATCGACGTGAGAATCACTGAACGCATGGCTGATCTCCCCAAAAATCGGGTCGAGCTTCGCCATGGATTGTGGCGCAGACAAGCCGAGACGGCGGCGCTTGGCCGCCGTCTCGGCAGGAGATTGTCGTCAGATCACCCCGATCATCGAGGCCACCAGCGGGTGGCGCACGATGTCCTGCTCGGCCAGGCGCACCACCGAGACCTCGTTGAGCTGCTCCAGCTTGGTCGCGATGTCGGCCAGGCCCGAAAGCTCGGGCAGCAGGTCGGTCTGATGCGGGTCGCCGGTGACCACCATGGTCGAGTGCCAGCCCAGGCGGGTCAGCAGCATCTTGAGCTGCACATAGGTGCAGTTCTGGGCCTCGTCGATCACTACAAAGGCGTTGTTGAGCGTGCGCCCGCGCATGTAGCCGACCGGTGCGATCTCGATCAGGCCCTCGGCGATCAGGGCCTTGACCCGCTTCATCGACAGGCGGTCGGACAGGGCGTCGTAGAGCGGGCGCAGATAGGGAGCGAGCTTGTCCTCCATGTCGCCGGGCAGGAAGCCGATGGATTCGCCGGCCTCCACCGCCGGGCGCGACAGCACGATGCGGCCGACCCGGCCCGCTTCCAGGGCCTCCACCGCCTTGGCGATGGCGAGATAGGTCTTGCCGGTGCCGGCCGGGCCCAGCGCCACCACCAGGTTCTTCGCGTCGATGGCCTTGATCAGCGCGGCCTGGCCGTCGGACTTGGCCTTGATGTTCTTGACGTAGGACTGGTCGCGGTTTTCGCCGTGTATCCCGCCGTACCCTCCATGAGCATTGCCGTGCGCGCCATGACCGTGCGGGGTCCAGCCGCCGCGATCGACGGGAAGGCGGCGAACCTTGTCGTCGAAATCGGCGGTGTTGAACTCACCTTCGCGGGCCATACGTTTCAGCGCACGTTTGGTCATGAGAGCCTCCTAAGGGGCATGAAAAAAGGGCGTGACCGAAAGGTCGCGCCCTCAACAACGGGATCATTTGCGGAAATGACGACTGCGCCTTCGCCGGGCGGTTCGGAGGTTCCGAACCGTGGCCTTGCACCGATTAAACCGGTGGAACGCGCCACTCACCACTCCGCAGCTCTGGCCGGAACCGGATGGTCCGGCTACGGACTCGGAAGGTCGAGGCGACCTCTCGAATCGCGTCACTAGCTTGATGCTAGCGTCCTTTCGAAACGGTTAAACAGTAGAAAAGTTCAAACAATGGGAAGTTGCGGGGTAGGCGGATGAATATTTACCAGCTCGGCGACAAGAAGCCGCACCTACCGCCTGTTAGCGAATACTGGATTGCGCCCAACGCCATCGTGGTAGGAGACGTGATTCTCCAGAAGAACGCGAGCGTCTGGTTCGGCGCGGTGGTGCGCGGCGACAACGACCCCATCACCATCGGCGAGAACACCAACGTCCAGGACGGATCGGTGTTGCACTCCGACGTGGGCCTGCCGCTGAACATCGGCCGCGACGTCACCATCGGCCACATGGCCATGGTCCATAGCTGCGACATCGGCGACCAGAGCCTGATCGGCATCGGCGCGGTGATCCTGGCCCGCGCCAAGATCGGGAAGAACTCGATCGTGGGCGCCGGCGCGCTGGTGCCCGAGGGCAAGGAATATCCGGACGGGGTGCTGCTGGTGGGCTCACCCGCGCGGGTGGTGCGCGAGCTGACACCGGAGCAGATCGGCTTCCTGAAAGCCTCGGCCGACCACTACGTGGCCAACTGGAAGCGCTACGCGACGGACCTGAAGCCCGCCTAGGCGATCCGGCGCCCGTCCACCGCCGCCAGCTTCAGGTGCGAGGTGCGGGTGACCGCGTCGCCGGCGCCGGCGTAGATGGTCAGCTTGTGAGTCAGGTCGGTCAGGGCCTCGCCGTGCAGGCGCACCAGGGTGGTGACCGGCTGGTAGAGGCCGATCAGGCGGTCGACGCGGCCTTCGGCGTCGGTCAAGGGCGCCAGCATGACTTCCAGGCCGCAGCGCTGGTCGTTGTCGGTGCGGGCCTCGACGTAGAGCACCACCGGCTCCGGGCCGCGGATGGCGGCCAGCGCGGCGTCGCGCACGGCGGCGCGGCTGTCGGCCGACCACAGGGCCATGAAGGATTCGCGGCGCAGCGAGCGGGCGTGCAGGTCCTCGACCAGGGCCCCGGCCAGGCGGAAGGGCAGACCGGACTGGCGGTCCACCATGAACAGCTGCGACATCAGATTGGCGACGAAGCGCGGGTCGAAGGACGAGCGGGCAGGCGCGCCTGAACCGGTGCGCAGCTCACGCCAGTGGTCGATCATCCGCTGTGTGTTGGAATGGAACACTGTCTTGGCCTCCTGCCCCGGTCTCGCAAGAAGCTCGCCTGACAGGAGAGGGCGGGGGCGCACGGCGCCGATTCCGCCCGCGTGGAAAGGATTTCGGAACGTTTACCCTCTTTAATCGGCGGTCGATTGGAGGCCGTTCCATGCAAGGACGCGTCACGACCTGGCTGTCGCTCGTCGTCGCGGCAGGCGCATTCTTCGGCGTAGCGAACGCCGCGGAGGCGTGCTGCACGCCGCCGCCGCCCTGCAACTGCTCGCCGCCTCCGCCTCCGCCGCCCCCACCGCCGCCCTGCGGCTGCGGGCACAACATCCATGTGCCGGGCGTGAACGTGAATGTGCAGTCCACCGCCATCGCCATTTCCGGCGCTTCGGCCAGCGCGGGCGCCTCGGGCTCGGCCGGCGGTTCTGTCTTCTTCGGCGGCGGCGGGTCCTATTCCATCGACCAGGGTGTGCCCAGCCTGATCCCCGGCCTGCTGGTCGACACCGGCGAGCAGCGCTCGGAAAAGCGCCGCGTCGCCTACAAGGCTTCCCGCCGCATCACCCGCCGTGTGGTGGTCCAGGCCGTGTGCATCGACGACCGGCTGGTGCCGCACCCGGCCTCGCAGGTGCATCCCGAGCGCGACATCGAGGACGAGTACGAGGGCGAGGTCTATCGCTGCATCGCGGGCACCCGCCTGCAGGCGATGTTCGCCGAGTACAAGGGCGAGATCCGCTTCGAGGGCGCCGAGACCATCGACTGCAAGAAGGGCGATGCGCTCTATCACATGCGCGGCGGCAAGCTGGAGTGCCGCATGCAGCGGCCGGAGCGCGACTGCAACGAGCGCAGCCTGCTGCGCCGCTACGGCGCCGGTGTGAAGATCCTGGTGATGGTGCGCGACGAGTTCTACACCGCCTATCGCGAGGAGGAGGTGGTCACCTCGAGCAAGTCCTCGACCTCCTCGGCTATCATCCTGGACGGCGGCGTGGGCGGGGTGGTGCGCTGACCCCTTCCCGAACCGCGCCTTCAGGGCCGGTTCAGCGCTGAAGTCCTAGGGTTCGACCGTCGACGTGTTCGACAGTCCTGAGTGCGAAACTGCCCCGGCCCGTAGCCCCCCGCGAGCCGGGGCTTTTTCATGCGAAGGCTCAAGCCAGCGTCTTGCAGAGGATCACGTTGGTGTGGCCGTCGGGCCAGCCCTCGAACTCGGCCATGCGGACGAAGCCGACCTTCTCGTAGAGGGCGGGCGCCTGGAAGTCGTGGCTCTGCACCCAGATGCGGCGCACGCCGCGCCTGGCCGCCTCGGTGATGAAGGCGTCGAGCAGGTCGCGCGCATAGCCGTGGCCGCGGTGGGCGGCGTCCACCCACATCTGCTTCAGCTCCGACGTCCCCGCCCAGGTGTAGCCCGCCGCGGCGCCGACCAGGCGGCCGTCGCCGTCGCGGATCACGAAACCGATGCCCTGGGCGTCGGCGCGGCCCGTGGCCGTGCTGTTGTGGTCGTAGAGACGGTCCTCCAGCGCATCGACCTCGTCCGGAGACAGGTCGTGGCGGGCCTCCACCTGCAATGAGAGGCTTGCTTCGCTCATCACGGCGTCGCGGGCTTGGGCGCGGGCGTGATGACCAGCTTCCAGGCGGTCTCATCCTTCAGCCAGCGCTGGGCCGCGCGCTGCACCTCGGCGGGGCCGACGCGCTGCAGGCCGGCGATGGTCGAGCGGATGGAGTCCAGCTTGCGCGGGTCGGTCTGGGCGCCGGCGAGCTGGCCCAGCCAGTACTCGTTGGTGGCCTGGGCCTTCATCAGGGTCTCGATGCGGGGTTTCAGCGCCCGCTGCAGCTCGTCGGCGCCGACCGGGCGTTCGCGCAGGTCCTTGGCGATGGCCTGGACCGTGGTGAAGAAGCCGCCGAGCTTTTCCGGCGGCGCCTCGATCGAGGCGGAGACATAGCCATAGCCCGGGAAGTCCCAGCTGGCGTTCAGCTGGGTCTGGGGCGAATAGGTCACTGCCTGCTTCTCGCGCAGGTCGTCCAGCAGGCGCAGCTGCAGGATCTGCTCGACCATGCGCAGCGCCCGGGCATTCGCCGGGTCGCTGGGGAAGTCGGTGGTGGGCCAGGCGACATAGCCGATGGCCTGGTCAGCGCGGCCGTTGTGGGTCAGGGCCACGGGCTCGGGTGTGGGCGGGGGGAAGGCCACGCGCTTGCCGTCCGCCGGCGCCGGCGCGTCCTTGCGCGGCGGCAGGGCGCCGAAGGTGAGGGCGGTCAGGCGGATGGCCTCTTCGATGTTCACGTCGCCGACCACCACCACCTCGATAGGCGCCTCGGCCAGGGGGCGGCCGATCAGGGCCTTCAGGTCCTCCAGCTTCGCCTGATCCATCTGGGCGCGGTTGGGGAAGGCCCAGCGCGGGTCGCCGCCGTGCAACAGGGCGTCGCCGTCACGGCTGAACACGCCCTGGGGCGTGGAGGCCAGCTGCGCCAGCAGGGTGTCGCCATAGGTGCGCATGCGCTCGAACGGCTCGGGCCGCCAGGCGGCGTCGGTCACATAGGCGGCAAGCACCTGCATCTGCAGTTCGAAATCCTCGGCTCGGGTCGTGCCGTTCAGGGTGAAGGCGTCATCAGATACGCCGAGGTTGGCCGAATAGACGCGCGAGGCCAGCACCTGCTCCACCTCCTCGGCCGTCAGGCGCTTGAGGCCCCCGTCGGCGAAGCTGAGGCCCGCGGCCCAGACCGGCGTGACCCGGTCCTTGGGCAGGTCCTGATAGCCGTCGCCGAAGCGCACGGAGACCAGGACCTCGTCGTCGCGGAACTTGGTCGGCTTCACGGTCAGGCGCACGCCGTTGGCGAAGCGCACGAAGGTGGTGTCGAGGTCGTAGACGTCCTTGCGCTCGGCCACCTGGCCGGGGGCGCCGAAGTCGGTGTAGCTCCAGGTCTTGGCCTCGATCGCGACCGGCGGCGTCACGGGCGTGGCGCGCATCTTGGCGAAGGCGTCGCCGATGGCCGCCTCGCCGCCGTCGACGGGGGCGGGGCTGGTGATCATCACCAGGGGGCCCTGGCCGGTGAACTGGGCCTTGATCAGGGCGGAGACGGCTTCGGCCTTCAGGTCCTTGGTCGAGGCCTCGAACTCCGCGAGGTCCTCGGCGGGCGAGCTGACCACCTCGTCGTTCTCGATGGAGTCCGAGAGTTCGGTGGCGAGATCGGCGGTCTTGCGCGTCGCGGCGCCCGCGGCCACGGCCTCGAGGGCGGCCTTGTATTCGGCCACCTCGCGATCGACCTCGGCCTGTTGCACGCCATACTGCACGAGGCGTCGCACCTCGGCGTCGCCGGCTTCCAGAGCTTCGCGCCAGCCGCCCGGGTTGGCGGTCAGGGCGACCTGGGTGACGTCGGCAGTGTTGATGTTGGTGAAGCGCTGGCTCGCGGCGGCGATGAACGGCGGCTTGGCCGCGCGCGCCAGACGGCCCAGGCGCCGGTTCAGCACCGCGAAGCCCACCTGGCGGATCGCCCGCTCGCGCCGCAGCGCGCGAGTGTCGTCGCGGCGGTCGGGCGGGTTGAGCCAGGCCAGCTGCACATTGCTGGGGCCGCCGGGCTCGACCACCAGCTTCACCTCCGGCCCGCGCGGGGCCACCGGGCCGAGGTCCGGGTCGGGACGGTCAGGCCCTCGCGCCGACCAGTCGGAGAACTGCGCCTTGATCTTGGCTTCCATCGCCGCGACGTCGAAGTCGCCCACCGCCACCAGCACCGCCCGGTCGGGGCGATAGTAGGTGTCGTAGAGGTCCTTGAACGGCGCGCGCCCCGCATTGCGGATCACATTGACGTCGCCGATGGGGAAGCGGCGGGGCAGGAGATCGCCCTTGTAGAGGAAGTCGTACTCGCGCCGGGCGATGCGCAGGGAGGGCGTGTCGCGCAGCCGCTCCTCCGACAGGATCACGCCGCGCTCCTTGTCGATGGCGGCCGGGTCGAGGCTGAGCTCGCCCGCAGTCTCGCGCATCAGCATCAGGCCGGTGTCGAGCGTGTCGCCGTCCGCCTCGGGCAGGTCGAGCTGGTAGACGGTCTGGTCGAAGGCGGTGAAGGCGTTGGTGTCGGGCCCGAACGCCAGGCCATGGCGCTGCAGGATCTTGACCATCTCGCCCTCGGGCACGTGGGTCGAGCCGTTGAAGGCCATGTGCTCGATGAAATGCATCAGCCCGGCCTGGTCGTCGCGCTCGTTCAGCGCGCCGGCGGCGATGCGCAGCCGCAGAGAGGCCTGGCCCGGCGGGGTGGCGTTGTGGCGGATCATGTAGCGCATGCCGTTGGGCAAGCTGCCGTAGCGGATGGCCGGATCGGGCGGCACGTCGCTGCGGTCCTGGGTCCAGGTTCCCTTGCGGGCCGGACGGGGGGGTAGCGTGGGCGCGGGAGCGGGGGCTCCGACGGGCGCCGTCGCAGGCGCCTTATGCTTGGCGAAGGGGTTGGGAAGGGCCTTCAGCCCGTCCAGCTTAGGCGCCGAGATCTGGGCGCAAGCGGCCAGGGCCGCGGTGAGCAGGGCCGCCGCGAGCGTCCCACGGAATGATTTCGCCAAGATCTATGCCTCCTCCCGACAGGGAGCAGGCGCACGTTGGCGGGCTCCACCGCCCGAAACAAGGCCTTCGGTGAGATCAGTGCGTCGGCTTGGTGACGAAAAACGTCGCGGAGTTGCCCGTGGCCGTGGCCGTGCCGGTCATGCCGCGCGCCTGGCCGGCGATATTGACCGTGGCGGTGGCCGAGACGCCGTCGCTGTTGGTCTGGCTGTTGTTGATGCTCATCGACGCCTGGCAGTCGCCGCAGGCATAGCCCGTGGTGGTGTTGCCCACCGCGATGGCCGAGGCGTTGGCGTCGAAGCCGGTCGTGCCGTTGACGGTCGAGAACACCTCCACCCCGCCGGTGGTGGTCTGGGTGTTGTCAAAGTTCAAGAGCGGCCCTTGCTCGCCCGCCTGAGAGGAGTTGCCCGCGCCGAAGGCCATGGCGTTCAGCGTCCCGAACTCATAGGAGGCGACCGTCGCGTCGGCCCGCACATAGGCGGTGTTGGCCTGGGTCGCGCTCGTGTCCAGCGAGCCGCCGGCGTTGTTGACCGAGGCGTTGTTGGCCACCGCCGTCGAGGCGCCGGTCGCGTCCCACGCATTGCCCGAGCCCACGAACAGCGAGGCCTGGGTGCGCGCGCCGGTCATGGTCTGGTTGACGGTGGCGACCTGGGTCGAGTTGGTCCCGTCGGCCGAGACGTTGTTGCCGATCGCGGAGGCGGTGAAGGTGGTGGTCGCCGGCATCGACTGGATCGTGGCGTCCATGGTCGCCTGAGTCACCGCGCCGTTGGTCTGGGTGGTGGAGGTCGTGGCCGTGCCGAAGTCCACGCCATAGGACTGGGTGTTGCCAATCGCGTTGGAGTCGACGTTGGCGCCCGAGGTCAGGCTGCCAGCGGGCGCCGCGATCACGGTGTCGGCCAGGACGTTGGACCCGGTGACCGACTGGGTCACGGTCGCGTTCATGTCGGCGTTCTGGGCCGAGGCGTCGCCGCTGTTGGCCGCGGATTCGGTGATCACCGTCACGCCGTCGCCGATCGAGCCGGTCCCGTTGATGGTGGTGGTCGCGCGCGTGTCGCCCTGCATCGACTGCAGCGAGGTCAGGTCGAGCCGGCTGTTGATCACCGCGCCCGAGACGCTGTTGCCGGTCGAGATGGTGTTGAGCGTCGTGGGTCCGGTCTGGTCGACGACATTCAGGGTCTGCTGGCTGAAGATGTCGCCAAGCTGGACCTGAGTATTGTTGACCGTCGTGGGCGGCGGCGGGGTCTGGCTAGTAGCGGCCCCGGCGCATGTCATCGTCGCGGCCATCGTGCCAACGAGAAGGATCTTCGCGCGTACGCCCATTGTTGGACCCCGTGTTTCCGTAAGCCGGGTAGTAGTTGCCGGTGACGCTGGACGTCGCCAGGGCGTCGCGGCGCGGGTCGAGGCAGACCTGCGGCCCCGGGGCGCCGTAGAGATTGGCCATCATCTCCAGCGTCGAGCGCTCGATCACCGCGCGCACGGCCAGCTGGATCGGCTCCAGCCCGCCCTGGCCCAGCTCCACGTCGAAGCCGTTGTTGTTGAGGATCTTGAACACGCCCGCAGAGACCTGCTTGGCGATGATCTGCTTCTGGAAGGAGACGACGTCGACGACTTCCAGGGTGCGCGTCTCCACCAGGCGCAGGTCGAGGCCTACGTTCATCACATAGAGGTTGCCGCCGATGTCGCCCTTCAGGTCGGCGGTGTTCAGGCCGCCGCCGGAGATCGAGGCGCCGGACGACTTGATGTTGTAGTTCAGCTCGGTGATGCCGCCGACGAGATAGAAGTCCGACCCCGGCACCTGGCCCGCGGTGATCTTGCGATAGGGCAGGGGCGTGCCGGGCTTGGCGTTGGGCTCGTCGGTGATCAGCTTGTTGTTGGCGTACTTGAGCTCCAGCTCGGACACGGAGGTGTCGTAGCGCTCCACCAGCCGCGCGCCGGACTTGGCCAGGGCCGAGATCGCCATCAGGGACGCGCCTTGCGTCACCTTGCGCCCGCCGTCCGGCTCGTCCTTGCCGGTGTAGTCGCTGATGCGGCCGACTGCGATGCGCGGCGAGGGCATGTTGTGGGCGCGGGCGTAGTCGCCGAGGCACACCAGGGCCGCGGAATAGGGCGTGGGGTTGGGCGTCACCGGCGCGTTGCCGATCGGCGTGGCGTAGAGGCCCTTCGGCCCCGCCACGGGCGTGACGCAGCCCGACAGCGTCAGACTGGCGGCGACCGCCAGGACCGGCAGGGCCAGCTTGCGCCGGCGCGCGGCCGCGCGCGTCTGAAGATCAATGAGGGCCATCGAGCACGATCTTCCCGTTCAGGTCGCTGTTGGCGGTCACCGGGCCGCTGTTATTCTGGGTCGAATTGACGATCACCGTGTTCCAGTTGCCCTGGGTGATCACGACCAGGTTGTTGCCGATGGCGGTGGCGCCGCCGAGCGCGCCGGCCCCGGCGAAGGCGTCCGCGGCGCCCCAGGCCTGGGCCCGGGCGAAGATCGACTGGTCCGAGCCGGTCTGGATGATGCCGTCCAGGATCACCCGGTTGCCGTTGGCGTCGCGGGTGGTGGCGGCGACGGCCTGATTCTCCTGGCCGTAGGTCCGGCCATAACCAGCATTATACTGCGCAGCGCTGGTCGACATGCTCTGCGCCTCGGCCGCTCCGCCCACGATCAGGGCCAGAGCCGCGGCCATCAGGCCCGTCCGGAAGGGTCGCCCAGTCATTTGGTTCTCCGCGCGCGTTAACCGTCGAGAGCTCAGCGTCCCAAAATCGGACATGAAGTCTTAAGAACGGCTTGAGATTCGATGGCGCGGGCCGCATCTGACCGCTTCGCGCCAGGGCGATCGGGACTGGGCGATCAAGACTGGGCGCGATCAGGAAACGCAGGGACCATGGACGTAACGGCGATGGCGAGGGAGGCGATACGGCGGGAGCCGGGCTTCCACCCGCCGTTGGAGGGCCTGGCTGTGCCGGGGCTGCTGCTGCTGGCGTCGAGCCTGCAGTTCCTGAGCGGCGACGTGGCCGGTCTCTATATCCGCTTCGGCCTCGATCCCCTGACGGTCGAGGCGGGCCATATCGGGGGCCTTCTCACCTACATGTTCGTGCACCAGACGGTGTTTCACGCCGCCTCGATGGTGCTGATGAGTCTGGTGGTGGCGCCCCCTGTCGCGCGCCTGTTCGAGGCGGGCTGGCGGCGCTGGGTCGGGGTGTTTTCCTTCTTTATTATATGCGGGGTGATCGCAGGGGCCGGATTCTGCGCCGCGCACCCCCATCAGAACACGCTGCTGATCGGCTCTTCGGGCGCGGTCGCGGGCCTGTTCGGCGGAGCGGCGCGCAGCCTGGTGCGGGGCAGGGCGGGGCTGGGGCCGATTCTGAGCCCAGTGGCGATCTTCCTGGCGGCGGCCTGGGGCGTGATCAACCTGGTCGCGGCCGGTGTCTCGCTGGGAGGGGGCGGCCAGTTCAACGACTATGGCTGGGAGGCGCATGCGGCCGGGTTCCTGTCCGGCCTGCTGTTGATCGGGCCGTGGAAACGGGTGCTGTCATGGCATCCCCGGCTGGGCCGTCGCGAAGAGTCGCCCACCGTCTGACCGGTCCCGTTTGATTCCCTGGCGTTTTTGCGCGACCCTGCCGGCCTACGGGGTGTGGCGTGCGGATTGGTCCTTAGGGAGGCGCGCGTGCTGGTCGCTCAGATTCTCAAGAACAAGGGCTCGCAGGTCTTCCGCTGCGCGCCGTCCGACAGCCTGACGGCCGTCGCCGCCATGCTCGACGAGCATCGGGTCGGCGCCATCGTGGTCACCGAGGGCGAGAAGGTCTCAGGCATCATCTCCGAACGCGACGTGGTGCGCGCGGTCTGCCGGCACGGGGCTTCGGCGCTCGAGCGGGCGGTGAGGGATTATATGACCTCCGACGTGGTCTTCGCCCGGCCTCAGGAAAGCATCGACGAGCTGATGGAGCGCATGACCGACCGGCGCATCCGCCACCTGCCGGTGTGCGAGGCCGACCGGCTGATCGGCATCGTCTCGATCGGCGACGTGGTGAAGGCCAAGATCGCCGAGACCGAGCACGAGGCCGAAACTCTGAAGGCCTATATCGTCTCGGGGTGAGCGCCCGGGCGGCGGGCGGACCGCCGGTCTCCCAGATTCTTCGCCTTGCCACGAAAAAGCCGCTTGCGGCCCCGGAAGCCCCTGGATATAGACCGCGCCTCGCTCGGGGATCGGTCCTCGGCGGCGACGGAAACGCTCTTCGGAACGACCTTCTGTCCCGCTCGAACGACCCGCTGATCCGAACGACATCCCTACCGCCCGGCGCCTGAGCCGGGACCGCTCGCGGTCTCGGAGAAGGTCTTGTGCGGCAAGGCTTCCGGAGCTTCCGGAAGTTTCTGGCGAAAAGCTCGAAAGAGTGGTTGCCAGGGGGAAGGGGAGCGGTTAGACACCGCCCCTCGCCGCCGCCGGGCGCTAAACGGCGGAGACGATCGATCGGAACCGGCCTCGGCTGGATCTGGTCACGGCTTAGGGCCGGACATCGCGGTGCGACAGTGTGGTGACAAATCACGCTTGAAACCGGGGAGATGTTTGGATATAAGCCGCGGTCTCAACCGAATCTCTGGACCTTGAGGGAAGCCCCTCGGCGGCCCTGGGACAGTTTTTGCGCCTCGTCAGCCGGTTCTCCGGTGGGTCGCAAAAAGCTCGAAAGAGCCGGTTGACACTGAAAAACGGGGCGACTAGATACGCCGCTCCTCGCCGCCGCCGGGCGCTAAACGGCGGGGCCGATAACTCGGTCGGGTCTTTGACATCGTTGATTTGGAAAGAGAAACGCAGGCGGCGGCGTCCTGGCGATGACCTCACGGGTCATCTTTGACGCTGACTGAATGCGGTCTCTTGA
>JAFECT010000007.1:153905-154234 GCA_018241995.1 Pseudomonadota bacterium
CATGAAGGTGGAATCGCTAGTAATCGTGGATCAGCATGCCACGGTGAATACGTTCCCGGGCCTTGTACACACCGCCCGTCACACCATGGGAGTTGGGTTTACCCGAAGGCGTCGCGCTAACCGCAAGGAGGCAGGCGACCACGGTAGGCTCAGCGACTGGGGTGAAGTCGTAACAAGGTAGCCGTAGGGGAACCTGCGGCTGGATCACCTCCTTTCTAAGGTAGAGGACTTCACGCAGCTTGCTTAGTATCAACCTCTTTTTCGAACAAAAGAAGCAAGTCAGGCTTCGACATGCGGAACTTAGCCGTGTTCGTTTCTCTTTCTTTTTC
>JAFECT010000008.1 GCA_018241995.1 Pseudomonadota bacterium
TTCTCGATCTCGGGCCGCGGCACGGTGGTGACGGGCCGTATCGAGCGCGGCATCGTGAAGGTCGGCGACGAAGTGGAGATCGTGGGTCTGCGCGACAGCCAGAAGACGACCTGTACGGGCGTGGAGATGTTCCGCAAGCTGCTGGACCAGGGCCAGGCGGGCGACAACGTGGGCGTGCTGCTGCGCGGCACCAAGCGTGAAGACGTCGAGCGCGGCCAGGTGCTGTGCAAGCCGGGCTCGATCACGCCCCACACCAAGTTCGTGGCCGAGGCCTACATCCTGACCAAGGAAGAGGGCGGCCGTCACACCCCGTTCTTCACCAACTACCGTCCGCAGTTCTACTTCCGCACCACCGACGTGACGGGCATCGTCACGCTGAAGGAAGGCGTGGAGATGATCATGCCGGGCGACAACGCCGAACTGAACGTTCAGCTGATCACCCCGATCGCCATGGAAGAGAAGCTCCGCTTCGCCATCCGTGAAGGCGGCCGCACCGTCGGCGCCGGCGTCGTGGCCAAGATCATCGAGTAGCCGGATCAGCCCCATAGGCTGAGACGACAAGAGCCCCGCCGGGAAACCGGCGGGGCTTTTTGCATTTGTGGCGCTGCATCCAATCGCGCCCCTCGCGGCCTCTAGTCTCTCGGAGAACACTCGCAAGATCGTCGCAACATGACATCGAAGTCATGACCTCGATTTAAGCTGACTTCCCACCACGGGACGGTAGCTTCGCGATGCTGTTCAGGGAGGCCAGGACATGAAAATTCAAATGATCACCACCGCCGCCGGCGCCGTATTGGCCGCCGCCGTGGCTCTGGGCGCCGCCGGCGCCGCTCAAGCCGCCGAAGTCGAGGTCAAGCACGCGGTCGCCCGCGTCGTGGTGATCCCCGAGGCGCGCTCCGACATCAAGGTCGAGGTCTCCGGCTCCGCGCCCGGCCTGCCGGCCCTGCAGGTCACCAACGTCGGCGGCAAGACCATCGTCGAAGGCGGCCTGGACCGTCGCATCCGCGGCTGCTCCATGCAGGGCGTGAGCCTGCACGAGATCGACCCGATCAGCCCGCCGGACAATCTGATCGTGCGCCTGCGCGGCGGGCCGGACGTGCATCTGAAGGACGCCCCCCTGATCACCATCCACACCCCGATGGACGTGCACATCGACGTCGGCGGCGCGGTGTTCGGCTCCATCGGCCGCTCCGACAGCGTTGACCTGGGCAACTCCGGCTGCGGCGACTGGACCGTGGCCAACACCAAGGGCCGCCTGTCGATCTCCGAAGCGGGTTCGGGTGACGTGCGCACCGGCACGGCCGGTGAGGCTCACGCCTCGGTGGCCGGCTCGGGCGACATCAAGTTCGGCCACGTGGGCAGCCTGAAGGCCGCCATCGCCGGCTCGGGCGACGTGACCGCGGCCTCGGCCACCGGCTGGGTGGAAGCCTCCATCGCAGGCTCGGGCGACGTCCGGGTCAAGGGCGGCAAGATCGACCGCGTGAAGGCTTCGATCGCGGGCTCCGGCGACGTGACCGTCGAAGCGCCGGTCGGCGATGTTGACGCCTCGATCATGGGCTCGGGCGACGTGCGGGTGGCCTCGGCCTCGGGCCGTGTGTCCAAGTCGGTGATGGGCTCCGGCTCGGTCGTGATCGGCGGCCAGGAGTACGGCCGCAAATGAGGCTCTCCCTGCTCCTCGCGGCGGCGGGCCTGACGCTCGCCGCCACCGCCGCCCCGGCTCTCGCCGCGCCCCAAGTGCGCCTTGAGCGCCTGGCCGCCCGGGTGATCATTCTGCCGGAAGCCCGCAACAACATCACCGCCGAGGTGAAGCCGGGCAAGGCGGGGGGCGTCGCCACCCCGACCCTGCATGCCGAAGGCTCCGACATGGTCATCTCCGGTGACCTGACCAAGGGCAAGATGGAGAACTGCCGGGCCAATGCGGAGCGCATCAAGCTCGGCTTCTGGAACTCCACTCCGGTGGCCGACCTGCCGGTGGTGACCGTTCACGTGCCGCGCGACGCGGTGGTGGTCGCCGATGGCGTCCTGATCGGCGACATCGGTCCGGCCCAGTCGGTGAGCCTGGAACAGAAGCGCTGCGGCTACTGGAAGCTCGGCGACGTGTCCGGCGCCCTGAACCTGTCGCTCTCCGGCCTCGGAGACGTGCGCGCCGGTTCGGCCGGCTCGGCCCTCTTGCGGGTCGCGGGCCTGGGCGATGTGCGGATTCATTCGACGCGGGACCTGACGGCCTCGATGTCGGGCATGGGTGACCTCGTGATCGACGAGGTCAACGGTCCGGTGGACGCTTCCCTGTCCGGCATGGGTGACGTGCGCATCCGCGGCGGGCACGCCAGCACCCTGCGTCTGCGCCTGTCCGGCATGGGCGACCTGTCCTACGCCGGCGTGGCCGACTCGCTGGAGGCTTCGGCCAGCGGCATGGGCAGCATCCACGTCTCCAAGGTGACCGGCCCCGTGCACAAGAGCCAGTCCGGCATGGCCAGCATCCACGTCGGCGACTGACGTCCGCACATAAGAGACTGCTGCAGCGCCCCGGGGAGTGGTCTCCGGGGCGCTTGCGTTTTCGGCGGGCGGCTGGACCGGACGTCCAGGTATTGCTAAGGTTCTTAGCATGAGATTTGGAGGCGGACCGATGTGGAAGGTTGCCTGCGCCCTGGCGTTCGCCGTCCTGAGCATCGGCGCCGCGACGCCTCAACTCGGTCTCGAGAAGCTCTGGACGCTGAACGGGCTATCCGACCCCGAGAGCGTGGCGATGGGCGCTGACGGAAGCTTTCTCTACGTCTCCAACGTGAACGGTGAGCCGGACGCCAAGGACGGCAACGGCTTCATCTCCCGTATTTCGCCGGACGGGCGCATGCTGCAGGCGCATTGGGCGGATGGGCTGGACGGGCCCAAGGGGGTGATCCTGAAGGGAAGCCGGCTCTACGCGGCGGATATCGACCAGCTGGTCGAGCTCGACGCGGGCTCGGGGCGGATCCTGCAACGCTATCCTGCGCCCGGCGCGAAATTCCTGAACGATACTGTGGTGGCGCCGGACGGGACGGTGCTGGTCTCTGACTCGGCCACAAAGCGAATCTACGCCCTGCAGGACGGACACATGCAGGTCTGGGCGGAGGCGCCGGAACTCGATGGGGTCAACGGCCTCTATGCCGAGCCCGACCGGCTGACGGTCATCACCATGGGCGGCCTGCTTCTGCGCATGGACTATCGAAGCCGCGCCATCACCGTGCTGACGCGAGGACTGGGCGACGGAGACGGCCTCGCGGCGGCCGGAGACGGCCACTACCTGGCGACGGAATGGCCGGGGCGGATCTATGACATCGCGCCGGACGGAGAGGCGCGCACCCTGGTCGACAGCCGCGCGGGGCCGACCTACGCCAACGATGTGATGCTGGCCGGCGACCGGCTCTATGTGCCGAACATGAAGCCCGGCTCGGTCACCGCCTACCGCGTCACGCGCTGAGCTGCGCGCAAAAGAAAACGCCCCGGGAGGGAGCCCGGGGCGTTTCCCTGTCCGATGCGGCCCGGAGGGAGGGGGGAGAAGGCCGCATCGAATATGTCGGTGATCTTTCGGGCCCGGCGAACGGTGGGCCCTAGGATCGAACAGCGCGCTACCGGCGCACCGCCTTTGCTCTCTACGCGCCGAAACTCGGCGAGACGATCAGATAGAGCGTGGCGGCCAGGGTGATGGTCGCGAAGATCACGTGTCTCATGACAACCTCGAGACCGCGCCCTGGGATGGAAAACGTCGGGTGCGGAAGCGGGAGGTAAGGCCAGGCCCCCCGCGATGCAAGGGGGAAAGCGTCACCTTAAGAACTTTTAATGCCGATTCCGTGACATTACGGCAACGTAATGTGCGGGGCGCGCTTCAAATGGGGTAATAATAACCCTGATGTCGCGAAATCGAGGCCTGTTTTCCCTCGATCAGATTGCCGTGACGCCTATTCCTGCTCGAACTGCTGCTTCAGCGACAGGCAACGGGCTTCCTCGGCGGCGATCCTGCGCGCGCGCCGGGACAGCAGCGGCAGGCCGGCCCCCACGATCGCGACCAGAAGGGCGGCGTAGAGCGCCAGGAACAGGCTGGGCCGCACGAGGCCCGCAGCCAGGGCCAGCAGGATCGCGGCCAGAAAGCCTGCGAGCACATACAGATGCCAGCGGGTCAGCACATTGATCCGGGCCGCGCGCCGCGTGCGCAGCAGGGCGTAGTCGATCAGGCCTTCGGGGGTGACGTCCTCCCAGCGCAGGCTCTCCCGCCGGGCAAGGAACGAAAGCGCGGCCAAGGGCGGCAGCGAAAAGATCAGCACCGCCGCGCCCATCAGCATCAGCAGGTCACGGTGACCGAGGCCGTAGCGCGCCATCCACACGCCGGCGCCGAAGGCTCCCATGGCGGCGGCCATTTCGGCGGCGAGAACCGCGCGCGCCGTCCAGAGGTCCAGCCTCACGCGCCGACGCACAGGCTCGACGTCGTTGGCGCCCTCGCGCCATTCGGACTGGATGCGGGTCAGGAAGTCGTCACTCATCGCCCAATTCCATCCTCGAGCATCGCCTTCAGCTTCTGTTTCGCGCGGTTGATGCGCACGCCCACATTGGTCTCGCTCAGGCCCAGGGCCTCGGCGATCTCGGCGTAGCTCAGCCCTTCGAGGAGCAGCACCAGGGGCTGGCGGTGGGGCAGGGGCAGGGCGCGGATCGCCTCGGCCAGGCGGGCCTGGCGCTCCTTCTCCAGGAGGGTTCGCTCCGGTCCCGGCTGTTCGCACGCGAGGCTGTCGGGAACCTCGCCGACGCGGGGTTCTCGGACGCGGGATATGACGTGGCTGACCGCCCGGTTGTGGGCGATGCGGAAGATGAAGGCGCGCCGGCGGTCGGGGTCCTGCAAGCGGGGCAGGGCGCGCCACACCGCCACGGCCATCTCCTGCGCCAGCTCGGCCGCGAGGCCAGGGTCACGCTCATAGGCGCGGGCCAGGCGGCTCAGGGCCGGCCCATATTCACCGATGATCCGGTCATGCTCGCTCATCCCGGAGGCTTCAGTCCCCGCGCGAACGCAAAGCTTACACCGGGGCGTAAGAAATCCGTCCTGGCCGCGACTGTCCCGGGCGGCGGCGCCGAAATGCATCCGCGCCGCGCCATGAGGAGACGGCGATGAAATGGAAGTGGGTGATTGCCGCCATCGGCGCCAGCGCGTGCGTGGCGGCATGGTCGGCCGTGGCGGTGGGCTACTTCATGCATGCGAGCCTGGCGGTGTTCACGGGCCTGGCCACGGTCGCGGCGCTGTCGACCGAGGCGCTGTTCTGGTGCCTGGCCGCCGCGCTCGGCCTGACGATCATCGAGGCCCGGCATCGAATCCTGGGCTGGCTGGCCGGTCCTTTCCGCCGAAAGGGGTAAAAGCGGTCGCACCCCGGCGCGGGGCGCTTGACGGAACCGGAATCGAACGTCATAACCCGCGCCTCTTGTTGGACCGGCTGTGCCACTCGGCAGACGCGGTTCGCAGGAACGACCCGAGTACGGCGCGCCCAGTTACAGGCGGGCTTCGGGTTTTGGGCCCTCGCGGATGACCTGCGCGGGCCTATCGTTTTTGCGGACTAACGCGTTCCTGACGCTCACTACGAGCCAAAGGGCTGGTCTTTGAAATGGTTCAGGGGACGCGGGCGTCACTGCCTACGGGAAACACGAGCGATATGGATCGTCAGAACATCCGCATCCGGCTCAAGGCCTTCGATCACCGCGTGCTGGACCATTCCACGCGCGAGATCGTGAATACGGCCAAGCGCACGGGCGCCACCGTCCGGGGGCCGATCCCCCTGCCCACGCGCATCGAGCGCTTCACCGTCAACCGTTCGCCGCACGTCGATAAGAAGTCGCGCGAGCAGTTTGAAATCCGCACGCACAAGCGCGTGCTCGATATCGTCGACCCCACCCCGCAGACCGTGGACGCGCTGATGAAGCTCGACCTGTCCGCCGGCGTGGACGTCGAGATCAAGCTGTAAGGGGCTCCGCCATGCGTACTGGCGTGATCGCCAAGAAAATCGGCATGACGCGCTTCTTCGCTGAAGATGGCGCCCACGTGCCCGTCACCGTGCTCGCCCTGGACGGCTGTCAGGTCGTCGGCCAGCGCACCCAGGACAAGGACGGCTATGTCGCCCTGCAGCTGGGCGCCGGCGCCAAGAAGGCCAAGAACACCTCGCAGGCCATGCGCGGTCACTTCGCCAAGGCCCTGGTCGAACCGAAGCGGATCATCTCCGAGTTCCGCGTTTCCGAAGCGAACCTGATCGATGTGGGCGCGGAGTTCACCGCCGACCACTTCGTCGCCGGCCAGAAGGTCGACATCCAGGGCATTTCGATCGGTAAGGGTTTCGCCGGCGGCATGAAGCGCTGGAACTTCGGCGGCCTGCGGGCGACCCACGGCGTTTCGGTCTCGCACCGTTCGCTGGGTTCGACCGGTAACCGCCAGGATCCGGGCCGCACCTTCCCGGGCAAGAAGATGGCCGGCCACCTCGGCGCCGAGACCGTCACCACCCTGAACCTGACCATCGTGCGCATCGACGTCGAGCGCGGCCTGATCATGGTCAAGGGCGCGGTGCCGGGGGCCGAAGGCTCCTACGTGAAGATCCGCGACGCGGTGAAGAAGGCGGCTCCGGCCGACCTGCCGACCCCGGGCGCCTTCAAGAAGGCCGGTGAAGCGGCTCCGGCGAAGGCCGAAGAAGCTCCCGCCGAAGAGCAAGTGATCGAGACGCCGGTCGAGGCCGTGGAAGCGGCCCCGGCTCCTGAGGCTGAAGCGCCCGCGGCGGAAGCCGCTGCGCCGGAAGCTTCGAGCGAGGGCGAAGAGCAATGAAAATCGATGTGATCAAGCTCGACTCCTCCAAGGCGGGGTCGATCGAACTCTCGGACGAGGTCTTCGGCATCGAAGAAATCCGTCCGGACATCCTTCAGCGCTGCGTGGTGTGGCAGCTCGCCAAGCGGCGCGCCGGCACCCACAAGGTCCAGACCCGCAACGAGAACTCTCGTACGGGCAAGAAGATGTACAAGCAGAAGGGCACCGGCGGCGCCCGTCACGGCTCGCGCCGTGCGCCGCAGTTCGTCGGTGGTTCGCGCGCTTTCGGCCCGGTGGTTCGCAGCCATGCGTTCGACCTGCCCAAGAAGGTCCGCAAGCTGGCCCTGCGCCACGCCCTGTCGTCCAAGGCCAAGTCCGGCGATCTGGTGGTGCTCGACACCGCCGTGATCGACGCGCCCAAGACCGCCGCCCTGAAGGCGTCGCTCGAGAAGCTGGGCCTGACCAACGCCCTGTTCATCGCGGGGCCGGAAGTCGACACCAACTTCGGCCTGGCCGCGCGCAACCTGACCCATGTGGACGTGCTGCCGAACGCCGGCCTGAACGTCTACGACGTCCTGCGTCGCCAGAAGCTGGTCCTGACCCGCGCCGCGGTCGAGGCCATTCAGGCTCGCTTCGCTGAAGTGGAGGCTGCGTAATGGCCGCTACCGCCCGTCACTACGACACCATCCTGGCTCCGGTGATCACCGAAAAGTCGACCGTGCTCTCGGAGCAGAACAAGGTCGTCTTCAAGGTGGCCCACGACGCCTCGAAGGACGAAATCGCCGCCGCCGTCGAAGCGCTGTTCAACGTCAAGGTCACCAAGGTCAACACCCTGGTCGCCAAGGGCAAGACCAAGCGTTTCCGCGGCATCCTCGGCAAGCGCAACGACGTCAAAAAAGCGATCGTGACCCTCGAAGAGGGCCAATCGATCGACGTGACGACCGGATTGTAAGGCTGGATCGATGGCTCTGAAGCAATTCAATCCGACCACGCCGGGCCGCCGCGGCCTGATCCTGGTCGACAAGTCCGAACTGCACAAAGGCAGGCCGGAAAAGTCTCTCGTCGAAGGCCTGACCAAGTCGGGCGGTCGGGGCGCGGGCGGCCGTATCGCCGTGCGTTTCCGTGGCGGCGGCGCCAAGCGCCTGTACCGCATCGTCGACTTCAAGCGCCGCAAGTGGGACGTCCCCGCGACCGTCGAGCGCCTGGAGTACGACCCGAACCGCACCGCCTTCATCGCGCTGCTGGCCTATGAAGACGGCGAGAAGGCCTACATCCTGGCCCCGCAACGCCTGAAGGCCGGCGACACGGTCATCGCCGGCGAAAAGGTCGACGTGAAGCCCGGCAACGCGATGCCGCTGCGCTCCATGCCGATCGGCACCATCATCCACAATGTGGAGATGAAGCCGCTGAAGGGGGCCCAGATCGCCCGCTCGGCCGGCGCTTACGCCCAGCTGGTCGGCCGCGACGCCGGCCACGCCCAGGTCCGTCTGGGCTCGGGCGAGCTGCGCATGGTTCCGGACGGCTGCATGGCCTCGGTCGGCGCGGTGTCGAACCCGGATCACATGAACGAGAACCTCGGCAAGGCCGGGCGCGTCCGTCACATGGGCTTCCGTCCGCACGTGCGCGGCGTGGCCATGAACCCGGTCGACCACCCGCACGGCGGCGGTGAAGGCAAGACCTCGGGCGGCCGTAACCCGGTCACCCCGTGGGGCAAGGACACCAAGGGCCGCAAGACCCGCAAGAACAAGGCGACGGATAAGTTCATCATCCGCTCGCGCCACGTGAAGAAGGCTCGCTAAGCCATGACCCGTTCCGTTTGGAAAGGTCCGTTCGTCGACGGTTATCTGCTCAAGAAAGCAGACGCCGTGCAGGCCTCGGGCCGCAAGGACGTGATCAAGACCTGGTCGCGCCGCTCGACCATCATGCCCCAGTTCGTGGGCCTGACCTTCGGCGTCTACAACGGCATGAAGCACGTGCCGGTGTCGGTGTCCGAAGACATGGTCGGCATGAAGTTCGGCGAGTTCGCCCCGACCCGGAACTTCCCGGGCCACGCGGCCGACAAGAAGGCCAAGAGGAAGTAGCCATGGGCAAGTCCTCCAACACCCGTCGCGTCGGCGCGACCGAAGCTCGTGCGAAGGTGGTCAACCTGCGCACCAGCCCCCGCAAGCTGAACCTGGTCGCGGCCTCGATCCGCGGCCTGCCGGTGCAGCGCGCTCTGAATGAGCTGCAGTTCAGCCCCAAGCGCATCGCTCAGGATGTCCGCAAGGCGCTCTACTCGGCCATCTCGAACGCCGAGAACAACCACAACCTCGATATCGACAGCCTGATCGTCGCCGAGGCCTACGTGGGCAAGAACCTGGTCATGAAGCGTTTCGCCGCCCGCGCTCGCGGTCGCGCCTCGCGGATTGAGAAGCCTTTTTCGGAGATCACCATCGTGGTCCGTGAACTCGGGGAAGCCGCCTGATGGGTCAGAAAGTCAATCCTGTCGGCCTGCGCCTCGGCGTCAACCGCACCTGGGACTCGCGCTGGTTCGCGCGTCGCCAGGACTATGCGCGCCTGCTGCATGACGACCTGAAGCTCCGCGCGGAGCTGAAGAAGCGCCTGTCGGGCGCCGGCGTCAGCCGCATCATCATCGAGCGTCCGCACAAGAAGTGCCGCGTCACCATCTATGCCGCCCGTCCGGGCGTGGTGATCGGCAAGAAGGGCGCCGACATCGAGAAGCTGCGCAAGGATGTCTCCGACCTCACCGAGGGCGAAGTCTTCCTGAACATCATCGAGGTGCGTAAGCCCGAGACCGACGCGCAGCTGGTGGCCGAGTCCATCGCCCAGCAGCTGGAACGCCGGATCGCCTTCCGCCGCGCCATGAAGCGTTCGATGCAGTCGGCCATGCGCCTGGGCGCCAAGGGCGTCCGCATCAACGTGTCGGGCCGCCTCGGCGGCGCCGAAATAGCGCGGATGGAATGGTATCGCGAGGGCCGCGTGCCCCTGCACACCCTGCGCGCCGACATCGACTACGGCTTCACCGAGGCCAAGACGACCTACGGCATCATCGGCGTGAAGGTCTGGATCTTCAAAGGCGAAGTGCTCGAGCACGACCCGATGGCCCAGGACAAGCGCTGGACCGCCGAGGCCGCCGGCCCGTCGTCCAACGAAGGCCGCGAGCGTAGCGATCGCGGTCCGCGCGGTCCGCGCCGCGACCGTAACCAGCGTGAGGCGTAAGGGTCATGCTGCAGCCTAAGAAAACCAAGTACCGGAAGGCCTTCAAGGGCCGCATCCACGGTTCGGCCAAGGGCGGTTTCGCCCTGAACTTCGGCGCCTACGGCCTGAAGTCGATGGAGCCGGAGCGGGTCACCGCCCGTCAGATCGAAGCCGCTCGTCGGGCCATCACCCGCGAGATGAAGCGTCAGGGCCGCGTCTGGATTCGGATCTTCCCGGACCTGCCGGTCTCCGACAAGCCGGCCGAAGTGCGTATGGGTAAGGGCAAGGGCGCGGTCGAGTACTGGGCCGCGCGGGTCCACCCCGGCCGCATCATCTTCGAAATCGACGGCGTGCCCGATGACGTGGCTCGTGAAGCCCTGCGCCTCGGCGCGGCCAAGCTTCCCGTCAAGACCAAGGTTGTCACCCGGCTCGACGCCGGCGTGGCGGCGGAGTGATCCAGATGGCCAAGATCGAAACCCTGCGGGGCATGACCCCGGACCAGCTCCAGGACGAGCTTCTCAAGCTCAAGAAGGAGCAGTTCAACCTGCGCTTCCAGGCGGCCACCGGCCAGGTCGAGAAGACCCACCGCGCCCAGGAAGCCCGTCGCGACATCGCGCGCATCAAGACGCTCCAGCGTCAACAGCGCCCGGCCTGAGGAAGAGACCCCGATGCCCAAGCGAATTCTCGAAGGCGTGGTCGTCTCCGACAAGGGTGACAAGACCGTCGTCGTCAAGGTCGAGCGGACCCTGCTGCACCCCGTGCTGAAGAAGACCGTTCGTCTGTCGAAGAAGTACCACGCCCACGACGAGGCCAACGCCTACAAGACCGGCGAACAGGCCCGCATCGTCGAGTGCGCCCCCAAGTCCAAGCTGAAGCGCTGGGAAGTCCTGCCCAAGGACTCCGCCGCCGCTTCGGCCCGTTGATCATAAGGATCTGAAGCCATGATCCAGATGCAGACTAACCTGGACGTCGCCGACAATTCGGGCGCGCGCCGGGTCATGTGCATCAAGGTGTTGGGCGGCGCCAAGCGCCGCTACGCCTCGGTGGGCGACGTCATCGTCGTGTCCGTCAAAGAAGCCATTCCCCGCGGCCGGGTGAAGAAGGGCGAGGTGCTGCGCGCTATCGTCGTTCGCACGGCCAAGGACATCCAGCGCAAGGACGGTTCGGTGATCCGTTTCGACCGCAGCGCTGCGGTGATCGTCAACAAGCAGAACGAGCCCATCGGCACCCGTATCTTCGGCCCGGTTCCGCGCGAGCTTCGCGCCAAGAACCACATGAAGATCATCTCGCTGGCTCCGGAGGTGATCTGATGGCCGCGAAGATCAAGAAGGGCGACCGCGTCGTCCTGTTGGCCGGCAAGGACAAGGGCCGTCAAGGCAATGTCACCCGCGTGTTCCCCACTGAGAACCGCGTGCTGGTCGAAGGCGTGAACATGGTTCAGCGCCACACCCGTCCGTCCCAGACCAACCCTCAGGGCGGCATCGTCAACAAGGAAGCGCCGGTCCACGTGTCGAACGTGGCCCACGTCGATCCCAAGTCCGGTGAGCCGACCCGCGTCGGTTTCCGCATGGACGGCGACAAGAAGGTGCGTTTCGCCAAGAAGTCCGGCGAGGTCATCAATGGCTAAATCCGCTGAAGCCAAGTACGAGCCGCGGCTGAAGACCGTCTATCGCGAGCGCATCCGCGCCGCGATGAAGGAAAAGTTCGGCTACACTAACGAAATGCGCGTGCCCAAGCTCGACAAGATCGTCGTGAACATGGGTATCGGCGAAGCGGTGGCCGACTCCAAGAAGGTCGCCGCGGCGATGAAGGACCTGGCCGCCATCACCGGCCAGAAGCCCGCGCCCACCCGCGCCCGTCTGTCGATCGCGACGTTCAAGCTGCGCGAAGGCATGACGATCGGCGCCAAGGTGACCCTTCGCCACGACCGCATGTACGAGTTCCTGGACCGTCTGATCACCATCGCGTTGCCGCGGGTGAAGGACTTCCGGGGCCTGAACGGCAACTCCTTCGACGGCCGCGGCAACTACGCCATGGGCCTGAAGGAGCACCTGGTGTTCCCCGAGATCAACTACGACGAGATCGACCAGATCTGGGGCATGGACATCGTGGTGGTGACCACCGCCGGCACGAACGAGGAAGCCAAGGCTCTCCTCACCGAATTCCAATTCCCGTTCACGAACTGACGAGCGGGGAAAGAGAACCGAAATGGCCAAGAAGAGCGCTGTGAACCGCAACGAGATGGTCCGCCATCTGGTCGCGCAGTACGCCAAGAAGCGCGATGAGCTTAAAGCCATCGCCAACGACGAGAAGCTGCCGCTGGAGGAGCGCTTCGAAGCGCGCCTGAAGCTGGCCAAGCTTCCGCGTAACTCGTCGAAGACGCGCATCCGCAACCGGTGCGCCGTCACCGGTCGTCCGCGCGCCTATTACCGCAAACTCAAAATGTCCCGTATCGCCCTGCGCGACCTCGCGTCGTCAGGCCAGATCCCGGGCATGACCAAGTCGAGCTGGTGACGTCGAAATGGTGAACGATCCCCTCAGCGACCTGATCGCCCGCATCAAGAACGCCGCGACCCGCAAGCGTTCCAAGGTGCTCACCCCGGCCTCGAAGCTGCGTCAGCGCGTGCTCGACGTTCTTCAGGACGAAGGTTACATCCGCGGCTACCAGCTGCTCGAGACTCCGGGCGAACACCCGCAGTTCGAGATCGAGCTGAAGTACTTCGACGGCCAGCCGGTGATCGCCGAGATCGCCCGCGTGTCGAAGCCCGGCCGTCGGGTCTATTCGTCCATTCGTGACCTGAAGCCGATCAAGAACGGCCTCGGGATCTCGATCCTGTCGACGCCGAAGGGCGTCATGTCAGACACCGCCGCACGCGACGCCAACGTCGGCGGCGAAGTGCTCTGCCGCGTCTATTAAGGCGAGGCGAGGGAAACGAAGATGTCTCGTATCGGCAAGAAACCCATCCCGACGCCTTCAGGCGTCACGATCACGGTCGAAGGCCAGACTGTCTCGGTGAAGGGCCCCAAGGGGCAGCTTTCCTGGACGGTCGCCGATGAAATCGTGATCGCCCATGAGAACGGGGAATTGACCCTGTCCCCGCGCGACGATTCCAAGCGCGCGGCGGCGATGTGGGGCCTGTCCCGCTCGCTGGTCGCCAACATGGTGGAAGGCGTGACCAAGGGCTTCGAGGAAACCCTCGAACTGGTCGGCGTCGGCTATCGTGCGGCGATGAAGGGCACCGCGCTGCAGCTGCAGCTCGGCTTCTCCCACGACGTGGACGTGGCGGCGCCGCAAGGCATCACCTTCGCCGCGCCCAAGCAGACCGAAATCAAGATCAGCGGCATCGACAAGCAGCTGGTCGGCGAAATGGCGGCCCGTATCCGCAAGATCCGTCCGCCCGAACCCTACAAGGGCAAGGGCGTGCGCTACGCGGGCGAAAAGGTCCGCCGCAAGGAAGGCAAGAAGAAGTAAGCCATGGCGCTCTCTCCTCGCGATCTCACCAAGAAGCGCGCCCAGCGCGTCCGGACCCGCCTCAAGAAGGTGTCCTCCGGTCGCCCGCGCCTGTCGGTCTTCCGCTCGTCGAAGAACATCTACGCCCAGGTCATCGACGACGTGGCCGGCGTCACCCTGGTCGCCGCTTCGTCGCTGGAAGGCGACAAGAAGCGCGGCTCGGACAAGGACGCCGCCGCCGCCGTGGGCAAGCTGGTCGCCGAACGCGCCATCGAGAAGGGCGTCAAGGACGTCGTCTTCGATCGTGGCGGTTACATCTATCACGGCCGCGTCAAGGCGCTGGCCGACGCCGCGCGCGAAGCCGGCCTGAATTTCTAAGGAAACCGCAATGGCGCGTAGAGACGAACGAGGCGGTCCGGGTCGCGATCGCAACAACGCCGGCGAAGATCGTGAAAACGAACTCGTCGAGAAGCTGGTGCACATCAACCGCGTCGCCGCCACAGTGAAGGGCGGGCGTCGCTTCAGCTTCGCCGCCCTGATGGTCGTCGGCGACCAGAAGGGCCGCGTGGGCTTCGGTCATGGCAAGGCGCGTGAAGTGCCGGAAGCCATCCGCAAGGCCACCGAAGAAGCCAAGAAGACCATGATCCGCGTGCCGCTGCGCGAAAGCCGCACCCTGCACCATGACGGCAACGGCCGTTGGGGCGCGGGCAAGGTGATGGTCCGCGCGGCGCCTCCGGGCACCGGCGTCATCGCCGGCGGTCCGATGCGCGCGGTGCTGGAAACCCTGGGCGTGCAGGACGTGGTGGGCAAGTCCACCGGCTCGTCCAACCCCTACAACATGGTGCGCGCCACGTTCGAGGCGCTGAAGGTCCAGTCGTCGCCCCGTCAGGTCGCCAACAAGCGCGGCAAGAAGGTCGGCGACATCATCGGCCGCCGCAACGACGGCGCTTCGGCGCCCGACGCCATCGAAGGCTGAGGTACGAAACTATGGCCGAGATTGTCATCAAGCAGACCGCCAGCCCGATCCGCCGCAAGAGCGACCAGCGTGCGACCCTGATCGGCCTGGGCCTGAACCGGGTGGGCCGCCAGGTCACCCTGAAGGACACGCCGCAGGTGCGCGGCATGATCGCCAAGGTCCACCACATGGTGGCGGTGGTCGAAGAGAAAGCCTAAGACGACCCGCCGCCCCGGACCTCCGGGGCGGCTCCCTTTTTGAAAACAGCCGAGTCGGGCCTGCCCCGGCGTTGATCTCCAAGGAGAGGCTCCAATGACCAAACTGAACGAACTGCGCGACAACGAGGGCGCTACCAAGAAGCGCATGCGCGTCGGCCGTGGCCCGGGCTCGGGCAAGGGCAAGACCTCGGGTCGCGGCGTGAAGGGCCAGAAGTCCCGTACCGGCGTGTCGCTGCTGGGCTTCGAAGGCGGCCAGATGCCGTTGCACATGCGCATGCCCAAGCGCGGCTTCAACAATCCGTTCGCCCTGAAGCTGGTCGAAGTGAACCTGTGGCGTCTGCAGAAAGCCATCGAGGCCGGCAAGCTGGACGCCAAGAAGGCCATCAACGCCGAGGCCCTGATCGGCGCCGGCGTGATCCGCCGCGCCAAGGACGGCGTGCGCCTCCTGGGCCACGGCGAAATCAGCGCCAAGCTCGACCTGACCGTCTGGTCGGCCACCGCCTCGGCGGTGAAGGCCATCGAAGCGGCCGGCGGCAAGGTGACGCAGCAGCGCCCGGAACCGGCTTCCGAAGAAGCGGCGGCGTAAGAGGGCCTCGCGCCCTCGCTCCGCATCACCTATTTGAGACGCTCACGTCACGGATCGACGCAGCTCTTTACAGAGACGCACGGGTCGCCTTCCTGTAGGGCCGGTCTAAGTCTCGGGGGTTTTTGAATGGCTTCGGCCGCGGAACAACTCGCCGCAAACATCAACTTCGGCGCCTTCGCCAAGGCGAAGGAGCTGCACAAGCGCCTGCTTTTCACGGTCGGCGCCCTGATCGTCTATCGGCTCGGGACCTTCATCCCGATCCCGGGCATCAACGCTCCGGCGTACGAGGCGAACTTCACCAAGAACGCCGGGAACAACATCTTCGGCATGTTCAACATGTTCTCCGGCGGCGCCGTGCAGCACATGGCGATCTTCGCGCTGAACGTGATGCCCTACATCTCGGCCTCCATCATCGTGCAGCTGATGGGGACCATCTACGGTCCCTGGGAGAAGCTCCGGAAGGAAGGCGGGGAGGCGGGCCGCAAGCAGCTGAACCAGTATACCCGTTACCTGACGGTGATCCTGGCCCTGGCCCAGGCGACCGGCATCGCGCTCAGTCTGCAGAACGGCAGCGCGGCCTATGTCGACCATCCCGGCCCGCTGTTCGTGCTGACCACGGTCGTGATCCTGACCGGCGGCACCATGTTCCTGATGTGGCTGGGCGAGCAGATCACCAGCCGCGGCGTCGGCAACGGCTCCTCGCTGATCATCTTCGCCGGCATCGTCTCGCGCATGCCCGTGACCTTCGGCCAGCTGCTGTCGCAAGGTAAGCAGCAGCAGGTTTCGACGCCCGCGCTGCTCGGCCTGATCCTGGGCGCGGTGGCCGTGGTGGTGTTCATCGTCTTCATGGAGCGGGCGCAGCGGCGTCTGCTCGTGCAGTATCCCAAGCGCCAGGTCGGCAACCGCATGTTCGGCGGCGAAAGCTCGTTCATGCCGCTGAAGATCAACACCTCGGGCGTGATCCCGCCGATCTTCGCCTCCAGCCTGTTGATGCTGCCGGGCACGGCCATGTCTCTGCTGGCCAACCGTAGCGACATGCCGAGCTGGCTGTCCTGGCTGCCGTCGGTGGCCGGTCAGCTGACCCACGGCACGCCGACCTTCATGGTGATCTACGCCCTGCTGATCATCTTCTTCTGCTTCTTCTACACCTCGGTGGTGTTCAATCCCGAGGACACGGCGGAGAACCTGCGCAAGTACGGCGGCTTCCTGCCGGGTATCCGGCCGGGCAAGCGCACGGCGGAATACCTCGACTATGTGCTGACCCGCCTGACTGTGATCGGCGCGGCCTATATCGCCGCGGTCTGTCTGCTGCCGGAAATCCTGGCCTACAACAGCCCGGGGCTGCCGCTGGCGTTCGGGGGCACCTCGATCCTGATCGCGGTCAGCGTCATGATGGATACGGTCGCCCAGATCCAGTCGCATCTTCTGGCGCACCAGTACGAAGGTTTGATCAAGAAGGCGAAGCTCAGGGGGAGCCGGGGCCGATGAATCTGATCCTGTTCGGTCCGCCGGGCTCGGGAAAGGGCACGCAGGCCAAGCTGCTGGTCGAGAAGCGGGGCATGACCCAGCTTTCCACCGGCGACATGCTGCGCGCCGCCATCGCGGCCGGCACCGAACTGGGCAGGAAGGTCGAGCCGATCATGAAGTCGGGCGGCCTGGTCTCGGACGAGATCGTCATCGCCCTGATCGAGGAGCGCATGGCCTCGATCTCGGCCGGCGGGGCGATCTTCGACGGCTTCCCGCGCACCCTGGCCCAGGCCGAGGCGCTGGACGCCATGCTGAACCGCCACGGCACGCCGATCGACAAGGTGGTCGAGCTGCAGGTTTCCGACGGAGAGCTTCTGGCTCGCGTCACCAAGCGATTCGAACAGGAAGGCCGCCCGGACGACAATCCGGAGTCCTTCAAGGTGAGGCTCGCCGCCTATCGCGCCCAGACCGCGCCGCTGCTGCCGTACTATCGGGAGCAGGGCAAGCTGAGCGGGGTGGACGGTATGGGAACGGTCGCCCAGGTGGCGGCCGACATCGAACAGGCGTTGCAGGCCGTCCCGGCCTGAAACGTTTCACACGGACGGTTTTCCGTCCGGAAAATCCATTGACGGAAGCGTTTCGATCCCTATAACGGGGCGCTTCCGCGAAAGGGCGCGAGCGCGCACGCCGGATCTCGAAGGGAAAATCGAGAGCCGAGCGTCGTTTTCGCGTCATTACGCGTTCAGGAGACTTTAGACGTGGCCCGTATCGCAGGCGTCAACATCCCGACCAACAAGCGCGTCGAAGTCGCGCTGCAGTACATCCATGGCATTGGCGCCAAGCGCGCCAAGGACATCATGGGCAAGGTCGGCATCGACGAAGCTCGTCGCGTGAACCAGCTGACCGACCAGGAAGTGCTGCAGATCCGCGAGACCATCGACCGTGACTACACCGTGGAGGGCGACCTCCGCCGTGAAGTGGCCGTTAACATCAAGCGCCTGATGGACCTCGCCTGCTACCGCGGCCTGCGTCACCGCAAGGGCCTGCCGGTCCGCGGCCAGCGCACCCACACCAACGCCCGGACCCGCAAGGGCCCGGCCAAGCCGATCGCCGGCAAGAAGAAGTAAGGCTCAAGTCTGATGGCCAAGGAACCGGCTCGCGTCAAACGGCGCGAACGCAAGAACATCACCTCGGGCGTGGCGCACGTGAACGCCTCGTTCAACAACACCATGATCACGATCACCGACGCCCAGGGCAATGCGATCTCCTGGTCCTCGGCCGGGGCCATGGGTTTCAAGGGCTCGCGCAAGTCGACCCCTTACGCCGCCCAGGTGGCCGCCGAAGACGCGGGTCGCAAGGCGATGGAGCACGGCGTCAAGACGCTGGAGGTCAACGTGGCCGGCCCCGGTTCGGGCCGTGAGTCGGCGCTGCGCGCGCTGCAGTCCGTGGGCTTCACCATCACCACGATCCGTGACGTGACGCCGATCCCGCACAACGGCTGCCGCCCGCCCAAGCGGCGCCGGGTCTGATCGCGCACTGAATTCCTATCTACGCCGGCCGTCTCGACCGCGGCCGGCGAAACCCGTTCGAGGGACGTAAATGATCGAAAGAAACTGGCAGCAGCTGATCCGTCCCGAAAAGCCGCAGATCGAGACCGGCGCCGACGCCCAACGCAAGGCGCGTCTGGTGGCCGAACCCCTCGAGCGCGGCTTTGGCGTGACGCTCGGCAACGCCCTGCGCCGCGTGCTCCTGTCGTCGCTGCAAGGCGCGGCGGTGACCGCGGTCCAGATCGACGGCGTGGTGCACGAGTTCTCCTCGATGGAAGGCGTGCGTGAAGACGTCGTCGACATCGTGCTGAACATCAAGCAGCTGGCGCTGCGCATGCACGCCGAAGGCCCCAAGCGCATGACTCTGCGCGGCCAGGGCCCCGGCCCGGTCACCGCCGGCATGATCGACGCGCCGTCCGACATCGAGATCCTGAACCCGGACCACGTGATCTGCACCCTGGACGACGGCGCCTCGGTGCGCATGGAGTTCACGGTCCAGAACGGCAAGGGCTACGTGCCCGCCGAGCGTAACCGCCCGGAGGACGCGCCCATCGGCCTGATCGCCGTCGACGCGCTCTATTCGCCGGTCAAGCGCGTGGCCTATCGCGTCGAGCCGACCCGCCAGGGTCAATCGCTCGACTACGACAAGCTGATCATGGAAGTCGAAACCAACGGCGCCGTGACGCCTGTGGACGCCGTGGCCTACGCCGCGCGCATCCTGCAGGACCAGCTGCAGATCTTCATCACCTTCGAAGAGCCGAAGAAGCCGTCGGCCGATGAAGGCAAGCCCGAGCTGCCGTTCAACCCGGCCCTGCTCAAGAAGGTCGATGAGCTGGAGCTGTCGGTCCGTTCGGCCAACTGCCTGAAGAACGACAACATCGTCTACATCGGCGACCTGATCCAGAAGACCGAGGCGGAGATGCTGCGCACCCCGAACTTCGGCCGCAAGTCGCTGAACGAAATCAAGGAAGTGCTCGCTTCCATGGGCCTGTCGCTGGGCATGGACGTGCCGAATTGGCCGCCCGAGAACATCGAAGACCTGGCCAAGAAGTTCGAAGACCAGATCTAAGCAGGCCATACAGCCTCAGACTTCAGGAGCCGGCCCCGGGGCGACCCGCGGCCGGTTTCCTTTTTATAGGAGGACCCTTTCGGGGTTCACCTGCTCGTCGGGAAAGACCCAAGACCTTGTCCCGGCGATCTCGGCCTCTCGAAAGAGGGGCCGACGTCCGGATCGGGCGCGCGCCATGAGGCCAGCGCCTTCGCATCCGGGCTCGCATTTGGGGGATCGGCCGCCCGAGCGGCGCCGGTCTCAATGGAGACTGACCCATGCGTCACGGTTACGCGCGCCGTAAGCTCGGCCGTACCTCGGCTCACCGGACCGCCATGTTCGCCAACATGGCCGCCTCGCTGATCAAGCACGAGCAGATCGTCACCACCCTGCCCAAGGCCAAGGAACTGCGCCCCTTCGTCGAGAAGCTGGTGACCCTGGCCAAGGACGGCAGCCTGCATTCGCGCCGTATCGCCATCAGCCGCGTGCGCGACGTCGACCAAGTCGGCAAGCTCTTCGCCACCATCGGCCCGCGCTACAAGGAGCGTCCGGGCGGCTACATCCGCGTGCTGAAGGCTGGCTTCCGCTACGGCGACAACGCCCCGATGGCGGTGATCGAATTCGTCGACCGCGACGTCTCGGCCAAGGGCCTGGACTCGGGTCCGGTGCAAGAGGTTTACGGCGACGAGGACTGATCCTCTCGCAGGATCGAGATTTCGAGGCGGCCGGAGCGATCCGGCCGCCTTTTTCTTGAATCAGGCCGATGCCCTTGCGGTCTTGGTGATCCGATCCCGGCGGCGCCTCGTATGGGCTTGGGTCGGGTCGGAGGGATGCCGCTATGCGAAGCCTTGTCACGCTAGCCACGCTCGCGGTCCTGGCCACGGCGGCGATCCCGGCCGCGGCGGCCGAGAGGCAACCGGGTGTCGATGAGCAAGCGGTCCTGAGTCAGGAAGTCCGGTGGATGGACGCGATGACGCGGCAGGATGGGCCGGTGCTGGATCAGGTCCTGGCGCCGGAGTTCACCCTCGCGGGACTGGGCGCGCCAGGCAGGCCCGGAGTTCCGCGCGCCGTATGGATCGACAACGCTCTGCATCACCTCGTCGTCCAGTCCGAACGTTTCGACGAGACGCACGCCTCGGTTTTCGGCGACACCGCCGTGGTCAACGCGGTCTTCAGTTGGAGGGGCGTCTTCAATGGCGAGGCCTTCACCGACAAGGTGACGCTCGTGGACGTCTGGGTGCGGCGGGGCGGGCGCTGGCAGGTGGTTTCGCGCTTGGTGGAAGGCTATAGGCCGCCCGAGGACTGATCCTGCTCAGCCGCCGCCCGCTTTATGAACCAGGGACGCCCAGTAGGATTTAATCCCGTCGAGGCGTATCCTGGCGCCATGCGCACCACCCGACAGCTCAGCATCACCCTGCCGATCGAGATGGCCGACATGGTCCAGGCCAAGGTCGCATCCGGAAGCTACGCCAGCGAGAGCGAAGTGATCCGGGACGGGTTGAGAGTGCTTGCCGACCGAGATGCGGTGATCGAGCGCTGGCTCCGCGAACAAGTCTTGCCGTCTTACGACGCGCTCATGGAGGACCCGGCCCGCGCCATTCCGGCGGATCGAGTCTTGGCGGAAGCGCAGGCCATCCTGGACGCTCGGAAGAAGGACCGCGGGTGATCAGGCGTGTCGGCTTTGGGCCGGATGCCGCCCAGGATCTTGCCGACATTTTAGAATGGATTGAGACGCAGGCGAGTGCTGCAGTCGCAGGCAGTTACGTCGAGCGATTAGTCAGCTATTGCGAGCGGCTGAGCCACTTTCCAGAGCGAGGTGCGAGCCGTGATGATCTTCGGCCAGGCCTGCGGTTGTTGGGCTTCGAGAGGCGAGCGACCATTGCCTTCACAGTCGTTGAGGATTCAGTCCTGATCGTCAGGGTCTTTTACGGCGGCCGGGACATTGAGGCTGCCTTCGGCGGCGCAGAACATGACGATTGACCCTATCGCCCCCGAAATCCGTTCCGAAATCGAGCGCCGGCTGGACGCAATCGAGCGCGATACCGGCGCGCGCATCCTGTTGGCCGTGGAATCGGGAAGCCGCGCCTGGGGTTTTCCCTCGCCTGACAGTGATTACGACGTGCGCTTTCTCTATGTGCGGCCGCAGGAGCGCTACCTGAGCCTCGAACCTGCCCGCGACGTGATCGAGACGCCGCTGGAAGGCCTGTGGGACATCAATGGCTGGGACCTGCGCAAGGCGTTGCACCTGCTGGGCAAGGGCAATGCGGTGGTGATCGAGTGGCTGCGTTCGCCGGTGATCTATCGCGAAGTCGGACCGACCGCCGAGAGGCTGCGCGCGTTGGCGCAACGCTACGCCGACTGGGGCCACGCCCTGCGCCACTACTATGGCCTGATGGCCAGCCAGTATGGGCGGGACATCGAGAGCCGCCAGACGCTGAAGCTGAAGAAGTACTTCTATTCCATCCGGGCCGCCTGCGCGCTGAACTGGCTGAAGCTGCATGGAACTGTGCCGCCGATGCACCTGCAGGCCCTGCTCGACGGTGGCTGCGCGCCCGAGGAGATCCGAGGCCTGTTGAGCGACCTGCTCGTGGCGAAGGCGACCAGCCACGAGCTGGGGGAAGGGCCCCGAATTCCCGAACTCGACCGGTTCATCGAGTCGATGCGAGACTGGGCCAGGGGCGCCGGCGGACTGATTCCCCACCCTCTCGATCCCGCCTTCACGCCTGCCGCGGATGCGCTTTTCCTGGAAGCGTTGCACCGCTACGCTTGAGCGACGCGGTGGGGCGCGTAATCGTCTTCTTCTCTTAGCGGCCGGGCGAATCCGGTCGCCCGTTCAAGGTGATGCCCCGATGAAGCGAGCCGCGATCCTGGCCGGCGCCCTGACCCTCTTGGCCGCCGGCGCGGCGCATGCGCAGGACGCGGGCGGCCCGGCCTGGTGCGAGCGGGGCGCGGGGCAGGCGACGCCGGAATCGGTGGCGCTGGGGATGGCCTTCGTGCCCTCGGAGTACGCACAGAAGAAGGCCCGCGTGCTGCTGGCCGACAAGCCGGCGGTGCCGCTGGACGCCGATCTGGCCGCCCAGCTTGGCGTGCCGTCGCGTTTCGTCCTGCCCAACGCCTGGCTGGTGCGCGGCGGCGGCTTCGAACAGCCTGAGGGCGACCCGCGGCCGGGGGTGCAGGTCTATTACGATCACGGCGCCTCGATGATCCAGGTGATCACCTTCGCGCCGTCGCAGGCCGCCGACCCGCTGAACTGGGCGGTGGTGGTTGTCACTTCGGGCGACGTATTCCAGGTACGCAACAGCTGCTCGGCCGCCGGCTAGGACGGCTTGGGTTTCCTTGGAGTTTCAGGAGTTCCGCATGATCGCCCTTGCACGCCTTCTGGCCGCTCTGCTGCTGCTCCTGACCGGTGCAAGCGCTGTTGAAGCGGCGCCCGCGAAGGGCCGCACCACCCTGCTGATCTCCATCGACGGCTTCCGCGCCGATTACTTCGACCGCGGCATCACCCCGACGCTCAAGGCCCTGGCCGACGACGGGGTCCACGCCAAGGCCATGCACCCGTCCTTCCCGTCGCTGACCTTCCCGAACCACTACACCCTGGTCACGGGCCTCAGGCCGGACGAGCACGGCATCGTCTCCAACACCATGGAGGCGCCTGACATCCCCGGGGTGACCTTCAAGCTCGGCAACCGCGACGCGGTGACCGACCGGCGCTGGTGGGACGAGAGCGAGCCGCTGTGGGTCAGCGCCCGCAAGCAGGGCATCCACGCCTCCACCATGTTCTGGCCGGGCTCGGAGGCGCCGATCAAGGGCCTCTATGCCGACGACTGGAAGCCTTATCTGAAAAGCATGCCCGCCGAGGAGCGGGTCGATACGGTGCTGGGCTGGCTGGACCGGCCCAAGGCGCAGCGCCCGCGCTTCGTCACCCTCTATTTCGAGAAGGTCGACGTGGCCGGCCACGACCAGGGCCCCGACTCGCCTGAGGTGAACCACGCCATAGAGGGGGTGGACGCCTCCCTGGCCCGCCTCGTGGCGGGACTGAAGGCGAGGGGACTCTACGACCAGATCGACGTGGTGGTCGTTTCCGATCACGGCATGGCCTATACGCCCGCCGATCATCGCATCTTCCTGGACGACTGGATTTCGCCCGACCACGTGCGCCCGATCTCGATGGAGACCATCGCGGGGCTCGAGGCCACGCCCGGCCATGAGGCGGAGGTGCAGAAGGCGGTGGTGGGCGTCCACCCGCACATCACCTGTTACAACAGGGCCGATATCCCCGCGCGCCTGCGCTACGGCCGCAACCCGCGCGTGGCCCCGATCGTGTGCATTCCCGAGGCGGGCTGGCAGCTGACCACCCATGAGGCCAACGCCAAGCGCAAGCATGTCTCCCTGGGCGAGCACGGATACGATCCGGCCAGCCCCACCATGAATGCCCTGTTCGTGGCCCACGGGCCCGACTTCCGCAAAGGCGTGACGCTGGAGCCGTTCGACAACGTCGACGTCTATCCGCTGCTGGCCAAGCTGACCGGCATCAGGCCGCACCGCAACGACGGCCGGCTGGCCGACCTCGCGCCCGCCCTGAAGACGCACTGAACTAGGTTTCAGGCCCCGGCGTTAAGGCGCGTCTTGCCAAATAGTTGCGATATGCGTTAAATATTGCATCAAACGCAAAGGAGGCGTCCATGGCGGACCACGGCAGGCACGCGACCCTCGGCTCCTCGATCTACTACGAGGACCCGCTGAAGATGCTGGACTGGCTGGAAGAGGCCTTCGGCTTCGAGAAGATGATGGTGATCCTCGACGCCGACGGGAAGCTGGCCCATTCGCAGATGAGTTTCCGCGAGGGCTACATCATGGTCGGCTCGAAGTGGGCGGACTTCGTGGGCACGCCGAAGGAGACCGGCGGGATCAACACCCAGATGATCCACGTCCAGCTGCAGGAGGGCATCGACGCCCACTGCGAGCGCGCGCGTGCGGCCGGAGCCGAGATCCTGCAGGAGCCGGACGACCAGTTCTACGGCGATCGCACCTATCGCGCCCGCGACCCCGGCGGCCACGTCTGGACCTTCGGCCAGACGGTCAGGGCGCTGACACCTGACCAGTGGGACGAGGCCAGCGGCATGGGGCTGAAGACCGAGCTCTACAAGCCTTGAGCGCCGCCCTCGATCAGACCCTGGCGGCCCTGGCCGATCCGCATCGGCGCCGGGTGGTGGACCTCTTGTCCAAGCGCCCGCGCCGGGCCGGGGAGCTGGCCAAGGCAGTGGGGCTGGAACCGCCGGCCATGAGCCGGCACCTGCGCACGCTTCGCCAATGCGGCCTGATCGAGGAAAGCCACCCCGCCTTCGACGCGCGGGTCAGGATCTACAGCCTGAGGCCCGAACCCATGGCCAATCTCAAAGCCTGGCTGGAACACACCGAGCGGATGTGGAGCGAGCAGCTGCTGGCGTTCAAGGCGCATGTGGAAGGCGGGGAGGGGTGAGCGCCCGGCTGCTGATCTCGGTCCGGGTCAAGGCGACGCCCGAGCGCGCCTTCGAGGCCTTCACGCGCGAGATCGGCGTCTGGTGGCGGCCGAACGCCCTGTTCGGCTTCACGCCGCGCAGCCCGGGCGTTCCATCCTTTGAAGGAGAAGAGGGCGGCCGCTTCATCGAGACCTTGCCAAATGGCCAGGTGTTCGAGGTCGGGCGCATCAAGGTCTGGCGCCCCGGTGAGCGGCTGGTGTTCGGCTGGCGCTGCGCCTGGTTCGAGGAGGGGCAGGACACCGAGGTCGAGGTCCGTTTCGAGCCTGTGGACGGCGAGACCCGCGTCACCGTGGAGCACCGCGGCTGGGATACGGTGCCGCGCGAGAACGCCGCCCGCCACGGCTTCCCCACGACGGTCTTCCTGCAGCACGAGGCGGCGTGGTGGCGCGCCATGCTGCCAGCTCTGGGCCGTACGCCGTGATATTCGATAATCATCCGGATAATAATTGACGCAGATTTTTATCCGGGTATAAGGCCGCCACTGAAATCGACGCCCAGGCCGTGTTATCGGTCGGGCGGGGGACTGAACCATGAGCGAAGAACTGCCGCCCACGACCGATCTGCCGGCGCCGAGCGGGGTCGAGGTGAAGAAGTCCGCCTTTGCCTTCATCCTGATCACCGTGCTGCTCGACGTCATGTCGCTGGGCATCGTGATTCCCGTGTGGCCCAAGCTGATCACCGGCTTCACCGGCAGCTTCGCCAATGCGGGATGGTGGGTCGGGATTTCGGGCACGACCTGGGCGGTGATGCAGTTCTTCTGCCAGCCGATCATCGGTGCGCTGTCGGACAAGATCGGACGCCGGCCGGTGATCCTGGCCTCCAACCTCGGCACCGGCATCGACTGGATTTTCATGGCGTTCTCGCCGACCCTGGTGCTGCTGCTAGTCGGGCGCGTGATCTCCGGTGCGACTTCCGCCACCATCGGCACCGCCTTCGCCTACATCGCCGACGTCACCGCGCCGGAGAAGCGGGCGCAGCGGTTCGGCCTCATCGGGGCCATCTTCGGGCTGGGCTTCTTCTTCGGCCCGTTCCTGGGCGGCTTCTTCGGCGACGCCCGGCACAGCCTGGCCATCCCGGGCACCGACTGGGTGTTCCAGGGCGGACCGCGCGTGCCGTTCATGATCGCGGGGGCCTTCAGCCTGATCAACTTCGTCTATGGCTACTTCGTGCTTCCGGAGTCCCTGCCCAAGGACCGGCGCGACCGCTTCCGCTGGTCGCGAGCGAACCCCGTGGGCGCGCTGGCGCTGCTGCGGTCGCACGCAGACCTGCTTCCCTTGGCCTTCGTGAACTTCCTGGCGCAGCTGGCGCACATGGGCCTGCAGACGGTTTTCACCCTGCACGCCGCCGCGAAGTTCCGGTGGGAGCCGGAGCAGATCGGCTACGCCATGATGGCCATGGGCGTGTGCGCTATGATCGTCCAGGGCGGGCTGGTCGGGCCGGTGGTCAAGCTGGTGGGCGAGCGTCGGGCGATCTTCCTCGGGCTCACCTTCGGGGCGATCGGCTTCTCGATCTACGCCCTGGCGCCGAACTGGCAGATCTTCATGGCCGGCGTGCCGCTGATGTCGATGTGGGGTTTCGCCGGACCGCCGGTGCAGTCGATCATGACGCGTCGGGTCGGCGTCAACGAGCAGGGCAAGCTGCAGGGCGCCAACCAGGGCGTGACCTCCATCGCCGCCATCTTCGGGCCGGGGCTCTACGGAACGCTGTACGCGCTGTTCAACGGCAAGCTGGCCTATCTCGGCCTCGCGGGCTTCCCGTTCCTGGTGTCGGCCGGCTTCCTGCTGCTCGCGTTCCTGATGGCCTTCGTGGCCGCCAAGGACGCCCGGGCGCGCGAAGCTGTTGCGGCGGCGGAATAATCTCGCCGTCTGGGGGTCTGGCGTTCGCCACAGCGGCGCCCCAAATCTGCGTTGAACCTTGCGCAACATCACAGGTTTGGCGTCGGGACCATGATCTCCAAGACCAAATATCTCCTTCCCTCACTCCTGGCCCTCGTCGCCGCCGCCTGTTCGCCTGGTCAGGGCAAGGCGCAGGACGCGGGCCTGGCGCCGCCCAATCGCCATGCGCCGGCGGGCGCGGCCGAGATGCGGCTGTCTTTCGCTCCGGTGGTCAAGAAGGCGGCCCCGGCGGTGGTCAACGTCTACGCCCGGCGTGTGGTGCGCCAGCAGATCGACCCGTTCTGGCAGCTGTTCGGCGGCGTGCCGCGCGGCATGACCCAGGAGCGGGTGCTGCAGTCGCTGGGCTCGGGCGTGATCGTGCGCGCGGACGGGCTGATCGTGACGAACAATCACGTGGTCGAGGGCGGTCAGGAGTTCATGGTGGTGCTGTCGGACCGCCGCGAATTCCCGGCCAAGGTCCTGCTGGCCGATCCGCACACCGACCTGGCGGTGCTGAAGATCGAGGTGGGGTCCGAGCGCCTGCCGGTGCTGCCGATCGAGGATTCGGGCGACACCCAGGTCGGCGACCTGGTGCTGGCTATCGGCAACCCGTTCGGCGTGGGCCAGACCGTGACCAACGGTATCGTTTCGGCCCTGAACCGCACCGACGGGCCGTCGGGCGCGGGCGGCTCCTATATCCAGACCGACGCCCCGATCAATCCGGGCAATTCCGGCGGGGCCCTGGTCGACATGGACGGCAACCTGATCGGCATCAACTCGATGATCATCTCGAACTCGGGCGGGTCGAACGGGGTGGGTCTGGCCATCCCCGGGGCCATGGTGCGCCGCGTGGTCGAGACGGCGGTGGGCGGCGGCCACACCCTGGTGCGCGCCTGGCTTGGGGCCAAGACCGACCCCATCACCGGCGAGATCGCCAAGAGCATCGGCCTGACGACGCCCCAGGGCGCTCTGGTCACCAACCTCTATCCCGGCGGGCCGGCGGCCAAGGCGGGACTGAAGACCGGCGATGTGGTCACCGCGGTCAACGGCGCGGCGGTCAACGACCCGGCCAACCTGAACTTCCAGATCGCTACCCTGGCGCCGGGCCAGATCGCAAAGGTGGCCTATCTGCGCGACGGCAAGCCGATGACCGCCAATGTGCGGGTCGAGCCCCCGTCCGGCGGCGAGGCGGTCGAGCGCACCCTGGCCGGGGAGACCCCGCTGACCGGGACCACCGTCTCGGACTTCACCCCCGCCGCGGCCGACAAGTTGGGCCTCGACCCCTACGGAGCCAACGGGGTCGTCCTGACCAAGGTGCCGGCCCAGAGCTTCGCCGCGGGCCGTCTGGGCCTGCAGCCCGGCGACCTGATCCGAGGGGTGAACGGCCGCGAGGTCTCCAGCGTCGGCGACCTGCAGGCGGCGCTGGCCCAGGCCCAGGCCGCCCGGCGGGGCTGGAGCCTGACCATCCAGCGCGGCAGCCAGGTCACCACCGTGCAGCTGGGGCGCTAGCGGCGCGCGCTTTTCCTCCCCAGGCCCTGCGCTTTCCGGCTAAGAGCTTGTCGCAATGAGCGACCTGTTCGAAGCCGCCGGCCTGACGCCCAAGGCCCCCGCGCCCCTGGCCGACCGCCTGCGCCCGCAGACGCTGGACGAGGTGGTGGGGCAGGACCATCTGCTCGGTCCCGACGGGCCGATCCGGCGCATGGTCGACAGCGGCCGGCTGGCCTCGATGATCCTGTGGGGGCCGCCCGGCACCGGCAAGACCACCATCGCGCGCCTGCTGGCCAAGGCGGCGGGCTATGAGTTCCAGCAGATCTCGGCGGTGTTCTCAGGCGTCGCCGACCTGAAGAAGGCGTTCGAGGCGGCGCGCGCCCGGCGGCTGGCGGGGCAGTCGACCCTGCTGTTCGTCGATGAAATCCACCGCTTCAACCGCGCCCAGCAGGACGGATTCCTGCCGTTCGTGGAGGAGGGGATCGTCACCCTGGTGGGCGCCACCACCGAGAACCCCTCGTTCGAGCTGAACGGGGCCTTGCTGTCGCGCTGCCAGGTCTTCGTGCTGAAGCGCCTGGACGACGCGGCGCTGGAGCAGCTCCTGGCCAAGGCGGAGGCGTTCGAGGGCAAACCCCTGCCGCTGGAGCCCGACGCCCGCCATGCGCTGCTGGCCCTGGCCGACGGGGACGGGCGCTATCTGCTGACCCTGACCGAGACGCTCTACGCCATCGGCCCCGACCAGCCGATGGGCGTGGCCGACCTGGGTCGGCTGCTGCAGAAGCGCGCGCCGGCCTACGACAAGAGCCGGGAGGAGCACTACAACCTCATCTCGGCCCTACATAAGTCGGTGCGCGGCTCGGACCCGGACGCTGCGCTCTACTGGCTGGCGCGGATGCTGGATGGGGGCGAGGACCCCCTCTACCTGTGCCGGCGCATCGTGCGCATGGCGGTGGAGGACATCGGCGAGGCGGACCCCCTGTCGATCCTGGTCGCCAATGCGGCCAAGGACACCTACGACTTCCTGGGCTCGCCCGAGGGTGAACTGGCGCTCGCCCAGGCCGTGGTGCACCTGGCGACCGCGCCCAAGTCGGTGGCCGTCTACAAGGCCTATGGCGCGGCGCTGAAGGCCGCGCGCGAGACCGGCTCGCTGACGCCGCCCGCCCATATCCGCAATGCCCCGACCCGGCTGATGAAGCAGCTGGGCTACGGCAAGGGCTATCAGTACGACCCGGACACCGAGGAGGGCTTCTCAGGCCAGGACTATTTCCCGGAAGGCATGGAACGGCGCGTGTTCTACGACCCCAAGGGCGAGGGCCATGAGGCCAAGCTGCGCGAGCGGCTGGACCGCTGGGCGGCCATGCGCAGCAAGCGCCGGGACGACGACTGACATGGCCAAGACGCCCCGCCGCATCCGCGCCATCGAGAAGCCGATGACGCTGAGCCCCGATGAGATCGCGCTGGCCAAATCGCTGGTGATCTATGAGGACGACCAGATCATCGCGCTCAACAAACCCCCCGGCATGGCCAGCCAGGGCGGGCGCGGGCAGGAGAAGACGCTGGACGAACTGCTGTGGGCCTTCATGAAGTCCAACGGCAACCGGCCCCGGCTGATCCACCGCCTGGATCGGGATACGACCGGCGTCATTCTCTGCGGAAAGACAAAGCCTTCGGCGGGCTTCCTCGGAAAGGCCGTGATGGCCCGCCAGTTCGAGAAGACCTATGTCGCCATCGTCGCTCCCGGCGCGCCGGAGCCTCGGGAAGGCGAAATCTCGACCGCGCTCAGACGCGAGGAGATCAAGTGGGAGGCCTTCATGCGTCCCTGCGCCGACGACCACCCGGACGCCGAGACCGCGCACACCCGCTATCGCACCCTGGCGGCTTCGGACGAGGCGGCGCTGGTGGAGCTGAAACCGGTCACGGGCCGGATGCACCAGCTCAGGGTTCACCTGGCCTCGATCGGCCGGCCGATCTGCGGCGACGTCCGCTACGGCGGCGCCCTGACGCTGGCCGGCGGGCCGGTCCCCCGGCTTATGCTGCATGCGCGTAGCTTGCGCTTCCCGCACCCGGACGGCGGCTGGAAGAGCATTGAGGCGCAGCCACCGGCGGACTTCCGGGCGGTAGCGGCGCGGGCGGGCTTGGGAGCAAGCTGAGCCGGGAACGCTCGCGGGCCGCCGAACATTCTCAAGGGCGAGTGTGAAGGCACAAGTCCGATGAGAAAGCTGCTTCCGATCCTTGCCCTGTGCGTAGGGCTTGGCGCCTGCGCCACCGAGACCGTCTACGCCCCGGCCCGCAATCCCGGCAGCCCAGGCTTTACCGAGGCGCGTATCGAGCAGGATCGCTGGCGCATCAGCTTCCACGGCGGGGCAGGCGCTCCGCCGCAGCAGGTGGAGGACTACGCCCTGCTGCGCGCCGCCCAGCTGGCGCTGGCCAACGGCTACGACTGGTTCGCGGTGGATGACCGGCACGTGGCGCAGACCGGCTATTCCGGGGCCACGCTTGGCCTGGGCGTCGGCGGGGCCAGCTTCGGGCGCCATAGCGCGGTCGGCGTCGGGGCCTCGTCAGGCCTGCCGCTCAGCGGAGGGCCGGAGCTGACCGCCTATCTGGAAGTGCGCTTCGGGAAGGGGCCGAGGCCCGCCCAGCCCAACGCCTATGACGCCCACGACGTCGAGCGCACCATAGGCCCGCGCGTGGGCCCGCCGCCGCCGCGCGGATAAGCCTCGCGCACAAGGGTTCCCGAGCGGAGGCTTTGCCTTCATAACCGCCCGATGAACTGGATTCTGGTCGCAGCCGGGGGCGCCGCCGGCGCCGTGGCGCGCTATGGGCTGGGCGTGTGGAGCGGGCGCACCCTGGGGATGGCGCTGCCCTACGGCACCTTCATCGCCAATGCGTCGGGCGGCCTTCTGATGGGCCTGCTGGTCGGCTGGCTGGCCTTGCGCGGCGGCGCGGACCAGGAGCGGCTGCGCGTGCTGCTCGGGGTGGGGGTCCTGGGCGGCTACACGACCTTTTCGGCCTTTTCGCTCGAGACCGTGCTTATGATCGAGCGCAAGGACTGGGGGCTGGCCCTGGGCTATGTCTTGGCGTCGGTGCTGGTCGCGGTCGGAGCGGTGTTCGTGGGTCTTCTGGTGTCACGGCGGGTGTTCGCATGAGCCGCGACGTCAAGATTCTGCACGTGGCCGCGGGCGAGGACGGCTCGCGCCTGGACCGCTGGTTCAAGCGCCGCTGGCCGCACCTGAATCACATCCAGCTGCAGAAGCTGTTCCGCTCTGGCCAGGTCAGGGTGGACGGCTCGCGCGCCAAGGCCGACACGCGGCTTGCCGCCGGCGCTCAGGTCCGCGTGCCGCCCCTCCCGGAAGCGGCCGAGAAGCGCGAGGGCGAAACGCCCAAGCTGCCGGCGCGAGATATCGCCTACGCCAAGTCGCTGGTTCTGTACGAGGACGACGAGGTGCTGGCCCTGAACAAGCCCGCGGGCCTGGCGGTCCAGGGCGGCACCAAGACCACCAAGCACGTCGACCGGCTGCTCTCGGCCTGGGGCGAAGGGTTGGAGCGGCCGCGTCTGGTCCACAGGCTGGACCGCGACACCTCCGGCGTCCTTTTGCTGGGCAAGACGCCTGCCGCGGCCGCCAAGCTGTCGGGCGCCTTCGCGCGGCGCCGGGCCAAGAAGACCTACTGGGCCATCGTCGCCGGCACGCCGAAACCCGGCGAAGGGGTGATCGAGCTGCACCTGGTCAAGAAGGGCATCAACGACCGCGAGATGGTCATGCCGGCCGATCCGGCCGAGTTCGGCGCCGAGCCCGCCGAAACCGAATATGTGACGGTCTCTCGCGCCGCCCATCGCGTCTCCTGGATGGCGCTGAGGCCCCACACCGGCCGCACGCATCAGCTCAGAGTGCACATGAAGGCCATCGGCCATCCCATTCTGGGCGATCCGAAATATGGCGACGAGACTTCCGCTGAACTGTCGGGCCCATTGAAGCTGCAGCTGCACGCCCGCCGGGTCGAGCTGGAACACCCGACCGGCGGGAAGCTGATCGTCGAGGCCCCGATCAGCCGCGAGCTGAAGGAAGGTTTCGAGCGCTTCGGCTTCGACCCGCACGAGGGCGCTGAAGACCCGTTCGCCAATTCGCGCAGCGGTTCACACAGACCCAGCGGCGCGGCGTCGAGCAAGCCCGCCGGCAAGTCTTCCGGGCGCCCCTCGGGCAAGGCCGGCGGCAAGCCTTCCGGAAAGTCCCCAGGCGGCAAATCCTCGACGGGCAGATCGGCGGGCCGGGCGGGCAGGACGCCCGGTTCGAAAACGACGGGCTCGAAGCCCACGGGCGCCAAGCCGCAGGGTCGGGGAGGGCGCCGATGATCCCCGGAGCCGGCTCGCCGGTCGACATGGCCTACGCCAAGCTGCAGCAGGGCCAGGCCGAGCAGGCGCTGCGCATCATCGAGCCCTGGGCGCGCAAACCTGACGCCACGCACGCCGTGCTGGCCGCCTACGCCGCGGTGCTGAAGTCGATGAGCCGGCTGGAGGATTCGCTCGACGTCAGCCGCGTCGCCACCCGCCGTTTCCCGACCAGCGGCGTGGCTTGGCACAACTATGGTTCGACCCTGGCGGATCTCGGCCGTCACGCCGAGACCAAGAAGGCCATAGACCGGGCCTTTTCCGCCGGGCTGGACGCCTCGGAGACCTGGCTGGTCTACGCCCGCGCGCACCAGTCCCTGCTGGATCTGGAAGGGGCCGAGAAGGCCTTCCGCAAGGCGCTGCAGAAGCGCCCGGACTATGTCGAGGCCGCCCGCGACCTGGCCCAGCTGGTGTGGATGCGCACCGAGGATGCGGACGCCGCCGCCCGCGTATTCGATGACGCGGCCTGGAGCCCGGCGATGGCGTTCCAGAAGGCGCGCCTGCTGAAATTCGCCGGCCTGCCCGATCGCGCCCTGCAGGTGATCGAGGAAGCCGTCCCGCGTGCGCCGCATGACTCAGGCCTGGTCCTGACCGCGTCGCAGCTGGCGAGCGACGCCGGCAAGTTCGACCGGGGCCTGGCCTATGCCGGCGAGGCCCTGCGCCGCAATTCTCGCGACTACAACACCATCGAGAACTGGGCCGGGGCCAACCTCGCGGTCGGCAACTACGCCGAGGCCCTGAAGGCCGCGCGCCATATCGTGGCCATGCAGCCGCTGAACCAGTCCGGGATCGCGGTCTTGGCCACGGCGGCGCGCCTGGGCGGGGGCGAGGAGTACGAAGAGCTCTACGACTACGACACCTTCGTGCGGCCAGGCATCATCGAGGCGCCGGACGGCTGGGCCTCGCGCGAGGCGTTCCTCACCGACCTGTCGGCGGCCCTGACCCGGCTGCACGTGCTCAAGACCCACCCGCTGGAGCAGTCGCTGCGTCACGGCACCCAGACCACCCAGGATCTCAGGGTGTCCGACGAGCCTGCGGTGCAGGCCTTCTTCAGGGCGATCGAGCCGATCGTGAACAGCTATATGGACGCCATCGGCGACGGGGCGGGGCCGCTGCGCCAGCGCAACAGCCACCGCTACGGCCTGGCCGGCGCCTGGTCGGTGCGCCTGCGCCCGCACGGCTTCCATGTCGATCACATCCATCCGGAGGGCTGGCTGTCCTCGGCCTTCTATGTGGAGACGCCCAAGTCGGCGCTGGACAGCGCCGACCGCGAGGGCTGGATCAAGTTCGGCGCGCCGGGCCTGCCCATGGCCGACCTGCCCGACCCGGCCCACTTCGTGCGGCCAGAGCCCGGCAAGCTGGTGCTGTTCCCGTCCTACATGTGGCACGGCACCGTGCCGTTCACGACCGACGAGAGCCGCATGACCATCGCCTTCGACATCATCCCGGCGTGAAGGCGGAGACCGCGACCTCTGAGGACCTGAACGCGCTGCGCAATGCCCGCGGCGCGATCCAGGCCGGCCGCCCGGACCATGCGCACCAGTGGCTCGATCCGCTGGTGAAGGCCAAACCGGGCCTGGCGGAGGCGCGCCACCTGTTGGGCGCCCTGTTGCGCGTCGAGGGCGACCTGGCGGGCGCCGAGCGCGAGGTGCGCCAGGCCGTGAAGCTGGCGCCCGATAAGGCGGTCTATCGCGTCAGCCTGGCGCGGGTGCTGCTGGAGCTTGGGCGAGAGGTCGAGGCCGAGCGTGAGCTGAAGGCCGCCCTCCGTGTTGCGCCGGGGGACGAAACTGCGCTTTCCCTGCTGGTCCCGCGCCTCTACGCCCGCGCGGACTGGGCCGAACTGGCGACTGTGACCGAGGGCGCCTCCCGCCTGGCGCCCGACATCGCCGAGGCGCGGGTGCAGGCCCTGACCGCGCTCGGCCGCGAGGATGAGGCCCTGGCGACCCAGCGCGCCCTGGTCGAAGCCCATCCCGCGCTTGGGCGCGCCGAGCACGACCTAGCGGTGATGCTGTCGAACCGCGGTGAGCTTGCCGAGGCGGAGGACACCGCCCGCGCGGCCATCGCCCACGGCTTCGACGACCCGGAGGCCTGGCTTCTGGCCGGGCGGATGGCCATGCGCCAGGGCGACCTCGACAAGGCCGAGGCCGACTTCCGCGAGGCGCTCAGGCGTGTTCCCGACCACGGTTCCGCCCATCAGGACCTGGCCGAGCTGGTCTGGATGCGCACCGGCGACGCGACAGCCGCCATGGCGACCTTCGACAAGCGTCTGAAAGAGGCCGACACCGAAAGCCTGTGGTGGATGAAGCCGCGCATCATGAGCTTCGTCGGCGGCCCGCAGGCGGCCGCGGATGCGGCGGCCGAGGCGGCGGAGCATTTCCCCGGCCACGGCAGCTTCGCCATGCTGGCCTCCCAATCGGCGGCGGAGGCCGACCGGCCTGAGGACGCCCTGAAGTTCGCCGACGCGGTCTGGAAACAAGCGCCGGACTCCCTGCCAGCCCACAGCGCCATGCTCTACGCCACGCTCTGCGCCGGCGAGGCGGACAAGGCGGTGGTCCACGCCGAGGCCATGCGGCGCCTGCGCAATCCCAATGACCAGTTCGCCATCGCCATGCTCTACACCGCTTGGCGTCTCGCCGGCGATCCGCGCGCGGCCGAGCTCTACGACTACGACAGTCTGGTGCGCACCTACCGGCTGGATACCCCTGAGGGCTGGCCGTCGCTGGAGGCGTTCCTGGCCGACCTGAAGGCGGCGCTGGAGGCGCAACACTTCTACAAGACCCACCCCTTCAGCCAGTCGATCCGCCACGGCAGCCAGACCATGCAGGGCCTGCTGACCTCGAAGGACCCGGCCATCGCAGCCTTCTTCGCCACCGTGTCGAAGTCGATCGACCGGCATGTGCGCTACCTGGGCAAGGGCCGCGACGTGCTGAGGGCCAGGAACACCGGCCGCTGGGCCTTCGAGGGCGCTTGGTCGGTCAGGCTGAAGCGCGACGGGCGCCACGTCGACCATGTGCACCCCTCCGGCTGGCTGTCCTCGGCCTTCTATGTCGAGGCGCCCAGGGCCGCGGTCGAGGGCCAGGACCGCGGCGGCTGGATCAAGTTCGGCGAGCCGGGAATGATCACCCGCCCGCACCTGGAGCCGGAGCGCTTCGTCAAGCCGGAGCCCGGGATGCTGGTGCTGTTCCCATCCTACATGTGGCACGGCACCGTGCCCTTCACGACCGACGAGAGCCGCCTGACCGTCGCCTTCGACATGGTCCCGGCATGAGGCTGAAGCTGGCGGTCTTCGACGTCGACGGGACCCTGGTGGATTCCCGCGCCACCATCCACCGCGCCGCGCGCGAGGCGGCGGAAGCCGTGGGCCTGCCGGAGCCCACCTATGACGCCGTGCGCCAGATCGTTGGCCTGTCCCTGCGCGAGGCCCTGGCCGACCTGGCCCCCGAACTCGACGGCGCGGGGCTGGACCGCTTCGTGGCGGAGTTCCAGGGCTCGTTCCGGCGCATGCACGAGGTCCCGGGCTTCATCGAGCCGCTCTACGACGGCGCCGTGGAGCTGCTGGATGGTCTCAGGGCTGACGGCTGGCTGATCGCCATGGCCACCGGCAATTCGCGGCGCGGCGTCAATCGCCTGCTGGACATGCACGGCTGGGCCGATCTGTTCGACACCACCCACTGCGCCGACGACGGCCCCGGCAAACCGCACCCCTCCATGCTGATCGAGGCGATGAAGGCTACGGGCTGCGATGCAGACCGCACCGTGATGATCGGCGACACCGCCCACGACATGCGCATGGCCGTGAACGCCAAGGTCCGCCCGCTGGGTGTCGCCTGGGGTTTCCACACCATCGAGGAAGTCAGGGCAGGGGGCGCGGCCGAGGTGGTGGAGACCTTCCCGGACCTCGCGCGGGCGCTGGAGGCCTTCGCCGTCCCCGCCTGAGTGGCGAACCCGCCGGACTTGCCGCATAGTCACCCCCTGGATCGGGGGATGTGGGATGAAAGCCGCCATTGCTTCGGCCCTTGTGGCCTTGCTCGCCTGCTCGGCCGCGCACGCGAAGGACTCCCCGCTCGCCAAGACCGCTCGCGAAGGCGACCTGCTGGGCATCTGGCGGCGCGACTGCGCCAAGCCGACCAGCCGGGAGAACTGGGGCATGGTCTATACGGCGACGGTCGGCGGCGTGCAGATGATCGACGACGGCGGCGCCGACACGAACTTCAGGCCCAGTGAGGTCACCTCGATCAAGCGCGCGGGCGCGGGCGCGGGCCGTCTGGCCGTGGTGCGGATCGATGAAGACGGCAAACCCATGCATGTGCTGATCGAAACCCACGGCGGGCGCCTGCGCGTGCTGCAGTCGAGCGGCTTCGAGGACGGCAAGCCCGCCACCTACATCAAGGACGGACGATTCACCGAGGACGGCCGCGAAACGCCCTGGTTCAACCGCCGCGGGCCGGGCTAGGGTCGCCGCCATGACCAGATCGTCGCTTAGCCTCCTCGCCCTGACCGCCGCCCTGGCGCTCGGTCCCGTCGCCGCTTCCGCCCAGGACGCCGCTCCCGCGGCCCCCGAAGCGCAGCCCGCCGGCGCGGTGGTGCGCTCGCTGGGCCTGATCGGGCGCTGGGCGGGCGACTGCGCCAAGCCCGCGACCCTGCAGAACTCCTACGCCGTCTATGCCGCCAACTACTCCGGGGCGGCGACCCTAACCTACGACCGGGGCAAGCTCTACGAGCCGCGCATCTACGACCTCTCCAACGCCCATTCCGAGGACGCGGGCCGGGTGCTCTACGACGAGGTCAGCCGCACCAGCCAGGCGCGGATCACCATCGCCCTGCTGCGCGACGGTGACCGCATCCGCGTGTGGTCCTCGGTCGGCGTCGATGGCAAGGCCTTGGTGGTCGACGGCAAGCTGGCCGACGATTCAGGCGCGGAGACGCCCTGGCTCAGCCGTTGTCCGCTGGCCTGATCCCTGGCCTGACCTAGACCAGGCCCATCAGCGGCGGCGCGCGGCCGCTGTCCGGGAACACCACGCTGTCGAGCTTGGCCCGGTCGACGCCCATGTGGTCGGCCAGCACGCCCTTGAAGATCGAGCGGACCTCCAGCGTCGGGGCCAGGTCGCGGTTCTCGAACAGGCGGTTGTCGGCCAGGGTCGGCCAGTCGCCGACGATGCCGCCGGGCTTAAGCGCCCCGCCGGCCAGAAGCACGGTCGAGGCGGTGCCGTGGTCGGTGCCCAGCGTGCCGTTGACCCGCGCCGTGCGGCCGAACTCGGTGGCCATGACCACGGTGGTGTCTTTCCAGGTCGGCCCGAGGCCGGTCTTCAGCCCCGCGAACAGGGCGTCGACATAGGTCAGCCGCCCGGCCAGGAGGCCTGTGGCCGCGCCTTGCCGGAAGTGAGTGTCGAAGCCGTCCAGCGACAGGGCCACTACGTCTGGCCCGTCCGCTTCGGTCACGAACTTGGCGATGGCGCCGCCGAAGGCCTTGCCGTCCTGCGCGCGCACATTGGCGCCGCCGGTGGCCGTCTTGGCCATGGCTTCGGACGACAGGCCCGAGGTCAAGGCCGGGGCCAAGAGCGGGTCGTCCTTGTAGAGGTCCATCAGGATCGAGGCGACGCGGTCGCCCTCCGGCAGCAACGGCCCCGGCGACCAGGCGCCGGCCTGGTACGGCCCGCGGATCACCAGAGGCGGCGTCGCGCCCACCGACAGGCCCTTGCGCCCGCCCATGGTCGTCAGCGCCCGGTTCAGCCAGCCGGACGACACGCCATAGACCGTGGCGGTGCCGTTCTCGAGCATGTCCTGGGCTTCGAAGTGCGAACGGATGCGCTCGGGGATCGCCACCGAGGGCGCCACGCGCGCCTCGCCGGCCAGGGCCATCTCATGGATCGAGACCAGGGTCGGGTGCAGGCCGAAGGTGGAGTCGAGCTTCAGGGCGCCGCCCGCGCTGCCCGGCGCGCCGATGGCCAGCGTCCCGCGCAGGGCGGCGTAGTTCGGGTCGCCGTAGGGCGGGCTGAAGCTGAGGCCGTCCATGCCGCCACGGGCGATGATCACGATGAGCTTCTTGCGCGCGCCTGCCGCGAAAGCGCCGCGGCCGGCGAAGGTGACGCTGACGCCCGCCAGGCCGGCGAGTAGGGCGCGGCGGTTCATGCGGAAGGCGGTCGGGGAGGCGGAGTTGTCGCGGGTCATGGAAATCACCGGCGCTGGAATTCGGGGGACATCAGGAGCACGGCCAGGGCTTCCTGGCGGCTTTCGGCGCGGTTGACGGCCAGTTCGGTTCGCTGGCCCAGGCGCGCGCCCAGCGAGGACTTGGCGATCGCCTTCGGATCGACCAGCGGCCCGACCTTGGCCGAGAAGCCCTTGGCCCATTCCAGCCGCTTGACGATGGCGTCGGCCCCAGCCCACTCGGCCGCCTGGTCCGACCAGCCCTTGGGCGAGGGCGCCGACAGGGGGCGATGGCCCATCAGGGTCAGGATGTTCAGCTGCTCGAACCCGCTCGGCTGGAAGCCCGGCGCGCGATAGCCGGAGACGATCAGCTCGTAGGGCGTCTTGAATTTCTGCGGCTGCGGGTCCCAGGCCTCCGGCGCCTCGACCAGGGCTCGGGCGACCACGTCGAGCTTGCCGCCCGAACCGGTCCAGGCCTTGTCGAGCCGGTCGACCAGCGATTGGGGCGGGTCGTCGGCGACGAAATGCACCGCGATCTTGCGGGCGATCCGCTTGGCCGTGCGCGGGTCGTTGGCGATGTCGTGCAGGATTTCGCGCGCCTGCCGCTCGCCGGTCGGACCGTAGCGGCGGCCCATGACGTAGCGTGTGCCGGGTTCGTGGGTGTTGTCGCGATAGAAGAACTCGCCGGGCTCCCCGCCGAAGCGCAGGCCGCCGCGCGCATAGCCCATCGACCAGCCGGTAAGCGCGCGGGCGAACTCGGTGACGTCGGCCTGGGTGTAGCCGGAATCGGCGCCCAGCGTGTGCAGCTCCAGGATCTCGCGCGCCAGGTTCTCGTTCAGGCCCGCCTTGCGCCGCTGGCCCGCCTGGCTGTTCGGCCCGATCGACTGGGCCTGATCCAGATAGAAGAGCATGCCGGGGTGGCGGGTGGAGGCGACCAGCATGTCCTCGAACCGCCCGAACACGTGTGGGCGGATGGCCTCGCGCTCGAACGGGCCGGCGGTGACGGCCGAGGTCAGTTTCACGGTCGCCACGGTGAAGTGGTTGCACCAGAACAGGGTCCAGCGCTCGCGGAAGCTGGCGTCGGTGGCGCAGGCCAGGCGCGTGCGCTCCAGGATTTCCGGGCCGAGCGACTTCCTCAGGTCCTGGCGCACCTTGGCGATGGCGTCGGCCTGCGGATCGGTCGGCTTGGCCTGAGCCTGCATGGTCATGGCGCTCATCGAGGCGTCGTCGCCACTTTTCGCCATCTCTGCCTGGGCGGCTGCGGCGCGGGCCTTGCGGCCGGGCGCAGGCGCGATACCTTCCTTGCGCAGCTCCTGGCGGTTCTGCTGGTATTCGTTCAGCGCGATGACCGCTTCCTTGCCGGACGGCAGCGCGCCGCCCGGCTGGTCGGCGCCCTCAGGCCTGATCTGGCGGATCAGCCAGGCTTGCGGATCGGCCGACGCCTGTTCGATCTCGCCCGGCTTGGCCCCGAGGCCGAAGCGGGTGGCGGCGATAGCGCCCTGAATTTCGCGCGAATTCTGCGCCATGTGACGGCTCTCCCACATGCCCCCGACCCTAGGACTAACGTGACCCTATCCCGTTTTCCGTCGGTGCTCGCCATTCGTCTCCGAAACGCCTATCTCGCCGCCCATGCCCGCCAATCGACAAGACCACGACGCGCTGAACCGGCCCCGCCGCTTCTGGAAGGATGTTTCCGTCGCTGAGGAAGGGCTGTCTTGGGCCATCCTGCTCGACGGCCGCCCTGCCAAGACCCCCGTCGGCGCAAGGCTTGTCCTGCCCACTCGGGCCCTGGCCGAACTGGTCGCGCAGGAGTGGTCGGCGGTGGGTGAGCACGTCAATTTCGGCCTGATGCCGGCCACCCGCCTGGCCTTCACCGCCATCGACCGCATCGGCGCGGTCCGCGACGCCGTGGCGCAGGAGACGGCCGCCTACGCCGCATCCGACCTGATCTGCTACTTCGCCGAGGGACCCCAGGCCCTGGTCGCCGCGGAGGAGGCCGGCTGGGGCCCGATGCTGGACTGGGCGCATGAGGCGCTGGGCCTGGAGCTGGTCCGGACGGCCGGCATCGCCCACCGGCCTCAGCCTCCCGAGACGGTCGCGCAGGTGGCGGCCCTTGCCCTCGAGCTCGACGATTTCGGCCTGGCCGGCCTGTCCTGGGCCTCGGCCCTGTTCGGCTCGGCGGTCCTGGCCCTGGCGGTGCAGCGCGCGCGCCTGGGCGGTCGGGAGGCCTACGCCCTGTCGCGCCTGGACGAGGCCTTCCAGGAGGAGCGCTGGGGCGTGGACGACGAAGCCGCCGCGCGAACAGCTACGCTTGCTTCCGAGGCGGAACTGTTGGAACGCTGGTTCGTCGCCCTACGGTGACGCACGATTAACGATAGGCGCCTTACGAATCTACTATAGATGGTCTTGTGGGGTGCGCGAGTCTGCGTCTCCTCAAGTCGAGGAGGGCTGCGGAGGCGGCTGTGACGCGTTTGGCGATGGACGGAACCCTGCAGCCGGCCCCCGCGGATGGCCAGGTTTCGCTGCTGACTCTGGTCGACACCATCGAGCAGCTTTCCGCCGCGCGAACCTTCCAGGACGTGGCCGCCGTGGTGCGGGTGTCGGCGCGGCGCATCTCGGGCGCCGACGGGGTCAGCATCGTCCTGCGCGACGAGGACCGGTGCCACTACGTCGACGAGGACGCGATCAGCCCTCTGTGGAAGGGCAAGAAGTTCCCGATGAGCGCCTGCATCTCGGGCTGGGCCATGCTCAACAAGCAGACGGCGATCATCCCCGACATCTATGCCGACCCGCGCATCCCGCACGACGCCTATCGCCCGACCTTCGTGAAGAGCCTGGTGATGACCCCGGTCAGCCGCGCCGATCCGATCGCGGCCATCGGCGCCTATTGGGCGGTGAAGCGCGAGCCGCCGCGCGAGGTGGTCGAGCGGCTGGAGGTGATCGCCCGGGCCACCGCGACGGCCTTGGCCAACGTCACCCTGATCAATTCGCTGGCGGAGTCGCTGGAGCGCCGCGACGCGTTGAACCGTGAGCTGGATCACCGGGTCAAGAACACCCTGGCCACGGTGCAGTCGATCGCCGCCCAGACACTCACCCGCTCCAACGACACGGTGGAGTTCACCCAGGCCTTCACCGGGCGGCTGAAGTCCCTGGCCCGCGCGCATGAACTCCTGGCCAGGGAGGACTGGACCGACGCCGACCTCGGCGACCTGATCGAACTGGCGCTGGAGCCCTTCCTGCCGATGGGAGACCAGCGGGTGCGCCTGAACGGCCCGCCGCTGCGCGTGAAGCCGGAGTCGGCGGTGACGGTGCTGATGACCTTCCACGAACTGGCCACCAACGCGGCCAAGTACGGCGCCCTGTCGAGCCCCAGCGGCAAGGTCTCGATCTCCTGGTCGGTGATGGACGGCCTGTTCGAGCTGATCTGGCGCGAGAGCGGCGGCCCGCCCGTGTCGCAGCCGGTTCGGCGCGGCTTCGGCTCGCGCCTGATCGAGAAGGGCGCTGCACGCGATCTGGGCGGCGAGGCGCTGCTGACCTTCCGCCCCAGCGGGGTGACCCTGCGGCTGATCGCGCCCCTGTCGCACAGGCTGGCCCTGCCTTGAGCGGTTCAGGCGCGACGCGTCCCCGCGTGATCGTGGTCGAGGACGAGGCCTTGGTCGCGGTGATGCTCGAGGATCTGCTCGACGACTTCGGCTGCGAGGTCGTCGGCTCCTTCGCCATGCTCGACGACGCCCTGGACTGGCTGGCGGGCCAGGCGACACCGCCGGACGGCGCCTTGCTGGACGTCAATCTGGGCGGGGAGCTGGTCTATCCCCTGGCCGACGCCCTGGCCGCCCGCGGCGCGCCGTTCGTGTTCGCCTCAGGCTATGCGCGCTCCAAGCTCGACCCGCGTTTCGCCCATGTGCCCTTGCTCGAAAAGCCCATCGACGACCGGCGCCTGAGAGCGGTGGCGGAAGGATTCGGGGCGGCGTGAGAACGCGGTCCTTCCCCCGCAAGGGGGGAAGGCCCCGAAGTGAGCATCAGCCTTGCGGCTGGGCGCCGCCTTGGCCTTCGGGCTGCATGCCCATGCCGTCGACCTTGCCGGCGGCGTCGAAGTGCACCAGCCAGATCACCGGGCCCTTCTCGAACATCACCCGGAAGCCGTCCGCGCCCTGGTCTTCGCCGAGGTAGGTGATCGACTTCAGCGCGCCGAGCTGGGTCAGGGCCGCCTGCACCTGCGGCAGCTGCCCGCTGATGGCCTGGGCCATCTGGTCGGTCATGCCCGAGGTGTCGAGCTTGCCCGCGCGCATCTGATCGATTGAGCTGCGGATGATTCCCTCGGCCTTGGCGGCGTTGGCGGTCATGGGCGTGGCGCCCGGCGCGGGCGTCGGCTGGGGCGCCGTCTGGGCCATGGCCGGGGCGGCCGACAGGAGGGCGGCGCAGGCCGCGGCGACGAGGGCGAACTTCATGGGAGGAATCGTCCGGATGGTTGGGGAGCGAAATCTGTTCTTACGCTGGAGGCCAAAACAAGGCTCTTCGGTTTAACGTCGCAGCGTGACGGTTCTGTCGGCGGCCGCGGCTTCACCTCAAATGCTTGCCACTCAGCGCACGCACTTCTAAGCCGGGCGGGTAGATTTCATGCCCGTAGGTCTCCCCCATGCAGAACATCCTCGAAGAGCTCGAACGTCGCCGGCAGAGCGCGCGCCAGGGCGGGGGCGAGCGGCGGATCGCGGCCCAGCACGCCAAGGGCAAGCTGACCGCGCGCGAGCGGATCGAGGTGCTGCTGGACGAGCGCTCGTTCGAAGAGACCGACATGTTCGTCGAGCATCGCTGCGTCGACTTCGGCATGGCCGACCAGAAGGTTCCGGGCGACGGGGTGGTGACCGGCCACGGCACCATCAACGGCCGGCTGGTGTATGTCTTCTCCAAGGATTTCACGGTGTTCGGCGGCTCGCTGTCGGGCGCCCACGCCTCGAAGATCGTCAAGCTGCAGAAGATGGCCCTGCAGAACGGCGCCCCGATCATCGGCCTGTTCGACGCGGGCGGCGCGCGCATCCAGGAGGGCGTGGAGAGCCTGGCCGGATACGCCGACATCTTCCTGCAGAACGTGCTGGCCTCGGGCGTCGTGCCCCAGATCAGCGTGATCATGGGCCCCTGCGCCGGCGGCGACGTCTATTCCCCGGCCATGACCGACTTCATCTTCATGGTGAAGGACACGGGCTACATGTACGTGACCGGCCCTGAGGTCGTGCGCACGGTCACCAACGAGGTGGTCACCCATGACGAGCTGGGCGGCGCGCGGGTGCACGCCCAGAAGTCCGGCGTCGCCGACGGCGCCTTCGACAACGACCTGGAAGCCCTGACCCAGATCCGGCGGCTGATCGACTTCCTGCCCGGCTCCAACCGCGACAGGCCGCCGGTGCGCGAGAGCTACGACCACCCGGATCGCGACGAGCCCTCGCTCGATACCCTGGTGCCGTCCAACCCCAACAAGCCCTACGACATGAAGGAGCTGATCCTGAAGGTCGTGGACGAGGCGGACTTCTTCGAGGTCTCGCCCGAGTTCGCCAAGAACATCGTCACCGGCTTCGGCCGCCTGGACGGCCAGCCGGTGGGCGTGGTCGCCAACCAGCCGCTGGCCCTGGCGGGCGTGCTGGACATCGACAGCTCCCGGAAGGCCGCGCGCTTCGTGCGCTTCTGCGACGCCTTCAACATCCCGCTGCTGACCTTCGTCGACGTGCCGGGCTTCATGCCGGGGACCAAGCAGGAGTACGGCGGCCTGATCAAGCACGGCGCCAAGCTCTTGTTCGCCTATGCCGAGGCGACCGTGCCCAAGATCACCGTCATCACCCGCAAAGCCTACGGCGGCGCCTATGACGTGATGAGCTCCAAGCACCTGCGCGGCGACGTCAACTACGCCTGGCCCACGGCCGAGATCGCGGTGATGGGCGCCAAGGGCGCGGTGGAGATCATCTTCCGCGCCGAAGCCAAGAGCGACCCCGAGGCCTTGGCGGCGCGCGAGGCCGAGTACAAGGAGCGCTTCGCCAACCCGTTCGTGGCGGCCCAGCGCGGCTACATCGACGACGTGATCATGCCGCACGGGACAAGGCGCCGCGTCATCAGGGCCCTACGGACGCTAAAGAACAAGCAGCTTCACAACCCGTGGAAGAAGCACGATAATATTCCGCTTTAGATTGGTGTGAGCGATGGGTGATGCTGCGCAGGTCGACTTTAGTAGTAATTATTACGATCTTAAACGTGCATCACAGCTATTTTGTGCCGCACTATTTGTATTTTGTTTGAGTGGCGTTACGACATCCGAGGTAAGTGTTCTTGGATTCAAACTCGATCACGTTGCATCGAATACGATTCGCTGGTGTTTATGGCTGGCTGGTACAAGTTATTTCGTGAATTACTTTTGGGTCTCGTTCCTTGAGGGGCGTCATTTGCTCAGCCCCCGAAGAGTGCCTGGCACCAATTTGACGGACAGGGTTGATGCGACTTTGGTTGAGATACATAATTCAACTAATCACCTCAAAGTGCTGCTTGATGAGATCGCCGATAAAGTTTCCAAGGAAACCAATTTCGATCCGGTGGACCCCGTTCTCGATATTCGAAAGCACCGAGATCGTCCCATTTATGAACATATCGTGCAGTATTTTAACTTAAATCCCCCGGACTTGGACGAGCCTCGGAAGATTGTATTTTCGGAAACTGGCATAGGTGGTGTTGATGGATCGCAGCTCCGCAATGATGTTTCTGACGCCTTGATTCAGAAAATAACGGAAGCGGCTCCTGCTGCTGTTGAAGCGGCCTACGACCGCTGGCTTCCACGCGTGAATGAACGAATAGAAATTACCGCCAGAGTAATCGATGAGGCGCAGGAGCGCCTACGCGTCGATGGTGCGCTGTTTGTGGTTGAAGTAAAAAAGGCAAAAGAGGCCGCTGAGGCGGTCGTAAAATTTGTCGAACAGACAAATACGCTTAGCGGTCGGCGATATTTTATATTTGATCTCGCGGCTCCCGCAATTGTTTGGCTTGTTGCTACCTACCAATTCATTGCTGCCCTTTCTGGTGTTTTCCCCAGGATCGGATGAATTAGAATTTTGATTGTGAGTGCCAAAGATGCGCTATCGACATCTTAACTGTCTGGAACTCTCCCCATGAAACTCCTCTTCACCGTCGTCGGCGCGATCCTGGTCCTGGTTGGGGCGGTGTGGATCGGGCAGGGGTTCAACCTGATCCCGGGCAGTTTCATGACCGGGCATATGGAATGGGCCGCCTATGGCGCGGTGGCGGCGCTGGGCGGGCTGGCGCTGATCGTGCTGTCGCGGCGCAGGCGCTGACCCCTCAGGCCACAAGCGGAACAATTGCCTGACGGCTCAGTTGGGGCGGCGCAGGGGGCTCGGGGCCAACGCCTTAGGGAGCACCCATGAAAACCGCATCAGCGCTGACCGTCTTCGCCGTCTCCGGCCTTCTCGCGAGCGCCGTGTTCGCCCAGGCCACGCCGCCGGCTCCGCCCGCAGCGCCGCCTTCCGCGCCGACGCCGCCGGCGACCATGGCCCAGCAGACGCCTCCGGGCACGCCGGGCGCAGCGCCCACGGCCACGCCGCCCGCGGCCAACCCCACCACGACGACGACCGCGCCCGCGTCGCCTGCGCCGGCTTCGCCGAGCGAGCCGACCTACGGCAAGGGCTGGAGCAAGGAGCGCTGCCAGGCGGCCATGGCCCGGCACGAGAAGATCAAGCCTGACAACTGTCCGGCGCCCAAGGCCTAGATCGGCGTTGGAAAGGGTTCGAGGGGCCGTGCGCGCCGCTTACCGGGCAAGAGAGGGCAAGCCAGGATACGGTTGTACGCACGACCCCTCTGGCGGCCCCCGCCGCCACTCGCTGTCGCCGAACGCTCCATCCCGGAGGTCGGCGGCAAGGGGTAAAAACCTCAGCGAGTCAAACTAGTACGCAAAATCCCGGTAAGTTTCCTCGCCCGCGATGGCTTCCGCGACCGTGTCGAAGACCGGGTTGAAACGAAGCCAGCGCCGCGCCCGCTCGGGCAGGGCCTCCAGCACGGGCCTGGGTACGCGAATCTGCACTTCCGGCCGGTGCAGCCACCGGCGCGAATAACCGATCACCACCATCGGGCGCGGGGTGTCGGAAGGGTTGGGCGTGCCGCGATGGATGTGGCGCACGTCGCGGATCATGACGTCGCCGCGGTTCATCAGGGCCTTCTGGAGCGGGATCTCGCCGCTCTCGACCTTGGCCAGGCCTTCAGCCTTGGAAAGCATGTGCGTGCCCGGCGCGTATTCCATCGGCCCGTTGGCCTCGGTCACGTCCACCAGCGGGAAGTTCACCGCCAGCTGATAGGCGGGCGTCTCGGCGCCGGTCTCTGGGAACAGCAGCTGGGTGTCGCGGTGCAGGTCCTGGTATTCGGAACCCTTCATCGGGGTGTCGGTGGCCAGCTGGCACATGACCCCGTCCTTGCCGACCAGCCGCTCGACCACGGCCATGATCGCCGGGTTGTCGATGACGTTGGCGTCAGCCCACAGGTCGTGGAAGGGCAGGGTGACGTAGTAGCGCCCGACGCCGCGGTTCGGGTTGTCCCGTTCCGCCTCGATCCCGGCCTTGAGCAGCGGCTGGAACGCTTCATTCCAGGCGTTGATGGTCTCGACCGGGAAGCAGCCCTTCAGGATGGTGGCGCTGGTGTCGCGAACCTCTTGCGCATGGGCGTCGGCCTGCTCGTCGGTGAGCGTCAGGGCAGGCTGATCGAAGCGCGGGTTCAGGGTCATCGAGAGCGGCGTGTGCTGTGAAGCGAGGACCAGCTTATACCCCACCCCTTCCAGCCAAGCTTTCAGGGCGGAGTGTCGCAGTTGGCACAACGGTGTTCGCCCGCCCGATCACGGCGGCGGGAACCGGGCGTGATCAAGCGGGGTTGTCCGGCAACCCGCTCAGGGGGACTGGAAGAGAAAACAATGACCAAGAACAAACTCATGGCCGCCGTGGCGATTGTGGCGGTCCTCGGAGCCGTCTCCGCCTGCAAGAAGGCCGGCGACTCGACCAAGGGCGCCGCCGACAGCGCCACCAACGCGACCACCACCTCCAACCCGGCCGTCACCGCGGCCGAGGACAAAACCGCCCAGGCCGTGGGCCAGACCTCGGCCGCCACCGTCGGCGCCACCGACGGCGGCTTCGTCACCTCCGCCGCCATGAGCGACATGTATGAGGTGCAGGCCGCGACCCTGGCCGAGGGCCGCACCAAGAACCCGGCCGTCAAGAAATTCGCCGCCGAGATGATCAAGGCCCACACCGCCACCACCAACGAGCTGAAGAAGGCCCTGCCGGCCTCCGGCGTGAACGCCGCGCCCCCGGCCGAGCTGGACGAGCGCCACAAGGGCCTGATCCAGAACCTCGACAAGGCCAAGCCTGAGGACTTCGACAAGACCTACATCGACCAGCAGGTCGCCGCCCACGACGAGGCCGTGACCCTGTTCAAGAGCTACGCCGACCGCGGCTCCAACGCGACGCTCAAGCCCTGGGCCGCGGCGACGCTGCCCAAGATCCAGAAGCACCTGGACATGGCCAAGGGCCTGCAGAGCGGTATGAAGTAAGCCTTTCCCACGCAGGGAAATCGAGGAGAGGCCCCCGGCGGAGACGCTGGGGGCTTTTTCTTATCTGCACCTCCCCTGCGAACGATAGTGAGCGGGGGAGGGGGACCACGAAGTGGTGGAGGGGGCGCGCCAAGCCCACTGCGAGTCGCGCTGGCGTCACTAGCGCCTACTCTCCCGGAATTCGATCTCGCGCCGCCCACTCCGCGCCCCCGTTCGCTGCCGCGCACAGGGGAGGTGAGGGCCCACCTTCCCCCTAGAGGGTGAAGGACGCTATGCATCCAACATGCCCGCGCTCGAATCCGACCTGCGTTCCAAGCCCGTCTCCGACCTCTCCGAGGCGGACGCCGTCCTCGAGCTGGAACATCTGGCGCGGGAGCTGACCGAGCACGACCTGCGCTACCACCGCGACGAGGCGCCGACGATCTCGGATGCGGAATACGACGCGCTCAAGCGCCGCAACGACGATATCGAGGCGCGCTTCCCGGCGCTGGTGCGCGAGGACTCGCCCTCGCGCAAGGTCGGCGCCGCCGTCTCCGCCCAGTTCGCGCCGGTGCGCCACGGCGTGCCCATGCTGTCGCTCGACAATGCGTTCAGTGACGAGGAGGTGGCCGAGTTCGTCGCCCGTATCCGCCGCTTCCTGAAGTTGGGTGAAGAGCCGGTCTGGTTCACGGCGGAGCCCAAGATCGACGGCCTGTCGTCCAACCTGCGCTATGAGCACGGCGTGCTGGTCCAGGGCGCCACCCGCGGCGACGGGCGCACCGGCGAGGATGTGACCGCGAACCTGAAGACCATCGCCGACATCCCGCATCGCCTGAAAGGCAAGGGCTGGCCTGAGCTGATCGAGGTCCGGGGCGAGGTCTACGCCCCGCTCGACGCCTTCGCCGCCTTCAACGCGGAGGCCGAGGCCGCAGGCCAGCGCACCTACGCCAACCCGCGCAACTTCGCGTCCGGCTCGCTGAGGCAGATCGACCCGAGCGTCACCGCCAAGCGGCCGCTGCGCTTCTTCGCCTACGCCTGGGGCGAGCTGTCGGCGCCCTTCGCCGCCACGCAAGGAGAGGCGCTGGAGCGCTTCGCCGGGTGGGGCCTGCCGACCAACCCGCGCTCGCGCCGGGTCGAGGACCTCGAGGGCCTTCTGGAAGCCTATGCGGAGCTGGAGGCCGACCGGCCCAAGCTCGGCTATGACATCGACGGCGTGGTCTACAAGGCCGACCGCCTGGACTGGCAGCAGCGCCTGGGCTTCGTCTCGCGCTCGCCGCGCTGGGCCATCGCCCGGAAATTCCCGGCCCAGCAGGCGCGCACGATCCTGGAAGGCATCGACATCCAGGTCGGCCGTACTGGCTCCCTGACGCCTGTGGCGCGGCTGAAGCCCGTGACCGTGGGCGGAGTCGTGGTCAAGAACGCCACCCTGCACAACGCCGACGAGATCGCCCGCCGCGACGTGCGGATCGGCGACACCGTGATCCTGCAGCGCGCCGGCGATGTGATCCCGCAGATCCTCGGCTCCGTGCCGGAGGAGCGCCCGGCGGGCGCCGAACGGTACGAATTCCCCAGCGTCTGCCCGTGCCCGTTGAAGACGCCGGTGGTGCGCGAGACCACCGGCGGCGGGGCCGAGACCGTGGTGCGCCGCTGCACCGGCGAGTTCGCCTGCCCGTTCCAGCGGGTGGAGCACCTGAAGCACTTCGTCTCGCGCCGCGCCTTCGACATCGAGGGCCTGGGCGAGAAGCAGATCCAGGCCTTCTACGACGAGGGCTGGTTCTCCGAGCCCGCCGACATCTTCAAGCTGGCCAGGGACGAGGCCAAGCTCGAGGCCCTGCGCGAACGCGACGGCTATGGCGAGACCTCGATCCGCAATCTGGTGGCGGGCATCGAGGCGCGCCGGACCATATCGCTCGACCGTTTCATCTACGGCCTGGGCATCCGTCACATCGGCGAAACCACGGCGATCACCCTGGCGCGCGGTTACGGCTCGGTCGGCGCCTTCATCAGCGCCATGGACCAGGTCGCGGCCGGGGACGAGCAGGCCAAGGAGGAGCTCGACGCGCTCGACCAGATCGGCGACGCGGTGATCGAGGCGGCCGCCGCCTATTTCGCCGAGGACCACAACCGCCAGATCGTCCAGCGCCTGCTGGCCGAGCTCGATGTGCAGGACGCGGAACAGCCGAAGACCGACACCGCCGTGGCCGGCAAGACCGTGGTCTTCACCGGCGCCCTGGAGCGCATGACGCGCGACGAGGCCAAGGCCCGCGCCGAGACCCTGGGCGCCAAGGTGTCGTCATCGGTGTCGAAGAAGACCGACATCGTGGTGGCCGGTCCGGGCGCTGGATCAAAGCTCAAAACTGCGGCCGAGCTGGGCCTGCAGGTCCTGACCGAGGACGAGTGGCTGGCCCTGATCGGCGATACGCCGGCGGCGGAAGGCTAGGGCGGTGAGCGGGCCGACCAGTCCCCGCTACGGCCTGCATGCGGACCGCTATCGCAGATTCCGGCCCGGCTATCCCGACTGGCTGTTCGACCGTGCGGCCGAACTCTGCGGCGAGCGGCGCGCCCAGGCGGTGGAGCTCGGCGCAGGCTCCGGTCAGGCCACGCCACGCATCCTGCAGCGCTTCGAACGCGTCACCGCCATCGAGCCAGACGCCGACATGGCCGCCCTGATTCCCGCCGATCCACGCTTGACGGTGATGGTGTCGCCGGCCGAGACCGCGCCATTGCCCGAGGGCCTGGACGCGGCCTTCTCCGCCACCGCCTTCCACTGGATGGACGCCGCCGTGGTGGGCCGCCGTGTGGCCCAGGCGTTGAGGCCCGACGGCGTGTTCCTGGCCTTCGGCTATTGCCCGTTCCGGCCGGTGGGGCCGGATGCGGCGGTCGAGGTGCTGGAGGCCGAGCACCAGGTCTGGGCGCCCTATACGGACACGCGCTTGTCTGCCTGGCGGCCCTATGCCGAGCTGATCCGCGCTTCGGGCGCCTTCTCCCGCCTGGAAGAATTCGCCTTCGACCATGAGGTCGAACTCGATCCCGCCGACGCGGCGGGTCTGTTCCTGACCACCTCCTACGCCGCCGCTCACGCACGGGCGACGGGCGACGAGGCGGCCTATCTCGCCGACCTCGCCCGGCGCCTGGCCGAGGCGACCGGCGGGGCCAAGATCACGGTCCGCTTTCCCATCGAGGGCGCGTTCGCCCAGGTCTGACCCGGGCGCCGCCCGCCGCAGGGCCGCGACCGCTCGGCGCAAGGCTTTCGACAAAACGCAAGCAATGGCTAGCGTCGTTCCGGCAAGCGCAGGGGGCTGCGCCGGGCAGGGCAGGGGACGCGGCATGACGCTGGCGGATGAGGATGTGCGCGTCGCGGGCGCCGAGAAGGCCCGACCTGGGCTCCACCTGCCGCGGAAGGCGGCGCTTCTGGTTATCGACATGCAGGCCGGGTTCGACGATCCCTCGTGGGGCCGGCGCAACAACCCGGGCGCCGAGGACTGCGTCGTGCGGCTGCTGGCGGCGTGGCGCGCGTCGGGACGACCGATCATCCACGTGCACCACACCTCGCTGGGCGCCGACGGCTGCTTCCGCGCCGGCACGCCCGGCCAGGTCGCCAAGTCAGAGACCGGGCCGCGCATCGGCGAGGCGGTGGTCGGCAAGACCGTCAACAGCGGCTTCATCGGCACCGGCATGGAGGCCATGCTGCGCGGCGACGGGATCGAGACCGTCGTGCTGGTGGGCCTGACCACCAACCATTGTGTCTCCACCACTGCGCGGATGGCGGGCAATCTCGGGTTCCGCACGCTGGTGGTTTCCGACGCCACCGCCGCCTTCGATCGGCGCGCCCTGGACGGCTCGATGCGTCCCGCCCAGGAGGTGCACCTGGCCGCGCTGAGCGACCTGAAGGACGAGTTCGCCGAGATCGTCGACACGGCCGCAGTTCTGCGCGCCCTCGGCGCCTGAGCCCCGAGAAGCCTTACACAGTTTTGATTTAATGGGCCCTTCTGGAGCCTGAGTCCCGACACCGTATGGCTCGCGGTCGCCTTGCCACACCCTGCGTGCAAGATATTCGCTCTCGATAGAATGAGTATTGACAGCTTCGCGGCCTCGCGAGAGCATCGCCCTACGTGCCGGAGAGCGCGCGCCGTCAAAGGCGAAGGGGGAGGACCATGAAGATTTCCGCATTGCTGCTGAGCGCGTCGGTACTGGCGCTGGGTTACGCCGGGGCCGCCGAGGCCCAATCGACGCCGGCGTCCGATCAGCCTTCGTCGGGCTCAAGCTCGGACAAGTCGCAGGTGAAGGAGGTGGTGATCACCGCCGAGCGCCGCAGCGTCAATCTGCAGCGCGCGCCGATCTCGGCCACGGTGCTGACCGGCCAGGACCTGGAGAACAAGGGCGTGGTGCAGGTCGAGGACCTGCAGTTCGCCACGCCCAGCGCGACCGTGAACAACTTTGGTCAGGGCATCGACTTCAACATCCGCGGCATCGGCAAGGCCGAACACAACAGCCAGACCACCACCGGCGTGATCACCTATCGCGACGGCGTTGCGACCTTCCCCGGCTACCTGCAGGAAGAGCCCTACTACGACATCGCCCGTATCGAGATCCTGCGCGGCCCGCAGGGCACCTTTGTCGGCCAGAACGCCACGGGCGGCGCGGTGTTCGTGGTCTCAAACGATCCGGTGATCGGCGGCGGTCACCACGGCTATCTGATGGGCCAGGCCGGCAACTATGCGGACTTCGCCCTGCAGGGGGCTGTCAACCTGCCGATCAGCGACACCCTGGCCGGGCGCGTGGCCTTCGACACCGAGACGCGCGACAGCTTCTACAAGATCACCGGGCCGGGCGGAACGGCCTACAACGGCAATCCCGGCGACCTGAAGATGTACAGCGCGCGCTTCGGCCTGCTGTGGAAGCCGAACGCGGCCCTGTCGGTGCTGTGGAAGACCGAGGGCAACTACATCGACATGGGCGGCTATCCGTCCGACCCGGTGCTGGCGACCAACGATCCGTTCCATCTGTCCTTCAACTCGCCGGAGAAGGCGCTGGACAAGTTCTGGCGCACCTCGCTGAAGGTCGACTACGTCACCGACAACGGAATCACCTTCCGGTCGCTCTCAAGCTACCAGTACGGCAAGACGCAGTATTGGGCCGACCTGGACGGGACGTCGACGACCAACTGGTTCTTCACCGACGCGGTCAATGAGCGGATCTGGTCCCAGGAATTCAACATCATCTCGCCCTCAACCGGGCCGCTGACCTGGATCCTGGGGGCCTACTACCAGACCGACACCCACAATTTCCCGACCAACGAGTTCCTGATCGCCACGCCGCCGGGCAGCATCTTCAGCGAATACCGCCTGCAGGGCACAAACCCGACGAAGAACGCCGCGGTGTTCGGCCAGATCAGCTGGAACCTCACCGACGCCCTGCAGATTCAGCTCGGCGGGCGCTATTCCAGCGCCAGCACGGCGAACCATGTCACGGTGCTGCAGTACGGCACGCCGATCATCGACGAGCAGTCGGCGAAGTACCACAACCTGTCGGGCAAGTTGTCGATCAACTGGACGGTCGATCAGCACAACTTCCTCTATGCCTTCGCCGCGACCGGCTATCGCCCCGGCGGCCTGAACGTACCGGTCGGCCTGGGCCAGCCCGCGCCGTTCGACTCTGAAAAGGTGCAGGAATACGAGGCGGGCTGGAAGGCCGGCTTCTTCGATGGCCACCTGCGCACCCAGCTCGACGCCTACTACAACAAGTACGAGAATTTCCAGGTCACCATCGGCTACCCGGCCTTTCCGACCTTCGGTTTCGAGTTGAACACGCCGAACCCGACCAAGATCTACGGCATGGAAGCCCAGGCCGAGGCGGTGTTCGGGAACTTCTCCTGGGACGCCGGCATGGGCCTGATGAAGAGTGAGCTCGGTGAGTTCTTCGCCACCGACCCGCGGGCGGCCTCCTTCACCCCCTGCAATCCGTCGACGGGCCCGGCCAGCGCCTCGTGCATCAGTCTGAAGGGCAAGCAGCAGACCTACGCTCCGAACTTCACCTTCAACATCGGCGCCCAGTACATCTTCGACTTGGCCGACGGCGACACCCTGACGCCGCGCATCAACTATGGCCACGTCTCGCAGCAATGGGCGAGCCTGTTCGAAAACGTCGCCCGCGGCGACCGGATCGGCGCGCGCGACCTGTTCAATGCCCAGCTGGCTTGGAAACACGGCGGCTACGTGCTCACCGCCTACGGCTCGAACCTGTCAGACCAGCACTACGTGGCCGCGGCCAACTCGGGCCTGCGCTTCATGGGGCCGCCGCGCCAATTCGGCCTGCGCCTGTTCAAGGTGTTCTAGGGCGGGGCTCCAGGGCCGCGTTCGCCTTCGCCTCCGGGCGATCGCGGTCGCGGCCCGGTCCGCCTCACCAGTTCGTACCTCCTCCCCAGAGATCATGCAGTCTTACGCCCTCACGGTAGACAAGTTCCTCGACCACGCCGCCAAGTGGGCAGGGGAGCGCGAGGTGGTGACGGGCGACGCGGGCCGTACCGCCGGCCGCATCGGCTATGCGGGCCTGCGCGAGCGCAGCAACCGGCTTTCCGGCGCCCTGGCCGCCCTCGACCTGCGCTTCGGCGACCGCATCGGCACCCTGGCCTGGAACACCCAGCATCATCTTGAGATCTACTACGCCTCGATGGGCGCGGGCCTGGTCTGCCACACCTTGAACCCGCGCCTGACGCCGGCGCACTTGGCGGCGATGGTCACGGAGGCCGAGGATCGAGTCCTTGCCGTGGCCGTCAGCCTCACGCCGCTCCTGGCCGAACTGCTGCCGCTGTGCCCGGTCGTGGAGCATGTCATTCTGCTGGACGCCGACGCGCCGGGTGAGGGGTTCGTCCCGCGACCGGGCGTCCAGGTCTGGACCCACGAGGCGCTGCTCGCCACCCGCGGCGCGCCCGTTGCCTGGGGCCGATTCGACGAACAGAGCCCGGCCGGGCTCTGCTACACCTCCGGCACCACGGGCCGACCCAAGGGCGTGCTCTACACCCACCGCTCCAACTACCTGCACACCGTGCGCGCGTTGCAGGCCGACGCCCTGGCCTATCGGGCCAGCGACTGCATCTTGGTGGCGGTGCCGATGTTCCACGCCAACGGCTGGGGCTTACCCTTCGCCGCGCCGGCGGTGGGGGCCAAGCTGGTCCTGCCCGGTCGCCAGACCGATGGCGCCAGCCTGACGCGCCTGATCCGCGACGAGGGCGTCACGGTCGCGGTGGGCGTCCAGACCGTGTGGCTGGGCGTGCTCGAGCACCTCGACAAGGTCGGTGGCGAACTGCCCAGCCTGGAGCGCATCGTCATCGGCGGCTCCAGCTGTCCGGACTCGCTGATCCGGCGCATGGAGCAGCGCCTGGGCGCGCGGGTGCAGACCAGCTGGGGCATGACCGAGCTGTCGCCGCTCGGCACGGTCGCCCCGCTCGACGTCGAGCCCGCCGAGACCCGCGCCTCGGGCCGCACGCCGCTTGGCCTCGACCTGAAGCTGACCGATCCTCAGGGCGTGACCTTGCCGGAACAACGCGGCGTGGTCGGCCACCTCTGGGTCAAGGGCCACAGCACGGTCGAGCGCTACTTCAAGGCCGAGGCCGACGCCCTGGACGCCGAGGGCTATTTCGACACCGGCGACCTGGCCTCGATCGACGCGGACGGCAACCTGACCCTGTCCGGCCGCTCCAAGGACCTGATCAAGTCGGGCGGCGAATGGATCAATCCCGCCGAGATCGAGGACATCGTCGGGCGCGACCCTGCGGTGGGCCTGGTGGCGGTGATCGGCCGCGAGGACGAGAAATGGGGCGAGCGTCCCGTGCTGGTGGTCGAGGCACGCCAGGGCCAGAGGCTGGAGGCGCAAAGCCTGATAGGCGCCCTGCGCGGCAAGGTGGCCGACTGGTGGCTTCCCGACGAGGTCGTGCAGATCGGCGCCATGCCCTTGGCGGCGACCGGAAAGATTGACAGGAATCGGCTGCGCGCCGACTATTTGGCAGGGAAACTAGCTACCGAGGGAGTGAATCTCTAAAGACGTGAGTTCGCCCGATTTCCCTGGTGGCGAGAAGGTTTAGCTCATGTCGGCAGGATCACCCGCCAAGACTGGTAGACGCACCAAGGCGGAACAGCGCGCCGAATCCCTCGAGCAGATTCTCGACGCAGCCGAATACCTTTTCTCGCAACGAGGCCTGAACGGCGTCACCCTGCGCGACGTGGCCCAAAGGGTCGGCGTCCACACAACCCTCGTGCACTACTATTTCGCCGATAAGCGCGCCCTGTTCGACGAGGTGTTCGCGCGGCGCGCCGGGGTGACCAGCGGCCGACGCATGGAGGCGCTGGAGCGCTACGAGGCCGAAGCCGGCGACCATCCGACCGTGGAGGGGGCGCTGCACGCCTTCCTCGACACCGACCTCGATCTCTACATGACCGGCGGCGAGGGCTGGATGAACTACGCCCAGTTCGGCGCCCGGGCCTCGCACACCCGCGAGGGCGGCGAGCTGATGGACATCCACTTCGATCCGGTGGTGCTGAAGCTGGTCGGTATCCTGAAGCGCGCCCTGCCGGACTACGCCGACGAGGACATCTTCTGGGGGTATCACTTCGTCACCGGCGCCCTGATGAGCACCCTGGCCCGCACCGGCCGCATCGACCGCCTGTCCGGAGGCCTCTGCCGCTCCGACGACTTCGAGGCGGTGAAGAAGCGCATCGCCAAGTTCATGGCGGCGGGCTTCGTGGCGCTGAAGGACATCAAGTAGGCGCCTGCGCCGAAGCCCTAGCGCTTCCCGGTTCGGTAAGCCCGGCCCTGTTCGCGCACCACCTCGATCAGGTCGCCCATCACCAGGTTCATGTCGATCCGGTGCAGGCCCCAGTCCTTCTGCAGCTGGCCGCCGATGATCAGGTCGCCGACGATCACATTGGTGCGCGCGCCGCCGGGCGTGGGATGGACGGTGACGGCGAGGTAGCTGTGGCTGTTGTCCTTGCGGCACTCGGCGCTGAGCAGGCCGGGAACCTCGACAAACGGCGTCGTGATCGGCTTGGGCGGATCGGTCCAGGGGCCCTGCGGCGCGCCACTGGCGGTGACCATCTCGTGGCCCTCGCCCAGATAGGCGTGCAGCGGCGCCGGGCCGCCGCCCAGCGCGGCGGGGTTGGTGCAGGCGGCTTCGAGACCCGGACCTGCCGAGGCGCCGAAGATGCGACCCTCCGCGGGCGGCGGCGCGTCGGCGCGGAACGAGGAGATGTTGAGGGCGCAGCCGGTCTGGCCCCGCGCGCGGCACAGCGGGATCGACTTGAAGTCCCCGCCCACATCCTTGCCGACCGGAACCTGCAGGCGGTAGCCGGCCAGGATGACTGAGACGATCTGCTTCTGGATCGGCTTCCCATCGATCTCTCGGCTCGCAAGTTGAGCCAGCAACGCCGCCCCTTGCGAATGCCCGACCAGCACCACCCCGCGACCGTGATTGTCGTGGGCGAGGTAATAGTCCCAAGCGGCCTTGACGTCGGCATAGGGCAGGTCGCGGTCCGTGGGGATCGGACGGCCGGCCATGGCGGCGTGCAGGGCCTGCAGCGTCACCTGCCGATAGAGCGGGGCATAGGGACGGCAGACGGACGCGAAGCGGGCGAACTGCTGGTTGATGACGGCGATCTCGGCCCGCTCGATGGCCATGGGGGCATTGCCGCCGGGCGCCGTCGAAACGGTCGGGTAGACGTAAAAGCAGTCGATCGGCGCATTCGGATCGGCGTGCAAGCGCTCGATCCGGGTCGAACCGTCGGCCTGCAGCACGGTGGCGTCCTGATTGGAGCGGCCGCACACATCGTTGCTCCTGCCCGGCCGACAGAGCCAGGCGCCGGGGTCGGCATAGCTGGCGCCGGGCGCCGGTTCGGCCGCGACCTGGGTGGCGCCGAAAAGGGCGGCGGCGGCGAAGAGGATCGCCGAGAGTCTCGCCAGGGCCATCGCGTCGTCTCCTTTGCCGCTTCGAGCGCCGGCGCCTATCGCGCCACAGCCACCGCGCCGTCCGAATGGCCAGCCGCCGCCAGCTCGCGCTCGGCCTGGGTGAAGCCGTAGTCCGGCACGATCTCGCCGGAGCGATCGCCGACCTCGGCCCAGCGGGCGATGACCTGTTCGGCAGCGTCGGGCCGCGAGCCGATTTGGATGCCGTCCGTCAGGGTGATGTGAGCCTCGGCGAAGTGGCCGGCGCCGGCGCACAGGATCGTGCGGGTCGGCGCGCTCTCGCGCACCAGGGCGACGACGGCCGGGCTGACCAGCTCCGGCGCCAGCTTGGTCAGGCCGTCCTCGGCCAGCACGCCTTCGGTCATCTGGGTCGCCGCCGTGGGCGCCAAGCAGTTGACGCGCACGCCGTACTTCTCGCCTTCCAGCGCCAGGGTCTGCATCAGCCCGACCAGCGCCATCTTGGCCGCGCCGTAGTTCGACTGGCCGAAGTTGCCGTAGAGGCCCGAGGAGGACGTGGTCATGACGATGCGGCCGTAGCGCTGCTCGCGCATGATCTCCCACACCGCCTTCGTGCAGATCACCGAGCCCATCAGGTGCACGTCCATCACCAGGCGGAAGTCGTCCAGGCTCATCTTGGCGAAGGTCTTGTCGCGCAGGATGCCGGCGTTGTTGACCAGGATGTCGATGCGCCCCCAGGCGTCCATCACCTGCCCGACCATGGCCTGGACCGCCGCCTCGTCGGTGACGGAGCCCGCGATGGCCAGGGCCTCGCCGCCGGCGGCGCGGATTTCCTGGGCGACCGCCTCGGCCATCTCCAGCTTCACGTCGTTGACGGCGACCTTGGCGCCGTAGCGGGCGAGGGTCAGGGCGTGGGCGCGGCCGAGGCCGCCGCCGGCGCCGGTGACGATGGCGATGCGGTTGGCGAGAAGCATGGGGTTACCTTGTGCGTATCGGGGAGGGGGAGGAGGAGGGCCGCCCGCGCGAGGGTCGCTCATGCGGACGGCTGAGGTCGGCGTGTGCGGCTCAGTGCGGCGCGCACTCCGGCGATTGCGGCGGCAGGGGCGGAGCGATCACCCCCACGTTCCAGTTCCAGGCGACGCCGTGCGCCATGCGGCGGCAGACCACCTGCTCGTGCAGGGCATAGGCCCCGCCCATGGCGTTGCGGCCGACCTTGGGCGTCTCCTGGAAGACGATGAAGGCGGCCGCCGCGCCATAGCGCGGCCAGGCCGGCGCGCCCGGGGCCTCTGGCCGTCCGCTCCGCGCAAAGCTGGCCCAATAGGCGGTCATCTGCTGCGACAGCTTCGCCTCGGCCGGGGTCTTGGGCGAGCGGGGCCAGAAGGGCGGCAGGCGGTCCAGCGTGCCGAACACGTAGGGCAGCTCGCTGGCGTGGAAGCCGTGCAGCCCCTGGGCGTCGGCCTGGGGAATGACGTGGTCGAACTCGTAGAGATAGGCGGGTTGGCCCACGGCCGCCTGCTTGGCCGCCAGCCGCTCGGCGGTCCAGCCGTACATGGCGTCGCGCGTGGTCGCCAGCATGCTCTCTTCGATGTTGTTGGCGGGATAGAACTTCAGGAACGTGTCGGCCAGGTCGCCGTACCCCGTCTTGATGCGGGTCTCGTACTCGCCGGGGTTCGACGGCGGGGGCGGCAGCAGGATCCGCAGGGAGCGGATTTCGCCGGAGTTGAAGCCGGCCAGGATCGGCACATGCGCCTGCTCGCCGCGGTCGAAGGTCTCGACCAACTGGCGCGGCAGCACCTTGCCGTCGACGGCGCCGAACGGAAGGAAGCCGTTGGCCGCGGCCCCGTCGACCAGCGCCTCGGGCGCCATGGCGCGCAGGGCCGCCACGTCGGGCGCCTTCAGTTTCGAGGCCAGGAACGCGCCTGCGGCCTCGGCGGCCGGCCAGCCGTAGGTAGTCTGCTTCAGGCCCGGCACCGTGACCATGTAGGCGCTTTCGGAGATGGCCTTGGAGAACAGCCCCTGCGCCCGGGGCGAGGCCATCAGGTACATCACGCTCAACGCGCCGGCGGACTCGCCCGCGATGGTCACGTTGGACGGATCGCCGCCATAGGCCTCGATATTGTCGTGGACCCAGCGCAGGGCCTGGATCTGGTCGAGCAGGCCGTAGTTGCCGGAGATGCCCTCGGATGACTCCGCACTCAGGCCCGGATGCGCCAGATAGCCGAAGACGCCCAGGCGGTAGTTGATCGTCACCACCACCAGGCCCTGATCGGCCAGTTTGGTCCCGTCGAACAGGCTTTCGCTGCCCGCGCCGCCGACCAGGGATCCGCCGTGGATCCAAACCATGACCGGCAGCTTCTTCGCGGTCTTCGGGCTCCAGATGTTGAGCGACAGGCAGTCCTCGCTCTTCGCCGGCAGCGGGTCGGCATAGATGTTGCCGCCGCGCGGCTTGGGCTGCCAGCAGGCCGGGCCGAACTTGCTCGCGTCGCGCGCGCCGCTCCAGCGCGCCAGGGCCTTGGGCGGCGCCCAGCGCAGCGGGCCGACCGGCGGCTGGGCGTAAGGCAGCCCCTTGAACACGCGCAGCTCGCCCTGTTCCACGCCGACGGCGACGCCGGAGGGCGCATCCACGGTCGGGCCGGACTGGGCCAGGGCGGGGGCCGAGACGGCCAGGCTGGCGGCGGCCAGGCCCCCGGTGAGAAGACGACGGAGCATCAGCGGGTCTCTCCGGCTTTGGAACGCTTGTTGCGAAGCAGCCAGGCCAGCCACAGGAACAGCACGATGGCCAAGGCGTAGAAGGGCAGCATGGTGTAGAAGGCGAACTGCAGCGGGTGGGCCGCGCCGTGGGCTTTGAAGTAGTCGCTGGCGGCGCCGACATAGGTCGGCCCCAGGCCCAGCCCGATCATGTTCATGACCAGCAGCAGCAGGGCGCCAGACATCACCCGCTGATGCGGCTGAACCTCCTCCTGCACGAAGGTCACGGCGGCGGAGAGGTAGAAGTAGTTGAAGAAGGTCGGCCCCAGCAGAAAGGCGGTGGCGATCTGCCAGGTCGGGGCCTGCAGGAAGCCCACGAACAGCGGCGCGGCGAACATCAGGCTGATCGCCGGCATCAGGGCGTAGGCCACCTTGGAGCGGCGGGTCAGCCAGTCGGTCAGGCGTCCCGACAGGGCGATGCCCGCGCTCATGCCGATGCCGACCACCAGGGCGTACCACAGCGCCACCTCGGTCAGGGTCATGCCCTTCTCGCGCATCAGGAACAGGGTGGTGAAGTTGGAGACGCCGTAGGTCACGAACTGGTTGGCGCCGCAGGCTAGCGCCATCAGCACCAGGGTCGGGCGCGAGAAGAACATGCCGATGGTCGGGATCAGCCCGGCCTTCTTCACCGGGGCGGGAGCGTCCGCGCCCGGCGCGATGTCCAGGCCCCCGCGCCGGGGCTCGCGCACGAAGGCCAGCACCGCCACCGCCGCGAATATGCCTACCGCGCCCAGGGCCACGAAGGCGTGACGCCAGCTGAAGGCCGCGGCGATCGAGGCGCCGAACGCCACGCCCAGGGCCTGGCCGATCGGCGGGCCGAGGTTGAACAGGCCCAGCGCCGCGCCGCGCCGGCCCGGCGGGAAGGTGTCGGAGATGATGGCGTAGGAGGGCGGCACGCCTCCGGCTTCGCCGACGCCCACGCTCATCCGCGCCAGCACCAGCTGCGAATAGTTGGCCGACAGGCCGCAGGCGACGGTGGCCGCGCTCCACAGGGCGCAGGCGAAGGACAGCACGCGCACCCGGTTGGTGCGGTCGGCCAGCCAGCCCACCGGGATGGAAATGAAGCAGTAGAAGGCCGCGAAATAGAGCCCGCCGATGCGGCCCAGCTGGCTGTCGGAGATGTGCAGGCTGTCCTGGATCGGCTTGGCCAGGATCGACAGCAGCTGCCGGTCCAGGAAGTTCAGCACATAGACGAAGGCCAGGAGTCCCAGGACGGACCAGGCGCGGGCGGAGGACACGTGGGCGGGCGCGGCAGCCTTGGCCATCGCTCAGCCGCCCCGTTTGGCGCTAGGGGAGCAGCGGAGGCCCCGACCGCATCGGACGCAATGGTGCTGCACCAGACCCCTCCCTTCGACCTCTACGGGTCGATCTCCGGAGCATAGCCTGCACCGCGGCGCTCGGAGCCGTCAACATACTAACTCTCGTTAGCGTGAATATCTTTCGGTCAACGTCGTCAGAAGTAGTCCGCCAGGCGAATCCGCCTCACTGAACCGTCCTCCATGGTCAGTTCCAGCACGGTCCCGGCAGGGTTGTTGCGGAGGGTGCGAAGGGCGTCCTCAGGCCAGGCGGGGGCGGGCTTGCCGTCGATCAGGGTGATGTGGTCGCCCGGCTTCAGGCCTGAAGCCTCGGCGGGACCGCCAGGCGCCACGAACTCGACAGCGAAGACGCCGGCGTCCTTCTGCAGGGTCAGGCCCAGCCGGTCCTTCACGAAAGCCGCCGCCGCAGCGTTGGCGTAGGGCGTCGCGTAGAGCCGGTCATGCGTGTAGTCGATGATCAGGTGAAAGCGGCTGAGGACCGGAAGGCCGATGTTCCCCAGGGTGCGATTGGAATTGACCCCGGACACGGTGTCGGGCGTGAAGATGGCGGGCATGTCGGTGAAGGCGACACCCGCGAATTGAACCTGGCGCAGGGTCGCGACCGTCTCCGGATGCACGCCGCCGATGGCTCCGCCCAGCGTCTGCGAGGTGCGCCGTCCGTCGAGCAATCGGTTCTGCTGATAGAAGGCCGGGTAGACCAGCAACGGCGACCCATTGCCCAGGTCGAAGTCAAACTGCACGGGCGCCAAGCCCTCGATCGAGACCGGGACGGAGCGATTGCTGATCACCTGGATCAGCGGAACCTCGACCGCGCCCGCCGGCTTGGCGAGCGTGGCCGGGTCACGCAACGCGAGGCGGTGATTGGCGAAGTCGATGTCGACCGCAAGTTCGCTGAACAACTCATTGCCCAGCACGAACGGCAGGGGATGGCCGATGCGCTTGCCCACCGCCGCAAGATCCAGGGAAGCGACGGTCAGGTCGTGCAGCGTCAGGGCGCCGACCTGCACCTCGACGCCGCCGATGAAACCGACCACGTCGGAGCCGCCTGATCCCATCCCCGCGAAACCGCCCTTGGGCGCCAGGCCAATCGAGGTGGCGTAGGCCTTGTCGATGGCGGACGAATCCGCGCCGCTGTCCAGCAGGACAACCGTCTCACGTCCGTTGATCCTGGCCGGGAAGTAGATCCGGTTGGCGCCGTAGAACTCGAAATCGATCCATCCGGTCGAGGTCGCGCCGTTGGCGAAGATGGCCTTGCGCACCGGTTTGGGCCGGGCGAACAACGCGGCGTCGATGGGGCGGTTCAGCTCCGCCGCTTCCACGCGCACGACCGAGTCGCCGCCTTCGACGCTGGCCTTGATTGTCTGCAGGAAAGGCACGCGCACGCCATCGACGAGGCGCCAGTCGCCAAAGCCTTCGAACCGGGTCTTACGGTCCTCCAGGATACGAAATCCGCCAAGTTCGCCCGTCGCGGGATCGATGAAGGCGTCGTAGAAGTCCGCGTCGCCGAAGGTCACCCGCACCACGGACCAGGTTCGGCCCTCGCGCGTTTCCGCGGCCAGCAAGGTCGCCTTGGCTCCGCCGCGGCCCCGTAGCGGATCTTCGAACAGCAGGGCCGCTTCGCGCCTCAAGCCAAGCGCATAGGCGCTGGGCGTGGTCTCGATCTGGCCGCTGGGTGTTGTGTCCCAGGCCTGGTCGGGCGTGATGACCTGAACCTGCTTGATCACCCCCAGGTCCACAGTCGTCCGCTGGCGGCCGTCGCGATCGGTCCAGCCCTCAGCCCGGCCCGTCAGCCCGCCCGTGTCGAGCACGCCGACCTGGTGGATCGATCGCAGCCGCGCATAGGCTTCGCCGCCGCGCCAGGCGACATACCGGTCTATGAGGGCGTCAAGGTCATCGGCGTGCGCGGCCGAGACGCATGGAAGCGCAAACACGAGGGCGGTCAGCACTCTGAGGATCAGGCGTTTCATGCGGCGTTCTCCTCGGACGCGTCGCGGGGCCCGACCAGGGCGCGCAGGCCCGCCGGGTAGGATCGCAGGAGCGAGATGCCGCGCAGGTCTTCAGCCTCACCACGCGTGGCGGCGCTGAGCTGGATCTCGGCGGCCAGGCCCGAGTGCTTCATGCAGGTAAGATAGACGCTGTCGCTCCACACGCCGTGGCGTACGCTCGAGCCGTCGGCGGACAGAAGCACTTCGAGATACTCGCGCCCGTCCACGACAAGGCTGAGCTGCAGCCCCGGCCAGCGTTCGCGCGCGAAGGCGGCGGCGGCGGAGCGCACCACGGCGAAGCCCGCGTCCGCGACCTCCTCGTAGGCCAGGCCCGCCACCACCGCCTTGCGCGCGGCGTGGGCCAGGGGGAGGCGCAGGGTCTCGAACGGGCCGGGGAACAGGTCGAACAGCACGATCTCGCTCGCGCCTTCGATCATGGCGCGGGCGCGCTCATAGACCTGGGCGGGGGTCTTGACCTGATAGATGCGATCGTCGGCCGGCGGGGCGTAGAGCGCTTCCAGCGCGCTCTGGGCCTCGGCGCGACGGGTTTCGAAGCCGCGGCCAAGGGCCGCCAGAAGTTCGGCCGGCGGCACGGCGCGATAGGCCTTGGCGTCCCCTTCGTCGACCAGCACCGCACCCTTCTGGGTCAGGGCCGCCAGCGCCTGATAGGTGTTGGCCGCCGCCTTGCCGATGGCCTGGGCCAGGCGATAGCCGGTGGAGGGCGAGGCGCGCAGCAGCTCGCAATAGATCGCAGCCTCGGTGTCGGTGAAGCCGAGGGCGGCGAGTGCGGTTTCGGGGGCGTGGAGGGTCATGGCGGGCCTTCAGGCGCAGTCGGCGAACACGCCGATCCGACGGTGGCGATAGTCGAGCAGGAGTTTCAGCTTCAGGTCCGCGAAGAAGCGGTTGCCGATGTTGGCCAGGCTGGTCTCGGCCGATCCCTTGGTCTGGCGCAGGCTGACGGCGCTTCCGCCCGGCAGGTCGAAGCGGCCGAAGCCGACCGGACCTGAGAAGACGTATTCGGTCAGCCTGGACGCGCCGCGCGCGCCGGTGGACTGGCCTTCGCCGGTCCTGGTCAGGGCGTCACGAACGCCGGGCAGGTCGAGGGCGCCCTGATAGAGGGTCACGCCGCCGCTGGCGCCGGTGTCCAGGGTGGCGGGCAGGCGGGCGCCGCCCAGATGGAAGTCCGGGACCATCGGCCAGTTCTGGTCCTTCAGCAGCGCCATCGGCGCCGACCAGCGCCGGCGGCACGATCGCGTCAGCGCCTTGGCTTGCGATGGCCGGTCGATCAGGCTCAGCCGACGGTTCGGGTAGTCGATCAGCACGGCCTTGTCGCGCAGGAAGCTCCAGCCGAGGACGCCGTCGAGGGGGCGGCCATACTGGGCCGAGAGCGGCCCGGTATCGAGCGCCAGGGCCTCCACGCGGCCGAACCGGCGCCCGCCAAGCGACAGGCGCTCGATGGCGCTGCCGAACATGCTCGCGCCCTTTCCGTCGCCGATGCCGTCCGCTTCCCCGGCCTCGGGGTCCACCTTCAACCCGAGCGCCTTCGCCTGCGCGAGGGAGATCATCGAGGGGGCGACGCCTGTGTCGATCAACATGTGCAGCGGCTTGCCCTTCACCGCGACCTGCAACTCCACCTCACCGCGCGAGAAGTCGAAGGGAACGGTCAGGGGCGCGGCGAACGCGGGGCCGGCCGCGAGCAGGCCGGCAACGGCGGCGGCAAGGATTAGGGGGCGCGACATGGGCGTGGCCTCAGGGCGAGGAGCGTTCAGTAGTAGTCGGCGAGGGTCAGGGCGCGCACCGTGCCGTCCGCCAGCGTCAGTTTCACGGTCGCGCCGGCGGGGCCCGAGCCCCAGAAGCCGCCGGGCCCGCGGATGAACTCGGGCGTCACCGGCGCGGCGTCCACGGCCACGATCCTGTCGCCGACCTTGAAGCCCGCCGCTTCGCCCGGCCCGCCCGGCGCGACGTGGGCGACCAGCAGATGGTCGGCGTTGGGCTGGGCGCCCAGGCCCGTACGATCCTTGCGGAAGGGCGTCGCCACGGCCCGGGCGTCCGGCGTCAACCACAGGGTGGCGCGGCGATAATCGACCATCAGCCGGAATCGCTTCCACACCGAGATGCCGACGTTCAGGCCGCGCGACGGCAGTTCGCGCGGATCGCGGTTGATCACCGCGGGCACATCCTTGAGGTCCACGCCGCCAAGGCTGAGCCTTTTCACCATGGCCACGTCGTGCACGCTCAGGCCGCCGACGCCGCCGGACAGGGTGGTGCTCGAACGGCGCCCCTCCAGCAGCTTCTCCTGGGCGGCGTAGGGTTGCGACACAAGCAGCGCCGAGCCGTTGCCGAGGTCGAAGGTCGACGCCACCGGCGCCTTGCCTTCCAGCGACACCATCACATCGCGCACGCCGGTCGCCGTCTGGGCCAGGGGCAGGGCGACCGCCCCGGCCGGAGCCTTGAAAGCCTCGGGATCACGGAAGGCGATGCGCTGGTTCGGGAAGTCGATGTCCACGACCGCCGCATCGAACACCGAGCGTCCGAGCACCACCGGCATGGCGTGGCCCATCTTGGCCGCCACCGGGCCGAAGTCGAGGATCAGGGCGTTGCTGTTCTTCAGCACGAAGCCGCCGATGCTGATGTCTATGCCCCGTGCATAGCCGCCCTGCACCGTGCCTCCCGCGCCTTGCACCGGAATGTTGGCATCGGCCTTGATGCCGATGGCGTCGGCGAAGGCCTTGTCCAGGCAGGTCATGCCGGCGCCGCTGTCCAGCAGGATCTCGGTCGCGTGGCCGTTGACGTGGCCCTGCATGAAGATGCGGGTCTCACGGAAGAAGTCGAACGGCGTCCAGTCCGCATCGCCCGCGGCGAAGCTGGTGGCCTCGGCCTGGGAGCAGGCGGCGCCGGCCACGAGCGCGGCGGCGGACGAGATCAGAAGGGTCCGGCGGTTCATCGATTCGAGTCCGTAGTTAGTAGTGATGACTACTAATATGTTCACCGCGCGGCGTCTGTCCCCTTAAGCTTCGGTAATGCGCCGCTTGCCGACGCCGGGCCGCCGTTCGTCGGTCAATGGCTTGCGGCGGGGGCTCGGCAGTCGACACTGGCGTCGGGCGGCCGGTCGGAGGAAGCGTTGATGGCGAAGCTCGCGGCCGTGCTCTACGGACTTCTTTGCTACGCGGTGTTCCTCGCGGTCCTGCTCTACACCGTGGGGTTCGTCGCGGACGTCGGCGTGCCGCTGACCATCGACGGGCCGACGCGCGATGACGGGCCGGCCGTCGCCTGGATGGTCGATCTCGGCCTGGTGCTCGTCTTCGGCCTGCAGCACTCGGTGATGGCGCGCCCGGGGTTCAAGGCGCTGTGGACCCGGGTCGTGCCGCCGGCCGTCGAGCGTTCGACCTACCTGCTGTTCTCGTCGGCCGCCCTGGTGCTGCTGTTCGTTTTCTGGCGGCCGATACCCCAGCCGGTCTGGGCGGTCGAAGGGCTTGCGGCTGCCGGGCTCTGGACGCTCGGCGCCCTGGGCTGGCTGATCGCCCTGATCTCGACCTTCCTGATCAATCACTTCGATCTGTTCGGCCTGCGCCAGGTCTGGGCCTACGGCTCGGGCCGATCCGCGCCTTCGACGGAGTTCCGCGAGCCCTTGTTCTACAGGGTGGTGCGCCACCCGCTCTACGTCGGCTTCATCCTGGCCTTCTGGGCTGCGCCGGTGATGAGCCGCGGCCATCTGCTGTTCGCGGCGGCGATGACCGCCTACATCCTGATCGCCATCCGGTTCGAGGAGCGCGACCTGGTCGCCGCGCTGGGCGAGCGCTATCGCGCCTATCAGAAGCGCGTCTCGATGATCGTGCCATGGTTCCCGGCGCGGCCGGCCGCGGACAAGCCCGACGCCGCGGAGTAGGCGCAGCGGCGGAAAAATTCCGCGCCGTCTTAGGAAATCCACAAGCGATGGTGGTCCAGATTGGGGCTTCGTAGAGCACCAGTCAGATGCGTTCACAGTCGAGTTCGGCCGCCCAGGGCGGCGTCGCGCGCCGCGAAGCAGTCGGGGCGCCCCCGCCCGATTTCGAGACCTTCTTCAGGGTCTCGCTCGACCTGCTTGTCATCCGCGACAGCGCCTTCCGCATCGTCAAGGTCAACGACGCCTGGGAGAAGACCCTGGGCTATCGCCCCGATGAACTCGAGGGCCAGCCGATGCTCTCGTTCATTCATCCCGACGACGTTGCGCCCAGCCACGCGCAGATGGTGACGGTCGCGTCCGAGCGCGACGTGAAGGAATTCCTGAACCGCTATCGCTGCCGCGACGGCAGCTACCGCTGGCTGGAGTGGCGCGCCCATCAGCACGGCGATCTGGTCTATGGCGTGGCCCGCGACGTGACCGAGCGGATCGCCCTGGAGGCGGAGATGCGGGCCGCGCGAGCCGAGGCCGAGGCCGCCAACCAGGCCAAGAGCGAGTTCCTGGCCAATATGAGCCACGAAATCCGCACCCCGCTGAATGGGGTGATCGGTGTGGCGGCCGCCCTGGCCAGAGGGGATCTGGCGCCTGCCCATCGCGAGATGGTGGAGCTGATCCTGACATCCGGTCAGACCCTGGAGCGGGTCGTTTCCGACGTGCTCGACTTTTCCAAGATCGAAGCCGGCCGCCTGGACCTCGAGATTCGCCCTTTCGATCTGCGCCGCGAGACCGAGGGCCTGCTCGACCTGTTCCGCGGGCGCGCCGAGGAGAAGGGTCTGGCGTTCGAGGCCGTCTACGGCTCGGGCGCCCATGGCTGGTTCGAGGGCGACGCCGTGCGCATCAAGCAGGTGCTCGGCAACCTGCTGTCCAACGCCGTGAAGTTCACCGCTAAGGGCCGCGTCCGCGTCGCGATCGACCTGGACGATGCGTCCGGTGGCGACTTGGCGGCGCTGCGCATCGAGGTCAGCGACACCGGCATCGGCTTCGACGAGGCCTTCGCCCGGCGCGTGTTCCAGCGCTTCAGCCAGGCCGACGGTTCGATCACCCGCCAGTTCGGCGGCACCGGCCTGGGGCTGTCGATCTGCCGAGCCCTGGTCGAGATGATGGGCGGCGAAATCCTTGCGGACTCCGAGCCGGGCCAGGGCGCGCGCTTCCGGCTGCGCATCCCGCTCAAACGCGTCGCGGAACGCTGGGCCGAGGACGTGCGCCCCGCTCTGAGCGCGGCCGGGGCCGATCCGGCCCGGCCCCTGCGTGTGCTGCTGGCTGAGGACCACCACATCAACCAGCGTGTGGTCGAACTGATCCTGGCGCCCGCGGGCGTGGAGCTCACCAAGGTCGAGAACGGCGCCGACGCCCTGCACGCCCTGTCCCTGGCCGAATTCGACCTGGTGCTGATGGACATGCAGATGCCGGTGATGGACGGCGTCGCCGCCACCCGCGCGATCCGCGCCCTGGAGGCTGCCGCGCCGCACCGGCCGCGGACCCCGGTGGTCATGCTCAGCGCCAACGCCATGCGCCAGCACCGCGAGGAGGCCTTCGCCGCCGGCGCCGACCTGCACCTGGCCAAGCCGGTCACGGCCGCCAGCCTGTTGGGCGCGCTGGACCAGGCCTTGGATCCCGCTTCGGACCATCGGGCCGCGCGCGAGGCGTGACGGGGCCGCCGGTTCGCGTTTAACCGGCGACGGTGGTGGTCTTTTCCGCTCGACCCTTCCCGTCGCCCGCGATCCAATGGCCCCATGAAGCGTCCGACTCCCGCCCAGCTGAAGAAGGTCACGCCTGAGAACCTCGCTCGCCTGGGGCCTGAGCGCCTGTCGGAGCTCTTGATGGCGGAAGCCGAGCTGAGGCCCGAGCTGAAGCGGCGCCTGCGCATGGAGTTGGCGGGCGGGCAGGGGCCTGCACACCTGGCGGCGGAGCTCGACAAACGGCTGAACTCCCTGGCGACCAGCCGCTCGCGGATCGGCTGGCGCACGCGCCCGGCCTTCCTGCGCGAGCTGGAGGACCTGCGCATCCAGATCGCCGAGCGGCTGGCGGCGCTCGACCGGCCGATGGCGCGCGAGCGGATGTGGCTGTTCATGGGGCTGGCGCGTCGCACCGCCTCGCGCGTGCGCGGCCGCGACGAGGAGTTGGCCGAGGTGTTCCGGGCCGGGGCGGAGAGCCTGGGCGCCCTGCTCGGCGACGCCGATCCGGAGGCCTCGGCCGAGGCGCTGGTCCAGCTGATCCTCGCCGATCCGCTGGGCTGGACCGACCGGCTGGACGCCGTGCTCGACCGCGCGCCCGAGGCCCTGGCGCGCGCGGCGCTTCAGCGTTTCGCAGGCGCGCCCAAGGCCGTTCCCGGGCAGGCGATTTTGCTGCGCCGGCTGGCCGACGCGGCCGGCGATATCGACGCCTTTCGCGCCACCTTCACCGAGGAAGCCCTGGCGACGCCCGGCGTGGCCGCGGAGGTCGCAAGACGTCTGCTCGCCGGCGGGCGGGTGGAAGAGGCTGGTCAGGTGCTGGAGCGCGCCGGGCCGCAGCGCAAGCCGTCGCGCCTGTTCGGCGTGCGTGCGGCCTCCACCGAGATCGACTTCGGCTGGGAGAGCGTGCTGATCGACTATCTGGAGGCGGCCGGCCGCGCCGAGGACGCCCAGGCCGCGCGCTGGGCCTCGTTCGAGCGCACCCTGTCGCTGGAGCGGGCGCGGGCCTTCGTCAGTCGCCTGCCGGATTTCGAGGACGTGGAGGCCGAGACCCGCGCCTTCGGCCTGGCCGCGGCGCACGCCGATTTCGGCCGGGGCCTCGCCTTCCTGATGGACTGGCCGGCCCTGCCCGACGCCGCGCGCATGATCCAGGCGCGGCCGGAGGAAATCCGCGTGTCCGCCGAAAACGCCGAGCTATGGGCCGCGCGCCTGCGCGCCCGCCAGCCCGCGGCGGCGAACCTGTTGCTGCGCAAGACCGCGGCCCAGGCCCTGAGGCGCGGCGAACTGGCGATCAGCACGCGGCTCACCCAGGAGGCGGACTCGATCATCCTGGACGACTGGCAAAGTTGAACCCTCTCCCGCGGGCCGGGGGTTCAAATTTTCGCCTCCATCAGCTCGGCCGCCTCGTCGAGTTCGCGGCGGCGGGCCATCTCGGCAGGGGTCTGGCCCTTGGCGTTGCGCGCTTTCGGATCGGCGCCCCTAGCCAGCAGCAAGCGCGTGACTTCCACCGCCGCTGCCTCGTCGTCGGGCAGGCAGAACAGGGGCGTGGGTGCGTCGTGGGCGTCGGCCGGGCGCAGGTTCACGAGGTCGGGCTCGGCGTCCAGCAACTCCGCCAGGCGCGTGGTGCGGCCCTGCCAGGCCAGGGCGCGGGGGTCACGGGTGAGCGGCTCCAGGAAGTCGCCGATGTGCGGCTGGCCCAGCACCTGCGACCAGGTCATGGCCGAGCCGCCCCAGCGCCGCTCGCGCCGGTCCGGGTTGGCGCCGGCGTCGATGAGGCGCCTGACCGTCTCCAGTGAACCGGACTGCACCGCCCGGTGCAGCGGCGTGATCTGGTGCGGGTCGGCGCCGTCCATGGGCCAGCCGAGGTCCAGCATCAGCGCCACGGCCTCCGCATCGCCCTGCATGGCCGCAGTCAGCAGCGGGTGAGGGTCGCGGGTCATCGAGGGTTCGGCGGCGGCCAGGGCGCGCGCCTCGGCCGCGTCGTGGCGCAGGCAGGCGGCCTGGAACGCCTCGATCCCCTTCAGCGCCGCCGGGCGCGCGCCGTGGCGTTCCAAGAGCGCCGCCATCTCCAGATGCCCGGAAAGCTGCGCCAGGGCGTGCAGCGGCCGACCGGTCGTCTCGTCCAGGGGATCGCCGGTGTAGTAGTGGCGCGCGTTGGGATCGGCGCCGTGCTGCAGCAGCCATTCGGTGCGCGCCAGGTTGTTCTGGCCGACCGCGTTGGAGAGCAGATAGTCGAGCGTGCTCTGGCCCTTGCCCCCGCCCAGGCGATCCTCGCCCGGAACGCGCCAGGCCTCCAGCCGGCCGGCCGCCTCGCACCGGCGCCAAAGCAACTCGTACCAGTCGAGATCGTCGCCCACGATGGATATGTCGTAGAGCGCCTGGCCCTCGTAGGGGTCGGCCCCGGCCGCGATCAGCAGCTCGACCAGCTCCACCGCCTGCGGATGGCTGGGCTTGGCGCCTTCGCCCAGGCCGATGGCGCCGGTCACCGGCTTGAACGCATTGCCCCAGCCGTCGTCGAAGGCCCAGTTCGGATCGGCGCCGGCGTCGAGCAGCAGCCGCGCGATGGCCGGGCCGTTGACGGGGTCGAGCCGGCCGTAGGCGACGCAGGCCAGGGCGGTCCAGTTCAGCGGCCCGCCGGTCTTCCTCGCGGCCTCCGGATCGCGCGCCAGGCGCCGCTCGACCTCGGCCAGGTCCCCGCAGGTGGCGGCGGTGAAGAGGTCGAAGCGGGCGATCTCGGGATGGCGCTCCAGGATGCGCCGGGCCAGGCGCGGATCGCCGCCCCAGCCATGCCGCAGCACGATCTCGACCCGCTCCGCCTCGCTGCGGCGGCCCAGCGCCAGGTCGTCGAGCGCGGCCTTCAGTGCGATCCAGCTCTCCTGGCCATAGTCGCGCGCCAGGGCCTGCTGCAGGTCGCGCAGGGAGGGTTCGGCCGGCGCCTTAGGCCAGGCGGCCTTCAGCCTGGCCAACGCCTTGGCGTCGCCGGCGCGGACGGCCTTCAGCCAGCGCTTGGCTTCCTTGCGCAGGGATTCGAGTTGCGTACGGGGTGTGAGCGCGCGGCCCATCGGAAACCTTCCTTCCCAAGGCCACGTGTCCGCTTACGAATGGCCGGAAGAAGGGTTCGTAAGTCTGGTCTCGGACTGGATGGGAGCTCGGCTCCCTTGCCGCGGACAGGCGGCGCTCCAGCGGCGCGCTGAAGCGGATGGAAGCGGAGACCGGCGGCCGGGTCAAGGGCGGACCCCTTGAGCGAGGTCAAGGCCGTGCGGCGCCGGCCCGTGGATGCTGCCCGGCCATGCAGGAGGTCGCGTTGCAGGAACAGATCGTCTCGACGCCCGGCCGCCGCCCGAAGGTCGGCCTCGAGGCGAAGGCGTTCGCTTGAACCGGCCGATCCTCGCCGCCGCCGGCCTCTATTTCGCGCTGGTGTTCGCAGCGGGCTTCGCGCTGGGAACGGTGCGGGTGCTCTACGCCGCGCCGCGGTGGGGCGAGCTCGCGGCGGTGATGGTCGAGGCGCCGCTCATGCTGCTGGCCTCCTGGCTCGCCTGCGGCGTCGCGGTCCGGCGTTTCGCGATCCGGGGACGCTTGGCGGGCCTGGCCATGGGCGTGACGGCGTTCGTGCTGCTGATGACGGCGGAGCTTGCGCTCGCCGTCCTGGCGTTCGGCCGTCCGCCGGCTGAATTCGTCGGCGCCTGGGCCGCACCCGCGGGCGCGCTGGGACTTGCGAGCCAGATCGTCTTCGCCCTGTTGCCCGCGATAAGGACGCCCGCGCGCCGTTTGCGCTGAGCGCCGGCCTCAAACCTGCGACGCGGCGTGGAACACCTCGAGCTGCGCCTCGAACGCTCGCTGATAGGCCGGCCGCGCCTCGCCGCGCGCGACGTAGGCGGCGAGCGTCGGGAATTCGTCCAGCAGGCCCGACGCCCTCAGCCGGATCAGCACCGACACCATCATCAGGTCGCCCGCGCTGAAGCCGCCGTCCAGCCACTCGGCCTCGCCCAGATAGTCGCGCAGTTGGGCCAGCCGCGCCCGGATGCGCTCCTTGACCAGGGGCATGCGCGCCTCGGTCCACGGCTTGTCGCGCTCGCCCAGCACGGCGTTCTGCAGGTCCAGGATCGGCGGCTCGACGGTGCTGAGCGAGGCGAACACCCAGGCGACGGCGCGGGCTCGCGCGGCAGGGTCATCCGGCAGCAGGCCCGCATAGCTCTTGGCGATGTGCAGCACGATGGCCCCGGTCTCGAACAGGGCCACGCCGCCCGCCTCGAAGGTCGGGATCTGCCCGAACGGATGCAGCGCCAGATGCGCCGGCTGCTTCATCTCCTCGAAGGTCAGCAGCCGCACGTCATAGTCCTGCCCGACCTCCTCCAGAGCCCACCGCACCCGCATGTCGCGCGCCAACCCCCGGCCGCGGTCGGGAGAGGCTTTGAAACCGGTGATGGTGGGGATCATGGCGCGGGCTCCTCCGTGGGCGTCGTCTCTAACAGGACGAATGGCGGGCGGGGGTCCCGACATCGACGTGCGCTTTGTGCCGAGGGCGCGCAATCGGGGAATACACTATCGATTGTTCCAGCCATCGCGCTCATCTACGCTGCGGCCTGCGCCGGCACGGGGACGGCGCTCATCCTGCGAGGGCGAGGCTGTAGTCGACGGCGCATATATCCCGAACCTGCTGGTGATCGCCGGCGATGCAAGTCAACTTCAGCGGCTCAACTAACGGCAGCCCAGAAGCTCCTGGACTACGACGGCGAGGTCTATCCCAGCGACGGCTGCGCGATCACCCTGTCGGTGCTGCTTCAGGAAGCTGGCATCAATGTCGCCGACACGTTCCAGGCCAGCGCGCTCGGACAGACGCTGGAAGGCCGCGGCTAGACGCGCGTGCCGGTCGGCGCGGAGGCCAAGGGCGATGTCGGCTCGACCTGCACGCACACGCCGCGTCCCGGCTACGATCACATTCACCTGGTTCTCCTGACGGTGAACCCGAACGAGATGGTCGTCGCCGACAATCAGGCCCCTCAACCGCACTTCCGGCACGCCAACGGCTTTGGGGGGGCACATGCCGACGCAGTTCTACCTAGGCGCGCCGACGACCTGACTGGAAGGGGTGGGGGCTGGCGCGGTCCTGCTGCCGCGCACGCGTCTCAGGCAAGTAGAATGGTGACAGAATATCCCGTCTGCGCCCTCTGATCGTCTTTTGTCGGGCACGGGCAGGGTTCCCGGCATTGGCGCGGCGTTTCTCGTCGAAGGCGCGTCTTTGATCAGGGTGGCGAAAGGATATTCTGTTGCCGGATACCCGCGACGAGTTCGGATAGCACCTGTTTAGGGAGCTTAAGGCTGCAATGCGCGTCTATCATTTCCTTTCGGCTCGCTGGGCGCTTGATGACCTCGCAAAGAAGCGATTGCGCATCTCAAGCCTCCTTAGCCTAAACGATCCGTTCGAATTCTTAGCGCTGGCTCTACCGGCCCAAGATGCGCGAAAGCGCATTTACGTCTGGAGACACCTTTTGGCACAGCGGCATGGCATATTGTGCTTTAGTCGATCTTATTCTAACCCGCTTCTATGGAGTCACTATGCTGATAAGCATGCGGGAATTTGTCTAGGATTCGATGTGTCGGATGAAAGTCTAGTTGCGGTAAATTATGTTAAGGCGCGAGCACCTCAAATTCTTCTGAAGGCTTCTGGAGACGCAACAGCTGACCACGAAATAGCGGGTAAAATGCGAGAGTTGCTTTCTACAAAGTATGCCGACTGGGCATATGAAGATGAAATTCGAGCTTTTGCTTCCTTGGACCCCAAAAGCTGCGAAGATGGCCACTATTTCCTAGATTTCTCAAGAACCATGGCGCTACGCGAAATTCAGCTTGGGCCAACTTGCAAAACGACGCGAGCCGAAGTCGAAGCAGCGTATGGGCCTTTGAAGGGAGTAGTCCTTCATCGAATGCGGTTGGCGTTCAATACTTTCCGGGTCGTGCGCAACAAGGCAGCTCACTGACAAACGCCCAAGCGAGCGCCTTCATCACACCGCCGCGCAAGCCCTCTCCAGCCAAGCCCGCACGCCCCCCTCAACCTGCGGCCCGACCACCTTCAGCACGTGCGCATGGTACGCGTTCAGCCAGTCCCGCTCCGCGTCCGACAGCATCTCCGCCACGATCAGGTTGCGATCGATGGGGGCCACGGTCAGGGTTTCGAAGCCGAGCATGGGGCGTTCGCCGCCGGGGATGTCGGCGGGCTCGGTGACGGTCTGCAGGTTCTCGATGCGGATGCCGTAGCCGCCGGTCTTGTAGTAGCCGGGCTCGTTGGAGACGATCATGCCGGGGCGCAGCGCGACATTGTTCGGCGCCTTGGCGATGCGCTGCGGGCCTTCGTGGACGCCCAGATATGAGCCCACGCCGTGGCCGGTGCCGTGGTCGTAGTCGAGGCCGTGCTCCCACAGCGCCATGCGCGCCAGCGCATCGAGCGCGCTGCCGGTGGTGCCGGCGGGGAAGCGCACGCGGGCGAGCGCGATATGGCCCTTCAGCACCAGGGTGAAACGCTCGCGCATCTCCTGGCTCGGCTCGCCGATGGCCATGGTGCGGGTGACGTCGGTGGTGCCGTCCAGGTACTGGGCGCCGGAGTCGACCAGCAGCAGGGACCCGCGCTCGGTGCGCTTGGCCAGCCGCTTGGTGGGCCGATAGTGGACGATGGCGCCGTTGGAGGCCGCGCCGGCGATGGTGTCGAAGCTGAGGTCTTTCAGGGCGCCGGTGGCCTCGCGGAAGCTCTCCAGCTTCTGCACGACCTCCAACTCGTCGGGCAGATTTTCCTGGGCGTCGGTCGCGACCCAGTGCAGGAAGCGGGCAAGCGCCGCGCCATCGCGGATATGGGCGTCGCGCGAGCCCTGGATCTCGACCTTGTTCTTGCAGGCGCGGGGCAGGGCGCAGGGGTCCTCCGCGCGCACCAGGGTCGCGCCCGCCTTCTCCAGTCGGTCGAAGTACCAGGCTGAGGACTGGGCCGGATCGACCAGCACCTTCTTGCCCTTTAGCCCATCCAACGCGGCCGGCAGGGCCGTGTCCGGCTCCAGCTGCACCGAGTTGCCGAGCCATTGGCGCAGCTCGTCCGAGGTCTTGGCCGGATCGAGGAACAGGGTGGCGGAGCCGTCATGGTCCAGGATGGCCTGGCCCAGCGGCAGGGGCGTGCGGATGACGTCGCCGCCGCGCACGTTGAACAGCCAGGCGATGGAGGCGGGCGCGGTGATCACCGCGGCGTCGGCGCCCATGGCCTCGCCGATGCGCAGGCGCTTGGAGGCGCTTTCCTCGCCGGAATATTCGGACGGGTGAGGCACCACGGCGGCCTGCGGCTGGGCCGGGCGTTCGCGGCCCCAAGCCTCGTCGACGGGGTTGTCGGCCACGGGCTTGAGCCTGGCCCCGGCCTTGTCGGCGGCGGCCTTCAGGCGCCACAGGGCGTCGGGCGAGTGCAGGCGCGGGTCGTAGCCGATCACGGCGCCGGACTTGGCCTCTTCGAGGTAGGCGGGCACGCCGCCCTCGACCAGGTCGCGAATCTCGAACAGGCCCTCGTCGACCTGGTCGCGGACCTGCAGGGTGTAGCGCCCGTCCACGAAGACGGCGGCCTTGTCCTTCATCACCACCGCTGCCCCGGCCGAACCGGTGAAGCCGGTCAGCCACGCCAGCCGGTCGTTGGCCTTGGGCAGGTACTCGTTCTGGTGCTCGTCCTCGTGCGGCACGAGAAAGGCGTCGAGCCCCTGGGCGGCCATGCGCTCACGCACGCGCGGCAGGTGGCGGGAGCCGAAGGACTTGTCGGTGGTTTCGTCGAAGGTCTGGCGCATGGGGGTGTTCTAGGCGCTGAGCGCGCGGCGCAAAAGAGGAAGCCTGCTGCAAAGCTTGCGAAGCCGGTGCATCATGTCCGGACCTTGTGGGGAGGGACACTCAATGACTTGCGATCACGATCACCGCGCGACCTCGCGCCGGGGTTTCATCCGTCTGGCCGCCCTGGGCGGCGGGGCGGCCTTGATGCTGGCGCCGGGGGCGGCCTCGGCGGCCGGCCACTGCGACGTGCTGCTTTTGACCTGCATGGACTACCGGCTGCAGGGCGCCATCGACGACTACATGACCAAGCGCGGCCTGCGCGGGAACTTCGACCATGTGGTCCTGGCCGGCGCCTCGCTGGGCGCCATCAGCGACCAGCGGCCGAACTGGGCTGCTACTTTCGCCGACCACCTGGGCGCGGCCATCCAGCTGCACGGGATCAAGAAGGTGATGGTGCTCGACCACCGCGACTGCGGCGCCTACCGGCTGCTGCTCGGCGACGCGGCGGTGAAGGACGCCAAGACCGAGTTCGAGAGCCACGCCACGGTGCTGCGCAAGTTCCGCGATGTGGTGAACAAGGCCCAGCCCAAGCTCGAGGTCGAGCTGGGGTTGATGGCGTTGGATGGGTCGGTGGAGACGATCAGCTAGATATTCCGCTCATCCCCGCGAACGCGGGGACCCAGGCTTTTTTGAACCACGAACCTCACGAACAACACGAACCCAGCGCCTGGCTGGAACAGCGGATTCGTGACGGCACGCCTCCTATTCTTGAGGCCGAAGGCCTCGTTCGTGTGGTTCGTGGACTCCTGCTTTTTCTGGCCTCAGGCACACCGGCGCAAAAAAAGCCTGGGTCCCCGCTTGCGCGGGATCAGCGGATATCTTGCAAGCGTTCGAGGTTAGCTCCGCACCAGCACCAGCGTGCACCACGCATCCTTTCTGATGCGCGAATCCAGCTTGAACCCGCGCGCCAGATAGGCCGCGCGCACGAAGCGTTCCTGGGTGCGCAGCAGGCCCGACAGGATGGCTACACCGCCGGGCTTCAGCGCGCCCTTGATGTCCTGGGCCAGCGAGACCAGGGGCCGGGCCAGGATGTTGGCGAAGACCAGGTCGTAGGGCGCGTCCTGACGCACCGCGCGGTCATTCAGGCCCGAGGCCCAGACGAAGCGGGCGTTGGAGCCGTTGACCAGGGCGTTCTCTCTGCTGATGCGCGCCGAGATCGGGTCGATGTCGGTGCCGACGGCCTTGCGTGTGCCCGTGCGCGAGGCGGCGATGGCCAGCACGCCCGTACCGGCGCCCACATCCAGCACCCGCTCGAACCGGCGCTTCTTGAGCAGGCGGTCGTAGGCGATCAGGCAGCCGACGGTGGTGCCGTGGTGGCCGGTGCCGAAGGCGGCGCCCGCCTCGATGCGCAGGTTCACCGCGTTGGGCGGCGTGCGGCCGCGGTCGTGCAGGCCATAGACGAAGAAGCGCCCCGCGCGCACCGGCGGCAGGCCCGACAGGGCCATGGCCAGCCAGTCGGCGTCGGCCAGGGTCTCGGTGATGACGGTCAGTTCCGGGTGTTCGCCGAGCCGCGCGCGGAAGCCGTCGGCTTCGTCGGAAGTCGTGGGAAAGGCGTCGATGCGCCATACGCCCTTGTCCTCGTCCTCCTCCAGGATCGAGTAGGTCGCGCCTTCCAGCAGCGGGTCTGCATCGATGGCCGCGGCTGCGCGTTCAGCTACGGCGCGGGGACCACGTGCGATTATTTGTACGGCGGACTCTGACATTTCTCTCAGTCGTCTATGCTTACGAATCGTGAGGCGCGTATGCGCCAGTCGCGCACCGACTTAAACCCCAGGGATGCTCAGGAACATGGCGAAGAGTCCGGTCAAGGCGGGATCCGCATCGAAATCCACCGCCGCCAAGCCGAAGGCGGCCAAGCCCGCTGCGGCGAAACCCGCGGCTGCGAAGCCCGCGGCCGCCGCCAAGAAGCCCGCCGCGGCCAAGGCGCCGGCTGTGAAGAAGCCGGCCGCCGCCAAGCCCGCCGCCGCGAAAAAGCCCGCGGTCGCCAAGGCCCCGGCCGCGAAGGCCGCCAAGCCCGCGGCGGCCAAGAAGCCTGCCGTGGCTGCAAAGCCGGCGGCCGCCAAGAAGCCCGCCGCGGCCAAGCCTGCCGCCGCGAAGCCCGCAGCCGCGGCCAAGCCGGCTGCGAAACCCGCTGCCAAACCCGCCGCGGCGAAGAAGCCTGCTGCGGCTAAGAAGCCGGCCGCCGCCAAGAAGCCCGCGGCCAAACCCGCCGCCGCCTCGAAGCCCGCCGCCGCGAAGCCGGCCGCTGCGGCTGCGCCCAAGCCCGCGGCTCCGGCCCCCGCGCCGAAGCCCGCGCCCACGCCGACCCCGGCTCCCGCTCCGGCGCCCGCCGTCAGCGCGGCGCCCAAGCCCGCCGTGTCGGCTCCGCCCCAATCGGTCGGCAGCAGCGGCGGCGGCTTCTTCGGCTGGCTGAGCAAGCTGTTCGGCGGCTGATCTTCTTCAGGGCCGCTCCTTTAAGGGGCGGCCCGCCTGCCTTCAGGCCTGTGACTGCGCCGTCCGCATGGCGGCCGCCAGTTCACGGGCGCGCGGATCGGCCGAGGCCGCCAGCGCTTGCATGGCGCCGTCGCGGTCGATGGCGTTCTGGTTCTGCGACAGCTTGCGCTTGGCCTCGACGCGCTCGACGCGCAGGCTGACGCCAACGATGCCTCTCAGCATCTTCGCGATATAGTCCACCGGCGCATCGGCGACCCGCCACGGCTCCGCCCGGTGGGCCTCGTTGCGCGCGGTCAGGCCCTGGACGACACCCAGCAATCGCTCAGCGTCGTCGAACCATTCCAGCCGGCCGTAGAGATGCACGGCCTCATAGTTCCAGGTCGGGACCTTGCGCGGGTCCTCGGCCTTGGACGGATAGAAGCCCGGCGAGACATAGGCGTCGGCGCCCTGCACGATCAGCATTGCTTCGCCCTCGCCGGCCATCGACCGGTGCGGATTGGCGCGCGCCAGGTGGGCCACGGCGGTGTGGCTCTCAGCGTCCCACAAGAACGGCAGGTGGCTGGCGTAGAGGCCTTCGGGCCCGTGCGTCACCAGCACGCCCAGGCGCGCCTCGGCGATCAGCGTCTCGATGACGGCAGGGTCAGTCTCGGCATAGCGATCGGGCAGGTACATGGCGCCAGCCTTCTAGCTCAGCGCCGCGAGCCCTCGCGCTCACATGTGGCTTCGCGGTGTTTCGTCGGCGCTTGATCGCGGCGGCGCGGCGTCGGACACAGGGTGAGGTCGTTTTCGGGGGAGGGCGTCATGGGCGCGGGACGCATGTTCGGATGGGGTGTCGCGGGCCTCTTGCTCCTCGGCGCGGGCGTGGTCGCGGTGCGCACCGTGACCTTCCAGGCGCCCGGCCAGACCGACCTGTCGAAGGTGACGCTGGCTGAACCCATCGCCGTCGACGCCGACCGCGCCGCCCAGCACCTGGGCGCGGCCATCCGCTTCCAGACCGTCACCCACCAGGACCCGGCCGAGGACCGCTCCGACCAGTGGGACGGGCTGCACGCCTGGCTGGCGGCGACCTATCCGGCCGCGCACAGGGCCATGGTCCGTGAAGACGTCGGCGCGCACGCGCTGCTCTACACTTGGAAGGGCTCCGACCCGTCGCTCGAGCCGATCATCCTGATGGCGCACCAGGACGTGGTGCCGGTGGCGCCGGAAACCGAAGCGCAATGGCGTCATGCCCCCTTCGGCGGCGAGGTGGCGGAGGGTTCGATCTGGGGCCGTGGGGCCTATGACGACAAGGGCGCCCTGGTCTCGATGATGGAAGCGCTGGACGCGCTGGCCGCCCAGGGCTTCCAGCCGAAGCGCACAATCATGGTGGCCTCCGGCGCCGACGAGGAGACCCGCGGGGGCAGCGTGAAGGCCATCGCCGCCCTGCTGAAGTCGCGTGGCGTCAAGGCCGAGTTCCTGCTCGACGAAGGCTTCAGCGGCACGACCCGCGACGGCTTCACCGGCAAGCCGCTGGCCCGCCTGCTGATCGCCGAGAAGGGCTACGCCACCATGCGCGTGACCGCCAGCGCCGCGGGCGGGCATTCCTCGACCCCGCCGCTGCAGACGGCGGTGACGGACCTGTCCAAGGCGGTCGTCGCCATCGCCGGCCATCCTTATCCGATGCGGTTGAAGGGGCCGGTGAAGGACAGCTACCAGGCCCTGGCGCCCCAGGTCGGGTTCGGCGACCGGATGATGCTGGCCAACACCTGGCTGTTCAGCCCCTGGCTGGTCGCCCGCATCGCGGCCCAGCCCTCGGGCGCGGCGGTGCTGCACACCACGATCGCGCCGACCATGCTGCAAGGTAGTCCGAAGGAGAACGTGCTGCCACAGAAGGCTGTCGCCTGGATCAACTTCCGCATCGCGCCGGGCGACACCTCCGCCGACGTGATGCGCCGGTCGCAGGGCGCGGTGCGCAAGCTGCCGGTGACGCTCACCTGGGACAAGCCGCCGTACGAGCCGACAGCGTCGTCTTCGACCACCTCGCGCGGCTGGACCCTGATCGCCAAGACGGTGGCTGAGACCTTCCATGCGCCCGTCGCGCCCGGCCTGATGCGGGGCGGCACAGACAGCTGGTTCATGCGCGGGGTGGCCCGCGATACCTATCTGTTCACGCCCATGCTGCTGTCGCCCGAGGAGGAGAAGATGATCCACGGGACCAACGAGCGGATCAGCGTGAAGAACCTGGAAGACATGGTCCAGTTCTACGCCCGGCTGGTGAGGACGGCGGCCGGCTGAGCGCTCGGCGAATCGCTCTGCGTCGCGCACTGATCCGGGACCGGATCGAGCCGCGGCAAATAGCTCTTTGAAATCCGCGTTTTCGCGTCTCGGGCGTGGTGGATATCCACATGATTTGACAGGTTGTCCCCGTCGCGCGACCTTGACACACAAGCATTTACCGTAGTTTCCGAGCCCCAGGCGCAGCCTTCGGGCTCGTCGCTCGGACGCTGCTCGCGCCCGGCCCAGTTCGCGTATTCCGATAATCACGCAGGCGGGGGGCAATCGCATGCGCACACTGGCGGTCCTCTCCCGAAAGGGAGGCACGGGTAAGACCACGATCGGGCTGCACCTGGCGGTGTCGGCCTTCCATGCGGGGCACCGGACGCTGGTCTGCGACCTGGACCCGCAGCGCTCGGCCCTGGACTGGCGCCGCGAGCGCCAGATCGCCGGTCCCGACGTGATCGAGGCCAAGGGCGGGGCCCTGTTCCCGCTGCGCCAGAACGCCGAGCGCTCGAGCGTCGACCTGATGGTGCTCGACACCCGCCCGGCCAGCGACGCCGACACCTCCGAAGCCGTGCGCTGGGCCGACCTGTGCCTGATCGTGGTGCGCCCCTGCTTCTTCGACCTGAAGGCCATCGTGCGCACGGTCGAGCAGGTGACCAACATGAACCAGCGCGGCCTGTTCGTGCTGAACCAGGCGCCCGCCCGCCGCAACGGCGAAGAGCCGCGCCAGATCCGTGACACCGTGATGGCGCTGGAGGAACTGGGCCTGCCCATCGCCAGCACCGGCCTGCGCTATCGCGCCGCCTACCAGACCGCGGTGCGCCAGGGCTTAGCCGCCCAGGAGGCCGATCCGGACAGTCTGGCCGCGTTCGAGATGAACACCCTGTGGCGCCAGGTCAGCCGCGAACTCTGGCCCCCGGTGCAGAAGGGCCGCCCGACCGAAGCCGCCAAGGCGGCGGTGCGGGAACTGACGGCGGCGTGAGCGCCTAACTCCTTGCGAAGCGAAGGAGGAGAGGGCGTCAAGCCTTCCGATTTAGAGTGATCGCGCTGGCGTCCGCCTCATGGCTGCGTGCGCCGGGGCCGTAGCCGACCGCAGGCGTGCGCTGGCGGGCGACTTCGCCGGCGATGGTGCGCACCAGGCCCTCGGTCAGGGTCGCGGCTGCTTCGAGCGCGACGGCATGGCGACCCAGCACCTCGTCGAAACGCCGCGTGGCCTCGGCCAGACGGCGCTTCAGCTCCAGCGGCGCGCCGGCGATCAGCGAAGGGTCGGCCTTGATGCGCACGGACTCGTGCCGATAGAGGTTGGCGAGGGCCTGGGTTTCGGTCTGGTGGGCCGTGATCTCGTGGGTGCGCTTGGCCTCATAGAGCTTCAGCTCGTTTTCGAGGCGCTGGGTCAGGCGCTCGGTCAGGGTCAGCAGCTGGTTGACCCGGTCGGTGGGATCGGCGGCCGAGATGCCCATCAGCTGGCTCCCTGCATTTTCAGCATCTCGCGCTGGATCGCCGGCGCCAGGCCGATGCCGCCGCTCTTGGCCATCTGATCGGCGATGGCGTGAACCATGAACGACTTGAAGGCGCCTTCGCCCGCGCCGCCGCCGAAGGGCGGGGCCAGGTTTATCGAGTCGAACATCGGCTGCAGCATCGCGGTCAGGAAGCTGGCCTCGAAGTCCTTGGCCGTCTTGGCGATCTTGTCGGCGTTGGCGCCCTTGGCGACGGTCGGCGCGGCAGGCGCCGGCCGGGTCAGGTCGACGGGGATCGAGGGGGTGGCGAAAGAGCTCATCACATCACCTGGATGTCGGCTTGCAGGGCGCCGGCCGTCTTGATGGCCTGCAGGATGGAGATCATGTCGCGCGGGCTGACGCCCAGGGCGTTCAGGCCGTTGACCAGCGTCGAGAGCGAGACGCCGGACTTCAGCACCACCAGCTTCTTGCCCTTCTCCTCGTCCACCTTGACGGTCGACTGAGGCACGACCGCGGTCTGGCCCTGGCTGAACGGCGCGGGCTGGCTCACCGCGGGCGTTTCCTGGATCGAGATGGTCAGGTTGCCCTGGGCGATGGCCACGGTGGAGACGCGCACATTGTCGTCCATCACCACCACGCCGTTGACCTCGTCGATCACCACCTTGGCCGGGCTATCGACCTCGACGGACAGGGCCTCAACCGCGGTGATGAAACTGACCATGTCGCTCTTCAGATCGCCGCTCCTGGGCGCGGTCAGAGCCACGATGGTGGGGTTCTCGGCCGCGGCGCAGCCGGGGAACTTGGCGTTGATGGCGTCGGCGATCCGGCGCGCGGTGGTGAAGTCGGGATTGTGCAGGGTCAGGCGCACGACCGGCATCTCGCCCAGATTGAACTGCACCTCGCGTTCGACCACCCCGCCCGAGGCGATGCGGCCGGCGGTGGGCACGCCCTTGAGCACGGTCGAGCCCGACCCGCCCGAGGCCGAGACCGAGCCGGTCTGCACCGTGCCCTGGCCCACGACATAGGCGTTGCCGTCCGCGCCATAGAGCGGCGTGACCATCAGGGTGCCGCCGAGCAGGCTCTTGGCGTCGCCGAAGGCGGAGACAGTGATGTCGAGCTTGGAGCCGGGCGCGGCGAAGGCGGGCAGCTCGGCGGTGACCATCACCGCGGCCGCGTCCTTGGTCTCCATGTTGGCGTCGCGGGTGTTGGTGCCCAGGCGCTCCAGCATGCTTTCCAGGCTCTGCTTGGTGAAGGGCGAGTTCCTCAGCGTGTCGCCGGTGCCGTTCAGGCCGACCACCAGGCCGTAGCCGACGAGGTGGTTCTTACGCACGCCCTCGATGTCGACGATGTCCTTGATGCGCGAGGCCGCATAGGCCTGATCGCACCCGAACAGGAAGACGACCGACAGAAGCATGACATAGGCGAAGCTGCGCAGCATTGACCGGGCCCGTTAAGCATAATGCTGACCCCGGCAATGCCAGTTCCGTGCCACTCCGGACCGGCAAAAATCCCAATAAAATCAGAGGAAAAGATTCTTAACGGCAGGCGCCCGGCGCCGGGCGGCAGAAACTGCCCGCCTGTTAAGGTTTCAGTGACCGGGGCGGACAAGAATTGCCCTCGTAAATTCGTACTCAGGCGCGTTCGCGATGAAGATCACCGGCCCCGGCGGCGTTTCCCAGACGAGCTCCAGCTCCGGGACCCGCGCGGCCGTTGCGCCCGGGTTCGCCGTTTCCACCGCCTCGACCTCGGAAGCCATGAGCACGGCGCGCACCGCCGCGGCGTCGGGCGTGGCTTCGCTGGACGCGCTCTTGGCGCTGCAGGCGCCGGACGAGCCGACCGAGCGCCGCCGCCGCGCCATGCGCCGCGCCGGCCGGGTGCTGGACGTGCTGGACGAGGTGAAGATCGCCATGCTCGGCGGCGCGGTGGATGCCGGGGCGCTGCAACGCTTGGCTCAAGCCGTGCGCGACCAGCGGGAGGAAACCGACGATTCTCGCCTCGAAGGCATACTGGATCAGGTCGATGCTCGCGCCGCCGTTGAACTGGCTAAGGCGGAAATGTCACGCCTTGCGGCGTAACGAAGCTTGGCCATGGCGCCGCATCAATGCCGCATTGCCGCGAATCCTCGTTCGTGGCTATACACCCAGCGCTCTACTTGGGGGCGTTTGCCTAGCGTGAGGCGTCATGAAGGCCGTCGCTGCTGTATCCGTCGTCGAAGACAACTATCGTCCGTCTGACGACGAAGAGTTCATGAACGAGCGCCAGCTCGACTTCTTCCGCAAGAAGCTGCTCGCCTGGAAGGAAGACATCCTGCGGGAGTCCCGCGAGACGTTGACCAACCTGCAGGCCGAGACGGAGAACCACCCGGATCTGGTGGACCGCGCCTCTTCGGAGACCGACCGGGCGCTGGAGCTTCGCACCCGCGATCGCCAGCGCAAGCTGATCTCCAAGATCGACGAGGCCCTGCGTCGGATCGAGGACGGCTCCTACGGCTTCTGCGAAGAGACCGGCGAGCCGATCGGCCTGGCCCGCCTGGAAGCGCGCCCCACCGCGACGCTCAGCGTCGAGGCCCAGGAGCGGCACGAGCGCCGCGAACGTGTCCACCGCGACGACTGAGCAGGGACCGGCGCCGAGGCGCGCCAAACCTTGACACCGGCCCGCGTGTGACCGACCTACGCCCCCTCGCATAGGTCTGTTGCTCCCATGTCCGTCAAAGTCCGTTTCGCCCCGTCGCCCACCGGGCGGCTGCACGTCGGCAATGTCCGCACCGCGCTCGCCAACTGGCTGTTCGCCAAGGGGCAGGGCGGCAAGTTCGTGCTGCGCATCGACGACACCGACCTGGAACGCTCCACCAAGGACTTCGAGGACGGCATCGAGACTGACCTGAAGTGGCTGGGGCTCGAGTGGGACGAGCGCTACAACCAGTCCCAGCGCTTCCCGATCTATCAGGCCGCCGCCGAGCGCCTGAAGGCGATGGGACGTCTGTACCCCGCCTATGAGACCCAGGAAGAGCTCGACCGCCGCCGCAAGGTGCAGCTGTCGCGCGGCCAGCCGCCGATCTACGACCGCGCGGCCCTGAAGCTGACCAAGGAAGAGCGTGAGAAGCTGGAGGCCGAGGGCCGCCGGCCGCACTGGCGCTTCCGTCTCGACGGGCGTCGGGTGAAATGGGACGACCTGGTGCGGGGCCCGTCTGAGGTCGACACCGCCTCGATGTCGGACCCGGTGCTGATCCGGGAAGACGGCCTGTTCCTCTATACCCTGCCGTCTGTGGTCGACGACGTGGACATGGACATCACCCACGTGATCCGCGGCGAGGACCACGTGACCAACACCGGCGCTCAAATTGAGATTTTTCAAGCGCTCGGGGCTCGAGAACCGGGCTTCGCGCATATGCCGCTGCTGGTCGGGGCCGACGGCGAGGCGCTGTCGAAACGCCTGGGCTCGCTGTCGATCTCGGAGATGCGCGAGCAGGGCTTCGAGCCCCTGGCCATCACCAGTCACTTGGCCAAGATCGGCACCAGCGACAACCTGGAGATCGGGACCTCGATGCCGGAACTCGGCGCCGGCTTCTCGTTCTCAAAGATGGGCCGCGCCCCGGCGCGCTATGACACCGCCGACCTGGAGCGCCTGAACGCCCAGGCCCTGCACGCGATGGACTATGCGGCCGCCAAGCCGCGGCTTGCGGCGCTGGACGCCGACCTTGGCGAGGCCTTCTGGCATTCCGCGCGCGCCAATCTCGGCAAGTTCGCCGACGTCGTGCTGTGGGCCAAGGTGGTGCGCGGGCCGATCACGCCGGCGGTGGAGGACCAGGCGTTCCTGGACCAGGCCGCCGAGCTGCTGCCCGAGACCATCGACGCTGGCGCCTGGGGGGCGTGGGCTGAGGCCGTGAAGGCCAAGACCGGGGCCAAGGGCAAGGGGCTGTTCATGCCGCTGCGCAAGGCCATCACCGGCGAGGATCACGGGCCGGACATGGCGTCCCTGCTGCCGCTGATCGGCCGGGAAAAGATCCTGGGACGGCTGAAGGGGCAGGCGGCCTGAGCCTGCCCCGCCGTAAGGTCTAGCGCTTAGCCGACGTATTGCAGGCGGCGACCTTGTCGTCGCCGAGCGCCTGGCCTTGCCAGGTGAACGCGGTCACGGCGCCGAGCTTGGCCACCACGCGGCGGCAGGCGCGTTCGGCGGTTTGCGACGCGCCGCCGACCGAGACGCAGGCGCCGCCGGCGCAGCGCCAGGTCGCGCCGTCGACGATGATCGAGGCGGGGGCGCTGGAGGCGTCCTTGAGCGAAAGGCTGGAACCGCCGGCTTGAGCCAGGGCGGGAGCGGCGGCGGCCATCAGGCCTAGAGCCGCCATGACGGCGAACGTACGCATGGGAATCTCCATCGGATCGCGCAGGGAGGCGCGGCCCGTGGATAGTGCGTTTTTAAAAGAAACTGTCAATGGCCGTTTTTAAACAGGACGCACTTTTGGCAAGGGTGTGGCCGGAAGTCACCCCTGAAACGGCGAAACTTCAAGAAAAAGACGGGGCGACCGCTCAGGCCGCTTCGGCCATTCGGGTTAGCGCCGGCAGGATGTCCTCGACCCGATCAACGGCTGTCCAGGCGCCCGAGAAGCCCGCGGGCGTCAGCTTTTGCTCAACCGTATGTTCGACCAGGGCGAAGAACGGGTCCCAGAAGCCCTTCTGGTTCAGAAAGACGATGGGCTTGCGGTGCAGGTCGAGCCGGCGCCAGGACAGGAGCTCCACGATCTCCTCCAGGGTGCCGATGCCGCCCGGCAGCACCACGAAGGCGTCGGACTGCTCGAACATCAGCATCTTGCGCTCGTGCATGGAGCGCACGACCACCGTCTCGACGTCGTCGTAGAGGATTTCGCGCGAGCGCAGGAACTCGGGCATCACGCCCAGCACCCGCCCGCCCTCGTCGTGGCATCCACGCGCGGTCGCGCCCATCAGGCCCACGCCGCCGCCGCCGTAGACCAGCCGCACGCCGGCGGCGGCCAGCTGACGCCCGAAGGCGCCGGCGGCGGCGATATAGTCGGGATCGGTGGTGTTGGACGAGCCGCAATAAACGCACACGGAATCGACGCGACGGGACGCAGCGACCATCTAGACCTCAAGGAAACGGCGCCGCGCCTTGCGCACGGCGGGTCGGACAACGATTTTGGCCAAGGTCGGGCTTCTGCATCGGGAAGGCAAGCGGGAATGAACAGGTGGTCGATCGCGGCGGCGGTGAGCGCTGCGCTGCTGGCCGCGGCCTGCGGCAAGGGCCCGTCCTCGGCCGCCGAACAGGCCGCAGAGACCGAGGCTGCGACCTCGCCAGGGCAGGGCGGCGGCTATCTGAACCCGCCTGAAATCCTGAGTGTCAGCGCCGCGCGCGACGGTGGCTTTCTGATCCGCGGCAAGGCGGAGCCGGAGGCGCGCATCCGCGCCGTGACCCTCAGCGCCGACCACAAGGCCTATGGCGCCACCGCCGGCGCCGACGGAGGCTTTGTCTTGGGCGCCCCGCCGTCCAGCACGCCCCTGCTCGTGGCCCTGGCGTCGGAGGCCGGCAAGCGCCAGGTCAGCGCCGAGGGATGGCTGTTCATTCCGCCCGACGCGCCGTCGCGGGCGGTCGTGCTGAGGGCCGGCGCGCCGGCCCGGCCGCTCGACCCGGCGGCGGGCGCCTTCGGAGCGGTGGATTATGACGGCGGTGGCGGGTCCGTTTCCGGCTTCGCACCGCCCGGCGCCGTGGTCAGCGTTTCGGTCGACGGTTCCAATCCCGTGCGCGCGCGGTCCGACGGCCACGGCATGTTCGCCGCCCGGCTCGGCGCCGACCGCCCGGTCTCGGCCGGAAGCCATGAGGTGCGCATCTCCAACGGCGCCCAGACCAGCACCCGCTCGCTGCAGTTCCATGCCGGGTCGGAGCAGAGCCTGGGCGGCCAGACCTTCTCGGCGCTGCGCGAGGCGGACGGCTGGCGCGTGGTCTGGACCCTGCCGGGCGGGGGCGCGCAGACCACCTTCGTGCCCATCGGATCGGATCGCCGATGAACGTCCGCGCCGCAGTGGCCCTCAGCGCGAAGCGCCCGCGCGAGGCGCAGCCGGAGCCCGAGACGCAGCCGCCGTTCCTGAAAGCCATGGCTGACCTGATGGCCCTGGTGCTGCGCTCGCGAGCGCGGGGCCTGAGGTGGCGCCTGCCCACGGCCCTGATCCTGACCGTGATCGGCAAGGCCTTCGACGTGCTGGCGCCCCTGGCCATCGGCGCGGGCATCAACCGGCTGGTGAAAGGGCAGGGCGTCGAGGCGCAGGCGGCCCTGACCTTCGCAGGCTTCGTGCTGGGCTGGACCCTGGTGCGCTTCCTGTCGGCCGCTGCGCCGCAGATCCGCGACGCCATTTTCGAGCCGGTCTCCATGGCCGCCCAGCAGCGCGCCGCGACGGAGGCCTTCCGCCACGCGCTGTCGCTGTCGCTGGACTACCACCAGACAAAGCGCACCGGCGCGCTGTCGCGCACGGTGGATCGTGGCTCGCGCGCGGTCGACTTCCTGCTGGGCATCCTCGTGTTCAACCTGGCGCCGACCGCCCTGCAGCTGGTGCTGGCGGCGAGCGTCTTGTGGGGCCGGTTCGACTGGAGCCTGGCCCTGATCGCGGTGGTCACGATCGGGCTCTACGGGTTCCTGACTTTCGCCATCTCGGACTGGCGCATCCGCCACCGGCGCGAGCTGAACGAGGCCGACTCCGAGGCCGCGGGCCGGGCGGTCGACGCCCTGATGAACTACGAGACCATCAAGTCTTTCGGCGCCGAGGACCGCACCGCCGGCGAATATGAGCGCGCGCTCGACGGCTATGTGACCGCCTCGGTGAAGGCCACGACCTCACTGTCGCTGCTCAACACGGTGCAGGCCCTGGTGATGGGCCTGGGCCTGGGCGCCATGGCGATCCTGGCGGGCTTAAAGGTCATGGCCGGGGAGATGAGCCCCGGCGACGTGACGGCCGTGGTGCTGATGCTGACCGGCCTCTATGCGCCGCTGAACATCCTGGGCTTCGCCTATCGCCAGATTCGCCAAGCCCTGATCGACATGGAGGCGATGGACGCGTTGCGCCAGGTCGATCCTGATGTGGCCGATGCGCCGGACGCGCAAGGACTGCCGCCGTCCGATCCGAAGGGCGCGGCCCTGGCCTTCGAAGGGGTGGGTTTCCGCCACTCGGCGCGAACGGCGGGGCTGGAAGAGGTCAGCTTCGTCGCGGAGCCCGGCCAGACCGTGGCGGTCGTGGGCCCCTCTGGCTCAGGCAAGACCACGCTGGTCCGGCTGGCGCTCAGGCTGATCGACCCGCAGGAGGGCGCCATCATGCTGGACGGCGCGGACCTGCGCTCGGTGCGCCAGTCGTCGCTCAGGCGAGCCATCGCGCTGGTGCCGCAGGACGTGGCCCTGTTCAACGACACCTTGCGCGTCAACGTCGCCTTCGCCCGGCCGGAGGCCACCGACGAGGAGGTCTGGGGCGCCCTGGAGGCCGCGGAACTCTCTGAATTCGCCGCCGCCCTGCCGGAGGGCCTGGATACCAAGGTCGGCGAGCGGGGCCTCAAGCTCTCCGGCGGCGAACGTCAGCGGGTGGGCCTGGCGCGCGCGCTGCTGGCCGACCCGCGCCTGCTGATCCTGGACGAGGCGACCAGCGCGCTGGATTCCAAGACGGAAGCCGCGATCCAGGAGACGCTGAAGAAGGCCAGGGTGGGCCGCACCACCCTGATGGTGGCGCATCGCCTCTCCACCGTCGCCGACGCCGACCAGATCCTGGTGCTGAAGGCCGGCCGCATCGTCGAGCGCGGAACCCACGCGGCGCTGGTGCGCAAGGGCGGGGAGTACGCAGGACTGTGGCGGAGACAGACGCGGGAAAAGGTGGAGGGATCGGCCGGGTAGCGGCCCGTCCCAGGGCCTAGGCGCAGCGGCGAGCAGCCCAGTCAGCGGCTGATGGTAGGTCGGTCCACCCGAAGGCGAAGTCGCTGGCGCCGCGGGCGAGGTAGTGATCGAGGCGCTCCTTCGCCTCCTCCAGCGTCGGGATATGGCCGACGTCGACCCACCACAGCACCACGGTCGGCCGCTCGGGCATTTCGAAGAACTCGTGCTTGCGGGCGTAGAAGTTGCGATGGACGGTATTGAACACGAAGGTCCCCAGGGCTTCCGGGGTCTCCCACACCGACATGTTGACGTTCATCGTGGGATCGCCCGGCCAGTGCAGCGCCATGGCGCTGTCGCCCGTCTCGTCCTTTAGTCTCCAGATGAAGCCGGGCATGCGCTCGGCGATGGCGTTGACCTTGGCCAGGTTCGCGAAGAAGTCCGCCATCCGCGGATCGTCAGGGCCGCCGAGCACCCGGCCGATGTTGATCTGCGCAATATGTTTCACGCGGCATCTCCGATCCACTTGAGCGTGGCGGTGCGGACTTTCGGATCTATCGCACTCGACGGGCCTGCTGTCGCGGTGAGAAGCCGCCAAAGCGCGTCGCGCCTAGGACGGCGCGCCTGGAAGCAGTCCAGGCGCGCCCCTTCACAGTCTACTCCGCCGGTTCCGGCACGTACGGCCCGGGACCCGCCGGCGCAGGGCGCCCGGCCCCGCGACGGCGACGACCGAGCTTCAGCGCGTGCATGCCCAGGTTCGGGAACAGCGCCTTCAGCCCGTCGTAGGCGCCCAGCATTACGGGCGTGATGAGCAGGGTCAGCAGGGTCGCGAAAGTCAGGCCCCAGACGATGGCGCCGGCCATCTGCACCCACCACTCCGAGCCCGGCGCCTTGTACTCGACGTGGCCGGAGCGGAAGTTCGGGTCGATCTGGAACATCAGGGGCAAGAGGCCCACGACGGCGGTCAGGGTGGTCAAGAGCACGGGCCTGAAGCGAAGCACCGCGGCCCGCAGCGCCGCCTCCTTGGAAGTGTAACCGCCGCCGCGCAGCACCTGGAAGAAGGTGTCCACCAAGACGATGTTGTGGCCCACGATCACCCCCATCAGCGCAACCACGCCCGTCCCGGCCATGATGATCGAGACATAGGGGAAGGTGCCCAGAAGGTTGATCTGGATGCCCAGCAAGACGCCGGTCGTGGACAGCACCACCGCGAACAGGGTGCAGATCACGCCCCAGAAGCTGTTGAACTGCCACAGCAGGATCACCGCCATCATGAACAGGATGGTGAAGATCGCCCCGATGAAGAACACGCCCGCGTCGGCGGTATCCTCGTCCGCGCCACGGAACTTCCAGGCGACGGAGGCGGGAATGCCGGCCTTCTGCAGGGCGGGCTTCAGCTTCGCGATCAGCTGGTTGGCGGCGACGCCGGGCTTGGCGTTGGCCTGCAGCACCACCAGGCGATTGCCGTCGCGGCGATTGATGCTGTCGACCTGCGGCGCGGCCGCGCGCTTGACGAAGTAGGAGGCCGGCACCGCGCCCTGGGGCGTCATGATCTTCAGGTGATCGAAGGTCGAGAGGTTGCGCTGGTCGGGCGGGAAGCGGACGCGGATGTCCAGCTCGTCGACCGAGTCGTCTGGGCGGTAGCGGCCCGCGAGTTCGCCGTTGGTGGCGAACTGGATCGCCTGGCCGACGGACAGCACGCTGACGCCATAACGGCCCGCGGCCTCGCGATCGACGGCCAGGTCCCACTCCAGGCCGGGCGAGGTGCGGCTGTCCTCGACGTCGGTCAGGTCGGGGTTGGCGCGCAGCATGGCGAGGATCTTGTCCGAGGCCTCGGTCATGCCGGCGATGTCGGCGCTCTTCAGCTGGATCTGCACGTCCTTGCCGGGGCGCGGACCGCCCTGGGGCGTGCGCACCTCCAGGTTCAGGCCGGGCGTGTCTTCGACGCGCTTCCTGATCACCTTGACGATGTCGTCGCCGGTCAGCTTCATCTCCTGGCGCTTGTCGTACTTGACGAATTCCAGGCGCACCGAGCCGATCGTGTCGGCCGGCGGGCCGCCGAAGATGCCGCCGTTCTGGCGACCGACGCGGGCGAAGATGTTGGCCACGCCCTTGACGTTCTGCACCCGGTTCTCGACCGACTGCACCAGGTCGTTCATGGCCGCAGTCGAGAGGTTGCCGCGCGCCTTGACGTAGATCGTGGCCCACTCCGGCTCTTCCTTCAGGAAGAACTCGATCTTGTGCGGGGTGAGAGCGAACCAGGTGATCGCGCCCACTACTGCGGCGGTGGCGACGGCGCCCACCAGCCAGGGCCTGCGGATCGCCGACCAGACGAAGTTGGCGTACTTGCCCATGAAGCCCGTCATGGTCAGCGGGTCGCCTTCCTCGGACTTCTTGATGTTCTCGATCTCGGCCTCGTGCTCGTCGGAGTGCTTGCCGAACACCGAGCCCAGGGCCGGGGTGAAGATCAAGGCCACGAAGATCGAGGCGCCGAGCACGAACGACAGCGTGATCGGCAGGTAGCTCATGAACTTGCCGGGGATCGTGTTCCAGAACAGGAAAGGCACGAAGGCGCACATGGTCGTGGCGATGCCGTTGAACACCGGCCAGAACATGCGCTCGCCGGCGAGCTTGAAGGCTTCCTTCTTGTCGTGGCCCTCGGCCATTTTCCGGTCGGCGTATTCGACCACGACGATGGAGCCGTCGACCAGCATGCCGACCGACAGCACAAGGCCGAACATCACCATCTGATTGAGCGTGATGTGCATGGCCTGCAGCATCAGGAAGGCCAGCATGAAGCAGGTCGGGATAGCCGCCCCGACGAGCAGGCCTGCGCGGATGCCCAGCGACCAGACCACGATGATCATCACCAGGATCACCGCGATGATCAGGCCGGACTCCAACTCCACGAGGGTGCGGTTGATGTCCTCGGAGGCGTCGTACGTGAAGTCGACCTTCACGCTGGAAGGCCAGGTCTTCTGCTGCTCGCCGGCGGTCTTGCGCACCAGTTTCACGGTGTCGAGGATGTTGGCCCCGGCGCGCTTGACCACGCCGACCGAGAACGAGCGCTCGCCGTTCAGGCGCGACAGCGAGGTCGCCTCCTTGAAGGTGCGCAGCACGGTGCCGACGTCGCCCAAGGTCACCACGCGATCGCCGTTGGTCTTGATCGGCAGGCGCAGCACGTCCTCGGGCTTCTGCACCACACCGGGAATCTTCACGGCGAAGGAGCCCTGGCGGGTTTCCAGCGTGCCGGCGGGCACCAGCTGGTTGTTGGACTGGATCACGCGCGCGATCTGGTCGGCGGTGATGCCGTAGGCCTCCATGCGTAGGGGATCGATGTCGACCTCCAGCACCTCTTCGCGGCCGCCGGAGATGTCGGCGCGGAAGACGCCGGGGAGGCTTTCAAGCTTGTCCTGCAGGCGGCGTGCGGTGGCGTAGAGCTCACGCTCGGGCGCGGAACCGTGCAGCACCACGGTGATCACCGGGTCCTCGTTGACGTTGAACTCCTGGGTGATCGGCTCGAGCGCATCCGGCGGGAAGCGGCCCTTGGCCTGGTCGACCTTGGCGCGGACGTCGTTGAGGACCTTCTCCTTGTCGAAGTCGACCGGGAATTCCATGGTGATCGAGGCGCCGCCGGCCTGGGCGACGGCGTTCATTTCCTTCAGGCCCTCGACCGACTTCAGCTGCACCTCGAGCGGGCGCACCAGCAGGCGCTCGGAGTCTTCCGGACTGACGCCGGGGTAGGGCACGAACACGTTCACATAGGGAACGGTGATGTCCGGCTGGGCTTCGCGCGGCAGGTTCAGATAGGCGAGCAGCCCGAACAGGGCGGCCACCAGGGTGATGGAGAGCACCACCTTGCGCCGCTTCACCGCGCTCGAAATCAAGGCCCCGATCATGACAGCAATCCTTTAAGCGGCGGCGCCTCTAGCGCTGAGCCACGCGAACCTTCTGGCCTTCGTTGACGTAGGACTGGCCGACCGTGATGACGCGGACGGCGCCGGTGAGGCCGGAGACCCAGACGCCGTCGGCGGTCTCCTCGATCACCTTGACGGGAGCGAACAGCACCTTGCCGGCGTCGTCGACGTAACGGACGCCCTGGCGGCCGTCGGCGTTCAGGACGATGGCGGTCACCGGCACCAGGTGCGCCGCGCCCGCACCGGCCTCGATGCGAACGTCGGCTGACAGACCCGCACGCACCTGCGCGCCCGGATTGCGGGCCACGATCTCGACCCGGTAGGTGCGGGTCGTGGCGTCCGCGTCGTGGGCGACGTAGCGCACGGTGCCGCGGATCACCTGGCCGTCGACGAGCTTGGCGGTCGCCTGGGCGCCGGTGCGGATGCGCGCGGCGTCGTTCTCGCTGACGTCGCCAACCACCAGCAGGGGATCGAGCTCGATCACCGTACCGCAGGGCTGGCCGGGCGAGAGGTAGGCGCCGACCTCGGCGTCGCGGTGGTCGAACACCCCGGCGAAGGGGGCGCGGATGTTCATCTGCTCCAGATTGACCTCGGACGCGCGCACGCTGGCCGAGGCCTGGTCGAGGTCGGCCTTGGCGGCCAGCACCTGGGTGGGGGAGCGGAAGCCCTTGGCCTGCAGCTGCTGCGAGGCCTGGTACTGCAGCTCCATCGAGCGCAGCTTGGCCTTGGACTGGTCCAGCGAGGCCTGGCGCGCATCGACCTCCTGGCGGCAGAGCAGCTGGCCGGACTTCACGAAGGTGCCTTGCAGGACCGGCGTGGCGGAGACCACGCCGGCGGTGGCGGCGCGCACCTGCACCGAGCGCGGCGCCTGGGTGCGGCCCCTGACGGTGACCGCGTAGGGCCGGGTCTGCTCAGGCGTCAGGGCGACCTGGACCAGGGTGGCCTCATTGCCCTTCTTGGCGGGCGCGGCCTCGGCCTTCTTGTCTCCGCCCATGACGGTGCGCAGGCCGAAGTAGCCGAGCACCACCACGACGATGACGGCGACGAAGATGTGTGAGCGCCTGATCTGCATTTCTTTTGACTCGACCCCGAACGCCCTGCGCGATGCGGGCGTATGCATGAGGCGGGAAGTGTCGCCGGCGGATGCGCCGCTCAAATGAATTCGCGGTAAGGCGACAGAGGCGCCGACGCTGGAAACTCAAGGGTTTCAGGAACAAGCGGGCCGCCGAAGGGCCGGCTTAAATTTGCGTAATGTGTAGACGTGCGGCGAAAACCTGGTCGCAAGATCGGCAGGATTGCATCCATGCAATCGTTTGGGCGGCCGGCGGGGGTGCGGCGGAATGTACCGGCCCCAGCCTGCATGACCCGAGCGCGCAGGCAGGAAAACTCAGCATTTTCAATGCGAGGGGCTCGCGAAGCGCCCGCATAGTGAACAGTTGTTTACTATGAATATACTTAAACCATGTGTGTAATACGATCCATTAAGCAGCGTCACGCAAGATGGGGACGTCAAACATTTGGAGGCGGTCTCTTGGACTGCCAGGAGAGAGGACCCCATGCGTAAGTTCATCGACCGTTTCATCGCCGACGAATCCGGCGCCACCGCCATCGAGTACGGCCTGATCGCCGCCCTCATCGCGGTCGTGATCATCGGCGCCCTGCAGGCGCTCGGCGGCAACCTGAAGACCAAGTTCACCTCGGTTTCGACGGCGCTCCAGTAAGAGTTCCAGTTCCGCGTTCCGGCGTCGTCCGGAAGAGATGGCCGCGCCCGCAGGGCGCGGCCATTTTCTTTTGCGCACACCCGAGCGCTTTGTTGCATGCATGCAAACAACGGCCGGGCGGTTGGAGCCCGATATCCTCAAATGGAAGCGAGGGATGGGTAATGTCGCCAAGTGGCGACAATCTAACATCGAACATGTTCATCGAAATTGATGCATGAATGTTTGGTAATGCCTGCGTCACCGCAATTGACGCCATCGTATGACTGATCTGTTCTAGGGCGACGCGCGGACGGCGCAGGCGTCTGAACTTGAGGGCAGGGCATGGTCGGCGTTGGGCGGAAACGGGGGCGGCGCGTTGCGCCACGCTCGAAGCGCTCAGGCGCCGGCGGGAGCGGCCCGCGATGATCCTGCGCGAAGCCGAAGCCATCCTGCAGGATGTCCTGGGCGACACCCCGCTCGACACCTTCCTCGACGACATTCTGGGCAAGCGGTTCCTGAAGGCGGACGGCAAAGGCGGCGCCCTGCGCGCGGCCATGATGGGTCAGGACGCGGAAGCGGCGATCCTGGCCGACTATGCGCGCCTGGCGCCCAAGATCGGCTATCACGCGCTCAAGGCCTCGGGCCCGGCGCCGGAGATCGGGCCGGTGGCGGACGCCGGCGCCTTCAAGGCCAAGGTCGAGGCTTTCCACGCCAACGGCTACACCGTGCGCCTGCCGGAAATCCGCAGCCTGACGCCCGAACTCGACCGCTTCGTGCGGGCGCTGGAACTGGTGTTCCATCAGCCGGTCAAGGCCGAGGCCTTCTGGAGCCGGGGCGACGCGCGCGCGCCGGTCCATCACGACGACTACGACATCATCGTGGTGCAGATCCGCGGGCGGAAGCGCTGGTTCATTTCGACTGAACCAAACCCGCTGCCCAACGCCTGGAAGTCGGTGTTCGACGGGCCGCCGGAACTGGGCGCCCACGAGGTGATCGAGGTCGAGCCCGGCGACCTGCTCTATCTGCCGCGCGGGACCAAGCACTGCGTCGACGCCATGGCCGATTCCATCCACGTCTCGATCGGCTTTGTGCCCCTGACCCTGCGCGAGGCGGTGATCGCCTGCCTGGACCACCTGTCGGATTTCGACCGGCCGTTGCGCGAACCAGTGGGCGCCCGCCTGGCGGCGCAGGTGGCGCGCGGCGAGTTCGGTGAGCTGCCCGAGCGCATCCGCGGGGCGGTGGAGCAGCTGACGCGGGCCGTGGCCTCCGAGGGCTTTGTGGCCGACGCCCTGCAGCGGCGGTCCTCGCGCGCCATTGGCGACATGACCAAGCTGAAGCCGGTGCTTCCGTCCGCGCCGCTCACGGCGGATACGCAGGTGAAACAGAGCCCGCTGGCGGTGGCCCACCTGTCCGGCGGCGCGGGGCGGGTCGATTTCGCCTATCCGGGCGGCCACCACTACATCCACGCGGGCGTGACCGAGGCCCTGGCCTTCATGGTGGGCGCGCCGGAGTTCCGGGTGCACGACATCCCCGGCGCCATGGGCCACGACGTGCGTTTGGCGCTGGTGGAGAAGTTCGTGACCACCGGGTTCCTGCAGGTGGTGGAAAGTTGAGCCGTCGCAAGGATCGTATCGCGGCTCTGGGCGTATAAGCTTGGGCGCTGTATTCAGCGTCCCGAGCCAACCCAGCGGCAGGAGCCCGACTGATGCCTACCCAAGCCACCAAGGAAGCGGGCGACGCCCTCAAGGACCTGGACCAGGTGCGTCGTGAGGCCGTCGAGACGCTGCGCAAGGACGCCGAGGCCATGGTGGCCGACGCGCGCGCCTCGATGAACGAGGCCGGGGCCGTGCTGAACCGCGCCGCCAAGCTGCTGCGCGAAGAGGCGGAGACGCGCGCCCGCACCCTGGCCACCGACGCCCGTGCGCGCGCCGAAGCGGCAACCGATACGCTGAGTCAGGAAGTGCGCGAACGCCCGCTGACGGCCATCGCCTGCGCCGCCGGCGCAGGCCTGCTGCTCGGCATGCTGCTGGCGCCGCGACGCTAGGCCTTCCGGCTCAGGCGGCGGTCCTGCGTCGTCGCCCGAGTTCGGTCACGACCACCGGGGCCATCTCGAATCCCAGGCTCAGGCCGCGTCGTGCTCGGCGTGGTCCTGCAGCGCCGTGCCGAGCGTGCTCGACAGGGCTTGCGGCGTCTCGCGTAGCGGCAAGCGATACGCCGCCCATTGCGACCTTAGACACGATTCAAGGTGAGAACCGCGGCGAGGGCGACTAGGTTCGCGGCCGTGGGAACGGCTTGGCCGCGTGACGGTCCGGGGAGGAATAGGAATGCGTCGTTTGTTGATCGGGGCCGCGATGCTCGGCCTTTGTGGGTTCGCGCCCGCGGCCGGTAGCGCCGGGCATCACGTGGAGGCCAAGGTCGCGCCTTCGAGCGCACCCTACGCGGTGACCGGCGCGATCGCTGGCAACGATGGCGGCTGGGACTATGCGACGATCGACCCGGGTGCGCGCCGGTTCTATCTGAGCCACGCGGACAGCGTCTTCGTCATCGAACTCGACACCGGCAAGGCCATCCCTCACGTCGGCGACGCGCCGCACGGGCACAAGGTCATTCCGCTCGACGGCGGCAAGGTGTTGGCGGTGACGGCGAGCGGCGACAATTCGCTGCGCTTCATCGACGCCCAGTCAGGCGCGACCCTGGCCTCCGTTCCCACGGCCGCCGGTCCGGACTCGGCGCTCTACGACCCGAAGTCGGGCATGATCCTGGTGGCCGCCCACCGAGCCGGGGAGGTCGACATCATCGACCCGCGCACGCGCAAGGCCGCAGGGTCGATTGCGGTCGGCGGCGCGCTGGAGGAGTTGGCGGCCGATCGCTCCGGTCATGTGTTCGTCGCGGTCGAGGATCGCAACGAGGTGGTCGAGCTCGATGTGGCGAAAAAGGCGGTTGCGCGCCGCACGAAGCTGGCCGGTTGCGACGGCCCGACCGGCCTGGTCTACGCGGCCAGGGCCCATGCGCTTGTCGGCGCCTGCGACGGCGCCGCGGCTGTGATCGATTCGAAGAGCCTGAAGCTCGAAAAGCTGGTCCCGATCGGCAAGGGGCCCGACGCGGCGCTCTATGACGATGTGCGCGGCACGGTCTTGATCCCCTGCGGCCAGACCGGCGACCTGGCGGTGCTGTCGGCCCGTGCGCCCGGCAAGGTGAGCCTGATCGCTCGCGTGCCCACCGAGAAATCCGCCCGGCTCGGCGCTCTGGATCCGCGCACGGGCAAGGTCTACCTGCCCACCGCCCGCTTCCTCCCGCCCGCCGCCGGCCAACGCCGGGGCGCGATGGAGCCCGGCTCCTTCCGCGTGCTCGTGGTCAGCCCGAAGAGCTGAGCCTCGCGGGCCTGCGCCCGAGAGCGCCGAGCGCCTCTCGGGCGTCAGGTCTTCGGCGCCGCCTCGCCAGGGTGGCGCCCCGCCTTCTGAGGCAGCAGCAGGATCAGGGCGACCACCGCAACGACCAGGATGGCGCTGGCGACGGGCCGGCTGACGGCCAGGCCGCCCTGGTCGTGCGGCTTATCGAAGAAGTCCCCGACCGTGGCGCCCAGGGGCCGGGTCAGGATAAACGCCGCCCAGAACAGCAGGACGCGGCTGATCGAGGTGAACCAGTAGAGCAGCGCCAGCCCCAGCAAGCCGGCGCCGAACACCGCTGCGCCGCCCAGGTACCCGAGCCCGCTGTCCGCGGCCCAGTCCCCCAAGGCCGTGCCCAGCGTCTGGGAGAAGGTGATGGTGATCCAGTAGAAGATCTCCTGGCGCGGCCCGGTGATGGTGTTGACCGACACGCTGCCCAACATCAGTCGCCACGCAACCAGCGAGATCAGCACGCAGCCCAGCAGCACCAGCGAACCGCCCACGTAGCCGATGCCCAGCGAGCGGTCGCAGAAGTCGGCCAAGGTCGTGCCGAAGGTGGTGGAGGCGATGATCGCCGCCCAGTAAAGCCAGGGATTGAACCGTTTCGCCCGAATCTGCAGGCCGGCCAGCACCACCAGCGCCAGGCCGAAGATCGCCGTTCCCGCCAGATAGCCGTTGATCCCGGCCTTGCCTGCCTCGTCCGTCGTCTCGCCGAGCCATGTCATCGACACCGCGTCGCCCGCGGTCTCGCCCAGGGTGGTGCACAGGATCTTGATGATCCAGAAGCCCAGCGTAACCGCCGGGACCTTGGTCAGGGCCTCGGCGAGACCCTGCGACTTGGCAGACCTGTCCATCATTGACTCCTGGGTACGCTGCTCGCTCGAGGTGCACCGTGGCTCGCGGCCGCGTCAACATCGGAATGTTTGGGGGCCGGTCGGGATCCAGGGCCGCGGCCGTTGATCGAGCACTCACCGCGATCGGCGCCGCACTGACGGCGTGACGGGCCATGGCCATCGCCTGGGCTCTGGGTCACCGCGCGCGCAAGGCGCCAACGATGCAAGAGGAAAAGCCGGCGAGTGGCTCCGCGGGTAGGATTCGAACCTACGACCAGCCGGTTAACAGCCGGCTGCTCTACCACTGAGCTACCGCGGATCAGGTCGCTCGAAGGAGGCGGCGTATAGCAGGCGCTTCGGCGCAGATGCAAGGCTTCAAAACGCCGCTTCGACGTTGAATTTCATCCGGTAGCGCTTGGACGAAAAAAAGCCCGGCGCGGAGCCGGGCTGTATGAAGTTCGGTGATGGTGGGGTGTCTCCGAGAAGAAGACGGGTCCTGATTGCGACCGATTTGGTTAATGCGGCCTTAACTTCGATTGACGCCCCGTTGACGAAATCCCCGTGGGGTCGGAAGGGGAGGCCATGAGCGGTTTCACCTTCGAGACGACGCCCTGGGTGGTGTGCGAGGACGGCGCAGCGGCGCGGCTGGGGCGCTACGCTTCGGACATGGGCCTGAGCCGGGCCATGGTGGTGACCGACCCCGGCTTCCGCGCCACGGGCCTGTTGGAGCCGGCGGTCGAGAGCCTGTGCGAAGCGGGGGTCGAGCCGATCATCTTCTCCGATGTCGAGGCCGATCCGCCCGAGGCCAGCATCGAGGCGGCCGTCAGCCTGGCGCGGGCCCAGCGCGTGGACGGGGTGATCGGCTTCGGCGGCGGCTCCTCGATGGATACGGCCAAGCTGGTGGCCCTGCTGGCCGGCTCCGGGCAGGCGGTGGCGGATGTCTATGGCATCGACGTCGCCAATGGCCCGCGCCTGCCGCTGATCCAGGTTCCGACGACCGCCGGCACCGGCTCGGAGGTCACGCCCATCGCCATCGTCACCACGCCCTCGGACGAGAAGAAGGGCGTGATCTCGCGCCTGCTCTATCCCGACCTGGCGCTGCTGGACGCCACCCTGACCATGGGCCTGCCGCCGGCGGTGACGGCGGCGACGGGAGTGGACGCGATGGTCCACGCCATCGAGGCCTATACGACCAGGCACAAGAAGAACCCCGTCTCCGACGCCCTGGCGCTGAAGGCCCTGGCCTTGCTGTCGGGCGCGATCCGGCGGGCGGTCAAGGACGGCGCCGATCTGAAGGCGCGGCGCGACATGCTGCAGGGCGCGATGCTGGCGGGCATGGCCTTCGCCAACGCGCCGGTGGGGGCGGTGCACGCCCTGGCCTATCCGCTGGGCGGGCGGTTCCACGTGCCGCACGGGCTGTCCAACGCCCTGGTGTTGCTGCCGGTGCTGGAGTTCAACCTGCCGGCCGCCGAGGGGCTTTACGCCGAGCTCTACGAGGCGGTAGCGCCGGCCGGGGCAAAGCCTTCCGCCAATGCGGCGGCGCGGGCCTTCTTCGAGGCCATGCAGGCGATCGTGGACGACATGCCGATGGCGCGGCGCCTGCGCGACGTCGGGGTCGAGGAGGCGGACCTGGACATGCTGGCCGACGACGCCATGAACGTGCAGCGCCTGTTGGTGAACAACCCGCGCGAGGTGACCCGCGCCGACGCGCTGGCCATCTATCGGAAGGTGCTGTGAGCCGCCCCCCAAACCCTAGGCCTCCGGCCCCGGGCCGAGAGGCCTTCGCCCACTTCACCGGGCTCGACACCCGCTGGATGGACAACGACGTCTATGGCCACGTCAACAATGTCCAATATTACAGCTACTTCGACACGGTTGTTAATCGCTGGTTGATCGAGCAGGGGGTGCTGGACCCGGCCGTGAGCCCGGTCATCGGCCTGGTGGTGGAGACCCGCTGCGCTTACTTCGAGCCGCTGAGCTTCCCGGAGCGCGTCGAGGCCGGGATGCGGGTGGCGCACCTCGGCCGATCCAGCGTGCGCTACGAGATCGGCCTCTTCCGCTCAGGCGCCGAGCGGGCCGCCGCAGCGGGGGAGTTCACCCACGTCTACGTGGATCGTGCGACGCGGCGCTCGGTGGAGATACCGGATGCCGTGCGGGCGGTCTTGCAGACGCTGGTTCGATAGCAAGGCGACTGGCGCCAATGAGCAAGACTAAGGATCGAACCGCCGGCGAGGTGGCCGCCTACCTCCGGAACTTCATCAAGGGCGTCGGCGGCGATTGGGATTGGGACGATTTCGAATCCGTGCCCATCACCAACCCAGATTTGGATCGAATAAGGCGCGAGGCCGCGATGGCGGGCCCGCCCGGAGCTGATCTCGCGAAACTCACGCTGCTGTTGGACCAGGCCGAGCAGTTGAGCCGGCAAGGGATATAGCGGCGGCCGACCCGCAGGGTCCGGCCGCCGATCTGCCGTTCGATCAGTGACGATGGTGGTCGTGCCGCTCGCCGTGCCAGTCGCGGCCGCCGCGCCAGCCGCCCCACTCGTGGTGGCGATAGCCGCCCGGGCCGATCCAGACGCCGCCGCGCCAATAGCGGGGGCCGTAGTACCAGCCGCGCCAACCCGCCGGTCCGCCCCAGCCGTAGCCGCGCCGCCCGTTGTAGCCGCACCAGTACCAGCCCGGCCCGCGCCAGCCGAAGTCGTACCAGCAGTAGTCGTGGTCGTAGTAGACGTACTGGACCTTCTCCACGGCCAGGGGCGCGGCGTGATCGACGCCCACGACGAGCTTGAGCGGCGAGGCGTTCGCGGCCGCGCCGCCCCCCAGGATGGTCGAAGCCGCCACGGCGGCGGCAAGCAGTTTGTTCATCGCAGTCTTCCCTCGCGTCAGACAGGCCCCCGCCACGAGCGGCTGCGATCATTGGTCGCCCTGCCTGAACGCCGGTGAGAGGCGCCGTTCATTCGCCGTTCACCTGAGGCCGACCCTAGAGGTCCACCACCTCGCATCCGATCCGGCTCTGGATTTCCTCCGCGACGATGCGGCGATGACAGCCTGCGGCGTCGGCCTCGAAGCAGAGCAGGGCCGAGGGGCGCGCGATCGCGATCTCGGTGGCGCGGGCCAGTTCGACCTGGGCGGCGGGTTCCTCCAAGTGGGCGTCGAAGATGGCGTGCATCTCGTCGATGCGGCCGGCGCGGGCGGCCTGGCGCCCCGGCTTGGGCGTGCCGAGCTGGCGCAGGTGGACGTAGTCGACGCCGGCTTCGTTCAGGCTCGCGGCCAGCAACGTCTTGGAAAAGCCGGCGCGGCGCGAGGCGGCCACGGCGCGCACGTCGATCAGCACCTTCACGCCCGCGTCGGTCAGGCGCGCGATGGTCTCGGGCTGGCTGCGGCCCTCATAGCCGATGGTGAACAGCTTCATCGCGCCTCAACCGGGACCTCAGGCTAGGGTTCCGAACTCAGGCTGCGGCACGGGCCTCGTCCCACAGTTCGTCCTCCGAGCCGCACAGCATCTGCGGGGCGGGCAGTTCGTCCTCGCCGATCTCGACGATCTGGCCCTCCGCAGCGTCCCACACGATGCACAGGCGCCGGGCCCGGTCGATGTGCGGGCCCAGCACGACGCGCACGGCGTGCTCGCCCAGGCGCTCGCGGGTCAGGCGCAGGGCCAGGCGGCCATCGGGGCGCTCGGTCCGCTCGTCGGCGAACTGCAGCACCGCCTGGACCACGACGCCGGGGACGGCGCCGCCGTGGCTCGGGACCGCGAAGGGCTGGCGCGCCCGGCCGAAGCGGGCGCCGGCGGCATGGCGGACCAGCACCGGATGGATCGAGGACGACAGCGGGGCGGAGGAGGGAGCCAGGGACATCGGAGTCTCCTTGAGATCGGACAGTCTCAAGGTAAAAGGGCGTTGCGTCAGAATCGGACGTAAGGATTCGGCATGCGACATGAGAAGGCCGGCGCCCTGATCGAACTGGCTCGCGCCCTGGCCGCCAGCGCCGAGGGCCTGACGCTGGACGAGATGGCGGACGTGGCCGGCTGCGGCCGGCGCACGGCCGAGCGCATGCGCGACGCCCTGTGGGAGGTGTTCCCGCAGATGGAGGCGATCGCCGACGGCCCGTCCAAGCGCTTCCGCATCCCCGGCGGCCTGGACAGCTTCGTGCAGGCGCCCACGGCGGAGGAACTGCTGGAGCTCGACAAGGCGGTGACCGGGCTGAAGGGGCAGGGGGCGACGGCGCGGGCGCAGGCGCTGGAGCAGCTGGGACGCAAGATCCGCTCGGCCATGCGCAGCAGAGAGCTGCGCCGCCTGGCGCCGGACGTGGACGCCCTGATCCGCGCCGAGACCCTGGCGCTGCAGGCCGGCCCGCGCCCGGTGGAGGACGACCGTCAGATCGCCACCCTGCGCCACGCGCTGATGGCCATGAAGCGGGTGCGCTTCAAATACCGGGGCGGAAGCCGGCCGGGCTCGGTGCGCGAAGTCGCGCCCTACGGCCTGATGTTCGGCCGGGCCAACTATCTGGTCGCCGCCGAACCGCCCTCGGCCGAGCCCCGCAACTGGCGCCTGGACCGCATCGAGGACATCGAGGTGCTGGACGAAGCCGCAGCGCCCCCGGACGGCTTCTCCCTGACCGAATACGCCAACCGTTCGTTCGGCATCTATCAGGACGACATCGAGGACGTGGTGCTGCGCATCCTGCCCCACGGCGCCGAGGACGCCCTGGTCTGGCGCTTCCACCCGAACCAGAAGGTCGAGCCCCAGCCGGACGGCTCGGTGCTGGTGACGTTCCGAGCCAGCGGCATGCGCGAGCTGGCCTGGCACCTGTTCACCTGGCAGGACAAGGTCGAGATCGTGCAGCCGCAGATCCTGCGCGAACGCATGATGGAAGAGCTGGAGCTGGCGCTCAGCCAGCACCGCCGCTGAGCGGCTATTGGGCCGCCTGGAGTTCAGCGTCGATCTTGGCCAGGACCTCGGGCGTCAGCTTGCCCTCGCTCATCGGCGCGATCTCGCGCAGGCTCATGCCTTCGATCATGGCGTAGTGCGGATTGTCCTTCAGCCCGGGCAGGCGCCGGTCCATGACCTTGCGGGTGCGCGGGTCTGCCATCAGCTCGCTGAGCGGTGTGTCGAGGCCGAGCTTGCCGTGCGCCGCTGCGGCGGGCGGCGGCGGGGGCGCGGCCAGGGCGGCCGCGGGGGCGGCGCCGATCAGGACCAGGGCGAAGGCGGTGGCGAGCTTGAGGGGGCTCATGCAAAGTCTCCTTTGAGTCAGGCGGTTCTGAGCGTTTTCAGGGGGGTGGCCTTAAGGGCCGCGCGGATCGGCGCGGCGGCGGCCAGGAGCGCGATCGCGACCGCCACCCCTAGCGCCAGCGCCGGGGCCCAGGGGTCGCTGCGATAGGCGAAGGGGTACTGCACGATCAGGGTTCCGAAGGCGTCCGACAGGGCGCGACTGACCCAGGGCGCGGCGGCCAAGGCGGCGAGCCAGCCGATCACGGCGATGAACACGGCCTCGAAGGCGAAGAGGGCGGCGATGGCGCCGGAGCGGGCGCCCACGGCCTTCAGCACGCCGATCTCGCGATAGCGCTCCACCACGCTGACCCCGATGGAGGAGGCCAGCCCCAGCGCGCCCACCGCCAGCATGACCGCGGCCACGCCCAGCAGCAGGTCGGCGATGATGGCGATGTGCGCCTTGACCACCACCTCGAGCAGCCGGCTGGTGACGATGGAGCCGATGCGCCAGTCGCTCTGGTTGACGCTTTCCTCGATCTGGCGGCCGAGTTTCGCGGCGGCGGAGTAGCCGCCGGTCTTCAGGCGCAGCAGCATCAGATTGGCCTGATTTTGTTTGGATGGGCCATCGGCGCCCGTCAGGGCGTTGACCACTGTGGGGCCGGCATACACTGCTCCGCCGCCGAACTCCTTGACCACGCCCACGATGCGCACGGGGACCATGCGGTCGCCCGCGACCAGGCGGTAGCGGCCGCCCAGGCGCAGCATGGGCTCGTCGGCCATCAGCTTCTGGGTGGCGACCACGGCTTCGGGGTCCTGGGGGTCCAGCCAGCGGCCCGCGATCATGGCCGGGCGGATCATGGTGCTGTGGTCGGGTACGGCGGTGACCGGCAGGTCGCTGGTGGTCACGCCCTCGGAGTCCTCAAGCACCGCATCGGCGGAGGACCAGAACTCGACGTCGCCGACATTGGGGAACTGGGCGATCCAGCTGCGCATCTCGGCGACCGGCTGGCGGGTGCGGAATGACACCGCGAGGTCCACGGGCTTGGATTGGCGCACCTCCTCGACCGTGCCGTTCAGCGCCGCGCGCAGGTTCAGCGCGGTCAGGAAGAACACCAGGCCGAAGGCCAGGGCCAGACCGGTCAGAATCGCCCGGCGCGGATTGCGGGTCAGGGCGCGGAAGGCCATGCGCGGGGCCATGGGCAGGGGCGCCGCGAGCGCGCTGAGCGCCTCGGCGAGGCGATTGGGGCGGGCGGTCGAAGGCCGCGCCAGGGCCTCGCGCACGGGCCGGGCGACGGTGGCGCGCACCCGCAGGGCCGCGACCAGCAGGGGTGTGAGGACCGCCAGGGCCATGACCGCCGCGCCCAGGGCCAGCGGCGGAGCCTCGGTCAGAATCTCGAAGTTCAGGAAGGCGGCGATACCCTTGGCGATGGTCCGGCCGAGCCACAGGGCGCCGGGCAGGGCGATCAGGCCCGACACCAGGCCGAGCGCTCCCATGCCGATCAGATAGTCCCGCCCGATCTGGCCGGAGCGGGCGCCCAAGGCCTTCATCACGCCGATGGCCCGCTGCTCGCCGGCCATGATCGAGTCGACCAGATTGATGGTCAGGATCACCGCCAGGGCCAGGGACAGGGCGGCGACCGCCCCGAGCAGGGCCAGGGTGGCGTTGAGCTGAAACTGGTGCGGATGCTGCAGGCGCGGCTGCAGGTTCAGGCGCAGGGGCTTGGCGCCTTCCGCCACGACCTTCGCCTTCAGGGCGCGCGCGGCGGCGCGGACCTTGACCTCGGCGGCCTGGTCGCCGGCCGGGTCACGGAACAGGAAGTCGAAGGCGCGGGCCGGGCGGCTCTTCGCATCGGCGCCGTCCACCGTCGCGATCAGCCGGGTGGTCGCGGGCGTCACGCCCCAGGCCAGCAAGGTCGCGCGCGAGACGTAGCCGGTCAGCACCTGCTCCATGCGCGACGGGGCCTGGCCCGGATCGAAGGCGAGGCCGGCCAGGGGCGGATGCACGACCCGCCCGTCGGCCAGGCGCACGGTCATCGGGCCCGGCGCCTTGCGGCCGGTGAAGAAGCGCGAGTCGCGCTCCAGCAGGATCGCGCCCTCCGGCGGAGGCCAGGCGCCCGTTTCCCGATAGAAGCGCGCCACCTTCAGGCTGCGGAAGTCGTCCACGACGTAGAGCACCACGCCCATCCAGCGGCCGGGGCCGATCTCCATCCGGCCGCTGACGACGCCGCGCCGCTCCAGGCCGGTGACGCCCGGCGTGGCCTTGAGCTTCGCCAGGGAGGCCTCGGCCAGTGGGGTGGTGTCCAGGGTCAGGTTCGGCGGGTTGGTGCGCGTGAAGTTGGCGTTCAGGTCGTCGGACAGCATCAGCAGGGCGACCAGCACGGCGCCTGCGCCCAAGAGGCCGAAGCTCAGGCCGAACAGGGCGATCAGGGTGCGGCCCCAGCGCGTGATCAGGTCGCTGGCGATCTTGCGGGCGCGGACGGGGATCACGCGTCGCGCTCCTCAAAGGCGCCGTCGGCGATGTGCAGGACGCGGTCGTAGCGCTCCAGGCCCGATCGCTCGTGGGTGGCGACCACCACGGTGCGCCCTTCGGCGGCAAGGCCCGCGAACAGCTCGGCGACGCGTTCGCTGTTGGCCGAATCCAGGTTGCCGGCCGGCTCGTCGGCCACCAGGATCGGCGGATCGTTGGCCAGGGCGCGCGCGATCGCGACGCGCTGCTGCTCGCCGCCGGACAGGCGCGCGGGCGGCTTTTTGGCATGGGCGGCCAGGCCCATGCGGTCCAGCAGCTCCAGCGCGCGCTTACGACGCTGGGGCTTGGGGATGGCGCCGACCAGGTCCATGGCCAGGACCACATTCTCAAGCGCGCTCAAGGTCGGGATCAGCTCGAAGAACTGGAATACGATGCCGATGTGCCGCCCGCGAAAGCGCGACAGGTCGCTCTCGCCCAGGCCGCCGAGCTCGACGCCGGCGATCCGGACCTTGCCCGAGGTCGGCCGGTCGATGCCGGAGATCAGGTTCAGGAAGGTCGACTTGCCCGAGCCGGAGCGGCCGGTCACGGCGATGAAGGCGCCGCGCTCGATGCCGAGGTGCGCGGGCTTGAGCGCCTGGGTGCGCACAGGCCCCATGACGTAGGTGCGTTCCGCCCCGTCGAGCTCGATGATCCGGTCCAAGGCCGCCTCCGACTGTTCAGCCGGGGCTTAGGCGGGCGATGTCAGGCGCGTTCGGCGGAATTGTGTGGAAACTGTGGGGTCAGCGGCATCCGCGCCAGGACTACGGTCCCCGAAGCCGGCTTGCTCTCGATCTCGATCGAGCCGCCGTGCGCCTCCATGATGGCCTTGGCGATGGACAGGCCCAGGCCCGCGCCGCCGGTCGCCCGGGCGCGGTCGGTCTGCACGCGGAAGAAGCGGTCGAACACGAACGGCAGGTCTTCCGCCGGGATGCCACGACCATTGTCGCGGACGCTGAGCGCCCAGTGATCGTCGTCGGTGGCGACGGCGAGCTCCACACGGGGATCGGGGCCGCCAACCACCGCGGCCAGGGCGTTTTCGACCAGCACGCCCAGGACCTGGACCATGCGCTGGGGATCGAACAGGGCGACAGCGCCCTCCGCCTCGATAGAGCAATCGCAGGCGACGCCGGCCTGTTCGATGCGGGCGCGGTTGCGCTCCAGTGCGTCCTTAGCCCAGTCGGCCAGGGTCACGGGGCCGGGGTTGAGGGCGACGCGGCCCTCCTCGAAGCGGGCGGTCTCCAGCATGTCGCCGACCAGCCGGTCCATCAGGGCGATCTCGGCCTCCAGCTGGCCCAGGTGCCGGCGCGCCTCCTCGGGGTGGCGGCCGATGGTCTCCCCGAGCGCCCGGAGCCTGGCCATCGGCGAGCGCAGTTCGTGGGAGACGTCGGCGATCAGGCGGCGCTTGCGCTCATCCTGGGCCTTCAGCCTCAGCGACATGTCGTTGAAGGCGCCGATCAGCTCGCCGAGCTCGCGGTCCTTCGACGGGTCGATGGTCTCGCCGAAATGGCCGTCGGCGACGCGGCGCGCCTGGGCGCCCAGGCGCTGGAAAGCGACCGTCAGCTTGCGAACCATCGGATAGAAGGCGAACACCGACAGCCCTACGATCAGCAGCATGCCCAAGGCCAGGTGCAGATCGATCTTGGCCGTGGCCAGGAACCTGCGCGCGCGGCTGAGGGTCAGGACGCCGCGACTGCCGTCGGCCAGGACGATCTGCGCGCTGCCCTGCAGGGGCGAGGCGGCGTGGGGGTCGGGGTGGGCCGCGATCTCCGGCTGGCTGTCGGCGATCAGGCGCCCCTGGGCGTCGACGATGGTCAGGCGCACGCTGTTGTGGGTCTGGCGCCAGGCGCGGGCGAGCTCGGCGGGCGGGGCGGGGGCCCCCCAGTGCCGGGCGGTCCAGGCCGCCTCCTGGCCCAGATCCGAGCGCCAGCGGTCCCAGATGGCGCTCTGGAAATACACGTGCCCGAGCGCGATCAGCAGCACCGGCGGCAGCAACAGGAGCAGGATCACCCGCCAGAACAGCTGCTGGAACAGGCCCAGGCGGATCATGGCGCTTCGAACCGGTAGCCCACGCCCCAGACCGTCTTGAGGAAGGCGGGATTGCGCGGATCGTCGCCGAGCTTGCGGCGCAGGTTGGAGACGTGGGTGTCGACGGCCCGGTCGAAGGCGTCGGTTTCGCCGCCCTGGACGGCCTCTAGCAGCTCCTCGCGGCTGAACACCTTGCCGGGGGCGCCGACCAGGCGGGTCAGGATATCGAACTCCGAGCGGGTCAACTCGATCGTCAGGCCGTCGCGGGCGAGCGTGCGGGCGTCCAGGTCGATGCGGAAGGGACCGAGTTCGCGCACCGAGGAGGACGGCTCGCGGCCCTTGGCGTAGCGGCGCAGCACAGCCTTCAGCCGCGCCTCCAGCTCCCACAGGCTGAACGGCTTGGGCAGATAGTCGTCGGCTCCGAGCTCCAGGCCGCGGATGCGGTCGGCCTCCTCGCCGCGGGCGGTGACCATGACGATGCCCACGTCGCGCGTGCGGCGCAGACGCCGGCATAGGCTCAGGCCGTCCTCGCCCGGCAGCATCAGGTCCAGCACCACCAGATCGAGCGCCGGATCGCTCAGGTGCGGCTCGGCGGCGACCGCATCGGCGGCCCAGGCGACCTCGAAGCCGCTGTCGCCGAGATGGCGCGCGACCAGGGGCGCCAGGGCGGCGTCGTCCTCGATCAGCAGCACCTTCGCGGCCATGGCCCGGTCCCCAGCGGGCGCGCGTGTCCGCCCGCGTACGAGGGTAGGGAGCCCGGCGCCGTCCTGTCGAGAGGGCGCCTCAGGCCTTGCCGTAGAGGCTGCGGATGTCGCCGATGTCGTCGTCGCTGAGGCGGCCAAAGGCGTGGCTGGGGTCACAAACGTTCATCACCGAGGCCGGGCGGTAGGGGATCGCCAGGGCGGCATGGTCGCCGCGCAGCAATGCCTTGCAGGCCGGGTCCGCCGCCTGGCTGTAGGCGTCGTCGGGCAGGCCCAACACATGGCCGAGTTCGTGCACGGCCGAGCCATAGACACAGGTCTTCAGCACCTCCTCATCCTCCGCGCGGGTGCAGCCCGAGCGGCTGGGGAAGGCGAAGGCCAGTTTCACCGTATCGGCCTGGCCGAGCAGGCCTTTGCCGAGCGTCGGCGTCTCGGGGTTGTCGGCGTTGAAGACAGGTTCCAGCTTCACCGCGGCCATGCCGGCCTTGCAGGCGCCCATGTCCTGGAACTTGACCGCAGCGACGCGCTCCCAGGCCTTCTCCGCCTCGCCGACCGCGGCCTGCAGGCGCATGCCCTCTTCGTTCAGTGGAGGGCCGGACCAGCAGACGGGCGCCACGCCGCCGGGCCAGAGCTCGACGTTGGGAAGCTGCATGGGCGGGCGCGCCGTGGCGACATTGGCGGGGGCGGCTTCGCGCTTGACGACGCTCAGGAAATCCAGGCCCGCGGCAAGCGCGGCGGCCAACAGGGCCACGACCAGCGCGGTCTGCCGCTTGCCGCCGAGCAGCAGGCCGAAGGCGGCGGTGACGCAGGCGATCGCCGCGACCGACAGGGCCAGGCTCAGTTGCTGATCACCGCTGAGCGGCGAGGCGAGATTGGCCAGGCCGTATGCCGCGCCGCCCAGGCCCACGGAGGCCAACAGCAGGGTCGCGATCAGGACCGCCGGATTGGAAGAGGGCTTGGGACGCGCCATCGGTTCTTAGACCCAGCGATACTCGACCAGGGTCAGGTCGAGCGAGAGAGCGACGATCAGGGGCGTAGGCGGCGGGGGCGGCGCTGGCTCGGCGACCGCAGGCGCGGGGGGCTCGGGCGTGGCGCTGGGCGGAGGCGGCGGGACGGGCGCCCAGCCGACGGTGGCCTCGACCTCGACCTCCAGCACGTCGGAGAAGCCGGTCGCGTCGAACAGCTGCGGCCCGACCGCGAAGGCGAAGCCGTGCTCGTGGGCGGCGGGGGCCTCCGCATCGCCGTGCGCCATACCCGCGTGGCCGGCGGGCGCGCCATGGCCGCCGACGAAGGGCAGGACCGTCGCCATCGGGGTGACCACGGCGCCGCTCGGCCCGATCCGGCGCACGCCGATGCGCACCACCGTTCCGCAGAACTTCTCGCCCGCCAGACGGACGCGGCCCGAGCCCTTCAGCTCGTGCGACTGGCCGCTGCGGTCCGACGCCAGGATCGCGGCGATGTCAGCGGGCAGGGGGATGCGCAGCACCCCGTCCGCGCCCGGGGCGTCGGTCAGGGCGACCTTGAAGTCCTTGCGCTGAAGGACCTCGCGCCGCGTTTTGCCCGCGGGCGGGCGCACCGGCTGCTCGTCGAACCAGGGCGAGGGGTAGGGCGCGTCGTAGCGGTAGCCCAGGGCCTCGGTGTGCAGCACGTCGCGGGCGGTCAGGGCGCGCGCCTTCGCGCCGTTTTCGTCGACGAAATTGTCGAAGCTCTCGTTCAGCCAGCCAGGCTCCATGACGAGGCCGCGCTTGTCGGCCAGGGGCTGCCAAGTGGCCCAGACCCGGTCGACATTGGCGTGGTGGAACCAGAACAGCGGGTCCTTGGGCGCGGTCGAGGTGTCGCCCATGTCGCCGCCGACCGTGACGTGCACGAAGCCGTGGCCGGAGCTCTCCACCGAGCCCGCCGCGCCCATCTCGCCCACGAAGGTCGAGAAGCTGTCCTGCTGCAGCTTGGCCCAGTCGGTGAAGTCGGAATCCTTGCGCGCCTTGACGAAATCGACGGTGGCGAGGTCACGGCGACGCCGCCTGTGCCACAGGGCCCCGTCCGCCGCCGTCAGCCAGGCGGGCAGCACCGGGTCGGACTGCCAGTCCCAATAGGGCATGGCGAAATCGGCCTTGCCGCTGAAGTGCGCGATCAGCCTTTCGAACCAGTAGAGCTGGGCGCGATGCCAGGGCAGGAAACGCCAGCCGCCGTGCTGGCCCCAGTCGCCGGAGTGGATGAACACCTGCTGGCCCCAGGAGACCGTGTCGGCCCGCTGGCGCATGGCCTTCATGCCACGGATGTAGGCGGCCAGGTCGGGGTCGGCGGGCGTCATCTTCGCCGCGTTGCGCCGCACGCGCACCACGCCGCCCATCGGTTGGGCCATCACCGGCCCCGCCAACGCAAGGCCCGCACCCGCGCCCATCATCGCGCGCCGAGTAAAGCCAGACATAGTTCCCCCCACGCCCAGGCCGAGGAAGGTAAACCGCGGCCGCCGAGCCTGTCACGCCCGCGCCCGCCTCAGGGGTATGCGAGTACGCAAACAAAGCGGGTAGTGGCGGCATGAACGCTTAAAAGTAGCGAAGCTTAACCATAAGTCGTATGACCGAGACGCTCATGTGGGAGGGGCGTCATGGCAAACTCTCGTGCATCCAAGCTTCGCATCCGAGCAGTGTCACCGGCCGGGCAACCCCTGGCGAATGTCCGTGTCGAACTCGTCGATGGAGCATCCTTCGAGGCGGTGAAGGCCCAGGCCCTGACCGGGACGGATTTAGGGTCCCGCAGCGGCGCAGTCCTGGCCAGCCTACGCACCAGCCGTGACGGCTTCAGTATCTTCAGCCTGGACCGCCTGCGCAGCCAGCTTCGGCCCGGGGCCGATCTTTCGGTGCGCTTCGGCGGCCGGCCCGAACTGACCTTTGGGCTCGACACGGCCGCCATCGCCGCGGGCGCCGCCTATTTCCCCTATACCCTGCCGCCGCTGGACGGTCTGCTCGAGGCGGCCGAAGCAGGGCCATGGGTCGAAGACGGCATCGAGCCTGATGACGTGACCGCGATCCCGAGCGCCTTTCCGGACCTGGGTGATCTGGTGTTCGGCGACGACTACTGCGGCCGGCTGATCCCCAACGACCGCACGGTGCGGGTGTTCGAGCACAACTACGTGGTGCGGACCCATCGCGGCGTGAAGGTCGGGACCCTCGCAGCGGGCCGCGGCAAGGGCATGGGCCACGTCGCCTTTCAGACCGAGGCCGACGGTCTGCACATCGACGAGGGCGATTTGACCTGCTTCGAGATCAAATGGAGCCGGCTGGGCTACACCTTCGGAGACCTGCTCTACAGCCTGCCGCTGGCGCCGTGTGAATCGGTGTCGCTGGCGATCTCTCATTGGGAGCAGGATCAGTCGGCCCGGGCCGAACAGACCTCCACCACCCAGCAGGCCCAGACGTCGAGCTACGCCAGCCGCAGCGCTATCGCCGAGACCATGAACGCCCTGTCCAATCAGCTGCATGTGGGCGTCGCCGCCTCGAGCGGGAGTTCCTCGGGCGGTGGCGGCTCCGGTTCAGGCGTGATCTACGGCATGCTGCTGAAGGCCACATCCGCCTTCCAGACCACGTCAGGCGCCACGATTGGGGCTTCCTACGACCGGTCGAAGTTCTCATCCAACGCCACGCGCGACATCTCCAACACCGTACAACAGGCGGCCGAGGCGTGGCGGCGCGACCACCAGGTGGTGGTCATGGAGCAGAAGGAAACCGAGGATCAGCAGACCTCCAGCCGCACGGTCTGCAACAACAACCACTGCCACGTGCTGAACATTTTCTACCACGAGGTGCTGTGCAACCACCGGGTCACCACCCGCCTGGCCGGGCATCGGGAAGTCTACCTGATCCCCTATGCGCTGATGACGTTCGATCGGGATTCGGCGGCGTGCCTCCTGCCCAAGTTCTCACCCTTCCTGCTCGATCCGAGCCTGCTCACTTGCAGCGACGCCGCGCCCGCCGCTGCGCCGCCCGCGCCCAAGACGGTGCGCCGCTTCCGCATCGAACTGCGGATCGACAGCATCACGCGCCAGCCCACGCTGGTGTTACTTCGCATTGTCCCGCGCATCGGCGGCCCGGCGGACGTGCCGGTGCAGCGATCGAATCTCTGGCAAGGCGGCTACACCTACCAGTATGACGTCGACACCGCAGACTACTTGCCGGAGGACCTAAGGCAGATCGGGGTCTGGGTGGTCGGCGGAGGGGGCGGACTCTTCGGGCAGTTCACAGCCTCGATCGGCAGCATGAAGATTTCGATGCTGGATCCGGACAGCGGCCAGTGGGTGGAGATCGCCTCCAGCACCCCCGGGTTCATCTTCGGCCAGGGCGGCTCGCTGGCGAACGTGGACCTGACCCCACCCGCGGCGGCGGGCAGCGGCGACTGCCTGGACAAGCTGGTCGCGCACCTGAACTGCAATGCCTATTATTACAACAGCTTGGCCTGGCTTCTGGAGGATCCGAACGAGCGGATCGACCGGCTGGACCAGATCGCCTGCGGCCCAGACCGGCTGCTCGACCTGGTCATACCGGAGCCGGTCGCGGTGATGGGCCACTATGTCGCCTTCGCCAAGTCCGGCAGCGACTACGAGCCCTATCTCGACACGCCGATCGCCGAGGATCGGCTGGTGGTGATTCCGACGCCGGGTGTGTTCGCCGACGCGGCGCTGGGCCGCTGCAGCACCTGCGAGGTTCCGGACGACACCCGCTATTGGGACTGGTCCAAGACGCCTTGCAGCTGCTGCGGCGCGGCGGCCCCGACGCTCAAGACGCCGGACTCCTCCTCGCTGCTGGGTTCGGCTTCCACGACGTTCCCCGGCTATCCCTCGAACAGCCTGCTGACCAATGTGGTGACCAGCGCTCCGGAGGCAGGTTCGAACGGTCTGGTCGCGGCCTTTGGCAGCGCCCTGGCGACGGCCATGATGAGCGGCAAGGGGGCCAGCGAGGAGCTGGGTCAGTTGAAGGACCTGCTGGGCAAGCTGACCGAAAGCCTGTCCAAGCTCGCGCCGAACCCAGGGGACGGGCCGCCCAAGGCCGGCGCCGGAACCGGGGATTCCGCGGGGAGCAGCCCACCGCCGCCCGCCGGGGAGGCCGGCCACTAAGTCTATGCCTGACGCTGACAGTCGCGGCGATGCGGGAGGCCGCTAGAACAGCGGCTTGCCATCCGCGCTGGGGAAGGCGACGCCGAGCGCCTTGGCCACGGTCGGGGCGATATCGCGCTGGTCGATCTCGCCCAGCGAACGTCCGCGTGCGACCCCCGGTCCGACCATGATGAAGGTGGCGCGCAGCTCGGGGTGATCGGGGAAGTAGCCGTGCATGCCCTTGCGCGCGGAGGGCCGGGTGGCCGGGCCGGCCCCGTCGCCGCCGGCCTCCCAACCGAGCTTGAAGTCCACCCAGAACGACGCCGGGCCGCCGCCCATGCGCGCGATCTCGTCGGCGCCGATCACGCGCTCGATGCCCAGCGCCGGGTCGGCCGCCAGTTTGTCGAGCACCGCGCGGACGCGGGCCTTCAGCTCCGCGTCGTCCGGCCGAGCCAGGATGATGGCTGTCGAGGCCCCGCCCCACGGAAACGCCTCCCAGGCCTTCACCTTGTGGCTCTTGGGGTCGAGCGTGATCAGGCCAGCTTCCGCAAAGGCGCCGATGAGGTTGGTCTGGGTGTGCAGGGGCGCGAAGCCGTGGTCGGAGACCACCGCCACCACCAGGCCGGGCTCGGCGGCGCGGGCCCGTTCGATCAGGCGGCCGAGCGCCGTGTCGATGCGCTCGAGCGCCCGGTTCGCCTCCGGCGAGCCTGGGCCGAAGTCGTGCTGGGTGTGGTCGAGGCTGACCAGGTGCAGAGTGAACAGCGCCGGATGCTTGGCCTCGATCAGGGTCCCGGCCCAGGCGGCGCGCGCCTCGTCGCCCGCGGGCTCCTCGCTGAATACCGCGGCCACGCCCTGGCCGCTGGCCTGCTCAAGCGTCGGGATCAGGCCCGGCGTCGCCAGCGCGCGCAGCAGTTTCAGGTCTTCCGGAATCCGCGCTCGCCAGTATTCCGGCACGTTCCAGTCGATCGAGCGCGAGCCGGTCGCCACCGGCCAGAACAGGTTTGCCACGGGCTTGCCGGCCGCGTGCGCCGCGTCCCAGAGCGTCGGGACCTTGATGTCCTCGGCGTACCAGAACCAGCCGCCCTGGTTCTTGCCCTCCGGATCGAAGGTCGTGTTGCTGACCACCCCGTGCCGGGCCGGCCAGACGCCGGTGATCATGGTGACGTGGTTCGGGTAGGTGAGGGTGGGCAGGGAATTGCGCACCCCGGTCGCCGACGCGCCTTCGGCTGCCAGCCGCCGCAGGGTCGGGACTTTCAAGCCGCGCTCCTCGGCCTGCAGCACGTCGGCTGGCCTCAGCCCGTCGATGGAGACCATCAGCACTGGGGCCGTCCAGGCGGCCGTGGGCAAGGCAAGGCTCAGCAGCAGGGCGCAGATCAGGGTCTTAAGACGCATCGCGCCCTCCTTCGCACCCACCTCTTGTGGCGCCGGATCGTGACGGCCGCATCTCGTTTCGAAGGAAGCTTCCCGACGGTGCTGTGACCTACCGCACAAACCGGGCCGCGGATCGAGCTTAGCAGGGAAGGCTTGCAATCGGAGCTCTGATCATGCGCGCCATCGCCTTCCTCGCCGCCGCTTTCGCGCTCAGCAGCGCCGGGGCTGCTTTCGCCGAGCCCTCCGCCACGCTCAGCGGCGGCTATTCCGATATCCAGCCCACCGGCGGCGGGGGTCATGTCGACAACTGGAATCTGGCGGCCGCGGCCGCGGCGCCGGTCGGCGATTCCGGCTGGGCCGTGCAGGGCGACGTAGCCCGGAACAGCCTGCATGGCGCGGGCGTCAGCGGTGAGACGGCCAACTATTCGCTCAGCGCCTACCGTACCGGCGCGAACGGCCGGATCGGCCTGAGCGCCGGCTACAACACCTTCCAGGGTCTGGGGATTTCCAGCCGCAGCAACTACGGCGGCTTCGGGGAGTACTGGCCGAGCGAGCGTCTGACCCTGGGCGCCAAGGCGGCCGGCGTCTCCGGCGGCGGAAGCTCGGGTGGCTACGGCGGGGCGGAGGTCGTGGTCTATCCGGCGCCCGACGTCGCGCTCAGCGGTACGGTCGATTACCTGAAGCAGAGCGGCGTCCACGTCACCGTCGGCACGCTGACGGGCGAATGGCTGCCGTCGCGTCGGTCGCCGGCCTCGGTCTATGCCGGTTACAGCAACGTCGATCTGGCGGGCTTTCGCCAGAACGTGTGGCTGGTGGGGGTGAAGCTGCAGTTCGGCCAGGGCGCGCGCGCCAGCCTGGTCGAGCGCCAGCGCTCGGGCCCGGCCGGCTGGGCTGCGGCGGCCACGGCGCTGAAGTTCTGAGGTCGCGGACGGGCGGCGGCCTGGCGTCGCCGCTCGCTTCGTCTTCGATTTGTGGAGGAATTTGGAGGCCTGACCCGGAATCGAACCGGGGTACACGGATTTGCAGTCCGCTGCGTAACCACTCCGCCATCAGGCCGTGACGCGCTGGGTAGTCGGTCGGGCGGGCGAGCGCAAGCGGGCAAATCCACATCGCCGCCATCAAGTCGCAGGGCGCCTGTCGCCCCCGTTGCGCGCGCGCCAAAGCGGCCTATAAGCGGCGCGGTCTTCAGGTGTTTTCAGCGAGGCGGGCGCGATGGACTTCATTTCGGCGCGCATCAACATGGTCGACTGTCAGGTCAAGACCAACGACGTGACCGATCCGGCGATCCAGCTGGCCATGCGTATGGTGGCGCGCGAGCGCTTCTGCGCCCCCGCCCGCGCTTTCGCCGCCTACGCTGACGTCGAGCCGGAAATCTGCCCCGGTCGTCACCTGATGCGCCCGCGCGATGTGGCCAAGCTGCTGCAGGCGGCCAAGCCGCGCCAGGGTGAGAAGGCGCTCGGCATCGCCGCGCCCTACGCGGCCGCCGTCCTGGCGGAGATCGGCCTGAACGTGACCGCCCAGGAAGGCGACGCACGCGCCGCCGCGGTGCTCGACCAGGCGCTGGAGGACTATGGCGTGGCGCTGGAGGTGGCCGACCTGAAGACGCCGATCGGGTCCGACTACGACCTGATCGTCTGCGAAGCCGCGCTGCAGCAGGTTCCGGCCGCCTGGATCGCGGCGCTGAAGCTCGGCGGGCGTCTGGCGCTGGTCGAACGCGACGGGCCGGTGGGCAAGGCGCGGCTGTTCCAGAAGATCGAGACGGGCTCAACGTCTCGTGAAGTTTTCGATGCGACACCGCCGATGCTGGCGGGTTTCGAAAGAGCCCCTACATTCCAGTTCTGACGCCGGCTCAGCTTTGGGCTGTGGCGTCGGGGAAACAGGGCGCCCGATCGTCGCCAATGTGAAAAAAGCTTAACTGGCTGGCCGGTGGCGATCCGGGCATGGGTTGAACTATAGAATAGCGGCGCGCCCAAGGGCCGCGCCCATTTGGGGAACTAGCCGCATGTCCGTTCAGCGTCGCGCCCTTCTGTCGGCAGCGGCCCTCAGTGTGGTCCTTTCGCTCGGCGCCGCGTCCGCGGCTTCAGCCGATTCGCTCCTGGACGCCGTGGCCCTGGCCTACCAGACCAATCCCGACCTGCAGGCGCAGCGCGCCAATCAGCGCGCCATCGACGAGGAATACGTGCAGGCCAAGGCCGGCTACCGACCGACCTTGAGCGTGGCCGCCACCGGCACGGTGATCGACGGCGCGTCCGGCGTGAAGGGCCTGGGCGACATTCATTCCAACAGCTCATCGATCGGCCTCACGGCTTCGCAGACCATCTGGTCGGGCGGGCGTATCGCCACGGCGGTCGACGCCGCCCAGGCCGACATCCTGCAAGGCCGCGAGACGCTGCGCAGCGTCGAGAGCCAGATTCTGACGTCGGTGATCCAGAGCTACGTCGACGTGCGCCGCGACACCGAAGCCCTGAGGATCAACCGCGAGAACGTCGCCATTCTGCAGCGCCAGCTGGAGCAGGCCCAGGCGCAGTTCGACGTGGGCGAGATCACCCGCACCGACGTGGCCCAGGCTCAGGCCCGCCTCGCCGCCGCCCGCGCCCAGTCCGAAGCGGCCGGCGCCCAGCTGTCGGTCAGCCGCGCAGCCTATGCCTCCGTGGTCGGCCAGACCCCGACCGCCGAGCTCGACCCTGAGCCCGCGCTGCCCGGCGTGCCGGCCAGCTTCGACGCGGCCATGGACGTGGCCAATGTCGACAACCCGTCCCTGCGCGCGGCGCAGTACGCCGAGCAGGCCACCAAGGCCCGCGTGGCCCAGGCCCGTGCCGCCTATCTGCCCAATGTCTCGGTCAGCGCCAACTACGGCTCGACCATCACGCCGACCAACGGCCTGAGCTTCGCCAATCGCGACGCGGTGTCCGCCACGGCCACCCTGCAGGTGCCGCTGTTCACCGGAGGCCTGACCGGCTCGCGGGTGCGCCAGGCGCTGGAGCGCGACAACGCCGCCTCCATCGGCATCGACGGCGCGCGCCGCCAGGTGCTGCAATCGGTCAGCCAGGCGTGGGCGCGTGTGCTGTCGACCCGCGCTTCGCAGGCCTCGAACGAAGAGCAGGTAAAGGCAGACACCATCGCCGCCGAGGGCGTGCGCCAGGAGTACCAGGTCGGCCTGCGCACCACGATCGACGTGCTGAACGCCGAGCAGGAGCTGCGCGACGCCCAGCTGGCCCTGGTCAATTCGCGCCACGACAACTACGTCGCCACCGCCCAGCTGCTGGCCGCCATGGGCCGGCTGGAAGCGCGCGAGCTGGTCAACAGCGTGCCGGTCTACGATCCGAAGAAGAACTTCGACCGCGTGCGCAACAAGGGCTCGATCTTTGTCGATCGCCTGATCGAAGGCCTGGATCAGGTCGGCAAGCCCTCGGGCGCCAACCGGACGGTCAAGGCTTCCGCCCCGATCGACGAGCAGGCCAAGGCCAAGGGCGACGCCGCCCCGCTGCCGACCAAGCCCTGATCTGTCGCCAGACCGACTCGCAAGGGCCGCGAAGCACGCGCTTCGCGGCCCTTTTGCGAATCGCCTCAGGTCCAAAATCAGCGCCCGAAGGAAGCTCGGCGGTAAAGCTTCGTTGATCTCAGCCCCATTGAATGCAATGGCGTTTGCCGAGCCGCGGTCTTGGCCCTAGGCTCCCCGTTCGAGTACCCCCGAAAAAACTTCCGAGACGGCTCAGCTAGATGTCTGAACAGACCGCGCAAGAACCCACGATGGAGGAAATCCTCGCCTCCATCCGCCGGATCATCTCCGAGGACGAGGCGCCCGCGGCCGAGGCCGCGCCGGCCCACACGCCGGAGCCGGAACACACGCCCGAACCGGAGCACCACCATGCTCCGGCCGAGGTCGCGCCGTCGATGATGGACGAGACGCCCTCGATGGAGGAGGACGATGTCCTGGAGCTGACGGACCGCTGGGAAGAGCCGGCGTCGACGCCGATCGAGACGGTGGGCGACATCGAGGCCCACAGCCCGCAGCCCTTTGAAGCGCCTCGGCCCGAGCCCGTCTATGAGGCGCCGCGCGCCCCGGCCTACGAGCCGCCGGCCGAGACCCTGGTCTCCAGCCACATCGCCGAGAGCGCCGCGTCTTCCTTCGCGGGCCTGGCGCAGCAGATCATGATGCCGCGCAACGGGCTGATGCTCGAGGACGTGGTCAAGGAGATGATGAAGCCGTTGCTGAAGCAGTGGCTGGATCAGAACCTGGATCGCATCGTGCAGGAGGCGGTACGCGTAGAGGTCGAACGGATCTCCCGCCGCGGCGCTGGCTAGCGCCACCTCCAGATCACCTGATAGGAGGGCGGGCCGCCAGACGGACCCGCCCTTTTTCTTTGTCCCGTTAGATATCTCCGATGCTTGAAAAGACCTTCGATCCGAAATCCGTCGAGCCGCGCCTCTACGCCATGTGGGAGGAGGCCGGCGCCTTCTCGCCCGACCGGCGGCTGGAGCAGGACCCCAAGGCCGAGCCGTTCTCGATCGTGATCCCGCCGCCCAACGTCACGGGCTCGCTGCACATCGGTCATGCGCTGAACAACACCCTGCAGGACGTGCTGACCCGCTTCGAGCGGATGCGCGGCAAGGCGGCCCTGTGGCTGCCGGGCACCGACCACGCGGGCATCGCCACCCAGATGGTGGTCGAGCGTATGCTGGCCGAGCAGGGCAATATCGGCCGGCGCGAGCTGGGCCGCGAGGCCTTCGTGGCCAAGGTCTGGGAATGGAAGGCGCAGTCCGGCGGGACCATCGTGCGCCAGCTGCGCCGGCTCGGGGCCTCGTGCGACTGGTCGCGCGAGCGCTTCACCCTGGACGAGGGTCTGTCGGCGGCCGTGCGCAAGGTGTTCGTGCGCCTCTACAAGGAAGGCCTGCTGTACCGCGACAAGCGGCTGGTGAACTGGGACCCGCGCTTCCAGACTGCGATCTCGGACCTGGAGGTGATCCAGAAGGAGACCGACGGCGCCTACTACCACTTCGCCTATCCCTATGCGGACGGCTCCGGCGAGATCGTTGTGGCCACGACCCGGCCCGAGACCATGCTGGGCGACACGGCGGTCGCCGTGCACCCGACGGACGAGCGCTACAAAGACTCCATCGGCAAGCTGCTGGACCACCCGATCACCGGCCGCCAGATCCCGGTCGTGGCCGATGAATACGCCGACCCGGAGAAGGGCTCCGGCGCGGTGAAGATCACCCCGGCCCACGACTTCAACGACTTCGAGGTCGGCAAGCGCCATGGGCTGGAGATGATCAACATCTTCGACGCCCACGCGGCCCTGAAAGAGACCGTGCCCGCCGAGTACCGCGGCATGGACCGCTTCGTCGCGCGCAAGGCCATCGTGGCCAAGATGGAAGAGCTGGGCCTGCTGCGCGAGATCGAGAAGGTCAGGCACCAGGTTCCGCACGGCGACCGCTCCGACGTGGTGATCGAACCCTGGCTGACCGACCAGTGGTACGTGGACGCCTGGACCCTGGCCCAGCCCGCCATCAAGGCGGTGGAGACCGGCGAGACCGTCTTCGTGCCCAAGAACTGGGAGAAGACCTATTTCGAGTGGCTGAGGAACATCCAGCCCTGGTGCGTCTCGCGCCAGCTGTGGTGGGGCCACCGCATCCCGGCCTGGTACGGGCCCGATGGCACGGTCTTCGTGGAGGAGAGCGAGGCCGAGGCCAAGGCCGCGGCGCACGCGCACTATGGCCGTGACGAGCCGCTCAGCCAGGACGAGGACGTGCTCGACACCTGGTTCTCCTCCGCCTTGTGGCCGTTCTCCACGCTCGGCTGGCCGGAGGAGACGCCGGACCTGAAGCGGTTCTATCCGACCTCCATCCTGGTCACCGGCTTCGACATCATCTTCTTCTGGGTCGCCCGGATGATGATGGACGGCATCCATTTCATGGGGGAGGCGCCGTTTAAGCGCGTCTTCATCAACGCCCTCGTCCGCGACGAGAAGGGGGCGAAGATGTCCAAGTCCAAGGGCAACGTCATGGACCCGCTGGAGCTCGTCGACGAGTTCGGCGCCGACGCCCTGCGCTTCACCCTGGTGGCCATGTCGGGCCAGGCGCGCGACATCAAGCTCTCGAAGCAGCGCATTGAAGGATATCGCAATTTCGGCACCAAGCTGTGGAACGCCGCGCGCTTCTGCCAGATGAACGAATGCAAGCGGGTCGAGGGCTTCGATCCTGGCTCCGTGAAGCTGACGCTGAACCGCTGGATCCGCGGGGAGCTGGTCAAGGCGGCCAAGGGCGTGACCCGGGCGCTGGAGGACTGCGGCTTCGACGACGTGGCCTCGGGCCTCTACCGCTTCATCTGGAACGTGTTCTGCGACTGGTACCTGGAACTGGCCAAGCCGGTGCTGAACGGCGTCGACGAGGCCGCCAAGGCCGAGACGCGGGCGACCGCGGCCTGGGTGCTGGACGAAATCCTGAAGCTGTTGCACCCCGTCTCGCCCTTCATCACCGAGGAGCTGTGGGCGGAGCTGGCGGCCTTCGGCGGGCCGGCGCGCGAGGCCATGCTGATCGAGACCCAGTGGCCGGTTCACCCCGACGCCTGGATCGACGCGGAGGCCGAAGAAGAGATCGGCTGGATCGTGTCCCTGGTCAGCGAGGTGCGCTCGATCCGCTCGGAAATGAACGTGCCGCCTTCGGCAAAGCCGCCGCTGGTGCTGGTGGGGGCGGGCGATCAGACGCGGGCTCTGATGCAGCGCCACCGCGGCCTGATCACCAGCCTGGCCCGCCTGTCGGACCTGGGCGAGGCGGATGCGGCGCCGCAGGGCTCCGCGCCGTTCTCGATCGGGGAGGCGACCGCGGCCTTGTCGATCGCGGACTTCATCGACCTGAAGGCCGAGCGTGCGCGCCTGGAAAAGGAGATCGCGACCCTGACCGCCGACGCCGACAAGACGCGCAAGAAGCTCGACAACGCCGACTTCGTCGCTCGCGCGCCGGAAGAGGTGGTCGAGGAGAACCGCGAACGCTTGGCCGAGGCGGAAGCTGCGGCCGCCAAGCTGCAGTCGGCCTTGTCGCGCCTTCTGGCGGTGGCCTGAGCGGCGCTATGAAGACGCGCATCGACCAGCTGCTGGTCGAACGCGGCCTGTGCGAAAGCCGCGCCAAGGCCCGCGCCGCCGTCGAGGCGGGGCGGGTCACGGCCGACGGACGGCTGGTGGCGAAGGCCTCCGAGCTGGTCGACGACGGCGCCGTGCTGGCGGCCGAGCCAGCCCATCCGTGGGTGGGGCGCGGCGGGTTGAAGCTCGATCATGCGCTGAGCATCTGGCCCGTGCGGGTCGAGGGCAGGGTGGTGGTCGATGTCGGCGCCTCCACCGGCGGCTTCACCGAGGTGTGCCTGGCGCGTGGCGCGCGGCGAGTGTTCGCTGTGGATGTCGGCCGGGGTCAGCTGCACGCGCGCCTGCGCGACGACCCGCGCGTCGCCAACCTCGAAGGCGTGGATGCCCGCAGCCTCGACGCGACCCTGATTGACGAGGCGCCGGACCTGGTCGTCTGCGACGCCAGCTTCATCGGCCTGGCCAAGGTGCTGCCCGCCGCCCTGAAGCTCGCCGGGCCCGGCGCTGACCTGATCTGCCTGGTCAAGCCGCAGTTCGAGGCCGGCCCCGCCGACGTCGGCCGAGGCGGCATCGTGCGCGACGAAGCGGTGCGCCTGCGCGCGCTTGAACAGGTCTCAGCCTGGCTGGTGGGTGAGGGGTGGGCCGTCCTCGCCACCGCCGACAGCCCGATCACCGGCGGCGACGGCAACCGCGAGTTCCTGCTGCACGGGCGGAAGGCCTGACCGTCCCGCAGGCGATGAAAAGCCCCCGCCGCGGCTGCGACGGGGGCCCTCGATAGCTCTGATCCGGCCGATCAGCGGTAGGTCACGTACCGGTGCCCGTGGCGGTAGTAGTAGTGCTTGTGGCGATAGTAGTAGCCGCGGTCGCAGCTGACCTTGTTCTTGCCGATCTGGTGGCCGATCAGGCCGCCGGCGCCGGCGCCGAGCAGGGTGCCGCCGGTGCGGCCGCCTCCGTGCGACACGGCGTTGCCGAGCAGGCCGCCGGCGACCGCGCCGTAGAGCGCATCACGGTTGGCCTTGTGGCGCTGGATGGTGCGGCAGCTCTGGGCCATGGCGGAGGTCGCGCCGATGCTGAGGGCCACGGCGACGGTCAGGACGGGGATAAGCTTCATCGGATCGTTCCTTCCGGTGGGACGCGGCTCATCGAAGGCTCGGGAGAATGCGGCCGCGGTTCGGAAATGTAATGAAAGCACGGCTGTAAGGTTCCCGGAGGCGGCACGAAAAAGGCCGCCCGTGGGGGACGGGCGGCCTCTCGCTCAAGACGCGGGATGCTTCAGGGTTCGAAGCGATAGTAGCCGCGCGAGTCGGGACAGACCCGCACATAGCTGCCGTCATATTCCTGCGCCCAGCGGCAGTTGCGCCGCTGGTACCAGCGGTCGCTGTGTCGGCCGCCCTCGCGGTAGTAGTGGCGGTCGCCATAGTCGTAGGTGTCGTCGCGGCTCCAGTAGGCCCCGCGGTTGTCGCACTTGGCCTTGCCCATCTCGCGTCCGACGTTGGCGCCGACCGCGGCGCCTGCGGCCGCGCCGACCACCGCGCCGCCGGTCTTGTTGCCGTGGCCCGCGACGTTGCTGCCGATCACGGCGCCGGCGATGGCGCCCAGGACCGCGCCGGTGTGCTGGCCCTTCTTCTTCTGATGGTGGCAATAGTCCTCCCAGCTGGAATAGCGCGGGCCGTCTTCGGCCTGGCTTACGGCTGGGGCGGTGAGGGAGCCGGCCGCGACGGCGGCGGCCAGGACGACGGTCATCAACTGCGATCGCATGGAAGCTCTCCTTTGCAGGAGGCCACGGTTAAGCTTGATGCGGCGCTCGATCATTGAGGTCGATCAACCGCGCCCCGCCCACGAAAAAGCCGCCCGGAGCGAGGCTCCGGGCGGCTTCTCGAACTCTTCGTGAGGGCGATCAGTATTCGACGCGATAGTAGCCCGAGCGGTCCGGGCAGACGCGCACGTAGCTGCCGTCGTACTCCCGCGCCCAGCGGCAGCGGTGGTGACGGTAGTAGCCGTCATCGTAGCGGCCGCCGCCGTGATAGTAGGCGCGGTCGTCGTAGGAATAGGTCTCGTCCTCGGTCCAGTAGGCGTTGCCGTTCCTGTCGCACTTCGCCTTGCCGGCCTCGCGGCCGATGTTGGAGCCGACCGCGGCGCCGGCCGCGGCGCCCAGGGCCGCCCCGCCGGCGCGGCCGCCGTGGTGCGAGGCCATGTTGGAGCCGATTACGGCGCCGGCGATGGCGCCCAGGATCGCGCCAGAGCGCTGGCCGCTCTTCTTCTGATGGTGGCAGTAGTCTTCGTAGCTGCGGTACTCGGCGGGCTGAGCCAAGGTCACGGTCGGGGTGACCAGGGCGCCGGCGGCCATGGACGCTGCGACCAGCATGGAAACGGGAGCGAACTTCATTGGAAACCTCCGGGTCTGCGAACTGATGAATGCTTTACGGCCAAGGTTGTTCCCCGCCGTTACGGTGGCGCATACCAGGACGCCGCGCCTGAACGGAGTTTGACAGCGCCGTTCATGTTCGTGAATTCGTGGGAAGCGTACACATCGATCGTGACGCTGGCGAGATGGAAAGCCGCCCGCAGCGCTTGCCACGGGCGGCTCCATTGCCGACTGGACGGGGGCTGGATGGTGTCAGCCGACAACCCCGACGCGCCCTTTTAGGGGGAGGATGCGCGGAAGGATCATTTAAGCCCGGCGAACCTGAACGGCGATTGATCGGGTCGTTCATCTTTGGCTGACCAAGTTGCGGACCGCCGGACCCTCGGGCACAAGCGCGCCCATGACCGGCCCGGGCGGCCAGACCGCCGAACTCCTTATCGACAGCATCGGCGCCCAGGGCGACGGGATTTCCCGCACCGCAGGCGCGCGCCCGGTGTTCACCCCCCTGACCCTGCCGGGCGAGCGGGTGCTGGCCCGCGTCGAGGGCGACCGTGGCGAACTGGTCGAGGTGCTTGAGCCCAGCCCCGACCGGATCGCGCCCGTTTCGCCGCACTACGGCGACTGCGGCGGCTGCGCCCTGCAGCACTGGGCGGCCGAGCCCTACCTGGCCTGGAAGCGCGAGCAGGTGGTCCAGACCCTGGCGCGCGAGGAGCTGGAGACGGAGGTGGCCCCGACCTTCGCCTGTCCGCCCGCCTCGCGCCGGCGCCTGGCGTTGCACGCGCGGCCGGTGAAGGGCGGGGCGATCCTGGGCTTCAAGGCGCGGCGCTCCTGGCGGCTGGTGGACGTGAATGTCTGCCCGGTGGCCGACCCGGCGCTGGTCAAGGCGTTGCCGGCGCTGAGGAAGCTGGCGGCCGCCTTCTTCGAGCATCCGAAATCCGCCCCGACCTTGCATGTGACCACGACCCTGTCGGGCATCGACGTGGAGGTGACCGGGGTGGAGCGGCGCAGCGGCGGGCTTTCCGCCGACGCGCGCATGCGGGCGGCAGAGGCGGCGGGCGAGGCCGACTTCGCTCGCGTGACCATGGGGGGCGAGATCCTCTACCAGGCGCGCCAGCCGGTGGTCCGCTTCGGCCAGGCGGTGGTGGCCTTGCCACCCGGCGCCTTCCTGCAGGCGGTCCCGGCCGCGGAGGCCGAGATGGTGCGCCTGTGTGTCGAGGCTGTACGCGGCGCGCGCACCCTGGCCGACCTGTTCTGCGGCGCCGGGGCCTTCACCTTCCCGCTGGCCGAGCTGGCGCCGGTGCTGGCCGCCGATTCGGCCGAAAGCTCGATCCAGGCCCTGAAATCCGCCGTCGCCACCGCGCCGGGCCTGAGGCCGATCGCCGCGGAAGCGCGCGACCTGTTCCGCCGCCCGGTCTCCGCCGATGAGCTGCGCAAGGTCGAGGCGGTGGTGTTCGATCCGCCGCGCGCCGGAGCCGAGGCCCAGACCGTCGAGATCGCCAAATCCAACGCCGGCGTGGTCGCGGGCGTCTCCTGCAACCCCGCCACCTTCGCGCGCGACGCGCGCATACTGGTCGACGCGGGCTTCCGCCTGGAACGGGTCACGCCGGTCGATCAGTTCCTGTGGTCGGCGCACATCGAACTGGTGGGCGTGTTCCGCCGCTAGGGCGAGGTTTTGTAAGCGTGGCTGCTTGGGGTACGTTCTAAGCGAGCATCCGCGGGAAAGTCGCTTGGCCAGGGGCGCCGAACGAGCCTTCGTCACGGACGCCGGCCTGCAGAGGCTGCGCTCGGCGTTCAAGGCGGTGTGGTGGACCACCACCGGCGTGGCCGCGCGCGGCGTGGCGGACCCCGAACGCAGCCGCGCCTTCCAGTTCGAGACCCCGCCGCCGCCCAGAGGCGCCCAGCGCCACGGATGGATGGAGGCCTTCCGCAAGGACATCGAGGACGTGGGCGCGGGCCTCTATCCGGCGTCGGAGCCCCTGTTCGCCGATCCGGTGGAGGCGCTGCGCGCCGTCAGCGACTTCCTGAGGGACGCGCGCGAGGTCGAGGCGCGCCGGCGCCGCAACGGCGGGGTCGAGGCGCGGGCGGAGGAGGGGGCCGATGTCTATCCCGCCTACTATCGCCAGAACTTCCACTATCAGAGCGGCGGCTGGTTCACCCGCGACAGCGCCAGGCGCTACGAGCCGCAGGTGGAGGCGCTGTTCTCCGGTACGGCCGGGGCGATGCGCCGGCGGGCCCTGTCGCTGCTGGCCAGGGCTTGGCGCTCCAGGGACCAGCGCGGCCTGAAGGTGGTCGACCTGGCCTGCGGCTCCGGCGCCTTCCTGCGCGACCTGAAGGGCGCCTTCCCGCGCGCCACGGTCATGGGGCTCGACCTGTCGCCGGCTTACACGCTGGAGGCCAAGGCCATGGCCGAGGCCCCGGTGATCCAGGCCAATATCGAACGCCTGCCCTTCGCCGACGCCAGCCTGGACGGCGCCACCTGCGTCTATCTGTTCCATGAACTGCCGCCGCGGCTGAGGCCCGAGATCGCCGCCGAGATCGCCCGGGTGCTGAAACCGGGCGGGGTGCTGGCGCTGGCGGACTCGGTGCAGCCCGCGGATCAACCGGACCTGGCGCGCCTGCTGGAAGCCTTCCCGGCCTTCTTCCACGAGCCCTACTACGAAAGCTGGTGCCGCGAGGACGTGCCCGGCCTGTTCGGGTTGGCGGGGCTGGAGCTGGTGGAAACGGACGTGGCGTTCCTGACCAAGGCGTGGCTGTTCAGGAAGCGCGAGGTGAAGAGGAGTGGCGCTTCTTAACCCTCGGACCACCTTCTCCCCTTGTGGGAGAAGGTGCCCGAAGGGCGGATGAGGGGTCTCGCTACCCTCTGCCGACTTCGCGCAGGATCGCGTCCAGCACGCGCTGCGGCTCATCCAGGATCATCTGGTTCTTGAAGCGCAGCACCTTAAACTTCTGCTCGTAGATGAAGAACGCATCGCGCGCCGCGTCATACTCCGCGTCGTAGTGCGAGGCGCCGTCCGCTTCCACGATCAGCCTTGGCGAGAAGCAGAGAAAGTCAGCGATGTAGGGCGAGATGGAAACCTGCCGCCGGAATTTCAGGCCGTTCAGTCGCCGATCCCGCAGCAGCTTCCACAAGCGTTTCTCCGGCAATGTGGGCTCGCGACGCATCTGGTTCGCGCGAGCTTGGAGGACCTTCCGGTCCGGCATGTGCGACCCCTCATCCGCCCTTCGGGCACCTTCTCCCACAAGGGGAGAAGGGCTCTGCGATTAGAAAAGACTCAACTGATCCCCAGCCCGCGGCGGAACCCGGAACTGCGTCAGGTCCACGCCCTCGCGCTCTCGGTTCAGCCCATACCGCCGGCAGGCCGCGTGGAAGCGCGTGTTGAGCAGCTCCGCGACCGGCCCCGTCCCCACCATCCGCGATCCCCACTGCGCGTCGTAGTCCTGCCCGCCGCGGGTCTGGCGGATCAGGGACATCACCTTGGCCGCACGGTCCGGGTGGCTTTCGTGCAGCCACTCCTTGAACAGGTCCTTGATCTCAAGGGGCAGGCGCAAGGTCACGTACATGGCGCCGACGGCGCCGGCCTCGGCGGCGCGTTCCAGCACCGCCTCCATCTCGTGGTCGTTCAGGCCGGGGATGACGGGGGCGAAGCCGACAGTGGTGGGGACGCCTGCCTCGGTCAGCCGGCGGATCGCCTCCAGCCGCTTCTCCGGCGTGGCGGCGCGGGGCTCCATGGTGCGCGCCAGTTTGCGGTCCAGCGAGGTGATGGAGATGCAGGCGCCGGCCAGCTTCCTGGCCGCCATCCGGCCCAGGATGTCGGCGTCGCGCACGATCAGGGCGGACTTGGTGATGATCGACAGGGGATGGTTGAAACAGTCCAGCACCTCCAGCACCTGGCGGGTGATGCGGAGCTTGCGCTCGGCCGGTTGGTAGGGGTCGGTGTTGCCGCCAATGTGGATGCGCTCGGGCGTGTAGCTCTTCTTGGACAGCTCCTTTTCCAGGAGCTTGGCGGCCTCGGGCTTGAAGAACAGCTTGGATTCGAAATCGAGCCCCGGCGACAGGCCGACATAGGCGTGGGCCGGGCGGGCGTAACAGTAGATGCAGCCGTGTTCGCAGCCGCGATAGGGATTGATCGAGCGGTCGAAGCCGATGTCGGGGCTGTCGTTGCGGCTGAGGATGGTCCTGGCCTTCTCAGGCATCAGCACCGTGGTCAGCTGCTGCGGCGCAGGGTCCTCCAGCGTCCAGCCGTCGTCGAAGACCTCGCGGCGGTCGGTTTCATAGCGGCCCGAGGCGTTGGAAACCGCGCCTCGCCCGCGGATGGGTAGGGTCGCCGGCGGCATGGACGCAATCTAGCCGTCGGCGAGAACAAAACAAGAACTATCGCCTCCGTCAGGCCGCGACGACCGGCCGAGGCGGCGGGGGCGTCGCGCCCCCGGCCTGCTTGGCGCGCGCCGCCACGTCCTGGGCGTAGGCTTCGGCGTCGGCCAGGGTCTTGATGCCGGCCAGCTTCGCCTGCACCGCCGCCACCGCCGCCGGGCCGCCGCCGGAGAGCTCGATGTCGGTCTTGCCGACGATCTGCACGAAGCCCTGCAGGTTGCCCTTGTCGGGCAGGGGCTGGGTCGATAGGTCGGCCGCCGGGGCCGATGCGGCGACGGCCGCAGTGCTCGCAGGATTGTTGAGCGTCGTCGGGCAGTCGGTGCGCGGCGTCGTCAGGGACAGCAAGCCCAGCACGTCGTTCGCGCCGGTGTCGCGCTGCGTCATGGGGGTGACGCCGAACAGCTTCTGTAGCGTGGCCGAGACCGCGGCGTGGTCATAGAGGGTGTGGTCGACCGTGCCGGCCGGGACCAGGGGCGAAACCACCACGGCCGGCACGCGCACGCCATAGCGGTCGAACAGGAAGCCGCCGGAGTTGATCGACGCGTCCTGGGGGCTGCCATCGTTCGGTGGCGTGGCCGGACCGGGCGAAACGCTGTCGTAGAAGCCGCCGTGCTCATCGTAAGTGATGATCAGCAGGCTGCGGTTCCAGACCGGCGAATTGCGGATGGCCTCATAGACCATCTTGATCAGGGCCTCGCCGCTGACGACCGTGTCCATGGGATGCTGGGAGGAGCCGCCGACATAGGAGCCGCCCGACGTGTCTCCGTAGTTTGGCTCGATGAAGGTGTAGGCGTAGGGATAGGGGCCCTGCAGGTCGGTCGCCAAGGTCCCGATGCTGTTGGTGTTGACCCCCCAGGTGATGCCCGACAGCGCCGCCACCTGCGGCACGCTGCCCAGCAGCGGTCCGTTCTCGTCCTCGTAGATGCGCCATTGCATGCCGGCGTCGGCCAGCTTGTCGTAGATCGACTTGCCGCTGGGATAGACGAAGCCGCCGCCGTGCGTTCCTTCCCAGACGCCGATCTGGGTCGCGCCGGGCGAATCCGCCCAGCCGCCGGACGAGGCGCCGTGCACGAAGAAGCGGTTCGGCCAGGTCGGCCCGGGGATCGAGGAGTGCCACTGGTCGCAGATCGCGAAGGTGGTGGCGAGCTGGTAGATCACCGGTAGCTGCGTCGGCGTGTCGAAGCACTGCATGATGTCGCCGTATTCGGACGGCGTCGGCAGGTTCGGATTGTTCGAGGTGATCTCGGTCGTGGTGGTGGCGTAGTTGGCCACGAAGCCGCTGTTGTCGAGATCGTTGCTGTAGGGGGTCCAGGGCGTGTGGGTGGCGCCCTGGCCGCACAGCTGCTCGACCACGTCGGCGAACTCGTGTCCCGGGTCGGTGGGCATGGAGTCCGGCGCCGAGGAGCCCACCGGATAGGGCGTGCCGCTATAGCTGTTGCTGTCCGCCGTGGTAGCCGCGGTGATCCCCTGGATGCCGGAGAAGGCGAAGATGTTGTCGAACGAGTGGTTCTCCAGCATCAGCACGAAGACATTGTCGACAAGGGTGTAGGGACCGGTCTTGTTCATGCCTGTCGAGGTTCCGCCCGACGGCATGGAGATCGTGAAGGTCGAGGTGTCGACCGAGAACGGCAGGTTCTGGCCGGCATCGGCCGATTGCAGCTGGCACTCCTTCCAGTCGGCGAAGACGATGGAGCCGCTGCTCTGGTAGACGCCGGCAGAGGGTCCCTCGACCACCGCCAGCTTGATCGCCCAGTAGTCGAGCACCTCCGCGACGATGATGCCCAGCCGGAAGTAGACGGTCAGGGGGCCGGCCTGCTGGCCGGGCTGGACGAACCAGGTCCCGCTCTGGGTGCCGTCGGTCGAGTTGTTGTGGAAGAGGGTGATGTAGGCGGGGCTGTCGGTGGAGTTGGTCACGTAGACCTGGGCGGACGAGCGGACCACCGGGTTCATGGGCGTCGAGGTCGGCTTCGAGACGGTGCCGATGTAGAATTCGGTCGTGCTGACCCAGAACTGCAGGTTTTGGCCCGCATCCGGCGACTGCAGCTGGCATTCCTTCCAGTCGCTGTATTCCAGCACGCCGCTGCTCTCGTAGAGGCCCGGCGTCGATCCGCCCTCGACCAGGATCTCGCAGGCCCAATAGTCCAGCACCGTCCATGAGCCGAAGCCGGTGTCGAAGTGCACGGTCAGGGGATTGGGACAGGTCTGGCCGGCCGCCAGCGTCCAGGTCTGGGTCTCGGTGCCGTAGCTGGAATTGTTGTGCCACAAGGTGACCGTGGCGGTCCCGTCGGTGCGGTTCTGGATATAGACCTGGGCCGTCTGGGGCGTGGACACGGGGCTGCCTCCTGGATAGGGCGGACAGCCGGCGCGGGCGTCCTGTTGTCACCTGGGGTGGAGCGACAAGCTGGATCGCCAAAAAGTAGATGTCAACGGGGGCTCGCTTTCGAAGCGTGTCCGCACATGAATGTGCAACAAAATGGTTGCGATACTGCCTGACGCGTGCGATGACACTCGCAACCAGGAGGTTGCTGATATGAACGACCGTATCGAGAAGACCATCGAGCTCAACGCCCCGATCGAGCGCGTCTGGCGAGCGCTGACGGATCACGAGGAGTTCGGCCAGTGGTTCCGTGTGAAGCTGGACGCGCCGTTCCAGCCGGGCAGGCCCTCGACCGGACACATGACCTGGCCGGGCTACGAGCACATCCGCTGGAACGCCGGCGTGGTGGCGATGGACGAGCCCCGGCTGTTCTCCTTCACCTGGCATCCCTACGCCATCGACCAGAGCGTGGACTATTCCGACGAGACCCCGACCCTGGTGGAGTTCCGCCTTGAGCCGATGGGGCAGGGCACGCGGCTGGTGGTCACCGAGTCCGGCTTCGACAAGGTGCCCGAGCGCCGTCGCGTCGAGGCGTTCCGCATGAACGACAGCGGCTGGGCGACCCAGGTCAAGAACATCAAGGCGCATGTCGAGGCCCATGCAGACGCTTGACGCCTTGGGCGCCGGGGCCGGCCCGGCGCCGATCTTCGCCGCGCTGGGAGACCGGACGCGCCTGTCGCTACTGGCGCGACTCAGCGACGGGGAGCCGCGCTCGATCGCGGCGCTGTCGGCCGATACCGACCTGACCCGCCAGGCGGTGACCAAGCACCTGCATGTGCTCGAGGACGTGGGTCTGGTGTCGAGCATCCGCGTGGGGCGCGAGAGCCGCTTCGCCTATCGGCCGGAGCCTTTGGCGGCGGCGCGGTCCTATCTGGACGAGGTCTCGGCGCGCTGGGACGAGGCCCTGGCGCGGCTCAAGAGCTTTGTTGAAGGCTGAGCCTTAGGGCTTGCCGGTCAGCACCGGAACCGGCGCCGAGATGGCGGTCGGCGGCGGCGGCATCTGCTGCCCCGCGGTCGCCACCGTAGCGGGCGCGGGCGCAGTCGGCACGTACTGCACCACCGGCCGGTCCAGCGAGGCCTGCGCCGAGCGTTCACCGTTGGCGACGGCGTCGAGCGTCTTGGTGTCCTGGCCCATCAGGCGGCGATAGATCCAGTAGTTGGCCATGACCTTTTCGACGTAGTCACGAGCCTGCGGGATCGGCACGCTCTCGATGAACAGCAGCGGATCGGCCTCGGGCATCTGCTTGGCGGTGGAGAACACCGGGGCGGGCCCGCCGTTATAGGCTTCGACCGTGCGCAGGATGTCGCCATTGATCGGCCCCTGGCTCATCAGCCAGTGCACATAGTCCTGGCCGACGCGCAGGTTGGTGGCCGGGTCGTAGAGCTTTTCCGGGCGGGTGCGGAAGCTCGGGTCGCCCTCGACGATGGCGGCGGTGGAGGGCATCAGCTGCATCAGGCCGTAGGCGCCGGCGTAGGAGCGCGCGCGCGGCTCAAAGCGGCTTTCCTGACGGATCAGGGCGTAGACCAGGGCCTTGTCCACGGTGAAACCGCCGGTGGGCTGCAGGTCCGGCATCGGATAGTCGTTCAGGTCGACCGCCTGCTGGTCGCGACCGCCGACGAACATGCCGTTGATGTCGAGCGCCAGGTTGGTCCAGTTGCGGCGCGTCTCCGCATCCTTGGCGCCTGACAGGCCCGCGCGCATCTCGATGCCCGCATCGACGCGCTGGCCGACTTCGGCGAGCGCCAGGGCGCGCTTGGCGCGCGGCTCCGAGGCCAGGAAGCGCTGCATGCCCGGGCTGTCGAGATCGGCGCCGGACGAGGTCTTCACGATAGGCGAGGGCGCGTAGGAGACCGGCCCGGTGCGGAACTGCGGCTCCAGGCCCAGCTGGCGCTCGGCGATCTGCCCGTAGAAGGTCTTGGGGAACTGCGCGGCGATGCGCAGGAACGCGAGCGACTGCTCGGGCGAGCCCTTGGCGATGGCCGAACGCGCGGCCCAGTAGCCGCCGCCGGCGCGCACCCAGCTGTCTTCCGAAAGGTCGAGGGCGACCTGCTGGAAGCGCTCGAAGGCGCCGTTGTAGTCGTGCAGCCGATAGGCGGCGAGCGCGGCGGTGAACTTGTCGCCGGTCTGGTCGCCCAGCGTGAGCGCCGTGTTCAGGTCGCCGTTGTTCAGCGCGATGCGCGCGGCCTTGGGCTCCAGCAGCTGGTCATAGGCGATCGGCGTATCGGGGCCGTCGGCGATGGCGGCCGAGGCCACCTCGACGCTCGACCAGGTGCGCTGGCCGCTCATCGACGAGGGCGGCAAGGGGTCCGGCGCGCCGTCAGGCTTGCGCTTCTTGGCCAGCTCCCAGACCTTCTTGGCGACGGGCAGGTCGCCGTACTTGTCGAGCCAGGCGGTGAGTTCTTCGTAGGAGGCCTTGTAGGCCTTGGGGTGGAACAGCTTCTGGAATTCCACCATGCCGACCAGGCAACGATCCTTGACCTGGGCGAGCTTCGCCTCGGCGGTCTGGAAATCGCCCTTGCGGACAGCGTCGAAGGCGGCGGCGTAGAGCTGCGCGTCCCAGGGCGACAGAGCCTGGGAGGAGGCCGCTTCGGCAGGCGCGGACGCCAGGGCCGAAACGCCGATCACGAGTGCGGCGAGCGTGGAGGCCACGCTGCGTCGAACCTGCATGAGAACCCCTTGCGGTGCGGCGGCCAATCCCGTCCCGGACGACACACCCTAAAGCGACGATGTTACGTTTCCGTTTGTAACGCTTCGGAGGGGGTCTGATCAAGCCGTTCGGTCAGCGACAAAAGATCAGCCCAAGCTTTCTTTTTCGCCTGGGGCTGTCGCAAGAGGAACGCGGGGTGCAGCGTCGGTAGAGCTGGCAACACAATTCCGCCTTGTTCCGCGCGCCACTCGAACCAATTCCCGCGCAGCGCGAGAATTCCCTCGTTTCTTTTCAAAACGAATTTAGCGGATGCCCCACCTGCTAATAGTAATATTCGAGGGCGCACCAAAGTAATCGCCCGCTCCAGGAAGGGCGCGCAGGTGGCCTGTTCTTGGGGGGAGGGCGTGCGGTTGCCGGGCGGACGCCAGTAGACGGTGTTGGTGATGAACACGCGCTCCGTGAGTCCGGCCGCCGAAAGCATGCGGTCGAGCAGTTTTCCCGCTCTGCCGACGAACGGAAAACCTTGCGCATCCTCGTCCGCGCCCGGCGCCTCGCCAATGACCATCACCTCGGCCTGAGGATTGCCGCGGGCGAAAACGGCCTGGCGCGCGCCCTCGTAGCGCAGGGGACAACCCTCGAAGGCGGCGATGGCCTCTTTCAGCTGATCGAGATCCTGGGCCTGGGCGGCCAGGCGATGCGCCTCGGCGATGCCGGCGGAGACGTCCGGCGCGCGAGCGGCGCTCATGGCCGCGACCGGGGCCGCCGCGGTCGCGGCGGCGATCCGCGCGATGGGGCGCACTTCCGGCTTGGGTTGGGTCAGGGTGCGGTCGACCGGCGCCTCTTCGTAGAGCGCATCGACGCCCGCATCGCGCCAGAAGGCGACGAGCGACTGGAGCGCGGGGTCTAGGGGTTCGGATGCGGCGGCCACGGAAGCTGTTTACGCCATGCGCCCGATACCCTCCAGACTTGACCGCCCTTACGGCAGGTTTGAATAACCGGACAGCGGCTCAACCAACCCCGAACGCCGCCGCGCTCAGAAAAGGACGACCGATGGCCGAGGAACCGGCTCGCGAGGCCATGGAATACGATGTGGTGATCGTGGGCGGAGGCCCGGCGGGCCTCTCGGCGGCGATTCGTCTGAAGCAGCTGGCGGCCGAGGCCGGCAGCGAGATTTCGGTCGCCGTGCTCGAAAAAGGCTCGGAGATCGGGGCGCATATCCTCTCGGGCGCGGTGATCGATCCGGTCGGGCTGAACGAACTCATTCCGGACTGGAAGGAGAAGGGCGCGCCGCTGGAGACGCCGGTGACCAAGGACAAGTTCCTGGTGCTGGGGCCGCAGGGCGTGCTCGACATCACCTGGCTGCCGCAACCCAGCTATATGAAGAACCACGGCTGCTACATCGCCTCCCTGGCCAACCTGTGCCGCTGGATGGGCGAACAGGCGGAAGGCCTGGGCGTCGAGGTCTATCCCGGCATGGCCGTGTCGGAGACCGTCTTCGACGAGACGGGCGCCGTCAAAGGCGTGGTCGCGGGTGTGTTCGGCGTGGCCAAGGACGGCCATCACAAGCCGGACTATCAGCCTGGCCTGGAGTTGCACGCCAAGTACGTCCTCTACGCGGAGGGCGCGCGTGGCTCCCAGTCCAAGGCCCTGATCAAGCACTTCGGCCTGCACGAGAACTGCGAGCCGCAGAAGTACGGCATCGGCCTGAAGGAGATCTGGCAGGTCGCGCCGGAGAAGTTCCAGCCCGGTCTGGTGCAGCATTCCATGGGCTGGCCGCTCGACGACAAGACCAGCGGCGGCTCGTTCCTGTACCACTTCGGCGACCGCTACGTTTCGATCGGCTATGTGGTGCCGCTGAACTACCGCAACCCGTACCTGTCGCCCTTCGACGAATTCCAGCGCTTCAAGCATCACCCCGCGGTGAAGCCGACGCTCGAGGGCGGTCGCCGCATCGCCTATGGCGCGCGCGCCATTACCCAAGGCGGGTTCCAGTCGGTGCCCAAGCTGGCCTTCCCGGGCGGCGCCCTGATCGGCTGTTCGGCCGGCTTCGTGAACGTGCCGCGCATCAAGGGCAGCCACAACGCCATCACCACCGGCAAGCTGGCCGCCGAGGCCGCCTTCGCCGCGGTCGCCGCGGGCCGCTCGCGCGACGTGCTGGTCGAGTACGAGGAAGCCTACCGCCGCTCGCGCGTGTGGAAGGAGCTGCGCAAGGTCAGGAACGTCAAGCCGCTGCTCAACAAGCTCGGCAACACCCTTGGTGTGCTGGCCGGCGGCATCGACATGGCCATCACCAACATCACCGGCGGCTGGTCGCCGTTCGGCACGCTCAAGCACGGCAAGACCGATGCGGAGGCGACCGAGCCCGCTGCCAAGCACAAGCCCATCGCCTATCCCAAGCCCGACGGGGTGATCAGCTTCGACAAGCTGTCATCGGTGTTCCTGTCCAACACCAACCACGATGAGGATCAGCCCAGCCACCTGGTGCTGGTGGATCCCTCGATCCCCATCCGCGTGAACCTGCCGGAATGGGCCGAGCCGGCGCAGCGTTACTGCCCGGCGGCGGTCTATGAAGTGCTGCGCGACGAGGACGGGTCGAACCCGCGCTTCCAGATCAACGCCCAGAACTGCGTCCACTGCAAAACCTGCGACATCAAGGACCCGTCGCAGAACATCCAATGGACCACACCCGAGGGCGGCGGCGGGCCGAACTATCCGAACATGTGACGCCCGCAGGGCGGGACAGATGCACGCGCCTGACGTGATTTCGCTTGGCCCTGCGCGCGGCTGGATTATCTAGCCTTGTGGGGTGTTCGAGCCTGCCCGAAAGGCGCTTTATGTTTCGTCCGGTATCGCTTCTCGTTCTCGCCGCGGCCTGCGCGCTCGGCGCGCCCGCCCTGGCGCAGAACGTCGACCAGTCCAAGATCGGGCCTTCGGTGGAGCAGCGCTCGCTCTACGGCGCCTTCCTGGCCGGGCGCGAGGCGATGCGCGAGGGCGACGCCCAGACCGGGGCCCAGCTGCTCGTCGGGGCCGCCAACACCGAGCCTGCCGACAGCCTGCTGCGTGACCGCGCCTTCACCGCCGCCCTGATCGCCGGCGACGTGGGCTCCGCCGCCCGCTTCGCGCCGCCCGCCACCGAGCCTGCCTCGCCGGTGCGCGACCTGGGCCGCGTGACCCGCGCCATCGAGGCGCTGTCGATCGGCAAGGGCGACGCCCTGGCCGAACTCAGCGCGCCGGTCGCCGCGCCCCACCACGCGGCGGCCATGCTGCTGACGCCCTACGCCCAGGCCGCGGCCGGTCAGTGGGACAAGGCGACAGCCCCTCACGACGCGGACGGCGAACGCCTGGTCGAACTGCTGGACCGCGCCGCCCGGGCCCAGCTCCTGGAGCTGCACGGCCAGACCGCGGAGGCGGAGGTCCTGTACAAGGGCTTGGCCACCGATCCTTTCGCCGCCGCCCTCTATCAGACGTCGTATGGCGAGTTCCTGGAGCGGCGCGGCCGCTGGGAGGACGCCATCGCCTTCTACAACGAGGCGATGAAAGGGCCGGCCGCCGACGCGGCCCTTGTGCAGGCGCGCCAGCGCGCCCTGCGCCACGACCGTCCGCCCGCCGCCCCCGACATCCGCCACGGCGCGGCGCAGGCCATGTCCTACGCCTCCGCGGCCATGGGGGCCGGACGCCAGGCGGAGCTTTCGCTGATCTACGCCTACCTGGCCCTGAGGCTCGATCCCGGCCTCGACCAGGCCTACGTGTTCGCCGGCGACGCCATGGTGCTGGCGCACAACGAGGCCGAAGCGCGCGCGGCCTGGGACAAGGTGCGGCCGGGGTCGGGCTACTATGCCGAGGCGCGCCTGCGCACGGCCTACAGCTTCCAGCGTTCGGGCGACATTCCTGCCGGCTTGCAGGCGCTGAGGATGGTCATGTCGGCCGCGCCGATGAACCTGCAGGCGCAATACTCCTATGCCGACCTGCTGCAGACGCATGGCGACTACGCCGAGTCCGCACAGATGCTGGACAAGCTGGTGGCCGAGGGCGGCGACCGCGACTGGCGCGTGCTGTTCATGCGAGCCGGTGTCCGCGACAAGCTCGGCCGCTGGGACGAGGCCAAGGCCGACCTGGACGCTGCGATCGCCATCGCGCCCAACGAGCCGGACCTGTTGAACTACCTCGGCTACAACCTGATCGACCGCGGCGAGGACGTGCCGCGCGGCATGAGCCTGGTCGAGCGGGCGGTGGCGGGGCGACCGAACTCCGGCGCCATGAAGGATTCGCTGGGCTGGGCCCACTATCGCCTCGGCGACTACGCCAAGGCCGTGGAGGTTCTGGAGGCGGCGGTCCTGCTCGATCCTTCGGACGCCGCGACCAACGATCACCTCGGCGACGCCTACTGGCGCGTGGGACGCAAGGACGAGGCCGGGTTCCAGTGGCGCCGGGTCCTGACCCTGCAGGCGGAGGCGTCGCTGAAGGCCTCGGTCGAGGCCAAGCTGAGGGACGGCCTGAAGGACGCGGGCGAGACCAAGCGCGCGGGTCTATGACCTCGCCCGGTTTCGCGCCGGCCAAGGTCAATCTGTTCCTGCACGTCGGGGCGTCTGACGCCGACGGCTATCACCCGATCTCGAGCCTGGTCGCCTTCGCCGACGTAGGCGACCGGGTGAGCCTGATCCCCGCGGAGACGGCCGAGTTCGTGGTCGAAGGCGCTTTCGCCGCGGCGCTGAGGGGATTCGACCCCGCCGACAACCTGGTGCTCAAGGCCGTGCGCGCGCTGGAGGCCGAGATCGGAGGGCGCATCGGCCCGCTGCGCATCGTGCTGGACAAGGCCATGCCCATCGCCGCGGGCCTGGGCGGCGGATCGGCGGACGCGGGCGCGGCCCTGCGCCTGCTGGCCGGGCTGTTCGAGCCGGCGCTGCCGCGCGGGCTGCTGCTGCAGGCCGCGGCGGCGGTCGGGGCGGACGGGCCGATGTGCGTGGAGAGCCGCGCCTGCATCGCCGAGGGCAGGGGAGAGCGGCTTTCGCCCGCCCCGGGCCTGCCGGAGCTGCACGCGGTGCTGGTCAATCCGGGCCTCCCTTCGCCGACCGGAGCGGTCTATCGGGCCTATGACGCCGCCGGCGCCTCCGGCGACGCCCTGAGGCCGTCGCTGCCCGACGCCTTCGAGTCCGCCGAGGAGCTTGCCGCCGTCCTGGCCGGGTCGACCAGGAATGACCTGGAGGCGCCTGCCGTCGAGCTGGAGCCGGCCATCGGCGCCATGCTGGCGCGCTTGCGCGACGCGCCCCAGGCCCTGTTCGCGCGCATGTCCGGCTCCGGAGCCACCGGCTTCGCCCTGTGCGCCGGCGAGATCGAGGCCCAGAGCCTCGCCGAAACCCTGTGCGGGGAACGGCCGGACTGGTGGGTCAAGCCTTGTCGCCTGGGTCACGGCTTAAGCTGAGCCATAAGCAGCGACTCAGCACGCTTACAGCAAGCTTGAATAAAAGCGTCGCTTTTGCGCGAACCAACCTCGCCGCGAGGCGTTGTTCGCCTGCAGATCACGTAAGTCGGGGGAGCTTCTTGGAGCAGACGACATGCGTAGACTTGAACTGGCGATCGGAGCGGCCGCGCTTGCGCTGATGGCGGCCCCCGCCTTCGCCCAATCGACCGAGGGGCCGATGGCCACTCCGAACTCGATGAACACCACGGGGCCCACGACCTGCACGACGCCGACCGACGTGACGTGCCCGAACGTGGCCCGCCCCGCCGCGGCTCCGCCCAGCAACGCTGTGCCCAGCGAGCAGACGCCGAACACCGTCGGCATGCCCGCGACCGCGCCGATGCCGACCGACGCCTCCAGCGTGGCGACGCGGCAGTACACCTCCACCGACGGCACGAACGTTCAGGTGGTGACCAACGGCCCGGTGCCAGACACCGCCGAGAACCGCCGCAAGTACGGCGGGCCGCGCAGCCGCGCCGGTCGTCGCACGACGCCCGCCGGCAACTGATCGAGTTGAGGAGTACAACCCATGCGTAAGAGCGCATTGATCCTTGCGGGCGTCTTCTCGCTCGCCGCCACCGCCGCCTTCGCCCAGGCCGAGCCCGGCCGCGCCGACACCCGCATCGACGACGGGTCCTGCTACGCCAAGGGCTATGAGGCCCAGCGCTCGGCCGACCGTCGCTCGGAAGGCGACATCCCGGTCAAGAAGGGCTTGACCCCGGCCGAGAAGCGGTTCGCCGAAAAGTGCGGCGTCGCGGTGACGGAAGACGCGCCGCCGCCGCCCCCGCCGCCGGAACCCCCGGCTCCGCCGCCTCCGCCTCCGCCGCCCCCGGCTGCTGAGACCCCGCCGCCGCCGGCGCCCGCCGCCGAGCCGGTGCGCCAGTACAGCAGCGAAGCCACGGTGCAGGTGATCACCAACGGGCCGGTGCCCGACACGCCCGAGAATCGCGCCCGCTTCGGCGGTCCGATGAGCCGGGCCGGCCGTCACACGGTCCCGGCCGGCAACTAGGCCGGCCGACCACCAGGACGCCACGGCGGCGGGGCCTGATCCAGGCTCCGCCGTCTTGTTTTGGTCACGCGGGGGGAAACAAACCGCCCCCTTCGCGGGTCATGACCTGGGGCGTCACACCAAGTCTGGGGTCACGACAGGCGCGCCGGCCGATTCGACATCGGCGCGGGCGCCGCCTGATTTCGAGTAAGAGGACACGTACCGCGTATGCGCATCGCACGACTGCTTCCCGCCGTTTCCGCAGCGGCGCTCTTCGCCGCCGCCTTGACCGCGCCCGCCCTGGCCCAATCCGCGTCTCCGGCCGCGGCCTCAGGGTCGGGCGACGTGATCGAGACCCTCAAGGCCCAGGGTCAGTTCACGACCTTCCTGAAGCTCGCCGACGCGGCCGGCGAGACCGACATGCTGAAGAATTCGCAGGCAGTGACCATCTTCGCCCCGACCGACCAGGCCTTCGCCGCCCTGCCGCCGGGCACGGTCGACAACTGGCTCAAGCCCGAGAACAAGGCGGCGCTGGAGCACGTGGTGCTCTACCACACCATCAACGCCAAGGTGGCTTCGAGCCAGCTCCTGGACCACAAGGGCCCGGTGCCGACGGGAGCGACCGCGCCGGTCGTGCTCGACGGCGGCGGCGGCAAGATCAAGGCCGACGACGCCAATGTGACCAAGGCCGACGTGCCGGCCAGCAACGGCGCGATCTTCGTGGTGGACAAGGTGCTCCAGCCCAAGGGCTGAACGGCGTTCACACGGCTTGATGCATCGGTCGGCGGGCCCTATGGTCCGCCGACTTTTTTTGCACCTGCGAACACTCCCCGAAGAGCCTCCGTGTCCGAAGAGCCGCTATCGTTTCAGGACCTGGTCCTGACGCTTCAGAACTATTGGAGCGAACAGGGTTGCCTGATCCTCCAGCCTTATGACGTCGAGGTGGGCGCGGGCACCCTGCACCCGGCCACGGTGCTGCGCGCGCTGGGGCCCAAGCCCTGGAACGCCGCCTATGTGCAGCCCTCGCGCCGTCCGGCGGACGGGCGCTATGGCGAGAACCCGAACCGGCTGCAGCACTACTATCAGTTCCAGGTGATCCTGAAGCCGAACCCCGAGAACCTGCAGGACCTGTATCTGGGCTCGCTGCGCGCCATCGGCATCGACCCGATGCTGCACGACATCCGCTTCGTCGAGGACGACTGGGAGAACCCCACCGTGGGGGCCTGGGGCCTGGGCTGGGAGGTCTGGTGCGACGGAATGGAGGTGACCCAGTACACCTACTTCCAGCAGGTGGGCGGCCTGGACGTGTTCCCGGTGGCGGGCGAGCTGACCTACGGCCTGGAGCGCCTGTGCATGTATGTGCAGGGCGTCGACAACGTCTACGACCTGAAGTTCAACAAGGCGGGCGTGACCTACGGCGAGGTGTTCCTGGAGGCGGAGCGCGAGTTCTCGGCCTTCAACTTCGAGGTCACCGACGTCGAGACCGTGAAGCGCCAGTTCGAGGACATGGAGCGGCAGGTGCCGCGCATCCTGGCGTCGAAGGGCCCGCAGGGGCAGCAGCTGGTGCTCCCGGCCTACGACCACGTGCTGAAGGCCAGCCACCTGTTCAACCTGATGGATGCGCGCGGCGCCATCGCGGTCGCCGAGCGCCAGAGCTACATCGGCCGCATCCGCGATCTCTGTAAGATGTGCGCCGAGGCCTGGGTGGCCGGCCCCGGAGGCCAGGCCTGATGCCCCAGCTGCTGCTCGAACTGTTCTCGGAAGAGATCCCCGCCCGCATGCAGGCCCAGGCCGCGCGCGACCTGGAGCGGATGTTCGCCGACAAGCTCAAGGACGCCGGCCTCGCCGCCGAGAGCCTCAAGACCTACGCCGGCCCGCGCCGCCTGACCCTGGTGGCCGAAGGACTGCCCGCCGCCCAGGAAGACCGGGTCGAGGAGCGCAAGGGCCCGCGCGCCAATGCGCCGGAGCAGGCGCTGGAGGGCTTCCTGCGCTCCACCGGCCTGACGCGGGATCAGCTGGTCGAACGCGACGGCGTGCTGTTCGCCGAGATCGCCAGGAAGGGCCGCCCGACGCCCGAGATCGTGGCCGAGGCGGTGGACGCCATCGTGCGCAGCTTCCCCTGGCCCAAGTCGATGACCTGGGGGACAGGGACCCTGCGCTGGGTGCGGCCGCTCAAGCGCATCCTGTGCCTGTTCGGCGGTGCCGTCGTGCCCTTCGCCATCGACGGCATCGCCTCGGGCGACCTGACCGAAGGCCACCGGTTCATGGGGCCGGGGCAGGCGATCAAGGTCACCGACTTCGCGAGCTATCGCGACGGCCTGCAGAAGGGTTGTGTCGTATTGGACGCCGCCGACCGCAAGGCGACGATCCTTGAGAAGGCCAAGGCGCTCTGCGCCGCGCGTGGGCTGGAATTGGTCGACGACGAGGGCTTGCTGGACGAGGTCTCGGGCCTCGCCGAATGGCCGACACCCATCCTGGGCGACATGGACCCGTCGTTCCTCGACCTGCCGGCTGAGGTGATCCGCACCTCCATGCGCACGCACCAGAAGTACTTCGCCGTGCGCGACCCCAAGACGGGGGGCCTAGCCCCCCACTTCCTGGCCGTGGCCAACATCGAAGCCATCGACGGCGGCAAGGCCATCGCCGCGGGCAACGCGCGGGTGCTGTCCGCGCGCCTGAACGACGCGCGGTTCTTCTGGGACGAGGACAACAAGCCGGGCAATTTTGAGCGCTGGCTGAAGAAGCTGGAAGGCGTGACCTTCCACGCCAAGCTCGGGACGATGGCCGAGCGGGTCGAGCGGATCGTGGCGCTGGCGCGCACGCTCGCCTTGGCAACAAAGGCTGACCCAGATCGAGCTGAAGAGGCCGCGCGTCTAGCTAAAGCTGATCTCGTCTCGGGAATGGTTGGTGAGTTCCCCGAGCTTCAGGGAATTATGGGCGGCTACTACGCGCGGCGTAGCCACCGAGGCCTCGATGTGGTGGACGCTGTGCGTAATCACTACCAGCCTCAAGGGCCGAAGGACTATGTGCCCACTGCACCATTGGTGAGCGCCGTCGCGCTTGCTGACAAACTCGATACTCTCGTCTCGTTCTTTGCGATCGATGAGAAGCCAACTGGTTCTCGAGATCCGTACGCTCTGCGTCGTGCAGCACTTGGCTTCATTCGTATTGTTCTCGGTAAGACCGAAGGATTGCCTCCCGGCGGGGAGACGCCTGTTAGGCTGTCGCTGCGCCAAGCATCACGCTCCCACTATCGTCGCCTGGCGAGCCAGCTGACCCAGAAGCGCGTGGAAGATCGTGCCTGGGCCGTGCATGCGGTAGAGCAAGAACACGGTCTCGACCCAGTCGTTACGGAGCCAATGGCGGTTGGCGTTAAGCCTGACACAGACCTCGATGAAGCCTCAACTCGAACTGCAAACGAGCTCCTGGCGTTCTTCGCCGACCGCCTGAAGGTCATGTTGCGCGACGAGGGCAAGCGTCATGATTTGGTGGATGCGGTGTTCGCCCTCGGTGACGACGACCTCGTGCGCATCGTGGCCCGGGTCGAGGCCCTGGACGGCTTCCTGAAGACCGACGACGGAGCGAACCTGTTGGCCGGCTACCGCCGCGCTGTGAACATCCTCAAGGCCGAGGCCAAGAAGAACCCGAACGAATCCTACGACGGCGCGGTCGATCCGAGCCTGCTGAAGGAGCCGGAGGAGAAGGCCCTGGCTGACGCGCTGGGCGCCACGCTCGCCGCCTTGGAACCCAAGCTCGCCGCCGAGGATTTCACCGGCGCGATGGGGGCTCTGGCCGGGCTTCGCGGCCCGGTGGACGCCTTCTTCGACAAGGTGCTGGTCAACGATCCGGACGCGGCCGTGCGGATGAACCGGCTGCGCCTCTTATCCCAGATCAAGGACGCCGCGAACCGCGTGGCGGACTTCTCGCTGATTTCCGGTTGAGGCGCCCCCGCGCTTCGGCCCACGACGACACGAAGGAACGCCCATGGGCGCTGACGCCATGACCAAGACGCGCTGGGTCTACGGTTTCGGGGGAGGCTCGGCCGACGGCGACGCATCGATGAAGAACCTGTTGGGCGGCAAGGGCGCCAACCTGGCGGAGATGTCCTCGCTGGGCCTTCCGGTGCCGCCGGGCTTCACCATCACCACCGAGGCCTGCGTCCACTACTACGCCAACGGCAAGGCCTATCCGGCCGAGCTGGAGGCCCAGGTGCGCGAGGGCCTTTCCAAGGTCGAGAAGATCACCGGCAAGACCTTCGGCGACGCCTCCAATCCGCTGCTGGTCTCGGTGCGCTCGGGCGCGCGGGCCTCGATGCCGGGCATGATGGACACGGTGCTGAACCTCGGCCTGAACGACTTGACCGTCGACGGCCTGGCCAAGCTGTCGGGCGACCGGCGCTTCGCCTTCGACAGCTACCGCCGCTTCATCCAGATGTATTCCAACGTGGTGCTGGACCTGGATCACCACACCTTCGAGGAGATTCTGGACGACCATAAGGACCGCCTGGGCGCTGACGTCGACACCGACCTCTCCGCCGAGGACTGGGAGCGCGTGGTCGCCGACTACAAGGACGCGGTCGCGGCCGACCTCGGCCGGCCGTTCCCGCAGGATCCGAACGAGCAGCTGTGGGGCGCGGTGGGCGCCGTCTTCGCCAGCTGGATGAACGACCGGGCCAAGTTCTATCGCCGCATGCACGACATCCCCGAGAGCTGGGGCACGGCGGTGAACATCCAGTCCATGGTGTTCGGCAACATGGGCCAGACCTCCGCGACCGGGGTCGCCTTCACCCGCAACCCCTCGACCGGCGAGCACAAGCTCTATGGCGAGTACCTGATCAACGCCCAGGGCGAGGACGTGGTCGCGGGCCTCAGAACGCCGCAGTCCCTGACCAAGGCCGGACGCGAGGAGATGGGCGAGCACGCGCCCTCGATGGAGGAGGCCTTCCCGGAGGTCTTCGCCCAGTTCAAGGCGGTCGTGGAGACGCTGGAAAAGCACTACCGCGACATGCAGGACATCGAGTTCACGGTAGAGCAGGGCACGCTCTACATGCTGCAGACCCGCAACGGCAAACGTACGGCCAAGGCGGCGCTGAAGGTGGCGGTGGACCTGTGCAACGAGGGCCTGATCACCGCCGAGGAGGCGGTGATGCGGGTCGAGCCCTCGGCGCTGGATCAACTACTGCACCCGACCATCGATCCCAACGCCACGCGCGACGTGATTGCCGCGGGCCTGCCGGCGTCGCCGGGCGCCGCGACGGGCAAGATCGTGTTCGACGCGGACGAGGCCGAGCGCCTGGGGGCCTCGGGCGAGGCGGTGATCCTGGTGCGCGAGGAGACCTCGCCGGAGGACATCCACGGCATGCATGCGGCCAAGGGCATCGTCACCGCGCGCGGCGGCATGACCAGCCACGCCGCGGTGGTCGCCCGCGGCATGGGCCGGCCCTGCGTGTCCGGCGCCGGCGAGGTGCAGATTTTCGAGCGGGAAGGACTGTTCCGTGCGCGCGGCCGCACCTTCCACGCCGGTGACGTGATCACCATCGACGGGTCGAAGGGCGAGGTGCTGTCGGGCTCGGTCAAGATGGTCGAGCCGGAGCTTTCCGGCGACTTCGGCGTACTGATGGGCTGGGCCGACAAGGCGCGGCGCATGAAGGTGCGCGCCAACGCCGAGACGCCGCTCGACGCCCGCACGGCGCGCGGCTTCGGGGCCGAGGGCATCGGCCTGTGCCGCACCGAGCACATGTTCTTCGACGCCGACCGCATCGCCGCCGTACGCGAAATGATCCTGGCCGACGACGAGGCCGGGCGCCGCGCGGCCCTGGCCAAGATCCTGCCGATGCAGCGGGCCGACTTTGTCGAGCTGTTCGAGATCATGGACGGCCTGCCGGTGACCATCCGCCTGCTCGACCCGCCGCTGCACGAGTTCCTGCCCCACGGCGAGGAGGACCTGCGCGCGGTGGCCGAGGCGACCGGCCTGCCGGCCGACAAGCTGATGCGCCGGGCCAAGGAGCTGTCGGAAACCAACCCGATGCTGGGCTGGCGCGGGTGCCGCCTGGGCGTGACCTTCCCCGAGATCTACGAGATGCAGGTGCGCGCCATTTGCGAGGCCGCCTGCGAGGCCAAGGCCAAGGGCCAGACGCCGGCGCCCGAGATCATGCACCCCCTGGTCGCCACCGCCCAGGAGATGAAGATCCTGAAGGAGCTGACCGATCGCACCGCCGAGGCCGTGTTCGCGGAGAAGGGCGTGAAGGTCGACTACATGGTCGGCACCATGGTCGAGCTGCCGCGCGCGGCCCTGAAGGCGGATCAGCTGGCCGAAAGCGCCGAGTTCTTCTCCTTCGGCACCAACGACCTGACCCAGACCACCTTCGGCATCAGCCGCGACGACTCCGGCCGGTTCCTGAACGCCTATATCGAGAAGGGCGTGTTCGAGAAGGACCCCTTCGTCAGCCTCGACCAGGAAGGCGTCGGCGACCTGATCAAGATCGCGGCCGAGCGGGGCCGGTCGACGCGGCCCAACGTGAAGCTCGGCATCTGCGGCGAGCACGGCGGCGACCCGGCCTCGATCCAGTTCTGCGAGAGCGTGGGCCTGGACTACGTCAGCTGCTCGCCCTACCGCGTGCCGATCGCGCGGCTTGCTGCGGCTCAGGCGGCGCTGAAGAAGAGCTGATCCTTGCCCCGCAAGGGGGGAAGGATCAGATCGGCAGGTTATCGATCAACCGCGTCGCCCCGATCCTGGCGGCGGCGAGCACCCGCGCGGGACCGTTCACGGCGCCCACGAACGGCGCCAAGTCCTCGGCGTCGCGGATCGCGACATAGTCCACGCTGTCGAACCCGGCCTCGCCGATCTCGGCGACGGTGTCCTTCTCGATCACAGCGACCGGCTCGCCCTTCCTGGCGCGGCGGGCGGCGTCGGCCAGGGCCAGGTTCAGGCGGCCTGCGATCATGCGCTGTTCGGGCGTCAGGTAGGCGTTCCTGGAGCTCAGGGCCAAGCCGTCGTCCTCGCGCACAGTCGGACCGGGGACGATCCGCACCGGCAGGTCGAGGTCGGCGACCAGGCGCTTGATCACCAGGAGCTGCTGGTAGTCCTTCTCGCCGAACACGGCCACGTCGGGCGCGGCCTGGATCAGCAGCTTGGCCACCACCGTCGCGACCCCGCCGAACATCTGCGGCCGGAAGGCGCCCTCCAGATCGTCGGAGACGCCCGCGACGGTGATCGCGGTGGAGAAGCCCGGCGGATAGATCGCCTCCGGCCCCGGCGCGAACAAAAGGTCGCAGCCGGCCGACGCCAGCAGGCGCGCGTCCTCGGCCTCCTGGCGGGGATAGCGGTCCAGGTCCTCGGTCGGGGCGAACTGCTTGGGGTTCACGAAGACGCTGGCGACGACCCGGTCGGCCTGCTCGCGGGCCAGGCGCACCAGGGACAGGTGACCCTCGTGCAGGGCGCCCATGGTGGGCACGAAGCCCACGCGCTCGCCCGCCTTGCGCCAGCCTTGGACGGTTTCGCGCAGCGCCTGAACCGTGCGGGCGACGGCGAGCGGCGAGGTCTCTGCGAGCGAGGACATGGTGACTGCGCCTTTAAGGATATATCTCAACCGCGCCGAAACCGGGCGCTGGTAGGGTCGCGCTTATGAACCCGTACCGCGTTCTGCGTCCAGTCGCCGTCCTCGCCCTCGCTTCGGGCCTGAACGGCTGTGGGGCCACGTTCGAAAACGATGGCCACATGTTCCAGCGGATGGCCGATCAGGTCGCCGCCATCCAGGTGGATTCCGGTGACGGCTCGACCCCGGCGCCGGCCAGGCCCCAAGCGCTCGCCCAGGCCGAGGCCAAGCCCGCGCCGATGGCGATCGACGGCCAGGCCCTGGACGTGCGCGTGGTCGATGCGCTGGACATGCCCAACGCCCGCGACGCGGGCCTGCGTCCGGTGCTGACCGCGGTTTCGACCCTGACCCATGCCGCCGCCTCGGCGAATGCGGGCCTGCGCGGCGTGGTCGAGCCCGCCGGACGCGCCAGCCCCGGCAAGAGCGTGCAGCTCGCCGCCTTTCCCAATGACAAGGCCGCCCACGCCGCCTGGGCCGCGCTGCAGGCCAAGAGCCCGGCGCTGCTCGGTCGCCTGAGGCCCGAGTTCGACCACGTCGACCTGGGCCCCAAGGGCGTGTGGGTGCGCATCAAGGCCGGTCCCGTGGTCTCCGCCGCCGACGCCAAACAGGTCTGCGCCGCCGCCGGCGTGGCCGCGCGCTGGTGCGCCTCCGCCTTCAACCCGCAGGCCTGACGCAGGGCCCGAGCGCCACCTGCCTGTGCATAGGCTGTTCGGTCGCGTTTGACGGCGCGCGCGGCGATGTATGGTCGTGGGGTGGGCCCTGGTGAGTCGGGGAGGGGTAGCTGTGTCTCAATCGCGTTTCATCGTCGTCGGAAATGAAAAGGGCGGGGCGGGCAAGTCCACCATCGCCATCCACCTGACCACGGGCCTGCTGGCCGCCGGGGCCAAGGTGGCGGTGATCGATCTGGACCTGCGCCAGCAGTCGCTGGGCCGCTTCCTGGCCAACCGGCGCACCTGGCTCGCCGCCTCCGGCGTCGAGGCCGCCATGCCGACCGAGCAGCGGCTGGGCGACGACATGGCCTATTTCGCCAAGGCCGACCCGCAGGAGGGCCTGGATCGCTTCGAGGCCTGCTTCGCCGCCGCCAAGGCCGAGGCCGACTTCGTCGTGATCGACACCCCGGGCGGCGACACGCCCCTGTCGCGCGCGGCCCACGCGGTCGCCGACCTGATCGTCACGCCCATGAACGACAGCTTCGTGGACTTCGATCTGCTGGGCCAGGTCGATCCGGTGACCCTCGATCTGATCAAGCCCTCGATCTATTCCGAGACCGTTTGGGAGTCGCGCAAGCTGCGCGCCGCGCGCGAGGGGCGCACCATCGACTGGGTGGTGCTGTCCAACCGCCTGGCCGTGGCCGAGGCGCGTAACCGCCGCCGGGTCGACGAGCGCATCGCCGCGCTCAGCCGCCGGGTGGGCTTCCGCGTCGGGCCGGGCCTCAGGGACCGGGTGATCTATCGCGAGCTGTTCCCGTTCGGCCTGACCGTGGCCGACCTGTCGCCGACCATCCGCCCGGTCGCGGTGTCGCTGGCCCACGTGGCCGCGCGCCAGGAGCTGCGTTCGCTGATGTGGGCGCTGAACCTGGGCGAGGCCGAGAGCCTGGCCAAGCCGGCCGCCTAGGGCATCACCGGGCCGCCACGCTCCAGCGCACGCCTATAGGCCGGGCGCGCCCGCATGGCTTCCAGATAGCGCCGGCACTCCGGATAGGGCTCCAGCCGGCCGCGCGCCTCGGCGGCGTCGAGCACGAAGCCGATCTGGATATCCGCGCCCGAGAAGCTCTTGCCGCAGATGAAGGCATGGCCGCCGGCCAGCTCGCTTTCGATGAAGCCGAGGTGGTTGGCGATCTCGCTGTCGATGCGAGGCTTCAGCGGCGCGCCGGCCTCGCCCAGCCGCCCGACATAGAGCGCCAGCAGCATCGGCAGCATGGCCGAGCCCTCGGCGAAGTGGAGCCACTGGATATAGTCGATCCATTCGCCCGAGCCGGGCTTTGGCGCGAAGCGGCCCCGGCCGTACCTGTGGATCAGGTATTCGATGATGGCGCCGGACTCGGCGATGGTGCGCCGCCCGTCGGTGATCACCGGCGACTTGCCCAGTGGGTGGGCGGCCTTCAGCTCCGGCGGGGCGAAGCGGGTCTGCGGATCCCGTTCGTAGAGGCGCAGCTCATAGGGCACGCCCAGCTCCTCCAGCAGCCAGAGGATGCGGTGCGAGCGCGATTGGTTCAGGTGATGGACGACGATCACGATGCGGCGCCCCGCGCCTCGGCCTCCGCCAGCTGGACGGCCGGATCGCCCTTCTTCGAGAGCAGTATGGCCAGCCAACGCATGCTGCGGAACTCGGCCGAGAGCGCGATGACCACCACCGTCAGGGGCGTGGAGAGCAGGGCGCCGGCCACGCCGAAGATCAGGCTCCAGAAGGCCAGGGACAGCAGCACCACCACCGGATCGACGTCCAGGTGGTCGGCCTGCAGGCGCGGCAGGATGATGTTGTCCAGCACCAGCACGACGCTCTGCAGCGCGATCAGCAGCACGACCGGCCGCCACGAAAGGTCGAACTCGGCGAAGGCCAGCAGCACCGGCACGATGACGGCGGCGGCGGCGCCCAGCAGCGGGATGTAGGCGCCCAGGAAGATCAGGAAGGCCAGGAACCCTGCATTGGGCAGGCCGATCGCCGCCATCAGGCCATAGCTGATCGCGGCCATGACCGCGGCCTTGAAGGTCTGGATGCCCACATAGCCTTCGGCTCCGTCGCGCACGCGATGGAACACGCGCTGGGCGTGGGTCTGGCTTTCGGGGCGGGGGAACAGGAGGCTCATCTTGCGCGCGAAGGCGGCGCGTGAGGCGATCATGAAGCCCAGATAGACCACCACGAACACGAAGTCGGTGGCCAGGTGCCGACCGGTGCGCAGGGCGCCGCCGATCAGGGGCTTGAAGTCGAAGTCGTCGATGGCTTCCTGCACGGTCTCCGGCGCCATTCCGAGGCGGCCGGTCATGGTGGTCGCGAGCGTCTGGAGCTTCTGCTTGATCAGGCCGAACTCGCCCGAGATGCCCTTGGAGGACTGGATCGTCACCAGGATCGCCAGGCCGAGCACCCCGATCAGGAACAGGAAGGTGACGCTCAGCCTCAGCCAGTCGGGGCTGGTGGGAAACCACTTCTCCAGCCGGCGCGAGATGGCGTCCGTCAGGATCAGGAGGAAGACGGCGATGATAAGCGGCGTGACGAGCTCGCGCGTCAGCCACAGCACGAACAGGCTGGCGAAAATGGTCAGCAGCAGGCCGCAGCTCGCGATGGTGCGCATCAGGCGCAGGCGAGACGCTTCGTAGGGATTGAGGCCGGCGTCCGGGGGAGGCGGCGGGGCTTTGGCCAAGGGGTTCGCTTTCGAGTCTAGCGCGGGCCTCGCACGGGGCGGGGACCGCCGGGCAGGGGCAGTTTGCTCTCGTCGATGATCTGGCCGTCCTTCATCACAAACGCAATGGCGAGCGTGTTCTCGATGTCGGCGGTCGGGTCGGCGTTGAGCATCACCAGGTCCGCCAGCTTGCCGGCCTCGACCGAGCCCAGGTCGCGCTCCTTACCCAGCAGCAGGGCCCCGTTGTAGGTGGCGATCTTGATCACCTCGTTGGGCTTGATGCCCGCGGCGACCAGCAGCTCCAGTTCGCGGTGCAGGGCGGCGCCGGTCGATTGGTCCGTGCCGGTGGCGGCGATCCCGCCCGCGGCGTCGACCTTGCGCACGTTCTCCATGGCGATGGGGGTCATCACCTTCATCCATTGGGTCCAGGCGCGCTTGGCGTAGTCGTCGCGCACCTTGGTGCGCTCGCGCTGGCGGTCCTCGGCCGTGAAGGAGGCGACGTAGAGCGGCTCGTCCAGGAACTCGGGATGGTCGACCAGGCGGCCGTAGTTCTCGCCGATGGTCAGGGTGGTGGCGAAGGGGGTGTGCTTGGCGGCCATCAGCTTGACGAAACTGTCGGAGACCGGACCCTGGATCACCGGGTGCGCCAGGCTGTCGGTCCCGGCGTAGATGGCCTCCAGCGCGCGCAGTTCGCTCGACACGTGGATGGTGGTGCGCACCCCGTGCAGGTTGGCCTCCTTGATGATCTCCTGCATCAGGTCCTGGGGCAGCAGCGGAATCAGCGGACGCGCGCCCCAGCCTTCCTCCTCGTAGGTGATCTTCATGACGTCGGGTTGCTGTTCCTCGAGGTACTTGTCGAGGATGGCCTTGCCCTGGGGCCAGCTGTCGATGGTGACGGCGATGCCCGCGCCGTGGCTGCCCGGATAGGTGACCAGGTTGCCGGTGGCGAAGATGCGCGGCGACAGGATGCGGCCGGCCCGCTCGTCGGCGCGCAGCGGCAGGATCAGCTCGGGCTTGTTGCCCGCGTCATAGACGGTGGTGACGCCCGCATAGAGGTAGCTGGCCAGGGCGCCGACCCCGACCTGGCGGTTGACGGTGGTGGCCGCATCCGGGTGACCGGGGATCTGCGACTTGGACTTGGGCGCGGGCTCGAAGCCGCCCTCCAGATGGATGTGCACATCCATCATGCCCGGCATCAGGTACTTGCCGCGGCCATCGATGTGGTGGCCCGCCGGGTGGCCGTCGGCGGCGGAGGGGCGGATCGAGGCGATGCGATTGCCGTCGACCACGACGGTCATGTCCGGCTGGGGCGGGTTGGCGCGGCCGTCGATGACGGTGACGTGCTCGATGACGATGGGCTCGGCCGCCGCGACGGCAGGCGTGAGCACGAGGGCGACAGCCGCCGCCAGCATGGTCTTGAACTTCATGGTCTTGCCCCTGTCGAACCCCTTGGCCACAGTGCAGCACATCCGGGGCGCTCTTAGCCAGCGTTCCGTTTGCATACGGACCTGAAAGAGGCCCCATGGACGCGCCTGTCATCGCCAGCCGCAAGCCCTACTACGCGGTGCTGAAGAAGGGCCGGCCCTATCGCTGGTGCCGCTGCGGCCTGTCGAAGAAGCAGCCCTATTGCGACAACTCCCACGAGGGCACGGGCTTCGAGCCGATGATCTACATCGGCCAGTACGACGGCGAGGAGGTGCTGTTCTGCGGCTGCAAACAGACCGGCGACAGCCCCATGTGCGACGGGACCCACGCCAATCTGGAGGGCGGCTATCAGCGGGACGATCCCAACACGCCCGAGAACCGCGCCATTCCCGAGACCCGGGACCAGGTCGACGGCCTGACCCTGCTGGACGGCGGCTGCTACGTCTTCTCGCCCGCCAAGGCCCGCTTCGCCGAGCTCGGGAACCTGCGGTTCTGCACGGTGATCTCCCAGGGACAGGGGGCGATCCACCAGTCGCAGTTCTACGCTGAGGTCTCGGGCCAGCCGGGGCCCATCGTCATGCTGGGCGAGAGCGACGGCATCCTGTTTGTGGGCGGGGGCGAGGGGACCATCGAGATCGCGGGGCGGCCGTTTCAGGTCCAGCGCACCGATGGGGTCTACGTCCGCGCCGGCGAGGGCTTCCGCGCCGTTCCGGCCGAGGGTCAGACGCTCAAGCTGTTCATCTCGGCCCTGCCGGCCATCGCCGCGCTCGAGGTCGAGCCCGACTGGCCGTCCGCCTTCGACGCATCCGAGCCCGAACGCGTGGTTCGCGTGGACGCCGGCCAGCGCAAGGCCATGGGCGAGCGGTGGTTCCAGATGCTGGCCGACAAGGCCGTGGGCTGCACGGGCAAGGCCCAGTTCATCGGCCACATCCCCTTCTCAAAGGCCGAGCCACACCGGCACCTCTATGAGGAGTCGATCATCTGCCTAGAGGGCGAGGGGATGATGTGGACGGAGACTAAGAAGGCGAGGGTGCGCCCTGGCGACGTGATCTTCCTGCCGAGAAAACAGCTGCATTCGCTGCAGTGCGTGTCGGAGGGCGGGATGGAGGTGGTCGGGGTGATCCATCCGGGGGACAATCCGGGGATCAACTACTGATTTTCCTTCGCCCCTCGGGGGGGGAGGATCAGCGCCTTAGAAGATCCGCGTTCGCCTTCAGTCCCTCGACCAACGCTTCGACATCGGCGCCTGTGTTGTAGGCGTGGAACATGGCCCGGAGGTTCCCGTCGCGGTTCGAGACCACGATGTCCCGCGCCGCCAGCCGCTCGACCAGCGCGTGGTCGTCGGTCGACTTCACCGTCACCTGCGGGCCGCGCCGCGCGTCATCCGTCGGCATGGCGAACCGGCAGCCGATTTCGCTGAGGCGCTCGATGGCGTGGCGGGTCAGGTTGCGGATGTAGGGCTCGATCTGAGGCGTACCGACCTCGCGGATGATGTTGATCCCGGCCTCCGCCGCGTAGCAGTTCGGCACCGGCGGGGTGCCCATCTCGAAGCGCCTCGCGGTGGGCGAGGGATCGTTCTCGAAGATGCTCATCTTGAAGATGTTGGACTGGGCGAACCAGCCGGTGACCGTGGGCCTGAGCTGCTCGATCAGGCCTTTCCGGCAATAGAAGAAGCCGATGCCGGCGGTGCCTAAGAGATACTTCAGCATTCCGCCCGTGGCGAAGTCGACGTCCAGCGCCTTCAGGTCGATGTCGGTGGCGCCGACGGCCTGGTAGATGTCGAGCAGCACCAGCGCGCCCTTGCGCCGCGCGATCTCGACGATGCCCTTCACGTCCTGCTTGGCGCCGTTGCGGTAGCAGACCTGGGCGATGGCCACGACCTTGGTCCGCTCATCGATGGCTTTCTCGAAGTGCTCCAGCGGGATGTAGCCGGTGTCGTCCTCGGGCACGTGCACGACCTCGGCGCCGCGCGGCTCCTGGGCGTGCCAGATCTGGCCCGAGGTCGGGAACTCGAAGTTCGACACGACGACCTTGTTGCGCGGGCCTGAGAAGTCGAGCGCAGAGGCCACGGCGTTGACCCCGGCCGAGGCTGAGGCGGTGACCGCGATTTCGTTCGGATCGACGCGCAGCAGGGACGCCATACCGGTGCGCACGGCTTCCGCCCGCTCGACCCACCAGCCCCACTCCGAACCGCAGCGCAGGCGATCGTCGAGATAGGACTCGAAGGCGGTCCGGACTTCGTCGGCCAGCAGGCCGTAGGAGCCGGAGTTCATGTAGGCCTTGGTCTTCAGGGTCGGGAAGCGGGCGCGAAAGGCCTGGGCGTCGAAGGCCGGAGAGGCGGCTAGGGCGGCGTTGGAGGCGGACATGGGACTCTCTAATGGCCGGACAGGGAGGCCATAAGCGCCTTGGCCTGGTCGGGGAAGATCAGGGACAGCATCAGGATGGTGATCAGCAGCGGGGCGACGAACATCACGATGCCGCGCCAGGCCAGCTCGACCACGCCCTTGAGGCTCAGTTCCTCGTCCACCGTGCGGCGGCTGACGCACCAGCCCACGAACAGCGCGATCAAGAGGGCGTTCACCGGGATGATGATGTTGCCGATGAAGAAGTCGAGCACGTCGAAGAAGGTCTTGGTCTCGAAACCCTTCACCGCCGCCAAGGGATGCCAGTCCTTGAGCAGGCTGGTCGACAGCAGCGACGGCAGGCCCACCGCGAAACAGGCGGCGGCGGTGACGCTCGCGGCGACGGGGCGGCTCAGGCCGGTCTTCTCGCGCACCCAGGCCACGACCGGTTCCAGCATGCCGACCATCACGGTGAAGGCAGCCAGCACGATCATGGTGAAGAACAGGATCGCCACCCACTGGCCGCCCGGCATCTTGGCGAAGGCGGCGGGCAGGGTGACGAAGATCAGGCTCGGGCCGCCGCCGGGCTTCAGGCCATAGGTGAAAACGGCGGGGAAGATCGCCAGGCCGGCCAGAGAGGCGACCACGGCGACGGAGCTGTTGATGGCGAGCGCCGTGCGCCCCAGCGGCATGCGCACCGGCTGATAGGCGGCGTAGGTCATGATCACGCCCACGCCGACGGAGGTCGAGAACATCGCCTGGCCCAGCGCCTGCAGCACGCTGTCTGCGGTCAGCTTGGAGAAGTCGGGCTTGAACAGGAAATCGACCGCCCGCCCGAAATCCAGCGTCGCATAGCCGTATCCGACCAGGCCCAGGATGATGATCACCAAGCCCGCCATCTTGATGCGCGAGACCCACTCAATGCCGCGCTGGACGCCCAGCGCCACCACCACGGCGACCGCGGCGATCAGCAGGGCCTGCATCGTCCCCTGGCGCACCCAGTCGGTGGCCAGCGCCCCGAAACGGGCCTCGGACTGGGCGCCCGAGAGGCCGGCGAAGCCGTGGGTGATGGCCTCGCGCACATAGTCGAGCCCCCAGCCGGCGACGACGCTGTAATAGCTCAGGCCCAGGAACGGGATCAGGATCGACAGCCAGCCGATGGCGGCCCAGGCCCCCATGGCCTTCTCGCCGCGGATCATGTTGCCCACACTCAGGATCGCCGAGCCCCCGCCCCGCCGGCCGATCAGCATCTCGGCCATCATCAGCGGCACGCACAGGGCGAAGATGAACAGCAGGAACAGCAGCACGAAGGCCCCGCCGCCGTTCTGGCCGGCCACGTATGGGAACCGCCAGAGGCTTCCCAGCCCAATGGAGGCCGCCGCGCAGGCGTAGAAGAAGGCGAACCGCGAACTCCAGGCTTCGCGCGGCGTATCCTGATCGGCTTGGCTCAACGGACTTCCCCCCCCGTACCGACCGCAGTTGGACCGCGTTTCGGGGCGGTTGTCACCTGGGCGAGGGCGACCATCCGAACAGGCGCGGATCGACGACCTGATGAACGACGGCGACCGTGAGCATCACGAGGCCGCAACCCAGTACGACCAGCGCCGCGGGGTCGACCGGCTTGGCGACGAGAGACGCGATCATGCAGAAGACCGCGCCGAACATGGTCCAGCTCAACCCGGCCCAGACGCACAGGAGCTTTCCCCACCACTGCGGACGAACGGCCAGCCAGAGCCAAAGGGCCGCCAACGCCAGGGTGAACGCCGCACCCCCGTAGCGAAGTAGGAGAATGAACGACTTCGGCAGCAAGGTGTCCAACGAAGGGCCGCCGTCGAGCGCCGCGAAGCTGTTCAGCAAGGCGCCTGAGGCGCTCAGAGCGCTCAACACAAGCACAGCGGCTGTGGCGAAGAGGTATGCGACACGCACGACCAGCAACCGTCGCCCGCCATAGATTTCAGCTCGCGCCGGCTGGGCGGCGCGCCGTTCAGCTTCGGCGGCCAGGGCCTCGGCCGTCGGACGCGGTCCCCACAGCCAGAAGCCGATTACATAGAGCGCCCCCATCGGCAGGCCGAGGCTCATCATGGTTCCCTCGCCGATCTGCCAGGCGAAGCTGAAGTTGAGCAGGGTGAGCAGCGCCCATTGCCATTTCCGCCTGAACTTCGGCGAGCGGACCACCAGGATCAGTGAAGACACCCAGACGGCGAAGCTGACCGCCAGGACCGCCCAGATCCATGGATTGTCGGCGAAGAATTCGGAGAAGTCCCCGAACGGATCGACTGCGCTGTTCATCGGGCTTCTCCCTGCTCGCGGCGGTCCAACACCTCGTAATGGGCGGCGCGGGCGTCGTAGCGGGCCAGGACGGCCTGGGCGGCGGGCGGGACGTGGCTGACCTCGTAGTCCTCGCCGACGAAGCGCTTCACCGCCTCCAGGTCGTCGAACCACATGATGGTCGCGAACTCGATCTCGCCGCTCTCGGGCAGTGAGCGGCGCATCAGGTCGATGTGGCGAAAGCCTTCGACGCGGCGCGCCTCGATCCCGGGGATCACCTGGCCCCGCACCACCGCCTCATAGGCGTCGGCGTTCTGCGGGCTCGTCCACCCGCGCCAGACCCGGCAGATCATCGATGGCCCCCCTGCGAAAGCGAGGCCGCAGTTGGGCGCCGTTCGCGTCGCTTGTCACCTCGCCGAATTCTTCATGCAGAGGTGTAGGATCGGACGCAGCTGGCGCGTCCTATCGACAGGCAACGGAGAGGATGACCATGCCCCAGATCACGCCCTTCCTGTGGTTCGATAAGGAGGCCGAGGAGGCCGCGAACTATTACGTCTCGGTGTTCCCGAATTCGAAGCTCGGCGCGGTGGCGCGCTATGGTCCCGGCCAGCCGGGGCCTGAGGGCAGCGTCATGACCATCGCCTTCGAGCTCGACGGCAAGCCGTTCGTGGGCCTGAACGGCGGGCCGATCTTCAAGTTCACGGAAGCCGTGTCGTTCTCGATCAGCTGCGAGACCCAGGCCGATATCGACCACTATTGGGACAAGCTGTCGGACGGCGGCCAGCCCGGCCCGTGCGGCTGGCTGAAGGACCGCTGGGGCCTGTCGTGGCAGGTCGTGCCTGCTATCCTGCCGCAGTTGCTCAAGGGCGGCGGCGAGCGGGCGGGCCGGGTGATGGGCGTGGTGATGCAGTCGGGCAAACTGGATATCGCGGCGCTGCAGGCGGCCTACGACGGGTGATCCGCTGATGACACGATGCTGTCAGCAGGGGATGGTCATGGTGCGGATCGACAAGCTCTGACGGGAGAACAAGCGATGTCCGACGAACTGGTTTTCTACACCAATCCCATGTCGCGCGGCCGCATCGTGCGCTGGATGCTGGAGGAGGTGGGCGTCCCATATCGCACCGAAATCCTGGAATACGCGGCCAGCATGAAGTCGCCGGAGTATCTGGCCATCAATCCGATGGGCAAGGTGCCGGCGATCCGGCACGGCGACACGGTGGTGACCGAGGGCGGGGCGATCTGCGCCTATCTGGCCGACGCCTTCCCGGACGCCGGCCTGGCGCCGCCCATCGGCGACAAGGCGCGCGGGACCTACTTCCGCTGGCTGTTCTTCGCGGCCGGGCCGATCGAGGCGGCGGTCTCGGCCCGTTCGATGGGCTGGGAGGCGCCGGCCGACAAGTCGCGGATGCTGGGCTGGGGCTCCTATGGCGACGTCATGAACGCCATAGAGCTGGCGGTGTCGCAGGGCGACTATCTGCTCGGCGACCGGTTCAGCGCCGCGGACGTCTATTTCGGCTCGCACGTGATCTGGGGCATGGCCTTTGGCGGCATCGAGAAGCGCCCGGCGCTGGAAGCCTACGCCGCGCGCCTCAGGGCCCGCCCGGCCTCGCTCCGCGCCGCCCAGATCGACGACGCCCTGGTCCCGCCGCAGCCGCAGACGCAACCGGCCTGAGCCGGTTGCCGCAAGGCCAAGCTTGTTCGAGGATGGCGCGATGCCCCGCGTGACGCGCCTCCTTCTTCTGTTCTCTGTCGCGATGATCCTGCTGCTGGGACCCGTGGTCTATACCGCTTGGTCATGGAGCCAGCCGGGCTTCTTTGGGGTGTCGCGGCTGAAGGCCGGGATACTGGCGGCCTCGTCGCTTCTCGGCTTCGGCGTTTTCGTGGCGGCGACGTCCCGGTCTGATGTGCGCAGGCGCTGGTTTACGTTTCCCGCGACCTGGCTGGCCGTCGCGATCATGTCTTGCGGAGCGACGGCCTTGCCGATCTCACCCGTTGCTGATGGAGCGGCGGGCGGCGCCTACAGCGTCCAGGAAACGTACTATGTCGTCGCGCACGGGCACTACGTGCTGAGCCTGTTCGGGGCCTTTGCCGTATTCGCCTTGGCCTATGCCGTGGTGTGGGGCTGGCTGCATCTGCCGCGCCGTCCGCGACTGGGCTGGGCGCATCTGATCCTCTTCACGCTCGGCGTGACCGTTATATTTTGTCCGCAGGTCGTTCTGGGCTGGCAGGGGATGCCCAAGCGCTACGTCGACTATCCGGCCGTCTTCAAGTTCTGGAATCGGGTTTCGAGTGTCGGTTACCTGATAACCCTCGTGGCCCTGGTCCCATTCCTGGCGGTACTGGTCCTGGCGCTCAAAGACCTGTGGGCGCGCCGCCGCGCCGCGTCGATGAAAGCACCATGAAAGAAATCCTTCCCGGCGTCTTCATCGCGCCCCAAGATGACAACAAGGGCTTCGGCTACAGCCACTTCGTGCGCCGCCCGGCAGGCAACCTGGTGCTGGACGCCAGCCGGATGGGCTCGCTTAGCCAGAGCTTCGACGAGATGGAGCGGCTGGGCGGGGTCAAGGCGGCGGTGATCAGCGACCGGCACCTGGGTGGGCCGCCGACCAACGAGGTCGCCAAGCGGTTCGGCGCGACGGTCTATTGCAGCGAGATCGAGGCCGCGGCCATGGGCCATCGCACCAATGCGGTGCATATCGACCACGTCCTGCCGTTCGAGCGCACGACCATCGAGGGTGATGTGCTGCTGGTCCCCACGCCCGGCCACACGGCGGGCCAGCTCTCGACCCTGGTCGAGATCGCGGGGACGAGGATCCTGTTCACCGCCGATTTCGTCTGGCGCGAGGGCGGCAAGTGGCGGCCCGGGAATCTCAGCAAGAAGAAGATGCGCAACAGCTTCGAAGGCCTGCGCGATCTCAAGTTCGACATCGTCGTCCCCTGGACCGGCTACGGCCACACGGAGTTCTTCACGCCCGTCGCATCGGTCAACGCCGTGGTCGACGAGATGATCGCCGCCTGCTCCAAGCCGTAGCGCGGGGCCCAAGCGTCGCCATATAGCCCGCGTGGCCATCGCGGACCTGCGGCGGCGGGAGGCATGGATGTACGCGCTCGGTTCCCAGCGTCCGCTGTTCGATATCCCGGACGGGGTCGCCTACTTCAACACCGCCTATAACGGGCCGCTGCTCAACGCCTCGCGCGAGCGGCTGGTCGCGGCGGCGGGCGCCAAGAGCCGCCCTTGGGAGCGGACGCCGGCCGACTTCTTCGCCGACGCTGAGAGGCTTCGCGTGTTGGCCGCGGGACTGTTCGGGGCGGACGCGGACGGCTGGGCGATCATTCCGGCGTCCAGCTATGGCGTTAGCACCGCCGCTCGCGCCGTGGAGCCGAGCCTTCGCCCCGGCGACCGCGTCCTGCTGCTGGACGAGGAGTTTCCGTCCAACGTCCTGCCGTGGCGGCGCGTGGCGCGCGAGACCGGCGCGGAGATCGTGACCGTGCCCACGCCGCAGGATTTCGACTGGACCGGCGCGGTGCTGGCGGCCTTGGCCCCGGACGTGCGGGTCGCGAGCCTGGCGCCCTGCCACTGGACCAATGGCGCGCGCCTGGACCTGGCGCGCATCGGCGAGGCCTGCCGCGCGCACGGGACGATCCTTGTGGTCGACGCGACCCAGAGCCTGGGCGCCATGCCGCTCGATCTTCAGGCCATCGCGCCGGACTTCCTGGTCGCCTCGGGATACAAGTGGCTGCTCTGCCCCTACGGCTTCAGCCTGCTCTATGTCGCGCCGGCGTGGCGCGACGCCCGCCCGCTGGAAGAGACCTGGCTGGCCCGCGCCAATGCCGAAGACTTCGCCGGCCTGGTCCGCTACAGCGACGAGTACCGCTCGGGCGCGCGCCGCTTCGACATGGGCGAGACCTGCGTCACCACCGTTCTCCCAGGCGCCGTGGCGGCGCTGGAGCAACTCACCGCCTGGGGCGTGCCGGCCATCGCCGAGTCCCTCGGCGCGGTGAACGCGCGCTTGATCGAGAGCCTGGAGACGCTGGGGTTCAAGGTCGCGCCGGCGACGCAGCGCTGCCCGCACCTGTTCGGGGCGCGATTGCCCGACGGCGTCGGCGGCGATGTGGTCGGCGCGCTGCGCAGCCGCGGCGTCTACATCAGCCAGCGCGGCGCGTCCCTGCGCTTCGCTCCGCATCTGCATGTCACGGAGGCGGACATCGCCAAGCTGTTCGAGGCCCTGGAGGCGACGGCGGCCTGACCGGCTATGGCCATGCCGTCTTCGAGGCGGCGGTGGCCGGCGCTGAGGTCCTGGCCGCTGCCTGAGCCCTCAGCCGGCGTTGCAGGCGCCCGAGCCGCTCTTCGCACAGGTTCCGCAACGCCCTGTCGGCGGTGGCTTGCTTCGAGGCCGAGTCCGGCGTGAAGGGGGCCTGCGGCGCGCCCTTGGCGTCGCGGAGCGCGACCCGCGCCATCGCCTCTCGCTCGGCCGGGGAGGGGGCGACCCCGAAATGCGGCAGGATCAGCGTCTCGACCGCTTCGGGCAGCTCTCGATAGTCGACGCAGAGGCCGCCGCCGAGTTCGAGCCCGTCCAGCGCCGCCTCCATGATCGCCGCGAGCACGCGGGCGAAATAGTCCTCATCGGGCACGCCGCTCGGCAGGCTCAAGCCATAGTAGCTTTCGGGCACCAGCGACGGGATCATCTGGATCCCGCACGCGCGGCGCTGAGAGACCATGACCTCCACGGGATCGCGGTGCAGGAACACCCAGGGCGCATCCGGAAACGCGCGGCGGAACAGCGGGAGATCGCGGGCGTGCCAACAGTCCAGCTTCAGGAACAGCCGCTCGGGGCCGCCGCGAGCGAGCGCGCCGACGACGGCTCTCAGGAGCTCGACGCGGGCGGCGTCGTCCAGGCCCGGCGCGCGCACCGCCTGATCGACGACCTTGGCCTCGGCCACGGCGCGGCTGGCCTGACTGCCGGCCAGCATCCGCGCCGTGAGCGTGGAGCCGCAGCGCGACATGTGGAAGATCAGACCGTCCGGCGCGCGTCCGGCCAGGACGGCCAGCCTGCCGCGCGGCGTGCGCACCCGCATCAGGCGGTTGATCGGCAGGCAGCGCGCGAGGCTCAGGTCGGATTCGTAGAAGGGCTGGGTGAGGCGGCGGCCGATGAAGAGCCAGTCCAGGCCTTCGGCGTCCAGCCGCCACGGCAGCCAGCCCGGGGCCGGGGCCTCGGTCTCGATGATGGGCAAGGACGCCGGACGGCCGCCGCCCAATTGGTCCGTGAGCGCGGCTCTAACCGCGGTGGAAGCGCCGTCGTCGAGCAGCGCCGCCGCCGCGTCGGCGAAGTCGGCCGGACGCCCTATGCGAGCCAAGCGCGCGGCCGCCTCGCCATCCTCGATCAGCAGGGCGCGCAGGCGGTCGAGGGGCATCGGTGGTGAAGCTTCCTTGCGGGGAGTCGCGCGCCAGCATATGCCACAACCATGGCGTTTCCAGACCGGCTGAAGCTCCCGCTCGCGTTCGACCCGGCGCGGCTGCGCGCCGATCTCGCCGCCCTGGCCGGCACGAGCTGGACCGAGCATTTCGTGCGCCAGAACTACGAAGGCGACTGGAGCGCCATGCCCCTGCGCATGGCCGCGGACGCGCGCCACCCGGTGATGATGATCTACTCCGACCCGAACAAGAGCGACTATCAGGACACCCTGATGCTGGCCGCCTCGCCCTATTTCCGCGAGGTGCTGGGAAGCTTCGACTGCGAGGTCCACGCCGCGCGCCTGATGCGGCTGACGCCGGGCTCGACCATCAAGGAGCACAGCGACGGCGACCTCGACGCCGAGCACGGCCGCGCGCGCATCCACATCCCGATCACCACCGGCCCGGACGTGGTGTTCGAGCTGAACCGCCGGCGGGTCGACATGGCGCCCGGCGAGGCCTGGTACCTGCGCCTGTCGGATCCGCACCGGGTGTTCAACCGCGGCGGCACGGACCGGGTGCATCTGGTGGTCGACGTGCTGATGAACGGCTGGCTGGAAGGCCTGATGCGGGATGCGGCCGAGGCCACGCCAGCCTGACAGGGGGCCAGGGCGTCCGACTGTCGTGCAAGCTATTGTAGAGAAGTCGCGAAAGTTCCACTGTGGCGCTTGCTTACCGTTCGCTCTGAGGAGTTCCGCCGATGCCCGCCGACATCACGCTTCGCCTGCTGTCCGCCGCCGCCCAGGCCTACATGATCTCGGGCGACGGGCCGGTCGCGGACTCCGGCCAAGGGGATCAGGCGCCTTGCACAGGTTGCATCGGCTGGACCGTGGCGCCCTGGGGCGTCCAGTCAGGGACCTTCGGCCAGAACGCGGCCTTCGTGGGCTCCATCGACGAGGGGGTGGTGGTGGCGGTGCGCGGCACCATGCCTCCGGGGCCGGGGCACGATCCCTTGCAGGTGATCATCGATTGGGCGGGCGACGCGGTCGCCCTGCTGGCGGGGGCGGCTGGCCATCCGCCGGGTTTTCCGGGCAAGGTCCACTTCGGCTTCTACAAGGCTTTCATGGGCGTATGGGCCAAGCTGCACCAGCGGGTGGACGACGCGGTGAAGGCCCATCCCGCCCAGACCATCTTCGTCACCGGCCACAGCAAGGGCGGCGCGATCTCGCCGCTGATGGCGTGGCGGCTCAGGCTCGATTATCCGGACCATAAGATCGTGGTGCGCACCTTCGCGCCCGCCCGCATCGGCGACACCGATTTCGCCGCGGCCTATGGGGCGGCGATCACCGACCACATCCGCTTCGAATACGACGACGACATCGTGCCCCACATGCCGCTGGAGCCGCAGTTGGTGGACGCGCTCGGCGCGCCGTCTCTGGTGGGCTGGCTGCTGTCGAAATCGGACCTGGGCTACGGTGCGGTCGGGACCCTGGCCTACATCCGCCCGGACGGCACGATCTGCGGCGACAGCCCGGGCCTGGAGCAGGACCGGGTGGCGCGCCTGGCCGCGAAACTGGCCGCGGGCCAGGTCGATTACATCATCTCCTGTCATGGCATGTCGGCGCCGACCGACGGCTATGTGCGCGGCGCCTATGCGGCACGGGAGGTGGGGCCGGGCGTGGGCGACGACGCGCCGCCGGTGTGATCCGGCTAACAGCGAATTAATTTCCGGCCCGCCTCCAAAAGCGTAGCCGCAGGCCTCCTGCACCCCATGAAGGGGCGGCGATGTGCTTGCCCGTGGAGGACGAGATGCTTCGCACCCTGGCCGTTATCGCCGTGATCCTGGGCTTGGTGAGCCCCGCTGCCGCCGCTGAGCCCGCGCCCGTGAAGGTGATGGTCTTCGCCAGCGCCCATTTCGCAAACCAGAGTCTGGACCGACACAATGTGAAGGTTGACGACGTTCTCACTTCGCGGCGGCAGGCCGAGGTTGCGGCCCTTGCTGAGGCGCTCGCCCATTTCAAGCCGACCAAGATCGCACTCGAACTCGAAAGTGATGAGGCAGACCTTTCCTTGCCGGGGTATCAGCGGTTCAGCGACAGCGACCTTCAGAAGGACCGGCGGGAGCAGGTCCAGCTCGGTTTCCGCATCGCCCGAAAGTTGGGGTTGGCCACGGTGTACGGCGTCGATGAGAAGGCCCATCCGGGCGGCTACGACTATTTCCCCATCGGCCCGGTGATGGCGTGGGGCCATTCGCATGCACAGGGCGCGGCGTCGCTGGCCAAGGCGGACGCCGCGGTGGTCGCCATGGTCGACCAGATGAACGCGCTGCAGGCCAACCATTCGCTGCTGCAACTGTCGGCGATGGCCAATCAGCCCGCCGAGATCGAGCGCCTGCATAGGGAGGCCTACTATCGCATGCTGAGCCTGGGCGACGCGCAGGGCCAGCCGGGCGCGATCCTCAATGGCATGTGGTACCTGAGGAACGCGCGCATCTTCGCCAAGGTGGAACAGATATCGCGGCCCGGCGATCGCGTGCTGGTGATCTTCGGGGGCGGCCACGCCTATTGGCTGCGCCATTTCGCACGCGAGACTCCGGGCTTTGCGCTGGTCGAGCCGAACACAGTGCTGAAGTAGCATTCAGCGCTGCTGACTCTGCGGCGGTTTGTGCTCTATTGCGCCTCCAACAGAGGCCCTGGGGAGGACCGCCGATGACCGCCGCCGCCGAGTTGCTTGCCAATCTGTCGACGTCGATCCAGGGGGGCGCGATCAAGGTCGTGGACCTGACCCAGACATTGACGCCGACCACGCCGGTGATCGCCCTGCCGCCCGAGGTCGGGGCCAATTCGCCGCCGTTCTCGATGATCCCAGTGTCGAACTTCGACGAGAAGGGGCCGGGCTGGGCCTGGAACGAGATCCGCATGGGCGAGCACACCGGCACTCACTTCGATGCGCCCAACCACTGGCATACCGGGCGCACCTATCCGGACGGCGGCCCGGCCACCATCCCGGCCGACCAGCTGATCGCCCCGGCCTGCGTGATCGACTGCTCCGACGAGTCCGCCGAGAACCCCGACTTCCTGATGGAGGTCGAGCACATCAAGGCCTGGGAAGAGAAGCACGGGAAGATCCCCGCCAAGTCCTGGGTGCTGATGCGCACCGACTGGTCCAAGCGCACCGACCCGGACGCCTTCCTCAACGGCGGGCACACGCCCGGGCCGTCGATCGAGGCGGCCAAGTTCCTGGCTGAGGAGCGCGACGTGATGGGCTTCGGCGTCGAGACGGTCGGCACCGATGCAGGCATGGCCGGCATGTTCGACCCGCCGTTCCCGGCGCACCACTTCATGCACGGCAACAACCGCTACGGCCTGGCCAGCCTGACCAACCTGGACAAGCTGCCGCCCAAGGGCGCGGTGATCATCACCCCGCCGCTGAAGATCGCCGGCGGCTCGGGCAGCCCGCTTCGGGTGCTGGCGCTGGTCGCCGGCTGACCTAGATGGCCGAGCGTTCCTTCGCCGAGGAGGTCAAGTCGCTGCGCCTGGGCGCCGGCGAGACCTTCCACGGCGAGGGCATACTGGCGGTCACCAAGGCCCTGCTGCAGTCGGGCGTCGCCTATGTCGGCGGCTACCAGGGCTCGCCGATCTCGCACCTGATGGACGTGCTGGCCGACGCGCAAGCGCTGCTGGGTGAGCTCGGCGTGCATTTCGAGGCCTCGGCGTCGGAGGCGTCTGCCGCGGCCATGCTCGCGGCCTCGGTCAACTATCCGCTCAGGGGCGCGGTCACCTGGAAGTCCACGGTGGGCACCAATGTGGCGTCGGACGCCCTGGCTAACCTGGCGTCCGGTGGGGTCACCGGCGGGGCGCTGGTGATCGTGGGCGAGGACTATGGCGAAGGCTCCTCGATCATGCAGGAGCGGTCGCACGCCTTCGCCATGAAATCGCAGATCTGGCTGCTCGACCCGCGTCCGAACCTTCCCTCGATCGTGGAGGCGGTGGAGAAGGGCTTTGAGCTGTCGGAGGCGTCGAACACTCCAGTGATGCTGGAGTTGAGGGTGCGCGCCTGCCACCTCTACGGCTCGTTCCCGGCGAAGGACAATCAGCCGCCGCCCCTGGCTATCCGCCACGCCATGGAGAACCCGGTCCGCGACGTGAGCCGCATCGTGCTGCCGCCGGCCAGCTTCGTCCACGAGCAGGAGAAGGTGACCAAGCGCCTGCCCGCGGCGATCGACTTCATCAAGACGCATCGCCTGAACGAGTTCCTTGGCGGCTCGACCGGCGAGGTCGGAATCATCGTCCAGGGCGGGCTCTACAACGGCCTGATCCGGGCGCTTGAGCTGCTGGGACTGTCCGACAGCTTCGGCCGCACCGAGGTCCCGATCTACTGCCTGAACGTGACCTATCCCCTGATCGAGGACGAGATCCGCGGCTTCTGCGCCGACAAGAAGGCGGTGCTGATCGTCGAGGAGGGCCAGCCGGACTTCCTGGAGCAGGCGCTGAACACCATCCTCAGGCGCGCCGACCTGCAGGCCAAGGTCGTGGGCAAGGACGTACTGCCCATGGCGGGCGAATACACCGCCCAGGTGCTGCAGACCGGCGTCCGCGCCTTCCTGGCCGACCACGCGCCGCGCCTGGTGGAGAAGGCCACGCCGATCGTGGTCCTGCCGTCGGGCCCGCCGCCGACGGAGGTGAGGGCGCTGGCCGAGACCCTGCCGCCGCGGCCGCCCGGCTTCTGCACCGGCTGTCCCGAGCGGCCGATCTTCACCGCCATGAAGCTGGTGGAACGCAGGATCGGCGCCTACCACGTCAGCTGCGACATCGGCTGCCACCTGTTCTCGATCCTGCCGCCCTTCAACATCGGCGCGACTACCATGGGCTACGGCCTGGGGGCGGCCGGGGCGGCGGCCTTCAACGCCAAGGCGTCGAAGCGCACGGTCGCGGTGATGGGCGACGGCGGGTTCTGGCACAACGGCCTGACCTCCGGCGTCGGCAACGCGGTGTTCAACAACTCCGACAACGTCCTGATCGTGGTCGACAACGCCTACACCGCCGCGACCGGGGGCCAGGATATCCTGTCCTCGCGAGGGGAGAACCCGACCAAGAGCACGCGCCACGCCATCACCGAAGCGATCCGGGGGATGGGGGTGAAATGGGTGCGCCGCATCGAGCGGACCTATGACCTGAAGCGCATGACCGACACCCTCTACGAGGCCATGACCACGCCGGCTTCAGGGCCCAAGGTCATTGTCGCCTCGTCCGAGTGCATGCTGAACAAGCAGCGGCGGGTGAGACCCCAGTTCCAGGCCAGCGTAAGGGCCGGAAGGCGCATGGTGCGCGAACGCTTCGGCGTGGACGCGGAGACCTGTACCGGCGATCACAGTTGCATCCGGCTGTCCGGTTGTCCGTCGTTGACCATCCGGCCGAACCCCGATCCTCTCAGGCTCGATCCGGTGGCCTATGTCGACAACTCCTGCGTCGGCTGCGGCCTGTGCGGTGAGATCAGCCACGCGGCGGTGCTGTGCCCCTCGTTCTGGAAGGCGGAGCTGATCTTCAACCCGTCCGGCTGGGACCGGTTCGTCAATGAGTTGCGGCGGGGCGTGATCGGCTGGCTGCAACGCGGCGCCGAGCGCAGGCGACTGGCGAGGGCGTTCTGATGAGCGCGGGCAAGCCGGTCACGCGTCCCCTGACCATCGCCATCTCCGCCCTCGGCGGGCAGGGCGGGGCGGTGCTGTCCGACTGGATCGTGCGCGCGGCGGAGGCTAGCGGCTACATCGCCCAGGCCACCTCGGTCCCGGGCGTGGCCCAGCGCACCGGCACGACCATCTACTATCTCGAACTCTTCCCGGCGCCGGGCCTGAGGGCCTCGAACACCGCCCCGGTGCTGAACCTGATGCCGGCGCCCGGCGATGTGGACGTGGTCATGGCGTCGGAGCTGATGGAGGCCGGCCGCGCGATCCTCAGGGGCTTCGTGACGCCGGACCGCACCACGCTTGTCGCCTCCACCCATCGCGTCTTCGGCATCACCGAGAAGAGCGCCATGGGCGACGGGACCGCCGACCCGGAGCGGGTGATGCACGCGGCCCAGTCGCGCGCGCGCCGGCTCTGCGCCTTCGACATGGAGGCCGCCGCCAGGGGGGCGGGCGGCGCCATCAATGCGGTGATGTTCGGCGCCCTGGCCGCATCCGGCGCCCTGCCGCTGGGCCGCCAGGCGTTCGAGCAGGCGATCCGCGACGCCGGCGTGGCCACCGACGCCAGCCTCAGGGCCTTCGACGCCGGCTTCCAGGCGGCCGGGCGCATCCCGATCCCACAGGACGATGAGGCCACGCCGATCCGCGCCACGACCGAGGCCGGGCGGCGCCTGTCGGCCAGGCTCGGCGCCAACTTCCCCGTGGTGCTGCACGAGACCCTGCGCTTCGGTTGCGCCAAGCTGATGGACTATCAGGACGAGGCCTACGCCGGCCTCTACCTCGACCGCCTGGCCGATGTGATGCGGCTGGAGGCCCAGCTGGGCGACCCGCGCTGCTCATACCTGATGACCGCCGAGGTCGCGCGCTACCTGGCGCTTTGGATGGCCTATGAGGACGCGATCCGCGTCGCCGACCTGAAGACCCGCGCCGCCCGTTTCGAGACCATGCGCCAGGAGATCCGCGCCGAGCCCGGCCAGATCGTGCAGGTCTCGGAATTCATGCACCCGCGCCTGCAGGAGGTTTGTGAAATCCTGCCCGCGGGCCTCGGCCGCGCGATCCTGGGCTCCAAGGCCTTGAGCGGCCTGATCGGCCGTTTCTTCGGCAAGGGCCGGCGCGTTCGCACCACCAGTGTGGGCGCCTTCCTGATGCTGTCGATGCTGGCGAGCCTCAGGCCCACCCGGCGCGGGACCCTGCGCTACGGCGCCGAGCAGGCGCGCATCGAGGCCTGGCTGAAGGCTGTGCGTGAGACTGCGCCCGCCGACTACGACCTGGCCGTCGAGGTCGCCGCCTGCGCGCGCCTGATCAAGGGCTATGGCGACACCCATGAGCGGGGCCTTCGGAACTTCGAGGCCCTGATGGCGCGCCGCCAGATGCTGCAAGGACGCCCGGCCGGCGCCGCGGTCATGGCCAATCTGATCAAGGCCGCGCTGGCCGACGAGGAGGGCCGGGCGCTGGCCAAGGCGCTCGACGAACTGGACGCGCCGCACACCCTGGCGGCGGAGTAGGCTCAGGCGAACCGCTTCGCCAGATCGGGTTCCTCGGACCTGACGGCCAGATAGGCCGTTGCGGTCGGCACGCTGCACAGGATCATGTGCAGGGCGCTGACCACGGCGACCCAAAGCCCGAAGACGACGTAGGCCATGATTGGCAGGCTGTGCAGCTGGATGAAGGCGCGCTCGACCGCGCGCTCCCAGTCCGCCGCCGCCGCCGAGGCGATGACTTCACGGACGAACAGGCCGCCGCCCAAGGCCCAGACCGCCAGCGCCGCCAAGCCCGCAGACACGAGAAGCCACATCGTAAAGGTGATGAGCTCCATCTCGATCAGGGGCCGGAAGTGCCGCGCCGTCAGTTCCCAACCGACCCGGCGCACTTGCATCCAGTTGAAGGTCCCGCCGCGCCGGATCACGTGCGAGTCCGGATCGACGACCAGCGGGAAGGTGAGCGAACTGCGCACGCGCATCCAGATAACCGTCACGAACGCCGCCACCGCGTAGAGCGCCGCGGCCGGGATTGGAGCGGTCGACCAGAGCATGGCCGCTGCAACGAACGGGATGAGCAGGAGAAGGCCCGCCAAGGCGTTCTCGCTCCATGGCACGGCGCCGGACTTGGTGAAGGAGAACAGCAGCAGCGTGGTCTCCGCCCGACCCCACTTCAGTTTCCACGCCGCCCCCGGCCCGGGTTCGATGCCGGCGCGCAACGCGACCGAGCGCAGCATCGGCCGCCATAGCGCGGTGAACAGGCCGACGACCAGTATGCCGCCCATGAAATACTCGAACGGGATTTGCTGCATGAGCGGCGTTCCGGTCGCGATATTGACGGCGAGGAACCACAGAATCCCGGCGCTCAGCGCAGAAGGGGGCAGCTGGAACAGGGTCCAGGCAAGCAGGGTGTCGGGCCTGCGCAGGAGCGTCGCCACGCCGACGAAGGCGGTGCTGACCGGCTTGATACGGTTCATGTGAGATGGTCCCCCGATCCATCGGCGCGATGCGCGAGGCGACCATCGATGGGCCGCTCGCCAGGGTCAAGCCGGCCTTGGGCACAGCGCCTCGAATGCTTAAGTCACGGAAGGGCCGGGGAGGGACATCGTGGGCGACATCTATTTCACGCCGGAGCTGTTCGCCTTTTTCGACGGGCTGGCGGCCAACAACGACCGGGACTGGTTCAACGCCAACAAGGCTCGCTACGAGACGGCGGTGCGCGCGCCGTTCGTGCGCTTCATCTCAGACCTGCAGCCGCATCTGGACAAGATCAGCCCGCATCTGGTGGTCGATCCCAGGCCGACGGGCGGTTCGATGTTCCGCATCCATCGCGACACGCGCTTCTCCAAGGACAAGACGCCGTACAAGACCTGGGCGGCGGTGTTCTTTCCGGTGGGGCGCGGCCGCACCGAAGGCGCGGCGCCGGGCTTCTTCTTCAGCCTGGGGCATGGTCGTGGCGGCGCGGGCGCCGGGGTCTGGCGGCCGGATCCGGCCTCGCTCCGCAAGATCCGCGACGCCATCGCGGAAGACGCGGACGGCTGGCGCAAGGCGACGAAGGGCCTGGAGATCGGCGGCGAGAGCCTGACCCGCGCGCCCAAGGGCTACGACCCTGCCCATCCGCTGATCGAGGACCTGAAGCGCAAGGACTTCATCACCCGCGTCGAGATCACGCCGGAGATGGCGTGCGCCGACGACCTGCTCGAGCGCTATGTCACGCTGTGCCGCAAGACCGCGCCCCTGGCGGCGTTCCTGGCCGGGGCTCTGGAACTCGACTGGTAGGGCTCAGGGCAGGCCGCGGCCGAGCGTGGCGGCGAAGGCTGCGAAGATCGCCAGCGAGACGGCGATCCAGGGCAGGCTGCGGCCGACGGGCGCTTCCGCGACGCCGCCCGGCGCGCGCGAGCGCAGGGCGAGAAGCAGGGGCAGGGAGGCGGCGCCGACCTCCAGGAAGGCCTGCGCCATGGCCTCCTTCCGATCGGGCGCGTAGAGGGCCGCCGCCGCGACGGCGGAGACGGTTCCCGCCAGCCAGCCGAGGCGGCGCATCCGGGTGCCTGCCGCCTGGTCGGCCCACGCCGCGCCGGCGCGAGTGACGGCCGCGGCGCCCAGCAGGTAGAGCACCACGCCCAGGATGATGCCGCCCCAATGCCAGACCATCTCCGGGCCGGGGATCAGGTCCTTGGCGGCGAAGTAGTAGTCGCCGTCGTGACGCCACATCGAATAGGGCAGGTAGCCGGCCGCCCAGAAGATGCTGAAGGCCATGAGCAGCAGCAACATGAGGCGCAGGTGCGGCTTGCCGACGGGCAGGGCGCGAAGCCCAAGCCAGATCAGGGCGAACGCGACCAGGTTGCCGATCGGACCGCCCGCCGCGATCCAGGCGTCGCCGGGTTTGCAGTGGAAGTAGACCGAGGTCAGCTGGGTGATCCGCCCGCCCAGCGCCAGGCAGGCGCCGCCGTGACCGGCGGCCTCATGGGCGAAGGCGGCGATGCAGGCCGTCGCGGCTGCAATCGCCATGACGGTGATCGGGTCGTGCCCGGCCTTGGGCTGGGTCTGCTCGTCGCTCATGTCCCCTCCGACGTGATCGGGGGGAGTGTCGGATGCTCCGCGTCCTCAAATCAATCGTCATCCTTGGCGCTGCTCGCGGGAGCGAGCGGCGTCGAGGACCCAGCAAGCGCGACCTCTCCACCGCATCGGCTCGGCGAGCGCCGCCCAGCTTCGAGCAAGATTCGCTGCTGATGGGGTGGA
>JAFECT010000009.1 GCA_018241995.1 Pseudomonadota bacterium
ATCCTTAGAGTCCACAGCACCTAGTGCGTCACCCCGCTCTTCCAGATAGCGATCTCGCGCTCGTCGTTGAGCTCGCTTCTGGTCGGCCGGCCCGAGGCGGTGCTGAGCACTAAGTCCAGCAGCGCATCCGCCGTCGCCTCGCGTTCGGCGCCGGCGGCCAGGACGCCTGCGTCGAAGTCGATCCAGCGCGGCTTGTGGAGCGCCAGGTCGGAATTGGTGGCGATCTTCAGCGTCGGCGCGGGGAAGCCCAGCGGCGTGCCGCGCCCGGTCGTGAACAGGATGATTGTGCATCCCGCTGCGGTCAGGGCGGTGGAGGAGACCGCGTCGTTGCCGGGCGCCTCCAGCAGCGCCAGGCCGGGCCCTGAGACCTGCTCGCCGTAGCGCAGCACCTGGGTCAAGGCGGAGCGGCCGGCCTTCTGCACCGCCCCCAGTGACTTTTCTTCCAACGTGGTGATGCCGCCGGCGATGTTTCCGGGCGAAGGGTTCTCTGACACTGGCTCGCCGTGGTCGAGGAAGTAGCGCTTGAAGTCGTTGACCAGGCCGGCGGCCTGCTCGAACACCGCCGGCGACGCGGCGCGGGCCATCAGCTGGCGCTCGGCGCCGAAGATTTCGGGAATCTCGGTCAGGACCGGCGTCCCGCCGCCGCCGGCGACGCGGTCGGCGATCATCCCGACCAGAGGATTGGCGGTCAGCCCCGAAAGGCCGTCCGAGCCGCCGCACTTCAGTCCGATGACCAGGTCGGACATGGCGCATGGCTCGCGCCGGTCGTTCGACGCGATCTCGACCAGCTCGTCCAGCGCCGTCAGGCCCGCTTCGATCTCGTCTTCCTCGGTCTGGGCGCACACCGTGCGCAGCCGGCTGCGGTCCAGGCCCGGCGCCTCGGCGAGGAGGGCGTCCAGCTGGTTGGACTCGCAGCCAAGCCCGAAGATCAGCACGCCGCCGGCGTTGGGATGACCGGCCAGGGCGGCCAGCAGCTTTCGGGTATGGCCAAGGTCGTCGCCGAGCTGGGAACAGCCGAACGGATGGGTCAGGGCATGGACGCCATCGACCTTGCCCGCATGGCGCTCGGCGCCCAGCCGCGCCACCTTCTGCGCGGTGCGGGCCACGCAGCCCACCGTGCACAGCACCCATATCTCATTGCGCGTGCCAACACGGCCGTTAGCGCGGCGGTAGCCCATGAAGCCCGGCGCGTCGGGTGTCTTGCGTATCTGCTCGAGGGCGGTGAGCGACGGCGGCGCATAGGCCTCCACGCCCTCCAGCCCGGTCTTCAGATTGTGGCTGTGCACCCAGTCGCCCGGCGCAATCGGCGCGCTGGTCCGGCCGATCGGCCAGCCGTACTTCAGCACCTCGGCGCCCTCGGCAATGGGGCGAAGCGCGAGCTTGTGGCCTCGTTCGACCGACTGGCGCACGACGATCCGTTCACCGCCGATGTCTATCACCTCGCCGACCTGCAGCGGCTGCAACGCGACCGCCACGTCGTCGCGAGGATCCACGCGAAAGACCGAAGGCGGCTGAACAGGGCGATCGTCCATGACTGTCCCGAAGTGCGCCTCGCGGGCGTGGACCACAAGGGTAACCGGTGTCAAACTGTTGTGGAAGCATCCAGCCTATGGCTTCGCGTTGCGGGCCTGGGCGACTCGGCTGCGAAATAGGCCCTTGGTTTAGGATGGAAGATCCGTGGCGCGAGACGACGGCAAGGCGAAGGGAGACGTCGGCGAAGGAGCGGCGAAGAAGCGCGCCACCATCAACGACATCGCGCGCCTGGCCCAGGTCTCGAAGAAAACGGTCTCGCGGGTGATCAACCGCTCGCCCTTCGTGAAAGAAGAGACGCGGGTCAAGATCGAGGCGATCATCGAGGAGCTCGGCTTCGCCCCCGATCCGCAGGCGCGCGGCCTGGCCTTTCGCCGCTCGTTCCTGGTCGGGATGATCTACGACCAGCCCAACCCGCAGTATGTCGTGGACATGCAGCAGGGCGTGCTCGAGGCCCTGCGCGGCTCCGGCTACGAGCTGGTGGTGCACCCCTGCTCGCGGACCTCGCCGCAGTTCCTGTCCGACATCCGCGCGTTCGTCGAACGCCAGAAGCTCTATGGCGTGGTGCTGCCCCCCTCGGCGTCCGAGGACGAGCGCCTGATCGAGCTGCTGGATGAGCTCGACTGCCACTATGTGCGCATCGCCTCGGTGTCGCTGGACGAACCGGCGAGCATGCTGGTCACCCATGATGACGCGGGCGCGGCGGAGGCGGCGCGGCACCTGGCGGAGCTTGGGCACACCCGCATCGCCCACATCTCCGGCCCGGCCCTGTTCCGGTCTGCGCACATTCGACGGGAGGGCTTCGTCCGCGGCCTGAAGGAGCACGGCCTGGACCTGGAGGCGCGATACTCGCTTGAGGCAGGCTACACCTTCGAGTCCGGCGCCGACGCCGGCGCGAAGCTTCTCGACATGCAGCCGCGCCCAACCGCGGTCTTCACCGGCAACGACGAAATGGCGCTGGGCGTGTTCAAGGCGGCGCGCGAGCGAGGGCTGCGGATTCCGGAAGACCTGTCGGTGGTCGGCTACGACGACAGCCCCATGGCCTCGCGGGTCTGGCCGAACCTGACCACCGTGCGCCTGCCGATCCGCGACATGGGCCGCATGGCCGCCGAGAAACTGCTGCTGCAGTCGTCCGAGGACAGCCGGGCCGCGGCCCGCGCGGCGTCCGACGTGCGACCGGCGCTGGTCGTGCGCGAATCTTCCGGCCGTCCGCCGGCCTGAGCGGAAAGCCGTTGCCGGAAGCCATGACACCGGTTACCAAATGGGCGGAAACGGAGCCCGCCATGTTCGACAAGACCCTGCACGCCACCCATCCGGACATGATGAAGGGCGCAGACAACGACGCCCTGCGCGATCGTTACCTGATCGAGGGCCTGTTCCAGGCCGACAAGGTCAGCCTGACCTATTCGCACAACGAGCGCTTCGTGATCGGCGGCGCCGCGCCGGTGAAGGGCAAGGTCGCTCTGCCGCAGCAGACCGAACCGGCCTCAGCCGCCGGCAAGCCCTTCCTGGAGCGGCGCGAACTCGGGATCGTCAACGTTGGGGACGGGGTGGGCAAGGTAACGGTCGACGGTCAAGCCTATGCGCTCAATCCTCGCGACGGCCTCTATGTGCCGATGGGCTCGGCCGAGGTGCTCTTCGAGTCCGCCGACGCGGCCAAACCCGCCAAGTTCTATCTGGCCTCGACTCCGGCGCATGCGCGCTACGAGACGGTGCAGATCTCCATCGACAAGGCCGTTCCGCTGGAGCGCGGCGCGTTGGAGACCTCGAACGAGCGGACCATCTATCAGTACATTGTGCCGGCCACCTGTAAGTCTTGCCAGCTGCTCCTGGGCCTGACGATCCTGAAGACCGGCAGCGTCTGGAACACCATGCCGCCGCACCTGCACGACCGCCGTTCGGAAATCTATTTCTACTTCGGCTTGAAGGCGGACGAGCGGGTGTTCCATTTCATGGGCGAGCCTGACGCGGCGCGCCACATCGTGGTGGCCAACGACGAGGCGGTGGTTTCCCCGCCCTGGTCGATCCACATGGGCTCAGGCACCTCGAACTACAGCTTCATCTGGGCCATGGGCGGCGAGAACCTCGACTACACCGACATGAACGTCCTCGACATCTGCCAGCTGAAGTGACGATGAGCGTCTCCCCCTTCGACCTGACCGGCAAGGTCGCCCTGGTCACCGGCGCCGACCGGGGCCTGGGCCAGGCCATCGCCCTCGCCCTTGCCGAAGCAGGCGCCGACATCGCCGCGGCGGGGCGCACTACGCCGTCGGACACCGAAGCCAGGGTGAAGGCCCTGGGCCGCCGCTTTGTCTGGACCCAGGCGGATTTCTCTTCGACCGCGCCCATTCGGGCGGTGATCGACAACACCGTCTCGGCGCTCGGCAACCTCGACATCCTGGTCAACAACGCCGGCACGATCCGCCGCGCCGATGCGGTCGACTTCACCGAGGAAGACTGGGACTTCGTCGTCGACACCAACCTGAAGAGCGCCTTCTTCCTGTCCCAGGCCGCCGCCCGCCACATGCTGGCGCGCACGGATCGGCCCGGCGGCAAGATCATCAACATCGCCTCGATGCTGTCCTTCCAGGGTGGCATCCGCGTGGCCTCCTACACGGCCTCCAAGAGCGGGATCGCGGGTCTGACCAAGCTGCTCGCCAACGAGTGGGCAGGGCGCGGGATCAACGTGAACGCCATCGCGCCCGGCTACTTCGCCACCGACAACACCTCGGCCTTGCGCGCTGACGAGAGCCGCAACCGGGATATCCTGGCCCATATTCCGGCCGGACGATGGGGCGATCCGGCGGACCTGGGCGGCGCCGCGGTGTTCCTGGCCTCGCGCGCGGCCGACTATGTCCACGGCGCGATCCTGAACGTCGACGGCGGCTGGCTGGCGCGCTGAGGCCTGAACCGGTCGCCTTTCGGGCGAAGCTGCGGCAATCGCGCAACGTTCCAGCTTCACCATTTTCGCCACGGTATTGCCATGAACGCGATCTTGCTGTTAGCCTCAAATTGCTACCGGTGTCAGGACGCACGGCGACGCGCTATGACACCGGTGTCAAAAACCGGGGGATCGGGCTCGAACCGGGGCCAGGAACCGCCTAAACAAGCATAGCCACCTGGGGAGGAGGCACATGTCTAGGCTTCAACATACGAGCGCCCTGCGCCATCTGCGGAGCACGGCTTCGGGCGCGGCGATCGCGACCGCGGTCCTTTCCGCCGCCGGGGCCGCTGCGGCCCAGGACGCCAAGCCGGCGGCGCAGGATTCCACCAACCAGGTCCAGGAGGTGGTGGTCACCGGCTTCCGCTCCAGCCTGCAGCGCGCCATCGACATCAAGCGCAACCAGACCATCGAGGTCGACACGATCCTGGCCGAGGACATCGGCAAGTTCCCCGACCTGAACCTGTCCGAGTCGATCCAGCGCATTCCGGGCGTCGCCATCACCCGCGACGCCGGCGAAGGCCGCGAAATCTCGGTGCGGGGCCTGGGCGCCCAGTTCACGCGGGTGCGCATCAACGGCATGGAAGCCCTGACCACCACGGGCAGCTCCGACGCCGCAGGCGGCACCAACCGGGGCCGCTCTTTCGACTTCAACGTCTTCGCATCGGACCTTTTCAACGCCATCGAGGTCAGGAAGACCGCCGAGGGCGCGACGGAGGAGGGTTCGCTGGGCGCCACGGTCGACCTCAGGACCGCCCGGCCCTTCGACTACAAGGGCGCGACCATGGTCGTGTCCGGCCAGGAGGGCTACAACGACCTGGCGAAAAAGAGCAATCCGCGCGGCGCGATCCTGCTGGCCAACACCTGGGCCGACGGCAAGTTCGGGGCCTTGGTCTCGCTCGCCTACACCAAGCGCGAGCTGCAGGACAACGGCACCTCCACGGTGCGCTGGGCCACGGCCAACGCCTTCGCGCCGGGCTTCCGGTCGGTGGGCGGGGTGACCTGCTCGGTGACGCCCTCGGCCTGTACCCAAGCCAACGCCGCCTATCACCCGCGCTTCCCGCGCTATGACCAGTATTTCGACAGCGAAGAGCGCCTGGGCGGCACCGCGTCGCTGCAATGGCGCCCGACTGAGAAGACACTGCTGACCTTCGACGCGCTCTATGCCGATTTCAAGGGCACGCGCGAGGAGGAATATCTGGAGGCGCCGTCCTTCAGCGTCGGCGGCGCCTGCAACGGAGCCTCGCCAGCCTCGTGCGGCATCAACCAGACCGACGTGCTGAGCTACACGGTCGACAGTCACAACACCATGACCAAGGGCACGTTCAACAACGTGGACCTGCGGGTGGAGCACCGCTTCGACAAGCTCGACACCACCTTCACCCAGTACACCCTGCAAGGCGAGCAGAAGTTCACCGACACCTTCCGCATGACCGGCATCATCGGCCATTCGAAGTCGGACCACGACAACCCGATCCAGACCACCCTGACCTACGACCAGTTCAACGTTCAGGGCTATTCCTACGACTACACCCAGGGCCGCGCGCCGCTCCTGAACTACGGCAGCGCCAACCTGACCGACCCCACCGCCTGGAAGCTGACCCAGATCCGCGAGCGGCCCCAGAACGCAGTCAACAAGTACGACATGGCCAGCACCGACGCCTATTGGGACATGTCGGAGAACCTGAAGTTCCAGGGCGGGGCGGAGTGGAAGGAATACCAGTTCACCACGAGCGAACTGCGCCGCTCCAACGGCACCACCGCCAACCAGGAGACGGTGATCCCGGCGGCAGTCGCGGCTCTGCCGATCGCCAGCTACTCGCAGGTCATCACCTTCAACGGCCGGGGCCTGAACATGCCCACCGGAACGCCCACCAGCTGGGTGGTGCCGGACCTGAACGCCGCCAACAACCTGATGCACCTCTATGACCGGTCGGTGTTCCCGCTCGGTCCGGAACCGGCGCTGGGCAACAACCGGTCGGTCACGGAGAGGGACACCGGCGGCTACGCCCAGGCCAACTTCGCCATGAGCCTCGGCTCCATGCCGCTGCGCGGCAACCTGGGCATCCGCTATGTCCAGACCAACCAGACCTCCTCGGGCCTGAGCTTCCTGTCAGGCGTCGCGGTGCCGACGGTGGTCGAGCACGACTACAACGACACCCTGCCGTCGCTGAACCTCGTGCTGGAGCCGATGGACCAGGTCCAGATCCGTTTCTCGGCCGCGAAGGTGATGTCGCGTCCGGATCTCGGCAACCTGACGCCAGGCGCGACGGTCAACGTGTCGGGCGCCAATCGCACGGTCAGCGCCGGCAACCCGCTGCTCGATCCGCTCCGGGCCAAGAGCTACGACCTGGCGTTCGAGTGGTATCCGTCCAAGGGCACGCTGGTGTCGCTGGCCTTCTTCCACAAGGACATCGACAGCTTCATCCAGTCACTGCAGTCGACCGGCACCTTCGCCACCAATCCGTTCGGCCTGCCGACCAGCGTGGCCACCGCGGCCTGCGGCTCGACCCCGGGCTGCGACGCGACGACAACGATCTGGACCTTCACCGCGCCGGTCAACTCGCCGGGCGGCCCGGTCGACGGCTGGGAGCTGAACTATCAGCAGCCGCTGAAATTCCTGCCCGGCCCGCTCAGCAACACGGGCCTGCTGTTCAACTACACGAGCGTGAATTCCTCGATCAAATACCTGAATTCGTCCGGCGCCGTGGTGGCCACCAACCAGCTGACCGGTCTTTCGCGCCACTCATACAACGCCACCGTCTATTACGAGGATGACCGCTGGTCGGCGCGCGTCTCGGCGGCCTATCGCTCCAAGTACCTGACCCGCGTGCCGGGCCAGGAGGCGGGCACCGACGTGGACGGCACCAACTCGACCCTGAACGTCGACTTCTCGGTGCAGTACACCTGGAACGAACACCTGAAGTTCACGGCCGAGGGGATCAACCTGACCGACCAGTTCCAGGACCAGTTCAACGACTCCTCGGACCGCGTGTCGTTCTACCACCACACCGGACGCGAGTTCATCCTGGGCTTCCGGTACACGCACTAGATCATCGACTGGTCGCTCCTCCCTGTGACGCGACATTCCAGGGGCGTCGGCTTTGGTCCGGCGCCCCTCTTTTTTCAAACGGAGACGGAAGCGTGTTTCGCGGGTTTGATCGGGGCATAAGAGGGCCGCACGCGCCCGGAGAGCTCAGGCCATGACCACCGCCAACCGCCCCGTCGTCTGCTTCGGCGAGCTGATGATCCGCCTGACGGCGCCTGGCAACCAGCTGCTGCTGCAGACGCCCAGCTTCGACATCACCTTCGGCGGCGCCGAGGCCAATGTGGCGGTGTCCCTGGCGCGGCTCGGCACGCCCTCGGCCATGGTGACCACCCTGCCCGACAACGCGCTGGGCCGCGGCGGCCTGGACGAGCTGCGCCGCTACGGCGTCGATGTTTCTGGCGTGCGCCTGGCCGAGGGCCGCATGGGCCTCTACTTCCTGACCCAAGGGGCCGTCGTGCGGCCTTCCGAGATTGTCTACGACCGCGCTGACTCCGCCTTCGCCAAGGCCCCGGCGAGCGCTTACGATTTCGAGGCGGCGCTCAAGGGTGCGGGTTGGCTGCATGTGTCGGGCGTTACCCCGGCGATCGGGCCAAACGGCGCAGGGGCGGCTCAGGCCGCGGTTTCGGCCGCCAACCGCCTGGGCGTTTCGGTGTCCTTCGACGGCAACTATCGCGCCAAGCTCTGGGCGCTGTGGAGCGGCGACGGCCACGCCATCCTCCGTTCACTGATGGAGGGGGCCGACCTGGCCTTCGTCAACGAGCGGGACATCGCGCTGGTGCTGGGGGGCTCCTTCCTGCAGGACGACCCGGCCGAGCGCCGCCGACGCGCCGCCGAGGCCGCGTTCCAGGCCTTCCCTCGGCTGAAGCGCATCGCCTCGACCTTTCGCGTGCAGCACGGGGTAGGCGAGCAGGAGCTGTCCGCCGTGATGTTCACCCGCGACGGGGCGGAGCACCGCACCCGCAGCTACGCCTTGTCCGGCGTGGTCGACCGCATCGGCGGCGGCGACGCCTTCGCCGCGGGCGTGCTGCATGGCCTCAGCCAGGGGCGTGGCGACGCTGAAAGCCTCGAATTCGGCCTTGCCGCCGCCTGCCTCAAGCACGGCGTGCCCGGCGACTTCAACCTGATCCGCGAGGCGGACGTGGAAAGCCTGTTGTCGGGGGAAAGCCTGGATGTGCGCCGCTGACCGGGCTCTGAAGGCGGCGATCGCCACGCCAAACGGCGGCCCGAGCCCGCTGGGTCGATCCGGGCCGGCGCTGCTGCCGTGAACCGTCGTGGCCTGATCCTGGGCGCCGGCGCCACAGCTCCCTTCCTGGGGACCGGCCTGGCTTTCGCCAAAGAGGGGGCGCCCGTGGCGCGCACGCGCCACGGTGAAGTGCGCGGTTATCTCGACGACGGGATCAAGGTGTTCAAGGGCGTGCCCTATGGCGCCGACACCGCGACGCGCCGCTTCCTGCCACCGGCGCCGCCAGAGCCTTGGCAGGGCGTGCGTGAGGCGACCGCCTATGGCTTGGCCTCGCCTCAGACCCATGCCGGTGAGGCCATCGGCGAGGACTGTCTGAAGCTGAACGTCTGGACCCCGGGGCTGCGCGACGGCGCCAGGCGGCCGGTGATGTTTTACATCCACGGCGGCGAATACAGTCATGGCTCGGGCTCGGCGGAGCTCTATGACGGCGCTCGCCTGTGCCGACGCGGCGACGTGGTGGTGGTGACGGTGAACCATCGCCTGGCCGCGGTCGGCCACCTCTATCTCGGCAAGATCGCGGGGCCTGAGTACGCGGCCTCGGGCAATGTCGGCATCCTCGACCTGATCCTGGCGCTAAGGTGGGTGCGCGACAACATCGCCGAGTTCGGCGGCGATCCATCGCGCGTGATGGTGTTCGGCCAGTCGGGCGGCGGCGCGAAGATCGCCACCATGACCGGCATCCCCCTGGCCAAGGGGCTGTTCCACCGGGCCATCACCATGAGCGGGCAGCAGGTGACAGCGTCCGGCCCGCTCGGCGCCACCGAGCGGGCCAAGGCCTATCTTGCGGCGCTAAAGCTCGCGCCCGAGCAGTGGCCGCAGCTCAAGACCCTGCCGATCGAGCGCCTGGTCGAGGCCATGGATGCGCCCGATCCCAATATCCACAAGAGCGGCATCTACTGGGGTCCGGTGCTGGATAACGCGGTGATCCATCGGCACGCCTTCTATCCCGACGCGGCGCGGATCATGCCGGAGGTCCCGCTGATCATCGGCAACACCCACGATGAGACGCGCTATTTCTTTCGCAACGAGCCCGGCCTGTTCAGCCTGACCTGGGACGCCCTGCCGGCGCGGCTGGGGCCAGAGATGCGCACCGACATCGATCCTGACTTCGTGGTCGCCGAATACCGGCGGCTCTATCCGAACTATTCGCCTACGGACGTGTTCTTCGCGGCCTCGACCGCGGCCCGGTCCTGGCGCGGCGCAGTGATCGAGCAGGAGGTCCGCGCGGCCTCAGGCCTGCCCGTCCAAGCCTACCAAGTGAACTGGCGCTCGCTGCTGGACGGCGGCAAATGGGGGGCGCCCCACACCATCGACATCCCCCTGGCCTTCGACAACACCGACAAGCCCGCCGCCGCCTCGGGCGACGGCCCCGCCGCGCGCGCCATGGCCGAGGTGGTGTCCGAGACCTTCATCGCCTTCGCGCGGACAGGCGACCCGGCCAATCCGAAGCTGCCGGCCTGGCCGGTCTACGAACTCGACAAGCGCTCCACGATGATCTTCGACCTGCCGCCCCATGTGGAGGACGACCCCCGCGCCGCCGAGCGGCGGCTGTTCGCCCAGGTCCCGTGGGTCCAGCGCGGAACTTTCTGATTCAGAAAAATCGGGCTCGACTTGGCGCGCGCCCTGGGGTGAAGTCCGCGCCATGGACATCGCCCTCTCGACCCGCGCCAAGGACCTGATCGCCCGCTCGATCGTCTGGGACAATCACGGCTGCATGCCGCTGACTCCGGCCGATCCGGTCCACCTGGACGAGCTGGAGCGCTATGCCGGCAGCGGCTGGTCGATGGTCTCGATCAACGTCGGCTACGCCGAGCACAGCCTTGAGGACCACATCCTGGCCCTGGCCAGTTTCCGGCGCTGGATCTCGCAGCGCCCGGACCGCTACCTGCTGATCGAGAGCCCTGAGGATGTCGAGACCGCGCGGGCCACCGGCCGGCTGGGGGTGGCCTTCGACGTGGAGGGCATGGGGCCGCTCAACGGCGGGCGCATCGAAATGGTCCAGCTGTTCTATGACCTGGGCGTGCGCTGGATGCTGGTGGCCTACAACAAGGCCACCGACGCGGGTTCGGGCTGTTTCGACGAGCCGGATGGCGGCCTGACCGCCTATGGCCGTCAGGTCCTGGCCGAGATGGAGCGCGTGGGCATGGTGGCCTGCGGTAGCCACACGGGCCCGAAGACCGCGATGGACCTCTGCGAAGCGGCGACCAAGCCGGTGGTGCTGTCCCACTCCAACCCGCGCGCCCTGTGGGATCATCCCAGGAACGTCACGGACGAGCTGATGCGGGCGGTGGCCGGCACGGGCGGGGTGGTCGGCATCAACGGCATCGGCCCGTTTCTGGCCGCCAACGACGCCTCGACCGAGCGGTTCGTGGCGGCGCTGGACTATGCGGTGCAGAAGATCGGGCCGGAGCACGTGGGCTTAGGGATCGACTACGCCTTCGGGCCGACCGAGGAAGAGATGATCGCCTACATGAAGGCCCACCCCTACGTCTTCCCCAAGTGGGACGGCAAACCCATCCAGATGATGGAGCCCGAGCGCCTGCCCGCCGTGGTCGAGCGCCTGCTGGGCATGGGTTACGCCGACGCGGACGTCGGCGCGATCCTGGGCGGCAACTGGCTGCGCGTCGCGAAGGCGTGTTGGCGCTGAGCTCCCAAATATATCGTCATCCTTGACGATGCGCGGCGAGCAGCCGCGCGTCGTCGAGGACCCACAGGAGCGACGTCGAGGCTGCGTGCCGCGGCTGATCGAAGGCGCCCAGCTTCAGGGCCAGCGCCAAGTGGGTCCTCGAAGCATGGGGCGCTGTCGCGACCCACGCTTCAAGGATGACGGGCTTGATTTGAACTCCGCGCCTACTGCGGCGCGGCCTCGTCGTAGAACTTGGCGACGTCCGCCTTCATCTGCTTCAGGGCGTCGGTGTTCAGATAGACCATGTGCCCGGACGGGTAGTAGGCGAAGCGCACATTCGGGCGGATCGACGGGTCGAGCTGCATGTGGGCGATGTCGTACTCGGTGCCGAAGAACGGCGTGGCCATGTCGTACCAGCCGTTCAGGGAATAGACCTTCAGGTGCGGGTCCTCGCGCATGGCCGCGGCGAGATCGAGCGCCACGTCGGGCTCGGTCTGGGTGCGTCCGTTCTGGCCGCCCGGCGCGCGGTGATGCCAGTCCCAGTTCCGGTTGATGTCCGGGCCCGAGGGCCAGTAGCGCAGGTCGGTGTTGTAGCCGAGTTCGCCCTGCAGATAAGCGTGCAGGGACGAGACGAAGGTCCCGGTGATGTAGGTCGAGGAGGGGTCTTCCTCCGGCCCTTCGCCCGCGGCGTCGAGGTCGATGCCCTCGAAGCGGGAGTCATAGCGGCCCAGCGTGCGGCGCTGGTCGCGCAGCAGCTCCTTGCGGAAGCGGTTCAGGTCGATCCGGAGATCGGCCTCCTTGATGAACTGCGTTGAGATGCCGGTGTAGGCCGACAGCTGCCTGGCCACCGCGTCGGCCTCGGCCGGTGAGAGACGGTCGCCCTTGGTCAGGGCCGCCAGGTACGGCCCCTCGGCCCAGGCGCGCACCTCGGCCAGGAAGGCGGAGAGGTCGGCCGGCTTGTTGGCCACGCGGTTGTGGTACCAGGCCGCCGCTGCATAGGTCGGGACCAGCGAGACGTAGTTGTGGTCGAAGCCCGGGTTGCGCACGCCGTAGTTCAGGATCGACGACAGCAGGAGCACGCCGTTCAGCTGTACGCCCTGCTGCTCCAGCGCATAGGCCAGGCCCGCCGAACGGGTGGTGCCGTAGGATTCCCCGAATAGGAATTTCGGCGAATTCCAGCGGTTGTTGATGGTGATGTAGCGGGTCACGCCGCGGGCGAAGGCGTCGATATCCTGGTCCACGCCCCAGAACTTGTCGCCCTTGGCGTCGCCGAGCGGGCGCGAATAGCCGGCGCCGATGGCGTCCAGGAACACCAGGTCGGACTTGTCCAGCAGGCTCTCATTGTTGTTGACCAAGCTGAACGGCCCCGGCCCCGAGGGGTTGGGCGAGGCGGTCTGAACCCGCACCGGCCCGAACGAACCCATGTGCAGCCACAGGCTCGAGGAGCCGGGGCCGCCGTTGTAGAGGAAGGTCACCGGCCGCTTGGCGTCGCCCTTGGACCGGTCGGCAACATAGGCGACGTAGAACATCGAGGCGATCGGCTTGCCGGAGTCGTCGCGCAGGGTGAGCGTGCCGGCGGTGGCCTCATAACCGATCTGCTTGCCGTCGATGGTGGCGGTGTGGTGGCTGACGCGGCGCTGCTCGGCGACCGGGGCGCTGGCGATATCCATGTCGCCGATGCGGTTCTCGCGCGCCTCGCGGGCGCGGCCGGTGGTGTCGCCGCGGGCCTGGGTATCGGCCTTGGGTTCATCGGGGGTGGCGGTCGCCGGCGCATCGCTGCGGGCGGGGCGGTTCTGGGCCAGGGCGCCGGACGCCAGGCTGGCGGTAAGCGCGGTGGTGACGGCGAGCGCGAGCAGACGGCGCATGGAGACTCCCCCGGTAGGGCTGATGGCGGGAGGCTGAGCGCGCTCCCCGGGCGGCGTCAACATCGGCGCCAAGCCCGAAGGCTTGAACGCGGGGTCTGGGCTATTCCGTCGGGCTTATTCGGTCGGGCCGCAGGCGTCGAGCAGGGCCTGGGCCAGGGCGCGCGCCTCCTCCGGCGTCAGGCCCACGCCGCAGCGTGCTTCGCCGGTGACCACGCCCAGCGCCACCGCCCCGTCGTCGCAGCGACGGACAAGCAGGTCGCCGCCCAGCACGCGCACATGTGTGCCGCTGCGCTTGGTCAGCACTGCATGGCTGTCATTGCGCCGCTCGGCGGTATTCACCACCAGCCGCAGTTCCGGACCGTTACGCTGCACTCGACGCCTCTGGATGTGACCGAATCGAAGGTGTCAGGGTCGGCCGAGGGGGATTAAGCAAATCCTTCCAGTGGGGTCAGAGTGCGATTGTCCAACGCTGCTCCGGCGCCAGCTCAACCTCGTCGAGGTTGTCTCCCGGCCCCTGGCGGTCGATCACCAGGAAGTCGCTCTCGCCTTCCAGGGCCAGGGAGTAGTGGTGCCAGGTCCCCTTGGCGTAGTTCACGCCCTGGTGGGGCTGCGCCAGGAAGGCCTCGATGCGGTCGGGGTCGAGTTCGCCCGGCGGGGCGACGACGACGAGGTAGGGGCGGCCGCCGAACGGGATGAAGGCTTGGCTGCCCAGCGGGTGGCGCTCCATCAGCTTGATTTCTATGGGCTGGGGCAGGGGTTGGGAGCGGAAGATGGAGACGCAGGGCTCCCCGCCGCCCTCCGCCACATCGATCCGCGCGAGGTCGTGAAACCGCATGGTGGCGCCGTAGTTGATCGGGATGGCTTGGCGCGCCGCGGCGGCGGCCTCGATCACCTCGCCATACGGAGCGAAGGCCTCGGCGGTCAGCGGGCGTGGGATGAGAGTTCGGGTCATGACGCAACACCCAAAAGCTTCGTCATCCTCGGGGCGTCGCGAAGCGGCGAACCCGAGGACCCAGCAGCGAATCTTCCTTGAAGCTGGGCGCCTCTTCGATTCGCAGCGTTGAGTGCGGGAGCTGCTGGGTCCTCGGGTCTACGCATCGCTACGCGCTGCTCCGCTCCGAGGATGACGATAGACATGAAAAGTCATTGGCTGGCCGTATCCAGCTTCGCGCCCGACTTGATCCACTGACCCAGCATCTGGCGTTCGGCCGGAGCCATGTGGGTCTCGTTGCCGAGCGGCATGGAGTCGGTGGTCACCGCCCGCTCCTCGATGCGCGGGGCGTATTTGCGGATCAGGTCGGGGCTGTCGAAGGACACGCCGTTCGGCGGAGCGGTGAAGCCGGCGTGGGTTGGCGTCGCCGAGTGGCACATGACGCAGTGGGTCGAGACGATGGCCTGGACCTGAGCGAAATGGACTTCGCCCTTGCTGGCGGTCGGCTTCGGCTTCGTGGCCTCGGCCGCGATGATCACCGCGATGAAGATCATGACGCCGTTGACCAGCACCATGGGCTTGGTCTGGCCGGTGTTCTTGAGGTTGAAGAAGTGGCGGATCACCCAGCCCGATCCGCCGATGCCGCCGAGCAGGATCCAGTTGATCGGGCTGGAGACCACCATCGGATAATGGTTCGAGACCATCAGGAACAGGACCGGCAGGGTCATGTAGTTGTTGTGCACCGAGCGTTGCTTGGCCTGCAGGCCAAGCGCCGGGTTGGGCGCCTCACCGGCCAGCATGGCGGCCACGACCTTGCGCTGGTTGGGGATGATGATCAGGAAGACGTTGGCCACCATCACCGTGCCGATCATGGCCCCCACGTGGATGAAAGCGCCGCGGTCGTTGAACAGGCGCGTCAGGGCCCAGCAGGCGGCCACCAGCATGGCGAACCAGACCACGCCGAAGGGCAGGTTGCGCTTGCCCAGAGGCGAGCGGCACAGGCCGTCGTAGACCAGCCATCCGCCGCCCAGGAACCCTAACCCGATCAGCACCGCCTGCCACGGTTCCAGGTCGGCCTTGGCCGGGTCGACCAGATAGACGCCTGCGCCGGCATAATAGATCACCGTCAGCAGCAGGAAGCCGGTGATCCAGGTGGTGTAGGCCTCCCACTTGAACCAGTGCAGGTCGTCCGGCAGGTCGGCCGGGGCCACCGTGTACTTCTGCTTGTGATAGAAGCCGCCGCCGTGCACGGCCCAGAGCTCGCCGTAGACGCCCTTGGGCGCCTTGGGATTGGGCTTCAGGTGGGCGTCCAGCCACATGAAATAGAAGGACGAACCGATCCAGGCGATGCCCGCGGTCACATGGAACCAGCGCAGCGCCAGGTTCAGCCAGGCCAGGATGTCAGCCCACATGGTCTCGTTCGGCCCCCCAGGCCTTCAGTCTAGTCAGGCGCGTCCGCGCTCGACGATTTCCAGCAGCTCGGCGGCCACCGCCACGGCGATCACCTCCGGCGCCTTGCTCTTCAGCGAGGCGATGCCGATCGGACAGGTCAGGCCCTGCGTCGCCACGTCAGCCTCGGCCAGGCGCCGTTCGAAACGCGCGCGCTTGGTCTTCGAGCCGATCAGGCCGCAGTAGCGCGGGCCGGCCTTCAGCGCCGCCTCGGTCAGGCGATAGTCCAGTTCGTGATTGTGCGTCAGGATCAGGACGAAATCGTCGGGGCCGGCCTGGGCCGCCAACTCGATCAGGCGGGCCTCGTCGTGGACGGCGACTGTCGCATCGGCTTCGGAGGCTTCCGGCCTCGAATCGAACCACTCGATCCTGAAGTCCAGGGTGCGGAACACTCGCGCCACCGCTTGGCCGACATGGCCGGCGCCAAACAGCATCAAGGTCGGGCGGCGCGCGTCGACCTTCTCGATCAGGGCGTCGCCCTCGGAGGGCTTGGGACGGCGACCTTCGCGGGGCTGGCCGTCGGCGCCGACCAGCCGGGCGGGTTCCAGCGCGCCGGGCCACTCCGTCTCGATCTGCATTAGGCGCCGGTCCAGTCGGTCGGCGGAGAAGCGGGCCTCAAGCGCGAAGGCCGAACCCTGCTCCAGATGGGTGCGCACCTCTTCCAGCCAGGACACGCTGCCCCGGTCGAGCTTTTCCAGCAGCAGGCGCACGTGCCCTCCGCAGCACTGCGACAGCAGGGGCCCCAACGGGTAGTCCTGTACGGCGTAGGCGCGTGCGTCCTGGCCCAGCATGGCGCGAGCCTGGCGCATGGCCTGGTGCTCCAGATTGCCGCCGCCGATGGTGCCGACCAGGCGGTTGGGGCCCACCAGCATGCGCGCCCCGGCCTCGCGCGGCGTGGAGCCCTCGGCCGCGATCACCGTGACCAGGGCCACCGGCTCGCCGCGGTCGATCTCGCTAAGGGCTTCGGCCGCCCAGTTGATCATTGGGCCGATCTCCGCCGGACATCGTCGACGGCCTTGAGGATGCGTTCGGGCGTGGCCGGCGCGTCGAGGTCGGGCATGATCCGGTGGTCGCCGACCGAGGCCACCGCCTGGGTCAGGGCCGAAAACACCGAGATGGCCAGCATCAGCGGCGGCTCGCCCACGGCCTTGGAGCGATAGATGGTCTCCTCGCGGTTGGGCCCGTCCCACAGGTCGATGCGGAAATCCTTCGGCCGGTCGCTGCAGGCCGGGATCTTGTAGGTCGAGGGCGCGTGGGTCCGAAGCCGGCCCTGGTCGTCGTAGACCAGCTCCTCGGTGGTCAGCCAGCCCATGCCCTGGATGAAGCCGCCCTCGATTTGGCCGAGGTCGATCGCCGGGTTCAGAGAGCGGCCGACGTCATGCAGGATATCGACCCGCAGGGTGCGGTTCTCGCCGGTCAGGGTGTCGATGGCGACCTCGGAAACCGCCGCGCCATAGGCGTAGTAGAAGAACGGCCGGCCCTGATGCTTCGACCGGTCGTAGTGGATCTTCGGCGTCTTGTAGTAGCCCGTGGCGGACAGGCCCACGCGGTTGAAGTAGGCGCGGCGCACCAGCTCCTGGAACGGCAGCTCCGTCGCCCCGGCCTGCACCGTATTGTTGGCGAAGCTGACCTGCTCCGGCCCGCAGCCGAACTCCTGGCAGGCGAAGTCGATCAGGCGCTGGCGGATCCTCTGCGCGGCGTCGAGCGCGGCCATGCCGTTCAGGTCCGAGCCTGAAGAGGCGGCTGTGGCGGAGGTGTTGGGGACCTTGTCGGTGGCGGTGGCGGTGATGCGCACCCGCTCAAGTTCGATGCCGAAGACCTCCGCGACGACCTGGGCCACCTTGATGTAGAGCCCCTGGCCCATCTCGGTCCCGCCGTGGTTCAGCATCACGGAGCCGTCGGTATAGACGTGCACCAGGGCGCCGGCCTGGTTCAGGTGGGTGGCGGTGAACGAGATTCCGAACTTTACCGGGGTCAGCGCAATACCGCGTTTCAGGACGGGGCTGGTCCTGTTCCACTCCAGGATCGCGGCGCGGCGCTTGCGGTAGTCGGAGGTCTCGGCCAGCCGCTCCATCAGCTCCTTGGCGATGGAGTCCTCGACCACCTGGCCGTAGGGGGTCAGGTCGCGGCCCGGGCCGTAGAGGTTGGCCAGGCGCACGTCGAGCGGATCGGCGCCTAGCGACAAGGCGATGGCGTCCATGGCCCGCTCGATGGCGATCATGCCCTGGGGCCCGCCGAAGCCGCGGAAGGCGGTGTTGGAGACCGTGTGTGTCTTGAAGCGGTGCGAGACGATCTCGGCCGCGTTCAGGAAGTAGGCGTTGTCGGAGTGGAACATGGCCCGGTCGTTGATCGAGCCGGACAGGTCGTAGGAGTAGCCGCAGCGCGAAGCCAGGTCGAAGGTCGCGCCCTTCAGCCGGCCCTGGTCGTCGAAGCCGACGGACCAGTCGACCTCGAAGTCGTGGCGCTTGCCGGTCATGACCATGTCGTCGTCGCGGTCCAGCCTGAGCTTGGCGGGTCGCCCGGTCTTCACCGCCGCCAGCGCCGCCACCGCCGCCATCAGCGACGGCTGGGTCTCCTTGCCGCCGAAGCCGCCGCCCATGCGCCGGTTCTCGACCACCACGCCGTGGTCGCGGATGCCCAGCGCCTTGGCGACGATGTGCTGGACCTCGGACGGGTTCTGAGTCGAGGACCAGACGTGAACGTCGCCGTCCTCCTTCGGCGCGGCCATGGCGATATGGCCTTCGAGGTAGAAGTGGTCCTGGCCGCCGATGGCCACATGCCCCCACAGCCGGCGTGGCGCCTTGGCGATCTCGCCCTGGGCGTCGCCGAGCCGCATGACCTGGCTGGGCTCCAGGGTGAGGTCCGCCTCGCGCGCCGCGTCGATGGTCAGGACCGCGGGCAGATCCTCGTACTCGACCACGGCCAGCGCGGACGCGGCGCGGGCCTGGGCCAGGGTCTCGGCGGCGACGGCGAACAGGCACTGGCCGACGTACTCGACCTTGTCCTCCGCGAAGATCGGGTCGTCGCCCATGATCGGGCTGTAGTCGTTCTTGCCCGGCACGTCGGCGGCGGTCAGGACGCAGGCCACGCCCTGGGCGGAGCGCACGGCCGAGACGTCGAGCTTCAGCAGCCTGGCATGGGCGCGGCTGCTCTGGGCCAGGTAGATCTGCAGGGTTCCCGAAGGCTCGGGGATATCGTCGATGTATTGGGCCAGCCCCGAAACGTGCTTCTCGGCGCTGTCGTGGCGGATCGACTGGCCGACAATGTGCGGCTGAGCCTCGGCGGCCCTGGTCTTGGCTTGGCCGGAGTCAGGCATCGAGCGCCTCCACCTCCAGCACCCGCGTCGAAGCCTCGCCTCGCCACTCCAGATATGCGCGGCGCAGCAGATTCTTGGCCGACGCCATGCGGTAGGCGGCGGAGGCGCGCATGTCGTCGATGGGGGCGAAGTCGGTTTCCAGAGCCTTGCAGGCCAGATCGACCGTCGCCTCGTCGAAGGCCTGGCCGGCCAGCGCCTGTTCGGCGTTGCTCGCCCGCTTGGGCGTGGCCGCCATGCCGCCGAAGGCGATGCGCGCGGCCTCGATCTGGCCGTCCTTGATGTCGAGCGCGATGCCGGCGCAGACGGCGGAGATGTCCTGGTCGAAGCGCTTGGACAGTTTGTAGACGCGGTAGAAGCGATCGGGCCCGGCCGGATGCACGGTCACCGCCTCGACGAACTCCCCGGGGGCGCGGTCCTGTTTGCCGTAGGCGAGGAAATAGTCCTCCAGCGGCAGGTCCCGGGTCTTGCCGCCGAGCCGTAGGGTCAGGGTGGCGCCGGCCGCGATCAGGGCCGGGGGCATGTCGCCGATGGGCGAGCCATTGGCGATGTTGCCGCCGATGGTGCCGGAGTTCCGGACCTGGACCGAACCCAGCCGCCGCATCATCTCGCCGAGGTCGGGCAGGCGCTCGGCCAGGGCTGCGTAGGCGTCTGAGTAGCGTACGCCTGCGCCGATGCGCAGCCCCGCTTCGGTTTCGGCCATCGTCTTCAGCTCCGCCACGTCGCCGATCCAGATGACGGTGTCGAGCGCGCGGTGCTGCTTGGTGACCCACAGGCCCACATCTGTGGCGCCGGCCAGGATCACGGCCTGGGGATACTGTTCGGCGAGATCGGCGAGTTCCGCCAGACTTCGCGGCGAGAACCAGCGGCGGGTGCGGCCGGCCTGGGGATCGTCCCACGCGAGCCCCAGGCTTTCGGCGACATCCAGAGCCTTCAGCGCCGACGCCTGGTCGACGGTCTTTGGCTTTGGCAGGCCGTCGGCGACCGCGGCCGCCTCCGCGATCGGGCCATAGCCGGTGCAGCGGCAGAGGTTGCCCGCCAGCACGTCCTCGACCGGCATGTCGCAGCCCGCGCCCTTCTGGTCGCGCACCCACAGGGACATCACGAAGCCCGGGGTGCAGAAGCCGCACTGGGAGCCGTGGGTCTGGACCATCGCCTGCTGCACCGGATGCAGGGCGTCGCCCTGTTTCAGGCTTTCCACCGTCATCAGGGCCCGGCCGTCGAGCATCGGCGCGAACAGGATGCAGGCGTTGACCGCGCGCCACTGGACCTTGCCCTTGGCGTCGAACTCGCCGAGCGCCACGGTGCAGGCGCCGCAGTCGCCCTCCGCGCAGCCCTCCTTGGTCCCAGGGCGGCGCAATGGCCCGCGCAGCAGCTGCAGCACGGTCAGGGTCGGATCGACGCCGCCGAGCTCGCGCGGCTCGCCGTCCAGCAGGAAGCGGATCGTCTCGCGCACGCCTCAGCTCCCCCGATAGGTCGAGTAGCCGAACGGCGAGACCAGCAGCGGCACGTGATAGTGCGAGGCCGGCTCGGCCACGCCGAAGTCGATCCCGACCGTCTCCAGGAAGGCGGGGTCGGGCAGGGCGGTCCCGGTAGCGCGATAGTAGGCGCCGACCTCGAACTCGATGCGATAGCGGCCGCGCGCGATCTCCTCGCCGCTCAGCAGCGGCGCGTCGCAGCGACCGTCGCTGTTGGTCTTCGCCTCACGCACCAGGGCGCCCTCACGATACAGGCGCACCGCCACCCCCGCGGCGGGCTTCCCGCTCGCCAGGTCCAGCACATGGGTGGTCAGGCCGCTCAATTCGTTTTCCCCCGAAAACCTTCGTCCGCGCGCGGACTTAAGCCGACCAGAATCCTCTCCGGCGACGCGGATTGCAAGAGAGACGTGTCGAGCCGCGAAAGCCTTGCTAAGAACCGCCGATGGACGAAGCGGCCTACCCTCGGGACCTGATCGGCTACGGCGAAAATCCTCCGCATGCGGATTGGCCGGGCGGCGCGCGCGTGGCCGTGCAGTTCGTGCTGAACTACGAGGAGGGCGGCGAACGGAGCGTGCTGCACGGCGACGCCGAGGCCGAGACCTTCCTGTCCGACATGATCAATCCGGCGCCCGTGCCCGGCGCCCGGCACATGTCGATGGAGTCGATCTACGAATACGGCTCGCGCGCCGGCGTGTGGCGACTGCTGCGCCTGTTCGAGCGGCACGAGATCCCCCTGACCATCTTCGGCGTGGCCATGGCCCTGGAGCGGCATCCCGCGGTGGTCGACGCCTTCCTGAAGGCCGGTCACGAGGTCGCCTCGCACGGCCTGCGCTGGATCAACTACCAGTCCGTCCCGGAGGACGTGGAGCGCGAGCATATGGCGCGCGCCATCGAGATCATCACCCGCTTGACCGGCGAACGGCCGCTGGGCTGGTACACCGGCCGCACCTCGCCCAACACACGGCGGCTGGTGGCGGAGGAGGGGGGCTTCCTCTACGACGCGGACGACTATTCCGATGACTTGCCGTTCTGGACGACGGAAGGCGGCAAGCCGCACCTGATCGTGCCCTACACCCTGGAAGCCAACGATATGCGGTTCTCCGGCACGGGCCTGAACACTGGCGAGCAGTTCTTCTCCTACCTGAAGGACGCCTTCGACGTGCTCTATGAGGAGGGGGCGACCGCGCCCAAGATGATGTCGGTGGGCCTGCACTGCCGCATCGTCGGCCGACCCGGGAAGATGGCCGGGCTGGAGCGGTTCCTGAAGTACGCCCGCGCCCACGACGGGGTCTGGTTCTGCCGGCGGATCGACATCGCCCGGCACTGGCGCGAAAGGCATCCCGCAGCATGAGCCGCTCACTGGCCTCTCGCCCCTCCGCCTTGCCCAAGCCGGTGTTCGTCGCGGCCTATGGCGGCATCTATGAGCACTCGCCTTGGGTGGCCGAGGGCGCCTGGCCGGAGATCGAGGCCGGTCGCGCGGAGACGCCCGACGCCATGGCGGCCGTCATGGCCGCGGTGGTCGACGCCGCCCCGCGCGAGCAGCAGCTGGCGCTGATCAGGGCCCACCCCGAACTGGCGGGCCGGGCCGCGATCGCCGGCGACATGGCCGAAGCGTCAAGGCGTGAGCAGTCCGGCGCGGGGCTCGACCAGTGCTCGCCGGAGGAGTTCGCCGCCTTCCAGCGCCTGAATGGCGACTACAATGCGAAGTTCGGCTTCCCCTTCATCATCGCGGTGAAGGGCCTGGGTCGCGCCGACATCCTCGCGGCCTTCGAGCGCCGCCTCGCCAACGACCCCCATACCGAATTCACCGAGGCCTTGAAGCAGATCCACCGGATCGCCGCCTTCCGCCTCTCAGCCCTGATGGACCACGACCTGAAGTGACTGACTTCCGCCGAGACTACATCGACCTGGCCCAGCCGCGCCTCGGCTCGCGCGTGACCTACGCGACCGACGACTTCTTCGCCGACAAGGCCCGGCTGATCGATCCGGAGCCCGCCGTCTTCATCCCCGGCAAGTACGACGACAACGGCAAGTGGATGGACGGCTGGGAGAGCCGGCGCAAGCGCGTCCCCGGCCACGACTGGTGCGTCATTCGACTGGGGAGCCCCGGCGCCATCGCGGGCTTCGAGATCGACACCTCGCACTTCACCGGCAACTACCCGCCCTTCGCCTCAATCGAGGCCTGCGTGTCGGACGCCGAGACGCCGGGCGAGGACGCCGGCTGGGTCGAGCTGGTCGCCAAGATGAGCCTTCAGGGGAACAGCCAGGTCCAGGTCGCTTCGGCCGATCCCAAGCGCGTCTTCACCCACGTACGCTTTCATATCTATCCCGACGGCGGGGTGGCGCGGCTGCGCGTGTTCGGGACCGTGCATGTGGACTGGTCCAAGGTGGCGCCGGGCGAGGTGGTCGACCTGCTGGCCATGGCCAACGGCGGCCGGGGCCTGATCGCCAATGACGAGCACTTCGGTAAGGTCGAGAACCTGACGGCGCCCAACCGCGGCAAGGACATGGGCGACGGCTGGGAAACGCGCCGCCGCCGCGAGCCCGGTCACGACTGGGCGATCCTGGAGCTCGGCCATGCGGGCGTGATCGAGGCCATCGAGGTCGACACCCATCACTTCAAGGGCAACTATCCGGACCGGTGCTTCATCCAGGCGGCGGCCGAGGCGCGTGGCACGCCGCAGGAGATCGCGGCGCAGGCGGAAACCTGGCCCGTGTTGCTGCCGGAGACCAAGCTGCAGGCCGATCACATCCATCGCTTCGAAAGCCAGCTGGCCAGTCTTGGACCGGTGCGGTTCGTGCGACTGAACATCATCCCCGACGGCGGGGTGAGCCGGCTCAGGCTGTTCGGAAAGATCGCCTGAGCGAGGGAGCCGTTTCGGCTCTCGACACCACCTCAGCGGTCGGCTACGCCTTTCACACGCCACGTCTTTCCGGGGGGAAACGCATGCATATCCAGCAGACCAACGCCTTCGCCCCCCGGGTCGGCGAGGCTTTCGACGTGGTGCTGGCGGCGGACGCCACCGCGCCCCTGACGCTGGTCGAGGTCAGCCCGCTGCCGGCGCACAAGTTCCCGGGCATGCTGCGCGACCCCTTCTCACTTCTATTCCGCAGCCCTTCGCCGGTGGTGATGCCGCAAAAGATCTATCGCCTGAAGAACGAGGCCATGGGCGCGCTGGATGTTTTCCTGGTGCCGGTCGGCCGCGACCAGCACGGTACGATCTACCAGGCGGTCTTCAACTAGGCTCAACCCACCCGTTTGAGTGGGAGGGCCATACGCAGGTGCTGGCCCTCGACCATGCCGGCCTTGAAACCCAGCTTCTCATAAAGCTTGCGCGCCCTGGGATTGTTGAGCGTGACGTGCAGTGAGACGCGCTCCAGTCCCCGCTCGCGCGCCATCGTCGCCAACCATTTCAGCACCGCCTCGCCCAGGCCCGCGCCCCGGTGTTCAGGCATGAAGCCGATGTCGACGACCAGAACCTCGCGCTCGCGCCAGTCGAGATAGAGCCGCCCGGCTGCGCGGCGGTCCCGCTCGATCACCATGAAGTCGCCACCGGCGAAGTGGGTCGTGAAGTGCGTGTGCTGAAGCCTGAACTGGCTCTGCAGGAAGCCGGCCTTGGCTGCGTCGGGCCAGGCGACCATCGCCATCTCGTCCGCGCGGAACGAGGCGAACAGGGCCTGCAGGAACGGCAAGTCGGCGGTTTCGGCCGCGCGCAGTGAAAGGCCCCGCCGTGCAAGGGCGGGGCCGGCCGCCGCGACAGGTTTGCGTCGCGGCGGGAAGTCCAGGCTCTGCGAGGGCTCGACCATACTGAGACGGCCTTACCGCGTCAGTTGAACGACGGAAATATCCCCGCCGTCGCGATGCAGTAGTTCAGCGCGAGGAACGGCTGGCGGTTCTCGTGGGGCTGGTTGCCGCCCGCCACCCCAAGGGTCAAGGGGTTGAGCTGAGCGTTCGGTGACGGGTTGTTGGGCGCGATCGCCAGTGGCGCGGTGGGCGAACCCAGCAGGAAGCCCGTGGAGGGCGCCCCCACCTTGTTGGCTGATCCGCGCTCGGTGTAGGCGGTGATCAGGTGGTTGTGCGCCGGCATCTCCTGCATGGACAGGGACACGCCGTTTTCCCCGAATGTCTCCCCCATCACGCGCTGAGTCAGGCCCGGGGCCTGGCCCTGATTGCATCCGACGCGGTTGACGAAGTTCGGCAGCTGGAACGTGGAGGTGCCGTTGCCGCCGTAGTAGGTGCCCAGCAGCGCGAACAGGGCCGTGTTCTGCTGAATGGCGACGGTCTGGCCGGCGCAGAACGCCCATTGGTAGGGGGCGAAGTTGAAGGCGTAGATCTCGATCTCGCCGAGGAAGGGTTCAACCATGGAAAATGGTCCTTCGATTGTAGGCGCGCCCGCGGCGCGCGTCTGTCCTGGAGGCGTGCGCGCCTAGTTCTGGCTCGGGAAGATGCCTGCCCAGCAGATGCAGAACTGCACCGTCAGGGTGGGCATGCAGTTGTCGTGCGGCACGCTCGACCCCGCGGCGTTCGTGGCGTTGCCCGCCATGGTCACCGCGGTGGGCGCCGGCGAAGCATCGGCCGGATAGTACCAGGTGTCCGGTGGGGTGTTGCCGGCTACCGACGCCAGCGCATTGCCGTTGGGGTTGGGCGAGCTCGCATTGGCGTTGCTGGCCAGGAAGACGTGGTTGTGCTGGGGCAATTGCTGGGTGGTGAGGTTCACCGACTCCGTGCCCAGGCGCGTGCCGAGCGGGTAGCTGGACAGGCCGAGCCCCTGGCCTTCGTGCACTGGCACCGAACCCCGCAGGTCGGGCAGGGCGAAGGAGGTCTGGCCATCGCCGCCGTAGGTGGTGCCGATCAGGGTGTAGAGAGTTTCGAAGTTCGAGATCGATTGCAGGCTGCCGTCGCAGGACAGCCAGCCGGTAGGGACGCGCCCGAACCCGAACATGCGGATTTCGCCGACGTATGCTTCAGCCATGGTGTGTTGATCCTGTTTGTTCGGGGGGCGATCAGTTCCGCGACGGGAAGACGCCGTAGAGAATGATGTTGAAGTTGATGGCGACCAGCGGCTGACGGTTTTCGTGCGCCTGGTTGCCCCCGTTCATGTTCACCGTGCTGTTGGCCAACGGTATGCCGGGATTGGCGCCGACGTAGATGTTCTCCTGTCCGCCGCCCTGGATTCCGGCCTGGGCGAACAGTCCTCCGGAGGGTGAAGCCGCAGCGCCCGCCGCCGTGTTGCCCATGAAGCCGTGATTGTGCATCGGCATCTGTTGGCTGTTCAGCGCCACGGTCTCGGATCCGGCGATCGTGCCGATCGGGTAAGGGGTCGGCTGCCAGCCGGCGTCGGCGGAGGCTCCCTGGCCTACGGGCACGCGCGAACGCAGGTCGGGCAGCTGGAAATTGTTGACGCCGTTGCCGCCATAGTAGGTGCCGAGCAGGGCGAACAGCGCCTGGTTCTGCTGGATGCTCATGAGCTGGCCGTTGCACTGGGCCGAGTTCTTCTCAGCCCAGCCGTAGCCGGTCATCTCGATCCGGCCGATATAGTTGGTTGTCATCCGCTACCCCCTCCTCTTCCGCGGGCGGGGCGAAGCTAGACGGTTTTCAACTGACGCGTGATCACAACATTATGAACGATGTTATGCGAAGACGGCCCGCGACGCGCTGCGTCGCGGGCGGCCTTTGGCCTCGATTGGTGTCGCGCAGCCGGCTTAGTTGAACGACGGGAACACGCCGTAGAGCGCGATAGAGAAATTCACCGCCAGGAAGGGCTGGCAGTTTTCATGCGGCAGGCTGCCACCCGCCGGACCGATGGTGTTCGGCGCCAGGGTGGTGTTGGCCTGGGGGTTGGTCCCCATGATCGAGAGCGGGTTCGTCGGCGAACCCAGAAGGAAGCCGGTCGAGGGACTGCCCACCTTGTTGGCGGAGCCCCGCTCCGTATAGGCCGTGATCGCGTGCGTGTGCGGCGGTATCTCGCTGTTGGTCAGCGTGACCGCGTTCTCGCCGAACGTCTCGCCCATCACCCGCGGCGACAGGCCGGGGCCTTGGCCCTGGCTGACGCCCACGCGGTTGACGAAATTGGGCAGCTGGTAGGTGGTGGTGCCGTTGCCGCCGTACTGAACGCCCAGGAGTGAGAACAGGGCGGCGTTCTGCTGGATCGGCAGGGTCTGGCCGGTGGCCAGCGACCATTGATAGGGCGCGAAGTTGAAGCCGAAGAGCTGAACTTGGCCGATATAGGGGTCCGTCATGGATCGAATCCTTGATTGAAGCGCGCCCGCGGGCGCGGAGGCCGCAGCGCGGCCCGGCTCCTTAGTTCTGGCTGGGGAAGACGCCCGCCCAGGCGATGCAGAACGACACCGTGAGGCTGGGCATGCAGTTGTCGTGCGGCAGGCCGTTGCCGTCCTGGGAGATCGCCGCCGGCGCCATGGTCACTGCGGTCGGCATGGGGTTGGCGTTGGCCGGATAGTACCAGGTGTCGGCAGGGTTATTGCCCGCGACATTGCCCAGCAGGACGCCCGCCCCCGGGTTTGGCGTGCTCGCCGCACCCTGGCTCGCCAGAAAGGCGTGGCTGTGATTGGGCAGTTGCGAACTGAGCAGGGTGATCGATTCCGTGCCCGCCTTCTGTCCGATCACGTAGTTGGAAAGGCCCGCGCCCTTGCCCTGGTGAATCGGGGCGGCGCCCCGGAGATCGGGCACGCAAAAGGTGGTGGTGCCGTTGCCGCCGTAGGTCGTGCCCAAGAGTGTGTAGAGCGCCTCATATTGGGAGATCGGCTGCTGGCTGCCGTCGCAGGCGAACCAGCCCGAGGGAATGCGGCCGAAACCGAACATGCGGATTTCACCGACGTAGGGAGTGGACATGGTTTTGCTCCTGGTGAGATCCGGTCGCTCAGTTGCGCGACGGGAAGATGCCGCTGAGGGCGATGTTGAAGTTGATGCAGAGGTATGGCTGCAGGTTCGCGTGCGGCGTTCCTCCGCCGCTGGGCCCTACGGTGCTCGGCGCAAGCGGCACGACCGTACCGCCGGCGGTGGGCGTATAGATGTTCTCTTGCCCGCCCCCCTGGATTGCCGCCTGGGCGAAGAGGCCGCCGTTGGGGTTGGCCGCCGTGCCGGCGCCGGTGTTGGCCGTGAACAGGTGATTGTGCATCGGCATCTGACTGGTGAGCAGGGTGACGTTTTCGGTCCCCGCGACCATGCCGATCGGATAGGGCGTAGGCTGCCAGCTGGAGTCGCTCGAGGAGCCCTGGCCCACCGGGGTGCGGCTGCGCATGTCGGGCAGAGCGAAATTCTGGACCCCGTTGCCGCCGTAGTAGGTGCCCAGGAGCGAGAACAGGGCGGCGTTCTGTTGGATCGATAGGAGCTGCCCGTTGCACTGCGCGAACTGTCGCTGCGCAAAGGGGAACCCAGTCATCATGATCTGGGCGACGTAGTATTCCGACATCCGCTCTCCTCCGTGGTCGGGAACGTGTGGCTGTGAGGCTTTCGACTAAAGCCGGACTTCAAGGCGTAGAGTGCTCGCCTCCCCGGGGCGCGTGATCCGCCCGCGGGCGCGGCGCCGGGTGATCGAAGCGGCGCGCGCTCGGGTCCGTGCAGATACCGGTCATCGACGCCTCCCCAGGAATCGAGAGGCGAAGCTAGACGCTTTTCAACCAATGCGTGATCACAACATTATGAACGGTGTTATTCGAGGGCGCGTCGTCCGGCCTGCGGAGCGGAGGGCGACCGTGTTATTTTTTGAACACCCCGAAATTTTTTAGCTTTCCGCCGCCGTGCCGGGGAACCTTTGGCTGCGGCCGAGCGACGCGTATCCCGCGGCGGAGACGGGCTTGAAAGTCATGGTTAATCTAAATCGCCAAGGGTGGTCTTAGCGCGAAGAGTGGTCCTGCGCCGTCCCAGCCAAGCTTGACCAATCATTGAATTGTCATGCGCGTCAATCTTGCGTTGTGTGGCAATTTCCGGGCATTGTGTCATGGGCGCTGTGTATGGCTGCGCCATACTGGGCGACGCGTGTCCAGTACGGACGGGGGAAGGCGGCTTCGGCCGCGACGGGGGTTGATATGGGTGTGGTGGCTTTGATCGCGCGCGCGGCGCGTATTTTCGGTGGGCGCAAGAGTGCGAATTCCGCCGCCCCGCGCTGGATCGCCGCCCTGGCCGCGCTGTTCGGCCTCTTCCTGGTCGCCGCGCCGTCGAGCGCCTGGGCCCTGCCCCAGTGCAACGTCAGCTTCACGGTGGCGGCGAATTCCAACACCACCACCTACATCCTGAACTCCACGGACCTCGCGAACTGCGACCCGGGGTTCAGCGGCATCAGCCCCGGGGTACAGCAGCCGGCCTTGGGGGGAGCCTACACGCCCTCGGCCGGGGGCACCTATGTGACGCAGTCCACCGCCAACGACGACCGGATCGACTACAAGCCCAAGGCCGGCTTCCACGGTGTCGAGACCTTCCAGATCTGCGGCGAGCCCTCCACAACGGTTTGCGGCACCGTCACCGTCACCGTCACCGCCCCGACCGTCAGCGTCAGCCCGAGCAGCCTGACCGCCGGCACGGTGGGGACGGCGTTCAACCAGTCGGTCTCGGGATCGGGCGGCACCTCGCCCTACAGCTTCTCGCTCACATCCGGCGCCTTGCCGGCCGGCCTCAGCCTGAACACCTCGACCGGCGCCATCACCGGCACCCCGACCGCGGGCGGCGTCTTCAACTTCACCGTCACCGCCTCGGACAGCTCGATCAACGCGTCGGGCGGCTCTAGCCCGGTCTCCGGTTCGCGCAACTACAACCTGACCATCAACGCCCCGACCATCACGGTTTCGCCGAGCAGCCTGAGCCACGGCCAGGAAGGCTCCAGTTTCAGCCAAGCGATCACCGCCTCGGGTGGAACCTCGTCCTACACCTTCGCTGTGACCTCGGGCTCCCTGCCCACCGGCGTCACGCTCTCCAGCGGCGGCTCGCTCTCGGGCACGCCTGGGGCCGGCACGGCCGGGACTTATAACTTCACGATCACGGCCACTGACAGCTCCACCGGCACTGGCCCCTACACCGGGAGCCGCGCCTACAGCTGGGTCATCGACCAGGGTCCGCCGACGGTCACCAGCGTGAGCCCCAACAGCGGCTCGAGCGCAGGCGGCGCCAGCGTGACCATCACCGGCACCAACTTCACGGGCGCCACGGGCGTGTCGTTCGGCGCGACCGCCGCCACCGGCTTCACCGTCAACAGCAACACGCAGATCACTGCGACCTCGCCGGCGCACGCCGCCGGCACGGTTGACGTCACTGTGACCACCTCGGCCGGCACGAGCGCCACCGGCGCCGCCGATCAGTTCACCTACAGCGCCGTCACCATCTCGCCGACCACAGTGAGCAGCGGCACGGTAGGGACGGCCTATTCGACCACGGGCCTCAGCGGCTCGGGCGGGACGGGCCCCTACACCTTCGCGGTGACCTCCGGCGCCCTGCCGGCGGGTGTCAGCCTGGCCAGCGACGGGACCTTCTCGGGCACGCCCACCGCCGGCGGAACTTTCAACTTCACCGTCACGGCCACCGATACGGTCGGCGGCGGCACGGGCAGCCGCGCCTTCAGCATGACCATCGCGGCGCCGACCATCACGGTGTCCTCGACGACCATCAACAACGCGACGGTGGGCCAGAGCTACTCGGGCCCGACCTTCTCGGCCTCGGGCGGCACGGCCAACTACACCTTCGCGGTGACCTCGGGTTCGCTGCCGACCGGCCTGAGCCTGAACGGGACCACCGGTGTCGTCTCGGGCACGCCGACCGCAGGCGGGACCTTCAACTTCACCATCACCGCCACCGACAGCTCGACGGGCACGGGGCCGTACACCGGCAGCCACGCCTATTCGATCACGTCGAACGCTCCGACCATCACGGTCAGCCCCAACTTCCCGCCGAACATGACGACGGGCCAAGCCTACAGCCAGACCTTTACGGCCTCGGGCGGCACCTCGACCTATACCTTCGCGGTGACCTCGGGCTCGATCCCGGCGGGCATGACCCTGTCCAGCGCCGGCGTGCTCTCGGGCACCCCGACCCAGGGCGGCACCTTCAACTTCACGATCACCGCCACCGACAGCTCGACGGGCACGGGGCCGTACACCGGCAGCCACGCCTATACGCTGCTCTCCCAGGCCGCGACGGTTTCCACCTCGCCGACCACCATTCCGGACGGCGCGATCGGCGCCGCTTATAGCCAGACGATCTCCGGCACCGGCGGCACCGCCCCCTACACCTTCCAGATTACCGGCGGCGCCCTGCCGGCCGGCCTGAGCCTGAACGCGACGACCGGGGTTATCTCCGGCACGCCGACGGCGGCCGGCGCCTTCACGGTGTTCATCGTCGCCACCGACAGCTCGACCGGCACCGGTCCGTTCTTCGGCGGCCGTAGCTACAGCTTCAACATCGCGGCGCCGACCGTCACGGTCTCGCCGAATACCCTGCCCAACCCGCAGGTCGGCGTGGCTTACAGCCAGACGGTCTCGGGCGGCGGCGGCACCTCGCCCTACACCTTCGCGGTCACGTCCGGCGCCCTGCCGGCGGGCCTCAGCCTGAACGCCTCAACCGGCGTCGTCTCGGGCACGCCGACGGCGGCGGGCGCAGCCAGCTTCACCATCACGGCCACGGACTCTTCCACCGGGACCGGCGCGCCGTTCACCGGGTCGCAGGCCTACAGCGTGACGGTCAGCGCGCCGTCGATCACCCTGGCCCCGACCACGCTGACGGCCGGGACCATCGGCACGGCGTTCAGCCAGAGCGTCACGGCTTCGGGCGGCACCGCGCCCTATACCTATGCGATCACCGCCGGCGCCCTGCCGGCAGGTCTGTCGCTCAGCACCGCCGGGGCCATCACCGGCACGCCGACGGCGGCGGGTTCGTTCAACTTCACGGTCACGGCGACGGACTCCTCGACGGGGACCAGCTCGCCGTTCACCGGCGCGCGCGCCTACAGCCTGACCATCAACAGCCCGACGATCACCCTGGCGCCGACGACCCTGACGGCGGGGACGGTCGGGACTTCGTTCAACCAGTCGGTCAGCGCCTCGGGCGGCACCTCGCCTTATAGCTACGCGGTCACCGCCGGCGCCCTGCCGGCCGGCCTCAGCCTCAACGCCTCGACCGGCGCCATCACCGGCACCCCGACGGCGGGCGGCAGCTTCAACTTCACCATCACGGCGACCGACTCCTCGACCGGGACGGGCGCGCCCTTCACCGGCGCCCGCGCCTACAGCCTGACCATCAACGCCCCGACCATCACGGTCTCGCCGACCTCGGTCAGCCTGACCCAGGGCGTTTCCGCGGGCGTGACCTTCACGGCCTCGGGCGGCACCTCGACCTACAGCTTCGCGGTCACAGGCGGTTCACTGCCTGCGGGCCTGAGCCTGGCCTCCAACGGCGCCTTGACGGGTTCGCCGACCGGCACCGGCGCGTTCAGCTTCACGGTGACTGCGACCGACAGCTCGACGGGTACGGGTCCGTACACCGGCTCGCGCCTCTATTCGGGCACGGTCCAGCCGGGCATCCCGACGCCGGGCGCCAAGTCGGTGACGGTGGTCTACAACACCGCCACCCCGATCGACCTGTCGACGGTGATCACCGGCGCCACGCCTTCCAGCGTGACGGTCACCACCGGCGCCAGCCACGGCTCGACCTCGGTCAGCGGCACGACCGTGACCTACACGCCGACCACGGGCTTCCACGGGACCGACAGCTTCCAGTACTCGGCAACGGGTCCGGGCGGCACGTCGCCCTCGTCGGCCACGGTCTCGATCACGGTCTCGGCCCCGACCATCACGGTCTCGCCGGGCTCGCTGACCGGCGGCACGGCCGGCACGGCCTATAGCCAGACGATCTCGGCCTCGGGCGGCCAGACCCCGTACACCTTCGCGGTGAGCGCGGGCTCGCTGCCGGCCGGCCTGACGCTGAACTCGACGAGCGGCCTGCTCTCGGGCACGCCGACCGCCTCGGGCAGCTTCAACTTCACGGTCACGGCGACGGACAGCTCCACGGGCCTCGGCCCGGTGAGCGGTTCGCAGGCCTACACCCTGGTCATCGCCAAGGGCACGGTCACGATCTCGCCGACCACCCTGCCGACCATCACCAAGACCGTGCCGTTCAGCCAGATGTTCACGGCCTCGGGCGGCGTGGCGTCCTACACCTTCTCGCTCACCTCCGGCGCCTTCCCGGCGGGTCTCACCCTGAACGGCGCCACCGGCGTCCTGCAGGGCACGCCCACCGCGGGCGGCGCCTACAGCTTCACGATCACGGCGACCGACTCCACCGGCGGCACGGGCCCGGCCACGGGTTCCCAGGCCTACTCGGGTACGGTGGTGATCCTGCCGCCGACGGCGACCGGCAAGTCGGTGAACGTGGTCTACAACACCGCCACCCCGATCGACCTGACCAACCAGGTCGCGGGCGAGTCCACCGGCGTGCACGTGTCCACGGGTCCGGCCCACGGCTCGACCTCGGTCTCGGGCTATGTGGTGACCTACACCCCGGCCAACGGCTACTTCGGTTCCGACAGCTTCCAGTACATGGCTGACGGCCCCGGCGGCAGCTCGACCGCGGCCACGGTCAACATCAACGTCGCGCTGCCGGCTCCGCCGACAGCCAACAACACCACCGTCACCCTGCCGTACGGCGCGACGACGCTCGCCATCGACCTCTCGTCGGTGATGACCGGCGTGGCCTCGAACGTGCAGGTCATGAACCAGCCCGCCCACGGCTCCGCCGCGGCGACGGGCACCACGGTGAACTTCACCCTGCTCTCCGATTTCACCGGTTCCGACAGCTTCAACTACAAGGCGGTCGGTCCGGGCGGGATTTCGGCGAACACCGCAACGGTCACGATCGTGCGCGGCGCCCCGCCGGCGCCGACGGCGGCTGCGGCTTCGGCTACAGTCGACTACGGCAGCCCCGGCAAGGCCATCGACCTGACCAACTCGATCACCGGCGTCGCTTCCAGCGTCACGGTCTCGAGCGGCCCCTCGCACGGCACGACTTCGGTGTCCGGCAAGGTGGTGACCTACGTCCCGGCCTCGGGCTACCAGGGTCCGGACAGCTTCCAGTACACGGCCACCGGCACGGGCGGGACCTCGGCCCCGGCCACGGTGACCATCACGGTCACGGCGCCGGCGGCCCCGGTCGCCAGCGCCAAGAGCGCCTCTACGGCCTATGGCGTGGCTGTCGCTATCGACCTGACCTCTTCGGTCACCGGCGCGGCCAACTCGGTGACGGTCTCCACTCCCGCCGGCCACGGCACGACCTCGACGTCGGGCATGTCGGTGACCTACACCCCGGCCTCCGGGTTCTACGGGACCGACACCTTCGCCTATACGGCGACCGGTGCGGGCGGGACCTCGGCCCCGGCCACCGTCACGGTCAACGTCGGCACGCCGGCGGCCCCGACGGTCGCGGCCAAGACGGTCTCCATCCCCTATGGCTCGCCGGCCCAGATCGACCTCTCGGGCTCGATCACCGGGGTGGCCACCAGCATCGCCGTCGCGTCCAATCCGACGCGCGGCACGGTGTCGGTCTCCGGCATGACGGTGACCTATACGCCGACCGGGACGGCCTACTTCCGCAGCGACAGCTTCACCTACAGGGCCACCGGCCCGGGTGGGACGTCGAGCACGGCGACGGTGACCGTCAACATCCAGACGCCTCCGGCCCCGACCGCTGCGCCGACCACCATCGGCGTGCCGTTCAATAGCGCCGGAACCGCCACTGACCTGAGTCCGTCGGTCTCGGGTCTGGCGGCCTCGGTGTCGGTCTCGACCGCGCCGACGCACGGCACGGCCACGGCCTCGGGCATGAGCGTGACCTACAAGCCCACCTCGGGCTACTTCGGCCCGGACAGCTACCAGTACACGGCGACGGGTCCTGGCGGCACGTCCAGTGCGGCCACGGTGACGGTCAACGTCGGCCAACCGCCGGCGCCCTTCGCCAAGGCCAAGTCGGTGAGCGTGCCCTACAACTCGTCGGGCGTGGCCATCGACATGACCTCGTCGGTCACCGGCGTAGCTTCCTCGGTCACTGCGGCCACGCAGCCGACCAAGGGCTCGCTGACGGCTACCGGGATGAGCTTCACCTACACGCCGACCCCCGGCGCGTTCGGTGCGGACAGCTTCACCTACACGGCCACCGGCGTAGGCGGGACGTCCAATACCGAGACCGTCACCCTGACCATCGCGCCCCCGCCGGCTCCCACCGTCACGGGCGACACGGCCACGGTCGACGCCAATGGCGGCAACCAGACCATCGACCTGTCGGGCGATGTCTCTGGCGTGTTCACCCGGCTTACGGTGACCACCGCCCCCAGCCACGGAAGCTTGCGCATCTCAGGCACGACGGCGACCTACAAGCCTGCGACGGACTACACCGGCCCGGACAGCTTCATGTTCACGGCCACCGGTCCGGGCGGAACCTCGACTCCGGCCACGGTGAACATCACCGTGCGCGGCCCCGACCACTCGACCGCCGTGCCCACCGCCCAGGCCTTCACCGCCACCACCGTCGCCCTGACGCCGGTCACGGTGGACCTGGCGCAAGGCTCCACCGGCGGCCCGATCACCGCAGCCAACGTCACCTCGGTCTCGCCGAGCGGGGCGGGCACGACTGCGATCGTGCAGGCGGGCTCGAGCTTCAACATGACCTTCACCCCTGGTCCGAACTTCGTCGGCACGGCGGTCATCAACTTCACCCTGACCAGCGCGGGCGGGACCTCGGCCCCCTCGACGGTGACGGTGACGGTGACGCGGCCCGACCCGGCTTCGAACGCGGAAGTGAAGGGCCTTGTCGCGGCCCAGGATCAGGCGGCGCGCACCTTCGCGCGGGCGCAGATCTCCAACTTCGACCGGCGCATGGAAGACCTCCACGCGCCCGGCGGCGGCGGCTCCAGCTTCGGCATGGGCTTGAACTTCGGCGACTACGGTTCGAACCAGTACATCGACCCGAACCAGAACCCGCTGGAGCGCATGCGCCTGGAAGAGACCTCCGATCCCTTCCACCAGGCGGACCAGTTCCGTGACGCCAAGCTGTTCGCCGACAACGCCAACGGCTCGGCCGCGCGCGGCCAGGGCCGCCTGGCGGCCGGCGGCGCGGGCTCGGGGACCATGGCGGCCCCCGGCGGCGCGGCCATCTGGGCGGCGGGCACCATCGACCTCGGCCAGCGTTCGGCCCAGCTCGGCCAGGACAAGGTCAAGTTCCAGTCCTCCGGCCTGACCGTCGGCGCCGACATGCCGGTGGGCGAGCACTGGATCATGGGCGCGGGCGTGGGCTGGGGTCACTCCGATGACCAGGTTGGCTCCGGCGGCACCAAGTCCACCGCCACCAACTGGGTGGGCGCGATCTACGCTTCCTGGGAGCCGGCTCCGAACCTGTTCCTCGACGGCGTGGTGGGCGCAGGCTCGCTGAAGTTCGACACCCGCAGGCTCACCCCGGCGCTCGACTTCGTCACCGGCAGCCGCAACGGTTCGGAGACCTTCGGGTCGCTGACCCTGGCCTATGAGTGGCGCCATGACGGCTTCCACCTGTCGCCCTACGGCAGGCTGGATGCGGCCAACGCCAGCCTCCACGGCTATGCGGAAACCGGGAACACCACCTGGGCCCTGACCTACGGCTCGCAGAAGGCCAACCTGCTCTCGGGCGACCTTGGCCTGCGCGGGGACTGGATCGTGCACCAGGGCTACGGCGATATGCTGCCGCACTTCCGCATCGAAGCCCGCCACGAGTTCGAGGGCTCCAATGCGGTGAACCTGCAGTACTCCGCCGCCCTGTCCGGCCCGACCTATACGGTCACCCCGGTCCCGGCCAGCCGCGACACCGTCGACCTCGGCATCGGCTCCGCCTGGTCCTTCAAGAACGGCTTCCTGTTCTCGCTCGACTACGACGCCATCCTGGCCGACCAGACCGGCAACGATCAGCGCTTCACCATCAAGCTGAAGAAGAACTTCTGATCCAAGCCGTAGAAGACTGACCCTCAGACCCCCGTCCGCTCACGCGGGCGGGGGTTTCTCTTTGGGCGGTTGACTGGTCGGCCGCCTTGGCGGCATGTCGCGCCCTTCTTCTCGGGGAGGCGAGACTTATGGCGACGGATCCGATCCAGGCCGCGGCGGACGCGATTTCGGCGCGGCTGAAGGGCGCCTTCCCCAAGATCGTCCTGGTGCTGGGCTCGGGTCTCGGCCCCTATGCCGACACGCTGCAGGACGCGGTCGCGATCCCTTACGGCGATATCCCCGGCTTTCCGATATCGACCGTGGCCGGCCACTCCGGCCGGCTGGTGATCGGCAAGGCGCGTGGCCTGCCCGTGGCCTGCATGCAGGGCCGCATGCACCTCTACGAGGGCCATGAAGCGGCGTCGCTGGCGCTGCCGGTGCGCGCCTTCAAGCGCCTGGGCGTGGAGACCCTGCTCCTGACCAATGCGGCCGGAAGCCTGGACCGCGGCATGGGCCCCGGCTCTATCATGATCGTCGAGGACCACATCAATCTGACCACCCGCAATCCGCTGATCGGCCCCAACGACGAGCGCATCGGCCCGCGCTTCTTCGACATGAGCGAGGCCTATGATCCCGCGCTCCGCGCAGACCTGAAGGCGGCGGCGGATGCGGCGGGCGTGCCTGTGCGCTCGGGCGTCTATGTGCAGGTGCTGGGGCCGAACTTCGAGACCCCGGCGGAAATCCGCGCCTTCCGCATCCTGGGCGGCGACGCGGTCGGCATGTCGACCGTCCCGGAGACCCTGGTTGCGCGCCACTGTGGGCTGAAGGTCGCGGCCCTGTCCTTGATCACCAACCTCGGCGCGGGCCTGGCGGGCCACGCCCTCTCGCACGAGGAGACCATCGAGGAGGCCGGCAAGGCGGCCAAGAGCGTCAGCCGCCTGCTCGACGCCTTCTTCGCCGCCCAGGCGTCCTAGCTGAGGTCGAGGTCGTCGCGCCCGACCTTGCCGATGTCGGGCTGGCCGATCAGCTTGAGCGTCGTGGAAATCTCCTTGCGGAAGGTCTCCAGCATCGTCGAGACACCCGCGCCGCCACGCGCCGCCAGGGCGTAGGCCCATGCCCGGCCGATCAGCACGCCCTTGGCGCCCGACGCCACCGCACGCACCACGTCCAGCCCCGAGCGCACCCCGCCGTCAAGCAGCACCGTGGTCTTGCCGCCCACCGCCTCGGCGATCCGCGGCAGGGCGGCGATGGAGGATGAGCATCCGTCGAGCTGGCGGCCGCCGTGGTTGGAGACCACGATGCCCTCCGCGCCTGCCGACACGGCGGTTCTGGCGTCCTCCGGGTCGAGCACGCCCTTGATCACCAGCGGGCCGTCCCAGGTCTCACGGATGAAGTCGATGTCCTTCCAGGTGATCGACGCGTCGAAGTTCCTGCCGACCCAGTCCCAGAAGGCGAAGGTCGAAGCGCCGGGTCCGACCGCTTCGGCGACATTGCCGAGGTCATGCGGGCGACCGTTGACGCCCACGTCCCAGACCCAGCCCGGCCTAGAAGCCAGGGCCTTCCACCGTTCGAATCTGGCGGTCCAGGCGTGGGGATTGGCAAGGCCCGAGCGGATGTCGGCATAGCGCGAACCCGCCACCGGCAAGTCGACGGTGAACAGCAGCGCAGAGGCGCCGGAAGCCTTCGCCCGCTCGATCATGGCGCGGTTGAAGCCGCGGTCCTTGATCACATAGAGCTGGAACCAGATCGGTTCGCCGGTGGCGGCCGAAACCTCCTCCATCGAGCAGACCCCGAGCGACGACAGCGAGAACGGCACGCCCGCCTTGGCCGCCGCGCGCGCCGCCTGCGCCTCGCCACGCCGAGCATAGAGGCCCGACAGCCCCACCGGGGCCAGGGCCACAGGCATGGAGGCCGCCTGGCCGAAGAAGCTGGTCGAGAGCTTCACCTCCGACACATCACGCAGCACGCGCTGGCGCAGCTTCACCCTGGCGAAGTCGGAGGTGTTGGCCTTGAGCGTCGCCTCGCTGACCGATCCCCCGTCGATGTAGTCGAACAGGAAGCGCGGCAGCCTGCGCCGCGCCAGTTCGCGATAGTCGCCGATGTCGGCCGGAATCATCCGTCAGCCCCCGTCTTCGAGCCTATTGGGCGCCGTTCGCGCGCCGATGTCGATTCCGCTGTGAGGCGGCTCACAGCCGGGGCCTGCAGGCTGGACCACACTGGGGTGGCGCAAACAGCGGGGCGGATCATGGCGAGCGAAGCTTCTACGATCACAGCCGGGCAAGACTGGGACTGGACCGAACTCTACCTCGACCGTCCGCTCAGCACCGCGGAGGTCGGAGCCGCCATCGCCGGCGCACTGCGGCTCGAGGTCCACGAGGTGCAGGCGGTCACCGACATCGCCCGGGTCAACTTGGCCACGCGTCCGCGGTTGGTCGCCCGGCTTACGCCCATGCTCGGCGAGTTCCCTCTGCGGGTGGAGTTCTTCCGCCACGACCACGCGCGGCTCTCCAACCTCAACGGCAAGGCGGTGGTCGAGGCTTTCCTGGCGACGACGCAGGCCTGGTCGCTTGTGGACGGCGGCGGGACGGCCGCGCCGCAGTGCTTCATCCTGGCCGGGCCGGGCGGAGAGGCGCGTCCCGTGGCGCTGGACCCCGAGGCCATGGACGCCGACCCGCCGGTGTTGCGCCTGGCGCGTCGTCTCTGAGCCGTCAGTCGAACACGTCTTCGTCGCCTTGCGGTCCCTGCAGCCGCCAGTCGCGTCGGGGCCGGATGAAGATCAGATAGTAGAGGCCGAACAGCACGCCTGTCGCCACGCTGGCGATCAGGCCGACGCGGCCCTCCTCCGGATCGGCCCAGGCGGTCCAGGCCACTCCGGCCAGAGCGATCAGGGTCAGGATCGGAGCCCAGGGGTAGAACGGCATGCGATGCAGGCCATGGGCGCTGGAGCCCGTGCGTCGGCCCCAGATCGCGGCCGCGCACATCAGGGCGTAGACGAAAACCACGCCTGCGCCGCTCAGCTTCAGCAGGAAGCGCATGTCGAAAAAGCACAGGCCACAGGCTAGGCCGCCGGACACGAGGGTGGCGACCCACGGGGAATGCAGGCGCGGATGCACGCACACCAAGGGGCTGTTCGCCCATTGCGGCCAGATGCGGTCGCGCCCGGTGCTGTAGAGTTGGCGCGAGACCAGGAGCACCGTGGCGATCACCGCATTGAGGATGGCCAGGGCCACGCCCAGGCTCAGCCCTCGCTGCAGCACCGGCCCGCCGGTCGCGAGCACAAAGTCGCCGATCACCGACTTGGAGCCCAACAGCGCCTTCAGGTCCGGCGCGCCCATCAGGACCGCGGTCAGGGGCACGATCTCGGCGGCCACGGTGATCAGCACGGCGGCGACGATGGCCCGGCCAATGCGCCGAGGCGCGGCGTGCATCTCCTCCCCGAAATAGACAGCCGCGCCATAGCCGTCGTAGGCGAAGGTCGCGACCGCCACCGACATGCCGATGCCGACCAGGCCGACGGGGGCGAGCGCCGCGCCCTGGAGCGTCACGGGATGGGCCAGCATCTCCAGTGGCGAACGCACGGCGTGGCCGAAACCCAGCGCGGCCAGGACGGCGAGGGCGATCAGTTCGACCAATACGAACAGGCCGGTGACCAGGGCGTTGGTGCGGATGTTCAGCACGCCCAGCAAGGTCGCGCCGACGATGGCGATCAGGGCGACGCTGCGCGCCGACAGCCCGCCGGCCAGCGGCCCCAGATACTCGCCGATTCCCAGCGACAGCACCGCGACCGCCAGCAGTGAGTTCAACAGGTTCAGGCCCAGGATCGCAAAGCCCAAGAGGGGACCTAGCGTGCGCCCGACGATGGCGTATTCGCCGCCGGCCATGGGAAAGGCTGAGCTCATCTCGGCATAGACCTGACCGACGCTCAGCGCGATGAAGGCGGCCGCGATCATGGCGATCAGGGCGCCGGTCCCGGCCTGGGCGATCACGTCTGGGACGATCACGAACACGGACGAGGCCGGCGTCGCCGCCGACAGGGCGAGGAACAGCCCGCCCAGCAGTTTCATGCTGCGGCCGAGCGGTTTGGGCGGCGCAGGCGTCTTGGCGACCGGGCTGGGGACGTCGCTCATCAGGCTCCTCAAGGAAGGCTGAGACCTTAGCGGATGTTCCGGCGGCGCAAAGGTGTCACACGGCGGCTGTTGGCAGCATGGAGCGCGGTGTTCGTCGCAGCTTCGCATTGTCGCCACGATTGGGCGCTCCGTTCGCGCTGGATCGAAGGGAGAGGGCTGATGATCTCAAACGGATGGGCCGTGCTGGCCCTGTGGCTGGCCGCGGGCGCGCCGGCGACCGGCGCCGCCACGCCGCATATTTTCGCGCCGGGCGTGATCTCGGGCCCCGCGCAGGACGACGCGCCGGCTTTCACGCCTGACGGGGCGACGGTCGTCTTCGCCAGCGGTTCGGGCAATTCCTCGGCGATTCTGGTCTCGCACCGGCAAGGGCAGGGCTGGTCCAAGCCCGAACTCGCGCCCTTTTCCGGCGAGTGGAACGACCAGCAGCCGACCATGGCGCCGGACGGCGCGTTCCTGGTGTTCGTGTCGAACCGGCCGGTTCACGCGGGCGACGCCAAACATCCTTCCGGCAATCTGTGGCGCGTCGCGCGCGCGGCTCAGGGCTGGGGCGTTCCGGAGCGGCTGCCCGACACAGTCAACGCAGACGCCAGCGTCTGGGCGCCCAGCATCGCCGGCGATGGCAGTCTCTATTGCATCCGCCGGCAGAAGCCCGGCGGGCCGCTCAGGCTGATGCGGTCCCAGCGGACCACGGACGGCTACGCGCCGGCCCAGCCGATCTCCTTCGGCGACGAGACCAGCCAGGACGTCGATCCGGCCGTGGCGCCGGACGAGAGCTTCATCGTCTTCGCCTCGGGTCACCCGGAGTCGGGCAAGCCTGAGCGGCTGTTCATCGCCTTCCGCAAGGGCTCAGGCTGGGGTCCGCCTGAGGACATGGGCGACGCCGTTAACGGCCCCTCGGGCGCGAACGGCGCGCGGCTCAGCCCGGACCGGCGCACGCTCTATTTCACCAGCGACCGGTCGGCCCCGACGCACTATCCGCGCACCCGCGAAGAGACCGCTGCGGCGCTCGAACGGGCGCGCTCCTGGGACAATGGCTCCAATAACATCTGGAGCGTCGATCTCGGCCCCTGGCTGGACCGGCCGCGAACCTAGGCTGTTAGCCCGCCCGATCCAGCACGTCGCGCACGCGCGAGGCCAGCTGTTCGAAGGTGAAGGGCTTGGACACCAGCTGCACGCCGGGATCCAGCCGGCCGTGGTGTACGATGGCGTTGCGGGAATAGCCGGTGGTGAACAGCACCTTCAACCCGGGGCGCAACTCCACCGCCTGGTCGGCCAGCACCCGGCCGCTGGCGCCGGGAAGGACCACATCGGTGAACAGCAGGTCGACCTGCTGATCCGACTTCAGGATCGCCAGGGCCGCATCGGCCTGGGCGGCCTCGACCACGCGATAGCCCAGCTCCTTAAGGATCATCACGCTGTAGGCGCGCACATCGTCGTTGTCTTCGACGACCAGCACGACCTCACCCTCGCTGCCCTGGGGCGCGAGCCGCTCGGCCTCGCCTTCGCGCGTCAGGGCGTCGCCGCGGTAGCGGGGGAAATAGAGCCTCACGGTCGTGCCGTGACCCGGCTCGGAATAGATGCTGACGTGGCCGCCGGACTGTTTGACGAAGCCGTAGACCATCGACAGGCCAAGTCCGGTGCCGCGCCCGACCTCCTTGGTGGTGAAGAAGGGCTCGAACACGCGCGAGACCACCTCCTCGGACATGCCCGCGCCGGTGTCACTGACGCAGATCACCACGTACTGGCCCGGGATCACCTCCGTATCGATGGCGGCGTAGTTCTCGTCGAGCACGGTGTTGGAGGTTTCGATGGTCAGCTTGCCGCCGCCGGGCATGGCGTCGCGGGCGTTGACCGCGAGGTTCAAGAGCGCGCTTTCAAGCTGGTTCTGGTCGGCCTCGATGGTCCACAGGCGCGGGGTCAGAACCCCTTCAAGCTCGGTGGTCTCGCCCAGGGTCCGGTGCAGCAGTTCAGTCATGTCGCGAACCAGCACGTTCAGGTCGATCGGCTTGGGCTCCAGCGGCTGGCGGCGCGAGAAGGCGAGCAGGCGCCCGGTCAGGCTGGCGGCGCGCTGGGCGCCTTGCAGCGCCATGTCGACCGCACGGCGGATACGTGCGTCGTCGCCCGGCTTGGCGCGGCGGATGGTGTCGAGCCCGCCGATGATGACGGTGAGCAGGTTGTTGAAGTCATGGGCGACGCCGCCGGTCAGCTGGCCGACCGCCTCCATCTTCTGTGCCTGGCGCAGGGCGTCTTCCGCCTTGGCCCGCTCTGCGACTTCGGTGGCGACGCGCTCCTCCAGACCGCTGTTGAGAGCCTGCAGCTCGGCCTCGGCGATGCGCCGCCGTTCCAGCTCATGCTCCGCGGCCTGGAACAGGGCTGCGTTGTCCATGGCCACGGCGGCCTGGCTGGCCAGGCCCACGATGCGCTCTTCGGACAGAGGGCCGAACACGCCGGTGTCGGCATGGCCGAAGAAGAGACCGCCCAGAACCTCGCCCGTGCGTGAGCGCACCGGCGCGGCCAGATAGCTGCGCACCGGCAGGTGGCCCTTCGGCATGCCGTGATAGGGCGCCGAATGGCCGTAGCGCGGGTCGCGCGTGATGTCGTGCGAGCGCACCACGGTCGTGCCGGCGAAGGTCGGCTCGAACACCGCGGTGTTGCGTGGCATCGGGAACTTCGAGAACGCCTCCCGAGGCGCGCCTGACAGGGTGTAGAGGGTGTAGCTTTCGCCCTTGTCGTCGACGAGGTTGTAGAAGAACGCGCCGAACTGGGCGCCGGTGACCTCCACGCCTGCATCCACCACGGTCTGCACCAGCCGCTCCAGATCCAGATCGCCGGAGATGGCGGCGGCGGCGCGCGTCAGGGCCTTCAGCGCCTGGGTCTGTTCGCGCTCGTCGGTGATGTCGATGACCGCTCCGGCCATGCGCTTGGCGCCGGCGGCGGACACCTCCATCCGGCCCCGGGCCAGCACCACGCGCTCCTCGCCGCCGCCCAGGACGCGGTATTCCTCCTCGTAGGTCTCGCCGGTTTCGATGGAGTGGGCGATGGCGGCGGCCACACGCGGCGAGTCATCCGGATGGATGCCGGCCACGAAGTCGGCCAGCGGCAGGCCGCGCGCGGCGTCCTCGAGCGGCACGCCGAACACCTCGCTGAGCGGACCCTGGATGGCCAGGCGGTCGGACTCGATCTCCCACTCGAACACCGCCACGCGCCCGGTCGACAAGGCCAGCGTGAGGCGGTCCTGGGTCATCAGGAAGCGCTGCTCGCTCTGGAACAGCGCGCGGTTGGCCTCGCGGCGCACGTCGGCCATCTGGATGTTGGCGTTGACCCGGGCCAGGAGTTCGCGCGCGGCGAAGGGCTTGATCAGATAGTCGTCGGCGCCCGCCTCCAGGCCCTCGACCTTGGCTTCTTCGCCGGCCCGCGCCGACAGCATGATCACCGGCACGCCGGCCAGACCCGCGTCTTCGCGCACCGCGCGCAGCAGGCCAAAGCCATCGAGCCGGGGCATCATCACGTCCGACAGGATCAGGTCCGGCGTGGCGTCGCGCGCGGCCTCCAGCGCCGCCTCGCCGTCGGCGACGGCGTGAACCTCGTAGCCCTGGCTCTGCAGCAGACGATTCACATAGCCGCGCATGTCGGCGTTATCGTCAGCGAGCAGCACGCGCTTGCCCGCGCCGGGCTTCGCCGAGCCGGCGGCCGGCATGGCGCCGAGCCCGGGCATGGAGACCTCGTCGCCCGCCTCGCCGGCCGGGAACCAGCGCTGCGCTTCCTCGACATATTCCTGCGCGCGGGTGATCGCCGCATCGGAGACGTGCTCGGACTCGCGCACCTGCTCGGGCGCCAGATGAGCCCTGCCCAGGGGCAAAACGACGGTGAAGGTCGATCCCTCGCCCGGCGCGCTGCGCACCTCGATATCACCGCCGTGCAACCTGATCAGCTCATGCACCAGGGCCAAGCCGATGCCGCTGCCCTCGAAGCTGCGGCCTTGCGCGCCCTCTACCCGATGGAAGCGGTCGAAAAGCTTAGGAAGCTCGACCTCGGGAATGCCGATGCCGGTGTCGCTGACCGTCACCACCGCGGACCGGCCGTCTTCTGCGGGGCCGATCGAGACCGAAACGCCGCCCTCGAAGGTGAACTTGAAGGCGTTGGAGATCAGGTTCAGCAGCACCTTCTCCCACATCTCGCGATCGACGTAGATCGGCTGCGGCAAGGCCGTGGCGTCGATGCGGAACGTCAGTCCGGCGCGTTCCACCGTCGATCGGAAACTGGAGGCCACCTCGGCGCTGAAAGCGGCGAGATCGGTTGGCTCGAAAGCGGCCCGCACGCGCCCGGCCTCGATGCGTGAGAAGTCCAGGAGGCTGTTGACCAGGCGCAGCAGCCTGAGTCCGTTGCGATGCGCCAGCTCCACCTGCCCAAGCACGGCCTGCGCAGGCGCGTCTGGCTCGGCCAGCGCTTCCTCGAGCGGGCCGAGCATCAGGGTCAGGGGCGTGCGGAACTCATGGCTGACGTTTGAGAAGAAGGCGGTCTTGGCACGGTCGAGTTCGGCCAAGGCTTCGGCCCGGCGACGCTCCTCCTCGTAGGCGTCGGCGTTGGCCACGGCCGCGGCGATCTGGCCGGCGACCAGCCCCAGGAAGCCGGAATAGCTCTCGTTGAACAGCCGGTTGGGGTTCAGGCCCACGATCAGGACGCCGGCGCGGCCGGTCTCGCCCTTCGACGGGATGGCCAGGATCGCGGCGTGGCTGGGCGGCTGATCCCAGGCGCCGCGAGGCAGGGGCGCGTCGAAGCGGTCGGTGAGTTCCACCAGGCGTGGTTCGTGGTCGGCCATGACGGCGGCGATCGGCCAGGGCGCCTCGCCGTCGAGCGCCAGGGTTGCGCACGCGGCCGGGTGATCGGTCGAGAGGCCGACGGCCTCGATCAGGCGCGCCTCCGGCGCATCCGGCTCCGCCAGGTAGATCAGGGCGAACGTCAGGTCGCGCGGGTCGCCCGCCAGGGCCTTGGCGCTGCGTGCGCCGGCTTCGCGCCAGGAACGAGCGTCGGCCGTGCCCGCCGCCAGTTCACGCAACAGGGCCAGCTGGCGTTCGCCGATAACGCGCTGGGTGTCGTCGGTGTTGGCGCAGATGATCCCGCCAGGCTCGCCGTCGTCGTCGGGGATCGGGCTGTAGGAGAAGGTGTAATAGGTCTCTTCAGGATAGCCGTTGCGCTCCATGATCAGGAGCTGCTCCTCGACATAGATGCCCTCGACGCCGCCCATGGCGGTCTCGAGCAAAGGGCGGATCTCCGGCCAGATTTCGCGCCAGACGTCGGACGTCGGCTTGCCGAGCGCCCACGGATGGCGCCCGCCGATGATCGACTTGTAGGCGTCGTTGTAGAGATAGATCAGCTCGCGCCCCCAGCCGATCCAGATCGGCTGGCGCGAGGTCAGCATGATGCGGACGGCGGTCTTTAGGCTCTGCGGCCAGGCGTGGGGCGCGCCGAGCGGCGTGGACGCCCAATCGTAGGCGCGGATCAACGCCCCCATCTCGCCACCGCCGGCAAGGAAAGCCGAGGCGGCGGAGCGGGCGGACAGGTCCTGTGGATCGGTGGTCGCGGATTCGCTCATGGCCCCCCGGCGCGCTCGCTCGAGTCGAGACAACGTCCCACCCCCCTGAGCGTTCCCCGGCGGGCCGGCGATTTGCGGTAGGCTGGGCTAGACCTCCAGGCGGTCGTTCGGACGGGCCACCAGGACGTAGAGCGCGGGCATCAGGAAGATGCTGATCAGCAGGCGCGAGAAGAGGCCGCTGACGATCACCAGGGCGAAGGGGCGCTGGGAGTCAGTGCCGACGCCGGTGGCCAAGGCTGCAGGCAGGAGCCCGATGGCGGCGACCAGGGCGGTCATCATGATCGGCCTGAGCCTCAGGACCGCGCCTTCGCGGATGGCCTCGGCCGTCGGCGTGCCCGCCTTTCGCAGTTCGTTGACGTAGGAGATGTAGACCACCGCCGTCTGCACGGAGACCCCAAACAGCGCCAGGAAGCCGACGCCTGAGGACACCGAGAACGGCGTGCCGGTGAGCCAGAGCGCCACCAGCCCGCCCACGGGCGCGGACAGCACCACCCCCAGCACCGTGATGAAGGGGAACTTGAAGTTGCTGTAGAGCATGAACAGCAGGAAGAAGATCAGGACCACGGTCAGCGGCAGAATGATCATCAGCTGCCCGCGCGACGCCGTGTATTCGGAATACTGGCCGCCCCAGTCCGCCCGGTAGCCGTGGGGCAGGGGCACCTTGGTCTTGACCTGCTGGATCGCGTCCTCGACCGCGCCGGCCAGGTCGCGCCCCTCGACCGAGAACTGCACGCCGATGAAGCGGGTATTGTTCGAGCGGTAGATGAAGGCCGCGCCCGGCGCCACGCGGATATCGGCGAACTCCTTCAAGGGCACGGTCTGGCCGCCCGGCGTCGCGACCAGGATGTCGCCGATCTCTTCCGGGTTGTCCCGGTACTGCTGGTCCAAGCGCACGACCAGGTCGAACTGCTTTTCCTGCTGCACCACCTGGGTGGCCACGTCCCCGCCGATGGCGGTCTGGATCACGCTGTTGATGTCGGCGACGTTCAGGCCGTAGCGGGCGATCTTGTCCCGATCGATCTTGATGTCGAGGCTGGGCTGGCCGAGTTCCTGGACCAGGGTCACCTCCTTGATGCCGCGCACGCCCTCCAGCACCTTCTTGATGGCCTTGCCCTTGGTCTGCAGCGTCTGCAGGTCGGAGCCGAACACCTTGACCGCCAGCGCGCTCTTCAGCCCGGTCTCGGCCTCGTCCACCGCGTCCTCGGCCGGCTGGGTGTAGTTGAAAACGATGCCAGGGAAGGCCTCCAGCTTCTTGTTGATGGCGGCGATCAGTTCGGCCTTGGTGTGGTAGGGGCCCTTCCACTGCGAATAGGGCTTCAGCGCCACATAGAACTCGACATTGAAGAAGCCGGTCGGGTCGGTGCCGTCGTCCGGGCGGCCGAGTTCCGAGGTCACCAGGGTGACGTCCGGGAACGATGACAGAATCTTGCGGATCTGCGGCGTGATCCGGGCGGACTCATCGAACGAGATGGTCGGCGGCATGGTCGCGCGCACCCACAGGGCGCCCTCGTCCAGCTGGGGCATGAACTCCCCGCCGATGAAGGGCGTCAGCAGCAGGGTCAGGCCGAGGATCGCGCCGGCGATCCCGGTGGTGGTGCGCGGGCGGGCGAGGCAGGCGTCCAGTCCCCTGGCGTAGGCCGACTTGATCGCCTCGAAGACCGGGTTGTGGCGCTCCTTGACGCCCTTGCGCATGAACCAGGCGCACAGCACCGGCAGCAGGCACAGCGTCACGGCCAGGGCGCCGACCAGGGCGAAGACCATGGTGTCGGCCATGGGCTTGAACAGCCGCCCCGACGGGCCGGTCAGCACATAGATCGGCAGGAAGCCGGCCACGATGACGGCCACGGCGAAGAAGATCGGCCGGTCGACCTCGGCGGCCGCGTCGCGGATGATCGTCCCAATGTTTGCCGGCGTGCCTTTTCTGAGCGCGATCTGGCGGAAGATGTTCTCGACCATCACCACCGCGCCGTCGACCAGGATGCCGAAGTCGATCGCGCCGATCGACAAGAGGTTGGCCGAGGCGCCGCGCATGTCCAGGCAGAAGAAGGCGAACAGCAGGGCCAGCGGTATGGTGACCGCCACGATCAGGCCGGCGCGGATGTCGTAGAGGAAGAACACCAGCACCACGATCACCAGCAGCATGCCGCGCAGCAGGTTCTGCTCGACCGTGTCGGTGGTCAGCTTGATCAGGTCGGTGCGGTCGTAGAACGGCACGACCTTGACGTCCTTGGGCAGGATCTTCTCGTTGAGTTCCTTGGTCTTGGCCTCGACGCGCTTGAGCACGTTCTGGGCCTGCTCGCCGGTGCGCAGCAGCACCACGCCCTCGACGGCGTCGTCCTGGTTCTTGTAGCCGAACTCACCCAGGCGCGGGGCGATGCCGATCACCACCCGGCCGACGTCCTTGACCAGCACCGGCACGCCGTTGTGCGAGGCCAGCACCACATTGCCGATGTCCTCGGGCGTCTCGATGCGGCCGATGCCGCGCACGTAGTAGAACTGGCCGCCCTGGGAATAGAAGCCACCCCCGGCGTTGGCGTTGTTGGCGCCCAGCGCCGTCTCGACCTGGGCGGGCGACAGGCCCTTCGCCGCCAGCTTCGCCTGGTCGAGCAAGACTTGGTACTGCATGGTCCCGCCGCCGAAACCGGAGTCGTCGGCCACGCCCGGCACGGCGCGGTACTGCGGCTCGACCACCCAGGTCTCGAGCGTCTTCAGCTCGGTCGGCGAACGGTCGGGGCTCTGCAGCACATAACGGTAGATCAGGCCTGAGGGCGCCGATGGCGGCGAGACGTCCGCGCTGACCCCGTCCGGCAGGCCCAGGCCCGGGACGCGGTTGATCACCTCCTGGCGATCGGCGTCGTCGTTGCTGCCGTCCTTGAAGGTGAGGGTCACCACCGACAGGCCGTAGAGCGAGATCGAGCGCGAATTGGTGGTCTTGGGCACGCCGTTCATGCCGTTCTCGACTGGCACGGTAATCAGGCGCTCGACCTCTTCCGCCGAATGGCCGGGCCACTGGGTGATGATGTCCACCGAGGGCGGCGACAGGTCGGGATAGGCGTCCACCGGCAGGCGGTTCAGCGACCACAGGCCGACGCCGACCAGCAGCAGGAACAGGAAGGCCGTCAGGAATGGGCGGCCCAGCGAGAGGCCGACGATCCGGTTCATGATCGAGGGGCGACGCGGGTCCGCCTCGAAGTGCAGGGGCTCAGGCTCGGGCGCCGAGCGGGGCGGAAGCTCGTCGCTCATTGGTTCTGCAGGAACTGCAGGAAGATCCCGCCGTTGGTCACCACCCGCTCACCGCCCGCCAGGCCGGAGGTGATCGCGTAGAGGTCGCCGGCGCGCTGGCCCAGGGTCACGGAGCGGCGCGCGTAGCTGTTGTCGGGCATGGCGACATAGACGAATGGCAGGTTCTGGTCGTCGCGCAGGATGGCCGAGACCGGCGCTATGAGGCCGGAGTTCTGCAGTCGCGAGCGGATGCGCACGCGTACATACATCTGCTTCTTCAGCACCTCGGCTGGATTGGCGACCACCACGCGCGCGATCACCGAGCGAGTGTCGGGGTTCACCACCGCCGAGATGTTCTGCACCACGCCGGTCATGCCCGCCGGCATGGCGTCGCCGGTGATCTCGGCGGTGTCGCCGAGACGCACGGCGGCGATGTCTGCGTCGGAGACCTGGGCCATGACCCAGACCCGCGACAGGTCAGCCACGGTGAAGGCTGCGGTGCTGCCGGCCTGCAGCAGCTGGCCCGGCGTGATCAGCTTTTCAGCGACCGTGCCTGAGATCGGCGCGCGGATGACACCCTGGATGCGCGCAACCGGACGGCCCTGTTTCAACGCCGCAATGGTGGAGGAGTCCACGCCCAGGGCAACCAGCGCCTGCAGCGCGGCGTCGCGGTCGGACTCGGCGCCCACCGCATCGCTCTCGGCCTGTTGGGCCTCGCGGGCGGAGACGCCGTTGTGGGCCAACAAATCCTTGTCCATGTCGGCCAGCCGGCGGGCGGTGCGGGCGGCGGCGACCGCCTTGGTGTAGGCGCCCACCGCCGTGGCGAAGTCGGCGGACTCGACGATGGCCAGGGGCTGGCCCTTGCGCACCCGGTCGCCCGGGTTGACCAGGATGCGGGAGACCGGCCCGCTGAAGGGCGCGATCACGCTGGTGGCCTGGTCGTTGTCGAAGTCGACTACGCCGGACGCCTCGACCGTGCGGGTGAAGGCGCCCTGCTCGACAGTATAGAGGCCGATGTGCTGGCGCTGGGCGGCGGTCAGGGTCACGCCCGCGGGCGTTGCATGGGCCTTGGCCGCTTCGTCAGGCTTCTTGGAGCAGGCGGCCAGGCAGGCCAGGGTGGCGGCCAGAACCGCGGCGCCCCTGAACCCGGCTCGCAGGCGCGTGCGGAGAAGGGAGGGCGGCTCAGCGCGCATCGGCGTTCCTGATCAAATCGGTGCGGCTCCACCAGCCCCCGCCCAGCGCCTGGAACAGGGCGGCGGTATCGGCATAGCGGTTGGCCTGGGCCTGGACGAGCGCGATGCGCGCCTGCTGGTAGGTCTGCTGGGCGGTCAGAACGGACAGGTAGCTGGCGTAGCCGTCCTTGTACTGCTGCTGCGACAGGTCGAGCGAGACCTTGGCGGCCTCGGCCGACGCTGCATTGGCCTTCAGGGCCTGGGCGTCCTGGTCGAGCGCGGTCAGGGTGTCGGCGACGTTCTGGAAGCCGGTCAGCACCGCGCTGCGGTACTGTTCGGACGCCTGCACATAGGCGGCCTTGGCGCCGCGCTCCTTGTGCTTCAGCGCCCCGCCGTCGAAGATCGGCGCGGTCACCGCTGCGCCCAGGTCCCAGAAGCCCGCGCCCGCGCCGAAGGTCTTGGCCAGGGACAGGCCCATGGTCCCGGCGTCGCCGGTCAGGGTGATATTCGGCAGGCGGTTCGCCTCGGCGATGCCGATCCCGGCGCTGGCCGCATGCATGTTGGCCTCGGCCTGCAGGATATCCGGCCGCTGGGCCACGAGCGTCGAAGGCAGGCTGAGCGGCAGGTCGGTCGGCAGGGTCAGGCTCGACAGGTCGAAGCGCTCCTCCGGCGCCTGGCTGGGGAAGCGGCCGGTCAGCACCGCCAAGAGGTGACTTTGTTGGGCCGACTGCTTGATCAGGTCCGGCAGGGTGGCCGCGACCTGGGCCAGCTGCGCCTCCTGGGCCGCGAGGTCGACCCGGCTCGCATAGCCCTTGGCCACTTGGTATTTCAGGATCTCGACAGCCTTGGTGTCGATGGCGATCAGTTCGCGCGTGGCGTCGATCTGGGTCTCCAGCGAAGCCTGCTGGATCGCCGCGGCCGCGACGTTGGAGGTGAGGGTGAGGTGGGCGGCCGCCAGCTGATAGCGGGTCGCGTCCTCCTGCGCCTGGGCCGCCTCGACCGTGCGCCGGTTCAGGCCGAACACGTCGGGCGCATAGGCGACGCTGACTTGCGGCGTGATCAGGCTGAAGGTCGAAGAGGGCCCCTGTGCCGCCGAGGTGCGCTGGCGCACCGCCGAGACCCCGGCGGTCACGGTCGGGAAATAGGCGCCGCGCTGGGCCAGCACGCCTTCATGCGCGACGGTCAGGGCGGCTTCGGCGGCCTTCAGGTCATGGTTGTTGGCCAGGGCCTGTTCGATCAGGTCGTTAAGCTGGCGCGAATGGAACAGGGTCCACCAGTCGGCGGGGATTTCCGCGCCTTCGACGAAACGCTGGGCCTGACCGCCGACGACGCCTGGGGTCGCTACCGTGGCCGTGACCGGCGCCGGGACGTAGCCGGCGACATCCGGCGCGGCAGGCCGCTTGAAGTCCGGCCCGACCGCGCAGCCCGCGGCCATCAGGCCCAGCGCCGCCACGCAGGCCCAGGCGCGCAGTCGCCTGCCGCATTCGGGCGCCGTCCGGGCAGGCAAAGCTTTGCGCGACTTGCTCATGAGGCCTTGGGCTGGCGTTGAGACGGGTTCAACGGTCGGGTGGCCCTGATCCGGCGTTCCCGGGCCCACATCCGGTCGCGCCATTGGCCGCTTTCCGCCGAGAAGTTATGTGATATTATAACGTCGCGTCAATGCGCTAAGCCAATTGGCCTCGTCGGTGGGCGTCGCGTTGCCAATCCGGATTTTGTGGGTCACAGTTTTCGCGCCATGAGCCTTGTTTGCGACCACCACAAACATAAGGCGCGCCCTGCGGCCTCGCTTGGCCAGGCGATGTCGATGGCCGAGGGCCGCTGCCTCGAAGCCGGAGAGCGCTGGACGGCGCCGCGCAAGCGCGTGTTCGAGCTGCTGCTGCAGGCCGGAGCGCCGGTGAAGGCCTACGACCTGATCGCCGACTACGGTCACGGCCAGGACCGGGGCGTGGCCAAGCCGCCGACCATCTATCGCGCGCTCGATTTCCTGTCTGGCATGGGTCTGGTGCACCGGATCCCCAGCCTCAACGCCTATGTCGCGTGCGCCGTCGATGAGGCGGTGCACTCCGCCTCGTTCCTGATCTGCGACTGCTGCGGCTCGGCGGAGGAGTTCGACCCGAAGGTCGAGCCGGTGGTCCGCGCTCAGGCTGAGCACCTGGGCTTTCGCCCCACCGCCATGGCGCTGGAAGTGCGCGGGCTGTGCCGCGCCTGCGCCTGACCGAACTCCTTTCCGATTTAGCGCCGCTCCGCGTTAGGATGGCGACAGCATCGGCGCCTTGAGCGCGCGTGGCGACCAGGGGGCGGACTTGCGGATTTCGGGGCGGACTTCAGTTCGGATTGCAGCGGCGCTGTCAGCCGCGGGTCTCGTCGCGACCCTGACCCCGTCGGCCGCGCTGGCGGCCAAAGGCGAGAAGGCGCGCTGGCGGGCGGAGGCGTCGCGGGTCACGATCACGCGCGACGACTGGGGCATCGCCCACGTGCACGGCAAGAGCGACGCCGACGCCGTGTTCGGCATGATCTACGCCCAGGCCGAGGACGACTTCAATCGGGTGGAGACCAACTACCTGACCTCGTTGGGGCGCACCGCCGAGGTCGAGGGCGAGAAGGCGATCTGGCAGGACCTGCGCCAGAAGCTGTGGGTCGATCCTGTCGATCTGAAGGCCAAGTACGCAGCCAGCCCCGCTTGGCTGAAGCGGCTGATGAACGCTTGGGCCGATGGCCTGAACTTCTACCTGGCCACCCACCCCCAGACGAAGCCCAAGCTGATCACCCGCTTTGAGCCGTGGATGGCGCTGAGCTTCTCGGAGGGCAGCATCGGCGGCGACATCGAGCGCGTCTCGACCGCTGAGCTGGAGCGCTTCTACGGCGCCTCCCGCGAGCGCATGGCCCTGGCCGAGGCCGAGGTTCCCAAACACTACAAGGAGCCCACCGGCTCCAACGGCTTCGCGATCGCACCATCGAACACGGCCAACGGCCACGCTCTTTTGCTGATCAATCCGCACACCTCGTTCTTCTTCCGGTCGGAGGCGCAGGTCACCAGCGACCAGGGCCTGAACGCCTATGGCGCGGCGACCTGGGGGCAGTTCTTCGTCTACCAGGGCTTCAACCCGCACACCGGCTGGATGAACACCTCGTCCGGCGTCGACAGCGTCGATGAGTTCGCCGAGACCATCGTCAAGCGCAACGGCAAGCTGTTCTATCGCTACGGCGCCGAGGAGCGGCCGGTGACGGTCTCCAAAATCGTCGTGCCCTATCGCGCAACCGACGGTTCGACGAAGCGGCGCGAGTTCACCGTCTATCGCACCCACCACGGCCCGATCGTGCGCGAGGCCGTCGACGGCAAGTGGATCGCCTTCGCCCTGATGAACCGGCCCGTCGAGGCGCTGAGCCAATCATTCCTGCGCACCAAGCAGCACGACTACGCCTCGTTCCTGAAGGTGGCGGAGTTGAAGGCCAACTCGTCCAACAACACCATCTTCGCCGACGACAAGGGCGAGATCGCCTATCTGCACGCCCAGTTCATCCCCAGGCGCGACGACCACTTCGACTACACCAAGCCGGTGGACGGCTCCGATCCCGCCACCGACTGGCATGGGCTGCATGCGCTGAACGAGGCGCCGCATCTGCTCAATCCCAAGACCGGCTGGCTGTTCAATACCAACGACTGGCCCTATTCGGCCGCCGGCCCCGATAGCCCCAAGCGCGCCGACTATCCGCGCTACATGGACCAGGCGGGGGAAAACGCGCGCGGCGTCCACGCGACCATGGTCCTGGAAGCCCGCAAGGACTTCACGCTGAAGCGCCTGCGCGACGCGGCCTTCGACCCCTACCTGACCGGCTTCGCGCGGCTGATCCCGACCCTGACGGAAGCCTGGGACCAGGCGCCGGCGAGCGATCCGCTCAAGGCCCGCCTGACCGACCAGGTCGCGGCGCTCAGGGCCTGGGACAGGCGCTGGTCCGCCTCATCGACCGAGACCTCACTGGCGGTGTTCTGGGGCGACGCCCTCTTCGCCATGACGGCCAAAGAGGCCAAGGCGTCGGGCCTGAACAACTTCGAATACATGGCCACCCGCGCCACCCCGCAGGAGCGGCTGCAGGCCCTGGCGGAGGCTTCGGACCGGCTGAGCAGCGACTTCGGCTCCTGGCGCACGCCCTGGGGCGAGATCAACCGCTTCCAGCGCATCACCGACGAGATCAGCCCGCACTTTACCGACGATGGCCCGTCGATCCCGGTGCCGTTCGTGTCGTCACAGTGGGGCTCGCTCGCCTCGTTCGGCGCGCGCCGCTACGAGGGGACCAAGCGCTACTACGGGACCAGCGGCAACAGCTTCGTGGCCATGGTCGAGTTCGGCCCCAGAATCCACGCCATCGCGGTGACCGCCGGGGGCGAGAGCGGCGATCCCAAGTCGCCCCACTTCAACGACGAGGCGGGGCGCTACGCCTCGGGCGACCTGCGCGAGGTCTATTTCTATCCGGAGCAGCTGAAGGGCCACACCGAGCGGCGCTACCGACCCGGGCGTTAGCCTCTCGGGGCGCAGAGCCGGTCGCCAGGCAGCCGGCCATGGCCGGGTCGCGCGCCGATCAGCCGATCGACATCTGGATCGCGTGGTAGGCTTGGCCGTCGGCGCTGCATGGCTCCCTGGCCGCGACCGGGCTGGCCTCGACGAACCAGGCGCTGCCGCCCCCCACATGACGATGCGCGTGTTCGCCAGGACTTCCATAAAAAGGGCTAGCGGATTTCGCCGGCTGTTTAGCGGTTAGTCCGCGCGCACGCCGACCACGCCGGCGGAAAGGGCGAGACGGATCAGGTCGGCGAAGGTCTCGGCCCCCATCTTGGTCATGACCTTGGCGCGGTAGATCTCCACGGTGCGCGGGCTGATGCCCAGATCGCGAGCGATGATCTTGTTGGCGTGTCCGCGCACCAGCCCTTCGAGCACCTGGCGTTCCCGCAGGGACAGCTGGCTCAGGCGGCCATCCGGATCGTTCTCCGAGGCGCCATCGGCGCGGCCGCCCTTGAGCGCCGTTCGCACGGCCGCCAGAAGCACCTCGTCCTCGAACGGCTTTTCGATGAAATCCACGGCTCCGAGCTTCATCGCCTCTACCGCCAGCGGCACGTCGCCGTGGCCGGTGATGACGACGACCGGCAGCATGGATTCGACGGCTTGCAGGCGTCGCACAAGGTCCAACCCGCTCATCTCGGGCATGCGGACGTCAGTGACGACGCATCCGCCTTCCAGTCCGGGAGCGATATCGAGGAAGGCCAGTGGGGATTCGTAAAGCTGCGCCTTCAATCCCGCGGCGGCGAAGAGAAAACCCAGCGAATCGCGGACGGCCACATCGTCATCGATGACATGGACCTGGATTTCGTCAGGCATCGTTGTCCTCTTCGGTGACGGCCGGCAGGGTGAAGTTGAACAGGGTTCCGCCCCCTGCGCGATCTTCCGCCCAGATGCGGCCGCCGTGAGCTTCCACGATCGTGCGGCAAATCGAAAGACCCACGCCCATGCCATGGGGCTTTGTCGTCATGAAAGGCTGGAAGAGGCTGGCGCGCATTTCCGGCGCCAGGCCCGAGCCGGTGTCCGAGACGCTGATGCGCACCATGTCCTGGGGCGCCGGCGCGCTTTCGATCAGGAGATCGCGCGTCGGAACCCCCTCCATCGCTTCCATGGCATTGCGGATCAGGTTCAGCAGCACCTGCTGCACCTGCACCTTGTCGGCCAGCACCAGGTCGCAATCCGGATCAAGCTTGGTGGTGGCGTTGATCGCGCGCTCCTTGGCGCCGACCAGCGCCAGGGCGCCGGCCTCGACCACGAGTTTTGACACGCTTTCGATGCGCCGTTCGGTCTCGCCCCGCGACACGAAGTCCCTCAGCCGCCGTATGATATCGCCCGCGCGCAGGGTCTGGCGCGACGCCTTGTCGAGCGCGTCCCGCCACAGCGTCATGTCGGCCGGCGCCTCGGCTTCGCTCATGCGCTTGAGGCCGGCCAAGTAGTTGCCGATGGCCGACAGGGGCTGGTTCAGTTCGTGGGCCAGGGCGGAACTCATTTCACCCAGCGCGGTCACCCGGGAGATGTGCACCAGCTCGGTCTGCAGCTCCTGCACGCGCGCCTGGCTCTCCTGCCGCTCCGTCAGGTCGCGCACGAAGCCGGTGAAGAAGCGGTCCGCCCCGGCGACTTCGCCCACCGACAGCTCCATGGGAAAGGTCGAGCCGTCCTTGCGCAGACCCACGACCACACGACCAATGCCGATGATGCGGCGTTCGCCGGTGGTGGCGTACCGCTCGAGATAGCTGTCGTGCGCCTCCCGATAGGGTGAAGGCATCAGCAGGCTGACGTTGCGCCCCACCACCTCCTCGGCGGTATGGCCGAACAGCCGCTCGGCGGCCCTGCTGAACGAGGTGATGAGCCCGTGGTCGTCGATCACCACCATGGCGTCGGGCACGGTGTCGAGGATCGAGCGCAGGTGCGCTTCCCGGGCCTTGAGCGAGTCGTTGGTCAGCATCGCCGCCTCGCGCGAACGCGACAGCCATTCGCCGAAGGCCGCGGCCAGCACGCCCACCACGAGGAAGGCCATGGTGTCGGTCAGATAGCGGCCGTCGCTCGTTGCGCGCATGGTCATGGCGACCACCGCCGCCGTCGTGGCCAGCAGGCCTACGCCGAGGCCGCCAAGCGCGCTTGCGGCGAGGACCAGAGGCGTCACCAGAAGATAGACCGCGCCGCCGGGGATGCTGGGCGCCAGCAGTCGGATCGCCAGGACCGCAACCCCGCACCCGGCCACCGCCGCCCACGCGGCCAGCTTCAGGCGGGGGTATCGGCCCAGCCAGCTGGCGCTCAAGCGACTCGCCGCGTGATGAGTGAGCGTGGCGATGAGGCTCTCCCCTGAAGTCGCCGCAGGGTCTGGCTGCGACTCATCCAAGTGTAGCGGCGGAGAGCTCAATCGCCGAGCGGGCGCGGGGGAGGTCAGGCGGCCCGTCGCAGATCGTGGGTTTCGCCCGCGTCCTGCGCCGCTCGGCCCGGCGCCGGCTTGGGCGCGCGATTGGACCAGTAGCGCACCACAGCCAGGGTCACCGCGAAAATCGTGAAGGCGGCGACGATCAGGGTGAGTATCAAGGCTGTCGCGGACGTCATGGCTGCGCTCCGGTTTGAGAACGGCGACAACGGTGACGCTCTGGTGATGGACCGGCCTTGATCGAGGTCAAACCCCGCTCACGCGAGCGCCAGGAAGAGGCCCCAGGCCAGCACGGGCCATACGACCAGCGGGGAGAGCAGGACCCGCCAGGGCATGGCGCGGGGCGCCAGGCCGAAGCCGTGGAAGCAGGCGCCCGCCGCGCCGAGGCCCAGGAGCCCCGCAGCCGCATGCAGCCGCGGGGTCATGGCGTGGCCGAGCAGGAACGGCGCAAGGCTCATCAGGACGAAGATCGACAGGCCCGCGCATAGCGACAGCGCGCGGGCCGGCCCCTCAATCCAGGCCGGGCTCGTCACTGGTCAGTTCCAGCCACAGGGCGTTCAGGACGGCGAAGGCGCCGGCCAGGCTCAGGCCGAGAATCCAGCTGAAGTACCACATGGACGTGTTCGCTCCGGGTTCAGTAGGCGTGAGGGGCGTCTTCGACGTCGGCCGTGGTCACGGGGCCGCGCAGCACCCGGTAGACCCAGGCCGTGTAGGCCAGGACGATCGGCAGGAAGACGATGGTGGCCACGGTCATGATGGCCAGGGTGAGGGCGCTGGAGGACGCGTCCCAGACCGTCAGGCTGGAGCGCGGGTCGAGGGAGGACGGCAGCAGGAATGGGAACAGGCTGACCCCGGCCGTTGCGACGATGCCGGCGATCGACAGGGCGCTGGTGAACCAAGCCATGGCGGCTTTGCGCAGCATCAGCCAGAACGCGGTCGTCATCGGTCCGGCGAGCCCTAGCACCGGGGCCAGCAGCATCCAGGGATAGAGACGGTAGTTGATCAGCAGCGCCCCGCCGACGCGAACCACCGTCTTGCCCAAGGGATTGGACGGGCCGTCGGGGCCGGCCGAGGCGCCGAGCGCATAGCCGTTCAGATAGCCGACCCAAAGGCCGCCCACCGCGAAGAGGACGAGGGTCGCCAAGGCCAGCCAGATGCCCGCCCGGCGCGACCGGTCCTGCACGCCGCCGCGCGTCTTGCCCGCCAGCCAGACCGCGCCGTGGGTGGCGATCATGGCCACGCTGACCAGGCCGCAGAGCAGGGCGAAGGGGTTGAACAGGCCGAGCAGCGAGCCGGTGTAGGTCATGCGCAGGCTGTCGTCGAAGCGGAAGGGCACGCCCTGCAGGACGTTGCCGAAGGCCACGCCGAAGACCAGGGCCGGCACCAGGCCGCCCACGAACAGGGCCCAGTCCCAGGTGGAGCGCCAGCGCGCATCGGCGATCTTGGACCGGAACTTGAACCCGACAGGCCTGAGTATGAGCGCCGCGAGCAGCAACAGCATGGCCAGGTAGAAACCCGAGAACGCCACGCCGTAGAGCGGGGGCCAGGCGGCAAAGACCGCGCCGCCGCCCAGGATCAGCCAGACCTGGTTGCCTTCCCAGACCGGGCCCACCGTGTTGATCACCACCCGGCGTTCGGAATCGTCCCTGGCGACGAAGGGCAGCAGGATCGCCGACCCCATGTCGAAGCCGTCCATCACGGCGATGCCGATCAACAGCACCCCCAGGATCGCCCACCAGAGCAGGCGCAGGATTTCATAGTCGAGCATGACGCGCGCTCCTTATTCGGCGGCGATAGTTTCGGCGGAAGCCGGGGCGAACATCCTGCCGGTCGGCCCGGCGCCGATGGCCCGCAGCATCAGGGCGAGCTCGACGACGGCCAGCACGGAGTAGAAGACGACGAAGACCGCCAGAGAGGCCCAGACGTTCGAAGCCGCGACGTTCGAGGCGGACAGGAAGGTCGGCAGCACGCCGTCCACGGTCCAGGGCTGGCGGCCGGCCTCGGCCACGTACCAGCCGAACTCGATCGCGATCCAAGGCAGGGGCAGGGACCAGAGCGCGATCCGCAGGAAGGTGCGCGATTTCTCGATCTTGCGTCGGCAGGTGATCCAGAAGGCCCAGGCGAACAGCAGGATGAAGTAGAAGCCAAGTCCAGCCATGAGGCGGAAGCTCCAGAACAGCGGCGCGACGCTGGGCACCGTGTCGAGCGCCGTGGCCTTGATCTGGGCGTCGGTCGCATCGGTGACGTTGGGCGCATGGCGCTTGAGCAGCAAGGCGTAGCCGAGGTCGTTGACGTGGGCGTCGAAGGCCTGCCGCACCGCCGGGTCGCCGCTCTTCGCCTTCAGCCGGCGCATGGCGTCGTAAGCGATCATGCCGCTGCGCACCCGCGTCTCGGCCCGGCCGACGAGCTGGTTGATGCCCTCCACGGGCTTGTCCGCAGAGCGCGTGGCGATAAGGCCGAGCGCCCACGGCACGCGGATGGCATTGCTCGTGGTGTGGGTCTTCTGGTCCGGCACGCCGACCAGGGTCAGGCTGGCGGGAGCCTTCTCGGTCTCCCAGGTGGCCTCGATGGCGGCCAGCTTCATCTTCTGGTTCTCGCCGGCGGTGTAGCCGCTCTCATCGCCCAGCACGACCACCGACAGGGCCGAGGCCAGGCCGAAGCTGGCGGCCACCGTCAGCGAGCGCGCGGCCAGATGCCGATGCTTGCGCTGCAGCAGGTACAGCGCCGAGATCGACATCACGAACATCGCCCCGGTGACGTAGCCGGCCGAAACCGTATGCACGAACTTGGCCTGGGCCACCGGATTGAAGATCACCGCGCCGAAGTCGGTGACCTCCATGCGCATGGTGTCCAGGTTGAAGCGTGCGCCGACCGGGTTCTGCATCCAGCCGTTGGCGATCAGGATCCAGAGCGCCGACAGGTTGGTGCCGAGCGCCAGCAGGCAGGTCACCACCAGGTGCTGCACGCGCCCCAGCCGCTCCCAGCCGAAGAAGAACAGGCCGACGAAGGTGGCTTCCAGGAAGAAGGCCATCAGGCCTTCGATCGCGAGCGGCGCCCCGAAGATGTCGCCGACGTAGTGGGAGTAGTAGGCCCAGTTGGTGCCGAACTGGAACTCCATGGTGATGCCGGTGGCGACCCCCATGGCGAAGTTGATCCCGAACAGCACGCCCCAGAACTTGACCATGTCGCGCCAGACGGTGCGGCCGGTCATGACCCAGACGCATTCCATGATGGCCAGAAGGATCGAAAGGCCGAGCGTCAGGGGGACGAACAGGAAATGGTACATCGCCGTCAGCGCGAACTGCAGGCGTGAGAGCTCTACGACATCCATCGGGTTACCGGGGGCTCGAGGTTGGCGAGGCGGGGCCGAGGAGCCGCGCGGCGGGATCGACCGGCGCGCGAGCCGCCGGTGCGAAAAACAGGGCGTAGATCACCGCCAGTGCGATCAGCTTGATCGTCACCAGGACCACGATGTCGCGGACGAGCGCCGACCGGCGCGGTGACGCGTCGATCGCAAGGCCTGGACGCATGACGGTGTCTCCCCCCTCGGGGGCGAAAAGAGGCGGTGTCGGCGGAGCCGGCATTGATGCGGATCAAGCGGCGCCGGACGGTCGTTCTCAGATGACGGAAAGGGCGTCGATTGCGTCCCCGCCCGGCGTGCTTCGTGAGGGATGGGAGCGGACATCCAGCCTGTCGGTCACGCCGCGCACGCCTCTGAGGCGCTCCACCGAGCGGCGCAATTCGTCCTTCTGGAAGGTCCAGCCCACGGAGCCCTGCAGCGTGACCCAGCCGTCCTCCACGGTCACGGCCACGTCTGCGGCGGGCGCCGTCACGGTCCATTCGAGGAGGTTCGCCGCACGCTCGGCGATCTGGTCGTCGCCCGGGCGATCGGCCTCGGTCAGCTGCACGCGGATATCGTCGGCAACTGCGCGAACGCCCTGGGCGCGGCGCGCCAACGCCTCGGCCGCGAGCTTCTGCGGATAGGTCGGCACGTGGCCGCACAGCGTCACCACGCCGGCGCGGACATTCACGGCGATCGCCGTCGCATCCAGCCCCGGCTCGTGTTCCAGCGCAGCCTGCACGTGATCGCGGATCGAGATGTCCTGGGTCATCGAAGGTCTCCCATGGGATGGACCTTCATGCTGCGAACCCGCACCGCTCGCCCTGATCGAAATCAAAATGCGACGGACCGCCAGGCGCCGCCGGCGGCCTACTCGTGGCGCAGGGCTTCGATCGGATCGAGCGCCGCCGCGCGCCGGGCGGGGAAATAGCCGAAGACCACGCCGATCGCCGCGGACACCACGAAGGCCAGGAGGTTGATCGTCGGGTTGAAGACGAAAGGAACCTGGGCGATCCGCGCAAGGACGGCGGAGGCCCCGGCGGCGAGCAGCAGGCCGATGATCCCGCCAAAGCAAGACAGCGTCACCGCCTCGACCAGGAACTGTGTCAGCACGTCGCGCTCGAGGGCGCCGACCGCCAGGCGGATGCCGATCTCGCGCGTACGCTCGGTGACCGACACCAGCATGATGTTCATGATGCCGATGCCGCCGACCAGGAGGCTCACCGCGGCGACCGCAGCGAGCAGCATGGTCATGATCCGTGTCGTGCCGGAGAGCGCGTCGGCGATCTGGCGGGTGTCGAGCACATTGAAATTATCCTCGTCGTGCGGCCCGATGCGCCGACGTTCGCGCAGCAGGCGGGTCAGGTCATTGGACGCCCGGCTTACGGCCGCATCGTCCGCGACCGCGACGAGCAAAGCGGAAATGTCGGTGCTGCCGGTCATCCGGCGCTGCACCGTGCGCAAGGGCATCAGCACCAGGTCGTCCTGATCGGCCCCCATTGAGGCCTGTCCTTTCACCGTCAGCACGCCGATCACATCACAGCTGAACTGGCGCACGCGAATCCGCGTCCCTACGGCCTGGGCGGCGCCGAACAGCTGGCGGCGAACGGTCTCTCCCAGGATGCAGACCGACTTGCCGGCGCGCTGCTCGGCGTCGTTGAAATCGCGGCCGTCCGACAGGGTCCACTGCCGGACGTCCAGGTAGTCGCCGGTGACGCCGCCCACCTGGGTCGCCCAGTTCTTCGAGCCGTAGACGACCGTGGCCGAGGCGTTGACACCCCCCGCCACGGCGCGCAGGGACGACACCTGGGTCCGGATGGCCTGCAGGTCGGCCTGCCTGAACTGCGGCACCGAAACGTCCCGGCCGAAGCTGATCCGTTGGCCCGGCCTGACCATCAGCATGTTGCTGCCGAGGCTGGCGATCTGGGCCTTGATGGCGCGGGTCGCTCCGTCGCCGAGGGTGACCATGGTGACCACGGCGGCCACGCCGATGACGATGCCCAGCACCGTCAGGCCTGAGCGCACCAGATTGCGGCGTATGGCGGAGAGCGCCAGGCGCAGGCTGTTCCAGAACATCACGCCGCCTCCGCCGCCGCTGTCACGATCCGACCGTCCAGGAAGCGGATGGTCCGCGCCGCGTAGGCCGCCCAGTCCGGCTCGTGGGTGACCATGACGATGGCGATGCCGCGCTCGCGGTTGAGACGGGAGAGCAGCTCCATGATCTCGCGCCCCCGCTCGCTGTCGAGATTGCCTGTAGGCTCGTCGGCGAGCAGTAGGGTCGGGTCGCTGCCGATCGCGCGGGCGATGGCCACGCGCTGCTGCTGGCCGCCCGAAAGCTCCGAAGGGTCGTGGTTCTCCCAGCCTGCGAGCCCGACTGCGGCCAGCGCGGCCTGCGCCGCCTCCCGACGTTCGCGCGCCGGCCGGCCGCGATACATCATCGGCAGTTCGACATTTTCGAGGGCGCTGGTGCGCGCCAGCAGATTATAGCCCTGGAAGACGAATCCGAGGTGGCGTCGCCGCAGCAGGGCGCGCTGCTGGCGGCTCAGGGATTCCACATGCGCTCCGCGGAACAGGTAGGACCCCGAACTCGGCGTATCGAGGCAGCCGAGGATGTTCATGGCGGTCGACTTGCCCGATCCGCTCGGCCCCATGATGGCGACGAATTCGCCCTCGCCGATCTGCAGGTTCACGCCCTTCAGCGCCTGGAACGCGGAGGCGCCCTTGCCGAAGGTCTTGGTCACGCCGACCAGCGAGGCGAGCGGCTGCACAGGCGCCATGACCGCGTCACCGACCGCGCACGTCCGTCAGCACCGGGGCGCCCGGCGCCAGCCCGCCGGAATCGAGGAGCTCGGTCGATTGGCCGTCGCTGAGCCCGGCGCGGACCGGCACGCGAACCGCACGTCCCCCGCGCAGGACCCACACGGCCTGGCCGGCGGACGGCGGCTGCCGAGCCTCGCCGGTGCGGCGCGGCATCCGCGGCGTCAGGCTGGTCAGTATGCCCTGATTACGTGGCTTGGCGGGCTGGGCCGGCGGGCTGAAGCGCAGGGCGGCATTGGGCGCAAGCAGCGCTCCGCGGTGGCTGTCGGTGGTTATCGTGGCCGTGGCGGTCATGCCCGGCCTCAGGCTGAGGTCGGAGTTATCGACCAGCAGCACGCCGCGATAGGTCACTACCCCGTCCTTGGTCTGGGAGCCATAGTCGACGCGCACCAGGCGGGCGGAGAACTCGCGGCCCGCATAGGCGTCCACCGTGAAGACGCTGGTCTGGCCGGCATGGACCCGGCCGACATCCGCCTCGTCGATATCGACGTCCAGCTCCATGTGCTCGAGATCCTTGGCCAGGGTGAACAGCACCGGCGCCTGCAGCGAGGCGGCGACCGTCTGGCCGGGCTCGATCTTGCGGGCCAGGACGATGCCGTCGACAGGCGAACGGATCGTGGCCTTGGCGAGGTTGGTGCGATTGGTCCTGAGCGTCGCTTCAGCATTCAGTATGGCGGCCTTGGCGACCGATACCTGAGCCTCGGCCCGGCCATAGTCGGCATCGGCGGCGTCGACATCCTTGCGGGCCGGCCAGCCGCCCTTGGAGAGATCGAACAGGCGATGCATGCGGTCGCGGGTCAGCCCGTTCTCGCGCAGGGTCGCCTGGTTGAGCTCCAGCGACGAGCGGGCCGACGCCAGGGCCGCCTCCGACTGGGCCACCTGGTCCTGCAGGCGGGAGGTGTCCAGTCGCGCCAGCACCTGGCCCTTGCGCACCCGGTCGTTCTCCTGGACCGGCGCCTCAACGATGGTTCCCGACACCTCGCTGCCGACATCGACGGCGGAGTCCACAGGCGCCAGGGTCCCGGTGGCCGCGACCGTGACGACGAGGTCTGCCCGTTTCAGCGGCGCCGTCACATAGGCCGGGCCTGCGGCGGGGCGCAGCGTAAGGACCGTGACGCCAAAGGCCAACGCAATCGCTCCACCCGCCCCGACGAGCAGCCAGGGTCTCCGCCACCAGGGGCGTGCGTCGCTCGCGTCGTCGGCTGAACCGACGCCGGGGAGGGAGGCGGTCTCGGCGGCCGATGCGGATCGCCTCGGCAAGGCGGGACGATCGAGCGGTGTCTGGAGCGCCTGGATCATGGATTGACCTTCGCCAACATCGACGCGAGCGCCTTGAGCTTGCCCAGGCGCCCTGCTTGCCTAGGCCGCGCGGGCGATCGCCTGCGCGCTCAATTCGAGCGAATTCAGCCACCGGCCCAATTCGTGCGCTGGGGTCTTGCCCAGATCCTTTGCGAGGGACGCCAGGACCGGTGACGCAGCGCCGAGATGCGTGCGCAGGAGGCTCAGGGTGCGGGCCGGCGCCACCAGAACCAGGCCTGCGGCGCCCTGCCTGCGCGCTTCACGTTCGGCAGCCCCCGCCACCTCGGCGGCGAACACGGCCTTGGCCTGCTGCACAACGCCTTTGGGGCGCAAGCCGTGTGGCGCAGCCGTGGCGCTTTCGAACACCACTCCGGGCGTCGCGCCGCGGGACGCGGCGCGTGCGGCGGTCAAGGCGGGCGTTCCGTCCAGCGCCTTCACCACGGCGTAGTCGCCTGCGCCAGAGCGCATGACGAACCGGGCGCGCCCGCCATCGGCGAGGACAAACAGCAGCTTCAGGGTCTTGGGCATGGTGGGTCCCTTCGCGATGAAGGCCCCAATGTCTTCTTCGCCGGGATCGGCACATTGACGGCGATCAAGCCTCGTTGCCGCCCGTCGCACGGGTTCGTCCGCCTTGAGGCGGATCAAGGCGCAGAACCGCCCGACGCGGTCTTCTGATTTTGAGCACAGATCGCTCGTGTGCCGCATGCCGGAGCTGACCCATGACGCTTTCGATCAGTTTCCTTGGCGGCGCCGGCACCGTGACCGGCTCCAAATACCTGGTGGGATTCAAGGGCAAGCGCGTGCTGGTGGACTGTGGCCTGTTTCAGGGTCCCAAGCCCCTGCGGGAACGCAACTGGGCGCCGTTGCCGATTCCTGTCGCCTCGATCAACGACGTGGTTCTGACCCATGCGCACCTCGACCACTCAGGCTATCTGCCGGCGCTGATCAAGCAGGGCTATCGGCGCAACGTGCTGTGCTCGCAGGGCACGGCGGACCTCTGCGCCATCCTGCTGCCCGACAGCGGTCACCTGCAGGAGCAGGACGCCGAGTCCGCCAACCGGCATAACTATTCCAAGCACCACCCCGCCTTGCCGCTCTACACGGAAGCGGATGCGGAACGGGCCGCGCGAAGGCTTTCGCCGATCCCGTTCCATCAGACCGAGAGCATCGCCGGCGGTGACATGAAGCTCCTGCTACGCCGCGCCGGGCACATCCTCGGGGCCGCGAATGTCGAACTGGAGATCGCGGGAAAGAAGCTGGTCTTCTCGGGTGACATCGGCCGTTACGGCGACCCGATCATGGTCGACCCCGAGACGCCGCCCGAAGCCGACTGGGTCGTGATCGAATCCACCTACGGCGACCGGCTGCACGAGCACACGGACCCGGCCGATGCGCTGGGCGAAGTGATCCGGCGCACCGCCAAACGCGGCGGGGTGGTGGTGATCCCGTCCTTCGCCGTCGGCCGCACCCAGGCGCTGCTCTATCATCTGCGCCGCCTGAAGGACCGCCGCGCCATTCCGGACATACCCATCTATCTCGACAGCCCGATGGCTCAGGACGTCACCGACCTCTACCGCCACAGCCTCTATGACCACCGGCTGTCGGAGCTGGAATGCCGCCGGGCCTTCAACGTGGCCCGGTTCACCCGCACGGTCGAGGAATCCAAGGCCATCAGCCGCGACAACGACATGCCCAAGGTGATCGTTTCCGCCAGCGGCATGGCGACAGGCGGGCGGGTCCTGCACCATCTGCGCAACTATCTGCCGGACCGGCGCAATACCGTCGTGCTGGCCGGCTTCCAGGCGTCGGGCACACGCGGCGCGTCGCTCGCCAACGGCGCCGCCTCGGTGAAGATGCTGGGGACCTGGGTCGACGTCCGCGCCGAGGTGGTGGAGATGCCGATGCTGTCGGCCCACGCCGACTCCGACGAGCTGATGCGCTGGCTGGGCGGTTTCGGTCGGCCGCCGGAGCACGTGTTCATCACCCATGGCGAGCCCGCGGCGTCGGCGAGCCTGAGAGACCGCATCACGCGCGACCTCGGCTGGTCGTGCAGCGTCCCCGAGCCGGACTCGACCTCGCGCCTGACGTGAGGCGCAAGCGCCCTTGAGGCGGGCCAGGGCTTTCGCGACTCCGACTTCAGATGACCCGCGTCATGACCGCGAAGCAGGCGACCGCGACGGCGAGGCCCGCGATCAGCGAAAGCACCGGCGTGAAGCGCGGGCGATGCGAGCCGCGACCGATCACCAGGGGCAGCACCAGCCATTCGCTGAGCAGGCCGACCCCGGCCGCGGCGACCGCGATGGCCAGCCACTTCATTCCTGGATCCTTCAAGGTCCCCGGCTCGCCGCCGCCGACATAATTCTGCAGCACGAGGCCACCCCACAGCAGCCCGACGGCGAGCATGGGCCCGAGCATCAGGATGACGCTCAGATAGAGCAGAATGGGGAAGGGGCGAGGATCGTTGGAGGACATCGGCGGCTCCCGCTCATGACGCCCCTCGATGCACCCTCGCGCAGGCCTTGGCCTTGACCCGCCTCAATCGGTCCGGGCTCCGACCGCTCCGCGCTTCGTCGCACGGTTGATCGGCCTCAATGCCGACCGGGGCGGCCCGGCGGAAAGCTGCGGTTCGCCGGGTCGGGTGGCCGACCCAAATACCGGAGAGCGGAAATGACCATCCATGACCCGATCACCGCCAAGCGGCGCGACCTGATCGGCGCGGGCCAGGAGGCCCTGACCTCGTTCCAGCGTGAGTTCGAGCGTCTGCATGACGACTTCAACACCGGGCTCAGCCGGATGGGCGTGGGCGCGATCTCACCACGGGTCGACATCTGCGAGACCGACAAGGGTATCGAGATCACCGCCGAACTGCCCGGCCTGGAAGAGAAGGACATCGAGGTGTCCGTCGCCGGCGACGTGCTGACGATCAAGGGCGAGAAGACCTTCGAGGCCGAACGCAAGGATCGCAACTACTGGTTCGGTGAGCGCGCCTACGGATCCATCTTGCGTCGCCTCGCCCTTCCCGAAGGCGTCGATGCTGAGACCGTCAAGGCGACCATGGCCAAGGGCGTGCTGACCGTGACCATGGACAAGCCGGCCAAGGCGTCGGCGCGCAAGATCGAGGTCAAGCCGGCCTAGGCGCGCGCGAGACCAAGAGCCGCCTGGGCCGCGCCTCGACGTGACACGTCGCCCCTGGCCCCGGCGGCCCGAACCACAAGCCCCAAGGAGATCCTCCAATGCCCACTCCTAACGCCGACAAGGCGCCGCGTGCTCAGGCTCCCGGCCTGGCGCCCGGCGACGACATGCAACAGCTCAACACCGCCTTCTGGCACGGCTTCCAGTCCTTTCAGCGGCAGTCCGCGGATTTCCTGACGCGGCGGCTGGACGAGGACCGCACCTTCTTCGCCAACGCGATGACGTGCAAAGACGCGGCGGAGTTCACCGCCCTGCAGCAGCGCTGGCTGGCCGAAATGGGCGAGGCCTACGTCGAGCACGGACGGGCGATGCTGTCCCTGATGCTTCCGGAATCCGACGCCGAGCAGGCCCGGCCGTGACGCTGAGCGCGGTATCGCGCGCTGCGCGGCTCGCCGCCCCGCTTCTCGCGGTGCTGGCGGCGGGCTGCGCCACGCCCGCCCGCAAGGCTTCCGCCGATATCGCTCAGCCGATCGGCGAGGTGCTCAGCCAGCCGGCCAAGGACCTGAACCTCGTGCGCGAAGCGCAGTCCCCGACGCTGGTGACCGCCTACGCCAATCCGTATGGCGAGGCCGGCCGCGGCTGCGAGCAGATCGTCGCGGAAATCCGCGCGCTCGACGCCGCCATCGGCCAGGATCTCGACACCCCGGGATGGAAGGCGTCGGTGGAATCGCAGACGCCCGGCGCCTTCGCTCACGACGCGGTACGCGACCTCGTGGGCCTGCCGTTTCGCGGCGTCGTCCGCCGGATCAGCGGCGCCGACCGGCGCGACCGGGTTTCGCGCGCGATGGTCGTCTCCGGCGTGGCGCGCCGCGCCTACCTGAAAGGCCGAGGTCAGGCCGCCGGTTGCGCGCCCCCGGCCGCTCCGTCCCCTGTGCCCGTTTCCCCCAAACCATGAGGCGTCCCATGCTTCGTCAGATCACCGCCGCCATCGCCATCCTCGCCCTCGCCGGAGCCGTCAGCGCCTGCCACTGGCCCGCGACGCCGCCCAACTTCAAGAAAGAGCCTGCGATCGCACCGCTGAAATGAACCGTGCGAGCGTGGGCCGCGCGCCGACGGGACCGGGACAGCCGTTCTGGACCTGGTCGGTCGAGCACGCCTCGCGCATCGTTCACGGCGGCGTCGGGGGCCTCACCTCCCGCCAGGCGCGTGCGCGACTGGCGGCCCATGGCGCGAACGTGGATGTCGAGCAGCGCAAGCGCGGTATGCTGGCAAGCCTCGGTCTGCGGTTCCTGGAGCCGCTGTCGCTGATCCTGCTGGTCGCCGCCGCGGTGTCCGGTGCAACGGGGGACGCGACCAGCGCCACCATGATCGTGGTCATGCTGGCGCTCTCGGTCGGCCTGGACGCCTTGCAGGAGCATCGCGCCCGGCGGGCCGCGGAACAGCTGCGCCGATCCGTGGCGCTGCACGCCGAGGTCAAGCGCGACGGCGCCTTCGTGGATATCCCGAGCGAGGCGGTGGTCCAGGGCGATGTCGTCCGGGTGCGGACCGGCGACATCGTCCCTGCCGACGCCCTGGTCCTGGAGAGCGCCGCCTTCACTGCCGGCGAAGCGGCCCTGACGGGCGAACCCTATCCGGTCGAGAAGCGCCCAGGCGTGCTGTCCACCGTCAATCCCGCCGAAGCCTCCAACGCCCTGTTCCGCGGCTCGGTCGGCCTGAGCGGCGAGGCGGTCGGGCTGGTGGTCGAGACCGGCCGGGACACGCTGTTCGGGGGCGCGGCGGCCGTGCTTGCGCAATCGGACCTGGCCTCGCCCTTCCAGCGGGACCTGCGCGGGCTGGGAATGCTGATCGCCCGTATGACCGTCGCCCTGGTGGTCATCGTGGTGGCGGCGCATGTGCTTTCCGGGCGTCCCGCCCTGCAGTCGCTCATGTTCGCGGTGGCCCTGGCGGTGGGATTGACGCCGGAGCTGCTGCCGATGGTCACCACCGTGACCCTGGCCCGCGGCGCCCTGCGGCTCGCCAAGCGAAAGGTGATCGTGAAGCGCCTGGCCTCGATCCACGACCTGGGCGCCATGACGGTGCTGTGCGTGGACAAGACCGGCACCTTGACTGCGGCCGAGATCACGCTTGCGCGAAGCTGTGACCTCGATGGCGCCGACAACGCCCGGCCCGCGGAGCTGGGCGCGCGATGCGCGCTTCTGGCCGGAGACCGCGGGGCGCTCGATGCAGCCCTGTCGCGTGAGATGGCCTCCGCCGCCGACGGCTGGCGCGCGCTGGGCCGCCAGCCCTTCGACTTTCAGAGACGCATCGGGGCCGTCCTGGCCGAGGGGGCCGAGGGCCGCCTCCTGATCGCAAAGGGAGCGCCCGAGGCGGTGCTGGGCGCCTGCGCCTTGGCGCGGCGCGGCGCGCGGACGATACGGTTGGATGCAAGGCTGAACACAGCGGCGGCCGCTCGCGTTCGCAGCTTCGCCGAGGCGGGCATGCGGGTCGTCGCCGTCGCCTCCAAGCCCGCGGGCGCAGCGGCGACGATCGCCGAGGTCGGAGAAGGCGGCATGACCTTGGAAGGTTTCTGCGTCTTCAGCGATCCGCCGAAGGCCTCGGCGCGCGAGGCGGTCGCCCGGCTCGCCGCCGCCGGCGTGCGCCTGGTCGTGCTGTCGGGAGACGACCCCCTGGTGGTGCGGCGCGTGGCCGCCGAGGTCGGCCTCGAACCCGGCGAGGTGCTGGTCGGCGGCGATCTCGCGGGCCTGGATGACGACGCCTTACGGGTGCAGGCCGGCTCCGTCGGCGCCTACGGGCGGCTGACGCCCGACCAGAAGTCACGGATCGTGCGTGCGCTGCAGGCCGGGGGCGAGATCGTCGGCTTCATGGGCGATGGGGTGAACGACGCGCCGGGCATCAAGACGGCGGATGTTGGCCTGTCGGTCGACGGCGCCAGCGGCGTGGCGCGCTCGGCGGCGGACATGATCCTGCTCGACAGCGATCTCGCCGTGGTGGCGGACGGCGTCGAGGAGGGCCGGCGCACCTTCGTCAACATCGTCAAATACGTCCGCATGGGGGCCAGCTCGAACTTCGGCAACATGCTCTCGATGGCGGCCGCGTCGCTGTTCCTGCCTTTCCTCCCGATGCTCCCGACGCAGATCCTGCTCAACAACCTGCTCTATGACCTGTCGGAGGCCGGCATTCCCTTCGATCGGGTCGGCTCCGCGGCCGTCGCCCGGCCCGTGCGCTGGGACATGAAGGGCGTGGTGCGCTTCGCTGCGGTGATGGGGCCCCTGTCTTCGCTGTTCGATCTCGCCACCTTCGCCGGTCTGATCTGGGTCTTCCACGCACCGGCGCCGGTGTTCAGGACGGCCTGGTTTCTCGAATCGATCGTCACCCAGGTGCTGGTGATCTTCGTGATCCGCTCGAGCGGTCCGGCCTGGAAGAGCCTGCCCCATCCCGCCCTGGCCGCCAGCTCACTGGGCGCGCTCGCGGTGGCGATCGCGATACCGTTCAGTCCTCTGGGGGTCTGGTTCGGCTTCGTGGCTCCAAAGCCGGCTATCGTCCTGGCCATCGCCGCCGTGGCCGCCGCATACCTGCTCTCGGCCGAGGTGCTAAAGCGGTTCGCCACACGAAGCCCCGGCGGCGCCGCGGGGCTCAGGGCCGACCCCGCCTCGGGGCTGCGCGCCCCAGGGACGATGCGGGCCGGCGCAGCGACTACGTAGTTGTCCGTAAGGAGGCCGCCGTAAGCGTTCAGCCGGAATGTCGGCAGGCCCGCAAACGGCATACCCATCATGGCGAGCTATCAACTCGCTCTCTGGGGGTTTCCGATGCTGTCTCCGATCGCAATGCCGAACGCCAGCCGCCGCTTCACGCCGCCTTTCGCGCGCACGGCGGAAGTCTGTGACACCTTCTTTGCCGACCTCGACGGAGCGCGCCGGATCTGTGCGCGTGACGAGGAGATTTACGCTGAGGAATCCGCCGCCGACTTCGTCTACGAGGTCGTCGAGGGCGTGGTTCGCACCTGCCGCCTGCTCAGCGACGGCCGCAGGCAGATCGAGGACTTCTACCTGCCCGGCGACGTGTTCGGGCTGGAGGCGGGCCTGATGCGCCGCGCGGCGGCCGAAGCCGTGGGGCCGGTCACCCTGAAGGTCGTGCGCCGCACCACCCTCTCCGACCTGGCCACCCGCGATGCGGACCTGGCGCGCAAGCTGTGGTCGCTGACCGCGCGCGACCTGCGCCGCACCCAGGACCACCTGCTGATGCTGGGTCGTCGCAGCGCCACCGAGCGCGTGGCCGGCTTCCTGCTGGATCTGGCGGAACGCACCGACTCCGAGGACGTGCTTGATCTGCCGATGTCGCGCCAGGACATCGCCGACTATCTGGGCCTGACCATCGAGACGGTGTCGCGCACCTTCACCCAGCTGCAGAACACCGGCCTGATCGAGGCGCCGAGCTGCCGCCACCTGATCGTGGACCTCGAGGCGCTGGAGGATCTCTGCGCCTGACGCCTGCCTAGGCGAGCATGAGTTCCCTGACCGCCACGGCCAGGGGGTCTGCGATCGAAAAGGCGGTGACTGGACTGCGGATGCTGTCGGATGCCGCCACTCGCAGGCCCGCTGCCGCCAGTTCACCGAGGGTCCGCCGTGAGGCGAGGGCGTGCGTGGCGATGCACAGGCTGACCCGCCCCCCGCGCAAGGCCAGCTGCTCGGCCGCCGCAATCAGCGTGCGACCGGACGAGACCACGTCATCGATCAGGACCGGGGTGCGCCCGGGCGGGACCGCCAGGTCATCGGGCGCATGGACGCGCACCTCGCGGTCCCCCAGCCTCTCTTTCCGCAGCACCGAATAAGGAACGCCGGCGGCGGCGGCCACGGCGGCTGTCCACTGCCGGCTCTCCTCGTCCGGACCGATCAGGAAAGCCTCGGGCGCCTGCGCGCGGATCCAGGCGGCCATGGCCTCGGTCGCATGCGCGACGCGGGTCGGGATCGCATAGACTTCGGCCAGGTCGTGGATGCGGTGCAGGTGCGGGTCGACCGTGGCCAGCCAGTCGACCGTCCGCGACAGCAGCGCCGCGTACAGCCTCGCGCTGATCGGCTCCCCCCGATGGAAACTGGCGTCCTGGCGCATATAGGCGAGGTAGGGTGCGGCCAGGCCGAGGCGCCGGGCGCCGCGGCCGCGCAGAGCGGCGGCGACCAGCTGCAGCAGGGTGGTCTTCGGATCGGGCCGGTCGAGGGAGCAGACCAGGACCACGTCGCGATCGATCAGGTCCGCCTCGATGCGGAAATAGCTTTCGCCGTCCGGAAAACGCCGGTGGCGCAGCCCCTGCAGGTCCCCGCCGCAGGTTCGCGCGAGCGCTGTGGCCAGGCTCCTGGATGTGCCGGGAAACGCGAGGAACAGGGGCTTCATGCCGCTCTCACCGCGATCAGGTCCGGGTTTGCCGCTGCATAGGCCATCGCATAGTCGAGCTCTCCGGCGGACTCTGCATGCACCGTGAGCAACGGCTGGCGCGCACCGACCTGGTCACCCAGGCGCACGTGCATCTCGACACCCGCGGCCTTGGCGTCGGGCGCGCCGGCCAGCTTGGCGAGGCGGCCTAAGCGGCGATTGTCGATGTCCGCCACCATCCCGGCCGCCCCGGCCAGGAGCGGCTTGTGATGCGACGCGTGCGGCGGTTCGCGCAGGCCGCCCTGGGCCTCGCAGATCGCCTGGAACTTGCGCCACGCCCGGCCGTCGGCGATGGCCGCCTCGGCCAGGACCGGGCCCGCCCCTTGCGGCGCGGCGCCCCCGAGCTCCAGCAGGGCCGCCGCCAGCATCACCGCCTTTTCGCGGAGGTCGGCAGGCGCGTCGGCCTGGTTCTGCAGCACCGCCAGCACGTCGCGCGCCTCCAGCGCCGGACCGATGCCGCGGCCGACCGGCTGGGAACCGTCGGAGACCACCACATGGGCTTCCAGGCCCAGGGTCCGGGCGATGCGCGCCAGCCGATCCATAAGCCGCGCCGCGGTCTCCTCGTCGCGCACCTTCGCGGTGCGCCCGACCGGCATGTCGATCACCGCATGGGTGGCCCCGGCGGCGATCTTCTTGGACAGCACCGAGGCGATCAGCTGGCCCTCGGGATCGATGTCGAGCGCGCGCTCGACCCGGATCAGCACGTCATCCGCGGGACTGAGGTTCACCGCCCCACCCCACGCCAGACAGCCGTGCTCATGCTCCACCACCTTGCGAATCTCGTCGAGGCTGAGGTCGACGCGTGTCAGCGTCTCCATGGTGTCAGCCGTGCCGGCGGGGGAGGTGATGGCGCGCGACGAGGTCTTGGGGATGGTCAGGCCGTGCGCCGCGACGATCGCCACCACGATCGGGGTCGTGCGGTTGCCGGGCAGGCCGCCGATGCTGTGCTTGTCCAGAACCAGGGCCTGGGGCCAGCTCAGGCGCTCGCCCACCTCGACCATGGCCCGGGTCAGGCCCAGGGTCTCATGGTCATCCAGAGGCAGGGTCGAGCAGGCGGTCAGGAAGGCCGCAAGCTGGATTTCAGACAGGCGCCCCGCCGCCACCTCGCCGATCAGACCGCTGAAGTCCGCCGTCGCCAGGCGATGGCCGAAGATGCGCCGCCTCAGGGCGCCGGCGAAGGCGAGGTCGGGTGCGTGGCGCACGCTTAGCGTCTCGCCTTCCTTGGCCTTCAGCTGCGTCCAGGCGGCTTCCGAGAGGCCGGCCTCCTCCTGTTCCACGATGTGGTCGTCGACCTGGATCAGGGTGGCGATGGCTTCGGACGAGCCGGTCTTCAGCAGCACGCGCGTGCGCGGGGCCAGGCCTTCCGAGCGGCAGATGGCGCAATCGCGGCGCATGAACACCAGGGCCTCATCCTGGGCGAACACGCCCAGGCGGCGCGCGGTCATCTCGTGGCCGTGGGCGGGCAAGCGCGCGGTCATGCCAGACGGCGCCGTTGTTCAAGGTCGCGGGGCCGGCCGCGATGATCCAGGGCGTCGATCTCTTCCGGGTCGAGCAGGCTGCGCCGCGCCTTGCCGAGCAGAGCTCCGGCCGCGTCCGCCGCATGCGCCCAGGTGTTGGCGTTGGCGAAGAGCATTCCGAAGGGGTCCAGTGTGCCGCCGCGGTTGATATAGCCCAGCGCGCGCATCCGGTCGCGGCCCCCGTCGATCCGGCGCAGGACGCCCAGCATCGGCTCCGGGCGGGTGTGGCACAGCATCACGCGCGGCAGGTCGCGCGGGAACAGCGCCTCGACAAAGTCGTCGGGCTGCACGAAGCACGCTTCGACCGGATCGCGCGCAAGGCGCAGGCGACCGGGCTCCAGCACATAGTCGACGCGGGCGCTCACACCCGCCTGGGCGAGACGGTCGGCCGCGGCCAGCGCCTCGCCGAGCTGATAGGCGCCGATCGCGACAAGCTGCACGTCCGCCTCAGGGTTGCCCACGACCGGACCGGCCCCGTCGCGAACCAGGATGTCGGCGGCTTCGGCGTCGAAGACGACCGGCTGGGGGCGCTTCGGCGCGACCACGGCCGCGATCACCCCGCGTTCGGCATAGACGGAGCGCAGCGACCGCACGGCTGTCGGCGCATCGGGCGGGAACAGCACGCGTGCGGTGTCGCTCATCTCGCCCAGCAGGGCTTCGGCGAAGGTCGAGTCCTGATGAGACTGGTCGTTCTTGCCGTTCTCCCACAGGTGCGAGGTGGCCACGACCGGCAGGCCGATCCACTGCGGCATCGCGCCCAGGCGGCGCTGGCGGCGCGCGAAGATCACCTCCTGGCGGAGCGCGCCCAGCATGCGCACCGCAAAGGCCTCGTAGGTGACCACCAGATTGAGCCCACCCTTGTTGCCGAGTGCGGCGCCCAGCACGGCCTCCTCGTTGAGGACGGTGACCACCTGGCCGTCGACCGCCTCGGCCACGCCGGGTTCGGGGGCGCAGACCCGGTGACGCAGGCGCGCCAGGGTCAGGGGCATGCCGTTGCTGGCCAGTTCGTCAGGATTGCCGACGCGGATACGCAGGTGCGGATTGGCGTCCGCCAGGGCGACGAACCAGGCGTCCAGGGCGGCCATGGGCGCGACCGGGCCGGCGGCCGGGGCCGCATCGAAGGGCAGGGGCAGACTGGGATGGCTTGCAGGTGAAAGTTCGGGCGACGCCGGAGGGCCCAGGGTGGCCACCGCCGCTCGCAACGCCTGCGGCGGCGTGAACAGGGCTGCGGCGGCGTCGTTGAACATGCGCCTGGCGGCTTCGTCGGTGTGCGGATTGACGCCGAGCGGCAGATTGTGCGCGCGGTTCGTGCCCGCGCCGGGAAAGCCCCAGCCCTTGGCCACCGAGGCCACCACATAGGGCATGGCGACCGGATAGCGTCCCTCGGCGCCCGCGGCCTGGAGCCGGCGCTCCGCCTCCAGGATCGCCCACGCGAACTCGGCCGGGTCGTCGCCGGCGATGTCCATGGGGTCGAAGTCGTGCAGGGCCAGGTCGGCGTTCAGCCTTGAGACACCGCCCTCCTGGGCGATCTCCGTGCGCTGCTCGATACGACGGCCGTTCAGGATCATCACCGGCGTGACCAGGCCGGTGTCTTGGGCGCGCCACCAGCGCGGCGACCAGTCCGCGCCGCGCTGCTCCTCGTAGGCGCCGTCGGAGAGGAACGCGACCAGCCGCTCGCCCGGCATCGGCACGTGGGCGTACTGGACCTCGGCGCATCCCAGATAGCCGCCTTCCATCAAGCCCCCCGCCGTCTGGGGCCCCACGTGGCTGCCGAGCGGCGCGGCGGGCGAGCCGTCCGGCGCCAGCGCGTAGCCGTAGAAGTCCGAGCAGAAGCGCGAAAGCCCCGCGCGCGTCAGGTCATAGCGCTCCACCTGTTGTGCACTGAGCCGCCCGGTCAGCAGATTGACCGCCTCGATCGCCGCCACGCAATGGCCCTGACCCATCAGCCAGCGACGGCGCGTTCCCGAAAGGGCGTCCGCCGCCAACAGGCCCGCATAGGCGATCGCCATGTTGAGCGACCCGCCCGTATGACCTTGCGGGTCCGGCTTGAACGCCTCGGCCGGCAGAGGCGCTCCGTTGGGGTCGACCGCGCGCACATAGGTCATGTGCGCCACCAGCCACATGGCGGCGGAGGCCAGGCGGTCGGCGGCGGCGAGGATCGACCACGCTCTGTCGGCTGCCTTGGGGTCGTTGTCGGCGAGGCGCGAGACCAACTCCGCCGCCCGCTCCGCGGTGCGCGGGCGATGACTAAAGGGTCCGAAGCCTTGCCGCCACCGCTCGGCGGCGGGGCTGTCGGCTGAGACCGTGCGGCTGTGCTTCTGATCCATGCCGACAACCTGCCGAAGCGCGCGGACGTCGCCTTGAGCAGCGTCAAACCGCGGCGGCCCTCACCCTTGATTTCGCTCAACGCGGAGACGAGCCCGCAGCCGCATGCTCCGGGTGAGTTCTGGAGGAACCCGCATGATCGCCAACCGCTTCGCCGCCGTCGTGGCGGTCGCCACGGGCGCGGCCGACGACGCCCACGCCATTTCCACGGCCGCCGCCCTCGCCCGTCGGCACGCGGCTGTGGCCCACGTCGTCGCACACCTGCCGGACCGGGCGATGATGCTGTCCGGGTGGGGCAACGCCTCGGGCATCTATCTCACGCCGGAAGTGCTGCAGAGCCTGACCGACGCCGACAACGAGACGCGCAAGGATATCGCGCGGATGGCCAAGGACATCTCGGCCCGGGACGGGTTGGCCTGGGGCCCGGGTTCAGGCGGCGCGCGCATGATCCTCGACGACGCCGAAGGCGCGTTCTGGAGCCCGCTGGAGCGGGCCCTGCCGCTGGCCGACCTGACGATCTTCGGCCGCTCCGCCGAGCAGGATTCGAGCCTGCGCGACGGCCCGCTGGCCCAGACCCTGATGACCAGCCGGTCCCCTGCGCTGGTGGTCCGCGACGCGCCGCTCGCTACGGGCAAGCCCGTGGCGGTCGCCTGGGACGGCAGCCTGGAGGCCGGCAGGGCCGTGCGCGCCGCCCGGCCGCTGCTGGTCGAGGCTTCGGAGGTGGTGATCCTGCAGGATCTGTCGGAGCTGTCGCCCGAGCGTCGCGAAGCCGCCGATCCGGCGCGGCTGATCGCCTATCTGGAGCTCTGCGGCGTGGTCGCGACCCGCGCCGCGTCGGTGGAGGGTGGCGGGCACGGCCCCGCTCTGGTGGCCGCCGCCAACCGCTATAGCGCCGAAATCCTGGTGGCGGGCGCCTATGGCCATACGCGCCTGGGCGAGTGGATGCTGGGCGGCGCCACGCGCGCCTTCCTGGAGGCGAAGGACGCGCCCCACCTGTTCCTGGCGCACTGAGGACGGCGCGCCGCGGATGGCCGATCTTGAACCGCGCTTTGGTCGTCTCGCGCGGCTGTTCGACCGAGGGCCGAACGCCCGGCCTCTGCCTGCCGCGATCGTCCATCCCTGCGACGCGGTCTCCTTGCGCGCCGCCGCGCAGTGCGCGGCGATGGGCCTGATCGAGCCGATTCTGACCGGTCCGCCCGCCCGCATAGCCGCCGAGGCCCGGGCGGCGGAGACGGACATCACCGGTTTCGCGATCGAGCCCGCGGCGCACAGCCACGCCGCCGCGCGCCGGGCGGTCGAGCTCGTCCGGGCCGGGCGCGCGGCCATGATCGTGAAGGGCGCGCTGCATACCGACGAGCTGATGGAGGCGGTGGTCGATCCCGCCGGTGGCCTGCGCACCGAGCGACGCATCAGCCACGTGTTCCTGATCGACGCGGCGACCTATCCGCGGCTGCTGTTCGTGACCGATGCGGCGATCAACATCGCTCCGTCGCTCGAGGACAAGCGCGACATCGTGCAGAACGCCATCGATCTCGCCGCCGCGGTCGGCGTCCAGACCCCGCGTGTGGCGCTGCTGTCAGCCGTGGAGACGGTCACGTCGCGCCTGCCGTCCACGGTGGAGGCCGCGGCCCTGTGCAAGATGGCCGATCGGGGCCAGATCGTGGGAGCGCTGCTCGATGGCCCCCTGGCGCTGGACAACGCCGTCAATCCCGCCGCCGCCGCCGACAAGGGCCTGGTCTCATCGGTGGCCGGACGCGCCGACATCCTGGTCGCCCCCAACCTTGAGGCGGGAAACATCCTGGCCAAGCAGCTGACCTTCCTGGAAGGCGCTCAGGCGGCCGGGGTGGTGCTGGGCGCACGGGTTCCCATCGCGCTGGGCAGTCGGGCCGACAGTCTCGAAAGCCATATCGCCGCCTGCGCCGCCGCCGTGCTGATGGCCGAGCGCGGCGCGGCGCCCCTGAAGCCGAGAGGCGCCTGAGCTGTGGCAGATGCGCGCTCCGCCTTGCTGGCGCTGAATGTCGGGTCGTCCAGCCTCAAGTTCGCGGCGTTCGAGGCCGGTCCCGGCCTTGGGCTGCTGTGCCGGGGCGCGGTGACGACTTCCGGCGTCGAGGCGGGGCAGGTCAGGGTCCTCGACCACGAGAGGCGAACCCTGGCGGAGGAGCGCTGGTGCGAGACCGAACGCGCGGGCGAAGCCGTCTTCCACCGCCTTCTGGAGCGGCTGGGCGCCTGGCTGGGCGGGCGCAGCCTCGCCGGTGTCGGCCACAGGATCGTCCATGGCGGCGACCGCCGTGACGCCGTCCGCCTCGACAGCGCCGAAATCACGCGCCTGGAGAACCTCTGCCCGCTCGCGCCGCTGCACCAGCCGCAGGGTCTGGAGGGCGTGCGCGCGGTGGCGGCCGCGCGGTCGGACCTTCCCCAGACCGCCAGCTTCGACACCGCCTTCCATGCGGACCACCGCCCCCCGGTGAACCGCTTCGCGCTGCCGCGCCGGTTCGAGGCCGAAGGCGTGCGGCGCTATGGCTTCCACGGGCTTTCCTACGCCTATGTGGCGGGGCGGCTGGCCGAGCTGGATTCAGGGTTCGCCGCCGGGCGCGTGATCGTGGCCCACCTCGGCTCGGGCGCGAGCCTGTGCGCGCTGTCGGCCGGGCGGAGCGTCGACACGACCATGGGCTTTTCCGCCCTGGACGGGCTGGTCATGGCGACCCGCAGCGGCGCGCTGGATCCCGGCGTCGTGCTCTACCTGCAGGACCGTTACGGGCTCGACACCACAGCGGTCAGCGACCTGCTCTACCGGCGATCCGGTTTGCTGGGGGTGTCTGGTCTGACCGGGGACATGCGCGCCCTGCTCGACAGTCCGGAGCCTGCCGCCCGGGAGGCGGTGGAGTTGTTCGTATTCCGCGTCGCCCGCGAAGTCGGGGCCCTGGCCATGACCTTGGGGGGCCTGGACGGCGTGGTGTTCACCGGCGGCGTCGGCGAGCATGCTGCGCCGGTACGCAGCATGATCTGCGAACGGCTCCAATGGCTCGGCGCCCGCATCGACGAGCCAGCCAACACGAGCCGGCGGGAAGGCTCGATCGCCGCGGCCGGCTCACGCCTGGGCCTGTGGGTCGTGCCGACGGACGAGGAGCGGGTGGTGGCGGGCGACCTGGCGCGACTGCTACGGTAGGTCTCCGGCGGCGGCTGACCGCCTCAGGTCGCGCCGTGAGCCCGAAGCAGCGCGATCATCGACTGGCTCTTGGCGCGCGAGATCGGCATGTCGCCCTGACGGTCCATGGCGTTGACCTCGGCGCCGTGCTCAAGCAGCAGGGCCGCCGCCGGGACTTGGTCACCGGATATGGCGGCGAACAGGGGGGTGCGGCCCTGGCTGTCGCGCATGGTGACCGACGCGCCGTGATCGAGCAGGTGGCGCATGACATCCAGGTCGCCCAGGCGCGCGGCGTTGAACAGGGGCGTACGGCCGTAGTTGTTGCGGATGTTCGGGTCGGCCCCGTGCAGCAGCAGAATATCGGCGATGTCGGTCTGGCGGAATCGCACCGCCTGGCAGAGCGCCGTGCAACCGGTCTCATCCTCCTCATCCACCGAAACCCGGTCCGCGAGCAGGGACTGCACCACGCGGGCGTCGCCCCGCCGAACCGCGTCGCCCAAGGGGCCGGCGAAGGCCGGGGCCGCAAGGGCGCAGGCGAACAGAGCGATCAGGACAGGACGTGCAGGCTTGGCCATGGCGGAACTCCGATGCTGCGCCATTCGAACCCGAGGCCGCCCATCAGGCCTTGACCTCGCTCAAGCTCGGCCAAATCGCTGAAATCGTGAACCCCTCGCGGGGGGCGGTGGAAGCAGTCGGTGGGAAAGTCTGCTACCGCCGCCGCGTCATGGGCGACGTTCGTGGCTCGACCAAACCCCGCAGTCGGTCGGGCACAAGTGCCGGGGATGGAGGCGGTCTCGAGTGAATCCGTTTCGAGGCGAGATCAAAGTTGCCCGCCGATCCCACCCGTTCCGTCATCCACCTCAACATCAACCGTGACTGTAGCCATCGCAGTGTGCCCGTGGCCATCGCTGATTGTATAGGTGAAAGTGTCGGTGAAGCTGGCGGTGCGGTAGCCGACATTGGTTGTGTACGTAACGCTCACGCCGGTGTGGGTCACCGTTCCGTAGGTCCCGTTTGTGGTGCTTGAGACGCTGAGGGTATCGCCATCGGCGTCGGTGTCGTTGGCGCGCGGATCGAAAGTAGAGGAGGGTCTTACAAGTCCCCCGCCGGTGTAGGTGGCCGACGCAAGCGTACTGTCGTCGTTAGCGACAGGCGCGACATTCGTGGGCGCGCTGACGGTCACGTTGACAGTGCCGGTCGCGGTTCCGCCGTGGCCGTCGCTGATCGTATAGGTGAAGCTGTCGGAGCCGCTGTAGCCCGTGGTCGGCGTATAGGTGACGGTGGTCCCGCTGTTGACGGTGACCGCCCCGTGAGAGCCGTTGGTGGCGGAGGTGATTGTCAGGGTGTCGCCATCGGCGTCGGTGTCGTTGGAACGCACGGCGATGTTGGTGGCGGCGGTGTTGTAGGCGGTAGTCACGCTGTCGGTATTGGCCACGGGTGCGTGGTTGATTGAGGTGACGGTCATGCTGACCGTCGCGGTAGCTGTGCCGCTGTGGCCGTCAGAAATAGTGTAGGTGAAGCTGTCGGCGCCGATATAGCCGGTAGCCGGTGTATACTGGACTTGGGTCGAACCGGTGACGATCGACGTGGAGCCGTGGCCGGGCGTGGTGACCGAGCTGATCGTCAGGGTGTGACCGCTGACCGAATCGGTGTCGTTGGCGAGCACCGAAAGCGTCGCAGCCGTGTTCATCGGCGTGGAGCCGGCGTCAGCGTTGGCGACGGGGTTGTGGATGGGCGTCAGCTGGGTGCGATTGCCGGCGGCGTCATACGCGTAATTGATGGTCTGGCCGTCGGGATAGATCACGCTGGTCAGGCGTCCGAGGGCGTCGTAGCCGTAGGTGGTGGTGGGGTCCGCGATGGCTGCTGAAGCTAGGCCAAGCGCCAGGACGCCGGCCGCGGCGCCTGTCCGAAGAGCCCTGAACAACCTGCCGCGCATTGCGTCCCCCGCGAGCGCCGGAGCGGTTTGCTCCGGCCGCTGAATGAATACGACGTGGCCGCGAATCTGATCTTCGCAAAAATCTCACGTAGCAAGCTTGACCGTATTCGATGAGTGGGTTCAGGTGCAACCCACAAGTTAGCCTGGAACGCGTTGCGCTTCGGGCCGACGACATCGAGGGCGACCATGACGCGTGGGAATGCTGTGGCTGGGAAGCGTGCGGGCTTGGCGCTTTTGGGGGGCTTGGCGGCGTCGCTGACGCTTTGGCTGGTCGGCGCCGATTCCGCGATGGCGCAATCGGCCGCCTTGCCCTCGGTCCGGATTGTCTCGGGCGTGCCGATCACGCCCAGCGCGGCGCAGACCTGGTACGGCGCGCAAGGGACTACGGCGACCACCTCCACCGATGGCCTTTGCCGCGACTACGGCTCCGGTTCCGGCCATCAGGTGACCGACGTCTGCCCGACCGGCGGGCGCCCCGCTGCGCCGGAGATTGTCGAGCTGGCCCGGGCTCTGAAGGATGACCCGAACCTAATCTACGAGTACGTCCGTAACACGGTCGATACCGAGTTCATCTTCGGCGCGCATCGCGGGCCTCTGGGTGTGATCATCGACAAGTCCGGCACGGCCTTCGATCAGGCCGAGCTGATGGTCGCCTTGCTGAACCAGGCCCACGTCGAGAACTCCAGCCTCAACTTCTCGCCTAAGTACCGCTACGGCACGATCACCCTGACCGGGACCCAGTTCCAGAGCTGGACCGGCCTGACCGACGCCCAGGCGGCCTGCCGGCTGCTGGCGACCGGCGGCATTCCCGCTTCAGTCACCGGCACGGGCGGGAGCGCCACCACGACAGACTGCACGACCGCCACAGGCACGGTCTCCAGCGTGAACATGAGTCACGTCTGGGTCGAGGCTACGGTGGGCGGCACGGCCTACCAGTTCGATCCGTCGTTCAAGCCTTATCAGCATAAGACCGGCCTGACGCGCGCGACCCTGCAATCCTCGATGACCGGCTTTACCGCCGGCCAGCCGGTATCGACCGCGACAGCGACCATGACCACGGGCAGCGACGGCTCGGGAACCACGGTCCCCTACGTGAAGGGCCTGGATAAGGCCTCGCTGGAATCCAAGCTGCACGACTATGCCGCCGGCCTGGCCACGCGGCTGCGCGGTTCGGACCTGCAGGGCGGGGACATGACCGACGTGGTCGGCGGCCGGATCATCACGCCAGCGACGCGTCCGACCGGCGGCTGGCTGCAGTCCAGCCTCAGCTACGCAGACACCGGCTCGACCACCTGGACCAGCGGTGTTCCGGACATCTATCGCGCCACGGTGAACCTGCTCGGCACGGCGTCCACCACGGGCGACCTGGTCAGCGCGACCTTCTTCGCCGACGAGATCTATGGCCGTCGCCTGGAGATCGGCGCGACACCGGTTGCGAGCACCGCGGAGGTCGCGGGCGGCACGGCGCAGATGTGGAAGCCGGTGCTCTACCTGGACAAGGTGGCGATCCAGACAGGCGCCCAGCGCGCCGCACCCGGCGACCTCAACATCCCGATGACGATCACCGTGAACCATCCGTTCGCGGCGAACGCCGCCGGCGGCACGGCCAACGGCACCTATGGCGATGCGGCGATCGCGAAGGCCACCAACTTCATCCAGACGGCGCAGATCGTCATCGGCTGGGGCCATACCTCGCCGGCCCTGGCATCGAAGTGGGAGCGCGAGCAGGGCGTCGACCAGGATGGTCAGATCACCTACTGGGCTGCACCGAGCAGCTTCTCGCCCTACGGCGATACCGCTCAGCCCGAGGGCGACCTGTCGCGCGCGCGCATCGGCGCCAGCTATCTGGCGCAGTTCTCCCGCGCGACCGATCTGCACGCCGAGCTGGCCGACGCGCGCCCGACCATCCTGCATGTGACCGGCGTCGTCACGGGCGTGGCCAACTCCACCTGGACGCCGGAGACGCCGCCGCCGTCGGGAGTCGACAATCCCTCCAACGGTTTCGACGTCTCGGACGAGGTCAGCTCGATTGACGTGGAGACCAGCTTCGGCCTGACTACACGCACGACCAGCTCGACCGCGACCCTGGACCGGCGCGCCGCAATCCATGCCATCGCCGCCACCGGCGCGTCGCTGGAAGGCAGCGTTGTCGAGCAGATGACCGATACGCCGGACGGGGCATCCACGGCTCGGCGCTTCGCCTGGTCCACCGCGCCCACCAGCGCCGACACGCCGGACACCACCACGCGCAAGTTCTACAAGTGGACATCGGCCAACGCGACCACGGGCAACACCACCGGCCTGACGCTGTTCGACAACTCCACCAGCGGGACCTCCGCCTCGTTCGGCGGCCTGCCGGCGATCAACAGCACCAATGTCACGCGCATCAAGGGTGCGCTGTCCTCAACGGTCACGAACTACGCGACCGCCAGCGGCGTGACCTTCGAAGTGACGGCGACAAACGAGTCGTTCGGCGGCACGGGCCATCGTGTCGGCTCGGAGTATGTGAGCTTCACACCGGCTCACGGCTCGCCCTGGTACGACCGTTATCCCAGCCTGCAGCGCGGCGGCGCCCTGATCGCCGACGCCTACGATTCCAACCATGAGCCGGTGCAGATCGCGCACGTGATTACCCGCTATCTTGGCGCCACCAAGGGCGGCGGCGGGGCGGTGACGAGCCAGAACGGCCAGTTCAGCCCGCAGGAAGCCGCCCAGGCCCTGAAGGATCGCTTTGTAGATCGGTCGAGCGTCGAGGGCGTGGACCTGATGAGCGGCACGGCCAGCTATGACACCGGAACCCTGGTGTCAGCCGGGCAGGGCGAGTTCCCCTATCGTCTCGACCTCAGCTTTGCGATCCGCGGCGGCGCGCTCGAGAACCCGCCCGCGCACTCGCCGCCGAGCGACGGCGGCGTGTCCCTGAACATGGCCGGTTCAGCCAAGGTTTCCGGCTCCGGGCTGGAACCTATGGGCCAAAGCCGGGTCGAGGCCTCCGCCTCCACCCTTGCCGCCTTCCTGGCCATGCAGGACGCCTGGCGCGCCACGGCCACGACTGACCCGACCACCCAGCAGCACGTGACGGGCGCCCTGATCGCCAACTGGTGGCAGGACCACCTCGTCTACAACGTGGTGACCATCTCCCAGGGCGCGGGCACCGAGCAGTTCGTGCGCGTGGCCGACGAGACCACCCTGATCCCCTCTGGCGGCGGCGCCGACCGGGTCTCCCTGACCGGTTCGCGCACCGTGGCGCGGCCGACCTTGGCCAATCCTTCGACCGCCGACCACAACATCTCCGGCGCGCCGGTGCAGACCGAGTCGATTGAACACGTATGGGATTACTCGGGCGTGGTCATCGGCTGGACCGGGGCCCACGGCGACACCAAGGCCTACGGCTACTGGTCGATGTCGAACGACAACATCACCACCAACTACAGCCTGTGGACCGGCTTCCGGCTGAACACCTGGACCTTCCCCCAGGGCGTGACGGTGACCCTGCACTACAGCGGCGGGATCATTATCCCCTCCAGCGTCTCGAACAATCTGGGCGTCTCGGTGACCACGCCCAGCTGGACCGGCACGGGCTGCGCGGTCAGTCCCTACGAGGATTTCGTCGACGCCGCCGGCGCGCACCACAAGGCGACCTTCCGCGCGCCGACCACGCGCAGCCTGACCCAACGGCCCTACGTCGCCTGCCCGCTGCAGGCGGTCTATGACCCTACCGACCAGACGACGCCGGTGATCCAGTACGGTTTCGACAGCCTGGGCCGGGTGAACCAGGCGTCGGACGCCATCGCCGTCCGCACGCCGACGGCGCGCGATCCGCACAAGTTCTTCGTCGCCGACGGCTATCGCGGTGAGCGCCAGGACCCTGTAGGCGGCCACTATGTGGTCGAGTCGATGCCGGCTGGGGGCGCCAGCGTCACTACGACCCTGCGGGCCACCTCGACCTCGGTCACCCAATACGCCGCCACCCAGACTCGCAATATCGACGAGCTCGGCAACATTACCCTGACCTATCGTGACGGGCGTCGTCGGACGATAGGTCGTACCTATCCGGAGGGCGATCAGGACCTTTTCAACTACGACGGCAACAACAACTACTTGCAGATCACTAAGGTCGGGAAGCCGTGCCCGACGCCCGCCAATGGCTGCACGAGCCTGTCGAACATCATCACCAGCGCCACCTGGGAGACGACCTGGAACAAGGTCGCCGCCATCACCGACGGCAACGGCAACATCACCACCTTCAACTATGCGGCCGCCGGGACCAACGGCGCCTCGCAGTTCTCCTCGGTGGTGCGGCCGACCGTGGCGGCCCCTGGAGGTGGGACGGCGGCGCCGACCTATAGCTTCACCTACAACAGCTTCGGCCAGCCTCTGACATCGGCCGACGCGGACGGCTTGGTGACCCAGAACACTTACGATGCCACCACACACTTCCTGACGCAGACGGCGATTGATCCAACCGGCGTCAACAGCATCGTACAATTCAGCAGCAACAGCTTGGGTGACGCAACTGCGATCACCGATGCACGAGGGAACGTCTCGAATATCACCTATGATGCAATGCGTCGGAAGTTAGTCGTGGTCTCTCCGGATCCAGATGGCGCGGGCGCTCTGCTGAGGCCGGCGGTCAAGCACACCTACGACCTGGCCGGCCGTGAGACCCAGACCGACAAGGGCCGCACGACATCTTCGACCGGTTCGGATTTCGCCGCGCTCAGTACCGTGGGCACGACCTATGACGCGGCCGGCAACAAGGTCTTCGTCAAGACCCAGACCGGGCGGATCCAGTTCGGCTACGACGGGCTGAACCGCGAGATCTGCGCGGTGGCGCGGATGGATGCGTCGGTGGCGGACGCCTCGCTGCCGACCAACGCGTGTGCGCTGACGGCGGCGGAGGATTCCTCGCATCCCGGCAAGACGGCGGCGGGCGCGGTGGTGGATCGCCTGACCCAGACGACCTGGAGTCTTCGCGGCGAGAAACTGACGGCAGTGCAGGCGGCCAGCACCTTGGCGCAGCGGACCTATTCGGCCCAGACCTATGGCGCGGACGGTGAGGTGCTGACGATCCAGGACGCCAACTGGAACCTGACCACCTACGGCTACGATCCGTTCAACCGCTTGGCGCGCACCATCTTCCCGACCACGGCGCGCCCGTCGAGTGCGGGGGCGGCGACCTCGAACACCAGCGACTACGAGGCCTATAGCTACGACGCCAACAGCAACCGGGTGACGTTGAGGAAGCGCGACGGTTCGACCAACCTGGCCTACTGCTACGACGCCCTGAACCGCCAGACGGTGAAGTACCTGCACACGGTGACGACGGGGACCTGCCCGGCGACAACCGGCAGTGACGTGACCACCATTTACACTCTCGGGGGCAAGGTGGTGTCGACCCTGTTCACGAACGGAGACGGTGTGGCCTACGCCTACGACACGGCTGGCCGTACGACGGGCGAGACCACTGCCCAAGGTGGGTTCAGCCGGCAGATGAGCTACGCCTACGACAGGGCGAACAACCGGATCAAGGTCACCTGGCCGGGCAGTCCGTCGTTCTTCGCGGGGTATGTGTACGACCCGCTGAACAGGCTGGTGCGGGTATGCCAGAACCTGACGGACGACGTCTCGGGCTCGGCCTGCTCCAGCGCTTCGGACGTGAGCTCCAGTGCGACCGGGATCACGGCCACGGGGCGTCTGGCGACCTACGCCTATGACGACCTGGGCCACCGCACCTCGATCACGCGGGCGAACGGGACCTCGACGACCTACGCCTTCTCCAATCCAGAGCTGATGACGGGGCTGACCCAGGACCTGGGAGGCACGACCAACGACCAGACCTGGTCCTACGGCTACAACCAAGCGGCCCAGGTGATGAGCCGTGCGGCGTCCAACAGCCTCTATGAGTGGACCAACCGGCAGAGCGCCGTCCAGACCAAGACCTTCGACGGCCTGAACCGCGACGCCGGGATCGCGGCGGTGGGGTCGCAGCCGTGCTCGACTACCAGCGGGTATGACTGCAACGGCAACGTCGTCAACGACGGGACCTATGCCTACACCTACGACCTGGAGAACCGGCTGCTGACGGCGGCCACGGTCTCGCCTTCGGCCGCGGTCCTGACCCTGGTCTATGACCCGAACGGGCGGATCAACAAGCTGACCTCCAACGCCACGGGCGCGGTGGCGGGCTTCCTCTACGACGGGGATCGCCTGTCGGCGGAGTACGATGGTTCGGGCGTGCTGCAGAAGCGCTACGTGCACGGTCCCGGAACCGACGAGCCCTTGATCTGGTACGACGTGAACGTCTCGGCAGGGACCCAGGCACGCAACTGGCTGCACATGGACGCGCAAGGGTCGGTGGTGGCCTGGAGCGGCGACACCGGCTCCAGCGTCATGATCCAGGCCTATGGCCCCTACGGCGAGCCGCAGAGCTGGACCGGCTCGCGCTTCGCCTACACCGGGCAGCTGATGCTGCCGGAAGCGCAACTCTACCACTACAAGGCCCGCGCCTATGACCCCAAGCGGGGCGTGTTCCTGCAGACCGATCCGGTTGGGTATAAGGATGACGCCGATCTGTACGCCTACGTTGGTGATGACCCTCTAGACAAAACAGATTCCTCAGGTCTGGATGCGGTTAAAATCTACGACACCGCTCAAGCCGGTGTTGTCGGTGGGCACGCGGCCGCAGCAGTTGTCGCGCGAGATGGAAAAGTGACAGCCTATGAGTTTACGGGCGGCGGTAAGCTTCAGCGTATCGAATTGGGCTCTGTGGAAGTGAACAAGGGCGGGCATATCACTGACAAGGGCATGCAAACCCTGATGGATAGGGCCGCAGAACACTGGAAGCAGGATGGTGTTTCCTCTAGCCCACACGTGGCCGCAGCTTTGTTCTATGGTGACTATAGCGTGAAGGCCTTCACCGGGCGTGCAGAGAAAATTCAAGCCGATATCGCGAGAAATGGCGGCCCAAAGGTGAATGGCTTTATGGTGCAAGGTCTCAAGAATCCGTCATACAGCTTGGCTATCCATAATTGTTTGGTCGTCGCAAATGACTTACTTGGCAATGCTGGCGTTCCCGTTGGTATTGCGCCTTGGTTTGGCCCTGGTTCGCCGGGTCTATCGCTCGACATGTGGCCCAATCGGAGCCTTAGCAGCGAGGCGGCGTCTGGTGTCCCGATCTATACACGGGGACCTCGCTGATGACGCGCTCTCAGTTCCGCGCTCTCCTGTCTGTCGCAGCTCTTTTCGCCCTATGTGCTTGCGATAAGCGAGAGCATGTCGGTGGATATCAAGAATTTCGGCTAAATTTTTCTGGAAAAGGTCGAGTAATTGTCACCTGCGATAAATTCGAAATCGCGAAGGTGCTTTCGTGCCAGCTGCGCAATGGAACGCCGGGAGAGGTTATTATTTACGCGGTCAGAGGTACACAGGATGCCGCGTACAGGCAGGCGAGTGCGCTGGACGTTGCCCCCTCTGAGATTTCCAATCCCTCCGAGTCTGTGGCTACCCACTATTTCCAAGTTGATGGAAATACGGGGCTATGGATTTTAAAAAGACCCATAGATACCAAAGGTCATTTGCAAATGATGCTCAGCTTGTGTTCTAATATTGTTAGAGGAGGGGCGCTGGGTGGGCGGAAGGATATTGTTGAGTACAATGAGGCTGTATTCGCCCAAATTGGTGATTTGTACCCAAAATACAAATCTGAATCGTGGAAAACCACAGTGGATGTACTTTCGAGGGACTTCTTATATACCAGTATTCCTGCCGGCGCGCAGTTCAGGGCGACGGATGGTTGCACGTTAACCGAGATTCCTTCCTGAATGGTAGCGTTTTAGAAATAGAAATTCAGAAACCCCATGGCGGGACTGAGTAATCCCATCGCTCCTCGATCCTGAATTGACAATTGCAAAGTCACCTGGCCGGGCAGTCCGTCGTTCTTCGCGGGGTATGTGTACGACCCGCTGAACAGGCTGGTGCGGGTATGCCAGAACCTGACGGACGACGTCTCGGGCTCGGCCTGCTCCAGCGCTTCGGACGTGAGCTCCACCGCCACCGGGATCACGGCCATGGGACGGCCGGCGACCTATGCCTATGACGACCTGCAGCACCGCACCTCGATCAGCAGGGCGAACTCGACGTCCACGACATACGCCTTCTCCAATCCGGAGCTGATGACGGGCCTGACCCAGGACCTGGGCGGCACGACCAACGACCAGAGCTGGGGCTATGGCTACAACCAGGCGGCCCAGGTGGTCAGCCGCGCGGCGTCGAACGGCCTCTACGAGTGGACCAACCGCCAGACGGTTCAGCTGAACAAGACCTTCGACGGCCTGAACCGCGACGCGGGCATCGCGGCCGAACGTGTGGCTACCTCGCGTGGAAGCTCAGCCGGAACGTCTGGTCGCCGCTCATTGCGCCGCGGTACGGCACGCACGACGCCAGCGCCCGGATCGCACGCTCCTCCGAGATCAGCCGCTTCTCGTCGAGCACTGCGCCGGCGGGCCGAACGATGCGGGGCGGGGTGGCGATCAGGCCGGCGCCGCTGAGGGTCACCTCCAGCACCACCGGCACCGCCGAATGGCCCGGCAGGGCGCGCCAGCAGCGGTCGACCTGGCTTGGGAAGGCGCCGCCCGACGGGGCGCCGTCCCCGCGGCCGATCTCGGCGGTCTTGGTCTGCGCGGCGTGCGCCGCGCCCTTGCCGTCGCCGTGATCAGAGCCTTGCCCGCCGTCGCCGCGCTGGTCATCTGCGGGCTTGGCGTCCGAACTCGGCGCATCCTGCGGCTGTGGCGAGAACAGGTCCATCAGCTTGGACCCGTTGGGACGGCGCTCGGCCGCGGCGGGCAGGGGGTTCGGCGTCTGGGCGCTGGTCAGCTTGCGGAATAGGGCGTCCATCTGGTCGTCCTGGCGCTGGGCGGCGGTATGGGACTGGCGCGAGGAAGATAGCGACCCGGCTAGGCCGGCCAGGGAGACGTTGACCGTTTCCTCGTCGCCCATGCCCTGGCCGGTTCCAATCGAGATCTGGTCGCCGGACGCGCCTGCGAGCATCGCCAGGAAGATGAGCATGTGGATCGCCAGCGCCGCCGCCACGGCGGGGCCCCGCGCGCGCCGTCCACGCGGCCCCCCGGCCCAATGCATCAAGGCATCAAGCCGCTGTAAGAGACGGCGCGGGACGAGACGAGAGAACACGGTTCGCTATACGCCAACAGGTTGCAAGCAGAGCCATATATTATAGGATCGAACCCGAAAACTCGGCTTTTTGGCGCGGGCGCCAGTCTTGGCGCCCGATTGGGGCTCAGATGAGCGCGGCGCGCGACGCAGCGATAAGGTCATGGCGTGGCGGCGCACTTAGGCGCGCGCTGCAGCCTCGCCGTTGTATTCCGGCGCGCGATGAGGCCGGTTTTGTCGCGGTCGACGCCCTGGTCGCCCTTGCCATCCTGAGCGCCACTGTCGCCCTGTCGATCCGCACCGCCGACACGGCGAGGCGCACGGCGAGCCTGGCGGTCGAAACCCGTGAAGCCCAGGCGGTGCTGGAGCAGGTGTTGGAAAGTCCGGTCCGCTCGCCGGGTTCGATCTCGGGTCGCAGCGGCGCGTTCGACTGGAAGCTGGTGATCTCGCCCTTGCCGCTTGCGACAGGATCGAGCCAGGCGGACCGGCTCTGCCAACGGACCGTCGAGGTGCGGCGAGGCGACGACGCCCGAATGTTTCGTGCTTCGACCGTCCGGGCCTGCCCGCCGCAGGAGGGAGTGCTGTGAGCGAGGACGGCTACACCCTGACCGAGACGCTCGCGGCGCTGCTGATGATCGGCCTGGCGATCGTCGGCCTGACCCAGGCGATGTCGGTGATCGGTCGAATCCAGGGCCGCGCGGGCGCATCGCTCAGCCAAGGCCAGACGTTGCGGGAAGCGCGCCTGGGATTGTCGAGCGTGCTCAAAGGCGCGGGTCCCTTCCGCTCCGACACCGAAGCCCTGCAGGGCGATGCCCGGAGCTTCACCTTCGACTGTGGCCGGCCCTCGCGCTGCGGGGCGCGGATAGAGTCCACGAGCGGGACGGTCCAGCGCGTCGTGATTGATTTCGGCGGACGGAGCCGCAGCCTCGCGGTGGCGTCGGCTGATCCCCTCGTGTTCGGTTACGAGGTAGACGGCGCCGTCCCGCTTTCGGCTTGGCCGCCGGAGGACGAGGGGCAGCGTCGCCGCTCGCTCAAGGCTGTAAGCTTGGCGCGACGATCCGCGCAGGGGGACACGCTTGTGGCGCGGGCTAGAGTGTGGTCCGAGCAACCGGCCGACTGTAAATTCGACCTGATCTCTCAAGAGTGCCGGGGGGGCGCATCGTGAGTCCAGCCGCCGTCCTCCGCCTGGCCTCCGACGAAGAGGACGCGGCGCCCGAAGAACCCAAGGTCTTCGCTCGGGTGATCTCGGTTCCCCCGGGCATGCCCTGGGATCAGAGCCGCGCCGCGGGCCTGGAGACACGCGTGGGCGCGCCCCTCCCGATCGGCGAGGTGGTCTACCGCTTGCGTCGCCTGGAGCCCTGGGCGCCAGCGCGCGCGGGACGCTTCGTCGCCTTCTATGTGCGCGCCGCCGAGGTGGGCGAGCAGCTGGTGACGACTGTGGAGGTCGAAGGCCGGCCCTTGTCGGTCAGCATCCTGTCCTTTGCCGAGCAGGCGCGCCGCGCCCGGCGTCTGGCGACGCTGGCCCTGGCGGCGGGCGCCGCGACGGTGGTGGCGCTCGGCAGCTTGAGCCTCGCCCTGAGCGCCCGCGCGAAGGCGGAGGAGCGCATTGCCGGCTTGGAGCTTCAGGCCGCGCGCAAGCTGCAACAGGCGGAGAGTGTCGAGCGCCTGAAGCGGCAGGCCCGCGCGCTCGAAGCCGCGCGACTGCATGGCCAAAGCCTGGATGACCTGCTGAAGGATCTCGCCTGGGCTTCCACGGCCAAGGCGCCCACCAGCCGCATCGAGGGCGTGCATTGGGATCACGGCTTCATGGCGGTGGAAGTGCGTGGCGACGCCACCCCGTTCGAACGCCTCGACCGGCCCCTGCAGAAGTCCGCCCGCCCGGCGCGCCCGGGCGTCTGGCTCTGGGGCGTCGCTCCCGGTAACGGGGCCGCGAGATGAGGCGCGGGAGCATCGATGTTCGACTGGCGACAGCAGCGGTGACCGCCGTAGTGGTGGTGGCCGCCTTATGGGCCGCGCTGCTCGGCGCCATATCCCAGCCGAAGGACCTGAAGGCTCGCCTCGCCGCGATCGACACACGCCTCGACGAAGCTGAGCGCCTGACCAAGTCGCGCGGCGACGCGGCGGCCTATGCCGACGGCACGGTTTGCGCGGAGACCGGGCAGGGCGCGGACGCCCTGAAGAAGCGGATCGAGACCGGTGCGGCGGCGGCCAGCGTCGCCCTCACCAGCCTCGCGGTCACACCGGCCTCCGGCGTCGACGCGGGCGGGCAGCTGTCGCCGGTGCGGCTGGAGCTGGAGGCGAGCGGCAAGCACGAGGCGATATTGGCGCTGCTCGCCGCGCTGGACCGGGACCGCCCCGCCATCTTCGTCGACACCGCCGACCTGAAGCCGCAGGCCGGCGGCGGCGTGACCCTAAAACTGAACGGACGCGTGCTGTGCTGGACCTCCGCTCACCCTTGACCCTCGGCGCACCGGCGGCGGCGCTGACGCTCGGCCTTCTGGCCTGGGCGGTGCTGGGCGGCGGCGCGCCGGCGGCCACGCGCATGACCGAGTTCGACCAGCGCTTGGAAAAGCTGCAGCCTCGAGCAATCAGGGGCGCGGCAGTGACCGGCGCCTCCGCCGCCGACGCTATCGCCCATCCAATCTTCGCGGTCGGAACAGCGGCCCTCGCCGACGCGACCCTGCGCCTCGATGGCGTGGCGTTGACGCCTCGGCGTCAGGCAGCGCTGCTGTCGATCAACGGCAAGAACGCCGAGTGGTTGGAGCGTGGCGATACGCGTGACGGCGTAACCGTGCAGGCGATCACCGCCACCAAGGTCGTGATCGACACCGCCACCGGGCCGCGCGATGTGCTGCTCGGCGACAAGAGCGCAGGTGATGCTTCGCCGGTTGCGAAAGCCGCACCCACAGGGGCGCCCCGCGGTTGAGCATAGACTGCGGATGAATGAAGTTTGCGGCCGCGAGGTCGGGGGGAACAGGTATTGGATCGTTCAAGTGCAGCAGCCGGCGCGCGTCGCCTCGCGGTCCTCCTGGCCGCGGTCGTCGCCGTTGGCGCGCCTCCCGTCATGGCCGCGCCGGCCGGCCGCGTGGCCGTGGAGCATGCCGAGACCTACACCTTCGCCTTCCGCGACGCCGAGGTAGGACAGGTAGCCGAGGAAATCCTCGGGAAGACCCTGGGCCTGACCTACACTCTCGATCCCTCGATCACCGGCAAGATGTCGTTCCGCATCGACCGGAAGCTGACCCGGCCGCAGCTGATCGAAGCATTCGAGGCGGCTCTGGCGGCTAACGACGTCGTGATGGTTCGCCAGGGTGACGCCATCGCTCTTCTGCCAAGGTCAAAGGCCAGAGGCGCCGCAGGCTTGCGCACCAGTGGTGAGCATCGCGGCCGGGCCGGCTATGAACTGGTCGCGGTGCCCCTCTCCTACGCCTTGCCGTCCGAGGTCGCCAAGGCGCTCGAGGCAGTTGGGACTGGCGGCGTGGTGGTCTATCAAAGCGACAAACAGGGCCTGCTGATGCTCGGCGGGGATCAGCGGGAGCTGGAGGCCGCCAGCCAGCTGATTCGCGTCTTCGACCGCAACGGGCTCGACGGGTCGAAAATCCGCTGGTTCCCGCTTGAGAAGGCGCCGGCGACCGTCGTGGCCGGCGACCTGGAGAAGGTGCTGCAGACGTCGGGCGCATCTGGCGTGGCGGTGGTGCCCCTGAAGCGGCTGAACGGCCTGTTCGTATTCGCGCGCACGCCTGAGGCGCTGGACCGCGTGGGCGAATGGGTGGCCAAGCTCGACCAGGCCCAGAACGATCAGGGCACGCAGCTGTTCGTCTATAGGCCGCGTAACGTATCGGCGGAGTCGCTCGGCCAGACATTGAGCAGCGTGCTCTCCGGCCGCTCCAGCAGCACGACGGCCACCACCGCCACGGGTCCGGCAGGGACGTCGGGCACGGCGTCGGCGGCGCCCCAGCCCGCGGCTACCGTCCAGGCCGAGAGCTTCACGACCACGGACGACGACCCCGTGCGTGTGGGCATCGACAAGCAATCCAATGCGCTGCTGATCTCGGCCTCGCCGTCGCGCTGGCTGCAGATCCAGCGCATCCTCGGGGAGATCGACAGGCCGCCCGTACAGGTGCTGATCGAGGCGACAGTGCTGGAGGTTACGCTTGGAGACGATTTCCGCTTCGGCGTGGACTGGTCCCTGTTGGGCGCCAACGGCCGGCTGAAGGTGACGTCCTCAGGCAGCAACAACGGCGCCGTGGCGCCAGCCTTCCCCGGTCTCGGGGTGACCTTTCTAGACAATGACGTGTCGGTCGCGATCGATGCGCTGCGCTCCAAGACGGCGGTTGAGGTGGTGTCCGCGCCCAAGATCATGGCGCTGGACAATCATGTGGCGCACCTGCTTGTCGGGGACCAAGTGCCGGTTGTCACCCAAAGCGCGCAGAGCTCGACGGCGCCGGGTGCGCCTCTGGTGACCACCACTGACTACCGCTCCACGGGCGTGATCCTGAATGTGACGCCGCGCGTCAGCGGCGATGACCGCGTCACCATCGAGGTCTCGCAAGAGGTCAGTTCGGTAGCGAAGACGACCACCTCCGGCATTGACTCCCCCACCATCCAGCAGCGCAAATTCGACAGCTCGCTGATGTTGAAGGATGGAGGCACGGTGGCGCTGGGCGGGCTGATCAGCTCAAACCGCTCCCGCGGACGTTCCGGCGTGCCGCTTCTGCAGAACGCGCCGGTGCTGGGCGCCCTGTTCCGCCAGGAGAGCAAGAGCGTCGACCGCACCGAGATGATCGTGCTGCTGACCGTCCGTATCCTGCACGACGACGCCTCGAGCGAGGGGGTCACCAAGGATCTGATCGCCGACATGCACGAGATCGAAGACCGTGGCCTGTTCAAGTCCATCAAGCCCTGACGGCGAGGGCGGTTACGCCACTGCGGCGGCGACGGTGGTGAGCCTGGCGCTGGCGGTGACGGTGGCAGCGCTCGCAGGATCGGGGGTGGCCGAGTTGCGCTCTGCGCGTGCGGATATGCGCCGTATGCAGGCCGAGTACGGGTTGGGTGGCGCTCATGTCATGGCCGACCAGACGGTCATCGCCGACGGCCAGGGGCGGCGCATGCGCTGGCGGTTCGACATTGCGGCCGGACAGGTCGAAGCGTTGGCTGAACCCGAGGCGGGGAAACTGGACTACGAAACCGCCGCAAGCCTCGACGACGCCGCCTTCGGCCGTCTGGGCGTTCGAGATGCCGCCGCGCTTAGGGCTAAGCTCGTGACGCTTGCGAAGACCCATTCGGGCACGCTTGCATCATTGGTTGGCTCTGACGCCGCGCCCGGCTGGCGCCGTTGCGCTCCGTCGGTGGTCTCGCGGGTTGGTCGGGCCGACAAGCCATCCCTGTCGGCGGCAGTTGCGCCGTCACCGCGACCTGGCTCTTCTCGCGCCGGAGAGGTCTGGCGCGTTCGCCTCAGTCTCGGGGGCTGGACCGAGGATCGGATCGTGAGATTTACGGGCGACCTGAATCATCCAGCCGCTATCATCGACCGGAGCCTCTACAGGGCCGAGGGGGAGGATCGATGCGAAACGCTCGTGAACTAAGGCGGTCGGCCCCCCGACCTGAGGGCGAAGCCGGCTATACCTTGACCGAAATGCTGGTGGTGATCGGCATCATCGGTTTGATCGCAGCGGTGCTGACTCCCGGTCTTATCGGTCACATGGCGCGCGCTAAAGCCAAGACTGCGCAGCTGCAGCTCGACACCGTCGCCGCCGGTGTGGAGATGTTCGAGGCCGACGTGCACCGCTACCCCACCGCCGAGGAAGGCCTCGCCGCTCTGGTGAAAGAACCTCCCGGGGCCGACGGGTGGACGGGCCCCTACCTGCGCGATCGGAAGATGATGAACGACCCGTGGGGACGGCCGCTCACCTACACGGTGGACGCCGCCAGCCATACCTTCACCGTCAAGAGCCTCGGCGCGGACGGCAAGCCCGGCGGTTCAGGCGTCGATCGCGATCTGCAGGCGCCGGCTGCAGCGCAGTGAGGATCGAAAGCGCCCTTCCCTGGATCGCGGCCCCGCTTGTCGGCGCGTGCGTCGGAAGCTGGGCGGCGACTGTGGCCGTGCGCGCGGTGCGGGGTGAGCACGCCTTGATGGGTCGGTCGCAGTGCGATGGCTGTGGTACGGCGCTCAGCTTCGCCCAGACAGTTCCCGTGATCTCATACTTGGCCCACGGCGGCAGCTGCTCAGTCTGCGGCGGAAAGATCGACCCCACCCATGTCATTGGGGAACTTGGCGGGGGGGCGGTCGGCCTCTGCGCCATGGCTGCCGCGCCCTGGCCGCGGATGGCGCTGCTGGGCGCACTCGGCCTGACATTGCTGGGCTCTGCGCTCATTGATGCGCGTACGCGACGGCTGCCCGACATCTTGACGCTGTTGATCGCAGCATGTGGTGCGGGGCTCTCGGTGCTGAAGGGTCAGGGCGTCCTACTCGAGGGGCTGGTCGCGGCGGCCGTGGCGTTCCTGTTGGCCGAGGGTGTGCGTCGGGGATTCCTATGGCTTAACCGGTCGCCAGGATTGGGTTTTGGCGATGTGAAGCTGATCGCCGCGCTCGCGCTGTGGCTCGGAGCGGCGACGCCGTGGATGGTCGTGGCCGCGGCGCTGATTGGCCTTGTCGGCTTCCTGTTTGTGCGCACTGCCGATGGGCGGCTGCCTTTCGGGCCCTCGCTAGCGCTCGGGGCGTGGATAATCGGACTGGCGCGGGAGGCGGGGCTGTGGCCGCTGGCTTGAATCCTTCCGCGGCCTCGCTCGGGCGACGCCGCCGCTCCGCGGTGCTGGACCATTTGCAGGCGCGCAACTTGGCCGATGCCGCGGCTCTAAACCGTGCCGACCTTGTCTCAGCGCGCACCGGCCAACCGGTTGAGCAGGTAATGAACCAGCTAGGCAGCCTGACCGACGATGATCTGGTCGCGACCTATGCCGCGGTCTCGGGCTGCGAAATCTGGGAGCCTCAGGCGCGACCCGCCGAGGTGCAGCCAGGCGATATCGGCGTCAGCGCAGAATACCTGCGCCGCGCGCGCATGCTGCCACTGACCGACGCGAAAGGGATTTTGATCTGCGCCGCCTGCGATCCGCTCGATGAAGAGGCGATCTCGGGTCTAGTTTTCGCGACGGGTCGCAAGGTGCGTGTCATGGCTGCGCGCCCGGCCGACTGGCGCCGCGCCTTCGACGCCGCGTTCGAGGAGGACATTCAGGACGTCGCCCCCGATGAGCGTCGCCTCGAGCGCGAAATCGACCAAGTCGCCGACTTGGGGGTGGAGGGCGCTGGCGCGCGCTTGGTCGCGGGGGCTTTCGAGGCGGCCATCGCAGCCGGCGCCTCCGACATCCACTTTGAGCCGCGTCGACACGACCTGCGCATCCGCATGCGCGTGGACGGTCGCCTGATCGAGCATCAGGTCGTCTCCGCCGACCTCGCCGCGCCTGCCGTGTCACGCGTGAAGGTCATTGCCAATCTCGATCTCGGCGAGAAGCGATTGCCGCAGGACGGTCGCACCACTTTTGTGATCGGCGGGCGTCAGATCGACGTACGTGTCGCCACTTCGCCGACGGTGTTTGGCGAGTCCGCTGTGCTGCGGATTCTGGATCGCGCCGCAGTGAAGCTGGAGCTCGAAGCATTGGGCTTGAGCGAAAGCGTGTCCGGCGTGCTGAGGCGCGCGGCCAAGACCCCGCACGGCATCTTCCTGGTCACCGGCCCGACCGGCAGCGGTAAGACCACCACACTCTACGCCCTCCTCCAGACCTTCGCCGGATCGGCCAAGAAAGTGCTCTCGATCGAGGACCCGGTCGAATATCACTTTGAGCACGTGGTGCAGACGCAGGTAGCGCCGAATCTCGGCCTGACGTTCGCCTCGGCCCTCCGGTCTTTCCTGAGACAGGATCCGGACGTGATCCTGGTCGGCGAAATCCGCGATCCCGAGACGGCCGCGGTGGCGGTGCAAGCGGCCATGACCGGCCACTTCGTGCTGGCCTCTGTGCACGCCAACGACGCCCTTGCGGTATTGCCGCGACTTCAGGATATGGGCGTCGAGCCCTACCAGATCGCCGCCGGTTTCCGCGGAGCCGCGGCTCAGCGGTTGGTGCGACGGCTGTGCCAGAGCTGCCGCAGGGCCAGGCCCGCTACAGAGGCGGAGACAGTCTTCGCCCGCACCGTCGGCTATGAGGGGAAGGTTCCAGGCTGGCGCGCGTCGGGGTGCGCCGCCTGCAAGCAATCGGGATTCAAGGGCCGGGTGGCTATCGGCGAAGCATTCCTGGCGGATGAGGGCTTGCTGCGCGCCGTCGCCGATCGGAAGCCCGCGTCGGAAGTCGCGCAGGCGGCCGCCCATTCCGGACTCACCTCGATGGGGTTGGATGGCGTGATCAAGGCCGCTAGCGGCCTGACGACCGTCGAGGAAGTCATGGCGGCGGTCGATGCCTGAAGCTGCGGGCGGCCCGGTCGAGGCCCACTACGACTACATCGCCATCGATCCGGCGGGCCGGCGCGTGCGCGGACAGGTTCGGGCGCGCAGCGATGCCGGAGCATTCGAGCGGCTGAAGCGCGATGGCCTTTCGCCTGTGCGCATCACGCCAGCGAAGCGGGGAGCGGGTTTAGCGGCATCTTCAAGCGTGAAGGGTCTGGGCCAGCGCGAGAGCGCCGAACTGCTGTCTGACCTGTCGGCGCTGCTCAGGGCCGGTTCGGACATGCGCACGGCCTTGTCCATTGTGGGCGCCAAGGCCGACCGGCCGGCGTTGCGCGAAGTGTGCAAGGCTCTCTCGGCAGAGATTTCGGGGGGCGGGGCGTTGGACCGCGCCTTTGCCCGCAATCTGTCCGCCAAGCAGGGGTTTATCGCCGCCCTGATTGCTGCGGGAGAAGCGTCCGGCGACCTGGCCGGCGGCCTGCAGCGCGCGGCGGACATCCTGGAGTCACGGCTGAAGATCCGTGAGCAGCTCTGGTCTGTCCTCAGCTATCCACTCTTTGTGCTCGCCAGCACCATCGCCGCTCTGGCGGTTATCCTCCTGCTGGTCGTGCCGTCGCTGGCCCCGTTGGCTGAGGCGGAAGGCGCCAACCCCGGCCTGCCGATGAAGATTCTGCTGGGGGTCAGCGGCTTCTTGCGCGGCAACTTGGCCGTTCTGGTCGCGGGCATGCTCACCGTCGCCGGCGGCCTGTTTGTCGCCGCGCGCGGGGGGCTGCTCGGCCCCTTCATCGATGGCCTGGCCTTGGACGGGCCAATACGGCGTACGGCCAGAGGCGTAGTCTTCGGCGGGTTCGCCATTGCGCTTGGCAATGTGCTCGCCGCCGGCGCGCCGATGGGCGAAGCGCTGCGCCTGGCGACCCGATCTGTGCGATCCGAACGAGCCCGCAAGCGCCTGGAGCCGGTGGCTCATGCCGTGCGTCAGGGCGAGGCGCTATCCAGTGCGCTCGGCCGCGTGGCGGGATTTCCGGGAACGGTGGTCCGCCTGGCCGCCATAGGCGAACAATCAGGCGCGCTCGGCGCCATGCTGGCCCGCGCCGGGACTATGGAAGAGGCCGCAGCAATCCGCCGGATCGAGGCCGCTAGCCGACTGTTGGGGCCGGCGCTGATCGTGAGCCTCGGAGCCATCATCGGCCTCTTGATGGCCGGCCTATTGTCAGGCGTCTCGGGCTTGGGCGACGCCGCGCTGCAATAGAAGCGCCGGCGTACACGCAAGATCTCGATGGCCAATGGCGTGCGGGCGCCCCGGCGCCCGCCTCTACAGGCGCGTGCCACCGTGGTGAGCGAAGAGGCCTCTACTGCAGCCCATCCACCTCAATCGTCATGGTGACGGTGGCGGTGGAGTTGGAGCCGTGGCCGTCGTTGATCGTGTAGGTGAAGGTGTCCGTCGTCGTGAAGAATTGCGAGCACTTCGGCGTGCCGAAGGTGTAGGTCAACGTCGTGCCGTTGGTCGTCACCGTGCCCTTGGTCCCGTTGGTCTTGCTGACGATTGTCAGGGGCAGGCCAGACGGATTGGTGTCATTGGTGCGCGGGTCGAAGGTGACCTGCGGCGTGACACAGGCGCCGCCCGGATAGGTGGCTTGGGCGGTGGCGCTATCGTCCACGGCCGTGGGGTTGGTGTAGGCCACGACCGTTGCATTGACCGTGCCCGTGGCCGTCCCGCCGTAGCCGTTGGAGATGGTGTAGGTGAAGGTGTCCGAGCCCGTGTAGGTGCTCGTGGCCGTGTAGGTGACCGAGGAACTTGTTGAGCTGGTTGAGCCGTGCGACGGCGACCCCACGCCACTGACCGTGAGCGCATAGCTCTGCGGGTCGGTGTCGTTGGTTCTTGGGTCGAATGTCTTGGCGATGCCCTGCACCGCCGTGATGGTATCGGTCGTCGCGGTCGGGTTGGCCGAGATGGTGGCGTTGACGGTGGCCGTAGCGCTGGCCCCGTGCCCGTCCGAGATCGTGTAGGTGAAGCTGTCGTTGCCGGTGTAGCCGCTGTTGGGCGTGTAGGTCAGGCCCGTGCCTGTCCCGTTGATCGCGACGAAGCCGTTGGTTCCGTTGGTCTTTCCGGTGATGCTCAGCGAGCATCCGCTGCAGCCGGTATCGTTGCTGCGCGGGTCAAAGGCGTAGGCGGTCGCGGGCTGAGTGTGGATCGTGTCTGTATTGGCGGCTGGGCCGCTGGTTACGGTCATGTTGACCGTGCCCGTAGCCGTCGAGGTGCCGTCGGAGATCGTGTAGGTGAAGCTGTCCGAGCCGGTGTAGCCCGTCGTCGGCGTATAGGTGAGGGTGGCGCCGGAATTGATCGCCACCGTACCGTGGCTGCCGTTGGTCTTGGCGGTGATCGTCAGGGAATCGTAGTCAGCGTCGGTGTCGTTGGCGAGCGGATCGAAAGTGATCGCTGCATTGACGCCCGTCGCCACCGTATCCGTATTGGCGACCGGCGCGTGGTTTGTGCCATTGACCGTCACTGCTTGCTGAGTGCGGTTGCCCGCCGAATCGTAGGTGTAGGTGATGACGGTGTCGCCGCTGGACGCGTGGATGGTCGCCGTCTTCAGCCGCCCCAAGGAATCGTAGGTATAGCTGTTGGTCGTCTGGGCGACGCTTGCGCCGGCGCAGGCGAGCGACGCAATAACGGCCAGGGCCACGCCGCCCCTGAGCCCCGCTAGAGCCTTGCGCATACTTCCCCCGGAGGCTGCATCCGTTCGCACATTCGCGTGCATTAGCTTAGCTATACTATTGACGCGTGCGCAAGGCCCGATCTAGCTTGACCATAAGGCGCCCTTCGCGCCCGTGCTATGGGGGATGCGATGGCGATCGCCACGAACGGGTTCACCTCGGCTGTGCGTTCCCTCTGGCAGCGGCGAATGAAGCTGACGGCGGCGCTTGTCGGCGGAGTCGTCGCGCTCGCATCAAGCCCTGCTTTCGCCAATCCCACCTTCGGCGAGACGACGCCTTCGGAGAAGATCGGCACCGCGGCGCTACTCAGCCCGACGACGGTGGACGGCTACTATGGCTCCTCCACCACTGCGACAAACGGCCTCAGCCTGACGGGGCGCCCGAACGAGATCGTCGAGCTGGCGCGGGCGCTGAAGGGTAATCCCAACGAGACCTCGGGCGATGCGGTCAACTACCCGGACAAGGTGGTGGACCGCACCTATCAGTACGTCCGCAACAACATCACCATGGTGTGGTCGTACGGCCTGCAGAAGGGCGCGCTTGGCGCCTTGGTCGACCACTCCGGCACGGCCTTCGACCAGGCCGCCCTGATGGTCGAGCTGCTGCGGCAGAACGGCTACACGGCCAAGTACCAGGTCGGCACCATCGCGCTCTCGGGCACGCAGTTCTACGACTGGTCCGGCATCACCGATGCGGGCGCGGCCTGCCAGCTGCTGTCGTCGGGTTCCATCGGCGCGGTGATCAACGGCTCGACGACCTCGAACTGCAGCTACAGCGGCGCCAGCATCTCGACCATCACGATCAACCACGTGTGGGTGACGGTGACCATCGGCGCCACGGACTATGTGTTCGACCCCGCCTTCAAGAGCCACGATCACCATGCGGGCCTGAACCTCGCCACGACCGCGTCGATGACCTCGGGCGAAGCGCTGACGGCGGCCGGCGGCACCACCGGCACGGAAGGCACTTCCGGCAGCGTCAGCTACGTCCAGGGCTTCAATGCCTCGGCATTGAACACAAAGGTTCAAGGCTATGGCGCGGCGATCCTGACCACTGTGGCCGCCCACCCCGAATACCACATGGAAGACGTGGTCTCCGGCGAGACCATCCACCGATACGAGGCGCCCCAGACTACCGGCCTGCGCCAGACCAGCGTCAGCGGCTACACCCTGAGTTCTTCGCACACCTGGACCGGAGGCGTGCCGAACCAGTACCGAACCACGCTGGAGGTGCGGCTGGACGTGTGGGGGCCGAACGCCACCAGCCCGACCATGGTCACGCTGTGGGATCGGACGCTCTATGTCGATGAGATCTATGGCCGGAAGCTGACGGTCGACACCGGCCTCGACCAGGCGGATGGCTCGCCGAACTATCAGGTGAAGCTGCGCCTCACCGACGAGACAGGCGCGGGCATCCAGGGCATCAGCCCGATCCTGAACAGCTATTCGGCGGCCAACACCCACCAGTTCCGCCTGGGCAGCCTGATTCTGACCGCCAACCACCCCTTTGCGGCGGCCGCGAACGGCTCGACCTCGACCAATGGCGACTACATGGACGCCACGGTCACCAAGCTGGTGAACACCAACCTCTCCTTCACCATAGTCCACGGCTGGGGGGACGCGAACGGCCTGGCGAAGAAGTGGGATCAGCGCGACGACAACGTCATGCCGCCCGACGCTATTCCTAGCGGCTGTGACATCTGCGGCCAGCCCGGCCAGCAGACCGCCGGCGACGGTAAGCGCGAGCAGTTCGCTGCCGCCTGGATCGTGCAGTCGTCAAAGGCAGCGCGCCTGCATGCCGCCATCGGCAATTCGGTCTACACCCTGCACCACTCCATCGGCGTCATGGCCGGCGATCCGACGATGGACCTCTACTCGCCGTTCACGGCGCAGACGCTGAACAACAGCAGTGCGCCGAACCCGGACACCATCCCTTACTACTGGACGGTTCGGGACAAGTTCGACCGCATGGACGTGGACTCCGCGTTCAGCCTGACCAGCAAGTCGGCGGATGCGGCCAAGCGCCGGGCGGTGATTCTGTCAATCGCCGCGACGACTGATGCGCTCGAAGGCAGCGTGGTGGCCCAGCAGGCCGATCTGCCGGACACGGTCTCGACGGCGACCCGCTTCGAATGGGGCAACGCGCCCCCATCCGCGGAGGACGTCTATGGCTCGGGCACGGGCCGGAAGTTCCTGAGCTTCACCTCCTCCAACGCCAGCCAGGCGACGGCCCTGGCCAAGGTCGAGGGAATCAACACCTACGGCACGACCGATCCCTGCGGGTCCGGCGGGAACACCTTCTCCTATAAGCCTCCGCAGACGCCTCAGCTCTGCACGCTCGAAGCCAATCGCTGGATCAGCGGCCTGCAGGCCGCGGTGACCGCCTACACCAGCGCCGGCTTCAACGTGGTGGCCGTTGATGAAGCCCATCTCGGGCCGGGCGTGCCGTGGGGCGCGCCCTCGGTGCACGCGAGCCGGAATCTGGCCGGCCAATACGATTCCTACTACTCGCCGTTCCCCACGATGCAGCGCGGCGGCGCACTGGTGGCCGTCAAATACTCTGGGTCGGACCCGATCGAGATCGCTCACGTCGCTGTGGGCCTGCCGCAGGACTCAGGCGCGGCATCGGTGGCCAAGGGCGGTGGCGGCGGCGTGCAACCCGACCACGACGCGACCTACGACCCGGCCAAGGCCGCCGACGTGCTCAAGGCCAAGTTCGTCGACCACTCCACAGCCCTGGGCGTGGACATCAGCAACGGCGAACTGACCTACACCGCGCCCGGCGTGCTCGAAGTCGGCAACGGCGAGTTCCCGAACAAGCTGACCGCCCAGCTGATCTGGCGCGGCGGCGAGAAGAGCTCCCAGGCCGGCGACGCGCCGCAGGGCCAGCCGCGCACGCCCTGGACCACCAACTGGCACAATATGGCGGCGATGGGCGGCGGCGGGCTGGAAATGCTGGGCGACACCGACCCGCGCACCGCCGCCGGCACCATCGGCGCCTTCCTGGCGATGCAGGACGTCTATGGCGCCTCGCCCTCGATCCAGCGCGATGTGACGGGCGTCCTTGTCAACAGCTGGTGGGTGCGCACCCTGACCGGGAACATCGTCACCGTCAGCGTCGGCTCCGACACCCGTCAGTTCGTGAAGCTGGTGGACGGCTCTTGGATCACACCGGGGGCCGGTCCCTATGCCTCGCTGGCGATCACCGGCTCGCGCGCGATCTTCACCGACCGCTGCGGCCCGACGCCTTATCCGCCCTACGACATGAGCCGGGGCTGGGACTATTCGGGCATGAGCTTCGCCGTGACCAACGCGCATGGCGACGTGCAAAACTTCAGCTTCTGGCGAACCGGCTACCACGACGGCAATTCCTGCCAGGTGCTGAAGGGCCACCGCCTGACCAGCTGGGTCTATCCCCAGGGCGTCACGGTCAACCTGACCTACAGCTCCGGCACGGACGTGACCGTGGGCGACCCGATCGATCAGCTTGTCGAGGTCTCCAACACCTTCGGCCGCAAGATCGACTTCGTGAACGGCGGCACGCCCGACAATGGCTACTACACCGGCGGCTTCAACAACGGCCTGACCGGCGCCGACGCCCGCTCGGTCAGCATGAGCCTGGTCTCGACGGCGACCAGCTCGGGCGCCGCCTACACCCAGACCGACCAGTCCGGAAACCAGACCAGCATCATCGCCTCGGTCGTGCCCTGGTACGGCGGCGCCGACATGCTGTCGGGCGCGACCCAGATCCCCAACCACTTCCTGCTGACCAAGGTCTACGCCGCCGACAACGCCGCCTTCGGCCTGTCGACGACCAACGCTTTCCCGTCGAACCCCGCGACCCTGCAGTACGACTACGACAGCCTGCGCCGGGTGAAGACCGCTTATGACGCCATCAACCTGCAGCTGGCCGCGCGTGACCCGTATCAGTTCTACGTGGGCGATGGCGTGCGCGGCGAGCGGATGGACCCGACCCACGCCAGCTATGCGGTCGAATACGACATCTATCATCAGCCGTTGAAGGTCTTCGACGAGCTGAACCGCACCTTCGTCGAGGCGCATGACGGTCGTGGCCGTACAACTGGGTACACCTACCCCGAGAGCGACCAGGAGTTGCTATCCTACGACGATCACAACAATGAGACCTCGATCACCAAGGTCGCCAAGCCGGGGTCCAGCCTGTCGAACATCGTCGTCAGCGCCACCTGGGATTCGACCTGGAACAAGCCGCTGACGATCACCGACGCGCTCGGCGCCGTCACCACCCTCACCTACAATGCGTCGGGCAATGGCAAGTCTCTACTGGCCACTGCAACGCGACCGGCGGACATCGACGGCAATCACCCCGTCTACACCTCCAGCTATGATGCGAAGGGTCATGTAATTTCCGTGACGGATCCGACCGGTGTGGTGACATCCAGCACCTACGACTCGACCACCGGCGATCTGCTAACCACGACGCTTGATCCAGGGACGGGCAGCCACGTCAACGCGGTCACGACGATGACGTACGACGCTCAAGGCGACGTGCTAACGGTCACCGATCCGCGCTCGAACGTTTCCGACGCCACCTACGACTTGAACCGCCGAAAGGTCTTCGTCATCGAGCCTGACCCAGACGGCGCAGGCTCGTTGAAGCGTCCGACCACTAAGACCGTCTACGACGCGGTTGGCCGGGTGACCGAGACCGACAAGGGCACGGCTACCACCACCAACGCTTCTGACTTCGCGGTGCTCGAGTCCGAAACGACAACCTACGACCCGGCCGGTGAGAAGATCAAATTGAAGACCCAGGCGGGCGTGGCTCAGTATGCCTACGATGGTGTGGGACGAGTCACCTGCACGGCAGTGCGGATGAACTCCACCGTCTACCTGTCCTTGCCATCGGACGCCTGCACCCTGTCCACGACCGGAACGCAGGGACCCGACCGCATCACCAAGACGATCTACGACGCGGCCGGCCAGTCGCTGCAGACCCTGCGTGGTTATGGCACGGGCGCCCAGATCACCTATTCGACCTCGACCTACAGCCAGAACGGCAAGCTGGCGACAATCACCGACGCGAACGGCAACAAGACGACCTACGTCTACGATGGATTCGACCGCCTGATCGAGACGGACTTCCCCTCGACGACCTTGGCCGCGGGCACCTCGAACACCTCCGATAAGGAGGTCCAGACCTGGGACGCCAACGGTAATCGCTTGTCGCTGACCAAGCGCGACGGGACCACGGTAATCGACACCTGCTATGACGCGCTGAACCGGCCGATCAAGAAGCTGTTCCGTTCCCCGGCGCTGACCACCTCGTCCTGCGCCTCGATCACCACGGGCACCGCGCCTGAGACCTTCAGCGACTATGATTTGGCGGGCAGGCCCACCCACATGCGGTTCGCCAGCCGGGCGGGCTACGGCGTGGACTACGCTTACGATTCCGCAGGCCGGATGACGAGCGAGACCACGTCGGACGCCTCGGCCTCGCGCGCGGTCAGCCTCCAGTATGACGCGGCGGGTAATCGCACGCGGGTGACCTTGCCCGACAGCTTCTATGCCGGCTACGTCTACGACCCGCTAAACCGGGTCACCACCATCAACGAGAACGGTGCCACTTCGGGCGTGGGCGTCCTGGCGACCTACAGCTACGACGACCTCGGCCGGCGCGTGGGCCTGACCCGCGGCAACGGGGCCTCGACCACCTACAGCTACGATACCGCCGACCGTCTGACGGCCCTGACCCACGACGTGACGGGCACGACCAACGACCAGACTTGGAGCTTCGGCTACAATCCCGCGAGCCAACTGATCAGCCGGGGCGCCACCAACGCGCTCTACGACTGGACCAACGCGGCGGCGGGCACCACCAACAAGACCTATGACGGCTTGAACCGCGACGCGACCATCGCGGCGCTCTCAGGCGGTTACGACGCCAACGGCAACCTGACTTATGAGGGCACCGGCGGGCGCACCTTCACCTACGACCAGGAGAATCGGCTGCTGACGGTGGCCACCGGTGGGACAACCAACCTGACCTTGGCGTCGGACGCGGCCGGCCGGCTGCACCAGACCATGGCAGGCTCGACCACGACGCAATTCCTTTACGACGGGTCGCGCCTGTTGGCGGAGTACGACAGCTCAGGGAATGTGCTGCGCCGCTATGTGCACGGCACAGGCACTGATGAACCCATCGTCTGGTACGAAGGCTCGGGAACGACCGACCGGCGCTGGCTGCACCAGGACGCCCAGGGGTCGGTGGTGGGCTATTCTGGCTCGACAGGCGGCATGACCGCCATCTATGCCTACGGTCCCTACGGCGAGCCGCAGAGTTCAAGTTGGGGCGGATCGCGGTTCGCCTACACCGGCCAAATCCAGTTGCCCGAGGCCAAGCTCTATTACTACAAGGCGCGGGTCTATGACCCGATGACCGGGCGGTTCCTCCAGACGGACCCGGCGGGCTACAAGAGTGATCTGGACCTCTACGCGTACGTTGATGAGGACCCGATCGATCACACGGATCCGACGGGATTGGAGACGCCGCAGGTCAGCTGCATGTTTGGTGCTTGCCAACAGGACAAGTGGCACGGTGCAAAGGAGCACCCCCTTGAGCTGGGGATGTTCTTTGGGACCTATATGGGAACTGCGATAGTAGATATTCCTGGAATTGCTGGCGGTGTGATTGTGCGTGGGGGGGCTGCGATTGCAGCACGAAAGCTTACGCAGGAGAAAATCTTAAAATATCTTTTGAATCCGGCTCATCCGGATGGGGGCGCCAAAGCTGCTTTCTTCGAACGAGCGCTGGGGATTACCCAAAAGAATGCAAAACTCCTTATGAAGCAGCTAAAGTTTGATCCGGCCAAGGCTGTGCTTCAGAAGACCACCGAACATGGAAATGTGTTTACTCAGACTACAGAAGTTGTCGGGGCTAACGGCAAGAAGGCGGAAATGACTACGGTTTGGCAAATCGATAATTCTGGTAGCGCAAAGGGTGCTGCGAGGCTTGTCACTGCTAAAGATTTCAAAGTTGTCGATTGACGACAGCTTATCACTCACGGGATGAGTCGGATGCTAAAGGAATTGGACGTTGTTGAGATTCCTGCGGAGTTAGCCATTTTGAATGGCGTTTGTAATAGAGGGACTGTTGTTTGGTATGTCTCTCCATCCTCCTTCGCTACGGTTGAGCTAAAGGTGCTGAAATCTGAATCCGAATTTGTCGATACTAAATTAATTGACGTGGACGTCGCGCAATTGTCTCTAATTACTCGCGAAGATTGATTGGGATGGGTGGGCGCGATCAAGCTGGTGAACCATACATGGTATGAATTGCGGGCGCTCGCCATTTTCGGCTAGGCACCTAGTACACCACATGCTGGTAAAGGTCGCAGTCGAGCTGGACTCTTGCCATTAAGCACAAAACGCCCTCCCTCTCGGGTGGGCGTTTGGGCGTATCGACGTCTCTAGTGGGCGACTTGGAAGTGCGTGAGCACGATGGCGGCTGCACAGAATAGTCCAATACGTCGATCGGGACTGTCCCAGGGCTTTCGCTCACGGGGCAGCCTGTGCTTGAGGACGGGCGTGCGCTCTATGACGGCTTCGGCGAGCGTCTGCAGCGAAATCCAAGGTGAGCCCGCAAGGGCAAGGCGAACATCGTGCCTGCTGTAGATTCGGACGATGACGCCCAGCGCTCCCGCAAGCCGAACGATGGCTTGGCAGAGCTCACGGCCAGCGCGCCTTCTCCTCACGCCGGCGCCATCGAACTGCTCGAGGACTAGCGTCTCGGGGCGATGCCGTTCGAGGACGGCCTGCATATGGCGCAGGCAAGCCTGGTGAACCTCACCCCGGGAATACGCCATGGGTTACGGTGACATTGCACTAAACTCCGTCCCCTAGGCGCCACAGTACCCGCTCCCTATCCAGGCGCGCGAGCCCCAAGCGCTCCGGCAAGGAAGTCCAGACCTGGGATGCCAACGGCCACGCCCTGTCGCTGACCAAGCGCGACGGGACCACGGTGATCGACACCTGCTATGACGCGCTGGGCCGGCCGATCAAGAAGCTGTTCCGCTCGCCCGCGCTGACCACATCGTCCTGCGCCTCGATCACGTCGGGCACGGCGCCTGAGACCTCCAGCGACTACGATCTCGCGGGCAGGCCTACCCATGTGCGCTTCGCCAGCCGCACGGGTTATGGGGTGGATTACGCCTACGACACCGCCGGCCGGGTGACGAGCGAGACCACGTCGGACGCTTCGGCCTCGCGGGCGCTGAGCTTCCAGTACGACGCGGCGGGCAACCGCACGCGGGTGACCTGGCCCGACAGCTTCTATGCCGGCTACGTCTACGATCCGCTGAACCGGGTCGCCACCATCAACGAGAACGGCGCGACCTCGGGCGCGGGCGTGCTGGCCACCTACAGCTACGACGACCTGGGCCGGCGCACCGCGTGCACGAACTAGGGCCAGTGGCGGTGAGAGAGGGATTCGAACCCTCGATAGGCTTTCACCTATACACGCGTTCCAGGCGTGCGCCTTCAACCACTCGGCCACCTCACCATTCCACGGCCGGGAGCGAGCTCCCCTGCGCAGGTCCGCCGGGTTGCGACGGCTGGGCCGTCCGGCGGAGGCCGCGTTCTATACGCAACCGCGCGCATCCGACAAGTTCGACTGATAAGATGGGCCTGCGTCCTTTCGCGGACGGGTTCGTACCTTACATGTTCGACGATCCCCCCGCCTGCCGGAGAGCCCAAGCGATGTTCCAGAAGATGCTCGACATGCCGACCCCCGAAGCCGCCCTGCCGGGCCGCTCGGAGCCGCTGCGCACCGACGAGGTCCACTACGTCACCGGCCGGCCGCTGAAGGGGCCTTATCCCGAGGGCTTCCAGACGGCGATGTTCGCCATGGGCTGCTTCTGGGGCGTGGAGCGGGTGTTCTGGCAGCTGCCGGGCGTCTGGGTCACCGCGGCGGGCTATGCCGGCGGCTATACGCCCAACGCCACCTATGAGGAGGTCTGCTCGGGCCGCACCGGTCACACCGAGGTGGTGCGGGTGGTGTTCAATCCGCACGAGATCACCTATGGCGAGCTGCTCAAGGTGTTCTGGGAGAACCACGACCCGACCCAGGGCATGCGCCAGGGCAACGACGTGGGCACCCAGTACCGCTCGGCCATCTTCACCTACGGGCCGGAGCAGAAGGCCGAGGCCCTGGCCTCGCGCGACGCCTACGAGGCGGCGCTGAAGGCCAAGGGTCTGAGCGCCATCACCACCGAGATTACGGACGCGCCGGAGTTCTATTTCGCCGAGGACTATCACCAGGGCTACCTGGCCAAGAACCCCGGCGGCTATTGCGGCATCAGCGGCACGGGCGTGACCTGCCCGGTCGGGGTGGGCGTAGACGCGTGACGCCCGAGGCCTTCCACAACGCGGCCCTGGCCCTGCCCGGCGCGACCTACGATCTGAAGTGGGGCGCCGACCGCTGCTATTCGGTCGGCGGCAAGATGTTCGCCGTGGCCGGGCATGAGGGCGAGGCCAAGCCGCGCTGGTGCCTGAAGGTCACCGACGGCTCCTACGAGCAGCTGATCGAGGAGGGGGTGGCGGAGTCCGCCCCCTACGTCGGCCGCTACAAGTGGGTGCTGTTCAACAGTTCGGACGCGGTCCCCGACGACCAGTTGCTGGCCTATCTGAAGACCGCCCACGCCCTGATTGCGGCCAAGCTGCCGACGAAGGAGCGCAAGGCGCTGGGTTTGGCCTAGGCCCGCTCCGCCCGCGCGGCATAGCAGCCCCATTTGGCGTAGTGCAGCTGCACATAGGCGATCTCCGGCCGCTGGAACCAGCCTTCCAGGAAGCCGTCCAGGCCTGAGCCCTCGACCAGGTCGGCGTCGATCATCATGTCGCCGCTGTCGAAAGCTCGGGCCGACAGGGTGCGCCGGGCCAGGGCCGGCGGAACCTCGCCTTCGGCGTCGAAGGTCGCTAGGCCGGGCGTCTCGCGCACGAACACGGCATGGCTGGCTCTGAATGGCGTGTCGGCGGGCTGGTGGGTGTAGTTCGCCAGCAGCACGGTCTCGCCCGGCTGCGCGTCGTCCAACGTGATACGGCAGGGCGCGCCATGCGGCTGGTCGATACGAACCCGGCGCACGCCCCGGGCTTCGAGCTCGGCTTCGGGCGCGCCGATCAGGTCGGCGAAGGTTTCGCGGGGCAGGCCGGTGATCCGGAACGGCATGGGAGGCTCCTCTAGGCTCGGAGTCTCAGAGTGGCCCCGCGGCGGGGCGCACGCTTCCCGCCGCTTGCGGTCAAACTATTTCGCCTTAGGCGTCTCGCTGACGAAGCTGCCCGCCGGGCCGGGGAACTCCACCGGGCTCTCGTGGCCATCGGCGGAGATGGCCGAGACGCCGAAGAACCAGTCGTCGATCACCACGTCCTTCAGCACGATCGAGGTGGCCGCCCCCGCATCCCTGCTGTGGGTCCACTGCGGCTCGGTGGTGGAGCGCCACCAGACGCGGTAGCGGGCGGCGCCAGGCGAGGCGGCCCAGCTGACCTTGGTGTCGTCGCTGACCGCGCCTTCGATCTTCACGTCGCGGGGCGGCGGCGGGGCCGAGGCCAGGGCGGCCAGGGTCACGGCGTCCAGGCGGGTCACCTTGGCGAGGTAGGGGAAATCCACCCCCTCGATCAGGTCGCCGTACTTGATCCCCTTCTCGGTGCGCAGGTCCTGGTGCTGGCGGTTGTAGTTCTCGACCGCCTCGGTGACGCGCACCGCCGGGAAGCCGGCCTCAAGCATCGGCACCTGGTCGCCGCCGCGGCCGTAGCGGTCGGTGCGGTAGACCATCACCGCGTCCAGGCCGGTCACGTACTGGTCGGCCAGCCGATCCATGAAGCGGCCGAGGTTGCGCGCGGGGCTGTCGACCTCGCCGCCGTTGTAGCGGCGCCGGTTGGCCTGCTCGGGCGTCTCCACCGCCTTGGTGCCCTCGGAGAAGATGCGCACGTGGCGGTCGTCGTGGACGCCGTTGAAGCCGTGGCTGTTGCCGACGATGTCGTTGTTCAGGTCGGCCTCGACCTCCCAACCCTTCGCCTTGGCGTAGTCGGCCAGCACCTTCCCGCCGTAGAGGCCCTGCTCCTCGCCCGACAGCACCGCATAGACGATGGTCGCCTTGAACCGGTGCTTGGAGAGGACACGCGCCGCCTCCATCACCGCCGCCGTGCCCGAGCCGTCGTCGTTGGCGCCCGGCGCATCGGCGGTGGCGTTCATCGCGTCGGTGACGCGGCTGTCGAGGTGGCCGGCGATGACCACGACCCGGTTGGGATCGCCCGTGCCCCGCTGGATGGCCAGCACGTCCATGACCTCGGTCGGCCTGGGCAGGCGCTTGCCGTCGTTGAACACCTGGGACGGGGTCTCGACCTGCAGGCAGCCGCCGCAGTCGCGCCCGATGGCCTCGAAGCGGCTCTTCACCCACCGGCGCGCGGCGCCGATGCCGCGGGTGTCGGACGTCGTGTCCGACGCCGTGTGCCGTGTGCCGAAGCCGACCAGCTTCTGAATGGTGGCATGCAGCTGAGCGGGACTGACGTCGGCGGCGATGGCGTGCAGTTCGGCGTGGCCGCCGGCCTTGGCGGGCGCCTTGGCCTTGTGCGCGGGCGCGGCGGTCGCCGTGGCGGCGATCAGGGCGAGGGCGGCGATCAGCGGATAGGGGCGCATGCGGACTCCGACGCTTGGGTAGCGGCGGCGCGACTGTATTCCTTGGGCGACTATCGGCAAGTCCGGTCGGCGATCAGCTCCGCGCCGTTGTCGCGTCGATCAGCTCGGCGAGGCGGAAGCGCACTTGGCGCTGGCCGAAGTCGATGGCCACCAGGTCGAACAGGCGCAGCAGGTCCATGCCCAGCATCAAGGCCGGCTGGTCCTGCAGCTGCCAGAGCTTGAAGGTGTGCAGGTCGGCGAAGGCCATGGGGAAGGAGGTGAAATGCACCCCGCCCACCCGCATGGTCGGCACCAGGGCCACTTCGCCCGGCACGTCCTGGCCGGTGGCGCCGTGGATGACGACCTTGATAGGAGCGAAGGCGGTGTCCGGGGTTCGGGCAAGGACCGCGCGCCGCATGGCCATGTTGCCGACCGTGCGCTGGGCCCCGGAATCGACGAAGCAGGTGATCTTGGCCTTCGAAGCCTCGGCGTCGACAATGGTCAGCTGGCCGAACCGCTGCTTGGCCGTGACGGTGACGTCCGAGGTCACCGCCGCGGTGGTGCGGGAATATTCGTGGAAGCCGTTGTAGGTGGAGCGCGAGATCTGGACCAGGTTGCGCGCGAAATCGAGGGTGACGGCCCGGTCGCGGAAGGCGTCGATGCCCAGAAGGCCGTCGGCGCCGAGGTCAAAGGTCTTCAGCACCGGCACGTCACGCACCGGGATGTCGATCACCCCGGCCTTGAACGACCGCACATTGACGGTCCGCGCGGGCTGGACGCCGGCGATGCCGTGCACCATGGCCTGGGAGCCAGGCTGGAGCTGGAGCTTGACCGCCAGTTCCTCGGAGATGACCGAGCGGTTGGCGCCGGTGTCGACCACGAACTCGTAAGGCCCGGTGTCGTTGATCATCACCTTGGTGGTCAAGCGCGTGGAGCGGTCCTTGCGGCCGATCAGGGTGCCGGTCTCCGGCTCGCCGGGCGCGCCCGTGGGCGGCGTCTGGGCGAAGGCCAGCTCCGGCGCAAGGCCGGGCACGATGCCGAGGCCCGCCAGGGCCGAAACGATCGACCGCCGATGCAGTCCCTGCGGAGCGCGGTCGCGCCCGTCCCAGGATGACGCCATGACTCTTTAACTCCGCCACGCGGAGCCTCCCCCGGCCCCGCCGCACTATCGGACGAGGTTCCACCAACGGCAACGCTACTGACGCGAATGGCGAAATCGGGGCGACAAACGACGCGACGAACGAGGTGGCCCCCGTTCGTCGCCGAACGGGGGCCGCACCGCGCAGATAACGGGGGGACTACTGCGACAGGTGCAGGTTGGCGATCTGTCCGGCGATGGTCTGGAAAGTCGCGTTCAGGTCGGCGGAGTTGGTGACATCGAAATAGTGCGAAGCATCCGTCGCGCAGGTCGAGAGCAGCGAGCTGGTCGTGGACGCAACCTCCACCCCGATCACATAAATCTCGATGTTCTTGGCCTTCATGTTCCCGCACAGCTCCGTGAAGCGGCTGTTCATCGCCGTGGTGCGCTGGGTCGCGGTCGAGCTGACCCCGATGCTGGCGCCCAGGCGCGTCTCCCAGATGAAGCCCAGGCCCGAGTAAACCGAGTTGTTGGGGTTGTTGTAGACATCGTTGGTGTTGTCGCCGTCGGTCATGAGGATGACGATCTTGCGCAGCTTGTCGGTGCCGTAGGCCAGGCCGTCGGCGAAGGGCGCGTTCGGCGAGATGGTGTGCCAGCCCCACATCAGGCCCATGGGCACGTTGGTGTTGCCGGTCGCCACCATGCCGTTGATGGCCGTCTTCAGCGAGCTGAAGCTCGTGGTCATGCGCATGACCGGCGCCATGGTGCAGTACTGGTTCGGGCCCTTGCCGCTCGACAGATCGAGGCCCGAGGACTTGTACTTGGCGATGTCCCCTTGCCGCTTCCACCAGTTCTTGTTGGTGGTATTGGCGGTCATGTTGTCGGAAATATAGTTGTTGGTGGAGTCATAGCTCGACCAGGCGCTGTAGGCCGAGGTGTCCGGCTCATCCGGGGCGAAATAGGGCGTGAACAGGGTCGCCGGCGTGCCGACCGACGGCGCCGTGTCCTGCACGTCATAAGGATACTGCCGGCTTTCCACGCAGCCGCCCCATGCGATGTTCATCTTGGTGAAAAGGGTGAACCGGTTGGCGTGCTGATAGGCCGACGGCGTGGTCGTGCCGCCGGTCGGGAAGATCAGGTCGTTGATCGGCGACGAGCCGTTCTGATCGATCCAGGTCTGGTTCTGGTAGGTCGAGCCGATCTTCACTGTCGAGGAGAAGGGCACCAGGGAGATGCGCACGGCGTTCGGGTCGGTAGAGCGCGCGGCGCCGGCGGCCAGCATGTCGATCAGGCTGTTGGCGGCCGTCTTGGCGTTCACCAGCTTGTTGTCCTGGGCCATGGACCCGGTGTTGTCGAGCACCAGGGCGACCTCGAGCTTGTAGTTCTGGCGCACCACCTGGGTCTTGGCGCCCACGTTCATGTCCGAACCCAGGAACAGGTTCGCGATCATCGGCTTCACATCCATCGCGGCCGACGACACCACCGTGCCGTCCGCATTCAGGGTGAAGGTGTCGCTGGTCAGGCTGGCGTTGGTGAAGTTCTTGAGGTTGGCCTTCAACGCGCCGTCGCCGATCGACTGGATCTGGGCCGTCGTGGTCGCGGTCGAGCGGGCGGCGGCCAGGGTCGCGGCGTCCAGCGCGTCCTGCAGCTGCATGTGCACGGTCGAGGCGCGGTGCAGGTCCACCGCCGACAGGCTCGCGGCCACCACCACCGGGATCGACAGGGCGAAGATCATCGCCACATTGCCCTTGCGGGTCTGGTAGCGGCGCAGGAACCGGCGGGTCTTACGGCCGAGCGCCTTGATGGTCGTCGCGAGTGGGCGGGCGGTCATGGGGATACGCGTCCGATGGGTTGAATTTCGGGCGGAAGGCAGGCCCCGCCGTCACCCATCATCGCCCATCGCGGTAAACGAACCTCGATCAGGGGCGGTTAACGGCGAAAAAGGATTGGCGCGCCGCCAGGCTTTGCTGCGGAACGATCAGCGCGTGGAATCGAAGCCCGATCTAGGTTTGCGCGGGGCCTTAACGGCCCTTAACCGTAGCTCGCCCTAGGGGTCGCGACAGATGCTGTCCGGGTCTTCCAACAGCAGCGGCGTCTCTCCCGCAGGCGTGTGCGCGGCGGTCACGGCCACGGCGTTGGGCAGGCAAGAGACCTTCAGGCCGCCGAGATTGCGCGCCCGCTCCAGGCGGAAGGGCTTGGCGTCGGCGCCGCGCACGAGGAACAGGCCGTCCGCGGCGCTGGAGGCCCAGAAGCCGTCCGAGGTCGCCGCCACGCGAGCCACGGGCGAGGCCGCATCGGCGGCGGCGTTCACCGCATGACGCCAGACGGTCTCGATCTTGTCGCGGCACAGCCGCACCACGCCCAGCTGTCGGGCGGGCGTCGCGGAGGAGCCGGCCGAAGCCAGCACACAGGCCGGCTGGCTGGGATCGGCGGCCAGGTTGCCGATGGCGTCGCACGCCATGCCCGACGGACAGGTGTCGCCCGGCAACGCCATGCGCGTGACCTGGCCGGTGTTCAGGTCGATGCGTTCGAAGCCCTTGGCCGCGCCCATATAGGCCGAGCCGCCCTTGACCGAGGCCGCCACCGCGCGAGAGCCCGCGCCGATGCGCTCGCCCAGCGTGGTGTAGGACCAGTGCATGCGGTCGGGCCTCAGGCGCAGCACCGCCCGGTGCGACAGCACCACCGGCTGGCCCTTGTCGAGCACAAGCGCCACCGGCTCGTCGCCCTTGGCCAGGGGCAGGTCGGGCAGCCGGTCGCGCGACTCGCCGTGGAAGGCCGTGACGCCGAAGCCGTGGCCCTTTGGCAAGGTCTGCAGCCCATAGACGATACGGCCGTCCGACTTCAGGTCGATCAGACCGTCTTCGACCATGGTGCGCCGCGCGCCGGAGAGCAGGTCCAGCCGCACCAGGGAATAGCCGTCCTGCAGGCGGCGGCCGTCGCCGCTGCGCGAGACCACGCCGCCATTGGGGCCGGGCTCGGTGACTGTGGTGACCACGCTCTCGTAGCGGGTGACCAGGAGCCAGATTTCGCTGCCGGACATGGCGCCGGGGCCGATCGACTCCTCGACCGCCAGGGAGGACTCGATCTTGGTCGCCGGCTGGGGCGCGGCTGCGTGCGCGGCCATGGCCGTGGCGGCGAGCGCTGCGGCCAGTGCCGGCCCTGCGAACGATCGGTGCGCCATCGGTCTTCCTCCCCGATCAGGACCTTAGCACGCAGTCGGCCCATCCGTTGACACGGATTGTGTTCATTCCGGGAGAAATTCTGGCGGTGCGGCGACGGATCATGCGGCTGGGGGCCACCGGCTTCCACTTCAGCGGCCGGGGCAGGATGGCGGCCAGCCGCGCGGCCTGGGTGGGGGTCAGCTTGTCGGCGTCGGTCTTGAACCAATACTGCGACGCGGCCTGGGCGCCATAGATCCCGGGCGCCCACTCGATGTCGTTGAGGTAGACCTCCATGATCCGGCGCTTGCCCCAGGCGGTCTCGATCAGCACCGTGTAGTAGGCCTCCAACCCCTTGCGCAGATAGTCGCGGCCCGGCCACAGGAACACGTTCTTGGCGGTCTGCTGGCTGATGGTGGAGCCGCCGCGCACCTTGTCCTTGTGGCGCGCGTTCCAGCGCATGGCATTCTGGATGCCCTCCCAGTCGAAGCCGTGATGGGTGCAGAACTTGTCGTCCTCGGCCGCGATCACCGCGCGCACCAGGTTGGGCGAGATGCGGTTCAGGGGCCGCCAGCGCCGCATCAGCCCCTGACCCTGGAACACCCGCTCCATCGACAGCCACGACGCCGGCGGATTGACGAAGCGGAAGGCCATGACGCTGGAGATCGGGATGATCAGGGCCAGCAGGAGCAAGAGCCCGATCGCGCCCAGCAGGCGACGGCGGCGCGGCGACGGCGAACGCGGCTGGATTGGCGCCATAAGGTGTCTCTCCCCGAGGCGCGACGCTAGCGCCTCACGCGGGTTTGGGCGAGGGGTCAGCCGCGCAGGGAGACTAGGCCCGCGTTCCCATCCTCGTCGCCCCAGACCAGCCGGCCCTCGTCGGGCGACAGGGCCAGGGCTGTGATGGCCGAGCCCTTCTCGTCACGCACGCGATGCACGCCGGTCTGGCTGAGCTCGGCGACCCAGACGCGGCCGTCGTCCAGGCCGGCGGCGACGATGGTCCCCTGCGGCGTCGCCGCGACCTGGGCGACCAGGGCGGTCTCGTCGTGGCCGATCTCGACGGCTTCGCGGCCCATCGGGCCGTTGGCCCCGCCGAAGGGCCACAGCACCATGCCGTTGGCGCCGGACGTCGCCATCAGGGCGCCCTTGGACAGGAAGGCGATCGACTTGGGCTTGGCCGGATAGCCGCCCATGCGCATGTCCTTGGCGTCGGACAGCCGCCAGCCGTGCAGGGCGTTCTCCTGCATGGCGGTGACCAGGAACTTGCCATCGGGGCTGAAGGCCACGGCCACGTGCGAGCCGGCCCATTTCAGCTTTGTCGCCTTCTGGCCCTCGATGCGCGCGAACCACAGGTCGGCCCCGCCATAGGTGGCCGCGGCGATGCGTCGGCCCTTGGCGTCGAAGGCGACGTCGGAGACGGTCTTTTCGTGGGCGAAGACGCGGGCGAACTTGGGGTCCTTCACGTCCAGCACCCGGACCTCGCGGCCCGAGGCGAACGCGATCAGACCGGACTCGGCTGAGGCGTCGACCGCGTCGATCCACTTGCCGCGCTGGGCGTAGAGTTCGACCGCGCCCTCCGGCCGGGACCAGACGAGGCGCCCGTCATCGCCGCCGGTGACGAGCCCCTGGCCCGAAGGGTGGGCCACGGCGCAGAGGATCGCCGCATCCGGATGGGCCTCCACCGTCTCGTCGCTCTCGAACCGCACCGTCCCGTCGCCGAGCGCGAAGGCGGCGCGGCCTGAGTGATCGAACAGGGCTGAGGTGACATAGGCGGAGAAGGAGAGGGGCATGGGCTGCTGCTAGCGCGGGCGCGAGGGGAAAGCCACTAGGCCGCGCAGGCCTCGAAGCCTTCGCGCAGGGCCGCCTCGTCCAGGTCGCGGCCGATGAAGACCGCGCGCGACCAGCGGCGCTCGCCGGGCTTCCAGGGCTGCTGCAGGTCGCCCTCCAGGATCATGTGCACGGCCTGGAACACCAGGCGCCGGTCCTCGCCGGCCACGTCGATGATGCCCTTGGCGCGCAGGATGTCGGGGCCTTTTTGCGCCAGGAGCGCATCGAGCCAGCGGGTGAACCTGGTCCCGTCGATCGGCCGCTCCAGCGACAGGGACACGCCCTTGATGTCGTCCTGGTGGGCGTGGCCGCGTGGGCCATGGTGGTGATCGTGGCCATGGTCGTGCCCATGATCATGATGGTGGTCGTGGCCGCAGTGCTCGTCATGCACATGGCCGGCCTCGCCATGGGGCGGGTTCAGGAACTCCGGCTCCAGCTCGACGATGCGCTCCAGGTCGAAGGCGTTCTGGTCCAGAATCGTTTCCAGCGGCACGGCCGAGCGTTCGGCGCGGCGGATGGGCGCCAGGGGGTTCAGGCCGCGGATGCGGTCCTCGACCCGCTCCAGGTCGGCCTCGGAGACCAGGTCGGTCTTGTTCAGGATGATCTGGTCGGCGAAGGCGATCTGCTCCCGCGCCTCCTTGCTGTCGTCCAGCCGCTGCTCGACGTGCTTGGCGTCCACCACAGTGGTCACGCTGTCCAGGCGAGTGCGCGCCTTGACCTCCTCGTCGACGAAGAAGGTCTGGGCCACCGGGCCGGGGTCGGCGAGGCCCGTGGTCTCCACGATGATGGCGTCGAAGCGGCCCTTGCGCTTCATCAGGCCCGAGAGCACGCGGATCAGGTCGCCGCGCACCGTGCAGCAGACGCAGCCGTTGTTCATCTCGAACACTTCCTCGTCGGCGCCGACGACGAGGTCGTTGTCGATGCCGATTTCGCCGAACTCGTTGACGATCACGGCGTAGCGCTTGCCGTGGTCCTCGGTGAGGATGCGGTTCAACAGCGTGGTCTTGCCCGCGCCGAGGTAGCCGGTGAGCACGGTCACGGGGATCTGGTCGGTCATCTTGGTCTTTCAGGCGAGGGGTCGGAGGCGCACTAAATGGCGTCTTCAGGCATCGGTTTGAAGTCTGCGCCGCGCAGGGCCCATGATCAGGGAGGCGCCGAAAAGCGCCGCAGCCGACAGCACCATGGCGGGGCCGGGCTCGACGCTGAAGCCATGGGCGCCGATCAGGCCCGCGGCGCTTGAGGCGGCGGAGATCGCCACCGCGGCGATCATGCGACCCTTGAAGGTCAAGCTCCAGAAGCGAGCTGCAGCCGCAGGCACCATCATCAGGCCCACGGTCATCAAGGCTCCGAAGGCGCGGAAGCCCGCGACCAGGTTCACGGCGACGAGGCCCATCAGGAGCGCCTGGGCCAGGCCCGTCCAGGCGTCGTGGCCGCCGGCGCTTTCGTCCGCCGCGCTTTCCAGCCGTTTGCTGCCCAGCACCAGGGCGAACAGGGTGCAGAGCGCAGCGATGACCGCCAGGGTCAGGCCCGGCCCGTCGAGCGCGCGCGCATCGCCGAAGAGCAGGGAGTGCACCACCTCCGCCGAGGCCGTCCGGCCCAGGATCACGATGCCGATGGCCAGCGCCGAGAGATAGAGCACGGCGAAGGCCGCATCTTCGGGCATGCGGCCCACGCGCGACAGCCAGGCGGAGGACACCGCCACGATCACGCCCGCGATCAGGGCGCCCAAGGTGAGCATCCAGGGATCGGGGCCACACAATACATAGGCGACCGCCGCGCCGGGCAGGGTGGCGTGGGACAGGCTGTCGCCGACCAGGCTCATCCGTCGCCCGATCAGCAGCACGCCCAGCGGCGCGGCGCCGCAGGCCAGCGCCAGGGCGCCGGCCAGGGCGGTCACAAACAGCGGGTCGGCGAAGAACGAGCTCACCACCCGGCTATAGCGTGTTATATTATAACGGTCGAGGGCGGCGGCTGTGGGTCAGGCCGGCGCCAGTTCCTCGCCCCGGGCCAGTTCGGTGTGGCCGAAGCCCCTGGCGTAGTCGAGCAGGGACACGATCTCCAGCGTCAGGCGGAACATGATCATCTCGCCGACCCCCGAGTTCAGGTGCTGCTCCAGCTCGCCTGGGAACTTCTTCAAGAACAGGGCGCCCGCCCGCGCGAGCTCGTCAGGCGTTTCCAGGCGCCGGGCGCGCGCGAAGGCGGATATCCCGCGAATCTCGTCCCAGACCCGGTAGGGCAGCGTGATGGTCAGCGACACTCGGCTGTCGTGGGCGAGGTTGCGGGCCTTCTGCGACTGCGCTCCGCATCCGAAATAGATGTCGAGCCCGTCGCTGGCGTAGCTGACCGTGGTGGCCTGGGGCGCGCCGTCCGGTCTGAGGGTGGCGAGCGTCAAATCTTGGCCGGCCTCGATGACCGACACGATCCGGGCCTTGAGCGCGGCGTCCATGGCAATCTCCTTGAAGCAGGGCGCGAGCGTGCCTTCGGAACGCGGACAGGACCTTGATGCGGGTCAAGAACCACCGCGCCGAGGGCGTCGACTGCGGCCGGGACGGAACGCCGCGGACCCTGACCCTCGGTTTCCGATTATTCCTTTTCCGGAGAAGCGGTCTTCGCGTTGACTCGCAGGCGCGCCGCTGTATAAGTCCCGCCCTCTCGCCCGCGGGCCACCTCGCGGGCGCAACTGTTTTTGCTCTAACGAGGCCTGTCCGATGTACGCGGTGATCAAGACCGGCGGCAAGCAATACCGGGTTCAACCGGGTGACGTGCTCGTGGTCGAGAAGCTCGACGGCGAGCCGGGCGCGGAAGTGCGCTTCGACCAGGTGCTGATGCTGGGCGACGACGCCGGCGCGACGATCGGCGCTCCGCTGGTCGACGGCGCGGCCGTGACCGCGACCCTGATCGAGACCCGCAAGGGCGAGAAGGTGAAGATCTTCAAGAAGATCCGTCGCCAGGGCTATCGCCGCACCCGCGGCCACCGCCAGCCCGAGTCGGTCCTGCGCGTCACCGCGCTGGCCGGCGCGGGCAAGTCGGCCAAGTGGGACGGCAAGGTGGACCTGACCACCAAGGCCGAACTCGACGCCCGCGCCCGCGGCCTGACCTTCGCCGCTCCGGTGTCGGCTGAAGCCGCCCCGGCCGCCAAGGCTTCGAAGGGCGCCGCCAAGGTGACCCCGGCCGGCGTCTCGGCCGAGGACGTGGTGATCGACGGCGGCAAGTCGCCGATCGTGCACGCCACTGTCGTGGAGCATGCCGACCCCGTGGCCGCGCCGAAGAAGGCCGCGGCTCCGAAGAAGGCCAAGGCGGAAGCTTCCGCCGACGAAACCAAGGCGCCCGCCAAGAAAGCCCCGGCCAAGAAGGCCAAGGCCGACGGCGACAAGGCGTAAAGACTAGAGTTCGGGAGAGCACTCATGGCTCACAAGAAATCCGGCGGTTCGTCGCGTAACGGGCGCGACTCCGAGTCCAAGCGCCTCGGCGTGAAGAAGTTCGGCGGCGAGAAGGTCCTGGCCGGCAACATCCTGGTCCGCCAGCGCGGCACCAAGTTCGCTGCGGGTCCGAACGTGGGCGTCGGCCGCGACCACACCCTGTTCGCCCTCGTAGAGGGCCACGTGAAGTTCACCACGAAGCGCGACGAGAAGCGTTTCGTCTCGGTGCTTCCGGAAATTCAGGCCGAGGCCGCCGAGTAGGCGCGACCGACCTGACAGGTTCCGGATCGCGCCGCCCACAAGCAGCGATCCGGACGAGGAAATCCTAGCGGGGAGTCCGGATCGCCGGGCTCCCCGTTTTCGTTTTCCCCGCGCTGAACGGGCCGCCAGGCCCAAGGAGGCGACCATGTGCGTGATCGAAGCGTCCCCCCGGCTGGAGACCCGCCGCCTGGTGCTTCGCGCCCCGGCCGAGCGCGACGCCCAGCGTATCGCCGAGCTGTGCGGCGACCTCGACATCGCGCGCATGACCACGCGCATGCCTCATCCCTATAGCCTCGACGACGCGAAGAGTTTCCTGGCCGGCGTGGCCTACAAGGATCCGGCGCGCGAGCCGATCTTCCTGTTGGAACACGAGGACGAGGGGCCGGTCGGCATGCTGGGCTTCCATCGCAATCCCGAAGACCAGCCGGAGTTGGGTCCTGAGATGGGCTATTGGGTGGGGAAGCCGTTCTGGGGCCGAGGCTTCGCCACAGAGGCGGCGCAGGCGGCCCTGAACTGGGCCCAGCGGACCTGGCGCAGGCGCGCGGTGGTCGCGGGTCACTTTCCCGACAATCCGGCGTCGGGCCGGGTGCTGACCAAGGCCGGGTTTCTCTACACCGGCCAGGTCAAGCGCAAGCCCTGCCTGGCGCGCGGCGAGCTCACCGACGTGCGCATGATGGTCTGGCTGGCCTAAGGCCGCCGGACTCGACCTTTGCGCCCTATTCCCCCAAAGAACCGCCCATGAAGTTCCTCGACCAGTGCAAGATCTACATCCGCTCCGGCGACGGCGGCGGGGGCGCGGTGTCGTTCCGGCGCGAGAAGTTCATCGAGTACGGTGGGCCCGACGGCGGCGACGGCGGCCGTGGCGGCGACGTGTGGATCGAGGCGGTCGAGGGGCTGAACACCCTGATCGACTACCGCTACCAGCAGCACTTCAAGGCCGAGACCGGCGTGCACGGCATGGGCAAGCAGCGGCACGGCGCCAAGGGCGCGGACGTGACCCTGAAGGTCCCGGTCGGCACCGAGGTCTATGAGGAAGACAAGGAAACCCTGGTCGCGGACCTGACCAAGGCGGGGATGCGGGTGCTGCTGGCCAAGGGCGGCAACGGCGGCTGGGGCAACGTCCACTTCAAGGGCCCGATCAATCAGGCCCCGAAGCACGCCAATCCCGGATTGCCTGGGGAGGAGCGCTGGCTGTGGCTCAGGTTGAAGCTGATCGCCGACGCGGGGCTTGTGGGGTCACCCAACGCAGGCAAGTCGACTTTCCTGGCCGCAGCCAGCGCCGCCACCCCCAAGATCGCGGACTATCCTTTCACCACGCTTACGCCGAACCTCGGCGTGGTCGATCTTTCGACCAGCGAGCGCTTTGTGCTGGCCGATATCCCCGGCCTGATCGAAGGCGCCTCCGACGGGGCGGGGCTGGGGACCCGGTTCCTGGGCCATGTGGAGCGCACCGCAGTGCTGATCCACCTGATCGACGCCACTCAGGACGATCCGGCCGGGGCCTATGAGATGATCCGCGCCGAGCTTGAGGCCTATGGCGGCGGCTTGGCCGACAAGCCCGAGCTGGTGGCGCTGAACAAGGCCGACGCCCTGACCCCGGAACTGCGCGAGGAGAAGGTCGCGGCCCTGGAGGCGGTCTTGGGCCGCAAACCCTTTGTGATCTCCGGCGTCTCGCGCGAGGGCGTGACTGAATTGCTGCGCGCCGCCTGGAACAAGGTGCGCGAACACCGCGCCGCCGAAACCCATGAGGCGGCGGTCGCGTCAGGCGAGGTCGAGACGGGGTGGCAGCCCTAAAGCCGATGACAGGGCGATGCTTCGGGCGTACCTAGGCTCAGGCTGAGCAAAAGGGGGGTGGTTCGCCCAGATGTGGTTCGCCGGGCCCGCGCCCCAGACCTCCCCGATCCGTCACGGCCTGCTGAGGCCCGGCTTCCATCTGGAGCCCGGCATGCGCGTGGGGCTGCTGGGCGGGTCGTTCAATCCGGCGCACGCGGGCCATGCCCACATCGCCGAGGTGGCGCGCCGCAGGCTGGGTTTGGACCGGGTGATCTGGCTGGTCTCGCCGCAGAACCCGCTCAAGGATGCGCGCCAGTCCGCGCCCCTGTCTCAGCGCCTGGCCTCGGCGCGCGCCATGGCCGCCCGCCCCGCCATGACTGTCTCCGACGTCGAGACCCGTATGGGCACGCGATACACCGTCGACGCCCTTCGCGCGCTCAAGGCCCGCTTCCCCGGCGTCCGCTTCGTATGGCTGATGGGCGCCGACAACCTGGCGACCATCCACCGGTGGCGCGGCTGGACCGACATCTTCGACCTGGTCCCCATCGCCGTGATCGCCCGGCCCGGAAGGCTGGCGGCGGCGCGTACGGCGCCCGCGGCGCGACGGTTCGCGGCGGCTCGCCTGCCCTCTTCCCAGGCCCTGCGCCTGGCCGGACAGAAGGCGCCAGCGTGGGTTTATCTGCGGGCGCGGCTGAACCACGCCTCCTCCAGCGCCATCCGCGCTGCGGCCAATCCGCCGCACTCCTGAGGCGCGTCATGCTCCCGTGATGACGGAACGGCTGCTCCGTGCTACCGTGCGGTCTTCAGGCCATGGGGCCGCAAGGAGCTTTCCGCTGAGTCGCCGATCCGCGCATGACGCGCAGCCGGACGCCGTTTCCAACACCGCTCATGAGTTGGACGCGATCCCGCCCCTTCGAGACGAGGACGTTTCGCTCGAAGACATCATCCTGAGCCGCCTCGACGACGACAAGGCGCAGGACATTGTGCTCATCGATCTCAAGGGAAAGAGCTCGGTCGCCGACAGCCTCGTGGTGGCGTCCGGGCGTTCGCACCGCCATGTCGGCGCCCTGGCCGACCACCTGCTGCGCGCGCTCAAGGATCACGGCTACGGCAAGGCTCGGGTCGAGGGCATGCCGCACTGCGACTGGGTGCTGATCGACGCCGGCGACGTGGTGGTCCACATCTTCCGCCCCGAGGTCCGCGCCTTCTACAACATCGAGAAGATCTGGTCGGTGGACGCCCCGTCCGGCGGCCACCTCGGCCGCACCGCGACCGTCTGATCCAGCCCGGCCGATGCGGATCACGCTCGCCGCCATCGGCCGGCTGGGCCGCACGCCCGAGACCGAGCTCGCCCGTGACTGGGTGGAGCGCGCGACCGCGCAAGGCCGCGCACTGGGCTTAGGCCCCGTCGATATCCTGGAGATCGAGCCGCGGAAGTCCGGCAAGGACGCCGAGGGCGAGGCGATCCTGGCCGCGGTCGAGGGGGCCTATCTGGTCGCCTGCGACGAGCGGGGCCAGACCTTCAAATCCCGCGACTTCGCCGAGCGCATCGGCCGGTTGCGCGACGACGGGGAGCGGCGCCTGGCCTTCGTGATCGGCGGGGCGGACGGGCTGTCGGACGAGGTGCGCGCCCGGGCCCGGCTCAAGCTCGCCTTCGGGCCCCAGACCTGGCCCCACGCCCTGGCCCGCGCCATGCTGGCCGAGCAGGTCTATCGCGCGGTGACGATCCTGGCGGGCAGCCCGTATCACCGGGACTAGAAGCCGCCGGAATAGGCTAAACTCGCCACCCATGCTTCGCCGCGCCCACGCCCTGACCCTTTGCGCCCTCCTGCTCGCCGCTCCGGTGCTGGCGCAGTCGACGCGTGAGCAGATCGATCAGCTGCAGGCCCAGCGCCGCGACAAGACCATCGAGCGCGACGACCTGCGCGCCGAGGCCGCCACCGCCGCGCGCGAGGCGCAGGGCCTGCAGGCGCGGCTGAGCGAGCTCGGCCGCGCGCAGGCGGGGGACGAGGGCCGCCAGACGGTCGAGAAGGCCCGCTTCGACACCCTGAACGCCGAGGAGCAGGCCCTGGCCCTGCGCATGGCCGCCAACCGCGAGCAGTTCTCGCGCCTGCTCGGCGCCTTGCAGCTCTATCGCCGCGACCCGCCGCCGGCCCTGGTGGTCTCGCCCCGTTCGGCCAACGACGCGGCGCGCGCAGCGATCCTGATGCAGGCCATGGCGCCGGAGCTGACGCGGCGCACCGAGGCTCTGAAGGCGGAGGCCGAGACCTTCAACCGCGTGCGCCGCCAGACCGCCCTGGCGCACGAGACCCTGTTCACCACCGAAAGCCAGATGGCCGACCGCCGGGCCGAGATAGAGCGCCTGATCGCCGAGAAGACCGCGCTGAAAACCCGGCTGGACGCCGACGCCCAGGCCGCCGACGCCGAGGCGCAAGGGTTGGCTGAGCGCATCGCGCGCCTGGGCGGGCTGGTGCAGGAGCTGGCGCCCCACGTCGCTCCGGCCATCGGCCCGGCCACCAGCGCAGAGCTTGGCGACCTCCGCGCCCCCGTGCGCGGCGTCTTGATCCACCGTTTCGGTGAGGCGCGGGCCTCGGGCGGGCGCAGCGAGGGCCTGACCTGGCGCGCGCCGGCATCCTCGGCGGTGGCGGCGCCCGCCGCGGGCCGTATCGACTACGCCGGGCCGCTGAAGGGCTGGGGCCAGGTGGTGGTGATCTCGGTGGGCGGCGACTGGCGGGTGGTCTTGGGCGGGCTCGACCGCATTTCCGTGGAGGCGGGGCGATCGGTCGCGGCCGGGGAAGCCATCGGCGTGATGGGCCCGGCGGCGGGACGAGACCTGGAACTCTATATGGAGCTCAGGAAAGACGGGCAGCCCGTCGATCCGTCGAAGCGCCTCGACGGGCGCTGAAAGGCCTGATTTGATGGCCCCCGAATTGCAGCGCCCCGCACGGAGCCTTGATTTCGTCGCGTTCGAGGTGGTCTCTAGAGTAAGGTCGGGCCCGTTCTCCGGCGGCCCGGCGCGAGGAAGATGATGAGCAAGCGCAAGTACATGATTATCGGCGCCTCGATCCTGGCGCTGTGCGGCGGGGCCCTCGCCTACGGGCGGGATGCCATGACCCCGGCTTCGAACGCCCTGCACATGATGGAGCTGTTCGGCGACGTCGTGGACGTGGTCAAGACCCAGTACGTGGTCAAGGTCGACGACAAGAAGCTGATCGAGGCCGCGCTCGACGGCATGCTGACCTCTCTCGATCCGCACTCGAACTATTTGAACGCCGAGGAATTCAAGGAACTGCGCGAGCAGACCGTGGGCGCCTACGGGGGCCTGGGCCTGGAAGTGACTTCCCAGGACGGCGCGATCAAGGTGATCACGCCCATGGACGACACGCCCGCGGCCAAGGCCGGCGTGCAGGCCGGTGACTTCATCACCTCCATCGACGGCCAGAGCGTGTTGGGCCAGCAGTTCACCGACGCCGTGCGCCGCATGAAGGGCGCGCCGGGCACGCCGGTGACCATCACCATCGCGCGGCCGGGGGCCAAGGAGCCCTTCGATCTCAAGCTGAACCGCGAGATCATCAATGTGAAGTCGGTGAAGTCGCATATGGAAGGCGACTACGGCTATCTGCGCCTGACCAACTTCAACGAGAACACCGGCCGCGAAACCGAGGCCGCGATCCGTGACCTCGAAGCCAAGAATCCCAAGATGAAGGGGCTGGTGCTCGACCTGCGCAACAATCCGGGCGGCCTGCTCGACTCATCCGTCCAGGTGGCCGACGCCTTCCTGGACTCGGGCGAAGTGGTCACCCAGCGCGGCCGCGATCCGCGCGATATCGAGCGCTACAACGCCCGCCCCGGCGACATGATCCACGGCCTGCCTATGGTGGTGCTGATCAATCCCGGCACGGCCTCGGCTGCGGAGATCGTGGCCGGCGCCCTGCAGGACCACCGTCGCGCCACCCTCGTGGGCGTGACCAGCTTCGGCAAGGGTTCGGTGCAGACCGTCATGCCGCTGCACGGCGGGGCGGACGGCGCGCTGAAGCTGACCACGGCGCGCTACTACACGCCGTCCGGCCGCTCGATCCAGAAGACCGGCATCGAGCCCGACCTGGAAGTGGCCCTGACCAAGGAACAGGCCGACCGCCTGGCCGACGACAAGTTCCAGTTCTCGGAAGCCTCGTTCAAGAACGCCCTGAACGCGGACGAGGGAAAGGTGCGCAAGGTCGCTCACCAGGTCTCGGAATATCCGCCCGCCAGCTTCGACGTGAAGACCGGCGACTACCAGCTGACCCGCGCGCTCGACGTGCTGGCGGTGAAGGGCGACCTGACCAAGCTGAAGCGCGGCCCGACCACGACCGTGGCCTCCACCGAGGACGGCAAGTTCAAGATTCCGCCGGCGGCCGAGAAGAAGGCCGACGCGCCGAAATCGAACTGACGATCCAGCCTTCAAGGGCGGTGAGAGGGGCGCGCGGTAAGCGCGCCCCTTTTGCGTGGGCGAGATGCCTATCTCAGGCCTATCCTAAGGAGAGCGGTGAATTGGCAAGAGGCAATTTCGGGCAAGGCGCTAAATGAAGAGAGATATGAATCTCGTTCGCGAGATGCTGCTTGAACTAGAAAAGATGCCGATAGATGTTGGTGCGATCTATTTTATTGACGCAGATGAGATGCATCAGGCGCTACCTGCTTATGATCTCGCGACCATTGCCTATCACATGGAGCTGATTCAGGAGGCCGGATTTATAAACGCGGGAGGCTCTTCCGGTTCCATGACTGGTTTTGCCTACCGCGGCCTCTCATGGAATGGCCACGAATTTCTCGACGATGTTCGTGATCCCGATATCTGGCGAAAGACTCGCGCTCGGATCGACGGCCTCGCTAGCGTCGGCATTCAATTCGTCTGGGAAATTGCTAAGGCCGAGATGAAGAAACAGTTGGGGCTGCCGTAGCTCGCTCTAGATCGGCCAACCGTCAAGCAGGCCGACGTGTCGAGGTCGAACCGGCGGCGTTAGCTGTGCGGGGAAGCTCACCGTGTTTCTTAGAGCCGGCCGCAGATTTGCCGTGGGGCACCGCTTTGCAATTAGGTGTGGGATGACACAATTTTGAGGGTAGACAGGCGGGGCAAAATATGCCGCCATAATCTATTCCCTGATGAGCACAGAGCCAAAAAAGTTAATGGCTAGGTGTGCCCATGGGGAGCCTCCCCTTCACAAGTCGAGCATCAAAGCCGCCGCCGAGTCGTGGGGCTGAATCAAGTCGTGCATTCGTCTTGATATTGATCGTTGCTGTCCCGCTCACGCTCGCATCAGGCGCAGCGCACATCATCATGGCGGCAATCTGGATAAAGCCGACTGCGATGCAGCAGTCGAGCTTCGCGGCCATGGAAACTGCTTGGAAGATCGGATTCGGAGCGATCATCGGCCTTGTCGGATCGAGGGTCGCGCGATGAGCGCGTACTGAACCGTTAGGGTTTCTTAACCGCATTGCCCGATGTTCGACCCTGGACCGGAATCCCTTTCCGGCCCTGAGTTTTCAGACGTCGGACGCCGACCCATGTTCGCCAAACGCCAGCCTGTCGCCATCGGCGCGCCGGCCCCGACCTCGGGGCGGAAGCTGGACGTGCGCGCGGTGCTCGACATCCTCAAGAAGCCCTATGTCTCGGCCATCGCCGCGGGCGTGCTGTTCGTGGGCGCGGCCGGGACCCTGTTCGTGATCGCCGCGGACCCGTTCGCGGGCGCGCCTAATGTGCGCGTCGCCCTGAACCGGCCCAAGCCCGGCCAGCGGCAGATGGCGGCCAATGCGGGCATGCAGGCCTTCACGGTCGATTCGCTGGGCATGTACCAGGACCTGGCGGTTCCGGGCTTTGAGGGCGCGGACAACACGCCCGTGCAGGGCACGGCCACCATCACCTTCCCGGACGGCGGCGGCGCCTCCGCCGGCGCCACGCGCCCGAACCTGCCCCCGCGCAAGGGCCCGGCCGATCCGCTGGCTCCAGCGCCCATGGCCGGCCTGTCGCAGCAGAGCCCGATGGGACCGCTGCCGGTGATCGCCGGCGACGGGCGCTCGTCGTTCCAGGCCTATGCGCGGCCCTTCACTTCCAACGGCCAGCCCCGCGTCGCCCTGATCGTCGGCGGCCTGGGCCTGAACCCCGCGGCCACCAAGGCCGCCATCGAACGCCTGCCGCCCGAGATCACGCTCAGCTTCGTTCCCTATTCGCAGGGGCTGCAGGGCTGGATCGACCTGGCCCGCGCCAACGGCCACGAGGTCATGCTCGAGATCCCGATGGAGCCGGTCGACTATCCCGACAACGACCCCGGCCCCTACACCCTGCTGTCCTCAGCCAACGCCCAGGACACCACCAAGCGGGTCGAGTGGCTGCTCTCTCGCGCCACGGGCTATTTCGGGGTGACCAACTATCTGGGCGCCAAGTTCGTCAATTCCGACACCGGCATGGGCGCCTTCATGGGCGTGCTCAAGCAGCGCGGCGTGGCCTTCTACGACGACGGCTCGGCGCGCCGCCGCTCGGGCGCCTATGCGCGGGCCACCGCCGATGCGGTGGTGGACGACCAGCTCTCGGCCGAGGCCATCGCCGGTCAGCTCAACGCGCTGGAGCAGGCGGCCAAGATGAAGGGCTCCGCCCTCGGTTCAGGCTTCGCCTACCCCGTGACGGTCGAGGTCGCCGCCCGCTGGGCCGAGACCCTGAAGTCTCGCGGCTTGCAACTGGCGCCCGCGTCCGCCATTGCGAGGCGGTGAGCGAGCCTGACCTAACCCTCTACCGATCCAACGTCGGCGTGGTGCTGTTCAACCGCGCCGGACGCGTGTGGCTGGGCCGCCGCGCCCACACCGAAGGCCCCTACAACTGGCAGTTCCCGCAAGGCGGCGTCGATCCCGGCGAGGACTGGGAAGAGGCGGCGCGCCGCGAGCTGCAGGAGGAGACCGGCGTCACCTCCGCCTCGGTGATCGGCCGGACCGAGGGCTGGATCACCTACGACTTCCCGCCCAACTATGGGGGATCGAAGGCCGCACGCGGCTTCCTGGGCCAGAAGCAGAAATGGTTCGCCTTCCGCTTCGAGGGCGAGGACGCCGAGGTGAACCTGGAGCTTCACCACGAAATCGAGTTCGACGCCTGGAAGTGGGCGCGGCTGGAGGAAGCGATCGACTGGATCGTGCCGTTCAAGCGCGGATCGTATGAGCAGGTGATCGCGGCGTTCGCGCACCTGGCGGGAGCCTAAATCCTCCCCCAGCCCGGCGAAGGCCGGGTGTGGGGGAGGGGGACCGCGAAGCGGTGGAGAGGGCTGAAGCGCGCGGAGCTTTCAAACCTTGGCGCTCGGATCAGCTCGCGAGGTGCGGTGAGGTGGAACACTGAGCGCTCCGCTGGAGCCCTCTCCACCGCTTCGCGGTCCCCCTCTCCCACGGGCTCCGCCCTGGGAGAGGATTTTTACCCCGCATCCCCCCACAGTCGGTACAGCGACTCCGACACATAGGAGAGCCGGGTGCGGTTCTCCCAGTCCATCTTGTCGCTCTCCAGCGCCTTGACCTCGTTCAGCTGCCACAGGAGCTCGCGGCAGGTCTGGTCCACGATCATGCTTTCCATGAAGGTGATGCCGCACAGGCGCTCGCCGCGGGTCACCGGCTTGACCTGATGGATGGTGGTCGAGGGATAGACGATGGCGCCGCCGGGCTTCAGCTTGAAGTCGATCTCGCGGGTGCCGAGCTTCACCGACAGTTCGCCGCCGTCATAGGTCTCGGGCTCGTTCAGGAAGATGGTGCAGCTCATGTCCGAGCGCAGGGGCCGGTTGCCGATCGGCAGGAAGGCGGCGTCGGAGTGGGCGCCGTAGTTCATGCCCGGCTGGTATTTGGTCAGCAGGGGCGGGGCGACCATCTTCGGAAAGGCGAAGTTGCGCATCTCCTCGGAGCGCAACAGGGCCTGGTGCATCATCTGCGCCGACTCCTTGTAGCCGGGGTCGGCATAGTCGAGCTGCAGGTTGTTCTTGATGGTCGAGTGCGGGTTGGAGACCCGGCCGTCGACGAACTTCAGCACATTGCCCAGGGCGCGCAGACGCTCGACCTCGGACGGGGTCAGAAGGTCGGGGATTTCCAGGAACATCGGCGTCTCCAGCGTGGCGGGAGGCTAGCAACCCCACCGGCCCGCTTCAATCAATCGCCGCGCGGCCCGCGCCCAGCCATGAGGCGGATCAAACCGAACAGGGCGATCAGCGCCCAGGCCGCCTCGAGCAGGAAGGCGCCCAGGTTGAAGCGCGCGATCAGCGAGGCCATCACCAGCGAGGCGCCCACAAGGTTCATCAGCAGACCCGGCGCGCCGTGCGGGTCCAGCCGCTTCAGCTGCACGCCCGCATAGCCGCCGAGAATGAGCAGGGCGCCGATCAGGCCCGCGAGATCGTAGAGGTCCATGGGCGGAGTCTAACGCGCTGTGCGCGGGCGGAAAGGCTCTAGTGCTGCTTCTCGACCATCTGGGAGCGGGTCACCACCACGCTGATCAGGATGATGCGGTCGTCCGGCGCAACGCCTTCGGTGGGATAGCTGACCACCACCTTGGCATCCTCCTCGCCATCGATGTGGACGTTGTAGGCCCGCACCCGCACCCCGGCCTTCTGGGAGTGGGGATTGTCGCTGAGCTGGACCGGCTTGTTGAAGGCGTCGGTCAGGCCGTCTTCGAGCACCGGCAGGAAGGCGGCGGAGCCCAGCTTGGAGGTGAACACCTTGCAGCGGTTTCCGACCAGTTCCAGGAACACGATGTCATCATCGGCCTTGGTGGCCCAGTAGCGGCCGCCGTCGGTGAACTTCAGCACCTTGATGTTGTCGGCTGAGACGGGCTCAACCTCGGGCCAGATCATCTCGGGCTTCAGCTCGTGCTCGCGCAGCGCCGGGATGCAGGCGCGCGAGGTGAGGTCGGCAACGGTGCGGGTGGCCGGATCGGCCTGGGCGGCGCCGGAGGCGAGAAGCACGGCGAGGGCGCAAAGGCCCGCGGCGACAAACGGCAAGGTCTTCATTGGCTCCCCCACGAGCAATGTGAGGTGAAGCTAGCAGCAAGAACGCCGTTCCGGGAAGCAGAAGCACAAATGCAAAAGGCGGCTCCCGCGAAGGAACCGCCCTCTTGTAGCCCCAGGGTCGCCCCTGAACTTGTGAAAGCCGTCAGTGCGTGGCCACCCGCTCCGGCGTTTCCTCGGCGTGCTCGGCCAGGATGGTTAGGCCGGCGGGGGTGACGTCGGCGAAGCCGCCCTGGATCTCGAAGGCGCGCTTGACGCTCTGGTCGTAGACGAACACGAAGCCCGGCTTCAGCGTGGTCATGAACGGCGCGTGGCCGGCCAGCACGCCGAAGTCGCCTTCGGTCCCGGGCGCATCGACCTGGTCGACCTCGCCGGAGAACAGCTCGCGCTCGGGCGAGACCAGGGAAAAGTGCAGACGGGCCATTACGCTTCCGCAGCCATCTTCTCGGCCTTGGCGACCGCTTCCTCGATGCCGCCGACCATGTAGAAGGCCGCTTCCGGCAGGTGGTCGTACTGGCCTTCGCAGACGGCCTTGAACGACTTGATGGTCTCTTCCAGCGGCAGGAACTTGCCTTCCTGGCCGGTGAACTGCTGGGCCACGAAGAACGGCTGCGACAGGAAGCGGCTGATCTTGCGGGCGCGGGCCACGACCAGCTTGTCCTCTTCCGACAGCTCGTCCATGCCGAGGATGGCGATGATGTCCTTCAGCGACTTGTACTGCTGCAGGATCTCCTGGACCTGACGGGCCACGGCGTAGTGCTCCTCGCCGATCACCAGCGGGTCGAGGATCCGCGAGGTGGAGTCGAGCGGGTCCACGGCCGGGAAGATGCCCTGGGCGGCGATGTCACGCGACAGCACGGTGGTGGCGTCCAGGTGGGCGAACGAGGTGGCGGGCGCCGGGTCGGTCAGGTCGTCGGCGGGCACGTAGATGGCCTGCACCGAGGTGATCGAACCCTTCGACGTCGAGGTGATGCGCTCCTGCAGGTTGCCCATCTCGGTGGCCAGGGTGGGCTGATAGCCCACGGCCGAGGGCATGCGGCCCAGCAGAGCCGACACTTCCGAGCCCGCCTGGGTGAAGCGGAAGATGTTGTCGATGAAGAGCAGCACGTCCTTGCCCTCTTCGTCGCGGAAGTACTCGGCCTGGGCGAGGCCGGTCAGGGCGACACGGGCGCGGGCGCCCGGGGGCTCGTTCATCTGGCCGTAGACCAGGGTGCAACGGCTGTCGCCGCCGCCGCCGGCCTGGTTCACGTTCGACTCGATCATCTCGTGATAGAGGTCGTTGCCTTCGCGGGTGCGCTCACCGACGCCGGCCAGCACGGAGTAGCCGCCGTAGGCCTTGGCGATGTTGTTGATCAGCTCCTGCATGGTCACGGTCTTGCCNNCGCCGGCGCCGCCGAACAGGCCGATCTTGCCGCCCTTGGTGTAGGGGCACAGCAGGTCGATGACCTTGATGCCGGTGACCAGCACTTCCGCCGTGGTCGACTGCTCGGCGAACGAGGGCGCCTCGGCGTGGATCGGGCGGTGGAACTGGGTGTCGATCGGGCCGGCTTCGTCGATCGGCGCGCCGATGACGTTCATGATGCGGCCGAGCGTGGCGGGGCCGACGGGCACCAGGATCGAGGCGCCGGTGTCGGTCACGGCCTGACCGCGGACCAGGCCCTCGGTGGTGTCCATGGCGATGGTGCGCACGGTGTTCTCACCCAGGTGCTGGGCGACTTCCAGGACCAGGCGGAACGGCTCGCCGGTGCGCTGGTCGGTGTTGGTGGTTTCCAGCGCGTTCAGGATCGCGGGCAGGGCCCCGTCGAACTCGACGTCGACGACGGCGCCGATGACCTGGGCGATACGGCCCGTGGCGCCCTTGGCGGCGGTGACTTTCTTCTGGACGGTCATGGGTCTCGTCTCTCGATCAAAGGGCTTCGGCGCCGGAGATGATCTCGATCAGCTCCTTGGTGATCTGGGCCTGGCGCGAACGGTTGTACTGGAGGGTCAGGGCCGAAATCCGGTCGCCCGCGTTGCGCGTGGCGTTGTCCATCGCGCTCATCTGGGCGGCGTAGAAGCCGGCGTTGTTTTCGAACAGGGCCGACAGGATCTGCACCGTGATGTTGCGCGGCAGCAGGTCGGCCAGGATCTCTTCCTCGTCGGGTTCGTAGTCGTAGCCGGCGCCCTGCAGGTCGATGGGCGGGGCCGACGTGTCGATCTCGGCGGGGATCAGTTGCTTGGCGGTCGGGGTCTGGGTGACCACCGACTTGAAGCGGCTGAAGAAGAGGGTGGCGACATCGACCTGGCCTTCGTCGAACAGGGCCAGGACCTTGTCGGCCACGGCCTGGGCGGTGGCCAGGCTCGGCGTCTTGCCGGCTTCCATGGTGTCGACGAAGCGGTCGCCATAGAGGCGGCGCAGCTGGTCGCGCGCCTTGCGGCCCACGGTCAGGACGCGCACGTCCTTGCCCTGGTTGAGCAGGGCCTGGATGTGATCGCGCGCAGCGCGGACGATGCCGCCGTTGAAACCGCCGGCCAGGCCGCGGTCGGCGGTGGCGACCACCACCAGGTGCTTCTGCTGCGAGCCGGTGCCGACCAAGAGCTTGGGCGCGCCGGGGCCGGACACGCTGCCGGCCAGGTTGGCGATGACCGAAGCCATGCGGCGGGCATAGGGACGCGCGTTTTCGGCGGCGTCCTGCGCCCGGCGCAGCTTGGCCGCCGCCACCATCTGCAACGCCTTCGTGATCTTCTGCGTGGCTTTCACGCTCGAGATCCGACTGCGCATTTCCTTGAGACTGGCCATCGGGCGCTACTCTGGTCCTTACCGCGGCGGCGCTTAGGCGAAGGTCTTGGCGAAGGACTCGAGGATGGCCTTCAGCTCATCTTCCAGGTCCTTGGTCAGGGTCTTGCCGGTGCGGATCGCGTCCAGCCAGGTCTTGTGCTTGGTGCGCAGGGCCGACAGCAGCTCCTGCTCGAAGCGGCCGACCTGGGCCGTCGGGATGCCGTCGAGATAGCCGCGGGTGCCGGCGTAGATCACCGCCACCTGCTCTTCGACCGCGAGCGGCGAGTATTGCGGCTGCTTCAAGAGCTCGGTCAGGCGTTCGCCGCGGGCCAAGAGGCGCTGGGTCGAGGCGTCCAGGTCCGAGCCGAACTTCGCGAAGGCGGCCATTTCCCGGTACTGCGCCAGTTCGCCCTTGATGGGGCCGGCGACGGTCTTCATCGCCTTGATCTGGGCCGAGGAGCCCACGCGCGACACCGAGATGCCGACGTTCACCGCCGGGCGGATGCCCTGGTAGAACAGGTCGGTTTCCAGGAAGATCTGGCCGTCGGTGATCGAGATCACATTGGTCGGGATGTAGGCCGAAACGTCGTTGGCCTGGGTCTCGATCAGCGGCAGGGCGGTCAGCGAGCCCGAGCCGAAGTCCTCGTTCAGTTTCGCGGCGCGCTCAAGCAGGCGTGAGTGCAGGTAGAACACGTCGCCCGGATAGGCTTCGCGGCCCGGCGGACGGCGCAGGAGCAAGCTCATCTGACGGTAGGCGACGGCCTGCTTCGACAGATCGTCATAGATGATCAGGCCGTGCATGCCGTTGTCGCGGAACCACTCGCCCATGGCGCAGCCGGCGAACGGAGCCAGGAACTGCAGCGGGGCCGGCTCGGAAGCCGTGGCGGCGACGACGATGGTGTATTCCAGCGCGCCGTGATCCTCGAGGGTCTTGACGATCTGGGCGACGGTCGAACGCTTCTGGCCGATGGCGACGTAGACGCAGTAGAGCTTGGCGCTCTCGTCCGTGCCGGCGTTGATGGCCTTCTGGTTCAGGATGGTGTCGATCGCCACGGCGGTCTTGCCGGTCTGGCGGTCGCCGATGATCAGCTCGCGCTGGCCGCGGCCGACGGGGATCAGGGTGTCGATGGCCTTCAGGCCGGTCTGCACGGGCTCGTGCACCGACTTCCGCGGGATGATGCCCGGGGCCTTCACGTCCACGCGGCGGCGCTCGGCCACGCCGGTGATCGGACCCTTGCCGTCGATCGGCTCGCCCAGCGGATTCACGACGCGGCCCAAGAGGCCCTTGCCGACCGGCACGTCCACGATCTCGCCGAGGCGGCGGACTTCGTCGCCTTCCTTGATCTGGCGGTCTTCGCCGAAGATCACGATGCCGACGTTGTCGCGCTCGAGGTTCAGGGCCATGCCCTTCACGCCGGCCTTGGGGAACTCGACCATTTCGCCCGCCTGGACGTTGTCGAGGCCGTAGACGCGGGCGATGCCGTCGCCGACCGACAGCACCTGGCCGATGTCGGAGACGTCGGCTTCTTCACCGAACCCGGCGATTTGCGACTTCAGGATCGCCGAGATCTCGGCGGCGCGGATGTCCATGATCTTACGCTCTCTTCAGGGCGAACTTGAGGGAATCGAGTTTGGTCTTGAGCGACGCGTCGAACAGGCGCGAACCGACCTTGACCTTGATGCCGCCGAGGATCGACGGATCGACCACGGCGGTGATTTCGGGCTCCTTGCCCAGCGAGGCGGCCAGCGCCTTGGCGACGCCCTTCGCCTGCGCGGCGCTGAGCTTCACGGCGGTGACGACCTCGGCCGCGACCACGCCGCGGTGCTTGTCGTAAAGGCGCTTGTAGCCGGTGATGATCGACAGCAGCGCCCCGGCGCGGCGGTTTTCCGCCAGCAGGCCCAGGAACTTCAGCGTCAGCATGTCGGCCTTGAGCTTCATGGCTACGGCGACCAGGGCCTTGCCCTTGTCTTCCGACCCGAAGGCCGGCGAGGCGATCACCCGGCGAAGGTCTTCGCTGGTCGCGATGGCGGCCTGCAGGCCTTCCAGGTCGGCGCGGACCGCGTCCAGCGACCCGGCGTCGAGCGCGAGCTCGAACAGAGCCTGTGCGTACCGCTCACCGACTTCGGTCTCTTTGAAATCGTCAGCCACTTGTGATCCGACCCGATGCGTTTCAATACGCCGCTTTGCGGCAGGACCGCACGGCTAAAGGCTTGTACTGCTTAGGAAAAGCACGAACGAGGCGGCCCTTGCGGAGCCGCCCCGTGCGAAGCCGGGCGCCTGATAGCACGGGGTTTGCTGCGCCGCAACCGGAGGCGCGGGGTGCGGCGACAGGGCCTTTCCGTCCCGGCACGTCGCTGCGGAGGGATGGCGGCGAAGCGCTGCGCGCTCTATGCAAATCCGAACGCCATAACGGACGTCCGATGCCCGACCTTCTCGCCCTGATCCAAGACCCCAACGCCTGGGTGGCGCTCGTCACCCTGATCGTGATGGAGGTCGTGCTCGGCATCGACAACCTGGTGTTCGTGGCCATCCTGACCAACCGCCTGCCGCCGGAGCGCCGCGCGCTGGGCCGCAATCTCGGCATTGGCCTGGCCCTGATTCTCAGACTAGCGCTGTTGGGGACCCTGGTGTTCCTGACGAAGCTGACCCAGCCGCTGATCACGGTTATGGGCCATGGCGTATCGCTCCGGGATGCGATCATGATCGCGGGCGGGTTGTTCCTGGTCTGGAAGTCCACGACCGAGATCAGGGCGCACGTCGATCCCGACGGGGAGGGGCATGACGAAGGTGACGGCAAGCCAGGCATGAACTTCATGATGGCCATCGTCCAGATCCTGCTGCTCGACCTGGTCTTCTCGATCGATTCGATCCTGACGGCGGTAGGCATGACCGATCAGCTGCCCATCATGATCGTCGCTGTGGTGATCGCCGTGGGCCTGATGATCGTGGCCTCGGGGCCGCTGGCCGCCTTCATCCGCAAGAACCCGACCATCGTGATGCTCGCCCTGGGCTTCCTCCTGATGATCGGCATGGTGCTGATCGCCGACGGCTTCGGCGTCCACGTGCCGAAAGGCTACATCTATGCGGCCATGGCGTTCTCGGGCTTCGTGGAGGCCTTGAACATGTGGTCGCGGCGGGCGAAGAAGGCGCATCCCGACCAGCAATGAGTCCCGGCGCCAGCGGTTTTGCGTCCGGAACGCGATGACCGCGACCGCGCGCGAAGGAGCCCGCCCATGACCGCCGAGACCAGCCCGCAGGAACGCCGGGTCACCATCATCGCCCTGCTCATCGTGCTTCTGCTCAGCGCGCTGGATCAGAACGTGGTCGGCACCGCCATGCCGCGCATCGTGGCCCAGTTCAAAGGCCTGAACCTCTACAGCTGGACCACGGCCATCTACATGCTGACCTCCACGGCCACGGTGCCGATCTGGGGCAAGCTGGGCGACCTTTTCGGGCGCAAGCGGATTCTGCTGATCGGGACCATCATCTTCCTGATCGGCTCCTGGCTTTGCGGCCTGTCCGGCGAGGCGGAGAACCTGCCCCTGCTGGGTGGCGGCATGACCCAGCTGATCGCCTTCCGGGGGCTGCAGGGTCTGGGCGGCGGGGCGCTGTTCACCTCCGCCTTCGCGGTCATGGCCGACCTCTATCCGCCCCGTGAGCGGGGGAAGCTCTCCGGCTACTTCGGCGGCATGTTCGGCCTGGCGACGGTGCTGGGCCCCCTGATCGGCGGCGCCCTGACCGAGCACGGCACGACCAATCTCGGCGGCTTCGTCATCGAGGGCTGGCGCTGGTGCTTCTACGTCAACCTGCCGCTGGGCGCGCTCGCCCTGTTCATGATCTGGGCGAAGACCCCGGCGTTGAAGGCCGGCCGAGCCGGCAAGATCGACTGGCTGGGCGCCATCCTGATCCTGACCGCGTTCGGACCCCTGCTCCTGGCGCTGAGCTGGGGCGGGCACGACTATCCGTGGGATTCACAGGTGATCCTCGGCCTGTTCGCCGCCGCAGCGATTTCCCTGGTTCTGTTCCTGATCGTCGAAGCGGTGACGCCGGAGCCGATCCTGCCGCTGGTCCTGTTCAAGACCCCGGTATTCACCTTCTCGAACGTCGCCGCCTTCATCATCAACATGGCCTTCATGGGCGTGGTGCTGTTCATCGCGCTCTATCTGCAACTCGGCCTCGGCGTCTCGCCCACCAACTCGGGCATGGCGATGCTGCCTCTGATGGTGGGGTTGATCGCGTCCGCAATGCTGTCGGGGCGCATGGTCACCAAGACCGGGCGCTACAAGCCGATGATGATCGCAGGCGCCGCCGTCATCGTGGGCGGCATCTTCCTGCTGACGCGTATCGACGAGCACACCACCCTGTTCGGCGTGATCTGGCGCCTGTTGGTCCTTGGGATCGGCCTGGGTCCCGCCCAAGGCCTGTTCAGCGTCGCGGTGCAGAACGCGGTGCCGCCGGAGCGCATCGGCGTGGCGACCTCGTCCTCGCAGTTCTTCCGCCAGATCGGCGCCACCGTGGGCATTGCGGTGTTCGGCGCCATCATGACCCAGTCCCTGGCCGCCCAGATGGCCAAGACCGGAGCGCATGGCGGCAAGGCCATGACCTTCGACCAGCTGCAGGCGCTGGTCGTGGCCAATGGGGCCAAGGGGCGCGAGGCCAAGGCGGTGGTGGTCGATCCGTTCGTCCGCACGGCCTTCTCCAACGCCATGGTCGACGTGTTCTATGTCGGGCTGGGCATAGCGGTGCTGGGTCTCCTCGCCGTGCTGCTGGTGCCCGAGCTTCCCCTGCGCGGTCGCGGGCCAGAGGCGCCGAAGCCGCATGTGGAGCCGGTGGCCGAGCCGGGCGAGGGCGCGACGGAGTAGGCGGGCCTCAGGCGGCGTCGTAGGCGGTCAGCTCGATGCGCATGCCGTCGGGGTCCTTCAGGAACAGGGCGCGGTCGCGGCCGAAGCTCTGGATGTCGGCCACTTCGAAACCCGCGGCGCGCACCTGATCGGCCACCGCCTCGATGGCGGCGAGCGACGGCGCAGTGAAGGCGATGTGGTTCATGCCGACGCCGTGGCGGCGATAGCCGTAGTCCGCCTCGACCGCCTGGCGCAGCTCCAGCGCCTGCCCGGCGTCATTGACCCACACGTGATCGCGCGATTTGGCGAATCCGATGGCGGCCATCACGGCCTCGTACCAGGGCAGGCTGGCGTCCAGGTCCGAGGCGGCTAGGACAGCGTGATCGAAATTCATGGCGCCCCTCCGCGACCGGCGAATGACTAGAGAAAGCTGTAAGGGTCCACGTCCACTACCACCCGCACGCTCGCCGGAACCTTGACCCGCGAGAGCCAGGTCGAGACCAGGCCCTGGATGTCCACCCCCCGGTCGGCGCGGACAAGGAAGCGCTTGCGGCGGCGGCCGCGGATCAGGGCCAGGGGGGCGTCGGCCGGGCCGTAGACCTCGGCGCCCTCGGCGTTGGGCACGGCGGCGGCGAGGTTGCGGGCGACCGCTTCCAGCGCGCTGGGATCAGGGCTCGACAGCACCAGGGCCACCAGGCGGCCGAAGGGCGGCAGGCGCGCGGCCTCGCGTTCGGCGCTCTCGGCCTCCACGAAGGCGTCCCGGTCCTGGGCCTTCAGCGCCTGCATGACCGGGTGCTCGGGCTGCCAGGTCTGGATCAGGGCGCGGCCAGGGCGTTCGTGGCGGCCGGCGCGGCCGGTGGCCTGGGCCAGGAGTTGGAAGGTGCGTTCGCCGGCGCGCAGGTCCCCGCCCTTAAGGCCGAGGTCGGCATCGACCACCCCCACCAGGGTCAGCATGGGGAAGTTGTGGCCCTTGGCGGCGGCCTGGGTGGCCACCATCACGTCGATCTCATGGCCGGCCATGCGCTCCACCAGCTCACGCGCGCTCTGGCCGTCCGGCACGGTGTCGGAGGAAAAGACGGCGACGCGGGCCTCGGGAAACAGCGACTTCACCTCGTCCTCGATGCGTTCCACTCCCGGGCCGATGGAGGTCAGGGAATCCTTCGCGCCGCAGTGCGGGCACTTGTCGGGCTTGCGCATGGAAAAGCCGGTCAGGTGGCAGACCAGGCGGTTAGTATAGCGATGCTCGACCAGCCAGCTGTCGGTGTCGGGCGCGGTCATGCGCTGGCCGCAGGCCTTGCAGATCACCAGGGGGGCGTAGCCGCGCCGGTTCAGGAACAGCAAGCTCTGCTCGCCGCGCGCATAGGTGTCGGCCAGGGCCTCGACCAGCGGCGGCGACAGCCAGCGGCCGTGCTCGGGCGGGGTCTCGCGCAGGTCGATCAGGCCGATCTCGGGCATCTGCGCCGCGCCATGCCGGGCCGAGAGCCTGAGCCAGCGATAGCGGCCCTGCTCGGCGTTCCACAGGCTTTCCAGCGACGGGGTGGCCGAGGCCAGCACCACCATGGCCTTCTCGATATTGGCCCGCGCCACCGCCAGGTCGCGGCCCTGATAGATGAAGCCGTCCTCCTGCTTGAATGAGCTGTCGTGCTCCTCGTCCACCACGATCAGGGCCAGCTTGCGGAAAGGCAGAAACAGGGCCGAGCGGGCGCCGACCACGATGCGCGCGTCGCCGGCCACCACCGCGTCCCACACCCGCCGGCGCTTGGGGCCTGAGACGCCGGAGTGCCACTCCGCCGGCTCAACACCGAAGCGTTGGGCGAAGCGTGCGATCACCGCCTGGGTCAGGGCGATCTCGGGCAGCAGGACCAGGATCTGGGCGTCGGGGTCGGCGCGCAGCGCATGGGCCACCGCCTCCAGATAGACCTCGGTCTTGCCCGAGCCGGTGACCCCGTCGATCAGGGCGGCCTGGAAGCCGCCCTGCCGGATCATCTGGCCGAGCACATCCGCCGCGGCCGCCTGGCTGGGGTTGAGCGCGGCCGGCGCATGGTCCGGGTCGGGCTCGGCGAAGGCCTGGTCCTCGGGCAGCTCGACCCAGGTCAGGGCGCCGTCGTCGATCAGGGCCTTGACCACGCCGGTGGAGACGCCGGCGGCCTCGGCCAGGGCGACGGCGGTGGGTGACCCGGCCTGGGCGGCCTCCAGCACCCGTTCGCGCGCGGCGGTCAGCTTCGAGGGCGGCTCGCCGGTCAGGACCAGGCGCTTGGGCGGGCGCGGCGGCTCGGAGCGCAGGCCTCTCAGCGCAATGGCCATGGGATCGCCCGGCGGCGCGATCTGCCAACGCGAGGCCCATTCGACGAAGGCCAGGGTGTTGGCGGGCAGCGGCGTGACGGCGATGCGCTCCGCCACGGCCTTCAGATTGCGGTTGGTGGCCGGGGTCTCGCGTACGTCGCGCACCAGGCCCCAGACCCTCCTCGGCCCCAGCGGGACCAGCACGTGATCGCCGGGGGCCAGCACCATCTCCTCGGGCACGAGGTAGTCGAACGGCTCCGGCACCGGCAGGGGGATGATGACCTCGGCGATTCTCATGCGACGCCGAAGGTGCGTGGGCGGAGCGTCAGAAGCGGTCGCTCAAGGCTCGAAAAGCCGAATTCGGCGCTGCACAGATTCTCCGACTCCGCTAGAACCGGAGCTCGAAGGAAAGGACCTCGCATGCAGCTGTTTCTCGACACCGCCGACGTGAAGCTCATCGCCGAGCTTGCGGCGACCGGGCTCGTGGACGGGGTCACCACCAATCCTACGCTGATCGCCAAGTCGGGTCGGCCCATGGCGGAGGTCATCGCCGAGATTTGCGGCCTCGTCGAGGGGGCGGTTTCGGCCGAGGTCGCCGCGACCGACGCCCTGGGCATGATCCGCGAGGGCGAGAAGCTGGCCGCCATCGCCCCGAACGTGGCGGTGAAGGTGCCCCTGACCTGGGACGGGCTTAAAGCCACCTCGGAGCTGTCGCGCCAGGGCCACCAGGTCAATGTGACGCTGTGCTTCTCGGCGGCCCAGGCGTTGCTGGCGGCCAAGGCCGGCGCGACCTTCATCTCGCCCTTCATCGGCCGGCTGGATGATCACGGCGCCGACGGCATGGAGCTGATCCGCGAGATCCGCGCGATCTACGACAACTACGAGTTCGACACCGACATCCTGGCCGCCTCGATCCGCACCGCGCGCCACGTGGCCGATGCGGGCATCGCCGGCGCCGACTGCGCCACCATCCCCCCCGACGTGTTCAAGGGCCTGATCAAGCATCCCCTGACCGACAAGGGGCTGGAGCAGTTCATGGCCGACTGGGCCAAGACGGGGCAAAGCATTCTGTGAGTACGCCTGACCTGTTCGGTGATGGAAGCGAAGGCGGGGCCCCGGCCGCGCCCGAACCGCAGTCCGAGTGCAAGCGTGAAGCCCCGGCCGAGCTGACCTGGCCGCAGGTGCGCGCCTTCCTGATCAGCCATCCGGAGCATTTCGCCGCCGATCGCGAGCTGCACGAGACGCTCAGCCTCAAGCCCGCCGGTCCCAATGTGGTGGACTTCAGCCGTGCGGCGCTGGGCAAGCTGGAGGCCGCGGCCCTACGCGAAAGCGGGGCGCGCAAGCAGATCGAGCAGGTCGCCCGCGCAAACTTCGCCGCCCAGGCCCAGACCCACGCGGCGGTGATCGAGCTGCTGGAATCGCGCAACCACACCGACCTGGCCCGGCGCCTGGACGAGGCGGCGAGGAACCGCTTCGGCCTCAGCGCCGGCGTGATCGCCATGGAGGACACCGGCGCCGTGCCGTTCGGCTGGCGCACCATCGACGACGGGGCGGTGGACATGCTGTTCGGCCAGGACGGGCTGTCGCGCCTGGGGCCGGACGTGGGCAACGAAGCGCTCTACGGCGACCGCGCCAAGGAGGTGCAGAGCTCCGCCCTCGTGCGGCTGGTGCTGTGGGCTGAGGCGCGCCCGGCGCTGGTGGCCTTCGGCTCGCCCGATCCCGACGGCTTCACCCCCGACCAGGGCGCCGAGCTCGTGGCCTTCGTGGCGCGGGTGGTCGAGCGCACGGCGGAGCGGTGGCCGGTCCTGTGACCCTGCCCGGCCGGGCGTCGCCGGTCCGCGAGGGCATGGCGGCGTGGCTGGGCTATCTGGCCGACGAGCGGCGCTGTTCGCCGCGCACCCTGGAAGCCTACGGCCGCTGCGTCGGCGCCTATCTGGCCTTCCTCGAAGCGCATCGCGGCGGCGCCCTGACCGTGTCCGACATGGGCGGGATCGAGGCGGCGGAGCTGCGCGCCTATCTGGCCTCGCGCCGCCGCGGCGAGGAAGCGCTGTCGGCCCGCTCGCTGGGTCAGGCGCTATCGGCCATCCGCATGTTCCACCGCTGGCTCGACCGGCGCCTGGGCGTCGCCAATGCGCAGATCGGCCTGGTGCGCGGACCGAAGCAGGGCGCTTCGGTTCCCCGACCCGTCGACGAGGACCAGGCGAAGGGCCTGCTGCAGGAGGCGGAGGCCGACCCCGACCTGGCCGAATGGGCCATGGCGCGTGACCGGGCGGTCCTGACCCTGCTTTACGGCTGCGGCCTGCGCATTTCCGAAGCCCTGTCGCTGAGGCGGGACGAGGCGCCGCTCGGCGACAGCCTGCGCATCGTCGGCAAAGGCTCGAAGACCCGCATCGTGCCGGTGCTGCCGGCGGTCAGGCAGGCGGTGGACGCCTACGTGGCCGAACTGCCCTTCGCCCTCGCGCCGGACGAGCCGTTGTTCCGCGCCGCCCGCGGCGGGCCGCTCTCGCCCCGGCATGTGCAGGCCACCGTGCAGCGCCTAAGGGGACGCCTCGGCCTGCCCAAGAGCGCCACGCCGCATGCGCTGAGGCACTCCTTCGCCACGCATCTCTTGGGCGCGGGCGCGGACCTGCGCTCGATCCAGGAACTGCTCGGCCACGCCTCGCTGTCGACCACTCAGAAGTACACCGCCGTGGACGCCGAACGCCTGCTCAGCGCCTATGCCAAGGCCCATCCGCGGGCATGAGCCGCTACGGGCTAGGCCGACGCCACATCGGCGCGCCGCTCGAACAGCAGCTCCACATATCGGCGGAGATGCTCCAGGGCCATGATCGCAGCGTCGAAGCCGTGCTCCGCCTTGGCGAGCACGAACGCGCCTTGGTTCACGGCCTGGATGTGCATCGCCAGGCTCGCGGCCGTCCAGTCTCCACGGAAGGCGTGGGTACGCATCGCGGCCTCGATGTCCGGCTCGATCGCGGCGGCATGGCTCGCGATGGACGATCGGCAGGCTTCGCGAATGGCGGGATGAGTGTCGAACACCTCCTGCGCCATGGTGCCGATGAAGCAGGTGAAGTCGACCAGGTCGCCCCGGATCAGCGACTTGCGGAAATCGATGTAGGCCAAGAGCCGGTCGAGGGGATCGGCGTGAGCATGGAAGGGGGCGGTCTCGAAGAAGGCGCGTGACTTCTCGTCCCAATGCGTCACCGCGGCCAGCATGAGGTCTTCCTTGCCCTCGAAGTGATGGAAGAAGCTGCCCTTGGTCACGCCGGCCTCGGCGCAGACGTCGTCCACGCGCGCGGCGTTGTAGCCCTTGGTGCGGACAACACGCGTCGCCGCATTCAGCAGCTTCACCTTCGACTCATGCCCGGACTTCGCCATCGAGCTCCTCTCGCCACGCACCGCACTGCCAGTAGCAGATGCGAGACCATTTCAAATGCGCGCTTGCTTACATACCAACTAGTCGGTATGGATATAGTTGAGGGGTTACCGACACGCAAACGGCACTGTTTCGGGGGGCGCGCGGACAATGCGAAGGCGCGGTCGGCGGCTCCGTGGGCGCGGGTCGGGCTGGTTTCGGAGGGTGAGTGTAATGAAGTACGGCTTTATCCCGGCGTGCAATCTCAAGGTCTGCGTCACGATCAACATCGAAGCGGAAGACTTCCAAGCGGCGGCCGAGCACCAGAAGCGCCTCGAAGGCGCCATCGCTCCGCTGCTGGAGGCCTATCCGAAGGCTGCGGTGACGGTGAACCGCACGCGCGCGGCGCGGATGACGCAAGGCGGGTCCGGGCGGCGCGTTCATGTGGCCTCAGGCCGGGTGAGCCAGTATGAGTGAGGCGCTCGCCGCCCAATCTGGCGGACGCCGGCGCAACACCATCCTCGAAGGCCTCGAACTGTTCCGCGCCGCCAGCGCGCCGCGCTCGTTCGCCTCGTTCGTGGTCTTTCTCTACACCTGCGAAAATGAGGGCCTGACCTTCAGCGAGGCAGCCGAGCTCGCCGGCATGTCGGTGGCCAGCGCCTCGCGGATCATCCGCTCCATGGCCGGCAGCGCCGAAGAGCCGGAATACGGGATCGATCCCCCGCTCCTGGCGGTGGCCGGCTCGACGACGGATCGGCGCGTGAAGGCGCTGCGCCTGACGCCAGAGGGCTGCGCCCTGCGTGATGCGCTCGAGGGCCTGATCGCCGCCGCCCGCCCCATCCGGCCTGTTATCTGACCCATCGCACTAGGAGCGCGTGGCCGCTCACGTCACGAGCGCGTGCGGCCGCGATCGCGCTATCTGTTGTAGAATCGATCACATTTCTAAATAGTTGTATTAAGTTTAACATTCTCACAAATCTCATTCACTTGCAATAAAAGTTAAGCTGCGCCCAAATTGATACAGGATTCACCCGTTCTTTAACTACCATTTATGGCCGATTGACAGACGCTTCCGGCCAAAATTACTTCATCAAATAGCGGGGGATGGAAGTTTCATATTCGATCTTCCTCGCACAAATCGGGTCACCGCGTCCGGCGTCCCGAAGGTCACGCACCGCGACGGCTTGGATCCGGCCGCGGGCACTGGGAGGGATGAAGTTGAATAGACACACGGTTCGCGAGCGCCTTCTGGCCTCGACGATGATCGGCGGGGCCGCGGTCATCGCGCTTTCCGCCACCCAGGCCTTCGCGGCCGACGATCCCGCCACCGTCAAGGAAGTGGTGATCACCGGCTCGCGCATCCCGACGCCGGGCCTGACCTCGACCAGCCCGCTCTCGGTCGTGAATGACCAGGAAGTGAAGCTGCAGGGCACCACCAATACCGAGAGCCTGGTCAACAGCCTGCCGTCGGTGTTCGCCTCTCAGGGCAATAACGTGTCCAACGCGTCGGCCGGCACCGCGACGGTCAATCTGCGCGGCCTGGAGTCCAAGCGCACCCTGGTGCTGATCGACGGCAAGCGGCTGATGCCGGGCGACCCGGCGGTGGTCTCGCCCGATCTGAACCAGATTCCCTCGGCCCTGATCGACCGGGTCGAGATCATCACCGGCGGCGCGTCGGCCGTGTATGGCTCCGACGCCATCGCCGGCGTGGTCAACTTTATCATGAAGAAGGACTTCGAAGGCCTGCGCCTCGACACCCAGTACTCATTCTACCAGCACAACAACGACGACAGTCTCTCGCAGGCGATCAACAAGACGTCCGGCTTCAACGCGCCCTCGGGCAACGTGACCGACGGCGCTACCTGGAGCTTCACCGCGGTGCTGGGCGCCTCGTCGCCGGACGGCAAGGGTAACGTCACGGCCTACGCCGGCTACCGCAACACCCAGGCCGTCACAGAGAACAAGCGCGACTATTCGAACTGCTCGATCTCGACCATCAACAACAACCCGCATGTCTGCCAGGGCTCATCGACGTCGTTCCCGGGCCGCTTCACCTCGATCGTGCTGGCCAAGCAGCCGTCCAAGACGGTTGGGGACTCGTCGGGCACGCTGGTTCCCTATGTCGGCGCCGTCAACGCGTTCAACTTCGCGCCCTACAACTTCTTCCAGCGCCCTGATGAGCGCTACACCGCCGGCGCCTTCGCCCATTATCAGGTGAAGCCGTGGATGGACGTCTATTCGTCCTTCATGTTCATGGACGACCACACCGTCGCCCAGATCGCACCGTCCGGCCTGTTCTTCGGCACACCGGTCCAGGTCAACTGCGACAACCCCTTCCTGTCGGCTTCGGAAGTGAACCAGTGGTGCACCAGCCAGGGCCTGACTGCGGCCCAGAACACCACCCTGTTCATCGGCCGTCGTAACGTCGAAGGCGGTCCGCGTCAGAACGGCCTGCGCCACGACAGCTACCGACTGGTCCTGGGCGCCAAGGGCGATTTCGCCGACGCCTGGACCTACGACGTCTACGCCCAGTACGGCGACACGGTCTATGCCGAGAACTTCCTACACGACATGTCGATCACCCGGCTCGGCCGGTCGCTGCAGGTCCGCAACGTCGCGGGCGTGCCGACCTGCGTCACGGCTATCAGCGGCGTCGATCCCTCCTGCGTGCCCTGGAACATCTTCCAGCTCGGCAAGGTGACCCAGGCCGCGATCAACTATCTCGACGCGCCGGGCTTCCAGGAGGGCGGGACCACCGAACAGGTCGTTTCCGGCTCGATCTCCGGCGATCTGGGCAAGTACGGCTTGAAGAGCCCCTGGGCCAAGGACGGCGTGGGCGTCGCCATCGGCGCCGAATATCGTCGCGAGACGCTGGACCTGCGCAGCGACTTCGAATTCACCTCGGGCGACCTAGCGGGCGCGGGCGGCCCCACACTGGACGTTTCCGGCGCTTTCGACGTGAAGGAGATCTTCGGCGAAATCCGCATTCCGATCATCCAGGACGCGCCGTTCGCCAAGGTTCTGTCGGTCGAAGGAGGCTATCGCACCTCGGACTATTCGTCGTCGGGCCATGTCACCTCTCACAAGCTGTCGGGCGAGTGGGCGCCGACGGACGACGTGCGTTTCCGCGCCAGCCTTCAGCGCGCAGTGCGAGCCCCCAACGTTGTCGAACTGTTCACGCCGCAGGGACTTGCCTTGTTCGGCGGCGCCGACCCCTGCGCCGGCGGGTCGCCGACGGCATCGCTCGCCGCTTGCCAGAACATGGGCGTGACTGCCGGCCAATACGGCTCGATCATACAGTGCGTCTCCGCCCAGTGCGGCTTCCTGGCAGGCGGCAACCCGCACCTGAAGCCCGAGACCTCGGACACCAAGTCCTACGGCGTGGTGTTCACCCCGACCTTCCTCAGGGGCTTCAGCGCTACGATCGACTACTTCGATATCGAGGTCGACAAGGTCATCGGGCCTCTGGACCCGGGGTCTGCGCTCAACCTGTGCGTGGCCGGCAACCTTACCTTCTGCGGCCTGGTCCATCGCCAAGCGGTTACCGGGATCATCTTCGGCACGGGCCCGACCGCCGGCTACGTGACGGGAACCAACGTCAACGCCGGCACCATGCGCACGCGCGGCGTCGACTTCGAGGCCAACTACCGCCTCGATCTGGCTTCGGTGGGCATGGGCGACAACGGCAGCCTGCGCTTCAACCTTGTCGGCACCCACCTGGACAAGTTCGACACCCAAGCGCTTCCGGGCGCGGCGGTCGAACACTGCGTGGGCAGGTTCGGCACGGGCTGCGGCGGGCGGCCATTGGATGGGGCCCCTGCGCCGGCCTGGCGTCACAAGCTCCGGGCTACGTGGAACACGCCTTGGAAGGCGGCCCTGTCTGTCGACTGGCGCTACATCGGCGGAACCGAGGCCTTCACCGGCGCGGGTCCGCTCGGCCCGCACAATCCTGACCGGGCCATCCCCGCCTTCAACTACTTCGACCTGTCGGGGACCTGGAGTTTCCGGGACGGCATGCAGCTGCGCGCCGGGGTCTCCAACCTGTTCGACAAGGCCCCGCCGATCGTCGACTCGTCCAACCTGGGACTGTCGTCGCCGCCCTTCGGCAACGGCAACACCTTCCCGCAGGTGTATGACGCCCTGGGCCGGACCATCTTCATCGGCATCACCGCCGACTTCTGAGCGAGCCCTGAAACTGCGGCGGCGGCTCCCCGGGTCGCCGCCGCGCCTTTTTCTTCCCTTCTCGATGGAGATCGAACCATGTCGACCGCACTATCCCGACGCAGCCTGATCGAAGCCGGAGGCGGCGCCCTGGCGGCTGCGGCGATGATCCTGCCGGCTCAAGGCGCCCGCGCCGCCGTCGGCGCGGGCTCGAAGAACGAAGCGGCCGTCATGGCCTACTACAAGGTGTGGGTGGAGAGCCGGAACTGGGCTGATCTGGCCGCCATCCTGACCGACGACTTCACCTTCAGCAGCACCAACGGCGAAGACCACATCAGCAAGGCCGAGTTCAGGACCGAGTGCTGGGACAACCAGGTCGGCCTCACCAAGGCGTTCGATGTGGAGCTGATGATGGAGAAGGGAGACCAGGTGTTCATAAAATACCTCGGCCACACAATGGCCGGAAACACCTTCCGCAACGTGGAGCTTCACCGGGTCCGCGATGGGAAGATCGCGTCGGTCGAGTGCTTCTTCGGCGCGAAGGCCAGCTTCCCGTCCGCGGCGGACGCGCAAAAGAAGGGCTAGCGCGCCGGCCCAGGCTCGTCCGTGGGCCTGAAGCCGCTCAGCTGTCGGGATCGAGCCCGCCGCCTGCTCCCGCCAGCCACGGGGGCAGGGGCAAGGCGCCGTCGAACACGGCCTTCACGATGCGGATCATCTGCATGCCCATCACCGGATCGGGCGTGTCGTCCTCGTTGATCGTGGACGGGTATTCGACCGAGCCGCCGACCACCAGGTGGTCCTGGCGCGGGAACAGGTAGCCGATGCCGCTGTAGAGATATTTCAGGTGCGGTTGGGCCTTGAGCAGGGCCAGCTGACCCTTGCGGCCGTGCAGGGCCTCGTCGGGCCAGACCTTGCGTGAGCCCAGCCCCAGGCAATTGACCAGGACAGGCTCCTCCAGCGCCTGCACCGAGGCCGCGCCCTTGAAGCTCATGGTCTTCATCTCGACGCCGGAGGCCTGCAGGTTCTCCGACAGGCGTTTGAGCAGGATCGGCGGCTCGACCAGCAAGGTCGGATAGCGCCAGCCGTCGTGGGTGATGTTGGCGAAGGGCAGACGCGACAGCTGCTGCGGCTCGGCCGCGCCCGATAGCGCGGCGTAACGCAGCTCGTTGGCCTTGCGGAAGGTGTAGTTGTCGCGCGCCGACACGCCGAAGCCCGCGCCCAGGTTCTGGTGCATGGCCCAGGCGTTGCGCAGGATGCGGCGGAAGCGGACCTCGTCGGCATGCTCGACCACCGAGGGCGCCCACTGCCCGCCCGCCACGTCCGAGGTCGTGTGGGGCGTGAACTTCTCTGCGTAGATGGTCACCGGCACGTCCAGCTCGCGCAGCAGGGTGGCTGCGGTCAGCCCCATCACGCCCGCGCCCAACACCGCCACCTTGCGGGTCTTCACTGCTTCCAAGAGAGCGGCGACGTAGGTGCGGACCTCCACCGCGCAGCCCCAACTCATGGTGATGCCGGCGCCGCCGTGGCCGTAGTTGTGCACCACCAGCTTGTCGCCGCTGACGCCCGGCTCCAGGCGGAAGGTGCCGCGCCGCCAGGGCCTCAGGCCCGCGATGAACCTGGGCGGATGCTCCGGCGAGATGCTGAGGTCGGGGCTCGGCAGGAAGCCGGCTTCGCTGGGCTGGGCGCGCGCCAGTCCGGACGCAACAAGTCCGGGCGCAGCCAGCATGGCCCCCGCCCCGGACAGCAGCAGTCGTCGCCGAAACCGGTCCACCGCGCCCCCATCGCGATACCTGCGTTCGACAAGATCACGCCGAGGCGCGCGCGGCAACGCTCGCCGCCCGACAGGCGAACTAGAGGGTCATGCCGACCTGACGAGCGATGGTCGCGGAATCGCGCGCGCCCCAGCGCCGGCGCACCTTGTCGCCCTCGAACTGGAACCACTCCATGGCGGTGAGCTCGTAGGTCTTGCCGGTGTGGCCGGTCCGACCCATGAACGGCCCGACCCAGGCGCCGCGCTCGACGAAGCGCACCGCCACAGTGTCGCCCTCCGCAGCCATCGCGACGATCTCCAAGGTCATGGCCAGGCCGTCGTGCAAGGCGTTCCAGATCGGCAGGGCCACGTCGAAGGACCCGGAGCCGGTGACCCCGTAGATCTCGGCGTCGGGCGTGAACAGCGGGCGTATCGCTTCGAAGTCGCCGGCGTTGAACGCCTCCACATAGGCCCTCACCACCGCCTTGCGGTCTTCAATGCCCATCGAAATCTCCTGGTCCGGGCGAAAATGACGCCGCCTTACAGCCACGCTTTGCGGCCGTGGCGTGGCGATCCGGGTTAAGCTTTGGAAAGGTTCAGCCGCCGTGGGAGATCGACGATGAGCAGCAGAAACCGCGTGGTCGAGCGTCGGGCCGTGTTTCACGTGGGCGCGGCGCCCATTGGCGCGATCGCGGTCGGGGCCCTGGCGATCGGCGCCGTGGCCCTGGGCGCGCTCGCCATCGGGCGGCTGGCGGTCGGTCGCGCCGCTGTGGGCCGGGCGGCGGTGGGACGGCTTCGCCTCGGCCACGTCGAGATCGACGAGTTGACCGTGCGCCGCCTGACCGTGCTGGAGCCTGACGCGCCCCCGGAAGACGCGGCGGGCGCATCAACAGCCGGTTAAGCCTCGCGGCGCAAGCTCCACGCTGCTTCGGGCGCTTTCCGGAGCGCGGAGGAACGCCATGTCTTCCATCAGGACCGCCAGCGTGCGCCGCATCGCCACCGACCACTTCGAGCCGGACACCGACAGCGACCCGCAGGCGCAGCGCCGGTTGCGCGGCCAGCTCGAGCAGATCGACTACACCGCCTACGCCGCCAACCGCGAGGTCCTGGGCCAGTCGCTGAGCCACGCCGACGCCGCCACCTTTCAGCGCATGGCGGTGGCCGCGGCCCTGGCCCGCGCGCAGTGGGTGAAGGAGGCGCTGAGCCTGTCCGAGGCCGGCTCGATCTCGCCCCTGCGCGTGCAGCGCCTCGCGGAGCTGCGCTCAGCCTTCGAGGAGCTTGCCGAGGCCTACGAGGCCCTGCGGCGCATGGTCGAGCGCGGCTACCTGCCCTATCGATAGTCTGTTTGCCGACCTGTCCGGGCGCGAATGCGCTCGCCACTTTGGCTGACAGGGTCGGCTGATCCAGCTTAGGACTGCATCGTCCAGCCTTCGACGCCCATGGCCGCCTGGCGCACCGCTTCCGAGCGGGTCGGGTGGGGGTGGCAGATGCGGGCCAGGTCTTCCGAGGCGCCGGCGAAGGCCATCAGCACGCAGGCCTCGGCGATCATCTCGCCGACTTCGGGCCCCATCATGTGCACGCCCAGCACCCGGTCGGTCTTGGCGTCGGCCAGGAACTTCACCAGGCCCTCGGCCTCGTGGTTGACCTTGGCGCGGCTGTTGGCGGCGAAGTTGAACTTGCCAGTCTTGTAGGCGATGCCCGAAGCCTTCAATTGATCCTCGGTCTGGCCGACCCAGGCCACTTCGGGGAAGGTGTAGACCACGCTCGGGACCAGGTTGTAGTCGACGTGACCGGCCTTGCCGGCGATCAGCTCGATGCAGGCGACCGCGTCGTCCTCGGCCTTGTGGGCGAGCATGGGGCCTAAGATCACGTCGCCGATGGCCCAGACGCCCGGCGCGGTGGTGCGGAAGTGGTCGGTCGGGATGAAGCCGCGCTGGTCGGGCGTGATGCCGACCGTCTCCAGGCCCAGGCCTTGGGTGTACGGCTTGCGGCCGATGGCGACGAGCACGACGTCGGCCTTCAGGGTCTCGGCCTGGCCGCCGCCGGCCGGCTCGATGGTCAGGGTCACGCCGTCGGCGGCGCCCTTGGCCGAGGTGACCTTGGCGCCCAGCTTGAACTGCATGCCCTGCTTGATCAGGGCGCGCTGGAAGGCCGAGGCGATCTCGGTGTCCATGCCGGGCGTGATGCGCGGCAGGAACTCGACCACGGTGACTTCGGCGCCGAGCCTGCGCCACACCGAGCCCAGCTCCAGCCCGATGATGCCCGCGCCAACCACGATCATGGACTTCGGCACGGCCGGCAGGGACAGCGCGCCGGTCGAATCGACGATCTGCTTCTGGTCGAAGGCGATGCCGGGCAGGCCGACGGGCTCGGAGCCCGTGGCGATGACGATATTGGCGGCCTGAAGCAGGGTCTTGCCGCCGGCCTCGGAGGTCACCTCGACCTGGCCGGGGCCGGAGATGCGGCCCATGCCCTTGATCCAGTCGACCTTGTTCTTCTTGAACAGGAACTCGATGCCCTTGGTCAGCTGGCCGACGCTGTCGGACTTCGAGGTCATCATCTGCGGCAGGTTCAGCTTGGGGTTGACCTCGATGCCGATGGAGGCGAAATCCTTGTTCGCTTCCTCGAACAGTTCCGACGCGTGCAGCAGGGCCTTGGACGGGATGCAGCCGACGTTCAGGCAGGTGCCGCCGAGGGTGGAGCGCATCTCCACGCAGGCGACCTTCATGCCCAACTGGCCGGCGCGGATCGCGGCGTTATAGCCGCCCGGCCCGCCGCCGATGATCACCACGTCGTAGCGCCCGGGGGCCTGAGCGTTGTCCGCCATTTCAGTTCTCGCGTCTGGGGAAGCGCGCGCACACTAGTGATCGCGCCCTGCCGGTCAACCGCCCGGCTCGGTCAGACTGCGAAGATGGGGGCTTGCTGACTGGATTTCAGGCCCAGGCGCGACGCCGCCTGGCGTCGGCCATGATCACCCAGCCGACCAGGACCAGGCCCAGGAGCAGCAGCATCAGGGGCAGGGCGGCCCCCGAGCCCATGGTCATCTGCATCAGGATCAGCACCGCATTGGCGGCGAAGCCCAGCGCATAGGCGCCGAACGCCTTGCGGCTGTGGGCGCAGAGCAGCAGCGCGGAGCCGAAGAAGAACAGGATTGCGCCCACCCACAGGCCGGTGCGCAGCAGGTCGCCCGCGTCGGGGGTCAGGCCGGCCGGGCCGCCCACATGCACCATCTGCCTCAGTCGGCTCGCCCCCACTGCGCTTTCCAGCAGCGGAACCGTCAGCCAGCCCGCATAGATCACGAGCGACCAGATCACCAACCAACGCAGGGCCTTCATGCGGCGGCACTCCAGAACTGTCTCATTCTTAACGCGAATTCCGGCGGGTCAAAGCGCTTATTGCGCCGGTTCGCGGGGCCGTGACGGTCCGTGGGCGGACGGGCTGAACGGCGCGCAGGCACAATGCTTCCCCTCCGCTTCGGGCGGAAAGGAAGACGCGCAGCCGGCGCGACAGTTCCATCATGGCGAGACCCCCCGGTCTCCCGGCGTCAAACCCCACGCGACGCCGTCCCGAGACCGACGCTACGCCCCTGTCACGGGTTCGTCACGCCTTCACGCGCGCGGCGCGATCACGCTTCGGGGATCACGGCGCGGGCGCGTGAGCCGTCATGGCCGACGATGCGCAGGTCCACGATCGCCCCTGCCTGGGCCTGGCCCTCGACGCTCACCTCGGTGAAGTCGGCGGCGCGGGCGAAGCCGTCGCGCTCGACCAGGGCCGAGACGGCGCGGCCGACCTGTCGGTCGAGGTGCCGGATCAGGGCCTGGGCGCCCTTGGTCCGCAGGCGCGCGGCGCGTTCCTTTACCACCGGGCCTGCCACCTTGGGCATGCGCGCGGCCGGGGTGCCGGGCCGGGCGCTGTAGGGGAAGACGTGCAGGAAGGCGAGGTCGCAGTCGTCGACCAGGCGCAGGGTGTTCTCGAAGGCCTCTTCGCTTTCGGTCGGGAAGCCGGCGATGAGGTCGGCGCCGAAGGCGACATCGGGGCGAACAGCGCGCACGGCCTGGGTCAAGCGGATCGCGTCGGCGCGCAGGTGGCGGCGCTTCATCCGCTTCAGGATCAGGTCGTCCCCGGCCTGCAGCGACAGGTGCAGATAGGGGGCCAGGCGTTCTTCCTCGGCCAGGCAGCGCATCAGGTCGGGATCGATCTCGGCCGCGTCGATGGAGGACAGGCGCAGCCGCTGGAGCTCGGGGACCAGCTTGAGGATGCGGGCGACCAGCTGCCCGAGCGTGGGCTGGCCGGGCAGGTCGGCGCCCCAGCTGGTCAGATCGACCCCGGTCAGCACTACCTCGTTGAAGCCGCCGGCGGCCAGGCGGCGCACCTGCTCGACCACCTCGCCGGCCCCAGCCGAGCGCGAGTTCCCGCGGCCGTAGGGGATGATGCAGAAGGTGCAGCGGTGGTCGCAGCCGTTCTGGATCTCGACATAGGCCCTGGCGCGATCCTTGAGGCCGTCGATAAGGTGGCCGGCGGTCTCGCGCACGCTCATCACGTCGTTGATCAGGACCCGCTGGGGCGCCTCGACCTTGGCGTAGGACCCGGCGACGGTCTTCAGGCCGTTGCCCAGCACCTGGTCGACCTCGGGCATGGCGGCGAAGGCCTCGGGATCGATCTGGGCGGCGCAGCCGGTGACGATCAGGCGTGCATCGGGCCGCTCGCGCCGCGCCTTGCGAATGGCCTGGCGGGCCTGGCGCACCGCCTCGGCGGTGACGGCGCAAGTGTTGAAGACGACGGCGTTGGAGAGCCCGTCCTCCGCCGCGCGCGCTCGCACCACCTCGCTCTCGTAGGCGTTCAGGCGGCAGCCGAAGGTGACCACGTCCACGTCGGGACGGGCATCCTCGGTCTCGGTGATGGCGGCGGCGTCGGTCACGGGCTCAAAACGAAAGCGGGCGGCCCTGCGGCCGCCCTGGTCGAGCGCATATAGCACTTTGCGGCCCGGTCCGCGACCTCGCCGGTCAGAGCGCCATCGCCGTGGCGGTTTCCTTGCCGGTGACCACCGGCACGACCTCGAATTCCATCAGGTCGCACCACTGGGCGATCCAGCGCTGCAGCAGGGTGATGTCATCGGTCTCCATCAGCTGGAAGCAGCGGCCGAGGTCGGCCGAAACCCAGCTGGACACGAAGGTCAGGCCCTCAGGCATCATCCGCCCGCGCTCGGCCAGGCGGGCGTAGATCGGGCGCGGGTCCTGGCCCCGGAAACGTTCGACCACCATGAACTGCATTGCGAACTCCTAGGGCAGGACCCCGGTCCCCTCGACGGCGTATGGCCCGGTCATGATCACGTGGCCGTCGCTCTCGCGCCATTCGACGTGCAGTTCGCCGCCGTCGAGCTCCAGGGTGGCTGAGCGGCCGGTCAGGCCTCGTCGCGCGCAGGCGACCAGCGCTGCGCAGGCGCCGGTGCCGCAGGCCTTGGTCTGGCCCGCGCCGCGCTCCCAGACCTTGAGGCGGATACGGTCGCGGCCCTTGACCTGGGCGAAGCCGACGTTGACGCCCTCGGGGAACAGCGGGTGGTGCTCGATCAGCGAGCCGGCCTCGCGCACCGGCGCGGTCTCGGCGTCGTCGACGAAGAAGACCACGTGCGGATTGCCCATGCTGACGGCGCCCGGCGTATGCAGGTGCGGGGCGTCGATCGGGCCGACCTGCAGTTCGATATTGCGGGTGTCCATCTCCTCGGCCAGCGGGATCTGGGTCCAGTCCAGGCCCGGCTCACCCATGTCGACCGAGATGCGGCCGTCCTTGGCTCGGGTGGCGTCGACCACGCCGCCCAGGGTGTCGATGGAGACGTGGTCCAGCCCCGAGGCCTGCATCAACAGCCAGCCGACGCAGCGCAAGGCGTTGCCGCAGGTCTCCACCGAGCCGCCGTCGGCGTTCCATACCCGCATGAAGGCGTCGCCGTTGTTCGAGGGCTCGATGGCGATCAGCTGGTCGAAGCCCCGCCGGCCGCCGGAAGAGGGGACCAGGCCCGTCTCGCGGTCGGCCCAGGCGCGCACCTGCTCCGGCGTCGGCTGGAACGCCTGGGTGCGGGCCTCGACCACGACGAAGTCGTTGCCGAGCCCGTTCATCTTCACGAACGGACGGCTCATGGCTTGAGCATATAGGGCGCCGTCCGCGCGGGGGAAATCGGGCCCTGTCGTGTAACGCGGTTCCCTGGACGCAACGGCGGAGTGTGTCTTGACCGGCGCGCCACGTGTCCGATTATCGGCGCCATTCATGGGGGACCGTCATCATGCATAGATACATCATCCTGGGCGCGGTCTGCGCCCTGGCCGCGGCCTCGGCCGCGAACGCCCAGACCGCTGCGCCCACGCCCACGCCGGCTCCGGCTGCTCAAGCCCCGACGCCCGCAGCGGCGCCTGCCGCGCCCGCCGCCACAGCGGCTCCGACCCCCGCTCCGGCTGCGACGGCGGCTCCCGCCGCAGCGACTGCGGCTCAGCCTGCCGCGGTCGCAACGGCCCCCGCGCCGGCGCCCACGGCTGCGGCGATGGTGGCCTACGTCAGCCGTTCAGGGCCTCCGCCGTTCACGATGCTGACGCCCGGCTCGGCGGGCTTCGGCGCCATCGGCGCGGTCGTGGCGATGTCGCAGGGCCATGAGATGGCGGTGCAGTACAAGATCGCGGACCCGTCGAACCGCATGGGCCGCGAGGTCGCGGTCGCCTATGCCAAACATCACGGCGGTGACGCCGCAGCAGAGCCCGACAAGGTCTACGAAGGCGATCCGGCGCTGAAGCTCAGGGCCGGTAAGTCCGGGTCCGACGCCAAGCCCGCCCACTATATCGTCGATGTCAGCACCAGCCTGGAGCCGAGCTACTTCCCGCTCGACTGGGTTCACTACGGGCTGATGTTCATGTCGAACGTCCGGGTCATCGATACGACCCAGTACAAGGTCGTGGCGAAGGGCAAGTGCTTCCTCCGGCCCAAGAAGACGCCCGAGTCCCCTAACCTTGACCAGCTGTTCGCCGACGACGCCGCCAAGCTCAGGAAGATGATCGATGAGAGCACCCAGGAATGCTCCCAGCGCCTGCAGGAAGAGGTGCTGAAGTCCTAAGGCGGCGTCGAGCCTGCCGAACCGCGCTTCCCCGGCCGCTGCGAGGCGGTCGGGGGTTCGCACGTTACAGCTCCGTAATTTTCCGCAATCCCCGCCATCGCCTATCGTGGGCGCAACGACAAAGAACAGGTCTGTCGGGGAGCATGCCCAAATGCGTCTGGTTTCAATCGCCGCCCTCGCCGCGGCGCTGGTCTCGCTGTCTCCGATGAGCGCCCTTGCGGACCCCGCCGCCGACGGCGTGCCGAGCATCGAGCAGGATCCTTACGGCTGGCTCGAGGCGCCGGACGCGCCCAAGGCCATGGATTGGGTCAAGGCCGAGAACGCCCGTTCGCTCGGCGTGCTGCAGGCCGATCCACGCTACCAGCAGTTCCACGACGACGCCCTGAAGATCGCCACCGCGACCGACCGCATCCCCTTCCCGGGCTTCCGCGGGACCGAGGATTCCATCGACAACTTCTGGCAGGACAAGGAGCATACGCGCGGCCTGTGGCGTCGCACGACGCTCGCCAGCTACGCCACCGCCACGCCCGAGTGGCGCACCATCCTGGACGTCGACGCCCTGGCCAAGGCCGAGAACGCCAACTGGGTCTACCACGGCGCCCAATGCCTGCCGCCGGAGGAACGCCTCTGCCTGGTCAGCCTGTCCACCGCCGGCAAGGACGCGGTGACGGTGCGCGAGTTCGACAGCACCACCGGCAAGTTCATCGACGGCGGCTTCGTGCTGCCGGACGGCAAGCAGGTCGTCTCCTGGGTCGACGAGAACACCCTGCTGGTCGCCCGCGAGTGGGGCCCCGACACCATGACCGCGTCGGGCTATCCGTTCGTCATCAAGGCTCTCAAGCGGGGCCAGAGCCTCGATCAGGCCGTCGAGGTCATGCGCGGGCTCAAGACCGACGTCTCGGTGCAGCCGTCGGTGGTGCGCGATTCCGACGGGCGCGCGCAGGCGCTGCTCGCCAACCGGATCATCAGCTCCTTCGAGAACGAGGTCTATCTGGTAGGGGACAGCCACGGCCTGACCACGCCGGTGAAGCTGCCCTTCCCGTTGAAGAGCTCGATCCAAGCCCTGCACAAGGGCCAGCTGGTGGTGACCCTCGAACAAGATTGGCCTGAGCAGAATCTCAAGACCGGCGACCTGTTCGCCGTCGATCTCGCGGCGCTGAAGCGCGACCCCGCCGCGGCCAAGCCCACGCTGCTGCTGCGCCCGACCCCGCGCCAGTCGATCAGCGGCGTCAGCACCACTCACGACAAGATGGTCGTGTCGATGCTCGACAACGTCCGCGGCGTGGCGGACATCTGGGACTACGCGGGCGGCAAGTGGTCCCACAGCCCTATGGATCTGCCCAAGAACGTCTCGGTGGGCCTGGGCTCGTCCTCCAACAGGGGCGACAAGATCTTCGTGAGCGTGTCGAGCTATCTGGAGCCGACCACGCTCTGGCTGGCGGACGCCGCCACCGGCAAGGTCGAGCGGATCAAGTCGACGCCCCCGCGCTTCGACGCCACGGGCCTGGTGGTCGATCAATACGAGGCGGCTTCCACCGACGGGACCAAGGTGCCCTACTTCATCGTGCACCGCGCCGGCATGAAGCTGGACGGATCGAATCCGACCCTGCTCTACGCCTACGGCGGCTTCCAGATTTCCCAGACGCCATCCTACTCCGGCGCGGTCGGCAAGTTGTGGCTGGAGCGGGGCGGGATCTATGTGGTCGCCAATATCCGCGGCGGCGGCGAGTTCGGCCCGGCCTGGCACAACGCGGGCCTGAAGGAGAACCGCCAGAAGGTGTTCGACGACTACGCCTCGGTGGCCAAGGACCTGATCGCCAGGAAGATCACCTCGCCGCGCCGCCTGGGCATCGAGGGCGGCTCCAACGGCGGCCTGCTTATGGGCGTGACCATGACCCAGCACCCGGAGCTGTTCAGCGCGGTGGTGGTTCAGGTGCCGCTGTTTGACATGATCCGCTACACCCAGATCGCGGCGGGCGCCTCGTGGGTGGGCGAATACGGCGACCCGAACATCCCGGAGCAGCGCGCCTATATCGCCAAGTACTCGCCCTATCAGGCGATCAAGGCCGGCGTGAAATACCCCGAGCCCCTGTTCGAGACCTCCACCGCCGACGATCGCGTCGGCCCCGGCCACGCCCGCAAGGCGGCGGCCAAGATGCAGGGCCTGGGCTATCCCTTCTACTACTACGAGAACATCGAAGGCGGGCACGCCGCGGCGGCCAACCTGCAGGAAACCGCCAAGCGCCTGGCGGTGGAATACACCTACCTGACCAAGAAGCTGATGGATTGATCCGGCTGCGGCCCGGCGAGGAAACGAGATGAAAAAGCTGATGCTGGCCGCCGTTGCGGCCCTGCTGTGCGGCGGCGCTGCGGTCGCCCAGAGCGCGCCGCCCACCGATGATCCCTACGGCTGGCTGGAGGACATCGACGGCGCCCGCTCGATGGCTTGGGTCCACGCCCAGAACGCCAAGACCGCCGCGGTGCTGGAAAAGGACCCGCGCTACGAGACCTTCCGCCAGGAGGGGTTGGCGATCTTCACCGCCAAGGATCGCATCCCGGTTCCGAACTTCCGCGGCGGCTCGATCGACAACTTCTGGCAGGACGAGACCCACAAGCGCGGCGTCTGGCGCCGCGCCTCGGTCGCCGGCTATGGCGCGGCCGCCCCACAGTGGGAGACGGTGCTGGACATCGACGCCCTGGCCAAGGCCGAGGGCAAGGACTGGTACTACAAGGGCGCCCAGTGCCTGGAGCCGGAGGAGCGCTACTGCCTGGTGCGCCTGTCCATCGGCGGCAAGGACGCCGTCTCGGTGCGCGAGTTCGACGTCCAGACCAAGGCCTGGGTCCCGGGCGGCTTCTCCCTCCCCGAGGGCAAGCAGAACGTCTCGTGGCTCGACCGCGACACCCTGCTGGTCGCGCGCGACTGGGGACCCGGCACCCTGACGGAGTCCGGCTACGCCTACGTCCTGAAGTCGCTGAAGCGTGGCCAGTCGCTGGATCAGGCGGTCGAGCAATATCGCTCGAATCCCAAGGAGATTTCTGTCTCGCCGCAGGTCTTCCGCGATGCGAACGGTAAGGTCGACGGCGTGTTCTTCGACCGCGGCGTCAGCTTCTTCGAGCGGGAGTACTACGTCCCGGCCAAGAGCGACGTGGTAGTGTCGGCATGTGAGCGGAGAACCCCGCCCTGCGGCCCGAATTTCATCAGGCCGACCGCCTGGACCAAGCTGCCTTTCCCGCGCAAGAGCAACATCCAGACCTACGTAAACGGCCAAGTGCTGTTTACCACCGAACAGGACTGGAACGGCTTCCAGGCCGGCGACCTGCTGGCCTATGACCTCAAGGCCCTGCTGGCCGATCCGGCGAACGCCAAGGCGGTCCTGGTGGTGCGGCCCAAGCCCAACCAGTCGATCGAGGGTGTCGCCTCGACGCGCGACCGCCTGATCGTTTCGGGCCTGGAGGACGTGAAGGGCTTCGTCGACGCCTATGACTACAAGGACGGCCGCTGGACCGCCCACCGGCTCGACCTGCCCAAGGACATCTCGGTCCAGATCATCGACACCTCCAAGAGCTCCAACCAGCTGTTCCTGGAGACGCAAGGGTTGCTGAGTCCCACCGCCCTGTGGCTGGCCGACGCTTCGAACGGGTCGCTGAAGGCTGCTAAGACCCTGCCGGCCCGCTTCGACGCGTCGAAGGACGTGGTCGAGCAGTTCTGGGCGACCTCCACCGATGGGACCAAGATCCCCTACTGGCTGGTGCGGCCCAAGGCGATGAAGGCGGACGGGTCGACGCCGACCATCATGTACGGCTACGGCGGCTTCCAGCTGTCCAAGCCATCGGTCTATCTGCCCGAGGTCGGCAAGATCTGGCTGGAGCGGGGCGGGGCCTATGTTATCGCCGACATCCGCGGCGGCGGCGAGTTCGGGCCAAAGTGGCACGACGCGGTGCTGCGCGAGAACCGCCAGAAGGCCTTCGACGACTACTATGCGGTGGCTAACGACCTGTTCAAACGGGGCATCACCTCGCCGCGACGCCTGGGCATCTACGGCCGCTCCAACGGGGGCGTGCTGATGAGCGTCTCCATGACCCAGCACCCGGAGATGTTCCATGCGGTGGTGGTCGAGAGCCCGCTGGTCGACATGCTGCGCTACAACCACCTGTCGGCGGGCGCCTCCTGGGTCGGCGAATACGGCGATCCGGACAAGCCGGAAGACCGCGCCTTCATCGCCAAGTACTCGGGCTACCAGAACCTGAAGTCGGGCGTGACCTATCCGAAGGCCCTGATCACCACCAACACCAAGGACGACCGGGTCCACCCCAGCCACGCGCGCAAGTTCGCCGCCAAGCTGGAGGGCCTGGGCGACCCCTACCTCTATTACGAGGACAATTTCGGCGGGCACTCCTACGACGCCGATCCGACCGCCAATGCGGCGCGCTGGGCGCGGCACTACACCTATCTGGCCGAACAGCTGATGGACTGAGGCGCCCTGTCGCAGGGCTGTAGGTGGCGGAAAATCCACACGAAAGCGGCCACGGAGCTTTCCCGTGGCCGCTGCGCATTGACGCAATCGCGCCATGATACTAGCAGTTGTACAAGCTGCGCAGGGGGCGCGGCGTTGGGGAACACCATGCAAATCACTTTCAAGGGCGCCGTGCGCGCGCTCGTCCTGGCGTGCGCCGCCGGCTCGCTCGCCGCCTGCGCCACCATCACCCGCGGCGTCCATGAGACCTGGTCGGTCGAGACCGACCCGTCCGGCGCGCATGTGAAGACCTCGAACGGCTTCGCCTGCGACCAGACGCCCTGCACCTTCAAGATGGAGCGCAAGTCCGAGTTCGACGTCACCGTCACCAAGGACGGCTACAAGCCCTACTCCGGCCACGTGACCCACTCGGTGTCCAACGGCGGCGCGGCCGGCATGGCCGGCAACGTGCTGGTCGGCGGCATCATCGGCGTGGGTGTGGACGCCACCTCGGGCGCCATGATGGACCTGAAGCCGAACCCCATGAAGGTGAAGCTCGAGAAGGACGACGGTTCGGCCGCCAAGCCGGCCGGCCAGTAAGCCTTTTCCGGATTCCGGAATTTGGGCGGCGGCTTCCTCGCGGGGCCGCCGTTTTCCGTTTCAGGCCTCCCGGAACGCCTCGGCCAGCAGTTCGGCCTCGCGCCGGCGCGACGAGCCCGCGCGCCACGCCACCACGATCTCCCGGCTGGGCGCATCGGTATGCAGCGGCCGCACGGCGATGGACGGGCTGTCGGTCAGGCCGGCCTTGACCGCCATCTCGGGCACGAAGCTGACGCCGAGCCCTGAGCCTACCATCTGCATCAGCGTGTGCAGCGAAGTGGCGGCGAACACGTCCTCGCCCTTGGGCGCATCCAGCCGGCAGGCCGACAGCGCATGCTCACGCAGGCAGTGGCCGTCCTCCAGAAGGATCAACTCGGCGGAGGTCAGGGTGTCCGGATCGATCTGGGCGGAGGGGGCGAAGCGATGGTCGGCCGGCAGGGCGGCGAGGATGGCGTCGTCACCGATGCGGGCGCATTCGATGCCGTTGGTGTCGTAGGGCAGGGCGATCACGGCGGCGTCGAGCGCGCCGGATTTCAGGGCCGCGATCAGTCGGGGCGTCAGGTCCTCGCGCAGGAACAGGCGCAGCTGCGGGAAGCGGTCTCTCAACTGCGGCAGGCCGCCCGGCAACAGGAATGGGGCGACGGTCGGGATCACGCCGAGCCGGAAGCGTCCCGACAGGGGCTTGCCGGCCGAACGCGCCGCCTCGACCAGGTCTTCGGCGCGGGCCAGCACGTCCTCGGCCCGGCGCACAGCCTCTTCGCCGACGGGCGTCAGGAACACCCCGCCGCGCGCGCGCTCGACCACGGGCGCGCCCAGAACCCGCTCCAGCTCCTGCACGCCGGCGGACAGCGCGGGCTGGGAAACATGGGCGGCTTCGGCGGCGCGGCTGAACGAGCCGTGCTCGGCCAGGAGCTTCAGATATTGCAGTTGGCGCAGGGAGGGGAGCATGGCCGCGATATAAGCAAAGATTATGCAAAAAACAAAAACAATCGATTTGAATTAGCGCGAGCCGACGCCTACATCCCATCCGACGGCGCGGGGCGCGACCCCCTGCCGCATCCACTCAGACCCCCAAGGAGACCGCGATGATCGGCGTCGGCGAGAAGCTTCCCAACTTCAAGATCGTGGGCGTGAAGCCCGGCTTCAACAAGCACGAAGAGAACGGCCAGAGCGCCTTCGAGGACGTCACCAACGACAGCTTCAAGGGCAAGTGGAAGGTCATCTTCTTCTACCCGAAGGACTTCACCTTCGTATGCCCGACCGAGATCGCCGAGTTCGCCCGCCTGGGTAAGGAATTCGAAGCCCGCGACGCGGTGGTGCTGGGCGGCTCGACCGACAACGAGCACTCCAAGCTGGGCTGGCGCCGCGAGCACCCGGATCTGAACAAGCTGCCGATCTGGCAGTTCGCCGACAACGGCGGCCGTTTCGCCCGCGACCTGGGCGTGCTGGACGAGGAGAACGGCGTCGCGCTGCGCGCCACCTTCATCGTCGACCCGCACAACGTCGTGCAGCAGATCACCGTCAACGGCCTGAATGTGGGCCGCAACCCGCAGGACACCCTGCGCGTGCTGGACGGCCTGCAGACCGACGAACTGTGCGCCTGCAACCGCCCGGTGGGCGGCGAGACCCTCAAGCCGGCGGCCTAATCGCCACACCGGCTTGAACGCCTCGGGGGGCGGCTTCTCTCCCCCCTCGAACCGCTCCCCGAGGCCCCCTTTCCGAATTGGAGACTCCTCATGTCGCTCGACGCCCTGCGCGATGCGCTGCCCGCCTATGCCAAGGACCTGTCCTTGAACCTGTCGACCCTGGCGGCGGAGACCACGCTCGACGACCAGCAGAAGTGGGGGACCTTCCTGGCCTCCGCCTATGCGGTCGGCACGCCCGAGGTGGTGCGCCAGATCGAGGCGGCGGCGGAGCCCTTCATGACTCCGGAAGCGCGTGACGCGGCCAAGGCCTCGGCGGCGATCATGGGTATGAACAACATCTACTATCGGGCGCTGCACCTGATGCACAATCAGGAGTACCGCACCCTGCCGGCGCGCCTGCGCATGAACGTCATCGCCAGCCCCGGCGCGCCCAAGCTGGACTTCGAGCTGTGGTCGACCGCGGTCTCGGCCATCAACGGCTGCGGCGCGTGCCTGGACGCCCACGAAGCGGAACTGCGCAAGCACGGCGCCACCAACGTCCAGGTCCAGGCGGCCCTGCGTATCGGCGCGGTCGTCAATGCGGTCAGCCGCGTGATGGCGGCGGAGAGCGCTCAGGCCTAATCCGCCTTTCCGGTCTCGACATAGGCTTTCAGCCGCGCCAGCTGCTCGGCCATCACGTGATCGACCGGGGCCGAGATCTTGTTGAGGCCACCGGGCTCGTAGCCGCCGACGGTGTAGGTCCACGTGACCTTGGTCTTGGGGCCTTCGGGCGTCAGCACCAGGGTCCAGCCACCGGTGGCCCCCAGCCGCGAGAGCGGGCCGATGGCGCCCCAGATGTCGATCTCCTTGCCGGGGTCGACGAAGCTGACCCGCATGGTCGAGGCGCCGCCGCCGCCGCCCTTCACCTCGCAGAAACAACCGCCGGGCCGTGCTTCCAGGCGCATATTGGCGGCGTCGCCGGTGAAGGTGTGGGACGAGGCCCACCAGCGCGACGGCTCGATCATCGCCTTCCAGACTGCATCGGCGGGAGCCGAGACCTCGACGCTGTTGGTCACCTGGAAGCCGTTTGCCTGGGCGTCGACCACCTCGGCGTGGGCCGCACCGGCAAAGCCCAGGGCCGCGACGAGTCCGATCACAAGTCCATGCATGCGCCACCCCGCCGGTCTGTAAGTATTGGCTAACCTATATGATTTCTGGCGTGATGTCCAATGCGCGCCGGATTGCGCCCCGTCGCCCTGCAACCTAAGTTTCAGGTGGTCGACCAGGAGCATCCCATGCGAGCGATATTCCGTCGCTACGTGCAGTACCGCGCCAACGCCGGGTTCTGGGCGCTCGCCGCATGGAACGGCGGGTGCTGGTTCGGGCTCATGACGGCGTGGGATCTGTTGCGCGACGACGCACTGGCCGATTCGCTTCCAGCGCGGATATTCGGCACCGCCGTGAGTGCGGTCCTCTTCGGCGTCGTCATGGGCGGCTTTGAACTCAATCTACGCAACGCGATCCGCTCGGGTCGCGAACCGAAGCCTTAGGCGGCTTCGAACCGCAACGGTTCGCCCCAGAAGGCTTCCACCAAGTCCGACTGGGCGCCGGGCTTGCCGGTGGTCAGGAAGCGGCGTCGACCTGACGTGCCCATGTCGTAATCCGGATGGCGCTCGAAATAGCGCTCCAGGGCGTCGGCTACGGCGCTGGGCTGGTGGATCAGGGGCGTGCCCTCGGGCAGGGCGGCGCGGAACAGGTCGCCCACGATTTCGTAGTGGGTGCAGCCCAGCACCACCCGGTCCGGCCACCGGCCGATGCGGGTCTTCAGCACCTGGCAGTGGGCGGCGATCACCTCGGCCAGCTGCTCGCGCGGAGCGCCGTCCTCTATCAGGCCGGCCAGTCCGGTGCAGGCCTCGGAGAAGGCGGCCAGGTCCTGGCGGCGCTTGTCGATCTCGATTTCATAGACGCGGCTGGCGGCGGTGGCGGCGGTGCAGAACACGCCGATCACATCGACCTTCTCGATCTTGTCGCCGCGCCGCTCGACCTCCTGCTCCCAGGGCTGGCCGGTGGCGGCCTCGATGGTCGGCACGATGATGCCCAGCACATTGACCGGGCGGCCGAGTTCGCGCCGATAGCCGGGCAGCCAGGTCTGCTGCAGGCGCCTCAGCGCGATGGCCGACGCCGTGTTGCAGGCCAGGACCACGAGGTTCGCGCCCTCGTCGAACAGGCGGATACAGCCGGCCTTGGTCAGCTCCACGATCTCCTCGCCGCCGCGCACGCCGTAGGGCGCGTGGGCCTGGTCGGCCAGATAGATGAAGTCCGCCTTGGGGAAGCGGTTGACGAGATGGCGGTGGACGGTCAGCCCGCCCACGCCGGAGTCGAAGACGCCGATGGACATGATGTCCGCTTAGCGCCGCCCAGGACGCGCGTCCACGGCCGGTTTGCGGCGGGGCGTGATTCCAAGGGGTTGCACACGGCTCAGGTTATGACAGTTATATGACGTTTCGATCCGAACCCGGACATTTCGCCGGTCTTCGGAACGGGGCGAGGAGTGTTCCATGGGATTTGGACCGTCTTGGGTCCGTACGGCCTTTCTGGGCCTGGTCCTGGCCGCGGCGCTAGGCGCGGGCCAGGCGAGCGCCGCCGAAAAGGGTTATCTGACCGCCGCCGACCGCACGGGCGTCATGGCCTGGCTGCCGCCCAAGCCCGCCGATGGCTCGCCCGCGGACAGCGCCGACTACGCCAACTTCTGGGCCACCCGCGCTCTCGTCGCCAGCGCGCGCGGGCTGCAGGCGCACGAGGACGACGTCTATGACCCGTCAGTGGTCACTCCGCGCATGCAGGCGGCCGCGGGCGTGGAGATCAGCGCCAGGACAACGCCGGTGACCTTCGCGCTGCTGAGCCGGACCCAGGAAGACGTGGGCGGACTGATCGACGTGGCCAAGGGACCGTTCGACAAGGGGCGCCTCAGGCCCTTCGTGCGCTTCCCGGCGGGCCAGCACTGCGAGCTGACGCCCAACGACATCAAGTTCGACCTGGGCGGCACCTCGTCCTACCCGTCCGGCCACGCGGCCTTCTCGTGGCTGTGGGCGCTGGTCCTGGCCGAGGCCGAGCCCGACCGGGCCGACGCGGTCATGCACTGGGGTTGGGAATTCGGCGAAAGCCGGGTGATCTGCGGCTTCCACTATCCCAGCGACGTCGCGGGCGGGCGGCTGGCGGCCACTGCGATCTTCGCCAAGCTGCAGACCAATCCAGAATTCCAGAAGGACCTCGCCGCGGCGCGCAAGGAGCTGGCGGCCGCCCGAGGCGTGAAGCCCGCCTCGCCCGATCCGCTGGAGCGGCTCAAGCGCGTGTTCCGCAAGCACTAGCGAGGGCGCCTCAAGCCTCACCGTCGGCAACGTAGACGTGGAGAGTGCCCCAGACGGTGCGCTTTCCGGGTTCTATGGCTGCCATGTTCTCCGCGAGGTGCGTGTCGTACTCCCCGACCTCCTCGGTCGCGCCGACTTCTTCGATCTGCTGAATCTGCACCAGACGTAGGCCGTCTGCAGCAAGGCCGCGGCTAATGACGTCGGGTACGTCCTCGGCGTCGTCGGCGATGCAACCCATCCAGCCACAAGCGCCCAGGTACTCATCTGGCAGGGTCGTCTGCGGATGATCCGTGCGCTCGAAGGTGACCAAAGCGACCCAGGTGCGCCTATCGAATTCCATTGGTTCCCGAGTCTCCGCTTGCCCAGGACATTACGATCAAGTCACTTCGCCGCACACAACGGTCGCGGTACGGTCGCGCCCGAAGAACGACAAGAAGTCGGGAGACGCCTACCCCATGCGTAAGATCATCCTCGCCGGCGTCAGCGCCGCCGCCCTCATCGCCCTGCCTGCCATGGCCCTCGCCGCGGCGCCCTCAGCCCCCGCGCCCGCCGCCAAGGCCTCCGCGCCCAAGGCCAAGCCCCACAAGGCCGCGCCGCACTACAAGAACGCCCTGTTGAACGCGTGGACCGGCCCCTACGGCGGCTATCCGCGCTTCGAGAAGGTCAAGGTCTCCGACTTCAAGCCGGCCCTGGAAGAGGCGATGGCGCTGAACCGGGCCGAGATCAACGCGATCGCCAACAACCCGGCCAAGCCGACCTTCGCCAACACCATCGAGGCGCTGGAACGCTCCGGCCAGCCTCTGGCGCGGGTGCAGATGATCTACGGCGGCATCTGGGCGGCGAACCTGTCGACGCCGGGGTACCAGAAGGTCCAGGACGAGATGGACCCCAAGCTCGCGGCCTTCGCCGACGAGATCGTCCAGAACCCCAAGCTCTTCGCCCGCATTGAGGCGGTCTACAATTCGCCGGCGACCAAGAAGCTGCGCCCCGAGCAGCAGCGCCTGGCCTGGCTCTACTGGAACAACGCGGTGCGCGCCGGCGCCAAGCTCGACCCGGCCGCCAAGAAGCGCGTGGGCGAAATCAACCAGCGCCTGGCCACCCTGTTCGCCAAGTTCAGCCAGAACCTGCAGGCCGAAGAGGCCGGCTGGGTCACCTATCTGAAGGCCGACGAGCTGGGCGGCCTGCCCGAGGCGCAGAAGGCCGCCATGGCCGCCGCCGCCGAGGAGAAGGGCCACAAGGGCGAGTACGCGGTGACCAACACCCGCTCGTCGATGGACCCGTTCCTGACCTATTCGACCAACCGCGCCCTGCGCGAGAAGGTCTGGAAGAACTACTACAGCCGCGGCGACCACAAGGACGAGCACGACAACTCGGCCATCATCTCCGAGATCCTGAAGCTGCGCTTCGAGCGCGCCAATCTGCTCGGCTACCCGACCTTCGCCCACTGGAAGCTCGGCGATAAAATGGCCAAGACGCCGGATGCGGCGATGAAGCTGATGCTGGACGTGTGGCCCTCGGCCATCGCCCGGGTGCACCAGGAAGTCGCCGACATGCAGGCGATCGCCGACAAGGAAGGCGCCGGCATCAAGATCGCGCCCTGGGACTATCGCTACTACGAGGAGAAGGTCCGCAAGGCCAAGTACGACCTCGATAACGGCCAGGTGAAAGCCTACCTGCAGCTCGACAAGATCAGGGACGCGGTGTTCTGGGAGGCCGGCCAGCTCTACGGCTTCAAGTTCCACCAGGTGAAGGGCGTACCGACCTTCCACCCGGACGTGACCGTCTATGAGGTGACCAAGAACGGCAAGCACGTGGGCCTGTGGTACCTCGACCCCTATGCGCGCCCGGGCAAGAACTCGGGCGCCTGGGAGCAGGCCTATCGCCCGCAGAGCCACTTCCTGAACAACCAGGCTGTCATCGTCTCCAACAACACCAACTTCGTGAAGGCCAAGCCCGGCGAACCGATCCTGATCAGCTGGGACGACGCCATCACCATCTTCCACGAGTTCGGCCACGCCCTGCACGACCTGAACTCCGACGTGACCTACCCCAGCCAGGCCGGCACCAACGTCGCCACCGACTTCGTCGAGTTCCCGTCGCAGGTGAACGAGAACTGGCTGTCGACGCCGGAAATCCTGTCGAAGTTCGCGGTCGATGCGAAGGGCGAACCGATCCCGCCCGCGCTGGTGGCCAAGATCCAGAAGGCTTCGACCTTCAACCAGGGCTTCGCGGTCACCGAGTACCTGGCCAGCGCCATCTACGACATGAAGATCCACCTGGCCGGCGGCGGCGACATCGACGCCGATACGTTCGAGAAGCAGACGCTCGGCGGCCTCGGCCTGCCGGACGAGCTGGTGATGCGCCACCGTCCAACCCAGTTCGCCCACATCTTCTCGAGCGACGGCTATGCGGCGGGCTACTACAGCTATCTGTGGTCCGAGGTGCTCGATCACGACGCCTTCGAAGCCTTCCTCGAGAACGGCGGGCCGTACGACAAGGCGATGGCCAAGAAGTTCCACGACACCATCATGTCGAAGGGCAACACCATCGATCAGGGCCAGGAGTACCGGAACTTCCGGGGCCGCGACGCCAAGATCGACGGCTATCTGAGAGCCAAGGGCTTCCCGCTGCCGGGCGCCAAGTAAGGCGTCCGGAAGGGCAGAGTCGGGGACGTGACCATGCGAAAGATCCTGCTCGCGACGGCCTCCGCCGCCGCGCTCCTGGCTGTGACTGCAGGGCCGGCCGACGCCGCCAAGGCCAAGCGCCACCATGCGGCGGCGCCGGCGCCCAAGCCCGCGGACAATCCGCTGCTGGCGGACTGGGCTGGGCCGCACGGCGGGGTTCCGCCCTTCGACAAGGTCAAGGTCTCCGACTTCAAGCCGGCGCTCGAGGCCGCCATGGCGGAGAACCTGCGTGAGGTCCTGGCGATCGCCGACAACCCGGCGCCCGCGACCTTCGACAACACCATCCGGCCGCTGGAGGACGCAGGCCGCAAGCTGAACCGGGTGCAGACGGTGATGGGGGTGTGGTCCTCGACCATGTCCTCGCCGGAGCTGCAGGCGGTCGAGGCCGAGATGTCTCCGAAGCTTGCGGCCTTCGGCGACGAGATCACCCAGAACCCCAAGCTGTTCGCCCGCATCCAGGCGGTGTGGGACGGCGCCGACAAGGCCGGGCTGACGCCGGAGCAGAAGCGGCTGGTCTGGGTCTATTGGAACGGGTCGGTGCAGCAGGGGGCCAAGCTCTCGCCCGCCGACAAGGCCAAGTACGGCGAGTACAATCAGAAGCTCGCCACGCTCTACACCAAGTTCGCCCAGAACGAGCTGTGGGACGAGGAGCACTACGCCCTGACGCTGGACAGCCAGGCCGGCCTCGCGGGCCTGCCGCAGTCGCAGATCGACGGGGCGGCGGCCGAGGCCGAGCGGCGCGGGCAGAAGGGCCATTGGGTCATCGCCAACACGCGCTCCTCGATGGAGCCGTTCCTGACCTATTCCTCGCGGCGTGACCTGCGCGAGAAGGGCTGGCGCATGTGGGTCAGCCGCGGCGACAACGGCGACGCCCACGACAACAACGCCATCGCCGCCGAGATATTGCAGCTCAGGGCCAAGCGCTCGCAGCTGCTCGGCTATCCGACCTACGCCCACTGGCATCTTGCCGACGCCATGGCCAAGACGCCCGACAACGCCATGGCCCTGATGCTGGGAGTGTGGAAGCCGGCGGTTGACCAGGTCCACAAGGACGTGGCCGACATGCAGGCCATCGTCGATGCCGAGCACGGCGGCTTCAAGATCCAGCCGTGGGACTACCGCTACTATGCGGAGAAGGTCAGGAAGGCGAAGTACGACCTCGATCTGAATGAGGTGAAGCCGTACCTGCAGCTGGAGAAGGTGCGCGAGGCCATGTTCTGGTCGGCCGGGCGCCTCTATGGCTACAGCTTCGCCGAGGTGAAGGGCCTGCCGACCGCGCTGCCGGAAATCCGCGTCTATGAGGTCAAGGACCGCGCGGGCAAGCACGTCGGCCTGTGGTACTTCGACCCCTATGCCCGGCCGGGCAAGCGCTCGGGGGCCTGGATGAACGCCTACCGCAACCAGGAACGGTTCGCGGGCGAGGTGACCACGATCGTCTCCAACAACGCCAACTTCATCAAGGGCAGGCCCGGCGAGCCGGTGACCATCTCCTGGGACGACGCCAAGACCATGTTCCACGAGTTCGGCCACGCCCTGCATGGCCTGAGCTCGGACGTGACCTACCCCAGCCTGTCGGGCACGGCGGTGGACCGCGACTACGTGGAGTTCCCCTCCCAGTTCAATGAGAACTACCTGACCACGCCCGAGGTCTTGAACCGTTTCCTGGTCAACGCCCAGGGCCAGCCCATGCCGCCGGCGCTGATCGCCAAGATCAACAAGGCCCACACCTTCAACGAGGGCTTCGACACCGTCGAACTCCTGGCCTCGGCCATCGTCGACATGCGGCTGCACCTGGAGGGCGACAAGCCCGTCGATACCAAGGCGTTCGAGAAGAAGGTCCTGGGCGAGCTCGGCATGCCGTCCGAGATCGTCATGCGCCACCGCATCCCGCAGTTCGGCCACGTGTTCCAGGGCGAGGGCTATGCGGCCGGCTACTACGGCTACATCTGGGCCGAGGTGCTGGACCACGACGCCTTCGAGGCCTTCGAGCAGGCGGGCGATCCCTACGATCCGGCGACGGCCAAGCGCATGCACGACGAAGTGCTGAAGGTCGGCAACACGATCGATCCGGCCGAGGCCTATCGCCGGTTCCGCGGTCGCGACCCGAAGGTGGACGCCCTGCTACGGGATCACGGTTTCCCTGTGCCCGATGCAAAGGCCGCGGCGAAGTAGTAAGTCTACAGGTTCTCTGCGGCTAGCCGCCTGAAGCTCTCGGCGAAGGCGTCGGGGTCTTCGAGGAAGGGCGCGCGGCCGCCGCGGAATCCGGTGGCGCAGGCCTTGCGGAACAGGCGCGTGGCGCCGCGGTTCGCGCGCCAAGTCAGGAACGGGTCCGACTTCGCCCAGGCCAGCCACACCGGCATGCGCGCGCGCTCGGCCAGGGGCCGCAAGTCCGCGCAGCTCGTGGCCATGTCTTCCCAGGCGCCGCGAAGCAAGGCGGCGATCTCGGGCGCGGCGGAGGTGATGCGGCGGAGCTGCGGCTCGGCGGGCGCACCCTTCAGCATGCGGCTGAACAGCAGGGCGAAGCCGGTCCGCCCCCACCATTCCCCGCGCTCGGCCGAGCGGAACAACGCCATGGCGCTCTGGCAGGCCAGCTGCTCCGCCGGCCCGATCGGCGCGAGGCCGGGCATGTTGCACAGGATCAGGGCCGCGTAGCGTTCCGGGTGGCGCGAGGCCGCGATCAGAGCCGCGGCGCCCCCGATGCCGGAGCCCATGAGCACGGGCCGGTCCAGGTACAGCGCATCCAGCGCGCCCTCGATGATGGAGGCGTAGTGCGCGGCCGAGGGCGGGCGGCCGCAGTCCGGCGACAGGCCGTGACCGGGCCAATCCAGGGCGATGATCTCGAAGTCGGACTTCAGCCGCTCGGCCATCAGCTCGAAGTCGCCCGAGCCATGGCCGGCGCCGTGCACACAGAGCACCGGCTGGCCGCGGCCCCAGCATTTGACCGCGATCTCCGCGCCCGCGACCTCGATGCGCTCGTCGGTGTCGGCCGCGCTGAGCGCGTGCAGGGAGGCCAGCCGGTTGTTGCGTTCAGGCTGTGATACGGACATCACTTCTAGGTCCCACCCCGTCCCCACGAAAAATGCGCGCAGGACTCCCAGGAAAGTGATACAAGTATCACATGGACGCGCCGGCCCGCAATAACGACGATATGGAAAGCTTGACCACGCGCGACAAGTTGGTAGCCGCCGCCGCGCGCGAGTTCAACGAGAAGGGCTATCTCGGCACCGACTCCAACCGCATCGCGCGGCTCGCCGGCTTCGCCCCCCAGACCTTCTATCGGCACTTCAAGGACAAGACCGAGATCTTCCTGGCCGCCTACCGCAAGTGGGTGAGCGAGGAGTACGCGGCCATGGACGCGGTCGCCGCGCGCGAGGACGCGGACTTGGCCATCGCCGACATCATCCTGGAGCACCACCGCGACTGGCAGGTGTTCAGGAAGTCCCTGCGCCTGATGGCCGACAGGGACGAGCGCATCGCCCAGGCGCGGCACGAGAGTTTCCTGTGGAAGCTGAAACGGGTGAAGAAGCTGCCGTCCAACGCAGGGCGCTCCGACGCCGCGCTGATCACCGAACTCCTGGCCATCGAGCGCCTGGCCGACGCCGTCACCGACGGCGAACTGGCGCCGCTGGGCGTCGACGCCCAGGCCGCCCGCGTCATGGTCGCCGATGCGGTGGCCAAGGTCTGCGGCATGGGGTGACGCTTGCGGCGGCGCCTGCTAGGCCTCGCCCATGTCCCAGACCCCGAACGCCGACGCCCGCGCCGCGAACCTGAAAGCCCTGCGCCACCCGACCGTGATCGTCGGCGGCGTGCTGTTCATCGGCCTCTTGGTCCTGATCGGCCACTACGCCGTCCAGGGCATCAAGCTGCGCCCGGAACGGCTGCTGAAGGCCGAGGTCGAGCTCTACCGCATCTCGCCCAGGCTCGACCCGTTCAAGACCGGTATGCGCGTCGGCGTCAGCCCAGAGCAGGCGCGCGCCACGCTGCAGGCCTGTCCGGCCGAGCATTGGCGCGAGGTGTTCCACATCCGTGCGCCCAGGACCCTGTTCTATCGCTGCGTCGCCGGTGGGGCGGCCGTGGTCGGGCGGGTCTACTATCCGGAAGACTTCTCTGATCCGCAGGTGGCCCTGTCGGCCTGCGGCGATGTCGCCTGCCCGGTCGAGAGCGTGTTCCCGCGCCTCGGCCAGAAGGCGCCTCAGCCGAAGAGCTGAGAGCGCGCGAGACTCGGCCAAGCTTGCCTTCGCAGGCCTTTTCCGTCATAGACCGCCGCTTCCGGCGCAAGCTTGTTCTCGCGCCCTCTACCGCCACGACCCCGACGCCCTATGTCGGACGAGGGCGGCGAGGCCCCCCGTCGACGTGATCGTCCACGGGGGTCGCTGTCGTTTGGGGGCTTGGGACCACCGGCTTGGGCGATTGAGGTTCGAATGTTCGACGCACTGAACGAGCGGCTTTCTGGGGTGTTCGATCGGCTGACCGGCCGAGGCGTGCTCACGGAAAAGGATGTCGACGAGGCGCTCCGCGAAGTGCGCCTAGCCCTGCTCGAGGCCGACGTCGCGCTTCCGGTGGTCAAGGACTTCGTCGCCAAGGCGCGCGAGAGCGCCACGGGCGAGGCGGTGATCCGCTCGGTCCGTCCCGCCGACCAGGTGGTCAAGATCGTCTATGACGGCCTGGTCGAGATGCTGGGCGGCGACGAGCCCGAGCCGCTGAACCTCAACGCCAACCCCCCCGTGGTCATCCTGATGGCCGGCCTGCAGGGCTCGGGCAAGACCACCACTTCGGCCAAGCTGGCCCTGCGCCTCCAGAAGATGGAGCGCAAGAAGGTGATGATGGCCTCGCTGGACACCCGCCGTCCGGCCGCCATGGAGCAGCTGCGCTCGCTGGGCGAACAGACCGAGGTGGCGACCCTGCCGATCGTGGCGGGTCAGTCGGCGACCGACATCGCCAGGCGCGCCCTGTCCGCCGCCAAGCTCGGCGGCTACGACGTCCTGATCCTCGACACCGCGGGCCGCACCACCCTCGACGAAGCCATGATGGCCGAGGCGGCGGAGATCGCGCGGATCGCGACCCCGACCGAGACCATGCTGGTCGCCGACAGCCTGACCGGCCAGGACGCGGTGCGCACGGCCAAGGCCTTCCACGAGCGCCTGCCGCTGACCGGCCTGATCCTGACCCGCGCGGACGGCGACGCCCGCGGCGGCGCCATGCTGTCGATGCGGGCCGTCACCGGCCTGCCGATCAAGTTCCTGGGCGCCGGCGAAAAGGTCGATGCGCTCGACGTGTTCGACGCCAAGCGCGTGGCCGGCCGCATCCTGGGCCAGGGCGACGTGGTGGCGCTGGTCGAGAAGGCCGCCGCCGACCTCGACCAGGCGCAGGCCGAGCGCATGGCCAAGAAGCTGGCCAAGGGCAAGTTCGACCTGGACGACCTCGCCGCCCAGCTCCAGCAGATGCGCAAGATGGGTGGCCTGCAGGGGATCATGGGCCTCCTGCCCGGCGTGGCCAAGGTCAAGAAGCAGCTCGACGAAGCCAACATCGACGACAGCATGATCAAGCGCCAGGAGGCGATCATCTCGTCGATGACCAAGGAGGAGCGCAAGAAGCCCGACCTCCTGAACGCCTCGCGCAAGCGCCGCATCGCCGCCGGCTCCGGCGTCGAGGTGCAGGACATCAACCGCCTGCTCAAGCAGCACCGTCAGATGGCCGATGCGGTCAAGATGATGAGCCGCGGCGGCGGCAAGGGCCTGATGAACTTCGCCCGCCAGATGGCGGGCCAGGGCGGCATGGGCGGGGCCGATCTGGCCCGGCTCAAGGCCATGGGCGGCGGCAAGCTGCCCCAGCCCGATCTCTCCGAACCGCCTCCCGGTTTCCCCGGTCTCCCGGGGCTGGGCGGCGCGCAACCCCCTTCCGGCGGCCTTCCCGGCCTGCCCGGCTTCAAACCCAAGAAATAGACCTACAGATACCCGAAAGGACTGAAAATGCTGAAGATTCGTCTCGCCCGCGGCGGCGCCAAGAAGCGCCCCTACTACCACATCGTGGTTGCCGACAGCCGCTCGCCCCGCGACGGCCGCTTCATCGAGAAGGTGGGCTCCTACAACCCGCTGCTGCCCAAGGACGCCCAGCGCGTGACCCTGAAGGCCGAGCGCATCACTGAGTGGCTGTCCAAGGGCGCCCAGCCCACCGACCGCGTCGCGCGCTTCCTGGCCAAGGAAGGCTTGGCCACCTGGACCGCCGGCAACAACCCGCAGAAGGCCGAGCCGGGCAAGAAGGCCCAGGAACGCGCCGCCGAGCGCGCCCAGCGCGAAGCCGACCGCGCCGAAGCCGAGCGCGTCGCCAAGGAAGAAGCCGCCGCTGCTCCGCCGGCGCCGGAACCCGTCGAGGAAGCCGCTCCGGCTGAAGAGGCGCCCGCCGCCGAAGCCGCTGCCGAGGAAGCCGCCCCGGCTGAGGCTGCCGCCGAAGAGGCTCCGGCCGCTGAAGAGGCGCCTGCCGCGGAAGCCGCTGCTGAAGAAGCCCCGGCCGCCGAAGAAACCACCGAAGAAGCCTGATGACTCCCTCTCCCCTCGGGGAGAGGGCAGGGTGAGGGGCCGCGCTATGCTTGCGCGGCCCCTACGCCATCTCGAATGACCGCCGCCTCAGACCCCAAAGACCGCCTGATCCAGGTCGGCCGCGTGGCCGGCGGCTTCGGCGTGCGCGGCGAGGTGCGGATCACCGCCTTCACCGAAGATCCCCTGGCGCTGAAGGCTTACGGGACCCTGCTGCGCGAGGACGGCTCGACCGGCCTGACGCTGCAGTCGGCCCGCGCCGCCAAGGGCGGGATTATCGCCCGCGTCAAGGAAATCGAGACCAAGGAACAGGCCGATGCGCTCCGCGGCCTGAGACTCTACGTCCCGCGCTCGGCCCTGCCCGAGCCGGACGAGGACGAATTCTACCTGACCGACCTGATCGGCCTCGCCGTGGTTACGCCCGAGGGCGAAAGCCTGGGGCGCATCAAGTCCGTGCAGGACTTCGGCGCAGGCGACATCCTGGAGATCGACCCCGGCGGCGGCCGACCGACCTGGTATCTCGGCTTCACCCGCGAGAACGTGCCCGAGGTGCGGATTGCCGAGGGCCGCGTGGTCGCCGTTCGCCCGACCGAGGCCGGGGCGGAATAGCGGCGTCTCAGCGCTGCTGGAAGCAAAGCGTATTGCCGCTTGGATCGTCGATATAGACCTCGCGCGTGCCCCAGGTCTGGTCCAGCGGGCCCTGATGGACCGGCGACTCCGGCCGGTTCGGCGCCACGAAGCCGCGCGCCAGGAAAGCGGCGAAGAGCGCGTCCACATCCTCGCAAACCACGACCGCCGAACAACGTCCGCGCGGCGTTTCCCCGAAGTGAAGCGCCAAGTGCAGCTCGTCAGGACCGCGGGTCAGGCCGACGTAGAAGGGGGTGTCTCCCTCCATGCCAAAGCCGACCTGGAAGTCGACGACCCCGGTGTAGAAGGCGACCGCCTCGGCCATGTCGCGCACGGTGAAGACGGGGATCAGCATGGTTGTCTCCCTCGATCTTTAAGCCGATTGCTCGGCGGCTGCACGGGCGGCCCACGCCTTTGTGCCCTGGCAGGTGTCCATGGCCCGCGCATAGGCCGGACGGGCAGTGGTGCGCGCGACGTAAGCCTTTTCGATCTCGCCCAAGGGGATGCGCGCGCCGCGCTGGGCCAGTTCGAGCGCGTAGGTCACCGAGATGTCGGCGGCGGTGAAGGCCTCTCCCGCCACGTAAGGCGCGCGCTCCAATTGGCGGATCACCAGCCGCAGCCGGCTTTCGTAGACGTGCAGCGCCTGGGCGGCGGTCCAGTTGTCCCGTTGGGACTCCGGCGCGAACACCCTGGCCCCCAGCACATAGAAGGCGGCGCAGGCCAGGCCGGCTTCGCCCAGGTGCAGGAATTGCTGATAGGCGGGGAAGGCCGGGTCGTTCGGGGAGGGCGCCAGGGGCGTCGGGCCGTGGCGGGCCATCAGATATTCCATGATGGCGACGGACTCGACCATGGTCACATCCCCGTCCTGGATCGCGGGGATGAAGCCGCCGGGATTGATCGCCAGGAACTCCGGATCGTTCTCGACGCCGGCCAGAAGGTCGACGGACCTCAAGCGGTACGGCAGGCCCATCTCTTCCAGCAGCCAGGCGACCCTAAAACCCCGCCCTTCGCCCCAGAGAGTGATCATCGCGCGTCTCCCAGACCTCTGCTCATCCTTCGCGCGGAAACCGTGGCGGCGCAAAGACCATGTCGCAGGCGGCGTCTTACTCAGCGATGGAACGGATTAGTCTGGCGGGGTTGCCGCCGACCAGGCTGTTGGGCGCCACGTCCCTGGTCACCACCGCGCCGGCCGCGACGACAGCGTTCTCGCCCACGGTCACGCCGCCGATGATGGTCGCCCCGGCCGCGATCCAGACGTTGCGCTCGATCTTCACCGGGCTGGCGGTGACGCCTGTACGCCGCCCGGAGGGCGCGATGGGATGGCCGCTGGTGATGATGCTGACGTTGGGCCCGATCAGCACATCGTCCCCGATCTCGATCCCGCCGAGGTCGTAGAGGGTGCAGTTCTGATTGATGAAGACGTTGCGCCCGACGCGGATATTGAGCCCGCACTCGGTGAAGAAGGGCGGGACCAGCATGAAGCTGTCGTCGATCGCCTGGCCGGTCAGTTCGGCGAACAGGGTCCGCACCTGGTCCGCGTCGTCATAGCCCAGGCGGTTCAGCAGGGCAGTGATCGCCATGGCGCCGGACGTTCGCGACCATGGCCGCCGACTCCGGCGTACGGCGAGGAATGAATCGGCGGCGGCCCTCGGTCGGCATCGCCGGACGCTAGTGCTTCATCCCCGCCATCGGGCCCATGGACGCGCCCGGGTCCGCCGTCACATGGAAGAAGGTGGTGACCTTGCCGGCGTGAGCGAAGGTCAGGGTCAGGGTGACCTTGCCCTTGTCTTCCAGCGGCGCCTTCAGGCCCGTCAGCATCAGATGGTCGCCGCCGGGGGCCAGCTTCAGCTCGCCGTGGGCCGGCACCTCAAGGCCCTTGTCCGCGGCGCGCATGCGCATGACGCCGTGATCCATCCACATTCGGTGCAGCGTGACCTTCGCCCCGCATTCGCAGGTGGCCGAAACCAGCCGGTCGGCCTTGGGGCCGGGATTGACCACGGTGAGGTAGGCGGCGGTCGTGTTGACGCCCTTCAGGCTCGCCTTCACCCGCAGGTCCTGCAGGGTCAGGCCGCCGACTTTGGCCTCATGCGCCAGGGCCGGGGCGGCGAGCAGCGTCGTGGCGGCCAGGACGGCGGCGAACATGCGCATTAGTTGGGTCTCCAGAAGCCCACGATCCGGCGGGTCTCTTCCACGATGGGGTCGGCCACGGCCGAGGCCCGCTCTGCGCCGTCCTTCAGCACCCGATCGATCTCGCCCGGGTCGGCCAGGTAGCGGCGCAGGGACTCGCCGACGGGGGCCAGCACCGAGACCGCCAAGTCGGCCAGCGCCGGCTTGAAGGTCCCGAAGCCCTTGCCGCCGAACTCGGCGATCACCTCGGCCTTGGTCTTGCCGGCCAGGGCGCCATAGACGCCGACCAGATTGTCCGCCTCGGGCCGGCCCGCCAGGCCTTCTTCCGTTTCCGGCAGGGGCTCAGGGTCGGTCTTGGCCTTGCGCACCTTCTGGGCGATGTCGTCGGGCGTGTCGGTCAGGTTGATGCGCGAATTGTCCGAGGGATCGGACTTCGACATCTTGGCCGCGCCGTCGCGCAGGCTCATCACCCGCGCGCCGGGGCCCGCGATCAGGCCCTCGGTCAGCGGGAAGAAGCCCGGCGTCTCGAAGTCGTTGTTGAACTTTTGCGCGATGTCGCGGGTCAGCTCCAGGTGCTGGCGCTGGTCTTCGCCCACCGGCACCTTGGTGGCCCTGTAGGCCAGGATGTCGGCGGCCTGCAGCACCGGGTAGGTGTAGAGCCCCACCGACGAGCGCTCCTTGTGCTTGCCCGACTTCTCCTTGAACTGGGTCATGCGGTCGAGCCAGCCGAGGCGGGCGACGCAATTGAAGATCCAGGCCAGCTCGGAGTGCGCGCGCACCGCCGATTGCGGGAAGATCACCGCCTTCTTGGGGTCGAGGCCGGCGGCGAGATAGGCCGCGGCGATCTCGCGCGTCTGGTCGGCCAGCAGCTTGGGATCCTGCCACACGGTGACGGCGTGCAGGTCGGCCACGAACAGGAAGCAGGGGTACTGGTCCTGATAGGCCACGAACTTCTTCAGGGCGCCCAGGTAGTTGCCCAGGTGCAGGGCGCCGGAGGGCTGCACGCCCGAGACCACGCGCTCGGGTCCCGTGTAGGCGGGGGTGGGTTGGTCGGTCATGGGATCGGTCTTCGGCTTTCGAATGGATACGGCAAGGGGTGCGTCGCGTCAGATCGCGCCGCGCCATCGCCCGGGACGGAGAGCCTTCAGAACCATGCCCGGCCGCTTAAGCGAAAGCCGTCGTCAGGGCAAGGCTAGAGGAGGTCCGGCCCGGCCGGGGTCTTGCCCATCGCATCCTCAACCGGCTTGGGGCCGCGCTTCATCGCCGCCTTCAGCTCCGACAGCTTCACCGCGCCGGTGCCGAACAGCAGGGCGAGATAGAGGCCCCCGCCGAGCATGCTGACCACGCCCAGCGAAATCTCCTTGGGACCGATGGCCTTGTGTCCGCCGAAGCCGATCGAAAAGCCGTCGAACAGGGGTTGGACGTAGTCGAAGCGGAAATACTGGGCGGCGTAGAGCGCCGCGCCCATGACCGCGCTGGCCAAGGCGACGCGCAGGATGCGCGAGGCGGCCTGCGCGCCCAGCTTGAACTCGCCGCGCCGGGCCAGGGCCGCCAGCATCTGCACCACCGTCAGCCACGAGGCGATGGCCGTGCCCGCCGCGATCCCCTGGAAGCCGATCCAGTAGAACAGGGCCAGGCCCGCGGCGATGTTCACCGCCACCGAGATCAGGGCGAAGCGCATGGGCGAGGCGGTGTCCTGCCGCGCGAAGAAGGCGGGGGCCAGGATGCGGGTCAGGACGAAGGCCGGGGTGCCCAGGCCGTAGAAGAACAGGGCGTTGGCGGTCTGCTGGGCGTCGAAGGTGTGGAACTCGCCGCGCGTATAGAGCCCGTCGATCAGGTACATGGGCATGGCGAACAGGGCCACGGCCGCGGGCAGGGTCAGGGCCATGGCGAAGGTCAGCGCCTCGTCCAGCGCGTCCTGGCCGCCCTGCTTGTCCCCCGCGTGCACCGCGCGCGACAGGCGCGGCAGCAGTGCCACCCCGATGGCCACGCCCACCAGGCCCAGCGGCAGCTGATACAGACGGTCCGCCGTCGCCAGCCAGGAGCGGGCGCCGTTCACCTGACTGGCCAGGATGCCGGAGATGAAGATGTTGATCTGGGTGGCGCTGGCGGCGATGGCGCCGGGGATGGCCAGCTTGATCAGCTCCTTCACCTCTGGCGTCAGGGTCGGCAAGCGCCAATGCACCTGGGCCCCGGACTTGCGCACACCCCACGTCAACAGCCCGGCCTGGGCCACACCGGCCGCCAGGGTGCCGTAGGAGGCCCACAGCGCGGCGTCGCGCGATGTCTGCTGCGGCAGGATGAACGCGAGCATCATCAGGTTGAGCAGCGTCGGCGCCGCGGCCGAGAGGATGAACCGCCCGCGCGCGTTCAGCACGCCGGACAGGTGCGCCACGATGGCCATGCACGGCAGATAGGGCATGCTCCAGCGGGTCACCGTGACCGCCAGCTCGAACTTGACCTTGTCGTGCACATAGCCGGGGTTGATGGCCATCATGACCCAGGGCATGGCCAGATCGGCGATCAGGGTGATGCCGATAGTCGCCGCCGCCAGGGTGGCCATGGCGTCGGCTGCCAGCTTGTCAGCGACTTCCTCGCCGTTGGCTTCCAGCGACTTCGAGTAGGCGGGCACGAAGGCGGCGGCGAAGGCGCCCTCGGCGAAGATGCGCCGGAACAGGTTCGGGAAGGCGAGCGCGGTGTTGTAGGCGTCACCGGCGGCGCTGGCGGAAGCGCCGATCTTGTAGCCGACCACCAGGTCGCGCAGGAAACCCATGAACCGGCTGACCAGCGTCAGGCCGGAATAGATCATCGACGAGCGGATCACGCTCTGGCGAGGCTTGGCCGTGTCGGCGGGGGGGACGGTCACATCCGCTGGTTACGCGGGCGGCGGGCGAGCCGCAAGAGTCGGCGCACGCCGAGAGCACCGATCCCGAGAGGCCCTATGTCGCAGAGACTTTGGAAACCTCTCAGGCTTAATTTCGCGCCGTTCGCTTCGCCTGCGGAATTTGGGGGCTCGCCATGGTGCAACAGATCTTCACTATCTTCACCGCCGAGCGGCTGTCCGTCGCCCTGGTCTATCTGATGGGCTCCACCGTCGGCGCCTTCGCCGCGCGCGGCATGAGCCCGGTGCAATGGGGCGGGGCGATGCTGGCGGTGCTGGGCGCGATCCTGGTCGCGGTGCTGGTGCATACCGCCCCGGAAAAGCCGAAAGCCAAGGCCCCCGCGCGCTGAACCCACGCCGCTTCGGCTAACAGATTTCGAGTCCGCCCGGTCCGCCGGGCGGATTTTTTGTTGTAAGCTTCGCAGGATCACAATGCCGCAGCGCCACAGGCTTTCGAAGGCCATCGGGCGCCATAATTCGATGCGAATACAATCGTCTCGTTCAGGTACGGTTCAGGTCGGCGATGCGACAAGCGGGGCACAGCCCCGGGCGTCAGTCGGCCCGGACCGCGTGCTCGGAGTGTCGCCCACATGAAAACCCTTTCCCTCGCCACGACCCTGGTCGCCGCCGCCGGCGCCCTCTCGGTCGCCACCTCGGCCATGGCCCAAGACTATCGCGACGACGCGCCGCCGCCTCCGCCGCAGCCGCGTCCCGACTGCGCCCAGGTGGTCCAGAACCACTCCACGACGGGCACGATCCTTGGCGCCCTCGCCGGCGCTGCGCTGGGGTCCAACATGGCCTCGCACCACGGCGGCCGCTCGGGCGGCGCCGCGATCGGCGGCGTGGCCGGCGCGCTTGTCGGCAACCAGATCGGCCGCTCCGCGGGTCAGGACCGCTGCTACGGCTACGCGCCGGCGCCGCAAGGCTACTACCGCCCGGCCGGCGGCTATGCCTACGCCCCGCCGCCGCCCCCGCCAGCCTACTACTACCCGGCCCCGGCCTATTATTATCCCGAGCCGGTCTACTATCCGGCCCCCTACTACGGCCCGAGCTTCGCCTTCTCGTTCGGCACGGGCGGCTACTACCGGCCCTATCGCTACTACGGTCACCGCTACTACGGCGGCTACCATCATTGGCGTCACTGATCCCCCGCTCAGGGACCAGAGGAGAAGCCCCCGCATTGCCGGGGGCTTTTTTCTTGTCCGCTGCAGGTGCGGCAATCTGTCGAGAAAGATGAACGCGAACAAACTGTTCGTTCAAAGCGAGTTCAGCGCCGGAGCTCTAGAACGGCGCCATGCCTGACGCCTCCCCCGGTCAGGCGACAAGTTTCGGAGTACCCAAAATGAACAAGTTTGTTCCTGTCTCCCTGGCCCTGGTCGGCGCGCTCGGCCTAGGCTCCATCGCCACCGGCGCCTCGGCGCAGGACTATTACGGCTATGGCTCGCGCTACTCGACCCCGTGCGCGGCCCAGGCGCATCGTAACGGAACCACCGGCGCTCTGCTGGGCGCCCTGGCCGGCGCGGCGCTGGGCTCCAACCTGGCCTCGCACCACGGCGGCCGCTCGGGCGGCACGGCCATCGGCGCGGTCGCTGGCGCCCTGATCGGCAACCAGATCGGCCGCAGCTCCAGCGCCGACCGCTGCGACTACGGCTACAATCAGGGCTACTACGCCCCGGCCTACACGGGCGGCTACGCCTACGGCGCCCGCTACAACGACGGCCGCTACGCCTACCGCGGCTACGAGCATCGTCGCGACCGTGACCGCGACGGCCGTTGGGACAACCGCGGCTGGCGCTGAGCCTCGGCCCGACTGAACAGAGATGCGCCCTCGGAGCGATCCGAGGGCGTTTTCTTTTGCGCGACGGTCGGTTTGCGGGTCATGCTCTGCCCTGAGGGTCTATCCGAGGGGAAATTCCATGCGCCTGCTCCACGCCGCCGCGCTCGCCGCCTTGCTCGTCGCCGGAGGGGCCGCCGCGGCGCCGCCCGCCAAGCCGCACAAGGCTATGGCCTATCGGGTGGAGGAGAAGTCCATCGCCCAGCTGCAGGCCGACCTCTCCGCCGGCAAGGTGACCTCCGAGCAGCTGGTGCGGGCCTATCTCGCGCGCATCGCCAGCCTCGACCGCTCCGGCCCCACGCTTCAGAGCGTGATCGCCACCAACCCCGACGCCATCGCCCAGGCCCGGGCGCTCGACGCCGAGCGCCGAGCAGGCCATGTGCGCGGGCCGATGCACGGCATCCCGGTGCTGATCAAGGACAACATCGAGTCCGCCGACCGCATGGCCACCACCGCGGGCTCGCTCGCGCTGAAGGACAACGTCACCGGCCGCGATGCGCCCATCGTGGCCCGCCTGCGCGCCGCCGGCGCCATCATCCTGGGCAAGACCAACCTGTCGGAGTGGGCCAATATCCGCTCCAACCGCTCGATCTCGGGCTGGAGCGCGGTGGGCGGCCAGGCGCGCAACCCCTATGCGCTGGATCGCAACCCCTGCGGCTCCTCGGCCGGGTCGGGCGTTGCGGCGGCGGCGTCGCTGGCGGCGGCCACGGTCGGCACAGAGACCGACGGCTCGATCGTCTGTCCCTCGACCACCAACGGCGACGTGGGGCTCAAGCCCACGGTCGGCCTGCTCTCGCGCACCCACATCGTGCCGATCAGCCACACCCAGGACACGCCCGGCCCCATCGTGCGCAGCGTGGCCGACGCGGCCGCCATGCTGACGGCCATGGCCGGTTCCGACCCCGCCGATCCGGCGACCGCGGACGCGGACAAGCATCGCACCGACTATCTGAAGGCGCTGGACGCCGGCGCCCTGAAGGGCAAGCGGCTCGGCGTCTACCGCTTCTGCGAAGGCGCGCATCCGGAGAGCGACGCCCTGTTCGAACAGGCGCTGGCGCAGCTGAAGGCGGCGGGCGCCGAGCTCGTCGACATCAAGGAGATCAAGGGCCAGGGCGACATCGGCCAGGCCGAGGGCGTGGTGCTGACCCACGAGCTGAAGGCCGACATGGCCGCCTACCTGGCCTCCACCGACCCGGCCAAGGTCAAGTCGCGCACCCTGGCCGACCTGATCGCCTTCGACCGCGCCCATGCGCACGAGGAAATGCCCCTGTTCGGCCAGGAATTCTTCGAGGACGCCGAAAAGACCAAGGGCCTGGACGCGCCCGAGTACAAAAAGGCGCTGGAGACCGGCCGCCGCATGGCCGGGCCGGAAGGCATCGACCGGCTGATGGCCGAGAACAAGGTCGACGCCCTGGTCGCGCCGACCGGCAGCCCCGCCTTCTTCACCGATCCGGTGCGGGCGGGCGGCTATCGCGGCTGCGGCCCGTCGCGGCTGCCGGCGGTGTCGGGCTATCCGCACCTGACTGTGCCGATGGGCTACATCGACGGCCTGCCCGTTGGCCTGTCCTTCATCGCCGAGGCCTGGTCCGAGCCCAAGCTCCTGGGGCTGGGCTACGCCTACGAGCAGCGCACCCACCTGCGCCACGCGCCGACCTATGTGAGGTCGGTGCTGGACATGCCGGGGATCGCGCAGGCGCAGAAGCCGCAACGCTAGGCCGTCAGGCGGCGGGCTGGACCTTCGCCTCCCAGCCGCCGTCCAGCCTGCGCACGATGGCGAAGCGCGCGCCGGGGTCCATCTCGCCCAGCTCGATGGGCTCATCCGGCGTGATCGCCCACAGGCGCGGCCCCGCCATCACCACCACTTGGCCGCCGGAGGCCCAGCTGCTCTCGGCCCAGCGCTTCAGGTGGCCGTAGATCGGCTCCTTGCGCCAGGCCATCGGGTGCGCCGGGTCGCAGCTGGCGACCAGGCGCGTGGCGTTGTTGTCGAAGGCCAGGACCACGCGGGTCAGGTCGGGCCTGAGATTGTGCGGCAGTTGCGGATGACGCAGCCAGGCGCAGGAGAAGGTGCGGCACGACTGCGGCCGCGTCTCGTAGATGCCGCAGCCCGCCCCCTTGGCGCAGTTCACGCACCAGGCGCCCGCCGGCTTCTCGATCTCATCGACGGTCATCACCTTACAGCAAAGGGTGCAGGGGCCGCAGTCGCGAGGGGCGGGGGAGGGCGAACTCATCGGGGCGAGCTTACCGCATCGCCTGAAAAAGCGTCAGAAAAGGCGAAGGCCGCGCCCTCTCGGACGCGGCCCTCATTGGTGGAGCTAAGCGGAGTCGAACCGCTGACCTCTTGAATGCCATTCAAGCGCTCTACCAGCTGAGCTATAGCCCCGAAGTCTTTAAGTCCCGCCGGGCTGGCCTCGGCGAGGCGGCGTGTCTACGCCAGGGTCGGACGGCGATCAAGCCCCCAAAATGAGCCCGATCGCCGCGCCTGCATCAACGTTCCTCGTCGCCCTCTTCGGGCAGACCTTCGATCTCTTCCTCGAAGTTGTCGTCCTCGTCCTCTTCCAGGAACGGAACGGCGTCGTCGTCCTCTTCCTCGAGCTCGACGTCGTCGTCGATGTCGACTTCGCTGACCGGCGGGGCGTCGCCCTCGACCGCGTCGCCGTCGTCGTCATCGTCGGTGACGAGGGGATCGTCCACCGCCTGATCGATTTCAGGGGTGGCGGCCTCTTCCTCTTCTTCCAGGTCGTCGGTCTCCTTCGCCTTGACCTGATCTTCGGCCTCGTCGTCGGTGTCGTAGTCCGGCGTGGCCGAGCGGGCGCGGATGCGACGGAACTTCACCGCTTCTTCAGGGTCGAAGTCCGTGCCGCACTTGGGGCAGTGGGCGGGGCGACGGTTGAGGTCGTAGAATTTCGCCTGGCAGTTCGGACAGATCTGCTTGGCGCCGAGGGCGGGATCAGCCAAGGGGGCTCACCTTATTGGGAGAATGGGGGCCGGAATCGAAAGCGGCGGCTCCCTTGCCACTTCACGGGCGCGCTGTCAAAAGCCCCAGCGCCGTCAAGGCGCAAAAGACAAAGCTCCAAGGCCCCGAGAGGGCAAAGGAGCCGTACGCCGCAAGGGCGTGGAAGGAACAGAAGCAACCGGTGGCCGCGCATCTGGGAACTGTCGTCGAGCATCTCAAGGCCCAGCCCGGCCATGCGCTGAACGGCCGCGTCCGCGCGCCCGGCGACAAGTCGATCTCGCATCGCGCCCTGATCCTGGGGGCCATGGCCTTAGGCGTCACCGAAATCGAGGGTTTGCTGGAGGGCGCCGACGTGCTGGCGACCGCGGAAGCGGCGCGCGCCTTCGGGGCCAAGGTCGAGCGCCAGGGCGAGGGGCGCTGGCGGGTCGAGGGCTTCGGCGGCTTCGCCCAACCCTCCGGCGTGATCGACTGCGGCAATGCCGGCACCGGCGTGCGCCTGCTGATGGGGGCCGCGGCCGGCTATCCGATAGCCACCCGCTTCGACGGCGACGCTTCTCTGCGCAAACGCCCGATGGGCCGCGTCACCGGCCCGCTGGAGCTGATGGGCGCCAGGTTCGAGACCACGGAAGGCGGGCGCGTGCCCCTGACCGTCCACGGCGGCGCGCTGAAAGGCGTCGACTACCGCCTGCCGGTCGCCTCGGCCCAGGTGAAATCCGCGGTGCTGCTGGCCGGGCTCAACGCCGAAGGCCCGACCACCGTGACCGAGCCCGAGCCGACCCGCGATCACACCGAACGCATGCTCCGCGCCTTTGGCGCTGGCGTTGAGGTGACCGATACGCCCGAGGGCCGCCGCATCGTGCTGACGCCGGGCCGGCTGAGCGCGCAGGCGGTGCGCGTGCCGGGCGACCCCTCGTCGGCGGCCTTCCCCCTGGTGGCGGGCCTGATCGTTCCGGGGTCTGAGGTGACGGTCGAGGGGGTGCTGCTCAATCCGCTGCGCACCGGGCTGCTGGAGACGCTGTGCGAGATGGGCGCGGACCTGAGCATCCAGGAGGCCGCCTCGGCCGGGGAGCGGGTCGGCGACGTGACCGCGCGCTTCTCACGACTGAAGGGCGTGACCGTGCCGCCTGAGCGCGCGCCCTCGATGATCGACGAATACCCGATCCTCGCCGCCGCCGCCGCCTTCGCCGAAGGGCCTGTGATCATGCGCGGCATCGGCGAAATGCGCGTGAAGGAGAGCGACCGCATCGCCCTGATGGCGGCGGGCCTGAAAGCCTGCGGCGTCGAGGTCGAGGAAGAGCCCGACGGCCTGATCGTCCACGGCGCGGGCTGTGCGCCCTTGGGAGGGGCCGAGGTGCGCACCCACGGCGACCACCGCATCGCCATGAGCCACCTGATCCTGGGGCTCGCCGCCGAGCAGGCGGTGACGGTCGACGAGCCCGGCATGATCGCCACCAGTTTCCCCGGCTTCGTTGAGATGATGCGGGGCCTCGGGGCGGAGATCGCTGCATGCCCTTCGTAATCGCCGTCGACGGGCCCGCGGCCTCGGGCAAGGGCACGGTGGCCAGCCGCCTGGCCGCCCTCTACGGCTACCCTTACCTCGACACCGGCCTGCTCTATCGCGCCGTCGGTATGGCTCTGCTGCGCGCGCATCACGACCTGGACGATCCGATCGCGGCCGAGGCCGCCGCGCGCCTGCTCGACCTCAAGGCGCTGGCAGATCCCGCCCTGCGGGGTGCCGTGGCCGGTGAGGCCGCCAGCCGCACCGCCCGCCACGCCGGGGTGCGCGCCGCGCTCTTGGAGCTGCAGCGTGTCTTCGCCGACCAGGAGCCCGGCGCGGTGCTGGACGGGCGCGATATCGGCACGGTGATCGCGCCGGGCGCGGACGCCAAGCTCTATGTCACCGCCTCGCCCGAGGTGCGCGCCGAGCGCCGCTGGAAGCAGCTCACAGCCCAGGGCGAGGACATCTCCTATCCGACCGTGCTCGACGACATCCGCCGGCGCGACGCGCGCGACGCCGGCCGCGACGCCGCGCCGATGAAGCCCGCGCCCGACGCCGTCTTGCTGGATACGACCGATCTGGATATAGAGGCCGCGACCGATGCGGCCCGCCGCATCGTCGAGGCGGCGCGCGCCGGACGGGTCTTCAGGCCCTAGGGCAAAACCAAACGCGCCATTCCCTCGCGGCCGCGGGCGAACCACCGGGCGGAGCTTCCACAAGGGGCCCGCCTCCTTTGGTCTCAACCCTTAGCAAAAGACGCCGGGACTCCGCCGGACGGCTCTTCATTGCCGTTTGGCGTCCAGGCGTTTCCTAGAAAGACGAAGAATGACCGACGTAATGAACCCGACGCGCGACGATTTCGCCGCGCTGCTCGACGAGCAAATGGCCGGCCGCGACATGATCGAAGGCCAGGTTGTCCACGGCAAGGTCGTGGGCGTGGAGAAGGACTACATCGTGGTCGACGTCGGTCTGAAGACCGAAGGCCGCATCCCCACCAAGGAATTCGGCGTCCCCCCCGAAGGCGGCGCGCCTAAGCTCGGCGACACCGTCGAGGTCTATCTGGAGCGCGTCGAGAACGCGATGGGCGAAGCGGTCATCAGCCGCGAGAAGGCCCGCCGCGAGGAAGCCTGGACCCGCCTGGAAGGCGTCTTCGCCGAAGGCCAGCCGGTCAACGGCTCGATCGTCGGTCGCGTCAAGGGCGGCTTCACCGTCGACCTGGGCGGCGCCTCGGCCTTCCTGCCGGGCAGCCAAGTCGATATCCGCCCGGTCCGCGACGTCGGCCCGCTGATGGGCAAGGAACAGCCCTTCGCCATCCTCAAGATGGACCGTCCGCGCGGCAACATCGTCGTGTCGCGTCGCGCCATCCTGGAAGAAGCCCGCGCCGAGCAGCGCACCGAGCTGGTGTCGCAGCTGGCCGAGGGCGAAGTCCGCGAAGGCGTGGTCAAGAACATCACCGACTACGGCGCGTTCGTGGACCTGGGCGGCATCGACGGCCTGCTGCACGTCACCGACATGAGCTGGAAGCGCGTCTCGCACCCCTCGCAGGTGCTGGCGGTCGGCGACACGGTCAAGGTTCAGATCATCAAGATCAACCCGGACACCCAGCGCATCTCGCTCGGCATGAAGCAGCTGCAGTCCGACCCCTGGGACGGCGTCGACGCCAAGTACCCGGTGGGCGCCCGCTTCACCGGCCGGATCACCAACATCACCGACTACGGCGCGTTTGTTGAGCTGGAAGCCGGCGTTGAAGGCCTGGTCCACGTGTCCGAAATGTCCTGGACCAAGAAGAACGTCCACCCGGGCAAGATCGTCTCCACCTCGCAGGAAGTGGAAGTCATCGTGCTGGACGTCGACGCCTCCAAGCGCCGCATCTCGCTGGGCCTGAAGCAGGCCCAGGCCAATCCGTGGGACGCCTTCGTCGCGGCCCACCCGATCGGCTCGACCGTCGAGGGCGAAGTCAAGAACGCCACCGAGTTCGGCCTGTTCATCGGCCTGGAGAACGACATCGACGGCATGGTCCACCTGTCCGACCTGGACTGGAACCAGTCGGGCGAGGAAGCCATCCAGCGCTACAAGAAGGGCGAGATGGTCAAGGCCAAGGTCCTGGACGTCGACGTCGAGAAGGAGCGCATCTCGCTCGGCATCAAGCAGCTCGCCGGCGATCCGATGGCCGGCGACAGCTTCCGCAAGGGCCAGACCGTCACCGTCACCGTCAGCGAGATCACCTCGGGCGGCATCGAGGTGAAGTTCGGTGACGAGGCCGCGCCGATGTCGGCCTTCATCCGCAAGTCGGACCTGTCGCGCGACCGCGCCGAGCAACGTCCGGAGCGTTTCGCCGTCGGCGACCGCATCGACGCGCAGATCACCAACGTCGACAAGGCGACCCGCCGCGTCTCCGTCTCGGTGAAGGCGCTCGAGATGGCCGAAGAGAAGGAAGCCATCGAACAGTTCGGCAGCCAGGACTCGGGCGCTTCGCTCGGCGACATCCTGGGCGCCGCCCTGCGCGAAAAGGCCGGTAAAGAGTAATTTCCGGCGCTTCTATTCGGGCCCTTCTCCGGTTCCCGCCGGAGGAGGGCCTTTTCTTTTGTCCAGCGGAGCTTTTCCGCCGCAAAGCCCGCGTGTAAGGTTCCCGACGTTCGGGGCCGCCCCGCGCGGCGCAAACCCACCTCCCCGGGGGCTGAAATGATCAAGTCGGAATTGATCGGCAGACTGGCTGCCGAACATCCGCACCTGACGCACAAGGATGTCGAGCGCATCGTCAACATCATCCTGGACGGGATGGTGGGCGCGCTCGAGGGCGGCGGCCGCGTCGAGCTGAGGGGCTTCGGGGCCTTCTCGGTCCGCTCCCGCCCGGCGCGCGCGGGCCGCAATCCGCGCACCGGCGCCCAGGTCTCGGTGCCCGCCAAGTCCGTGCCGTTCTTCAAGAGCGGCAAGGAGCTGCGCGAGCGCCTGAACGTCTCCGGCGACGCGTGACGCCGCCGCCGATCCAGGACTTCGCCCGGCGCGGGCACGGCTTCTTCGCCGAGTTCCGCGCCTTCGCCATGCGCGGCAATGTCGTCGACCTTGCCGTCGGCGTGATCATTGGCGCGGCGTTCGGCAAGATCGTCTCCAGCTTCGTCGATCAGATCATCATGCCCCCGATCGGCCTGCTGGTCGGGCGCGTGGACTTCGCGAACCTGGAATGGGTGCTGAGGCCGGACAATCCCCTGACCAAGGTCAACGAGAAGGTCGCCATCCAGTACGGCGCCTTCCTGAACACCCTGATCCAGTTCGTGATCATCGCCTTCGTGACCTTCGTTATGGTCAAGGTGATGAACCGCATGCGCGAGAAGGAAGCGGAAAAGCCCGCCGCCCCGCCCGCGCCGACGCCGAGCGAAAAGCTGCTGGAAGAAATCCGCGACGAGCTGAAGGCGCAGCGGCGCGCTTGAGCCTGAAGGCCTAGGGCCTTGACCTGACCGCCAGCAGCGGCCCGCCGATCCATTCCGCCATCGCCCAGACGGCTCCCGCCAGCGGCAGGGAGACGAACAGCGCTGTCCACTGCGCCCGGCTCGCGGGATCCGCGACCAGCCCCGCGGCCGGGACCAGGAGCGTGATGGCGAGCATCATCATCGCCTCCGCCGTCGCCGCCAGGCGCGGCGCGAGATTGGCGATCAAGCCCAGGCCCGCCGCGATGTGGCCGGCGCCTGCCAGCATGGCCAGCGGCGTCTTCAGCGGCATCCAGCCGGGCATCAGGCCGGCGGTGATCTTCAGGTAGACGAAGTGGGACAGGCCGAATTCGACCAGGCAGGCGCCCAGCAGCAGGCGAGCAACGGTCAGGCTCGCGCCGCCTGAGGTCGAACCCTGGCCGCGCGCCGAGAACAGCGCCCAGCCGCCGATGGCGATGGTGAAGCTCTCGCAAAATCCCAGCCAGGCGCCGACGTTGTCGATGTGGGTCAAGGCGACCGGCAGTTTAAGAAGAGACCAGCCCAGCCAGTAAACGCCGAGCGATACGGCCGCGACCCGCGCCGTTCGCCTGGCCGGCAGCCCCGCCCCGACCAGCAGCAGGAAGGCGCCGGACGCCCACGCGAGCTCGGTCTTGAACCCCAGCGTTTTCGGGACCAGCTGCCATTGCAGGGCGAAGTCGCTCCAGACCAGGGTCACAACCCCCAGGCCGAGTGCGGCCAGGGCCATCAGCAGGCGCGCGGGCGTGATCGAGGCCATGGCTTCCCCTCCAGGCGATAGGGCGAGCCTAGGTCCGTCCCGCGCATCCGGTCGCCGCCGATGCTGCGGAAGGCGCGTGGGCTGTCGCGGGCGACCTCAATCGGCCGGGTCGGCGAGATAGTCGCCGAGGCCCGCCGCCAGGGCGTCGAACATCAGGCGCGTGCGCCGGCTGGTCCTCAGGTCTTCGTGCATCACCACCCAAACCTCCAGCTCGAAGCGCACCTGGTCCGGCAGCACGGGCAGCAGGTCCGCGTCGCGGCGCGCCAGCGGGACCTGGCAGCCGCCGACGCCGAAGCCGGCGCGCAGAGCCGACAGCTGGGCCGGATCGCTGTCGCAGCGGAAGGCGAACAGATCACGCGTGACCGGAAAGCTCAGGCCCGAGCCCGGCGGGACCGGCAGGGGCCGGCGATCCATGCCGATGACCGGATGCGCGCGCAGATCGTCCAGCGAGGCCGGCAGGCCGAAGCGTTCCGCGTAGCGGCGATGGGCGTAAAGGCCAATCCGCACCGCGCCGATGCGGCGGGCGACCAGCGCCTGTTGCCGCGGCCGCGTCATGCGCACAGCGACGTCGACGTCGCGCCGCAGCAGGTCCTCCACCGCGTTCGAGACCGACAGTTCGACGATCACGCCGGGATGCTGCGCGCGAAAGTCCGCCAGGATCGCGGGCAAGACCTCCACGCCCACGATTTCGCTGGCGCTCAGCCGCACTACGCCGGCGGGTTCGTCCGCCTCGCCGGTGGCGGCGCGGCGCAGGGCTTCGGCGGCTGACGCCATGGCCTGGGCGGGATCACGCAGAGCCAGGGCGGCCGGCGTGGGCGACAGTCCCTGGGGCGAGCGCGTGAACAGGGCCACGCCCAGCTGGCGCTGCAAGGCCTCGATCTGACGCCCGACCGTCGGCTGGGTGAGGCCGAGCGTCCGCGCCGCCGCCGACAGGGAGCCCTCGCGCAGCACCGCCAGGAAGGCGCGATAGAGGTCCCAGGAGGGTTCAGCGGCTACTGTCATGCAAAAATGCATAGCAGATCTGCAAGGCCAGGCAATTTTCTTTGGGGATCAGGAGGGCGATCTTCGCGCTCGACAGGCCGCCGCGCGCGGCCCAGCCCTCGGGGAGGAACCCATGTTCGTCGGTCACTACGCCGCCGCCATCGCCGCCAAGACCGCCGCGCCGCGTGCGCCGCTTTGGAGCTACGCCCTGGCTTGCCAGGCCCTGGACCTGGGCTGGGGCGCCCTGGTGCCGCTGGGCGTCGAGAAGGTGCGGATCGATCCCGGCCTGCAGGGCAGCACGCTCGACCTCTACTTCATGCCCTTCACCCACAGCCTTCCCGCGGCCCTGATCTGGTCGGCGGCGGGAGTGGGCCTGGCGCGGGCGGCGCGTCTGCCCTGGAGCGCCAGCCTGATGCTGGGCGCGGTGGTGTTCTCGCACTGGGGCCTGGATTTGCTGGTGCATCGGCCGGACCTCGAACTCGGCTTTGCGCCGGGCAAGGCGGGGCTGGGCCTGTGGAACCTGCCGGTGGTGGAGATGACGCTGGAGATCGGTCTTCTCGCCGTCACCGGCGCCCTATGGGCGGCGCGGCGTACGCGGCACGCCCGCTCCGCCTGGCCGGCCGCGGCCTTCCTGGCCTTCCTGGTCGCCCTGCAGATCGTGGTCCAGTTCGTGGGACCCGCGCCGAGCGCGACGCCTCTGGAAATCGGGCTTCCGGCGCTGGTCGTCTATCTGATCGTCGGCTTCATGGCCTGGCTCGCCGACCGCGGACCTAAGGCGGTCGAGGCCTGAGAGGCCTTGCAATCGCCTCGCTTTGCGCCGACTTCACCGCCATGCCAGCCAACGCCAAGATCTGCGGACTGACCACGCCCGAGGCGGTGCGAGCCGCCCTCGACGGCGGGGCCACGCACGTGGGCTTTGTCTTTTTCCCGAAGAGCCCGCGCCATGTGACGCCGGAGCGGGCGGCGGAGCTGGCGGCTCCGGCGCGCGGGCGGGCCAGGGTCGTGGCCGTGACGGTCGATGCGACGGAGGCCGAGCTTGCGTCCATCGCGGCGGTGCTGCATCCGGACCTCATCCAGCTGCACGGCCACGAAACACTCGACCGGGCCGGCGAGGTGCGCGCGCTTACCGGCGCGGGCGTGATCAAGGCGGTGAGCGTCGCCGGGCCGGAGGACCTTGTCGAGGCCGAAGCCTGGGACGGCGTCGCCGATCACCTGATGTTCGACGCCAAAACCCCCAAGGGCGCCGACCTGCCGGGCGGCATGGGCCTGAGCTTCGACTGGCCGATGCTGGCGGGGCGCAGCTTCGCGGCGCCGTGGTTCCTGGCCGGCGGGCTGCATCCCGGCAATGTCGAGGAAGCGGTCGCCGCTTCGGGCGCCGTGCTGGTCGACGTTTCCTCTGGCGTGGAAAGCGCGCCGGGCCTAAAAGACCCCGCCCTGATCCAGGCCTTCCTCAAGGCCGTAGAACGCGCTGGCTAGTGTGGCGGCCAGCCGTCTGAGGAACTTCGCGTGAGTCCTGCAAAATCGAACGCCTATGCCTGGCCCGACGAGAACGGCCGGTTCGGCGACTACGGCGGCCGTTACGTCGCCGAAACCCTGATGCCGCTGGTGCTGGAGCTTGAGCAGGCCTATCGCGCCGCCAAGGCCGACCGCGCCTTCCAGGACGAGCTCGACTGGTTCCTCAAGCACTATGTCGGCCGGCCATCGCCGCTCTATTTCGCCGAGCGCCTGACCCAGCACTTCGGCGGGGCCAAGATCTATTTCAAGCGCGACGAGCTCAATCACACCGGCGCGCACAAGATCAACAACTGCATGGGCCAGATTCTGCTGGCCCGGCGGATGGGGCGCACCCGTATCATCGCCGAGACCGGCGCCGGCCAGCACGGGGTGGCCTCGGCCACCGTCTGCGCCCGCTTCGGCCTGCCGTGCGTGGTCTACATGGGCGCCACCGACGTCGAGCGGCAGAAGCCCAACGTGTTCCGCATGCGCCTGTTGGGCGCCGAGGTCGTGCCCGTCACCTCGGGCACCGGCACCCTGAAGGACGCCATGAACGAGGCCCTGCGCGACTGGGTCACCAATGTCGACGACACCTTCTACATCATCGGCACAGCGGCCGGCCCGCACCCCTATCCGGAGCTGGTGCGCGACTTCCAGTCTGTGATCGGGCGCGAGGCCCGCGAGCAGATTCTCGAACAGGAAGGGCGTCTGCCCGACGCCCTGGTCGCGGCCATCGGCGGCGGCTCCAACGCCATCGGCCTGTTCCACCCCTTCATCGGCGACGACGGCGTGCGCCTGGTCGGCGTCGAGGCGGCGGGTCACGGCATCCCGACCGGCCAGCATGCGGCCTCGCTCACCGGCGGCCGTCCGGGCGTGCTGCACGGCAACAAGACCTACCTGCTGCAGGACGACGATGGCCAGATCATCGACGCCCATTCGATCTCGGCGGGGCTGGACTATCCGGGCATCGGACCCGAGCACGCCCACCTGCACGACACGGGCCGGGCCGAATATGTCTCGGCCACCGACGAGGAGGCGCTGGAGGCGTTCCAGCTCTGCGCCAAGTTGGAAGGGATCATTCCCGCCCTGGAGCCCGCCCACGCGCTGGCCCGCACCGGCGAGCTGGCCAAAGAGATCGGCAAGGGCGGGATCATCGTGATGAACATGTGCGGCCGCGGCGACAAGGACATCTTCTCCGTCGCCGAACGGCTGGGGACCAAGCTTTGACCAAACAGCGACTGGACCAGCGCTTCGCCGCGCTCAACGCCGAAGGCCGTGCGGGTTTCGTGGCCTATGTCATGGCCGGCGATCCCGATCCCGAGACCGCCTTCGAGATCCTGAAGGGCCTGCCCGCGGCCGGCGCCGATGTGATCGAGCTGGGTTTCCCCTTCTCCGACCCCATGGCCGAGGGGCCGCCGATCCAGCGCGCCGCCCTGCGTGCGCTGAAGGCCGGAATGACACTCAAGGGCGTGCTTGACATCGTCCGCCGCTTCCGCGCCGAGGCGGACCAGGACACGCCGATCGTGCTGATGGGCTATCTCAACCCGATCCTGACCTACGGCTTCGGCCGCTTCGCGCAGGACGCCGCGGATGCCGGCGTGGACGGCCTGATCGTGGTCGACTGCCCGCCCGAGGAGGCCGATCCCCTCGCCGACGAACTGGACGCGGCGGGAGTCTCGCTGATCCGCCTGGCCGCGCCGACGACCGACGACAAGCGACTGGCGACGGTGGTTCGCCGCACCTCCGGCTTCGTCTATTATGTGTCCGTGGCTGGGGTGACGGGCGTGAAGGAAGTCGATGCGGGCGCGGTCGCGCCGGCGGTCGAGCGCGTGCGCAAGGCCTCGGGCCTGCCCGTGGCCGTGGGCTTCGGCGTCAAGACGCCCGAGCAGGCGGCGGCTGTCGCGCGCATCGCCGATGCGGCGGTCGTGGGCTCCGCGCTGGTTGACCGCATCGCCTTCGCGATCGAAGCGAACGAAAACCCGGCCCCGAAAGTTCTGGAAACAGCCGCAGCTTTGGCTAAGGCTGTGCAGTCCGCGCGACTCGCAAGTAAGGCGGAGGCCTGACGGATATGGCGATGGCCGAAAAGTTCGACGACGGCAAAGGCCAACACCCCAAGGCGGGCGACCGCCGCGAGCGTGGCGGCTGGCTGGCCAAGATCGCGCCGGGCGTGCGCAAGGCCCTGTCCAAGCGCGACACGCCCGAGAATCTGTGGGTCAAGTGCCCTGACACGGGCGAGATGATCTATCGCCCCGACCTGGAGGCGGCCCTGTGGGTCACCCCGGCCGGGCGGCACATGCGCATCGGGTCCGAGCTGCGCTTCCGCTACACCTTCGACGACGGCAAATACGAGGCGATCCCGACCCCGGCGGTGCCTGAGGATCCGCTGGAGTTCTTCGACGGCCGGCCCTACCGCGAGCGCCTGCAGTCCGCGCGCAAGGCGACCCACGCCCAGGACGCGATGGCCATCGGCTTCGGCAAGATCAAGGGCGTGCCGGCCGTGGTGCTGGTGCAGGACTTCGCCTTCATGGGCGGCTCGCTGGGCATGGCTGCGGGCGAGGCCTTCATCAAGGCGGCGCAGGAAGCCGTCGCGCGCGGCGTTCCCCTGGTCTGCTACACCGCCGCCGGCGGCGCGCGCATGCAGGAGGGCGCCCTGTCGCTGATGCAGATGGCGCGCACGACTCTGGCCATCCAGGACCTGAAGAAGGCCCAGCTGCCCTACGCCGTGGTGCTGACCGACCCGACCACGGGCGGAGTGACCGCGTCCTACGCCATGCTGGGCGACGTGCACCTGGCCGAGCCCGGCGCCTTGATCGGCTTCGCCGGCCCGCGCGTGATCGAGCAGACCATCCGCGAGACCCTGCCGCCGGGCTTCCAGCGCTCGGAGTACCTGGTCGAAAAGGGCATGGTCGACCGCGTCACCCCGCGCTCGGAGCTGCCCGAGGTGCTGGGCGCGATCCTGTCGATGCTGCTGGGCGGCAAGCGCCGGGCGGCCTAAGCCCCACGGTGAGCGACCGCCTCCTGCCCTTCGACGCCGCGCTTGAGCGGCTGAAGGCCCTGCATCCCAAGTCCATCGACCTGTCGCTGGATCGCATGCGCCGCCTGTGCGACGCCCTGGGCAATCCCGAGCGGAAGCTGCCGCCGGTGGTCCACGTCGCCGGCACCAACGGCAAGGGCTCCACCGTCGCCTTCGTGCGCGCCATCGCCGAGGCGGCGGGCCTCAGCGTGCACACCTACACCTCGCCGCACCTCGTCCGCTTCGCCGAGCGCGTCCGCCTGAACGGGACCCTGATCAGCGACGAACATCTGGCCGAGGTGCTGGACCGGGTCGAGGCCGCCAATGCGGGAGAGCCGATCACCTTCTTCGAGGTCACTACCGCGGCGGGCCTTCTGGCCTTCGCCGAGGCGCCTGCGGACCTGCTGGTGCTGGAGGTCGGCCTGGGCGGGGTGCTCGACGCCACCAATGTGATCGACCCGCCCGCCGTGGCGGTGATCGCGCCGGTGGACCTGGACCATCGCGAATTCCTGGGCTCGACCATCGAGGCCGTGGCCGGGGAGAAGGCGGGTATCCTCAAGACCGGCGCCCCCGCCGTGATCGGCCGCCAGAACCCCAACGCCATGGCCGTGCTCGAGGCCCGCGCCGCGCGGCTGGGCGTGCGCATGAGCGCGATGGGGACCGACTTCGACGCCTTCGCCGAGCGTGGCGGCATGGTGTTCCAGGGCGAGGACCGGCTCCACGACCTGCCCGCGCCGACGCTGCCGGGGCCGCACCAGATCGACAACGCGGGCCTCGCCATCGCCGCATGCCTGGCCCTGAACGACGCGCGCATCGACGACGCGGCGATCGCCGAGGGCGTGCGCTCGGCGTCCTGGCCCGGCCGCCTGCAGCGCCTGACGCGCGGTCCTTTGGGCGCCAGGGCCCAGGCGGCGGGCGCGGAGCTGATCCTCGACGGCGGCCACAATCCTCATGCGGCGCGCGCCCTGGCGACGGCGTTGAGCGACATGGATGGGCGCGACCGCCGTCCGCTGGTGCTGATCGCGGGCATGCTGCAGACCAAGGACGCCCTGGCCTTCTTCGAGGCTCTACGACGCCTGAAGCCCGAGGTTCTGACCGTCCCCTTCGAGAGCGACGCCGCCGTCCCGCCCAAGGCCCTGGCGCAATCCGCGCGCATGATCGGGCTGAAGGCGGAGGCGGCCGTGGGACTGGAAGCGGCGCTGGACGCAGCCCTGGCAAAGCATGAGCGCCCGCGCGTGGTGATCTGCGGATCGCTCTATCTGGTGGGGGAGGCGCTGGCGCTTTCGCAGGAGACTTGGCCGAGCTGAGCTAACCTAAGCGCGCCAGCGCAAAGGTCGCGCCAAGTGGGTCCTCGAAGCATGGGGCGCTACCGCGACCCACGCTTCAAGGGTGACGGAAAAGAATGCGCTCAGGCCGCCGGGGTCGCCGACTTCACGCCGGTTTCGGTCAGCCACTCCAGAATCTTCTGCTTGGGCATGGCGCCGACCTTCATCGAGGTCATGTGCCCGTCCTTGAACAGCATCAGGGTCGGGATGCCCTTCACGCCGTAGCGCGAGGGGGTCATCGGGCTGGCCTCGATGTCGACCTTGGCGATGGTCACCTGGTCGGCCAGTTCCTCGCCGATCTGTTCGAGCGCCGGGGCGATCTGCTTGCAGGGGCCGCACCATTCCGCCCAGAAATCCACCAGGACCGGCTTGCCGGACTTCAGGACGTCCTGTTCGAAGGTGTCGTCGGTGACCTTAACCGTGGCCATGATGCTGAACACTCCCTGTCGCGACTCACGCCCTGTGAGCCGACGCGAGACGCCTAGGTAAGCGCGGCCATGGCCCGTATCAACCGGCGGCGCGCAACTGCGACAGCGCGGCCTCGATCACGTCTTGGGGAACGGGTGTGAGGCGCGGGCCGTCGGTCCAGATCAGGGCGGCCTCGACGGGCCGGTCGGGATACAGGGCCCGCAGCACCGCCACATAGAGCGCCATTTGGGTCAGATAGGCCGGATCGGCGCCCGCGGCCGTGTCAGGGGCGGGCCGGTTGGTCTTGTAGTCGATCACGACGACCCGGTCGGGGCGCACGACCAGCCGGTCGATGCGCCCGGCGACGGAGAGCCCCGGGGGCAGGTTCGGCGCCGCCCCGGCCACCGCCGCCTCGGCGCGGGAGCCCTCGCCGAACACGATGGCGAAGCGCGGGTCGTCCAGCACGCCGAACGCCGCCTCGATCATCTCCTCGCGCTGCTCCGGGCTCAGTCCGGGCTCGCGCGCCATGAGCCGCGCGGCGGCGGCGCGGCGCTCGGGCTCGGCGATGTCGGGCAGGATTTGGAACAGCCTGTGGATCAGGTCGCCGCGCCGGAACCGGCCCAGGCCGTCACGCGCCGCCAGGGGCGAAGGGGCGGGGACCTTGGCGCTCAGGGCCAGCTCCGAGGGCGAGGCGATGCGACCGCCGAATTCGGTCCCGGCGAGGCCCGAGGTCCAGAAGGGGAGCGCGCGCGCCTTCTCCAAGGTGGCGGCGCCTGCCTCCAGGACGACGCTGGGGTCGGGACCGTAGCGGCGGAACTCCCCGCCGCCGGCCTGCGGGAGCATGCGGCTGCTCGAGGCAACCGGTTCGATGTCGTAGGCCCGGCGCACCAGCTCGTACCAGCTGCCCTCGTCGGGCGCCTTGCGGTTGGCGGCGATCCGTCCACAGACGATCAGGCGGTCCCTCGCGCGGGTGAGGCCGACATAGAGCAGGCGTTGGCTTTCCTTGCGCACCCGCTCGGTCGCGTCCTCGCGGGCCAGGCGCGAGACGGCGCAGTCCTCCGCCTTGCGCGGCGCCCACAAGAACCCGCCGTCGCCGCGATCCAGCAGGGCCGACAGCTTGGCCGCGGGGGTCGAGGTGGTGTCGGGCAGGACCACGATAGGCGCCTCCAGCCCCTTGGCGCCGTGTACGGTCATCACCCGCACTTGGCCGTGCGCCGCCTCCAGTTCGCGCTTCACCTGGATGTCGGTCTGGGCCAGGGCGGCGACCACGCTTTCCAGGTCGTGCAGGCCGCGCACCTCAGCCGCCTGCACCTGGGCCAGCATCTCGTCCAGCGCGTCCTCCGCCTCGTGGCCGAGCCGGGTCAGGATGCGTTGGCGCATGGAGCGGCCCTCGCGGTCCAGCCGCGAGAGCACCGCCCCGAGGAAATCGAACGGCGCCTTGGCTCCGGCCTCTTCCCTGGCCCAGTCGAGGAAGGCCACGGCTTCGCGCCAGGCCGACTGCTCCCCCGCCCGCGCGGTCAGCGTCGCCCACAGCCGGCCCTCGCGCTTGGCGGCGAGGTCATACAGCCCCTGTTCGTCCACGTCGCAGAACGGGCTGCGCAGCAGGGTGGCCAGGGTCAGGTCGTCGGGCGGGAACAGGCAGAAGCGCGCGAGCGCCAGGATATCCTGGAACACCACATGATCGCTGAGCTTCAGCCGGTCGGCGCCCGCCACCGGCAAGCGCGCCTTCTTCAGGGCCCGGATGATCTCCTCGAACAGGGCGTCGCGGCGGCGCACCAGCACCAGCACGTCGCCGGGCCCGGCCGGTCGCCAGGTCCGGCTGTCCTTGTCGAACACCGCCTCGCCGCGCGCGGTCAGGCGTACGATCTCCTCGGCGATGGCGCGGGCGAGGCGTTTGCGGGCGCTCTCGGCCGGCTCGGCGTCCAGGGGCGCGTCCCAGGCGCTTTCCAACTCGCGTTTCTCGTCCTGCAGGGCCGGCCACAGGTCCACGCAGCCGTGGTCCGTCGCGCGGCGCGACAGGTGCTCGATGGGCGGGCCGTCGGCGTCGGTCGTCAGGGCCTCGACGGCCTCGGGCGAGGCGAAGACGGTGTCCACGAACCGCAGGATTTCCGGCGTGGAGCGCCAGCTGTCGTGCAGCGGCACCTCGGCGAAGGGCTTCTCGGCAGCCAGCGCGCTCTCGCGATAGCGCCGCGTCTCGTCCTTGAGGCGCTCGGGCGCGGCGCCCTGGAAGGAATAGATCGACTGCTTCTCGTCGCCGACCACGAACAGGGTGCGGTCCAGCAGATTGGCCCCGGCGCCGGCGAAGAATTCGTCGCTCAGGGGGCGGATGATCTCCCATTGGTCGGGCGCGGTGTCCTGGGCCTCGTCGAGCAGGATGTGATCGACCCCGCCGTCCAGCTTGAACAGCACCCAGGCAGCGTCGGCGCGCCGGGTCAGGAGTTCGCGGGTGCGCCCGATCAGGTCGGCGAAGTCGAGCGCCCGGCGGCTCTCCTTCTCGCCGCGATAGAGTTCGACATAGGTCAGGCCCAAGGTCAGGGCGTGAACGGTGTCGCGAGCGATGACGGCGGCGCGGATCTGCTCGCGCGCGGCGCACAGGCGCTGCTGTTCCTCGACCAACCAGTCGGCGATAGCCGGGTCGACGCCCTTGGTGGCTAGGCTCTTTCGGGGCGAGCCGTCCTTGGTGCAGAAGGGCGCGCAGGCCTCCTCGAAGGCGGCCGGATCGCCGAGGCTGCCACGCTCGGCCAGGGCCTGCAGCGCGCGGCCGAAGGGCTGGTCGGTCTTCTCCGTGCCCTGGGCAAGCTCGCGCGCCGCGGCGAACCAGGCGCTCCAGTCGGCCGCCGCGACCGCCTGGGCGCCGATGACGTCAGGATCGACAGGCTCGTCGAAACCCAGGCCCGCCCACGCATCCGAGCCATAGCCGCCGACCGCGTCCGCGCCCTCGATATAGGCGGCGATGGCCTCACGCCGGGCCTCGAAGCTGGCGAACAGGCCCTCGAAGGTCTGGTAGTCGAGTTCCACCGCGAAATGGGCGTAGGCGCGGCCGATGGGGCCGTCGGGATCGACCAGGGCGGCCTCGGCAAGGCGGTCGCGGGCGGCGGCGGAGACTTCCGAGGCCGCGGCGTCCTCCAGCACAGTGAAGCCCGGCAGGACGTCCGCCTCCAGCGGGAAGCGCCGCAGCAGCTTTTCGCAGAAGGCGTGGATGGTCTGGATCTTCAGCCCGCCTGGCGTCTCCAGCGCGCGCGCGAACAGGGCGCGCGCGGTCGAAAGGTCGTAGGCGGCGGGGTCCTCGCCCAGGTCGGCCAAGGCGCCCGACAGCTCCCCGTCGCGCATCACCGACCAGCCGCCCAGCAGCTCGAACACCCGGCGTTGCATCTCTGCGGCGGCGGCCTTGGTGTAGGTCACGCACAGGATGGCCTCGGGCCGGGCGCCGCGCAGCAAGAGGCGCGCGACCCGGCGCACCAGGGTGGTGGTCTTGCCCGAGCCCGCATTGGCGCTGACAAAGACGTTGGCCTTGGGGTCCGAGGCCTCGATCTGGTGGACGGCGATGCTCATGTCTCGCCCCCGTCCGCGTCGCCCTCGCCGCCGACCACGGCCCATTCATAGACCCGCGCCAGGTGGTCGTAGTCGCCGGCCCGGTCCTTCAGGAACTGCGGCGCGGACCAGGAGACGTAGGGGGTTTCCTCGCGGTCGAACAGCGCCACCCGGCGCTTCAGCCCGTCCAGCGCCTCCAGGGCCAGGGCGCCGCTCTCGCCGCGCACGGCGCGGGTTTCGGCCTTGGCCGGATCACGCCGGCCGGTGACGCGCACATAGACCAGCTCGCCCGCGTCCACCGTCCCGAAGTCGGCGAAACCGCCGGCCATCAGGATCGCGGCGGTCAGGGTCAGCTGGGGCGCGAAGCCGGTCTGCACCTGCTTGGGCGTCGGCGGAGCGCCGGTCTTGAAATCGAGCACGTCGGCCGCGCCGGAGCGCAGCTCCAGCCTGTCGGGCTTCGCGGTCAGGATGAAGGCGCCGGCGGGACCCTCGAACTGCAGGCTGCCCTCGGTCTCCACGATCAGCTTCGCTCCGATGCGCCGCTCGCGTTCGAAGCCCTCGACCCAGCGCGACAGGTTCTTCGCCAGGGGCCGCTCGCGCGCCATGCCGGCGGGAGAGACGCCCAGGGTTTCGAGTTCAGTCAGCAGCAGGCGCTCGAAGGCTGAGGCCACGTCATCGGGCAGGTCGGGGTGGTCGCGCACCATCTGTTCGAAGGCGCGGTGGATGGCGGTGCCGCGGCTTCGGGCGTCGATGGGGGCGTCGGGCGGGTCCATGGCCTTCAGGCCCAGCATCAGGCGTGCATAGACAGCGTAAGGGTCGCGCACCCAGGCCTCGACACGGGTCACCGGCATGCGGCGCGGGCGGTCGGCCACGGGCGGGCGCGGAGCGGGGCGCTCCGCCGGGCGAAGCGAGGCCGGCGCGGGCGTGATCGGCGCGTCGAGCAGCCGCGCCCAGGCCTTGATGTCATCGCGGCGAGGAATGGCGACATCGGCGCCGCGCGCCAGGGTCTCCAGACGCCACAGCCAGCGCGAGGGCACCGCCGGCTGGCCGCCGCGGCGCTCGGTGGTCAGCAGCACCACCTCGGGCGCACAGGCCGCCTGGGCGAAGTCGTGGGCGGCCAGGCCGATGCGGCGCTCGGGCGGCGGCAGGCCGAGCGCGGTCTTCATCGGGCGCGACAGGAAGGGATCGGTCGGCGGGGCGGCGGGCCAGACGCCTTCCTCCAGCCCCGCCAGCACCAGCCGGTCGGAGCGCACCAGCCTGGCCTCGATCAGGCCGAGGATGCGCAGGCGCGGGTGGCTGACCACGCCCGTTCGCACCGTCTCGCCGTCGAGCAGGCCCTCGATCAGCTCCAGGAAGCCGCGCGGGGTGGCGTCGGGCAGGGTGGCGCCCTCGTCGATCAGTTCGGCCATCAGGGTCGCCGCCGTCTCGCCCGCGACACCGGCCCACAGGCTCCCGGTCGAGCCCGAGGGGTCGCGCGCCAGGGCCTCCATCGCCTCGGCCAGGCCCCGCGCGGCCAGGTGCGCTCCGCCGCCGGAAACGGCCCGTTCCAGCGCTTCGGCCAGGGCCTGCATTTCGGCGGCCAGCGCCAGGGCCTCGGGGTGCCCTTGCAGGCGGTCGGCCAGGGCGGCCCAGCTCGCGGGCCGCGGTCCGCGCAGGCCTCGGCGCTCCAGGTCGCGGGCGGCGCGCTCCAGCGCCTCGGGCGTGCGGCCGAAGCGGACCTGGGGATGCTTCAGCGCCGCCAGCCAGGTCACCGGGTTGAGCGGATCGGCGGACAGACGGGCGCAGAGGCTCGCCAGGACGCCCACGGGAAAGCTCGCGAGGGGCGCGCCCGCGGAGGAGTCGGCCTCTACGCCCCAGCGCCTCAGCCGCGCCGAGACGCGCCGCGCCAGGCCTCGATCGGGCGTGACCAGGGCGCAGGTCAGGCCCGGCGTCTCCAGCGCCTCGCGGAGCAGCAGCGCCGCGCAAGTCGCCGCCTCCTCTTCATTGCGGGCGGTCAGCAAAGACAGGCCGGACAGGCCCTCCGTGATCGGATCGACGCCCTCGTGGCCGGGTGGGCGCATGGCGTCGATCTGGGTCAGCCAGTCGGCGGTGGCGTCGGCGGGGCGCAGGGCCTCGTTGACGATACGGCGGCGCTGGCGGCCCAGGCGCTGCTCCGTCAGGTCTTCAGGCGAAGGCCAGGGCGCGACCTCGCCGCGTGTCAGACCGTGGCGTATCAACAGACGCTGCATGGCGCCTTGCGGGTGCTGCTCGTCCACCTGGGCCCAGGCGGCCTCGGCCAGGTCGATGTCGAGGCCCGGCAGCACCACGCAGCCCTTGGGGGCGCGCGCGACCACGCCCAGGACGTCTGCGGTGGCCGGGTCGGAACCGGTGGAGCCCGCGGCGATCAGGGGCGTCCGGGGTGGATTGCGGTCCCATTGCTCGGCCAGGAGGCGCAGCAGGCGCACCTGCCGGTCGCTGGCGTCGATCAGGCCCAGCGCCTCCAGCCGCTTGGGCCAGAGCTCGGTGGCCACGGCCAGGAAGGCGGCGGAGCGCTGCCAGTGGCGGGCGAGATCGCCCTGGACCAGGCCCGCGATGGCGTCCGGATCGAAGCGCTCCTCGATGTGCAGGGTGTCGAGGAATGCTCCGAGCGCGTCGGCCAGCGACAGGGCCGCGGCGGCGTCCAGCGCGTGGTCCAGTCCCGCCTCGTGCGAGGCCACCAGTCGCGCCAGCTCGAAGCGGCGGCGCAGGGGCGAGATCGCGGGCGGCAGGTCGAGCGCCAGAGCGCCCGGCTCAAACGGCGGCTCGCCCTCGTCCAGGTCGCCGATGGCCCGGATCTGGGGCAACAGGACGGCAGGCCCCGCGCCGGTCTTCAGGAACGCCTCGGCCAGGGCGCGCGCGGCGCGGCGGGTGGGGGTGAGCACAACGGCGTCGGCCAGGGCCTCGGGGCCGAGCGGCGAAAGCGCCAGGTGCAGGCCGCGCGCCAGGTCGTCGACGAACGGGCGGTGCGCCGGGATGGTGAACCAGCGGGGAGCGGGTTGATCGAAGATCGCGCCCGCGCTCATCCGCCCGCCAGCTTCGCCTCCGCCTCGGCGCGGGAGGCGGGGTCGCCGACGTGCATCCAGAAGCCGTCGAGCACCTGGCCGTAGAGGCGTCCCTGCTCGGCCAGGCGGCGCCAGACGCGGGTCAGCGAGAACGGCCCGCGCGGCTCGTCGGCGACGATGCCCGGCTTGGTGATGTGCACGCCCATGTAGGCGAACGGGGCAGACGGGGCGTCGCCGCGGAAGGTCAGCTTGCCGTCGTCGGCCAGGAAGAAGTCGCCGGCGCCCTCGAAGCCGATGGAGGCCTCGCGCCGGGCCAGCAACAGCAGCACGTCCATCCGCTCCGGGTCCCAGGCCTCGGCCAGGGCCTTCAGATTGTCGGTCGGCTGCGTCCAGACGGAATCGATATTGGCGACCCAGCAGGGCTCGTCGCCGAGCAGCTTGCGCGCGCGCTTCAGGCCGCCGCCGGTTTCCAGCAGCAGGGCGCGCTCATCGGAGATCACGATCTTCGGGCGCTCGCGCACGGCCAAGTGCTGTTCCAGCCGGTCAGCGAACCAGTGGACGTTGACCACGGCGGTCTCGACCCCGGCCTCGGCCAGGCGGTCGAGCATGTGGTCGATCAGGGGTTTGCCGCCTACTTCGACCAGGGCCTTGGGCCGGTCGTTGGTCAGGGGGCGCATGCGGGTGCCCAGGCCCGCGGCCAGCACCATGGCCGTCTTGGGCGCGCTCACTGCCGCACGTCCCTCGGCACGTGCCGGTCCATCCAGGCCTTCAGGGCTTCCATGCCGGGCTGCTCCAGATTGGCCTCGAGGTGTCGCCACACGCGGGGCATGAAGGCGCGGTAGCGGGGCTTGCCATCGCGCGTGATCAACCGAGCGAAGATGCCCAGGATGCGGGCCTCGTTCAGCGCGGCCAGCGCAGCATAGTCGGCCATGAAGGCCTCGCGATCGACCTCGGGCCTCAGGCGGAAATAGAGGTCCAGGGCCTCGGCCTCCAGTTCGGCGGGCACATCGCGCCGGGCGTCCTGCAGCAGGGAGTGCAGGTCCCAGGAGGAGTGGGCGCGGAGTGCGTCCTGGAAGTCGATCATGCCGACCCGTGCGGCGCCCTGGCGTTCCGGCAGCCAGATCAGGTTCTCGGCGTGGTAGTCGCGGTGGGCGAAGGCGTCGGCGCCGGCCTCGGCCCGCGCGCGCAGGGGCGCCCACAGGGCGTTCCACTCCGCCACGGCCGCGTCGTCGAGCTTCACGCGCGGGTCGAACTTCGGCAGCCACTCGGTGAACAAGTCCGCGCCGGTCTTCAGCGCCAGGTCGTCGTAGGTGAGCAGCGGCCAGGAGGCCTTGTCGCCGCCCAGGACGGCGGGCGGCGGGGCGGCGTGCAGTCGGGCCAGGGCCTCGATGGCGGCATGATAGAGCGGCCGCTCGCCCGCCCCAGTCTCGATCAGCCGCGCGAACAGGCCGTCGCCCAGGTCCTCGGTTATCGCCAGGCCGGCTTCGGTGTCGAGCGCGAGGATTTCCGGGGCGGAGAGGCCGCGCGCGCGCAGGAACTCCGCCGTCGCGGCGAAGGCGTCCACCCGACCGGCCGACAGGCGGGCGGAGGCATTGTAGCCGAGGCCGACCCGGTCCGTCGGAGACGCCTCGGGCGGACAGTGCTTGGTCTCGGCTGCTGGTGGGGCGTCCATCAGCATCAGGGTCGAACCCTTGGGCGTCACCAGCCGCTCATAGCGCCGGGTCGAGGCGTCGCCGGGCAGGGGCCGGCGCTCTGCGGCGCCCAGGCCTGCTTGCTCCAGGAATGCGACCCTTACGGCCTCACGATCAGACGCCAAACGCACGCCCCTTCCACGACCCATGCGGGACCAGCCGCGCCACGCGGCCCGCGCCCTGTTCGGCGAGGTCTATATCGAGTCTGTCGGGCGGAAGGCGAGCGCCCAATCGCTGCGGCCATTCGACCAGCACCGCGCCCACGTCCAGGGCCTCGTCCAGGCCGATCTCGAACGCCTCGTCCGCGCTCTCCAGGCGATAGAGGTCGAAGTGCGCCACCGGGGGCTCGCTCTCGTAGAACTGGACCAGGGTGAAGGTGGGCGAGGGCACGTCTTCCTCAGGGCTGGTGAGGGCCCGGATCAGGCCGCGCGCCAGCGTCGACTTGCCGGCGCCCAGGCCTCCGGTCAGCAGGATCGCGTCCCCCGCCCGCAAGGCAGGAGCCAGTCTCGCGCCAAGGGCTGAGGTAGCCTCGGCGTCCGCGAGACCGATCTCGATGGGGGCGTCCAGGATCACGCGAATTCGGCGTCGGGCTGGGAGGCGAGCACGCGCTCGATATAGGCCTTCAGCGCGAACGTCGCCTTGGCCGCGTCCACGTCCAGACGCTGGTGGCCGATCAGAGGTCCCACGATCAGGCGGAACTCGCGCCCGCGCTTGTTCAGGAGCTCGTGGAACAGGGTCACGTCCCGCAGTTCCGGCGAGAAGCCGTTGAACAGATGGAACAGGGTCGACCAGGGGCCCGCCACGTGGATCGGGACGATGGGCGCCTCGTATTTGCGGGCCAGGGAGATGGCGGTGGGCGCCCAGGGCGGGTCGGTCAGGGAGCCGTCGGGTGCGCGCCGCGCCAGCCGCCCGGCCGGGAACAGCACCACCGCGCGCTCGGCCTCGAACGCTTCCTTGGCGGCCTGCAGGGTGGCGCGGGTCTTTTCGCGGGTGCGCTTGGCCTCGACCCACTCGACCGGGATGATCACCTCGTCCAGGCGCGGGCTGACGCGGATCGCGTCGGCGTTGGCGAAGAAGATGGCGTCGTTGCGCACCCGCTGGATCGCATCGGCCACCGCGATCCCGTCGGCGATGCCGGTGGGGTGATTGCACACCACCACGCAGCGGCCGGTTTTGGGCAGGCGGTCGAGGTGAAGCGCACTGACACTGAGGTCCAGCAGCTCGGAGACATAATCCAGCGATTGCGCGCCCGGCATGTCGGCGATGGCGTCGGCCATGGCGCGGGCCTTGGCGTAGTCCAGCATGCCGTAAAGGAACGGCTTCACCGCCGGCCAGAAGGCCGATCCGGTCAGGCGCGGCGCCCGCTCGGCGATCAGCACGTCGACGATGTGGTCGGCGGAGCGGGCGGGCTCTGAAAAGGCTGTGGTCGCGACCATCGGCGCCGATCATCGGGCGCGTCGCGGGCGGGGGCAAGGCATGAGCCTATGCGGCAAATCGCAGAACCGTTGCGCAGGCGGTCAATCCTCTGGCCCTCGCCGGTTCCAGGCGTTAAACCGCACCTCGAAAGCCTTCGTCCCAAGGCAAAACCTTCCAAGAGTTCAGGGAGCCACGCGCGTGCGCGATATCCGCCATCTCATCGACGGCCGTTCGGTCGAGGCCACTTCCGGCCGGTTCAGCGACGTGTTCAACCCGAACACCGGCGAGGTGCAGGCGCGTGTCGGCCTGGCCAACAACGAAGACATGCACACTGCTGTGAAGTCGTCGCTGGCCGCCTTCGAAGGCTGGGCCTCGACCAACCCCCAGCGCCGTGCGCGGGTGATGTTCGAGTTCAAGCGCCTGGTCGAGGCGCGGATGGACGAGCTGGCCGAGCTGCTCTCGTCCGAGCACGGCAAGGTGATCGCCGACTCCAAGGGCGACATCCAGCGTGGCCTCGAGGTCATCGAGTTCGCCTGCGGCATCCCGCATGCGCTGAAGGGCGAATACACCATCGGCGCCGGCCCCGGCATCGACGTCTATTCCATGCGCCAGCCGCTGGGCGTGGTCGCGGGCATCACCCCGTTCAACTTCCCGGCCATGATCCCGATGTGGATGTTCGGCATGGCCATCGCCGCGGGCAACACCTTCATCCTGAAGCCGTCCGAGCGTGACCCGTCCGTGCCGGTGCGCCTGGGCGAGCTGATGCTGGAAGCCGGCGCCCCGGCAGGCGTGCTGAACGTGGTGCACGGCGACAAGGTGGCGGTGGACGCCATCCTGACCCATCCGATGGTCCACGCGGTCAGCTTCGTGGGCTCGTCGGACATCGCCCACTACGTCTATTCGACCGGCACGGCCCACGGTAAGCGCGTGCAGGCCATGGGCGGGGCCAAGAACCACGGCATCGTCCTGCCCGACGCGGACCTGGACCAGACCGTGAAGGATCTGGTGGGCGCCGCCTTCGGCTCGGCCGGCGAGCGCTGCATGGCCCTGCCGGTGGTGGTGCCGGTCGGCCAGAAGACCGCCGACGCCCTGCGCGAAAAGCTGGTGGCCGAGATCCCGACCCTGAAGGTCGGCGTCTCCACCGACAAGGAGGCCCACTACGGCCCGGTCGTGACCGCGGCGCACAAGCAACGGGTGCTGGGCTGGATCGACACGGCGGTGAAGGAAGGCTCGGAGCTGGTCGTGGACGGGCGCGAGTTCAGCCTGCAGGGCCACGAGAAGGGCTTCTTCGTCGGCCCGACCCTGCTCGACCAGGTCAAGCCGGACATGCAGTCCTATCACGAGGAAATCTTCGGGCCCGTCCTGCAGATCCTGCGGGCCGAGACCTTCGAGGAAGCACTGTCGCTGCCGTCCAAGCACCAGTACGGCAACGGCGTGGCCATCTTCACCCAGAACGGCCGCGCGGCGCGCGACTTCGCCGCCCGCGTCAACGTTGGCATGGTCGGCATCAATGTGCCGATCCCGGTGCCGGTCGCCTACCACACCTTCGGCGGCTGGAAGCGCTCGGCCTTCGGCGACATCAACCAGCACGGCATGGAAGGTCTGCGCTTCTGGACCAAGACCAAGACCGTGACCGCCCGCTGGCCGGAAAGCGCGCTGGAGCACACCGACTCCAGCTTCGTCATCCCGACCATGGCCTAGTTCACGCCTCGCCTTCGTCCCGGACCGCCCGCTCCATGCGCCGGTCCGGGACCAGCCAGGTGCAGGCCACGCCCGCATAGACCGCAATCGAGACCAGGGGCTGGACCCAGGCGGCTGCGATTCCGATGGCGTAGGCCACCAGGGACAGCTTGCCCTTCAGGTCCCTGCCCAGCGCTCGGGTCAGGGGCGATTCCCTGCCCTCATGTCGCGCCAGGAGCGTGGCCAGGATCGAATAGGCGCAGCCGCATAGGATCAGGTTCGCGCCATAGACCGCTGTCGGCGCCGCGGCCGTCGGGTGCTCGCCCATCCATGAGGTCGTGAAGGGGATCAGCGACAACCAGAACAGCAGATGGGTATTGGCCCACATGATGCCGCCGGTGATGGTGCGCGCCACGCGCAGCATGTGGTGGTGGTTGTTCCAGTAGATGGCCAGGTAGACGAAGCTCAGGACATAGCTGAGGAAGGTCGGCCCCACCGCGGTCAGGTCCTTCAGCGCCTCGCCGGCCGGGGCCTTCAGCTCCAGCACCATGACCGTGATCAGGATGGCGATGACGCCATCGCTGAACATCTCCATCCGTTCCTTGCCCATGCTCTCCCCCTTGCGCGCAGCCAAACTAAGGGGAGTCGGCCCAGATTCCCCAACCGCGCGATATGTGGCCTCCGCGCACGGCTAAACGCGAATTAACCGGAGCCCCCTTCGTCGAACCGCGTTCTGAGGCTAAGTGTTAAGCCTGTTAAGGTTACGCCCGGAGGGCGGCAGACGATGGCCACGGCGACGATCGCCAAGCACCAGGAGCGGCATCACCACCGCCTGCTCCTGTCCAGCCTGATGGCCATGGTCATCGGGGGCGTGCTCGCGGCCGGGGGCTACTGGGCCTATTTCAACTTCTACGCCCGCTTCCAGCCGGTCACGATCACCAAGAACCAGGCCGATATCGAGCGCCTGCTGGCCGAGGGCGACTGGGTTTCGCCCGGCCGCACGGGCCCTGCGCTCTACATGGTGGCCTACCGCGACTGCCAGGCCTGCACCGACTACATGCGCGACGAGTTCCCCAAGCTGGCCGCGGCAAACGTCGACACCCGCGTGATCGTCTTCGCCCGCGCCGACCGCGAGGGCTTGCAGCAGTCCACGCCGATCGAGCGCGCCACCGTGGCCGAGCTCTGGATCAACCGCGACTGGAACCTCTTCGCCAAGTGGATGTCGACACCCCGCCGCGACTGGTCGGCGGAGGGCATCAAGCCGGCCGAGAAGGACTGGGCGCGCCGCGCCGTGGTCGCCTCGACGCGGGACTATGTGAACCAGCTGTTCCCGCTGGTGAAGTCATCGGGCCTGTCGGACGACTATCCGCTGCTGATCTGGCGCGACCACGATGGCTTCTTGAAGGCCTGCGCCTGCACGGACTCTCGCAGCTTCCATTTCATCCGGGCGGACCTGGGCGTGGAGAAGCCTTTGATCCAGCTGCCGGTGCTCGATCTGCCCTGGCTGACCGGCTCCAAGCCCAAGCCGGCGTCCGACACCGTGCCGCAACCCGCCGCCCCTGCGCCTCAGGCTTCGGCGACGACGCCTGCGCCGGCTGCAGCCGCGCCCGCGGCGACGGCTCCGGGCGCGACCGATACCCCCGCGGCGCCTGCTCCGACGGCTGCGGCGGCGCCCGCCCCCGCTCAGCCGACGCCCGTGGCCAAGGCCGCCAAGCCTGCCGCCCAAAGCGTGCCCGGCCACGCTGGCAGCCCCGCCAAGACGGTGTTCTACTAGTCGCCGATGGCTCGATTCCTCGCCTGGATCGTGGTGCTGTTCGCCGCCGGCCTCCTGGCCTGGTGGGGCTGGACCGCCTATGGGCCGCACCGCTCGGCCTATGCGCCCAACGGCAAGGTCGACGCCGAACTCGACGCCCAGCCGACGCCCGCGCCCCTGCCCAAGGCGCCTCTGGCCGCGCCCAAGGCGGACGCGAACGGCTTGCCGACCTCGCCGATCCCCTACGACCAGCTCAAGAAGGGCGAGACCGCGGGCGAGGTGAACACGGCGCCGCCAGAAAGGAAGAGCGACGAGAAGGCGGTCTTCTACTGAGCGCGATGGCCGGTTCTCAGCTGCACTGCAGCTCCATCCAGGCCTGATCCCAACGCCGGTTCCGGATGTCTTCGTCGCGCATCTGGAAATAGAGCGCGCCGCAGTCGCCCCACATCATCTCCGCCTCGTCCATCGAACCGAGCTCGAGAAGCAGCCGCCACACGTGCGCCCCTGGGATGAGATGCGCGCCTTTGCGGTATCCATCCGGCCCCCCGCAATAGATGCCGTTGGACACGAGCTGCGCCGGAGCCTGAATGTCGTTCTGGATCGGGGTCGGCCAGCCCCCAAAGCGCGTCTGTGGCGGCAGGTCTTCGACCAATTCTGCGAGTTCGCCGTAGGCCAACATCTCGGAAGGGCTGATGGCCTTCTCGGCAGGAGCCACGAAATGCTCATGCGGGCTCATCCAGCCCAGCGTGGACGAGAGACTGACCGCGGGCAACCGCCCCTGGTCCCCGAGGCGTTCAGGCCAAGGCGCTTCGTGGGTGGGAGACTCCACAAGGAGCACCCGCCAATGCGGCTTGTCCGCGGGATCGAACCCCCAAGCCTCCTGCGCGAGGGCGTCGTAGAAGAATAGCAGCACGCCTGCACCTGGAAGACCAAGATCAGTCAGGACGAGCGGCGGAATCTCGGCGAGTGCGATCTGGGCGAGGAAGGTGAGGGGAATGGGGTCCGCCGTGGGTGTCCGTTTGCCCCAACCGAACAGGCCTCGCTTGACCGGGGGCGCCGGCCGATGCGGCCACTCGAAGCCGAGGCCGACCAGGGGTTGGCCGCCAAGGCGGCTTAGGCGAGAGGTGTCTGCCGTGGGCTGCATGGCTGCAACCGGGCGGACTAGGCGCTCAATCTTCGCGGCGAGCGGAGCCGTCAGGTGCTGGCGCAACCTTGTGAGCAAAGCTTCGCGGTCACTCTCGAAGATCATGCGCCCCCACTCGACTCCATTCGCGACCATCTGCGCTTATGCCGACGGAGCAGGCGCGCCCGCATGCCTGGAGCTGTCTGATCGCTCATGCCTTTTGATCGCCAGACGCGTCTATATGAAAAAGGCCCCGGATCGCTCCGGGGCCTTTCGCTATCTGAGGGGTCGAGGGCCTCAGCCCTCGGAGCCTTCGGCTTCGGCGGCGGTGGCCGCGCCCTTGCCGCTGGTCATCTGGCGTTCGGCGATACGGGCCGACTTACCGCGACGGTCGCGCAGGTAGTAGAGCTTGGCGCGACGCACCACGCCGCGACGCTTGACCTCGATGGATTCGATCGACGGCGACAGGATCGGGAACACGCGTTCCACGCCTTCGCCGAAGCTGATCTTGCGGACCGTGAAGGTCTCGGAAATGCCGGCGCTGTCGCGCGCGATGCAGACGCCTTCGAAGGCCTGGACGCGTTCACGCTCGCCTTCCTTGATGCGCACGTTGACGCGCAGGGTGTCGCCGGGCTGGAAGGCGGGGATCTTGCGGTCGCCGAGGAGCTTCTTGGCTTCTTCGGCTTCGATCTGCTGCAGCAGGTTCATCGTCTTAGTCCTTTCGTCTCGGGCTTAGTCGCCCTTTGCCTGTTGATTGGCGAGGAACTGGGACCAGAGGTCCGGCCTTCGCTCGCGGGTCACGTCTCGTCTCTTGGCCTGGCGCCAGGCGGCGATCTTCGCGTGATCGCCCGACAGCAGGATCTCCGGTATCGAAAGCCCCTCGAACTCCCGCGGTCTGGTGTACTGCGGATGCTCCAGAAGCCCGTCTTCGAAGCTCTCCTCCGACAGCGAGGCCTGTTGGCCGAGCACGCCGGGGATGAGCCTTACGCACGCCTCGATCACGACCATCGCCGCAGCTTCGCCGCCGGCGAGCACCGCGTCTCCGACCGAGACCTCCTCGAACCCGCGCGCGTCGAGCACGCGCTGGTCCACCCCCTCGAACCGGCCGCACAGGACGATAACGCCCGGCGCCTTGGCCCATTCCTTGACGCGCGCCTGGGTCAGGGGCCGACCCCGGGCGCTCATGTACAAAAGCGGCCGTCCCGCCCGGTCCACGCTGTCCAGCGCCCCGGCCACGACGTCCGCCTTCAGGACTTGCCCCGGACCGCCACCGGCAGGGGTGTCGTCCAGGAAGCCGCGCTTATCCTTCGAAAAGGCGCGAATGTCCACTGTTTCAAGCCGCCACAGGTCCTGCTCACGCCAGGCCGTGCCGATCAGCGACACGCCGAGCGGGCCGGGAAAGGCCTCGGGGAACATGGTCAGGACGGTGGCGGTGAAAGCCATGGCGGCGCTGGGTAGGGGAAAAGCGCGCCGAAGGCCAGAGCAGGCGGGTCAGTCGCGCGGCCCGAAAACGCCCAGCTTGAGCAGGAGCATCAACACCGGGAGCAGCGCGAGGGCCGCAGCCCCGACGGCGAAGACCCCGATCTTCCATGGGTTCGGCAGGGTGCGGACAGTAACCCACCCCCAGATGGGCGTGCCGATCCAGAAGCAGGCGAACAACAGCGGCACGAACGACCAGCGCAGGGGTGGTTTCGGCAGGGGCGCGGGCGGCGGCGCCGCGTCTTGCAGCACGGCTACGGCGTCAGCGGCCTCATCCCAGGGCACGCACACGCGAAACCCGTTGAGGAACGGCTGGGCCGTCCAGTTCACCGAGCCATAGGTTTCATCCGCGACCGACGCCTGGAACCCACACGCGCGCAGCAGGCTGCCGACGACCTGCGCCTCGTTCAGCGAGAAGTAGCGGGCGATGACGGCGAGTTTCACGCGCTCAGCCCTCCGACCGCGGCGCGCCGAAGCAAGCCAACACACGCCAACCGTCGCCGTGACGCTCCAGCACGCAGTCGGCGGCGCCGCTCTCCTCGGGGCTGGCGTTCCAGGCGTAGCCGGCCAGGGCGTAGCGGCCGTCGCGGGAATAGGTCGGCATGGTGAAGCCGATGCGCGGGCGGAACAGTTGATAGTCGACGCAGAAGTTCGGCGCCTTCACCGGCACATAGTCGCGTCGCGCGCAGGGGTCGGGGTAGGCCGAGACGGTCGACAGCACAGGCTGGCTGATACCCGCGGCCTGCCACTCGCAAGCCACGCGCTCGCCGTCCTTGGGCAGGCGCCCCGCGCCGTCGCGCATGGCGTTCAGCACCTTGGTCGGCACATTGGGCAGGGTCGCGGGCAGATGGGCCGCGCGCGGCAGGGTCATCGGCTCCAGCGGATGCGGCAGGGCGTCGTGCGCCTTCAGTTCGACCTTGGCCAGAGTGATGAACACCATGCAGTCGTCGCTGCTGGACATCGGGACGGCGTCGGGGTTCGGCGCCTGGGCCATGGCGGGCTGGACCGACGCCAGGGCGATCAGGATCGGGAGGACACGCTGCATCGCCGTCTCCGCAGTTGCGTAGGCAAGCTTAGCTGCAACTTCGGGTCGGCGTCATCCGCGGAATGTCGGCGCGCCCTCTCCACCACCCTTCGGGCGGTCCCCCTCTCCCGTGAACGGGAGAGGTGAGAGCAGAGCCGAGCGCTAAACACCTCTCCCGCATGCGGGAGAGGGGGACCATGCGCAGCATGGTGGAGAGGGCGCGCGGCCGCGCCGCCGGCTAGACGTCCAGCAGGAACCGCTGCGGGTCTTCCAGGTGCTCCTTCACGCGCACCAGGAAGGTCACGGCTTCCTTGCCGTCGACGATGCGGTGGTCGTAGCTGAGCGCCAGGTACATCATGGGGCGGATCACCACCTGGCCGTTCACGGCCACCGGACGGTCCTGGATCTTGTGCATGCCCAGGATGCCCGACTGCGGCATGTTCAGGATCGGCGTCGACATCAGCGAGCCGTAGACCCCGCCGTTGGTGATGGTGAAGGTGCCGCCCTGCATGTCTTCCAGGCCCAGCGAGCCGTCGCGGGCCTTCTTGCCCAGCTCGCCGATGGCCTTCTCGATCTCGGCCAGGCTCATGGCGTCGGCGTCGCGCACCACCGGCACCACCAGGCCGCGGTCGGTGCCGACCGCGATGCCCAGGTCGTAGTGGTTCTTGTAGATGATGTCCGAGCCTTCGATCTCGGCGTTCACCGCCGGGATTTCCTTCAGGGCGGCGATGCAGGCCTTAGCGAAGAAGCCCATGAAGCCGAGCTTGACCTTGTGGCGCTTCTCGAACGCGTCCTTGTAGGCGTTTCGCAGCGCCATGATCGCCGACATATCGACCTCGTTGAAGGTCGTCAGCATGGCGGCGGTGTTCTGGCTCTCCTTCAGCCGGCGCGCGATGGTCTGGCGCAGGCGGGTCATCTTCACCCGCTCCTCGCGCGCGCCCAGCGGACGCGGCGCGGCGGACGCCGACGGCGCGGCGGCGACAGGGGCCGGAGCCGGGGCGGCTGGCGCGGGCGCGGCGACGGTCGGGCCGCCGGCCAGGGCTTCCAGGGCGTCGCCCTTGGTGATGCGGCCGTCCTTGCCGGTGCCGGAGATGGTTGAGGGGTCCATGTTGTTCTCGGTCACGATGCGCTGGACCGAGGGGGCCAGGGGCTGGGCGGTCGTGGACTGCGGTTGAGCGGCAGGCGCGGGCGCAGGCTGAGCGGGCGCCGAGGCGACGGGCGCGAAGCCCTGGGCGCCGGCGGCGATGCGGCCGATGGTCTGGCCGGGCTTCACGGTCGAGCCTTCGGGCGAAAGGATGTCGCTGAGCACGCCGTCGGCCGGGGCGGCGACCTCGACGGCCACCTTGTCGGTCTCGATCTCGACCAGGACCTCGTCCTTCTTGACCGCCTCGCCGACCTTCTTGGACCAGCGACCGATCGTGCCTTCAGAGACGGACTCGCCCATCACCGGGGTCTTGATCTCGACCGATTGGCCTGCGGCAGGCGCAGCAGCGGCCGGGGCCGCGGCGGCCGGAGCGGGCGGCTGGGTCATGACCGGAGTGACGGTCGCGGCGGGCGTCGGCTGCGGTGAAGGGGCAGGCTGCGGCGCGGGGGTCGGCGCGGGCGCAGCCGCCGGGGCCGGCGCAGCGGCAGGCTTCGCAGCCGCGGCGCCTTCGGTGACCTTGCCCAGCACCTGGCGCGGGGTGACGGTGGAGCCTTCCGGCGCGGAGATTTCGGCCAGGACGCCGTCGGCGGGCGAGGAGACCTCCAGCGAGACCTTGTCGGTCTCCAGCTCGACCAGGACCTCGTCCTTGCGCACCGCGTCGCCGGGCTTCTTGGTCCAGCGGGCGATGGTCGCCTCGGTCACGGACTCGCCGAGCGCGGGGGTTACGATGTCGGCCATGAAGAGGGCTCCGGGGGAGGGCAGAGTATTGGGCTTTTAGACTCAGGAACGGCTTAGGCGAAAGCCTCGTTGAGGAAGCTCTCGAGTTCTTTCAGGTGCCGGCTCATCAGACCCGCCGCCGTCGAGGCCGAAGCCGGCCGGCCGACGTAGCGGGCGCGCTTGGCCTTCACCTCCATCCGCTCCAGCGTCAGTTCCAGCCACGGATCGACGAAGGTCCAGCCGCCCATGTTCTTGGGCTCTTCCTGGCACCAGACCAGTTCCGCGTTCTTGAAGCGGCCGAGCTCGGTCAGCATCGACTTCATCGGCCACGGATAGAACTGCTCCAGGCGCATCAGATAGACGTCGTTGATCCCGCGCTTTTCCCGGCTTTCGAGCAGGTCGTAGTAGACCTTGCCCGAGCACAGCACGATGCGGCGGATCTTGTCGTCGGGAACCAGCTTCACGCCCGCGACCTCGGGACGGCGCTCGGCGTCGTCGTGCAGCATGCGGTGGAAGGACGAGCCCTCGGCCAGTTCGCTCAGGTCCGACACCGCCTTCTTGTGACGCAGCAGGCTCTTGGGCGTCATGATGATCAGGGGCTTGCGGAAATCGCGGTGCACCTGCCGGCGCAGGATGTGGAAGTAGTTGGCCGGCGTGGTGCAGTTGGCGACCTGCATATTGTCTTCGGCGCAGAGCTGCAGATACCGCTCCAGGCGGGCCGAGGAGTGCTCCGGACCCTGGCCCTCGTAGCCGTGCGGCAGGAGCATGGTCAGGCCCGACATGCGCAACCACTTGCGCTCGCCCGACGAGATGAACTGGTCGACCAGCACCTGGGCGCCGTTGGCGAAGTCGCCGAACTGGGCCTCCCACAGCACCAGCGTGTTGGGGTCGGTGAGGGAGTAGCCGTACTCGAAGCCCAGCACCGCCTCTTCCGACAGGGCGGAGTCGATCACCTCGAACGGGGCCTGGCCCGGGCGCAGGTTGTTCAGCGGCACATAGGGCTGCTCGGTCACCTGGTCGATCATGGCCGAGTGGCGCTGGCTGAAGGTGCCGCGCACGCTGTCCTGGCCGGACAGGCGCACCGGGAAGCCCTCGTCCACGAGCGAGCCGAAGGCCAGGCTCTCGGCGGTGGCCCAGTCCAGGTCCTTGCCGGTCTCGATGCTCTCGCGACGCCCGGCCATGACGCGGGCCAGGGTCTTGTGGATGTTCACCCCGTCCGGAACCGTGGTCAGCTTGGCGCCGATTTCCTTGAGCTTGGCCATGGGCACGGCGGTCTCGCCGCGGCGCTCGTCGTTCTCCGGCAGGCCGAAGCCGGTCCACTTGCCGTCCAGCCAGTCGGCCTTGTCGGGGTTGTAGCTCTTGCCCTGCTCGAACTCGACGTCGAGGAAGGCGTCGAACTCCGCCACCCACTGGTCGACCTGCGCCTGGGTCGCCACGCCCTCGGCCACCAGGCGCTGGGCATAGAGCTCCCGCGTCGAGGGGTGGTCCTTGATCTTGGCGTACATCAGGGGCTGGGTGAACGTGGGGTCGTCGCCCTCGTTGTGACCAAAGCGGCGGTAGCAGAACATGTCCACCACCGTGTCCTTGCCGAAAATCTGGCGGAACTCGACGGCCAGGCGCGTCGCGAAGACCACGGCCTCCGGGTCGTCCCCGTTCACGTGCAGGATCGGGGCCTGCACCATCAGGGCCACGTCGGACGGATAGGGCGAGGAGCGCGAGTTCCGCGGGCTGGTGGTGAAGCCGATCTGGTTGTTGATCACGAAGTGCAGGGTGCCGCCGGTGCGGTAGCCCTTCAGCCCCATCAGGGCGAAGCACTCGGCCACCACGCCCTGGCCGGCGAAGGCCGCATCGCCGTGGATCAGCAGCGGCATGATCCGGCCGCGGTCGGCGCTCGGGTCCTTGCGCAGGATGAAGGCCTGCTTGGCCCGCGCCTTGCCGATCACCACCGGGTTGACGATCTCGAGGTGGGACGGGTTCGCGGTCAGCGACAGGTGGACGTTCTTGCTGTCGAACTCGCGGTTCGACGAGGCGCCCAGGTGGTACTTCACGTCGCCCGAGCCCTCGATGTCGGAGGGGACCGAGCTGCCGCCCTGGAACTCGTGGAAGATGGTGCGGTAGGGCTTGCCCATCACCGCGGCCAGCACGTTCAGGCGGCCCCGGTGGGCCATGCCCACCGTGATCTCCTCGACCCCCATGGCGCCGCCGCGCTTGATCACCTGCTCCAGCGCCGGGACCATGGCCTCGCCGCCGTCCAGGCCGAAGCGCTTGGTGCCGGGGAAGCGGCGGTGCAGGAAGCGTTCGAACGCCTCGGTCTCGATCAGCTTCTTCAGGATCGAGATCTTGCCCTCGGGCGTGAAGGCGATCTCCTTGTCACGGCCCTCGATGCGCTCCTGGATCCACTGCTTCTCGGCCGGCTCGGCGATGTGCATGTACTGCACGCCGACATTGCCGCAGTAGGTGCGGCGCATGATCTGCAGGATCTCGCGGATCGAGGCGAACTCCAGCCCCAGCGTCCCGTCGATGAAGATCGGCCGGTCCATGTCCGCTTCGGAGAAGCCGTAGAAGTCGGGCTCCAGTTCGCGGTTCTGGGCGGGGGGCTGCAGGCCCAGGGGGTCGAGGTTGGCGTAGAGGTGGCCGCGGATTCGGTAGGCGCGGATCAGCATCATCGCCCGGATGGCGTCGTGGGCGGCGGCCTTGAACTGGTCGGGCGAGACGCCGGTGGAGGCGGCGGCGGCCACCGCCTTGGCGGCGACGGGGGCCTCAACCTTGCCGGCCTTGGGCGCTTCCTCAGGCCACTGGCCGTCGAGCGCCGACAGGGTCTCGGTGCGGGCGATCTCGGGCTCGCGGCCCCAGCTGCCGGCTGCCGCGTTCTGGGCCACGGCCTCGGCGGAATCGCGCAGCTGCTCGAAGAAGGCGCGCCAGGCGGCGCTGACCGAGTTCGGGTCTTTGGCCCAGCGCTCGTGCATGTCCTCGATGAAGGCGGCGTTGCCTCCATAGAGGAACGAGGTCTCGGCGAAGACCTGGTTCAGCCGGCCGGCGTCGTCAGCCATATCTCGTCTCGTCCTCAAGCGGCCGCCCGGAAATGGTCGGGGCCGACCGTTAGATAGTCACAGATCGCTAACCAAACATTCCCCCGAAAGCTGCCCGGCGGAACGCGGTCGCCCCGCCGTCGATCGCCGCGGACGGAGACCGGCTTCGCTGGGGAAGCGTGGGGAGGCGCGTGGTTATACACACAACCGCGCGGAAGTGGGGCCGGGCGAGGTAAAATTCGATGACGAATTCTGATCCTTCCCTCCTTGCGGGGGAAGGATGGGCCCCGGCGACGAAGTCGCTGGGAGGATGGGGGGTCTGGATAGGGGCGCAGGAGGGATCGCGGGTGCGTCGCTAGTGCGGTCACGTGAGACTAGTGGGCCGTCCGCTTCCGGCGGCGCGACCCCCTATCCTCCCGTTGCTTGAGCAACGGGGCCCATCCTTTTCCCGCAAGGGGGCAAGGATCAGCCCTTCAGCAGCTCCACCAGCGTCTGGCCCAGCGCCGCCGGGGACGGCGAGACGCGGATGCCCGCGGCCTTCATCGCCTCGGTCTTGGAGCCCGCGTCGCCCTTGCCGCCGGAGATGATCGCGCCCGCGTGGCCCATGCGGCGGCCCGGAGGCGCCGTGACGCCGGCGATGAAGCCGACGGTGGGTTTGGAGCGGCCCTTCTTGGCCTCGTCGGCCAGGAACTGGGCGGCGTCTTCTTCCGCCGTGCCGCCGATTTCGCCGATCATGATGATCGACTTGGTCTCGGGGTCGGCCAGGAACATTTCCAGGACGTCGATGAACTCGGTGCCCTTGACCGGGTCGCCGCCGATGCCGACCGCNNGAGGTCTGGAACACCGCCTCATAGGTCAGGGTGCCCGAACGCGAGACCACGCCCACCGAGCCGCGCTTGAAGATATTGCCCGGCATAATGCCGATCTTGCACTCGCCCGGCGTCAGCACGCCCGGGCAGTTCGGGCCGATCAGGCGCGACTTCGAGCCCTGCAGCGATCGCTTCACCTTAACCATGTCGGCCACCGGGATGCCCTCGGTGATGCAGACGATCAGCGGGATTTCCGCATCGATGGCCTCGCAGATCGAGTCCGCCGCGAAGGGGGGCGGGACATAGATCACGCTGGCGTCCGCGCCGGTGGCGAGCGCCGCCTCGGCCACGGTGTCGAACACCGGCAGGCCGAGGTGCGACTGGCCGCCCTTGCCCGGGGTGACGCCCGCGACCATGCGGGTGCCGTAGGCGATGGCCTGTTCGGTGTGGAAGGTGCCCTGGGCGCCGGTGATGCCCTGGCAGATGACCTTGGTGTCTTTGGAAACGAGGACGGACATGGGGATCAGGCGACTTTCTTGACGGCGGCGACGATCTTCTGGGCGGCGTCGTCCAGATCATTGGCGGCGACCACGTCCAGGCCGCTCTCGTTCAGGATTTTCTTGCCCAGCTCGACATTGGTGCCTTCCAGGCGGACCACCAGGGGCATGCGCAGGCCGACTTCCTTGACCGCGGCGATCACGCCCTCGGCGATGATGTCGCAACGCATGATGCCGCCGAAGATGTTGACCAGGATGCCCTTCACGTTCGGGTCGGCGGTGATGATCTTGAAGGCCGCCGTGACCTTTTCCTTCGAGGCGCCGCCGCCGACGTCGAGGAAGTTGGCGGGCTCGGCGCCGTAGAGCTTGATGATGTCCATGGTGGCCATGGCCAGGCCCGCGCCGTTGACCATGCAGCCGATGTCGCCGTCGAGCGCGATGTAGGAGAGGTCGTACTTCGACGCCTCGATCTCCTTGGAGTCCTCTTCGGACAGATCGCGCAGCTCGACGATGTCGGGGTGGCGGAACAGGGCGTTGTCGTCGAACGAGACCTTGGCGTCGAGTACGCGCAGGGCGCCTTCCTCGGTCACGATCAGCGGGTTGATCTCCAGCATGCTCATGTCCTTCTCGTTGAAGGCCCGATAGAGCTTCTTGAGCAGGTCCATGCACTGCTTGGAGAGGTCGCCGGTCAGGTTCAGCGCCTTGGCCAGGGTGCGGCCGTGGTGGGGCATCACGCCGGTGGCCGGGTCGATCGGGAAGGTCAGGATCTTCTCGGGCGTCGCGTGCGCCACCTCCTCGATGTCCATGCCGCCTTCGGTCGAAGCCACGACCGCCACCCGGCTGGTCTCGCGGTCGACCAGCAGCGAGAGATAGAGTTCGCGCGCGATGGCCGCGCCTTCCTCGATATACAGGCGCTGGACCTTCTTGCCCTTGGGGCCTGTCTGGTGAGTGACCAGCACCCGGCCCAGCATCTCCTCGGCGTTCTTCTTGACCTCGTCCACCGACTTGACGACGCGCACGCCCCCCTTGGCGTCGGGCTTCAGCCCCTCGAACTTGCCCTTGCCCCGCCCGCCGGCGTGAATCTGGGACTTCACCACGAAGACCTTGGAGCCCTTCAGGTTCTTGGCGGCGGCGACCGCCTCCTTGACCGAGAACGCGGGAAAGCCGCGCGGGACGGGGACGCCGAACTCACGCAGGACGGCCTTGGCTTGATGCTCGTGGATGTTCATCGGGACTTCGCGGAAAGGAGCGCGCGGAAGCGCGGGAATTGGGGGCCCCGTTGGGGCGTGGCGGTTATAGGGGGAGCCGTGCCGCCGGGGCAAGGCGTCGGCGGGGAACTCCTGTTCCGGCGCAACTCCTCACGCTCGCCGCGGGTTCATCCCTCCCATGCAGAGGAGTCGCCGCCATGGCCGAGCTAGACGCCGGAAAACGCAACAAGCTGCCGGATTCGAAATTCGCCGAGCCCGAGAAGCGCGCCTATCCGATCGAGGACAAGGCCCACGCCCGTAACGCCAAGGCCCGCGCCAGCCAGCAGCAGAAGGCTGGGCGCATGTCCAAGGCCGAGGAAAAGAAGATCGACCGCAAGGCCGACGCGGTGCTGAAGAAAAATTGAGAAGGTGAACCGCATTGCGCTAGAGCAAACCGCAGAGCGATTTGTAACCTGAACGCCACGGACGTCTTCCGCGCGCCTTTGCGCGCTTGGGGATGCGCGTCAAGCGATTAACCAATTGTGCTGTTTTAGCTACAGCGCTCGCCTGTCGCGCGTGCGCCGTCTGGTCGCGACTCAGTGAACAAGCTATGCCGTTTCCCAATGGTCCCGCTGGGACACATGGGAGATATGCAAATCATGCGTACGAAACTGCTCGTCAGCGCTTGCGCCATCGCCGTGGCCTTCGCCACCTCCGCCATGGCCGGCGACCCCTCCGGCTCGATCGGCGCCGGCTACGGCTACACCGACGCCAACGGCGGCGGCGGCCACCTGAACGACTGGAACGTCGACGGCTCGGTCTACATGCCGATCGATCCCAAGTGGGCGGTGCAGATCGACGCCAACTACCATGGCCTGAGCGCCTCGGGCGGCGGCGGCAGCATCCACACCGACAACGCCAGCGCCAGCGCCATGTGGAACCAGTCCTGGGGCCGTATCGGCGCCACGATCGGCACCAACGAGATCGGCGGCAGCGGTTCGTCGACCACCTTCCAGAACTACGGCGCCTTCGGCGTGTTCTATCCGTCGAACCAGCTTACCCTTGGCGCTAAGGCCGGTCAGCTGAGCGGCAGCGGCAGCCACCTCGACTACTACGGCGCCGAAGTCATCGGCTACGCCACGCCGAACGTCGCGCTCAGCGCCTCGGTCGACAACGTGCACCAGTCCGGCACGAACCTGACCAGCTATTCCGTCGGCGGCGAGTGGCAGCCGACCGCCCAGCCCTGGACCGCGTCGCTGACCTACGACAACTCCAAGGCCTTCGGCTCTACGCTGAACACCTACGGCATCCGCCTGAAGTGGTACTTCGGCGCCGGCTCGAACCTGGCCCAGCGCCAGCGCGAAGGCGCCGAGACCTGGGGCACGAAGCAGACCGCCCTGCGGTTCTGATCCCAGGTTTCAGTTTGAGTTAGCGGCGGGCGTCCTCGGCAACGGGGGCGCCCGTCGGCGTTTCGGCGCCCCGCCGATCACATCCCCGTCACCGGCCGCCGCGGGAGCCTCGCCGCGCTTGACCGACGCAGCGGCGCGTCTGACACCTGACGCAACTACCCTCTATTCCTGAAGAGCTGCCGCATGAGCCGGGCGCCGGGCCTCGATCTGCTGCGCGCGATCGCCATCGCGTGGGTGATGTATTCGCACGCCCAGCTGTTCGACCTGGCGTCGGAGACCGACTTCGTCGCCAACAACGGCTGGATGGGGGTGGACCTGTTCTTCGCGCTCTCCGGCTTTCTGATCGGGGGGCAGCTGTTCTCTGCCTACGCGAAGGCCAACGAGGGGCAGGCGCATGGCCCCTGGGTCTTCTACGCGCGGCGCCTCTTACGCACTCTTCCGGCCTATCTGGTGGTGGTCGGGTTCTATTTCTTCCTGCCGGGATGGTCGGAGCGGACCCATATCCAGCCGCTCTGGCAGTTCCTGACCTTCACCGAGAACCTGCTGTTCGACCCCTCGCACGCCAAGGCGTTCTCGCACGTCTGGTCGCTGTGCGTGGAGGAGCAGTTCTACCTGGTCGCGCCCCTGATCGTCTGGCTGGCCATGCTGAGGCCGCGCCTGTGGAAGGCCGTCGCGCTGTGCGCCGGGATCGTGCTGTTGGGCGTCGCCATGCGCTGGTCGATCTGGGAGAGCGTGTTGGCGCCGCTGCAGGCCGCGCACAAGCCGACGGGCGGGGCGTGGATCGCCAGCATCTACTATCCGACCTGGAACCGGCTCGACGGGCTGGTGTTCGGCATGGCCTTCGCCGCGATCCGCGCTTTCAAGCCCCTGTGGTGGGGCCGGCTGATGGCGCGCGCGAACCTGCTGACCGCCGCGGGCCTGGGCGGCATGGCCCTGTCGCTGTGGCTGTTCGTCGACCAGCGCGCCGAGCTGCCGAGCGTGATCGGCTACCCCGTTCTCAGCCTGTCGTCCGCCCTGCTGGTCGCGGCCGGATCGACCCGACGCGCCCTGATCGGCCGCTGGGCCATCCCGGGGGTGGGCCTCCTCGCCGCCATGGCCTACAGCCTCTACCTCAGCCACAAGGCCGCCTATCACCTGACCGGCCTCTGGTTCGGCAAGGCGCTGGAGGGCCACGATGCGCTGAGCGTCGCGACCTATGTCGCCGTCATCATGGCTTTCGGCGGGGCGCTCTATCTCGGGGTGGAACGGCCGTTCCTGAAGCTCAGGGATCGGTGGCTGCAGCGGCCTGCCCCTGCCATGTCGGCCGCGCCCCTTGGCGAAGCGAAGGCCGCCGCTTGAGACGCCGACACAATCGCTCATCGCATTTGCTTTCGCGTGGCGCGCGCGATGCGGCATGTGCCTGGAACGCCGGCTCCCAGCCCCGGCGCCGGAGCCTCCCGATGCAGCTCGCCGCCTTGCCGTTCACCGTCACCGACTGGAGCGGCATGCCCGCGACCACGCATCCTGGTGAGACCGGTCAGGCGCTGTGGCGCACGATGCAGGTCGGCGACGTGCGCATCCGCATGGTGGAGTATTCGCCGGGCTACCTCGCCGACCATTGGTGCGACCGCGGCCACGTGCTGTTCGTGGTCGAGGGGCGGCTGGACACCGAGTTGCAGGACGGACGGCGTTTCAGCCTGACGCCGGGGATGAGCTACCAGGTCTCCGATTTCGGCGACGCGGCGCATCGCTCGTCGAGCCCGGACGGGGCGAAGCTGTTCATCGTGGATTGATGCGCGGGCCGGTCCGGTAGAGGCTCGGGTCACCCTTCCAGGAGCGCGGCGCTGACATGCAGGATCGCCCGAAGAGCCGCAACCTCGCCCGCGCCCGCTGCGCCTGCGGGGTGGTCAGGATCGAGATGCAGTCGCCGGCCATGTGGGCCTGGCACGATCACACCCGCGCCAGCCGCCACGCCCACGGCGCGGCCGCGGCCGTCTGGGTCGGGACCTGGAAGAGCCGTATGCGCATCGTCGAGGGCCAGGACGCCCTGAGCGTCTGGACCGACCCCAAGACCGGGGCGACGCGCAGCTTCTGCTCGGCTTGCGGCACGCCCATGCTCTACGAGCGCGCCCACTCGCCCAAGGCCGTCAACATTCCCCGCGCGGCCTTCGAGACCGGCGTGGGGCGCGAGCCGCGCTACCACGTCGGCTTCGAGGAGCGCCCGCCCTGGGCCTATCGCGAGGAGGCGGTGAAGCCGTTGAAGGGCTTCCCCGGTGTGGTCTGGACCGGGGCTGGCAAGCGGCGCTCAAGGCCTGAGGACGAAGACCTGTTCTGAGCGTGAAGGCCGCTGCTAAGCATTTTGACAGTGACGCTCGGCCGTCCTACTCACGACCCTCTGCGTGGAGGGCCAGAATGCGCATCGACTGCTTTGCCGCCCGCTCCGCCGTCGCCCTGGTGTTCGCCGCTTTCCTGGGCGTGGGCGCGGTGACGGCCGCGCCGGAGGACGGGCCGGTGGCCTATCACCGTTCGGCTACCTCGGTATCCGCTCACCTGCCGTTCTCGGATGCGGTCAGGGTGGGGCGGGTGCTGTATCTGAACAACCAGATCGGCAATGTTCCTGGCACGCCGCGGGTGGTCGATGGCGGGCTCGAGGCCCAGACGCGCCAGGCCATGGCCAATATCGATTCGGTGCTCGCGGCCAACGGGCTGAAGCGGCGTGACCTGTTCCGATGCACCGTCACCCTGTCCGACATGAGCCAGTGGAACGAACTCAACCGCATCTGGGGCGGCCTGTTCGAACCGGAGCGCCTGCCGGTGCGTAATGTGATCGGGGTGACTGGCCTGCCGCTCGGAGCCCTGGTCGGGATCGAGTGCCAGGCGGCCTATGCGGCGCCCTAGCCGGACCTTTGGGCGGGGCCACGCCGAGCCTTGCGATTAATTAACGTGACGCCCGTGGGCTCTCGGCTTTCCATCCCGGGATTGAGTTCCGAGGGAGGATACCATGCTCAAGCTCCTGGCCGTTTCCGCCGTAGCGCTCACTGCCTGCACCGCCGCCGCCTCGGAGGCGCCGCGCGAGATCCCGTCGACCTTCGACTGGCAGATCACCCCCTCCGACAAGGAAGACGCCGCCAAGGGCGAGGTGCAGTTCCAGTTCGGCTACAAGACCGAGCACCACTCCTCGATGTGGAGCAGCGACACGCCGCTGGCCAAGCTCGACGGCCTGACCGCTGGCCAGCTGGCGTCGGGCGGGCAGCCGGTGGCCTTTGCGCTGCATCGAGACGCCGGCGACTTTCATTGCAAGGGCGTGGCGGGCGAGGGCCGGGGCCTCGGCGCCTGCGTCTACGCCGCCAACCCCGCCTTCGCCGCGGAGCTCGGCAAGCGCGGCGTGGGCGCGCCGGACGCGGGCCAGCAGTTCACCCTGGCGATGCACGACATGGGCTACGCCTATCTCGATGAGCTGAAGCGCCAGCGTTACGCCACCCCCACCGCCGAGGACATGGTCCGGGCGGCTGAGCACGGCGCGGGCATGCGCCAGCTAGTCGCCATGGACCAAGCCGGCTATCGCTTCGGCACGGTGGGCGAGCTGGTGCGGGTGCGCGACCATGGGGTTTCCGCCCGCTTCGTCGGCGAACTGAAGGCCCACGGCTATGCCGGGCTGAAGGCGGACGACCTGGTCCGCCTGCGCGATCACGGCGTCAGCGCCGGCTACATCACCCAGATGAGCGACCTCGGCTACCACAAGATCGGCATCGAGGACCTGGCCAAGCTGCGCGACCACGGGGTCAGCGCGAGCTTCGTCGCCGAGCTGAAAGGCCAGGGTTACGAGAACCTGTCGCCGGAGACCTTGGAGAAGATGCGCGATCACGGCATCAGCATCGGCTTCGTGCAGCGCGCCAACCGCGACGGCGCCAAGCATACGCCGGAAGAGCTGATCCAGATGCGCGACCGCGGCGACCACTGACGGTCGGCCGCAGGTTAGGTCACGGCCGCGCCTCGATCTGGGCGTGGCTGTTGGCGTCGCGGCTCATCGTGCGACGTCGATACTGCCGGCGCGCCGGCTTGTCCTTGAGCGGGTCGTGGCCCCAGTTCATCAGGGAATAGCGCCAGCGGGTCCTGGCCACGTCGCCGCGTGGGCGCTGGGCCAGGTGGCGCTGCACATAGCCGATCACCTTGCGCATGTGGTGGTAGTCCGCCTCGGTCAGCTCCGCGACCGGCTTGCGCTTGATCTCGAGGATGCGCCGACCCGAGGCGTGACCCGCCGATTCCGGTCCGATCTTGGCGTGCTTGACCTCGCCGTCGACCCAGCCGACCGAGCGGCTGCGCCCGGTCTTCAGCCACGGCTCCAGCCGCGATGGCGGCATGTTCACGGCTTCGTCAAAGGCCTTGCGGATCTCCAGGGCCTCGTCCGCGTCGAGCATGGGGCAACTCCCACAGTTTGCCGAAACAAGCCGCGTGCGGGCGCGGGGGTTCCGCCGGACTGTCGCGCGATTGTGCGGACTCCGGCCCGGGCGGCGCGGTAAAAGGCCGGGGCGTACGCGCCAGCAAGCGAGGAGACCCCCATGAGTTCCGCCGCTTCCCCCACCACCATCACCGAGCACGAGGCCCAGGCCGTCGACCGGGCCAACGCCACCGGACGCCGGCCGGTGATGTTCATCCACGGCCTGTGGCTCCTGCCGTCCAGCTGGGACCGCTGGGCCGCCCTGTTCGAAGAGGCCGGCTACGTCGCCCTGACGCCGGGCTGGCCCGACGATCCCGAGACCGTGGCGGAAGCCAACGCCCATCCGGAGGTCATGGCCAAGAAGACCGTGGGCCAGGTCGCCGACCACTTCGCCCAGGTCGCCTATGGCCTTGAGCAGAAGCCGGTGGTGATCGGTCACTCCTTCGGCGGCTTGCTGGCCCAGATACTGGCCGGGCGCGGTCTGGCGGCGGCCACGGTGGCCATCGACCCGGCGCCGTTCCGCGGCGTCCTGCCCCTGCCGTTCTCGGCGCTGAAGTCGGCCTTCCCGGTGCTGGGCAATCCGGCCAATCGCGACCGCGCCGTGCCCCTGACCTACGACCAGTTCCGCTACGCCTTCGCCAATGCGGTGGACGACGCGGAGGCCGAGGCGCTCTACAAGCAGTTCGCCGTGCCGGCGCCGGGCGCGCCCCTGTTCCAGGCGGCGACCTCCAACTTCAATCCCTGGACCGAGGCGCAGGTCGATCTCGCCAACCCCGGCCGCGGCCCGCTGCTGGTCATGTCTGGCGAGCACGATCACACCGTGCCTCACGCGGTGGCCCACGCCGCCTACGAGCTGCAGCGGAAGAACCCCGGTGTGACCGAGTTCGTGGAGATGAAGGGCCGTGGTCATGCCCTGACCATCGACCACGGTTGGCGGGAGGTGGCCGAGACCGCCATGGCCTTCGCCGCCCGCTTCGTGAAGGCGCGCGAGACGGCCGAAGCCTGAAACGAAAAAGGCCGCTCCCCAAGGCTGGGGAGCGGCCTCCTGCTTTGGTCGGACCAGCGGGTTACCGGTACTGCGGCGGGTAGCCCGGGCTGAGGTCCTGGTAGCGCTTCTGCAGTTCCAGCTGGCGCGAGGTCATCGGCTGCTGGTGGCCGTCGATGAACACCGCCAGCGGCTGGCTGGCCGGCTCGAACGGATCGCCGGACCACACCACCACATCGGCCATCTTGCCCGGCTCGATGGAGCCCAGCTGATCGCCGACGCCGAAAGCGCGGGCGGGGTTGATGGTGATGGCGTCCAGCGCCGCCTGCCACTTCATCCCGTGGGCGACGGCGTTGCCGGCGTCGTAACGGGTCTCGCGCACCCGGTGGGCGCCGCCTTCCGCCGCCTTGATGATCACCGTCACGCCGGCGTTGGACAGGCGTCCGGCGTTCTCGAGCGTCGAACCCAGGCTCTCGAAGTCGCCGGGCAGGTCCTGCAGCGGATAGACGATGACCGGCACATGGGCGGCCGCGATTTCGTCGGCCACACGCCAGCCCTCAGCGGCGCCATCCAGCACCACCTTCAGATGCTCATCGCGGGCGAAGGCCAGGGCCTGGCGGATGTCGGAGGCGCGGTCCACCGACAGCACCAGGGGCTGACGCCCCTCGGCCACGGGGATCAGGGCCTCCAGGTCCTCGCGGCTGAGGCGTAGGTCGCGGGCCTGGGCGCGGTCGTAGGCGCCGCGGTTTTTGGCGTACCAGCGCACGTCGTCCAGGATCGCCTTCAGCTTGACGAACTCGACCCCGCGCGCGCCGCCGGCGATGTGCGCTCCGGCGCCGCCCAGCGGCACGATCTGGGCGACCTTGGCCTTGACCAGCTGGTTCTTGGCAGCCGCGTCCAGGTGGATCACCGCCGCCTGGCCCGCGAACAGGCCCACCGAGCCCGCCGAGCGCTCCACGCCGGAGGTGTCGTCGCGCATCTCGTCGCGGTCGCCGCCGAAGCCGCCGCCCGCCGGATTGGGGGTGACGATCGCGCCGGTGACCCCGCCCAGCCGCGCCACCGGGATGGTGGTCACGTCCGGATCGAGCCCGTACTGCACGTCGAAGGCGGCAGAGAGGTCGCCGGTCTTGGAGGTCAGGTCGTCGCCCAGCGCGCCGACTTCCACGGCGCCGAGGCCGCTGTCGGCCGCGATCAGGCCGGCGGTCACGACGCCGCCGCGGGCGTCGATCACCCGCGCGCCGGCCGGAGCCTGCACATTGGCGCCCACCGCGGCGATGCGGCCGTCCTTCAGCACCACCGCGCCTGAGGGAATTTCACCCTGCGGGCCGGACGTGAAGATGTGGGCGTTGACGATGGCCACGGTCTCGGCCGAGGCCTGACCCGCGATCAGGAATGCGGCCGCGGCCGCGCAGCTCAGAAGTGCGGCTCGCATCAGCGGACCTCCCCGGGGTGGCCGATCTCGAAGTCGGACTTGGGCTGGAAGCGTGGATCGTGGCGGTCATAGATGATCGCGCCGTCGATATAGACCCGCTGGGTCAGGGCGTAGACCGAGAAGGGATCCTTGTCCCAGATCACCACGTCGGCCCGCTTGCCGGGCTCCAGGGTGCCGGTCTGGTTCAGGATGCCCAGCGCCTTGGCCGGGTTCTTGGTCACCCACTCGATGGCTTCGCGCTCGGGGATGTCGATGCCGTCGCGCTTGCCCGCGCTCATGGCCTCGGCCGCCTCCTGGTTCAGGCGCTGGGTCAGGTCCGCGTCGTCGGACTTGATGACGGCGCAGACGCCGGCCTTGTGCAGCAGGGGCACATTGTCCTCGACCGCGTCATAGGCCTCCATCTTGAAGCCCCACCAGTTGGCCCAGGTGGCGACGCAGATGTCGTTTTCCTTGAGCAGGTCGGCGATCTTGTAGGCCTCGACCGCGTGGTGGAAGGCGGTCACGTGGTAGCCGAACTCCTTCGAGATATCGATCATGGTCGCCATCTCGTCGGCGCGGTAGCAGTGGTTCTCGACCAGGATCTCGCCGCGCAGCACGCCCGAAAGCGTGTCATTCTGCAGGCTGCGGCCGGGCGGATCGGCCTTGTCGCCCTTCTTGATCTTGGCGTGATAGTCGTCCCACTTGCGCTCGTAGTCGGCCGCGCCGATCCAGGCCGCCCGATAGCCGGCGACGTTGCCCATCCGCGTGGAGGGCGAGCGGCCCTTTGAGCCATAGACTCGCTTGGGGTTCTCGCCGCAGGCCATCTTCAGGCCGTAGGGCGCGCCCGGCATCTTCATGCCCTGATAGGTGCGCGAGGGCACGTTGCGCACCGTCACCGAGCGGCCGCCGATCAGGTTGGCGGAGCCGGGGAGGATCAGCAGCGTGGTCACCCCGCCCTCGCGGGCGCGGTTGAAGCCTGGGTCCTGCGGCCAGATCGAATGTTCGGCCCAGACCTCGGCGGTCACCGGGCTGGTGGCCTCGTTGCCGTCGGAAGAGGCCTGGTTGGCCGGCGAGGCGTAGACGCCCAGGTGCGAGTGGGCGTCGATCAGGCCGGGCGTGACCCACTTGCCGCGGCCGTCGACCACCGCATAGCCCTGAGGCACCGTGAGGTTGTCGCCGACCTGCTCGATCTTGCCGTCCTTCATCAGGACCACGCCGTTGGCGAACTCGCCGCCCGCGCCGTTGAACACGTGCGCGCCCACGATGGCAGTGGGCTGGCTCGGGAACGGCCGATAGGTCGAGGCGAACACGTCGGGGTTGGCGCTGGCGTCCAGGCCCGGCGGCAGGGGCTTCGGCTTCTCAGCGGGCTTGTCGGCCGTCTTGGCCGGCGTCGATGGCGAGGCGGCGGGGCCGCCCAGGCCGTCCGTGGCGCAACCGCCCAGGACCGCGGCCGCCGCGATCAGCGCGACCGCGAGCATCTCTTGTCTCACGAGAATCCCTCCCTGCCCCTCCGGGCCAAGCGGGCGGGACTAAATCACCGGCCTCCGCTCTGCGGAAGGAGGAGTCTGGCCGGATTACGGGAATTTCATGATCGCGCGCAGCTCCGCCTCGTCGAGGCCTTCCACGCGGACCTGTTTCAGCCGGGACTGGCCGCCCTTGGCCACACTGACGGCTGACCTGGCCACGCCCAACGCCTCGGCCAGCAGGGCCTTCAGCGCCGCGTTGGCGCGGCCCTCGATCGGCTGGGCGCGCACGCGGACCTTCAGATAGGGACGTCCGGCCTCGTCCTCGGCCCAGCCTTCCACGGCGTCGGCCTTGGCGCGTGGGGTCAGGCGGACGGCGAGGGTGGTGTGGCTCAACCGCCCAGCGCGTCGATCACCGGCCGGAACAGCCACGGCACCAGGTAGTTGTGCGCCGCGCCCAGGATCAGCAGGGCGATCACCGGGGTGATGTCGATGCCGCCCAGGTTCGGGACGATCTTGCGGAACGGCGCCAGCATCGGCCAGCACAGCCGGTCGGTGAAGGTCGCGATGCTGTTCACGAAGCGGTTGCGGTGGTTGATGATGTCGAACGCGAACAGCCAGCTCAGCACGGCGTTCACGATGATGACCAGCATCATCAGGCTCAGCAGACCTTCGACGATCTGGAAGAGAAACATGCCCATGGCCGTTCCGTGCCGCAAAGCCCGCGCCGGCGCAAGGGCGTGTGCTGATCCGGGCCGCGTCCGAACGCGCCTTGACGGGGCGGGGGGCGATCCGTATGACCCCCTCCTCGCGCGGGGCCGTAGCTCAGTTGGTAGAGCGCCTCGTTCGCAATGAGGAGGTCAGGGGTTCGACTCCCCTCGGCTCCACCATCCCTTCACCGGATGGTTTGCCCGCGCCGGAATGTCCGAAATGATTTCGTTCTGGCGGCTAAATTGGCGTTGTTCGCCATAGCAATAGCCTGTGAGCGCTAGATCGACGCGAGAAACGCTTTACCCGACTCTGTCCACAAGCCGCCGCGGCGGCCATCAGGCCATGGCTCAACGAACCCGTAGTCGATGAGTAATTCCACCGCGTCTTCACCCGCTGATATACATTGATGGTCGAGCCAGTCGGCATTGCCGCTTCCAATGTACTGCTCGCACATCAGGGCGAGGGCGCGGAGCAGGCGGCGTTCGGTGTCGTCCATCGGCGAAACCTCGCAGTCATCGCGTCGAACGGCAACGCTCACTCTTAAACCGGGCTGCGTGCGAGTATCGGTGAGCGACTGGCCGCGGACGCTCGCTCGCGCTAAACAGCCGCCATGAGCATCAATCGCACCCACAACACCCGCCAATGGCGCAAGCAGGGCGACGGCTTCGTCGTTCGCGAGACCTGGCTGAAGCACGGCAAGCCGGTCACCGCCTTCATGATGATCTCCAACGGCTGGGCGCTGCGCCACACGCCGAAGATGGCGCCCGCCGGCTGGTACGAGCCTGACGAGGACGGCGGCCTGGAGTGGCATAACGCCGACGAGGGCGCGGCCAAGAAGAAGGGCTGAGCGCCCGCTTCGACGTCGTAAACCAAACCTAAATCCCCTGGCGCTGTGATGGGGCATGGACCGTCGTCACGCCGCCCTAGCCCTCGCCCTGCCGTTCCTGGCGCTGATGCCCGCCGCCGCCTCTGCGGGCGAAGGCGGCGAGAAGAAGCGCGCGGGCGGCATGAACTTCGTGCCGGTGCGCACCATCACCGGCAATGTCACGCGCGCAGACGGCCGTCGCGGCGTGTTCACCGCCGAGCTGGGCATCGACAGCGCCGACCCCTCGATCCACGAGCGTATCGTGCAGTACATGCCGCGCCTGCGCGACGCCTACGCCGCCTCGGTGCAGGTGTTCGCCGCCTCCCTGCGGCCGGACGCCGTGCCCAACCTCGACCTGTTGTCTCAGCGCCTGCAGGCAGAGACCGACCGGGTGCTTGGCCGCCGCGGCGCGAGGCTCTTGCTGGGCACCTGCCTGGTCAATTGAGCCGCAGGGGCCTGTCGCCAGGCGGTAAGCGCTAAACTCTTATTCATTTGCGCTCGCCCGCGAGCGGTCGCTCAGTCCTGGCCGGACAATGGGGGTGACGATGCTGGTTCCGGCTCTGAGCATGATCCTGGCCGCAGCTGCGCCTGCCACGCCCGCTCCGGCTTCCCCCGCGCCCGCGCATGTCGAGGCGCCCGCGCCGCCCAGCGACGGCTTTCACTATCAGACCCTGCGTGTCGCCGAGGGCGTACATCTGATCTATCGCCTCGACGCGCTCCGGGTGCCCGCGGAAGGCAATGTCACGGTCATCGAGCAGGCGGACGGGCTGGTGGTGGTCGATGCGGGCGGTTCACCGGTCGGCGGGCGCCGGATCATCGAGCAGATCAGGCGCTTCAGCTCCAAGCCCGTGAAGGTGGTGATCGTCACCCACTGGCACGGCGACCATAACCTGGGCGTCCCGGCCTTCCGCGCCGCTTGGCCTGGCGTGCGCGTGGTCGCCGCCGCCAATACCGGTCGTGACCTCGGCACGGTCGCAGCCAAGTTCTACAAGGACTACGGCGACGCGTTCCGGCCCACCGGCCCCTATGCGCAAAAGAAGGCCGACGACGTGAACCTCACGCTCGGCGAGCGGCGCACCAGGGCGCAGCTGGCCGCCGATGCGCCCCTGATCGCTCAAGCCTACGACGAGGTGAAGGGCGCGCCCTCGGTCGACCAGACCTTCGCCGAGCGGCTGGACCTGCCCGACGCGAAGGCGCCGGTCGAGGTGCTGTATCTGGGAAACGCCAACACCGAGGGCGATGCGGTGGTCTGGCTGCCCAGGCAGAAGGTGCTGGTCACCGGCGACATTGTGGTCTCGCCCCATCCGTTCGGCACCGACAGCTATCCCGAGCACTGGGTTCAGGTGCTCAAGCAGCTCAGGGCTTACGACTTCAAGGTGTTGATCCCGGGGCACGGGCCGATCGAGCACGACCGCGCCTATCTCGACGCCCTGATCGCCCTGATCGAGGATATCCGCGGCCAGGTCACGCCGCTCGCCAAGGCCGGCCTCAGCCTGGAACAGGTGCGGGCCAAGGTGAACTTCGACGCGGAATATCCGCGCTTCGTCAGCGATCCCTTCTACCGGCGCTTCTTCGATCGGTTCTTCACGCGGCCGATGGTCGAGAACGCCTTCAAGGAAGCGAGGGGCGAGACCATCAGCCAGTAGCGGCGCCCCCTTTCCGCGGCCTAGCCTACAGGTTAGTGTCCCTGAACCGGGCCGGTCGCGGGCGCCCGGTCACAGGCGCTTCCCGGCGTCCAAGACCCGCTCCCTGAAAGCCGTCACACGACGGCGGGAGCATGCGCCTTGGACAAGACCCTCATCGATGATCGCCTGAGCACCCTGTTCGGAAACCGACGCCCCACGCGCTGGGTGACGCGGGCGCGCCCAAAGATCGATCGCATCGCCTGCCCCTGGCTGATCCGTCGTTTCCTCGATCCGCACGCGGTGATCCTCTACGCCCCGACCGAAGAGGTGTTCGAGGTGGCCCGGCGCGAGCAGGCCGAGCCCTTCGACATCCCCGGCGCCCATTTCAGCCATCGCGGCGAGCTGTGCAGTTTCGACGCGCTGATCGAGGATTTCGGGTTGGACGGCGACGCCGGCCTGAGCGCGATGCGGCCGATCGTGCGTGGGGCCGACACCGACCGGCACGACCTGGCGCCTGAGGCCGGGGGCCTGCACGCCCTGTCGCTCGGCCTGGCCCTGAGCTTTCAGGACGACCTCGATCTGCTCGACCACGGCCTTGTCATGTATGACGCCCTCTACGCCTGGGCCAGTCAGGCGCGGGGCGAGCGCCATGCCTGGACACCGGAGCCCACCGGACGTGGATGAGGCCGACAAGATCGCGCCGCGGCCGAGCTTCGCCCAGGCCCTGGCGGTCTGGGCGCGCATCGGCCTGCTCTCCTTCGGCGGGCCGGCGGCGCAGATCGCCCTGATCGAGCATGAGGTCGTGGAACGCCGCCGCTGGGTCGAGCCGCGCGCGTTCATGCAGGCGCTGAACTACTGCATGCTGCTGCCCGGCCCCGAGGCGCAGCAGCTGGCCACCTTCCTGGGCCTGAAACTGCACGGCGTGAGAGGCGCGATGGCCGCCGGCGGCCTGTTCGTCCTGCCGGGCGCCCTGGTGCTGTTCGCCCTGTCGTGGCTGGCGGCGGCGGGCGGGAGCTGGGCTCCGGTGCAGGCGATGTTCCATGGTCTCGCGCCAGTGGTGGCCGCCCTGGTCGCCAATGCGGTGTGGCGGTTGGGCCGACGCACCCTGGGCACGCCCCTGCATCTGGCGCTCGCCGCGGGGGCCTTCGTCGCCCTGGCGTGGCTGAAGCTGGACTTTCCCTGGGTGATCGGCGCCTCAGCCGCGATCGGCGCGCTGTTCCTTAAGGGCGAGCCGCAAGCCGAGGTCGGGCCGGCGCCGCCTCCGATGCGCTGGGGGCGCGAGCTGATGCGGCTGGGCGCCTACGCCGCCATCTTCGCAGTGCTGTGGGCGGCGCCGGTGCTGGCGGCGATCGCGATCGGCGGGCGAGACCCCTTCCAGGCGGTGGCGGTGTTCTTCACCAAGGCGGCCTTCGTCACCTTCGGCGGGGCCTATGCGGTCCTGCCCTACGTCGCCGATGCGGCGACCCGCCAGTACGGGTGGCTGAGCCAGGCGGACATGGTGCACGGGCTGGGGCTGGCCGAGACCACGCCGGGACCCTTGATCCTGGTCACCGAGTTCGTCGGCTTCTTCGCCGGTTGGAACGCGGCCGCGGGTGGCCGGGCTGGCGGGCTGAGCCCGCTCGGCGCCGGCGCCCTGGCGGCGGCCCTGACGGTGTGGGTGACCTTCCTGCCGTGCTTCTTCTACATCCTGGCCGGTGCGCCCTACGTCGAGCGTCTGGGTCGCCTGCGCCGCGCGGCCGGCGCCTTGTCGGCGGTCACCGCCGCCGTGGTGGGCGTGATCGCCAGCCTGGGCTGGACGCTGCTGGGCGTTGCGGTCCTGAAGCCCGGCGGGGCCGGACCGGATTGGCCGGCGGTCGCGGTGCTAGCCGCAGCCTTCGCGGCCTTGAGGCTGACCCGCGCGGGGCCGCTGGTCCTGGTCGCGGGCGGCGCCGTCTTCGGCCTGGCCCGGCTGGCCCTAGGGTTCTGAGCCGGCCAGCCGGACGCTCATGCCCTTGCCCGCCGCCAGGGCGCGCGCATGCGCCACGCCCGCCGCGGCGACGTCCTGGACGCCGGAACCGGTGGAGTCGAACAGCCAGATCTCGCTCGGATGCGCTCGACCTTGCGCGCGACCGCAGACCAGGTCGGCCAGCTCGGCGTGGACATCGCCCGCGTCCATCGCCCCGGCGGCCACGGCGTGGCGCAGGTCGCCCATGGCCAGGGCCTGGTCGAGCACGTCGGCGACCACGCGAGCGTGCGCCATCAGGCGCGGCGTGATCTCGTGCTTGTCGGGGGCGTCGGTTCCCACGGCGGCGATGAAGGCGCCCGGCGAGACGTGGGCGAGGTCGAGAAAGGGGCTGCGCGCGGTGGTGCAGGTGACGATGACCTCGGCCTCGCGCGTGGCGTCCTCGAGGCGGTCGAGCGCCCGGACCTCGAGGTCGGCGCGCTGCTCCAGCCTCTGCGCCAGGGCCTCGGCCCGCGCCGGATCAAGGTCGTGGAGGCGGACGCGGCGCAGCTGCAGCACCTCTCGCAGCGCCAGGACATGCGGCAGGGCCTGGGCGCCGCAGCCGCAGACCGCCAGGGTCTCGGCGTCCGGCCGCGCCAGCAGCCGCGCGGCCAGGGCCGAGGCGGCGGCGGTCCGGCCCAGGGTGATCTCGACCGAGTCCAAGATCGCCAGCAGCCGCCCGCTCTGCGTATCGACCAGCAGTACGGCGCCCTGGATGGTCGGCAGGCCGCGCAGGGCGGGGTTGTCCGGCACATTGGCGTTCACCTTGACGGCCGCCATCCCGGGCGCCCGCCACACCGCCCCTTTGGCGTGCAGGCCCCCGTGAGGAAAGGGCAGGTGCAAGGGCGCCGGCGAGACGGCTTCGCCCACCCCGAGCGCGCGGAACCCGGCCTCCACCGCCTGCAGATAGTCGGCCGGCCGCATGAGCGCGGCCAAGTCGTCGCGCGTGAGAATCAGGGTGCTCGTCTGGTCGTCCATGGCCGCTCCTTCGCCCCGGCAGGGGGCGTCGCGGCGGATTGGACGAGGATCGTCTGACGGGGGTCCGCTACCCCCGTGGGCGGGGCGAAATCTACTGCGCCGACAGGCCGCCGTCGATCTTGATCTCAGCGCCGGTGACGAAGCGGCTCTCGTCCGAGGCCAGGTACAGCACGGCATAGGCCACGTCGTCCGGGTCGCCGATGCGGCCCAGGGGGATGCCGCGGGTCAGGCGCTCGTGGGCCTTGGCCTCGTCGCCGCCCGACATCGCCACAAACGGGTCCAGGATCGGCGTCTTGATGAAGGCCGGGTGCACGGAGTTGCAGCGCACGTCCATCTTCGCCTTGGCGCATTCCAGCGCGATGGTCTTGGACAGCAGCCAGACCGCGGCCTTGGAAGCGTTGTAGGCGCCCATCCCGGGCGCTGCGAGCAGGCCCGCGATGGACGAGATCACCACGATCGAGCCCGGCTGGTTGGCCTGCAGATAGGGCAGGGCGTGCTTGGTCCCCAGCATGACGGACTCGACGTTGATCGCCTGCATCTTGCGCCAGGCGTCCAGGTCGCAGTCGGTCAGGAAGTTCAGGGCGCCGCCGATGCCGGCGTTGTGGACCAGCACCGAGAGCCCGCCCATGTCGGCGGCGGCGCGGGCCAGCACATCCTTCCAGGCGGCCTCGTCGGTGACATCATGGGCGTAGGCGAAGGCCCGGCCAGGGTGCTCGGCGTTGATGGAGGCGGCGATAGCGCCTGCGGCCTCCGCATTGATGTCGGTGACGGCGACGCTGGCGCCTTCGCGGGCCAGCATCCGGGCTATGGCCTCGCCCAGGCCCCCCGCCCCGCCGGTGACCAGCGCCTTCTTGCCCGCGACCCGTCCGGTCATCACTCCGCTCCCATCGAGGCGGCGGCCTCGTCCATGAATTTCGCCAGGGTGACGTCGAGCTCGGTCACCCCGTCCGCGTCGTGGGTCGCCAGCAGCACCTCGACCCGATTGTAGACGTTGGACCACTCCGGATGATGGTCGAGCTTGTCGGCCATGAGCGCCACCCGTGTCATGAAGCCGAAGGCGGCGTTGAAGTCGGCGAAGCTGAAGCTCCTGACGATGGCGTCGCGGTCTTCGGCGGCGCGCCAATGCGGCAGCTGCGCCAGCGCCCATTGCGCGCCCATCCGGTTCTTGCCCATGGCCCCTCCACCGATCGGTAAGTCTTTTAATACGTTGGGATATTCCAGCAAGAGGAAGAGTCTTGCGGAGATTGCTTGAGACTAGATGACTATTAGTTCCCAATAATTGAAGGGAAAAAGGCCGATTTCCGAACCATCGCCTGTATAGGCGGGAACGCCGTCCTAAGCCTTGCGTTATTGGCGGTATGTCCGTCGCACAGAACATCGATACGCTGGGCAACAAGTGGCTTGCGGCCCTTCCCGCCAAGGATTTCGGTCTCTTGGAGCCTCACCTCACCGACGTCGAATTCGAACGTGGTGTCACCTTGCATGACGCCGGCGAGGACGTCGGCCAAGTCTATTTCCCCACCGAGGGCGTGGTGTCCCTGATGACCGTCCTGCGCGGCGGCGCGTCGGTGGAGACCGCCGCCATCGGCCGCGAGGGCCTGGTGGGCGTCACCTGCGGGCCGATGAACGGACGCGCCGTGTCGCGCGCCGTGGCCCAGACCGACGGCGCCGCCTACTGCGTCGACGCCAACCGGTTCTCCGCCGCCCTGCACGCAAGCGCAGAGATGCGGCACGCGCTGGCCTGCTACACCGAAAGCCTGTTCGCGCAGGTCCAGCAGACGGCGGCATGCAATGCGCTGCACAAGCTGGAATCCCGTTTCGCCCGCTGGCTGCTGACCTTCCAGGACAGGGCCGACACCCGCAGCTTCGAGCTGACCCAGGAGCAGCTGGCCGACATGCTGGGCGTGCGCCGGGCCACGGTCAGCGAGGTCTCCGCGGCCCTGGAGGAACGCGGCCTGATCCGGCGCAGCCGCGGCAGGATCGAGATCGCCGACCGGCGCGGCCTGGAAGGCGCAGCCTGCGAGTGCTACCGCACCATCCGCGCCGTCACCCAGGCCCTGATGGATCTGCCGCGCAAGCCTTGAGCGCCTGGCGCCAGTCCGGCTTGCGCTTCTGCAGGAAGGCCGCGATCCCCTCGCCGCTGGCGGGGTCGAGCATGTGTTCGATCATCACGCCTGAGGCCAGGGCGTAAGCCTGGTCCAGATCGAGGTCGCGCTGGGCGCGCACCGCCGCCTTGCCCTCCTGCACCACATGCGCGGGCTTCTCGGCGATCGACCGGGCCCAAGTCATGGCCTTGTCGAGCGCATCCCCTTCAGAGGTCACCATGCTGACCAGGCCCATGCTCAGAGCCGTCGCCGCATCGATCATCTCGCCGGTCAGGAGCATGCGCATCGCGGCCTTCGGCCCCACCGCCCGCGTCAGGGCCACGGCTGGGGTGGAGCAGAACAGGCCGATGTTCACGCCCGGGGTGGCGAAACGCGCAGCGGCGCCCGCCACGGCCAGGTCACAGGCGGCGACCAGCTGGCATCCAGCGGCGGTCGCCACGCCCTCGACAGCGGCGATCACCGGCTGGGGCAGGCGCACGATGCGCGTCATCACCTCGGCGCAGCGGGTGAAAATCCCGGCATAGTAGTCGCGCTCGCCGCGATGGGCCTGGAACGCCTTCAGGTCGTGGCCGGCGCAGAACGCAGGCCCCTCGGCCGCGATCACGACGCAGCGCGCGCACGCGTCGGCCTCGATCCGCGCCAGCGCGTCGGCCAACGCCTGCAGCATCGCCTCGGACAGGGCGTTGCGTGTGGCCGGTTCGGCCAGGGTCAGGACGGCCACGCCGCCGTCGAGTTGCAAACGCAGGGAAGCGGTCATGCCCCAGTAGTAACCCCGCGTGCCCTCGCGTCCCAGGGGGCCTTGCCGCTGCGCTGCTAGAGTGATTAGCGTGCGCGCGCCGACGGCCGCGGGGTCGCGTGCTTTCGAGGGGAACCGACCATGACCGCCAGCCGCCTTCTGAAGTCACTCGCCATGGGCGCCGCGTTCTGCGCGCTCGCCGCCGCTCCCGCCCTGGCGCTCGACGTCAAGATGCCCGCCCTGATGAAGAAGAAGGCCCCGGTCATGGACCAGGCTGCGGTCGAGAAGGCCTTCGACGCCAATATCGACGCCAAGGAGATGACCGAGTGGCTCAGGACTATGTCCTCCCAGCCCAACCACGTCTCCTCGCCGCACGACAAGGCCAACGCCGAGTTCATGCTGGAGAAGCTGAAGTCCTGGGGCTGGGACGCCCACATCGAGAGCTTCGACGTGCTGTATCCGACCCCGATCTCGGAAAGCCTGGAGATCGTCGGCCCCAATCCGTTCAAGGCCACCCTGACCGAGGCCCCCGTGCCCGGCGACAGCACCTCGGGCCTGCCGGGCCAACTGCCGGCCTATGTCGCCTTCCAAGGCGACGGCGACGTCACCGCCGAGCTGGTCTACGTCAACTACGGCATGCCCGACGACTACAAGGCCCTGGCGCGCAAGGGCATCGACGTGAAGGGCAAGATCGTCATCGCCCGCTACGGCGCGGGCTGGCGGGGCCTGAAGCCCCTGTTGGCGCAAGAGCACGGCGCGGTCGGCTGCATCATCTATTCCGACCCGCACGAGGACGGCTACTACCAGGGCGACGTCTATCCCAAGGGCGGGGACCGCCCGGCCCAGAGCTTCCAGCGCGGCTCGGTCGTGCAGATGATGATCTATCCGGGCGACCCGCTGACGCCGGGCGTGGGCGCCACCAAGGACGCCAAGCGCCTGACGCGCGAGGAGGCGGCCACCCCACTGAAGATCCCGACCCTGCCGATCTCCTACGGCGACGCCCAGCACTTCCTGGCAGCGCTCGGCGGGCCTGAGGCGCCGGCCTCGTTCAAGGGGGCGTTGCCGCTGACCTACCACACCGGCCCCGGCCCGGTTCAGGTGCATATCGCGGTCAAGTCGGACTGGAGCCTGAAGACCATCTACGACGTGGTCGCGGTGATGAAGGGCTCGCGCTATCCGGACCAGTGGGTCATGCGCGGCAACCACCACGACGGCTGGGTGTTCGGCGCCTCGGACCCCCTGTCGGGCAACGTCGCCATGATGGCCGAGGCCAAGTCGATCGGGGCTTTGGTCAAGAGCGGCTGGCGGCCTGAGCGGACCCTGGTCTACCTGGGCTGGGACGCCGAGGAGCCGGGCCTGATCGGCTCCACCGAATGGGCCGAGACCCATGCCGCCGACCTGCAGCAGAAGGGCCTGCTCTACATCAACACCGACAACATCGGCCGCGGCTACCTGGGCGCGGAGGGCAGCCACTCCTGGCAGCACCTGGTCAACCAGGCCGCCGCCGACGTGACCGATCCGGAGACCGGCGTCAGCGTCCTGAACCGCCTGCGCGCCAAGGCCCAGGTCGACGCCGGCCAGCCGGGCGCCAGCGAGAACACCAAGGCGGTCGCGAAGGCCGCGGCGGCGGGCGGGGATCTGCCGATCGGGCCCCTGGGCTCAGGCTCGGACTATTCCGCCTTCCTGCAGCACATCGGCGTCGGCTCGATCAATATCGGCTTCGGCGGCGAGGACCACTCTGGCGGGGTCTACCACTCGGCCTATGACTCGTTCGACCACTACACCCGCTTCGACGACCCGGGTCTGGCCTATGCCGCGACCCTGGCCAAGACCGCGGGGCGGGTGGCGCTGAGGGCCGCCGACGCGCCGGTGCCGCCGCAGCGGTTCTCCGACTTCGCCGAGACCGTCTCGACCTATGACGGGGAGCTGAAGAAGCTGCTCAGCGGCATGCGCGAGCGCAGCGAAAGCGAGGCGCGCCTGCGCGCTTCGGACGCCTACCGCCTGGCGACCGATCCCAGCGATCCTGTGGCCGCCCCGGCCGACGAGGGCAAGGTCCCGGCGCTCGACTTCGCCGCCCTGGATCAGTCCGTCGACCGGCTGAAGGCGGCGGCCAAGGCCTATGACGGCGCCATGGAGGCCCGCGGCCCGGCCCTGTCGGCCAAGGATCAGGCGCGGCTCAGCGCCGCCCTGCAGCCGATCGAGCAGTCGCTGCTGTCCGACGAGGGCCTGCCGCGCCGTCCGTGGTTCCGCAACATGGTCTATGCGCCGGGCGTCCTGACCGGCTACGGCGCCAAGACCCTGCCGGCCGTCCGCGAAGCCATTGAAGGCCGCCGCTGGGACGAGGCGCAGCGCTACATTCCGCTGACCGCCAAGGCGCTCGACGCCTATACGGCGAAGCTGGAAGCGGCGACGGCGATCCTGAACGGTCACTGAATCCTTCCCCCGCAAGGGGGAAGGGTCGCTACCGGATGTTGCCGATCGAGTTCTTCACCGTCTCGTGCTTGGTCTTGACGATGTCCGAGATCGCGCCGGCGGCGCCGGGCGTGCGCGTCATGGCGCCCTGCAGCTGCAGGTACTGCAGATTGAAGCTCATCTGCGTCTCCTGCATCTGATGGGTCGCGGCCAGGAGCGCGGCCTGGCCGTCGCCGCCCGCGGCCGAGCCGATCGGGCCTGAGCTCCCCAACCCCTTGCCCGTGGCGGGCTTGCTGCTGGTCGCCACGGCGACCGTGACCGGTTTGGCGCCCAGGCGGATGAAGGTCTGGCGCAGCTGCTGGCGACGCTGCACCAGGGGCCTGATGGCGTGCAGCGAGGCAAGTTCGGAGCGCGCCAGCCGGTGCTCGGGCACGGTGTGGGCCAGCACTTCCATGTCGTGGGCCGCCGAATCGGCCACCGCAAGCGCCGTATCCTCCTCGGCCTTGAGCAGGCGCGCCTCGTTGGGCGCCACCGGACGGGTGAAGCGCGAGGACGGGGCCGAGGGCGCGGTGGCGTGCTCCGCGCCGGCGGCCGCGCCGCACAGCACGAGCGTCGCCGCGGTCGAGGCCGCCGCGCTGATCCAGGCCCGAAATTGTCTCCGTTTCGCCATCGACCCCTCTGTGACCGGACGGCGCGGGCAACATGACCCCGACAGTGCGCCGGGGCAAGCCGCGCGCGTGCTCCGCGCTGATCCGGCGCGGCGCCGGGGCCGTACATCGGCCAGGGGACCTGACGCGAAGATGAACGGCGCCCTCAGGGTGAGGCTCAGATCGCAGCCGCAATATCGCCGTTATGCGGGATGGCTGGAAACCGACCGCGGGCTGGAGGGAAGACAATGACCATCGCGATCGACCGTTCGCAGGATTTCCGCCGCGAGCCGCCGCGTCGGCGGGGAATGCCGCTGACGCTTCTGGGCTTCAACCTGGTGGCCCTGGCCGCCGTGGTCGGGCCGGCCTGGCTGATCCTGCAGTCGGCCTGCGCCCAGGCGCGCTTTTCACAGGATCTTCTGAGCGTGGTGACGGGGCTGTTCGCGCTTGGCGTGGTCGCCTGCGCCGGCGCGATGCTGATGATGGCGCGGCCGCGCGACAAGCGTCAGGGCCTGATCCTGCTGCTGCCGATCGGCTTCACCGCCTTCGCTGTCGCCCTGGGCCTGCTGATCGGCGCTTCGAGCTGATCCAACCGTGGCGCGAGAGGCGCGGTGGTCGTTAAAGCGCCGCACCCGCCAGATTCTCTGGAGCGGTTGCGCTGCAGATATGCTCTAAGGCGGGCGCATCTCTCGAGGGGACCTGTATGATTGCCGTCGCGCTCGCTATCGCCCTGCTGTCCGGGGCGGACGCCCAACCGGTCGACGCCGCCGCCGATGCGGCCCTGCCCACCGCGCCGTCGCTCGGCCTGCAGTGGAAACGGATTCCGGATAAATTCCTGCTGGTGAAGTACTTCCCGGCCGCGGCCAAGACCGCCGGCGTGACCGGCGCCAAGGTCGACTTGGCCTGCACCCTGGACGCCTTCGGCTCGCCCAAGTGCGAAGTCTACGGCGAGACCAACCCCGGCCTGGGCTTCGGCGACGCGGCCGTGTCCTACATGGGCAAGGGCCAGATGGTCATCGACGACGGCAAGCCCATCGCCGGCCGCCGCTTCCGCTATTTCGTCGTGTTCGGCGACTGGAAGCCCAAGGCGTAAGGCCCGCGCCGCGCACAGGCGGCCGCCTCTGAATTCTTCAGTCGAAAAGACGCCGGGCCGCTCAGCGACCCGGCGTTTCGCTTACTTGGTCTTTGCAGCCGCGTCGGCGGCGGCGTCCGCCTTGCGTTCCGCCTTCCGACCGGCTTCGGCGGCCTTGTGGCCGGCGGTGTCGACCGCGGCGCCGGTCTGGTCGGCTGCGGCCTTGGTGTTGGCGGCGGCGTCGCCGGCGGCGGAGACCGTGGCGTCACCGGCCTTGTCGGCGGCGGCGGCGGCATGATCGCCGGCGGCCGAGGCGTCGGACTTGGTCTTCTGCGAGCAGGCGGTCAGGGCAAGGGCGCCGATGACGGCGCAGGCGATGATGGACGAGCGCATGAAGGCTCCTGGATTGGATTGAAACAAAGGGGGTGATGCGGGCGACGACTTCGGCTTCAGGCCGAAGCTCAGCTGTCCCGCGTTCCTGGAGCCAGATCTCACGTCGAGTCCCCACGCGCCGACCCCCACGGCTACGGCGCTCCACAGCAATGCTTGGATAAGGCCCAGGTTCCCCGGGGCGGGTCAGGTGAAGACGGCGGCGATATCCTCGTCGCGCATCAGCCTGTAGGTCCCCGGCTCCAGGTCGCCCGGCAGGTTGAGGCCGCCGATGCGGTCGCGGTGCAGCTCGTTCACGTGGTTGCCGACCGCGGCGAACATGCGGCGCACCTGGTGGTAGCGGCCCTCGGTGACGGTCAGCCAGGCGGTGGTGGGCGTCAGGGGCTCCAGAACGGCCGGGGCCAGGGGCTTGTCTTCGCCCTCCAGCATCAGCTCGCCCGAGGCGAAGGCCGCGCCCTCGTGGCCCTGCAGCGGCCGCGCCAGGGTGGCGAGGTAGCGCTTGGCCACGTGCCGCTTGGGCGAGATGATCCGGTGCAGCAGGTCGCCGTCGTCGGTCAGCAGCAACAGGCCCGAGGTCTCCTTGTCCAGCCGCCCGACCGACGAGATCGCCGGCTCGCGCGCCCGCCAGCGTGAGGGCAGCAGGTCATAGACCAGGGTTCCCGCCTCCTTGTGCGAACAGGTCACGCCCTTGGGCTTGTGCAGCATCAGGGCCATGCCGGGCACGGGGTCGAGCCGCGCGCCGCGGACGCGCATGCGCGACGACAGTTCGGGCTCCACCTTCAGCCGCATGTCGGCGTCGGCGACCGGCGCGCCGTCGAGCGTCACGAGGCCTGAGCGCACCAGCTGCTGCACCTCCTTGCGCGAGCCGTAGCCCATGTTGGCCAGCAGGCGATCGAGCCGGAACGCCCCGCTCACTTGCGCGCCTCGTAGACCTTGAAGCCGCCCGCTTCCGCCTTCAGCTCGACCGTCGCGAACAGAGGGTTGAGCACGCCCTCATAGGGCAAGTGGCGGTTGGCGACGATCCAGAGCGAGCCGCCCTTGGCCAGCACCTGGTGCGCGCGGCGGATGAAGGCTTGGCCCAGCGCCTTGTCCTCGGCCCCGCCGTCATGGAAGGGCGGGTTCATCACCACGAAGTCGAGGCCCTCGAGCGCGGGCTCGCGACGCACATCGGCCCAATGGAGGCGGGCGCGCGGGTCGTTGATATTGCGGTGCGCGGCCTCGATGGCGCGCCGGTCGATGTCGATCAGCTCCAGGCCGGTCACCGCCGGGTGGGTCAGCACCGCGCGCGCGATCAGGCCGACGCCACAGCCGAAGTCGGCGCCGCGCCCGGACAGGGGCGGCAGGGCCTGGATCAGCAGCAGGCTGCCCGGATCGGGCCGGTCCCAGCTGAACACGCCGGGCTGGCTCCATCCGTCCAGCGCCTCGACCCGCTGCGGCGCGCCCGCGGCGATGGCGGCGTCCAGGCCTTGCGGTTCGTCGGGCCGAGCGGCGAAGCACAGGCGCTGATGTCGGCGGCCGGTCTCCTCGACCGCGCAGCCGAAGGCCTTCAGCTCCTTGCCCAGTCGCGACCCACCCTTGTCCTTGGGCGCCATGGCGGTGAGCGCGGCGCCGGGCTTCAACGCTCTCAGCGCCAGGGCCAGGGCGTAGCGGCGCTCGACCGTGCCCGGCGGCGCGGCCATGACCACGCCATCGAGGCTCGCCGGCGCGATGTCCTCCAGCGCGGCGGACTCCGGCGTGAGCGGCGAGACCTGAACGGCCCCGGCCGGAACCGTGGCGAGGTCCGGCGGGGGGGAACCGTAGACGCAGAAGGATGGGCCCTGGCTCAAAACGTCCGCCTCGAAGCGCCGCAAAGCGCGGCGTCCGGGCGAATAGCGGTCAGGCGCCGTCGAAGTCCAGCGCGGCTAGTGCTTCGGCTTGACGAACTTCAGGGCGTACTGATCGGTGTGGCCCTGGATCTCCTTGTCGAAGATCGCGTGGGTATGGTCGTCGCCCGCCTGGCGCAGGAACTTGCCTTCCCCGACCAGCTTGAACCCGGCCGCGGTCACCTCCTTAATCACCAGTTCGCGGTTGATGCGGTGCAGCTTGGCGATCTGGGCCTCGGTCAGGTCCGGCGCGCCCTCGTGGTCGATGATCACGAACACGCCGCCGGGTTTCAGCGCCGCGAACACCTGGCGGTCGAAGGCCAGGGTGTCGACCTTGCCGTACTCGGCGATCTTCAGGTCGTGGTAGTTCTGGGTCACCCAGGCGAGATCGAGCGGCTTGGGGAAGGCCACCGTTCCGAACGGCTGCGCATCCACCGAGACATTGGCCAGCTTGCCGTCGGCCAGCATGGCCTTGTCCGCCTTCACCGCACCCTTCCAGCCCGCGTTCTCGATGGCGTAGACGTGGCCGTTGGGGCCGACCACGTCGCTCAGCATGCGGGTGAAATAGCCGCCGCCGGGATAGAATTCGCCCACCGTCATGCCGGGCTTCACGCCCGAGAACCGCAGGGTCTCGGCCGGTCGGCGGATGGCGTCGGTCGCGCGCTGGTCGGCCGGGCGCGAGGCGTCGGCCACGGCCCTGTCGATGGCGTCGCCCGCCTTGGGCGCGGCCAGGGCAGGCGCGGTCGCCGCGGCGATCAGGACAAGGGCGACGAGGGCGCGATTGAGGTGACGCATGGAAGGCTCCTGCTCGAGGACGGGATGGATCGGTCTGGTCGGGAGCTTGATCCCCCGGTTCCGGCGCTTCTGCTATGGTGAATAGCACAAGATCGGCGCGGCCAGGTCAAGAGCGTGCGATCATGCTCGACGGCGAACGATCGGGAGCGCTTGAGCTTTTGGAGAATGGCGCACCCGACACGATTCGAACGTGTGACCTTTGCCTTCGGAGGGCAACGCTCTATCCAGCTGAGCTACGGGTGCGTGGCCGGTGCGGAGAGGTTTTCCGAACCGGGAGCGGACCCTTACAGGAAAGGCCGAGCGGCCTCAATCCCGCGATTGCGATCGAGGCCGCCCGCTCGGGCGACGCCCTGCCCTAGGCGCTAGTACAGCACCCGCACGTTGCACTGGAACGGCAGATGCGCGTCCATGCCCGGACGGACCTGATCCAGCGGCTTCATCGGCGCCGACAGGCGGTACTCCTGATAGGGCCCGTGGCCGATGTTGTAGCGGATCCGCGCGCCGGCCTTGATCGGGCGGCCGGAGACATTGACCAGCACCAGCTTGTTGTCGAACGACGCGCAAGCGATCGAGCGCTCGGAGCTGTAGGCCAGCGGGTTGCTGTAGTCGGTGTAGGAATTGCCGCTGTAGGCGCCCGGCGCGCTGGTCGGCAGCGGGGCGGCGGCGGCGGAGAGGGCGGAAAAACCGAACGCGGCGACAGTCACTGCCGCGATAAGCACGGACTTGGTCATGACACATCCTCCGAAGGTCTGATCGGAACGCTCAAGGCTTAGGCTCGCCTCGGCCGCACGGCAACGCACGATGCCGTGCGGCGCGCCCAACGGCGTCAGCCATGCTGCGAACGGGCGGTTCCGACTAGAAGCGGACGGCGGCCGCGCAGTCGAAGCGGTCGCCGACGGCCTCGGGCAGGGAAATGCCCTCACCGGCGGGGAGCGGCGCACGCAGCTGGTAGGTGTGGGCCGGGGCCTTGCCGAGCGCGTAGCGCAGGGAGGCGTGTGCCGGGAATGTCGTGCCCGAGACATTGACCAGCATCAGCCGGCCGTTCAGCCGCTGGCACCGCACCCGGCCGTCGCGCAGCTGGCTGTCCGTGCCGCGGTCGCCGGTGGGGCCGGAGGCATAGGCGCCGTTGTAGGGGCCGTCGGCGGCAGGGCCGCGGGTGGCGGCGGTCATGTAGGGACCCCCGGTCGCGGGCGCGCCGGCCTGGGCGGCGGCGGCGGCGAGGGTGAAGGCGGAAGCGAGAAGCAACGCGGTCTTCATGGCGGTCTCCCATAGCTGAAGTAACGACGTTACGCCCGCCGCGCCCCGCCTACAACCAGGAAGGGCATGCTGTCACCGAACGGAGACGGCCGCCTCAGTCGCGCGTCGGATCCTGCGCATTCGGGTCGCCGTAGGTCAGGGACATGAACACGTCCTCAAGGTCGGGATCCTCGGTGGCGATGTCCTTGATGTGCAGGCCCGCGGCGCGCACGGCGGCCAGCACCTGCTCCACGCTCGAGTGGCCGGTGCGGTAGGTGACCGAGAAGGCGCCGCCGTTGCGCAGCCTGGCCTCGAAGCCCTTCAGCTCCGGCGCGGCCTTCAGCGGCTCCTCGGGCGTCACCACGACCGAGCGGGTGTCGAGGCGCTTCAGCAGCTGGCCGGTCGGTTCGCAGGCCACCACCTCGCCGCGGTTGACGATGGCGATGGTGTCGCAGAGCTCCTGCGCCTCCTCGAGGTAGTGGGTGGTCAGCAGGATGGTCACGCCCTCGGCGTTCAGCTTGCGCACATAGGCCCAGAGCTGGCGGCGCAGTTCCACGTCCACGCCCGCGGTCGGCTCGTCGAGGATCAGCACCGGCGGGTTGTGCACCAGGGCCTTGGCCACCATCAGCCGCCGTTTCATGCCGCCCGACAGCTGGCGCACATAGGCGTTGGCCTTGTCAGCCAGGCCCAAGGCCTCCAGCAGTTCGAGCGTGCGCCGCTCGCCCTTGGGCACGCCGTAGAGCCCGGCCTGAACCTCCAGCGCCTCCTTGGGCGTGAAGAACACGTCGGCCGCCAGCTCCTGCGGCACCACGCCCAGGGCGGCGCGTGCGTCGCGAGGGCGCTCGTCGATGTCGCGGCCCCAGATGCAGGCCTTGCCCTCGCTCTTCCTAGTCAGGCCCGCCAGGATGTTGATCAGGGTCGACTTGCCGGCGCCGTTCGGGCCCAAAAGGCCGAACATCGAGCCGCGCGGAATCTTCAGGTCCACGCCCTTCAGCGCGGTCTTCGGCGGGGTCGACTTGCCGGCGGGGTAGGTCTTGACGAGGCCGGAGACTTCCAGCGCGTACTCGGGCAGGTCCATGGGCGGTCCGGAGGGGCGGCGCAACGCGGTCGGACCGGCTCGCCGAAATTGACGGGATGAGATGCGCCGCATAGGTATGCCGCCCGAACCGGGCCGCCAAGACCCGTCCCCGTTTCCGCAGCTTTTCCGGGCCTGAGCCATGTCGAACGACACCACCGCCTTCCCGCCGCCCGAGGTCATCGTGGTGCGGTCCAAGCGCGTGGCCTGCGACGGCGGCGGCGGGGCTCTGGGCCACCCGCTGGTCTATATGGAAATGGGCGACGAGGACTTCGTGGAGTGCGGCTACTGCGACCGCCGCTTCGAGCTGGCGCCCGACGCCGATCACCACGGCCACGAGACGGAATTCGCCGACCCGGCGGCCAACGATCCGGATTCGATCGACTAAGAGCCCCTCCTGCAAAAGTGGCTCCCACTTTTGCGCCGGAAGGGCTCTCGCTAAATCACAAAGGCGGGTTCGGAGGCGCGTGCGGGTCGTCCAGGCCTAACTCCTTCAGCACCCTGCGGGCCTGGCGTTCGTCGTCCTCGTCGACCATCAGGCGCATGCGGATCGCCGCCCCGCCGAAGATGGACCCGGCGGCGGTGTCGAACACGAAGCTCTCGATGCCCGCGTCGGTCAGGGCCGCGCGCAGGGCCGAGAGGCGGACCGGGTCGCTCAGGCGTTCGATTTCGACCATTCGACGGAGGCTTTCATGCGCTACCTGCACACCATGGTCCGGGTAAAGGACCTGGACCAGTCGCTAGACTTCTATTGCAACAAGCTGGGCCTCGTGGAGGTCAAGCGCAACGCCTACGAACAGGGCCGCTTCACCCTGGTGTTCCTGGCCGCGCCCGAGGATGTGGAACAGGCCAGGGCGGGCTCGGCCCCGATGGTCGAGCTGACGTTCAACTGGGACCCGGAGGACTACGACGGCGGGCGCAACTTCGGCCACCTGGCCTATGAGGTCGACGACATCTACGCGAGCTGCGCTCACCTGCAGGCTGGGGGCGTGACCATCAACCGGCCGCCGCGCGACGGGCGCATGGCCTTCGTCCGTTCGCCGGACGGCATTTCGGTGGAGCTGCTACAGAAGGGTGGGCGGCTTGATCCGGCCGAGCCCTGGGTTTCCATGCCGAATGTCGGCGTTTGGTAGCCCCTTAAAGCGACGCCGCCGCGGACCGGGGTCCTGCGGCGGCGCTAAGCTTGGAAACTGAGATGCTCAAGGCCTCGAAGGGCCTCGAAATTCAGTCTCAGCCGAACATCTTGTGCCAGACCGAGCAGGCCGAGAGGCCGTAGGTCATGCCAAGGATGGCGGCGATATAGAGAGCTTTTTTCATCACGGGTTCCTCCTCCGCAGGGGGACGTTAACCCAAGCGGAACGCCCGCGCCACCCGATTGGTCCCATCGCCTGCGGTGTTTATGCGCGCCCGGTGACGGGCGGGTTCGGCGCGCCTATGTTCCCCGCCATGACCGACACGCTCTCGCCTGACGCCGCCTCCGAGCCTGAAACCGCTTCGCGCCCGCTCACCCAAGACGGCCCGGCGATCCGCCTCTTCCTGATCGACGGTTCGGGCTACATCTTCCGCGCCTATCACGCCCTGCCGCCGCTGACGCGCAAGTCGGACGGCCTGCCGATCGGGGCGGTGTCGGGCTTCTGCAACATGCTGTGGAAGTTCCTGCAGGAGACCAAGGGCTCGGAGGCCCCGACTCACCTCGCGGTCATTTTCGACGCGTCCGAGAAGACGTTCCGCAACGACCTCTACGACCAGTACAAGGCCCATCGCCCGCCGCCGCCGGAGGACCTGATCCCGCAGTTCCCGCTGGTGCGCGAGGCGACCCGCGCCTTCGGCCTGCCGTGCGTGGAGCTCGCCGGCTACGAGGCCGACGACCTGATCGCCACCTATGCCTGCCAGGTCGAGGCCATGGGCGGGGAGACGGTGATCGTCTCGTCCGACAAGGACCTGATGCAGCTGGTCCGCGACAAGGTCTCGATGTTCGATCCGATGAAGAACATGAAGATCGGGCGCGAGCAGGTGATCGAGAAGTTCGGCGTGCCGCCCGAGCTGGTGGTCGACGCCCAGTCCCTGATCGGCGACAGCGTGGACAATGTGCCGGGCGCGCCGGGCATCGGCCCGAAAACGGCCGCGCAGCTGCTGCTGGAATACGGCGACCTCGACTCCGTCCTGGCCCGCGCGGGAGAGATCAAGCAGGAGAAGCGCCGCCAGACCCTCATCGACTTCGCCGACCAGATCCGCCTGTCGCGTGAGCTTGTGCGCCTGACCTGCGACGCGCCCGTACCCGAGCCCATCGAGGACTTCGGCGTGCGCCACCCGGACCCCGAGGCCCTGGCCGCCTTCTTCGAAAAGATGGAGTTCCGCTCCCTGGCCCGCCGGGTCGGCGACGGCAAGGTGGAGGCCAAGGCGCCCACGCCGGAGGGCGCGACTGTCGTGCAGGTCCCGAGCGCGCCGGCGGCGGCCGGCGACCACACCTTCGACATCGACAGGTACGAGTGCGTCCAGACCCTGGAGCAGCTCGACAAGTGGATCGCGCGCGGGTTTGAGGCGGGGGTGATCGGCTTCGACACCGAGACCGACGCCCTGTCGTCCAGCCGCGCCAACATCTGCGGCCTGTCGCTTGCCACAGGCCCGAACCTGGCCTGCTACGTGCCGCTGGGCCACTGCGCCGAGGACGGCCTGGCGCTGATGGGCACAGAGATCACCCAGCTTGACTGCAAGTCGGCCATTGAGCGCCTGAAGCCCCTGCTGGAAAGCCCGGCGGTGCTGAAGGTCGGCCAGAACATCAAGTACGACCTGGCTGTGATGCGCCGCTACGGTGTCGAGGTCGGCCCGATCGACGACACCATGCTGATGTCCTACGTGCTGGAGCAGGGTCACCACGGCCACGGCATGGACGAGTTGTCGGAGCTGTTCCTCGGCCACAAGCCCATTGAATTCAAGGCGGTGGCGGGGACCGGCAAAGCGCAGAAGAGCTTCAAGCACGTCGAGCTGAAGCCGGCGACCTGCTACGCCGCGGAGGACGCGGACGTGACGCTGCGCCTATGGCAGGCGCTCAAGCCCCGGCTGGCGCGCGAGGGCCTGGCCACGGTCTACGAGACCCTCGAGCGGGGCATGCCCGCGGTGCTCGCCGAGATGGAGCTGAACGGCATCCGCGTCGATCCGGAGCGGCTGCGCATCCTCTCCAACGCGTTCGGCAAGGGCATGGCCGAATTCGAGGCCCGCGCCCACGAACTGGCCGGGCGCCCCTTCAACCTCGGCAGCCCCAAGCAGATCGGCGACATCCTGTTCGGCGAGCTGGGCCTGCCCGGCGGTAAAAAGACCGCCACGGGCGCGTTCGGCACCGACGCCTCGATCCTGGAGGAGCTGGCCCAGAGCCACGAACTGCCGCGCGTGCTGCTGGAATGGCGCCAGCTGTCCAAGCTCAAGGGCACCTACACCGACAACCTGGTCGCCGCCGCCGACGAGAAGACCTCGCGCGTGCACACCTCATTCCAGCTGGCTGCGTCCTCGACCGGGCGCCTGGCCTCGTCGGACCCGAACCTGCAGAACATCCCGATCCGCACCGAGATCGGCCGCCAGATTCGGACCGCCTTCGTGGCCGGCCCCGGCAATGTGCTGATCTCGGCCGACTACTCCCAGATCGAGCTGCGCATCCTGGCCCACATGGGCGACATCCCGCAGCTGAAGGCCGCCTTCGCCGCGGGGCAGGACATCCATGCCTCCACCGCGTCCGAGATGTTCGGCGTGCCGATCGAGGGCATGCCGTCGGAGACGCGGCGCCGCGCCAAGGCCATCAACTTCGGCATCGTCTACGGCATCTCGGCCTTCGGCCTGTCCAACCAGCTGGGCATCCCCCGGGAAGAGGCTGCGGCCTACATCGTCACCTATTTCGAGCGCTTCCCCGGCATCAAGACCTACATGGACGCGACCAAGGCCCTGGTGCGCGAACAGGGCTTCGTGACCACCCTGTTCGGGCGGCGGGTGAATATCCCGGAGATCCGCTCCTCCAACGTCGGCCACCGCCAGTTCGCCGAGCGTGCGGCCATCAATGCCCCGATCCAGGGCACGGCGGCCGACATTATCCGCCGGGCCATGATGAGAATGCCTCAGGCCCTGCGCGACGCGGGCCTTGAGACCAAGATGCTGCTGCAGGTCCACGACGAACTGGTGTTCGAGGCGCCGGAGGCCGAGGCCGAGAAGGCGGCAGCCCTGATCCGCAAGGTGATGGAGCGGGCGGCCGAGCCGGCGGTGTCGCTGAGCGTGCCCCTGGTCGTCGACGCCCGCTGGGCCAAGAACTGGGACGAGGCGCACTAACCCGCGAACGGGGGTCTGCTTTTCACCGTTTTCCCGGCGAAGGCCGGGACCCAGACCGATCCCGACGTAGGTCGGGACCCAGCGAGAATTGGTTCAACTCGCAGCAAAGTGTCTTTGCTGGCCACCGGCCTTCGCCGGTGTGGGTCTGGGCCCCGGCCTTCGCCGGGGACACGGTGTTTGGTGGCCCGTGAACGGCCTACGCCGCCAGCAGTCCCGCCTGTTGCAGCAGGGGCTTCATCTTCTGGGCGTTTTCAGGAGAGCCCAGCAGGTCCGCGCGCACGGCGGGATCGCGCATCAGCTTCATCGCCTCGGCCTTGGCGCGGTCGGCGGCGGGGCCGACGGGCGCCGCCTCGCCCCCGGCGATCTTGAGCAGGGCCGAGAGCTTCTGCATCGGGGGAACCGGGGCGCGGGCCAGCTGGGCGCAGACCCTGACGTCGGCCTCGATCAGCCCGCCCACCTCGCCGATCTTGGCGACCATCTCCCGGGTCTCTTTCTCGGGCAGGTCGGCGCGCATCACAGAGCGCTGCAGGGCCGCGAGGTGCGCCAGGCGCCCCGAGGCGGACTCGGTGGAAGCGCGGAAATCCTTCTCGAAACGCAAGGCGGTGATGCAGCCCGACAGCCAGCGCGCGGCCTGGCGGCGGTTCTGCGATCCGGCGACGTTCTCGCACAGCTTCACCAGGGCGGTGACTTCGTTGGCGATGCTGTCGCCCTCGCCCAGGTAGGCGCTGACGAAATCGGCGGTGACGATGGCCTTGGATCGCTCGATGAAGGCGCGCTGCACCTCGTCGATCGACAGCAGCCGCCCGGTCGAGGCGGTCAGAGTCATGGCGAGCGCACGCAGGATGTCGATCTCGCCGCGCGCGTCGGCCGGTCGCAGGCGGCGCGGGCCGGTCAGCTCATTGACCACGCGCCGCGCCAGGGCCGTGCCCAGCACCTTGAAGTCGCCCTTGTCCATGCGGTCGCCGAGTCGCTTGGCGGCGCCGGTCAGTTCGGGGATCAGCCGCGCCAGGGACTTGTCCATGGCGATCATGGCGTCGACTTCGCGGGGCGCGGCGATGCGCACCAGGGCCGCGAGGCTCGCGCCCAGGTCCATCGCTTCGCCGCCGACCAGATCGGCCAGGCCGGCGCGGGAGCCCACGATCTCGGCCAGGGGCTGTTCGATCACCACGTAGCAGAGGGCTCGCGGCTGGGGATCTTCGGGGGCGTGATCGATCAGGTCGAGCAGGGCGTCGACCTTCTCGCGCCAAGTCGGCTTGTCAGCGATGTGGCCGGCCACAGCGCCGCCCATGATGAACAGGCGATCAGGGCTGGCGCTCAGGCTCTTGGCCATGTCGGCGAAGCTGGAGAGCTCGATCTTGGGGAACAGCTGCATCCGCCCGGCCTTGATCACCCGCTCGATGGCCTGGCTGGAAAGGCGCTGATAGCTGCGGATGATATCGTGCACGGGCTGGCCGGAAACCTGGCTCTCGGGCACCGAGATCTTCTGGATGGCGTGCTGCACCTCCATGCCGGATGCTTCCAGCTTCTCGACCAGATCGGGCCGGTGCAGCAGCTCGAAGGGCGTGGCGCGGTTGCGGCGCAGCCAGTCGTCCAGCAGGCGTTGGAGGGTCTCTCGGGCGGGGGTGTTATAGAGGTCCTGCGGTCCCGAACAGACCGGGTCGGCGGACGGATCGCGCACCTTTCGCGGCCGCTCGTTGTCAGGCACGCCCTTGGTCAACAGCGTCAGGCTGTTGAACTCCATGGTGTCGGGGTCCAGCGTCTCCTTGGTCACCCGCACAGAGGCGGCCCGCTTGTCGGCCAGCATCTCCTCGGCGGTGGATATGGCGTGGGCCCGGTCTTCGGTGGCGATCTCCAGCCGCCAGGGCGCCACGGGCGTGGCGCGCACAAAGACCTCGTAATGGACCTGACTCATAACGCCTCACGCACTTCGGAGGCGAGCATGATGAACGGACGACCTTAAATCTCAGTTGAAGAAAGCCCGGCGAACGAAATTTGCCTCAATGAGCGGTCGACATTAGTTTCCCCGCTTCGAAATCCCGGAGATCGCATGGCCAACATCACCCTGGTGGACGACGACGAGAACATCGTCACCTCCGTCTCGATGGCGCTCGAAAGCATGGGTCATAAGGTCACGGCCTATTATGACGGCGCCTCCGGGCTGCAGGCGCTGGAGAGCGACCCGCCCGACCTGGTGATCCTGGACGTGAAGATGCCCCGCATGGACGGCATGGAGGTGCTGCGCCGACTGCGCCAGACCTCCAATATGCCGGTGATCATGCTGACCTCGAAGGACGAGGAGATCGACGAGATCCTGGGCTTCAACCTCGGCGCCGACGACTACATGCACAAGCCGTTCTCGCAACGGCTGCTGCTTGAGCGCGTCAAGGCGGTGCTGAGGCGCGCGGGCGTGGACGTGGGCGAGGCCGAGAGCGCCGATCCCAACGCGTCCAAGGCGCTGAAGCGCGGTAAGCTGACGCTCGATCCGGCGCGGCACGACTGCACCTGGGACGGTAAGGCGGTGAAGCTGACCGTCACCGAATTCCTGCTGCTGCAGGCCCTGGCCCAGCGCCCGGGCTTCGTGAAGAGCCGCGACAACCTGATGGACGCGGCCTACGACGATCAGGTCTATGTCGACGACCGCACCATCGACAGCCACATCAAGCGCATGCGCAAGAAGTTCCGGCAGGTCGATCCGGAGTTCGACGCGATCGAAACCCTCTATGGCGTCGGATATCGCTATCGAGAGAGCTGAGCCCACGGTTGAGACGGCGGGGGCCGGAGCCGGCGCGACCTTCGAGTCGCGGCGTCGCTCCCTGCCGTTCATCGGCTCGCGGCTGGGACGGCTGATCGTTCTGCTGAACCTCGTGGGCTTGTTGATCCTGATCGGCGGGTCTCTGGCGCTGAACGAGTTTCGCCGCGGCCTGATCGACACCCGCAAGGATTCGCTGACCGTTCAGGGCCAGCTGATCGCCAACGTCATCGCCGAGATGGCCACCCAGGGCGAACCCTCGCCCGCGCTGGAACCCGGCAAGGCGCTGCTGGCCTTCCAGAAGAGCTTCGTGCCCAAGGGCCAGCGCGCGCGCCTGTTCGACCGCGACGCCAACCTGCTGGCCGACAGCTATCTGGTTTCGGACGCTGTCGAGGTCTCGAGCCTGCCGCCGGCGCGCAACCGAACCGCGCCCCCGCCCAAGCCCCAGGATCCGGAAAAGGCCGAGAAGCGTCTGCGCGAAGCGCACGAACGGCTGAACCACGAGATCGAGATCGCCCGAACCGGACAGGTGGTGCAGGAGGTCCGCACCAACGAGCTGGGCGAGCAGGTGGTCTCCGTCGCCGTGCCGGTGGCGCGGGTCAGGGGGGTGGTCGGCGTCCTGGTGCTGGAGGCCGGCGACCTGGAGAAGCTCATCGCCGCCCAGCGGCGCGCGCTGGCGCCCTTCATCCTGGTGGCCCTGGCCACCACCATCGTCTCGTCGCTCCTGCTGCACGTCTTCGTGGTGCGGCCGATCCAGCGCCTGTCCGACTCCGCCGACCTCGTGCGGCTGCAGCGGGCGCGGGCCATGTCCCTGCCTGACCTGCAGGCCCGCAACGACGAGCTCGGCGACCTGGCCCGCTCGCTGGAGACCATGACCGACACCCTGTCCAACCGCATGGACGCCATCGAGCGCTTCGCCGCGGACGTGTCGCACGAGATCAAGAACCCGCTGACCTCGGTGCGTTCGGCGGTGGAGACGCTCGAGCTGGTGAAGGACGAAGCGGCCAAGGCGCGGCTGCTGGCCCTGCTGAAGCAGGACGTCAGGCGCATGGACCGGCTGATCACCGACATCTCCAACTTCTCGCGCCTGGATGCGGAGCTTTCGCGCGACGCGCCGCGCCGCATCGATATCGCGCGGCTGCTTGAGGAGATCGGCCAGACCTACGACCTGCCGCAGCAGGGTCAGGTGGCGGTGCGCTTCGAGGACGACGCGCGCGAGAGCCTGGCGGTGCTGGGCCGTGAAGGGCCTCTGGGCCAGGTGTTCCGCAACCTGATCGACAACGCCCGCTCGTTCAGCGCCCCGGGCGACGAGGTGACCGTGCGGCTGGAGCGCGGCTCCGACGCCGCTCGGCCCGTGCTGGTGACGGTCGACGACAATGGCCCCGGGGTCCCGCCGGAGAACCTGGAGACCATCTTCGAGCGCTTCTATACCTCTCGGCCCAAGGGCTCGGCCTTCGGCGCCAACTCGGGCCTCGGCCTGTCGATCGCGCGCCAGATCGTGCTGGCCCACGGCGGACGCATCTGGGCCCAGAACCGGGTGGCCGCCGACGGTTCCGTGATCGGCGCGCGCTTCCTGGTCGCCCTGCCCGAGGCTCCCGAATGATCGTCCACGCCACCGCCATTGCCCGCCGGGTGGAGCGCGACTGGCGCGCGGCCCTGCTGTTCGGCGAGTCCGGGGCGGGGAAGAGCGACCTGGCGCTGAGGGCGCTGGGCGCCGGCTGGCGGCTGGTCTCGGACGACTATTCGGTGGTCTGGGCCTCCAGCGGTTGCTTGTGGGCGCGAGCCCCCGACGCCATCGCCGACCAGATCGAGGCGCGGGGCTTAGGCATCCTGAACCTGCCGCGGCTGGGCATGTCGCCTCAGGTGGTGGTGGCGGTGCATTGCGAGATCGGTCCGATCGAGCGCATGCCCGATCCCGCCGCCATGGACCTGGAGGGGATCGGCCTCAACTGCATCCGCCTGCATGCGCTGGAGGCCTCGGCCCTGTTCAAGCTCGACCGCGTGGTTTCGACGCGGGCGGACCTCGATGGCGACACCGGGCTTGGAGCCTGAGCAGGAACGGCCTATCTAGGCCCCTTCGCGCGACGAGAGGCTCCAAACCGGCCCCGGCGCGGTGGGGTTAACAAGAGGCTCTGGATGATCGGGCTCGTGATCGTCACCCATGGCGGGCTCGCGGCCGAGTTCATTTCCGCCATGGAGCATGTGGTCGGCCCGCAGAAGGGCGTCGCGGCCATCTGCATCGGACCGGATGACGACATGGAGCGCCGCCGGCGCGACATCCTCGACGCCTGCGCCGGTGTCGACGAGGGCCGCGGCGTGATCCTGCTGACCGACATGTTCGGCGGCACCCCTTCCAACCTGGCGATCTCGGTGATGGAGCAGACCGGCGCGGAGGTCATCGCGGGCCTCAACCTGCCGATGCTGATCAAGCTGGCCAGCGTGCGCCATCGCGAAAGCCTGCAGGCCTGCGTGCACCACGCCCAGGAAGCCGGACGCAAGTACATCTCCGTCGCCTCTTATGTCCTGACCGGGGAGAAGTAGGCTTCGATGTCGGCGTCGCGGACGGTGGAAATCTGCAATGAGCGCGGGTTGCACGCGCGCGCCTCGGCCAAGTTCGTCAAGCTGGCCTCCAGCTTCGACGCCGAAATCCGCGTCGCCCGCGACGGCCAGGAGGTCGACGCGCGCTCGATCATGGGCCTGTTGATGCTGGCCGCCAGCCCCGGTTGCACCATCGACATCACCGCCGAGGGCCCGGAGGCCGACGCCGCGGTCGAGGCCCTGGCCGAACTCGTCGCCGGGCGTTTCGAAGAAGAGCGCTGAGCGCCTTACGCAGAGTTCGCGAGAGCAGCGGCGGCCCATTTCTGATCGAGCGGGTGATCTGCTTGCGGGCGCTTTTGTCGCAATAGGCGCGTAGCCTGAAAATACACGCGCACGCTTGCAACTATCCCTCGAATCAGGCGGCCTGTCTTACAGCAAAGCTATTGGTGGCCCGTGACCTCCCGCGAACCGCCGTCCCATGTCCGGGTGCTGGTCGTCGACGACCAGGAAAACATGCGCCGCATCCTCGCGGCGGTGCTGCGCGCCTATGGCTTCCAGGACATCCGGGAGGCCTCGAACGGCGAGGAAGCGTTGAAGGCGATCAACGACTTCCGACCGGATATCGTGGTCACCGACTACGCCATGCCCAAGCTGGACGGCATCGCGCTCGCGCGCATCGTGCGTGGCGAGCCTGACGGGCGGGTGGCGCAGGTGCCGATCGTGATGGTTTCCGGCCATGCCCACCACGGGCACGTGCTGGCGGCGCGTGACGCGGGCGTGAACGAGTTCGTGGCCAAGCCGGTGACCGGGCGCAACCTCGCCGACCGCATCCGCCGGATCGTGGTCGAGGACCGCGTGTTCGTGAGGACCGAAAGCTACAACGGTCCCTGCCGCCGCCGCCACGCCATGGCCTACGACGGCGCCGAGCGTCGCCTGGCGCCCGCCTACGAGCGCAAGGATTAGGCCGCGGCCTCGGCCGTCGCCGCGGCCATCGGCTTCAGCCCCAGGTCTGCGAACAGGCGCTGATCCTCGTCCATCTCGGGGTTCGGCGTGGTGAGCAGCCGCCCGCCCACGAAGATCGAATTGGCGCCGGCCAGGAAGCACAGGGCCTGGGTTTCGCGGCTCATGGTCTCGCGGCCGGCCGACAGGCGCACCATCGAGCGCGGACAGACCAGGCGCGCCACCGCAACCGTGCGCACGAACTCCAGCGCGTCGATCTCGCCCTCGCGCGCGACCTTGTCGCCGAGCGGCGTGCCGGTGATCGGAACCAGCGCATTGACCGGCAGGCTGTCGGGATGGGCCGGCAGTGTAGCCAGCGCATGCAGCAGGCTGGCGCGATCGCGGCGTGTCTCGCCCATGCCGACGATGCCGCCGCAGCAGGTCGACATGCCCGCCGCGCGCACCGATTCCAGGGTCTCCAGCCGGTCCTGGTAGGTGCGGGTGGTGACCACCTCGGCGTAGTATTCCGGCCCGGTGTCGAGGTTGTGGTTGTAGTAGTCGAGCCCGGCCGCCTTCAGCGCCTTGGCCTGATCCGGCGTCAGCATGCCGAGCGTCGCGCAGGTCTCCAGGCCCAGCGCCTTCACCCCCGAGATCATGGCGGCGACCTTGGGCAGGTCGCGGTCCTTCAGGTCGCGCCAGGCCGCCCCCATGCAGAAGCGCTGGGCGCCGCCGGCCTTGGCCCGCGCGGCCTCGGCCACCACGGCCTCCGCGTCCATCAGCTTGGAGGCCTTCAGGCCCGTGTCGAAGTGCGAGGACTGGCTGCAGTAGCCGCAGTTCTCGGCGCAGCCGCCGGTCTTGACCGACAAGAGCTGCGACAGCTGCACCTCGGTCGGGTCGAACCAGCGCCGGTGCACCGCGGCCGCCTCGAACACAAGCTCGGTGAAGGGCCGCTCGAACAGCGCCTCGACCTCTTGCAGCGTCCAGTCGTGGCGGGGCACGGCGCTGTCTTGGGCGGGGTCGAGCATGGCGAAACTCCGAACGCGAGGCGCTGAGGCTTTAGCAGGCGCGCGGCCGAGGGCAAACCTCGCGTCGCCGGGTCGCAGCCCATCGCGTGCGGGGCCGGACTACATTCGGCGCAACTGTCGGGGAATAGCGTCCGGTGCGTTCCGTCCTTTCGGCCCTTGTGCTCGCCGCGTCCGCCTGCGTGGGATGCGCCCATGCCGCGTCCCCTGCGGCAGGCGAGGCCGCCTATGTGGTGACGCCCGAGGTCAAGGGCGGGGCGCTGCAGGACCTGGCCCTGACGCTCAGTTTCCGTGCCGACCGCACCGGCGTCACCCGCATCGACCTGCCGTCGAGCTGGGGCGGGGTGGAGCGGCTCTACGGCGCCGTGCACGATATCACCGCCGTCGGGGCGCAGGCGCGCATGCAGGGGCCGGCGATCGTCGTGCTGACCTCTGCGCCCGGCGCGAAGGTCACCCTCAGCTACAAGGTCCGCCAGGACTTCGACGGCGAGCTCTCCGCCGGCCAGGCCGCGCCCTATCGCCCGGTCACCCGGCCCAAGTGGTTCACCGCCGTGGGCTGGGCCCTGTTCCCGGAGATCGAGGGCCGCGGCGACGGCCCGGCGAGCTTTCGCTGGGGCCCGGTCCCGGCGGGCTGGACCGTGGCCTCGGACCTCGACCACAAGACCAAGGGGGAGCGCAGCGTCGTTGACGTCAAGGACAGCGTGCTGACCGGCGGCGAGGGCATGCAGGTGCTGGAGCGGCCGTCCGACGGCGGTGGGCGCATCCGCATCGCGTTCCACGGCGACTGGAAGATGTCGGAGGCCCAACTCGCCGACCTGCAGGGCCGCATCGCCCAGACCTCGGCCGACTTCTGGCATGACCACGGCGAGGAGTTCTTCGTCGCCGTCACGCCCCTGGCCGCACGGCCCGGCGAGACGGTGCAATACGGCGTGGGCCTGGGCGACGCCTTCTCGCTGTGGGCCACCAGGGACGTCAGCGAGGCGGACCTGCGCCACATCCTGGCGCACGAGCACCAGCACGCCTGGTTCCCCGGCCGGGTCGGGGGCGTGCGCACCGGCGCGGACGAGCCCCTGGACTATTGGCTGAGCGAAGGCTTCACCGATTTCTACACTCTGCGCATCCTGCTGCGCTCGGGCGTCTATTCGCTCGAGGATTTCGCCGCCGACTACAACCGCATCCTGAAGGCCTACGCCTCCTCGCCGGTGCGCGAGGCGCCCAACGGCCTGATCAAGGCGAAGTTCTGGACCGACAAGGCGGTGGCCGACCTGCCCTACCAGCGCGGCTTCCTGCTGGCGGCCCTATGGGATGCGCGCCTGGCCCGGGCGACCTCGGGCAAGGCCGACCTTGACCAGGTGGTGCTGAAGATGAAGGCGCTGGCCGGGGACAAGGGCGAGATCGGCGACGCCCCCGACAATCTGAAGACGGCCTACAAGGTCTTGGGCGGCGGGGACCTGGGCGCCGACTATGCCCGTTACGTGGATGGCGGGGCGCGCGTCCTGCTGCCGGCAGATCTGTTCGGCGACTGCGCCACGGTGCGCACCTACGCCCTGCCGAGCTTCGACCGCGGCTTCGACACCGCCACGACCACGCGCCAGGGCGGGTTGGTGCAGGGCGTGGCGGAGGCCGGCCCCGCCTATGCCGCGGGCCTGCGCAACGGCATGCGCATCGTGGCTCGCGAGGCCGGAGACAACGCCGATCCGCGCGTGGACCTGGTCTACCGCGTCGACGACCACGGCGCGCAGAAGCTGATCCGCTACAAGCCCCAGGGCTCGGGCCAGACTACCTACCAGAGCCTGGAACTGGCTCGCGACCTGACCCCGGAGAAACGCGCCCGCTGCGCCCGTGTCCTGGGCGGCGGATGAGCGTCACGGCGAAGCTTTCCAATCCTTAAGTAGCGAGCCTCGCGCGGCTCCGCCTAGAACGCGGTCATGTCCCTGACCCGCCTCATCCTCGCCGCCGCCGCCCTCGCCATGACCGCCGCCGCGCCGGCGCCCAAGGCCGACCCCACAGTCCGCTACACCTTGACGCCCGAGCTCGACGCTCAGGGCCTGAAGGACATGGCCGTGGAGATGCGCTTTACCGGCGATGCGTCCGGCCACACTCGTCTCGCCCTACCTTCCAGCTGGGGCGGCCAGGACGAGCTGTGGCGGCACCTGAAGGACATCACTGTCGATGGCGCGACCGTGGCCGAGGACGGGCCGGCGGTGCGCGTCCTGACCCACCGACCGGGTGCGCGCCTGACCGTGCGCTACCGCGTGGTCGGCGCCTACGATCACGACCCCGCCGTCGGCGACCCGGGCGGCAACCCCTATCGCCCGATCCTGCGGCCGGCCTGGTTCTCGATCATCGGCAACGCGGTCTTCGCCGAGCCCGAAGGGGCCGACGCCCGCCCCGCCGACTTCCATTGGGGCCCCATGCCCAAGGGCTGGAAAACCGCCTCGGACCTCGACCACGTCGCCCAGGGCCGCAAGACGCTGGTGAGCGACATCCTGCAGAGCACCGCGGTCGGCGCTCCGGGCCTGAAGGTGATCCATCGCAAGGCGGCAGGCGCCGAGGTGAGCGTGGCGGTGCTGGGGTCCTGGAGCGCCGACACCGAGGCCTTCGCCGACATGCTGGCCCGGATCGTCGGGGCCGAGCACGCCTACTGGGGCGACAAGGGTGAGGGTTACGTCGTGACCATGACGCCCATGACGCCGCGCAAGGGCAGCATCTCCACCGGCGGCACCTCTTTGGACGACGGCTTTGCGATTTTCGCCGGCAGCGACAGTCCGCTCGACAGCATGCGCTACCTGATCGCCCACGAGTACGCCCACACCTGGAACCCCGTCCGCCTGGGTCAGATGCGCACGGAGGCGCACGAGCCGGTCGACTACTGGTTCAGCGAGGGCTTCACCGACTTCCTGGCCTACCGCGCCCTGCTGCGCTCCGGCGTCTGGTCGCCGCAGGACTTCCGCGACGAGCTGAACCGGACGCTTGAGGCCTATGGCGGCTCCTCGGCCCGCACCGCGCCCAACAGCGTGATCGTCACCGACTTCTGGAAAGACTACGCGGTGCAGAAGCTGGCCTATCAGCGCGGCATGATGCTGGCGATGATCTGGGACGAGCGCCTGCGCCGCGCCACCGGCGGGCGGCTCGACATGGACGACGTGCTGCTGGCCCAGGCGCGCATGACCCTCGAGGCCCGCACCAAGGGGCCGGTCCCGACCCCGCCTGAGATGTTCCGTCGCGCCTGGGCCTCGCTCGGCGGCCCGGACCTGAGCGCCGACCTCGACGCCAAGGTGGAGCGCGGCGAGGCGGTGCTGCTGCCGGCCGACCTCTACGGCGACTGTGCGCGCATCGACACCACTGAGAAGCCGATTTTCGACCGCGGCTTCGACGGAGAGGCCACCACCCGCGCCAACATGGTCGTCACCGGCGTGAAGCCCGACAGCAACGCCTATGCCGCGGGCCTGCGCGACGGCATGAAGTATCTCGGCCGCGAGGCGGGCAAGCCCGGCGACTCCGCCATCGACTATGTGGTGAAGGTGGATGACCACGGGACCCAGCGCTCGATCCGCTACCGCCCGGCCGGCAAGACGCTGGCGACGATCCAGGCGCTGACACTTAAGGACGGCATGAGCGCGGCCGAGACGGCCGCCTGCGCCAAGCGGATGTCGGGCGGCTAGCCCGCGGCCGTCCGGCGCGGCATAGACAAGCCATGACCGCTTCCCTCGACCGCGCCGCCTGCGAAGCCCTCGACGCCGCCGATCCGCTGGCGCCCCTGCGCGAGCGGTTCCTGCTGCCCGAGCGGGTGATCTATCTCGACGGCAATTCGCTCGGCGCCCTGCCGCGCACCACCGCAGCGCGGGTGGCCCGCACAGTCGAGACCGAGTGGGGTCGCGACCTGATCACCAGCTGGAACAAGGCCGGCTGGATCGGCCTGCCGCGCGCCGTCGGGGCCAAGATCGCGCGGCTGATCGGCGCCGAGGCCGATGAGGTCGTGGTGTGCGACTCCACCTCGGTCGACCTCTACAAGCTGGCCGCCGCGGCGCTCAGCCTGAACGCGCCGCGCAGGGTGATCCTGGCCGAGGCGGGCGACTTCCCCACCGACCTCTACATCCTGCAGGGCCTGGCCGGCAGCGTGGGGGCGGAGCTGAGGATGGTCGCGCCCGAGGCGATCGAGGGGGCGCTGGACCAGACCGTCGCGGTCCTGGTGCTGACCGAGACCAACTACCGCTCGGGCGAGATTCACGACATGGCGGGCTTGACCGCCAAGGCCCACGCGGTCGGCGCCCTGACCGTCTGGGACCTCAGCCATTCGGCGGGCGTCCTGCCGGTCGACCTGAACGGCGCCGAGGCCGATTTCGCGGTGGGCTGCGGCTACAAATATCTGAACGGCGGACCGGGCGCCCCGGCCTATGTCTTCGTGGCGCGGCGCTGGCATGAGCGGTTCCGCCAGCCGCTGTCGGGGTGGCTCGGCCACGCCAGGCCGTTCTCCTTCGTCGACGACTACACCCCGGCGCCCGGCATCGACCGCGCGCAATGCGGCACCCCGCCGGTGCTGAGCCTGGTCGCGCTGGACGAAGGCCTGAACAGCTTTGAGGGCGTGGAGCCCAAGGCTCTGTACGAGAAGGCCGGCAGGCTCGGCGACCTGTTCATCGCCCTGGTGGAGCAGCGTCTCTCAGGGCACGGCTTCGAGATCGCGAGCCCGCGCGACCCGGCCCGCCGCGGCGGCCAGGTGGCGCTGCGCCATCCCGAGGCCTACGCCATCTGCCAGGCCCTGATCGACCGCGGCGTGATCCCCGACTTCCGCGCGCCCGACGTGGTCCGCTTCGGCCTTGTGCCGATGTACGTGCGCTTCGCCGACCTGTGGGACGCGGTCGAGGTTCTGCTGCAGGTGATGCAGTCGGGCGCCTGGAAGGACGCGCGCTTCGCCGTTAGGGCGGCGGTGACCTAGCGCTTGGCTCGCACCCGCCCGATCAGCGGGTCGGGCGCCGCGGCGGCCGCATCCCGCGCGCCCGGCGCGGGCACGATCTGGACGAAGCGGTAACCGCGCCGTTCGAACTCGGTGATGATGCTGTCCAGCGCCTCGACCGTGTGCACGCGGGTTTCGTGCAGGATCACCACCCCGCCGCGCGAGGAGGCGCCCTGCTTCAGGGCCCGGCGCTCGACCTCGGCGGCGGAGATGCCCATCCAGTCGTCGGCGCCGAAGTCCGACGAGAAGGCGGCGATGCGGCGCTTGCCCAGATAGGCCAGCATGGTCGGGCTGTCGTTCAGGCCCGGGAAGCGGAAGAACGGCGCGAGCCGCGCCTGCTGATCGGCCGGCGCGCTCTCCAGCGCCTTCTCCGAGCCCCAGAAGCCCTGGCCGATCTGGTGGATCTGCGCCTCGGCCGACAGGCGGCGCAGGTTGTTCGGGTGGGTCCAGCTGTGGGTGCCGATGGTATGGCCGCGGGCGGCCGTGTCGCGAACCAGGTCGGGCCGGGCGTTGGCGTACCAGCCGACGAAGAAGAAGGCCGCCTTCAGGCAGTGCTTGTCGAGGATGTCGAGCACGCGCTTGTGGTAGGTCGCGTCCGGCCCGTCATCGATGGTGAGCGCGATCTGCATCGGCAGGATCGGACCGCGCGGATACTGCAGCGTGCCGTAGCGCGCGGCCTTGCCCGAGGTGTCGGGCTCGCTGGAGAAGGTGACGGTAGGCGTGACCGCCGGCGCCAGCGGATCGGTGCGGCAGGGGACGGCGGCGGCGGAAGCCTTGGGCGTGGCGGCGGCGGCCGCGCCGCTCATCTCCGCGACAGGCAGGTTCACGCCGCGCTGGGACAGGAAGCCGGAAACGTCGGAACGATAGGCGTAGCCGAGCCCGGCCAGGCCCGCGACCGCCACCCCGAACAGCACTGATAGACGCAACACGCTCCCCCCGGGGCATCCCACCTTTCGACCTTAGCGGCGGAAAACACCCCTGGCGACGCACGAACACCTGTCAGGCGAACGACGGTGTCGCAGTGTGATCATATAAAGATATCTTTATATGTTTGTTTGGGGCGGCTATAGAGCGCGCCAACCGCAAAATCGAAGCCGGAGCTTCCGCCGCCATGACCGACTACGTCGTCAAAGACATCTCCCTCGCCGACTGGGGCCGCAAGGAGATCGCCATCGCCGAGACCGAGATGCCGGGTCTGATGGCCACGCGCGAGGAGTTCGGCGCCAAGAAGCCGCTGAAGGGCGCCCGCATCGCCGGCTCGCTGCACATGACCATCCAGACCGCCGTGCTGATCCAGACCCTGGAGGCGCTGGGCGCCGAGGTGCGCTGGGCGTCGTGCAACATCTTCTCGACCCAGGACCACGCCGCCGCGGCCATCGCCGCCAACGGCACCCCGGTCTTCGCCGTGAAGGGCGAGACCCTCTACGAGTACTGGGAATACGCCCACAAGATCTTCGAATGGGCCGACGGCGGCTACCCGAACTTGATCCTGGACGACGGCGGCGACGCCACCCTGCTCTGCGTGCTGGGCCCCAAGGCCGAGAAGGACCCCTCGGTCCTGAACAATCCGCAGAACGAGGAAGAGGAGGCCCTGTTCGCGGTGATGAAGCGCTATCTAGCAGAGAAGCCGGGCTTCTATTCCGCCATCCGCGACGCCATCCAGGGCGTGTCGGAAGAGACGACCACAGGCGTGCACCGCCTCTACGAAATGGCCAAGAAGGGCGAGCTGCCGTTCCCGGCCATCAACGTCAACGACAGCGTCACGAAGTCGAAGTTCGACAACCTCTACGGCTGCCGTGAGAGCCTGGTCGACGCCATCCGCCGCGGCACCGACGTGATGCTGGCCGGCAAGGTGGCGGTGGTCTGCGGCTACGGCGACGTGGGCAAGGGCTCGGCGGCGTCGCTCCGCAACGGCGGCGCGCGCGTGGTGGTCACCGAGATCGATCCGATCTGCGCCCTGCAGGCGGCGATGGAAGGCTATGACGTCAAGACGCTGGAAGACGTCGCCGACCAAGGCGACATCTTCGTCACCGCCACCGGCAACAAGGACGTCCTGACCGTCGACCATATGCGGGCGATGAAGAACAACGCCATCGTCTGCAACATCGGCCACTTCGACTCAGAGATTCAGATCTCGGGCCTGCGCAACTTCAAGTGGGATGAGATCAAGCCGCAGGTGCACCACGTCGAGTTCCCGGACGGCAAGAAGATCATCGTGTTGTCGGAAGGCCGCCTCGTGAACCTGGGGAACGCGACCGGCCACCCCAGCTTCGTGATGAGCGCCAGCTTCACCAATCAGACCCTGGCGCAGATGGAGCTGTGGACCAACAACAAGAGCTACGAGAAGCAGGTCTACACCCTGCCCAAGAAGCTCGACGAGAAGGTCGCCCTGCTGCACCTGGGCAAGCTGGGCGCCAAGCTGACCAAGCTGACCAAGGAACAGGCCGATTACATCGGCGTGACCCCGGAAGGCCCGTTCAAGCCGGAGCCCTATCGGTATTGAGGTAAGCGAAAACACCTCTCCCATTCATGGGAGAGGGGGACCGCCCGAAGGGCGGTGGAGAGGGCGCACCGACAAGCCGCCCTGTCCGCCGCCCTTCTTGCGTTTTTGGCCCTCAGGTCCGTGCGCTTGGCGCGCCCTCTCCACCGCTCCGCGGTCCACCTCTCCCGCGTGCGGGAGAGGTGAAGGTCAGACGGCGCCCCACTGCCTGAACGTCGCGCTTAAGTCCCGCCCGCTCGCCTTTTCCATGGCGGCTTTCAGGTCCTGGCCGGTGACAGCCCGCCCGGCGTTCGCCTGGGTGTACCCCTTGATCCCCGCCCAGAAGACCGCGTCGCCGAGCTCGCGGCGCAGGGCGTCGAAGAACAGGGCGCCCTTGGAATATTCGATGGCGCGCCGCGCCCTCAGCGACGGATAGGCGTCCCAGGCCAGGGGATAGTCGCGCCCGGCCTCCTTCTTCAGCCCGTCCCAGCGGCGTTTGGCGAGGTCCATCTCGTGGTCGAAGGCGCCCCGACCCCAGCGATGCTCCTTCCACGCCGCGGTCATGAAGACGGTCAGGCCCTCGTCGATCCAGAGGTCGTTCCAGGCGCGGCAGGTGATCAGATTGCCCCACCACTGGTGCGCCAGCTCGTGGGCGGGCAACCAGTCCTCGTGCGGGTCGGCCTCCTGCGCCTTCATCCCCTCCAGCCCCAGGATCGAGAAGGACGAGGCCTCCTGCGCCGCGTCGCCCTCGACCAGCAGCGAAGTGTAGCGGCCGGGCAGGGGAACGCCCGCGCGGTCCTCGAAGAAGGCGACCATGGCCGGGGTCTGGGCGAACAGGCGCTTCAGGCGCGCCTCGTCGGCCACGGCGCTGAGCGCGGTCAGGCCCTTGCCGAGCTTGGCCCGCTCGAAGCGGCCGATGGCGAAGCCGTAGAGATAGGCGGAATAGGGTCGCGTCTCGCGCCAGGTGACGAGCTTGGCGCCGCCGGGCAGGCCCTTCTGCGAGACCTGAGCCCCGCTCGCCAGCGAGGTCATGCCCTGCGGCACGGCCAGTTTCAGAGTGATCAGCGCCTTCTCGCCGGGCCTGTCGAGCTCGCAGATCATCCAGTCGCAGGTGAAGTACTCGGTCCAGACCGCGTCCTTGCCGAACTTCAGGCCGCGCGCGGGGACGCCGTGGTAGCGGATTGTCAGGGTCGCCTCGCGGCCGGGCGTCAGAGGCCGGGTGAGCGCGATGCGCGTGGCCTCGGGCGTATGGCCGACCAGCAGGGGCCAGCCGTCCACCGTGGCGGAGTCGATCTGCAGCGCATTGGGCGAGAAGCGCAGCACCTGGCCGCTGCCCGCGCCGGGCCTGAAGCGGATGCGCTCCTCGCCCGCGATCGTTCGAGCCTGGAAGTCCGGCGTGATCGAGACCTCGTAGGCCGTGACCTCGATGGGCAGGACTTCGTTGGGCGCCGCACGCACGGACGTCGCCGCGAGCGCAAGGCCCGCGGCCACGATCATCCAGGGTCCGCCCCTCGCCTTGGCCATACGCGCCTCACTCGCCCGCCCCACCCTAGGGCGCCGCACCCTATAGCGCGACGGCGCCGCTTCCCCGAGGGTTCGCGCCTCGCTAGAACTTGGCGGGGCCGTGCGTTTGGGGATGAAGGCGTGCTTGTCGGGATCGATCTGGGGACCACCAACTCGGCGGTGGGGGTTTGGCGCGACGGCAAGGCCGAGCTGATCCCCAACAGCCTGAGCCATACGCTGACGCCATCCGCCGTCAGCATCGATCCGGACGCCGGCGACGCGGTGCTGGTGGGTCTGGCGGCGCGCGAGCGGCAGTCGACCCATCCCAACCTGACCGCCACCGCCTTCAAGCGCTACATGGGCTCCGCGCGCACGGTGAAGCTCGGCAAGCGCGACTTCCTGCCTGAGGAGCTATCGGCCCTGGTGCTGCGCCAGCTGAAGAGCGACGCGGAGGCCTATCTGGGCGAGCCGGTCACCGAGGCGGTGATCACCGTGCCGGCCTATTTCAACGACAAGCAGCGCAAGGCCACCCGCCGCGCCGGCGAGCTGGCCGGGTTGAAGGTCGAGCGCCTGCTGAACGAGCCCACCGCCGCGGCCCTGGCCTACGGCATCCACCAGGGCGAGGACGAGACGCGCTTTCTGGTGTTCGACCTGGGCGGCGGCACCTTCGACGTCTCGATCCTGGAGCTGTTCGAGGGCGTGATCGAGGTCAGGGCGTCCACCGGCGACAACCGGCTGGGCGGCGAGGACTTCAACGAGGTGCTGGTCGAGGCCTTCCGCGGCAAGGTCGGCGACGCGATCAAGCCCGCCGACCGAGAGAACGCTGTGCTGCGCGAACGCCTGCGCGAGGCGGCCGAGCGCACCCGCCGCGCCCTGACCGAAAACGCCTCGGCGACCATGGCCCTGACCTGGAACGACCAGCGCCTCGAACACGAGATCGACGCCGACGAATTCGGGACCCTCGCCGCGCCTCTGCTGGCCCGGCTGAAGGAGCCCGTGCTGCGCTCGCTGCGCGACAGCGACATCCGTCCTGAGGCGTTGCAGGAGATCGTGCTGGTCGGCGGCGCCACGCGCATGCCCGTGGTGCGCAAGGCCGTGACCCGCATGTTCGGCCGCTTCCCCGCCAACGCCGTCCACCCCGACGAGGCGGTGGCGATCGGCGCCGCGGTACAGGCGGGTCTGAAGGCGCGCGACGCGGCGCTGAAGGAAGTCGTGCTGACCGACGTCTGCCCCTACACCCTGGGCGTCGAGGTGGCCGAGCGGGGGCCCAAGGGGCAGATCCGCTCTGGCCTGTTCTCGCCGATCATCGAGCGCAACACGGTGATCCCGGCCAGCCGGATGGAGCGCTACTACACCATGGACGAGCGCCAGCGATCGGTGCGCATGGGCATCTACCAGGGCGAGTCGCGGCTGGTGGCCGACAACATCCGCCTGGGCGAACTCGACATCCCCGTGCCGCCCGGCAAGCCCGGCGAGATCGATGTGGAGGTGCGCTTCACCTACGACATCAACGGCCTGCTCGAGATCGACGTGCACGTGCCCAAGACCGGCGAACGGCGCGAACTGGTGATCGTGGACGAGGACGCGGCCTCGGCCGTCGACTTCGACAAGCGCCGCGAGGCGCTCGCGGCCCTGAAGCAGCATCCGCGCGACGCCGACGCCAACCGCCACGCCCTGGCCCGCGCCGCCCGCTGCTACGAGAACTTCCTGGGCGACAAGCGCGACTATGTCTCCAACATCACGCGCCAGTTCGAGGCGGTGCTGGACCGCCAGGACCCGCGCGAGGTCGAACATGCCCGCGCGGAGCTGCTGAAGGCCCTGGACGGGCTTGAGGGCGAGAGCTGGCTGTGAGCCGCTCGATCTGGGCGGTGCTCGGCATCGCCTCCACCCGCGACCGCGCCGAGATCCGCCGCGCCTACGCCGCGAGGCTGAAGCTCACCCAGCCGGAGGACGACCCCGAGGGCTTCCAGCGCCTGCGCGAGGCCTATGAGCAGGCGTTGCGGCTGGTGGAGCTGCAGGCCCGCTACGGCGAGGACTTCGAGGTCGAGTTCGACGACGACGGGGCGGATGAGATTGAGGCTGGCGAGCCCGCATCCGAGCCGCGCACGCACGCCTGGAAGCCGGCGGAGGTCCGGGTCGCGGAAGATGCTCAGCCTGTGGCGCGCTCCCACGATTGGCGGCCCGCGCCGGAGCCCGATGCGGCGGCGAACGACGAGGCGCCCCAGCTGCGCGCCCATGACTGGCGACCGGCGCCCGAGCCCCAGGCCGAGGCGCCTTCCGGCCGCCGCGAGCGCGAATGGCGCCCGCCCGCCGATCCGGCCCCGGCGGAGGCGGAGGAGAAGGAGCGTCGGCGATTGCGCAAGGAGGCGGAGCGGGCCGAAGCGGCGCACCGTGCGCTGCGCCAGGCTCTGCACGAGCGCCTGATCGCCCATGCGCCGGAGGCTGAGATCGTCGCCGCCTTCGAGGCGGTCGTGGCCTCACCCGCGATGGAGGCGGTGGGGGTCTTCAGCGAGACCGAGACCTGGCTGGCCGACCTGATCATGCAGACGGCGCCCGCGTCCGACCCGCTGGTGCGCCGCGCCATCGCCCATTTCGGCTGGAAGGCGGGGCGGCTGGGCCGCGAGCACGACGCCTCCAGCCGTGTCCTGGCGCGCGACGACGACCTGGCCTTCCTGGTGGCGTTCAAGCGCCCCGGCCACGGCCACAACCCGGCCTACAAGGCGCTCAGCCGCAAGAGCGCCGGCTGGCGCCTTTGGCTCGACCGCCTGATCCCCGGCCGCACCAGCGAGGTGCGCAACCTGTTGAACCTGATCCACAACGAGCGGCCGAGCCTGATCAACGACCTCGATCCGACCGCCGTCGCGCATTGGGAGGCCTATCTCGCCCGGCCGCAGCTATGGGCCGCGCCTCTGTGGCTGGTGGCGACGATCCCGCTGCTGCTGGCGCCCGCCACCGCCGCCGAGCTGCCGCCGAGCTGGGGGTTGGATTCCTCCAGCCTGCTGCTGATCGCGGGCCTCTATCTCGCCTATGTCGGCCTGGGTCTGGGTCTGTGCTTCGCCGTGCTGCACGGCTACGCACGCATTCGCCACCGCTGGCATGAGGAGCATGCCTACTCCGCGCCCCTGTGGCTCCAGTTCGGCTGGGCGCCGGGCGCGCTCGCCCTGGTGCTGCTGGCGGCCGTCCTGCCGCCGATCCTGCCCGTGACCCTGGTGCTGGGCGTGCTGGCGGCGGTCGTCGCCTACTGGGCCGTGATCACCGCGGAGCCGGACCGGCGCGAGTATGTGGGCGAGCCCTGGCGGCTGCCAATCTTCTACAATCCGATCTGGATGGCGGTGACCGTCGTCATCTACTTCTTCCTGATCCCCGGGCTGCGCTTCCCGCCGCTGATCCGCTCCATCTTCGCCTTCGCCTACCTGACCATCTTCTGGCTGCTGGCCGGGCAGAACCTCTATCCGCCGGCGTGGATCCAGCTCGGCGTGGCGCTGACCGGGGCCGTGGTCGCCTTCTCCTGCGGGGCGGGCACGCTGATCGACTCCTGGATTCCGATGCTGCAGGGGAGGCAGCGCATGTGGATTCTGGGCGTCATGGCCGGCGCGATCGTGCTCGCGGTCGCGGCGCTGATCGCCTGCAAGGCCTACCCGGGCATGATGCGCATCAGCTTCGCCCTGGTCGCCTGCCTGGTGCTGGCCCACAAGACGCCCGCGGCCTTCCTCGACGAGAAGTCCGCCCGCGCCCGCGACCTGATCATGCGTTACGGCTGGGTCGCCTATCTGCTGCTGCTTGCGCCGTCGGTGGGGCAGGGGCAGTTCAACATGCTGATGGTCGCCGGCCTCTGGATGCTGGGCGGCGTCGTGACCACGGTGGCGGTCGGCATCTCCCAGACGCGCAAGGTGCTGACGTGACGGCCCTGACGCGGCCGCCCGCGCCCGCTACAACCGCCCCATGCCCCTCGCTCTGATCCTCTCGAGCTATGTCGCCGGCAGCCGGGTGGGCGGGATGGCCCAGGCGCTGGCTCTGGCGCCGTTCAAGATCGATCCGGTGGTGGCGCCGACCACCCTGTTCGGCCGGCATCCGGGCTGGGGCCCGCCGGGAGGGGCGGCGGTGGACGCGCAGACCTTCAAGGGCGTGATCGACGGCCTGGCCGCCAACGCCCACCTGGTCATGGCCGACGCGATCCTGACAGGCTACTTCGCCTCGGCCGAGCAGGTCTGGATCGCGGCGGAGACCATCGACCGCGCCCGCGCGGCGCGGCGGCCTGACGATCCGCCGCTGCGCGTCATCGTCGATCCGGTGATGGGCGATCAGGACAAGGGCCTCTATGTGCGCGAGGAGGTGGCCGAGGCCGTGGCGCTCGACCTCGTCTCCCGCGCCGACGTGATCACGCCCAACCTCTGGGAGCTGAACCGTCTGACCGGCGGCCGGGCCCGCGACGCACGCTCGGCGCTGAAGACCGCGCGCCAGCTCGACCGGCCGTGCCTGGTCACCTCGGTGCCGGCGGGGGAGGGCGAGATCGGCGTGCTCTATGTCGACCGGCGCACCTCGACCTTCGCCGTGCACCGTGAGTTCGACGCCGTTCCGCGCGGGACCGGCGACCTGCTGACCGCCCTGTTCGCCGCCGGCCTGATCGAGAAGAAGGCGCCGCACGAGGCCCTGTTCCGCGCCGTGCAGGGCGTGGCCGAGGCGGCGGAGGCCTCCGCCGAATGGCTGGCCCACGAACTGCCCATCGTGGCCCTGGGCGAACGGCTGGTGCGCCCGACCGCGTCGGTGCGTATAGAGACCCTTTCCTGAGTCAGAACCGAGGGCGCTTGCATGGCCGACATCGGAGGGATCGCCGCCTCGCGCTTCGCCCGCGTGCGCGACGCCTTCGCCGCCAATTTCGCCGACAATGCGGAGCTGGGCGCGCGCTTCACCGTCTGCATCGACGGGGAGCCGGTGATCGACCTGATCGGCGGCTTCGCCGACCGGGCCCGGACGCGGCTGTTCAACGACCGGACCCTGGCTCCGATCTTCTCGACCGGCAAGGCGATCATGGCCCTGATGATCGCGACCCTCGTGGAGCGGGGAAAGCTGGACTACGAGCAGACCATCTCCAGCCTGTGGCCCGAGTTCGGCCAGGCCGGCAAGGAGCGGATCACCATCGGCGAGGCCCTGTCGCACCAGGCGGGCCTGCCGGGCTTCTCGCCGGAGCAGGACCCCTCGATCTGGTTCGACCGTGAGGCGGTGCTGAGGCAGCTGGCCGCCCAGGCGCCGATGTGGCCGCCGGGCACGGGCTCCGGCTACCACCCGGTGACCATCGGCTACATCATGGGCGAGGTGTTCCGCCGGGCCGACGGACGGTCGATGGGCCAGGCGCTGCGCGAGGACTTCGCCGAGCCGTTCGGCCTCGACTACTGGATCGGCCTGCCGGAGTCCGAGCACGCCCGCGTCTGCGACGTGCAGAAGCCGCCGGCCCCACCCGATCTCGGTCAGATAGACGCCATCAAGCGCGCGGCGTTCCTCGACAAGGGCTCCGCTCCCGGCGGCCGGGGCGCTGCGGAGTGGCGCAAGCTGGAGATCCCCTCGGCCAATGCGCACGCGACGTCGGACGCTCTGGCGCGCCTGATGAGCGTGATCGCCACGGGCGGCAGGCTGGCGGGCAAGAACATCCTCTCGCCCTCGGTGGTGGCCCAGGCGACGCGTGAGCGGGTATTCGGCCAGGACAAGGTCCTGCCGTTCGAGCTGTCCTGGGCGGCGGGGTTCCTGCGCAACAAGGGCATCCGCATCTATGGCCCCAACGCCATGACGGTCGGCCACTCCGGCTGGGGCGGCAGCTGCGCCTTCGCCGACCCGGAGACGCGGGTCTCGGGGGCCTATGTGATGAACAAGCAGTCGCCCTATCTGATCGGCGACCCGCGTCCGGTGCGCCTGATCGAGGCGGTCTACGCCGCGCTCTGAGGCTTGGGCTCTTTCAAGGTAAGGAAGGCCGCGACCCCGCCGAGCGCAGCCGCGGCGCCGCAGACCAGCATCACCAGCCTGACCGCCTGATGGAAGCTGTCGAGCGAGGCGGCGCTGTGCATGGCGCCGGCCATGGTGGCGTTGAAGGCGCCGCGCGCGCCGGTTCCGCCGCCGCCCGTCAGGCGGTAGGCCTCGAACAGCACCACACCCAGCGAGGCGACGGCCAGGAGGCCAGCGACCCTCGCCACCGCATTGTTGACGCCCGAGGCGAGCCCCGCGTGCTTGCGCTCCACCGCCCCCATCACCGTGGCGGTCAGCGGCCCCACGGTGACGCTCATGCCCAGGCTCAAGACCACCAGGGCCGGCAGGTAGCCGGTGAAGTAGTTCGCGCCACGCGCGGGCAGGGCCAGCATGGCGAAGCCCACGCCGCAGACCAGCGGCCCCAGGCTGAGCGGCCAGCGCGCCCCGAACCGGTCGGCGAAACGGCCGCCCGGCCCGGCCAGCAGACCGAAGATCAGCGGCATGGGGACCATGGCGGCGCCGGCCATGGTCGGGCTCAGCCGCTGCACGCGGATCAGGTCGAAGGGCAGGAAGAAGAAGGCGCCCGACAGGGCGAAGTAGAGCAGGAGCGTCAACAGGTTCACCCCGCTGAAGGCCGGCGACTTGAACAGGCCGAGCGGCATCATCGGATGCTTCTCTCGCGCCTCCGCGACCAGGAATGCGGCCAGCAGCGCCGCGCCGCCGATCAGCGCCGCCAGCACCCACACGTCGGTGAAGCTGCGATCGGGCGCGGCGGTCAGGCCCCAGGTCACCGCGCCCAGCCCCGCCGCCGCCAGACCGGCGCCCAGGAAATCCAGACCTCCCGTCTCCTCGTCGTCGCGGCTTTCGGGGATGGCGTAGAGGGTCAGGGCGAAGGCGGCCAGGGCGATAGGCAGGTTCAGGTAGAAGATCGAGCGCCAGCCGATGGTGTCGGCCAGCCAGCCGCCCAGCACGGGCCCCAGCGCGCCGGTCAGCGCCCCGAAGCCCGCCCAGGCGCCCATGGCCCGGTTGCGCTCCTGGTCGGAGAAGTTGGCGTTGAGCAGGGCCAGGCTCGAGGGCGTCAGCAGCGCCGCGCCCAGCCCTTGCAACGCGCGGCCCGCCAGCAACACCTCCTTGCCCGGCGCCAGGCCGCACGCCGCCGAAGCCGCCGCGAACAGGCCCATGCCGATCAGGAACACCTTGCGCCGCCCCCAGATGTCGCCGGCCGCGCCCCCGACCAGGACCAGGGCGCCCAGCATCAGCATGTAGGCGTTGACCACCCACTGCGCGGCGCCGGCGCCCATGTCCAGGTTCCGCTGCATCACCGGCAGGGCGACATTGACCACCGAGCCGTCGATGAAGGCCATCGACGAGCCCAGCACCGTCGCCGCCAGGATCAGGCGCTTGTGCGGGGCTCCGGTTTCAGACTTTCGCGGGTTCATTGCGGCCTTTGTCTCAGGTTTGGCGCGTCGCGTCAGGTTGTCGATGGAAGTCCGGCCTCATCGGTTGGTTGCGGCGGCGCAATCATCGGCGCATTCCTGACACTTGAGGCAGGATTTACTCAGTCGTTCGTAGCGTCTGCGGCGCCGTTCCCAGATTTCCGTTTCACTCCGCCAAGCCCTCGCCTAGACTTCGACCCCTGCTCGTCACGCCTCGGCGATGACGCGATCCCCTTCGGGCGCATCCGCCCGGGAACCTTGACCGTCGGCATGACGTCTGACGGTCGCGTGCGTGTGGCCACATCGGGAGGCAGGCGTGATCAGGAAGATTCATCTGGCGACGGCGGTTGCGGCCGCCTGCATTCTGGCCGGCGGCGCCGCCATGGCGTCCGGCGGCGGCTCCGGCGGGGGCGGAGGCGGCGGGATGAACGGCTCCATGGGGCCGATGTACAATCCCAACGAGGAATACCAGAAGGGCCTGGCCGCCCTGCGCGCCCAGGATTTCAAGGCGGCGGTCACCGCCTTCGACCACGTCATCTCGGTCGTGCCCAAGGACTCCAACACCTGGACCCTGATGGGCCTGTCCAAGGCGGGGGCCGGCGACCAGCGCGGCGCCAAGAGCGCCTTCGAGAAGGCCGTACGCTTCAACGGCGACAACGTCATCGCCCACGGCGAGCTGGGCGCGACCGACGCCAAGATGGGCGACAAGGTCAAGGCCCAGGCCGAGCTCGACTGGCTGAAGAAGAAGTCCGACGCCTGCGCCGGGACCTGCAAGGAAGCCAACGACCTGAAGACCGAGATCGCCAAGGTCGAAGCGGCGCTGGGCGGGACGGTGACCAGCGGCGGGGCGGCCGAGGCCAGCCTGCTGTTCGATAGCGTGGGCGGCGGCAAGCAGGCCTATGTCCAGGCCGTGGCCCTGATCAACGAGGGCAAGTACGAGGACGCGCTGGCATCGCTGCACCACTCCGAACAGGCCATCGGCCCGCACCCGGACATCCTGACCTACATGGGCTTCGCCAGCCGCAAGCTGCACCGCTACGACGCGGCCGAGGCCTACTACACCGCCGCCCTGAAGGTGGACCCCAACCACGTCGGCGCCACCGAATACTATGGCGAGCTGAAGGTGGAGCGGGGCGACCTGAAGAGCGCGAACAAGCTGCTCGCCCGCCTGGACGACCTCTGCAGCTTCGGCTGCACCGAAGCCGAGGAGCTGCGCGGTTGGATCGACCGGGCCAAACAGCACGGCTCCTGATCCTGATCGGCGCCGGCCTGCTGGTCGGCGCCGCGACCGCCCGGCCACCGCTGAAGGCCGCCCGCTGGCTCTCGGCCGACGCCGACCTGCGGGCGGATTTGGGCTTCGCGCCCAGCGAATGCCTGGCCAAGGTCAAGGACGCCAAGACCCGCTATCAGATCGAGGTCGGCCGCGCGGCCTTCCGCTCCTCGCTGCTTTTCGGCGGCCAGGCCGGGCATGCGGGCCTGTCGTGCGAGGCCTGCCACAAGAACGGCCGCACCAATCCGGACTTCCAGTTTCCGGGCCTGTCCGGCGCGCCGGGAACGGCGGACGTGACCTCGTTCCTGATGAGCCCGAAGCGCGGCAAGCACGGCGCCGTGCCCAAGCCCATCCCCAACCTCTCCGGGCCGAAGTCGGCGCTCAGAATCTCGCAGGACCCGAACCGGCCGGAGCTCCGGGCCTTCATCCACGGCATCGTCACCGAGGAGTTCGACGGGCCGGAGCCGCCGTCGGGGGTGATGGACGGCCTGGTCGCCTATGTCCGCCAACTGGGGCCCGACCACTGCCCGAAGCCCGCCACCGTGCGGCTGACCGCCGAGAGCCGGCTGGAGGACGCCCGCCGCGCCGTGCGCGCCGCTGACCAGGCCGTGGTGCGCAAGGACCTGAAGACCGCCGACACCCTGGTCGAAGCCGCACGGGACTCGCTGGGCGTCATCAACGAGCGCTATGCGGGTGAGGACCTGAAGCCCGAGCGCGCGGCCCTCAAGGCTTCGGCGATCGAACTGGCGGCCCTTCGCCAAGCCATCGTCGCCGGAGACGCCGACAGCGCCCGACGCCGAGCGGCCGAATGGATCGCCGGCAGCGCGGGGCTGGAGCGCACCCTCAAGGCGGCGGAGGCGCGCTCGCTCTACAATCCGGACAAGCTCAGGCCCTGACCGTCGCCACGGTCGCGGGAGTCAGATGCCTCAGCGCGCGCGCCTTCCTCCAGGCGCCGTAGGCGAAGACCGCCGCGCCGGTCCAGATGAACACGAACGAGACCGCGCGCAGCGGCGTGAAGGGCTCGCCCTCCGCTACGCCGATGGCGAAGCTGATGGTCGGGGCCAGGAACTGCAGGAAGCCCATGGTCGAGAGCGGCATGCGCCGTGCGGCCCAGGCGAACAAGGCCAGCGGCGCCGCCGTGATCGGGCCCGACGCGATCAGCCAGGCGGTGGTCGAGACCGACTGGCCGAAGTGGCCGTGACCTGAGGACTGCAGCCAGACGACATAGGCGAGCGCCGGGGCGAACAGCAGCAGGCACTCGATGAACAGGCCGGTCTGGGCGTCAGCCGCCACGCGCTTCCTGGCGATGCCGTAGCCGCCGAAGCTGATCGCCAGCGCGATCGACATCCACGGCAGGTGGCCGATGGCGAGGGCCTGCACCACCACGCCGATGGCGGCGATGACCATGGCGACCGCGGCGATGCGGTCGATCCGCTCGCGGAACAGCACCGCGCCCGCGGCCATGTTGATCAGCGGCGTGACATAGTAGCCGAGGCTGGTCTCGAGCGTGCGGTGGGTGTTCACCGCCCAGATGAACAGCACCCAGTTCGCCGCGATCAGCAGCGCCGACAGGGTCAGCCAGCCCATCACCTTGGGCGAGCGGAGCACAGTCGCGAGCTGGTCCCATTGCTTGGCGAAACCGACCATCAGGGCCGCGGCCAGAAGGCCCCACAGCACCCGGTGGGTCAGGATCTCCCACGGCTGTGGGCCGGCGCGGCCGATGACCTGGAACACCAGCGGGACTAGGCCCCAGATGGCGTAGCACAGGGTTCCGGCGATGACGGCGTTCTTGGCTTGGCTATCGGCGGCGGGCATGACGGACAGACTTTCGAACAGGACTCGAACGAACAGGCGCTACAGGCAGGAGAGGTCTGCCGCCCCGGGAGGGCCCGGGGCGTCCTGATGCTTGCGGCGCATCGGAAGACCTAGGCCAGGGCGGGCGAGAGGACGCCCTGCTGGTCGAGCAGCTGTGCGATCTGCACGGCATTGAGCGCCGCGCCCTTTCGCACGTTGTCGGACACCACCCACAGGTTCAGGCCGTTCTCGACGGTCGGGTCCTTGCGGATGCGGCTGACGAAGACGCCGAACTCGCCCTGGGCTTCCTTGGGCGTGACGTAGCCGGTGTCGTCGCGCTTATCGACGACCACGATCCCCGGCGCATTACGCAGGATCTCGCGGGCTTCGTCCTCGTCCAGCGGCGTCTCGAACTCCAGGTTCACGCTCTCGGAGTGGCCCACGAACACGGGGACCCGCACGCAGGTGACGGTCAACGCGATGGAAGGATCGAGCATCTTGTGCGTCTCCTTCCACATCTTGGCTTCCTCGTCGGTGTAGCCGTCGTCCTGGAAGGCGCCGATGAAGGGAATGACGTTGAAGGCGATCTGCTTGGGGAACTTCTTCGGCTCGGTCGCGCCCAGCACGAACACCGCCTTGGTCTGATCCCACAGCTCGTCCACGCCCTCGCGGCCGGCGCCCGACGCCGACTGGTAGGTGGAGACCACAGCACGCTTGATGCGGGCGGCGTCGTGCAGCGGCTTCAGCGCCACCACCAGCTGGATGGTCGAGCAGTTCGGGTTGGCGATGATGCGCTTCTTGGTGGCGTCCCAGATCGCGTCGGGGTTCACCTCGGGCACGATCAGCGGGACGTTGGGGTCCATGCGCCAGGCCGAGGAGTTGTCGATCACCATGGGGCCGGCCGCGCCGATCTTCTCGGACCAGGCCTTGGAGACCTCCTTGCCGGCGCTCATCAGCACGATGTCGACCTTGGAGAAGTCGAAGGTCTCCAGGTCCACGCATTTCAGGGTGCGGTCGCCGAAGGAGACTTCCTTGCCGATGGATTTTCGCGAGGCCACGGCATGGATTTCCGAGACCGGGAAGTCGACCTCGTGAAGGATTTCCAGCATTTCGCGGCCCACGTTACCCGTGGCGCCGACGATGGCGACGCGATAGCCCATGATTGACTCCGGAACAGGCAGGTTGCGGCCCCTCTGGGCGCACCGTCTATTTAGGCTTCTTTTCGCAAGTGCGAAAGGCCCGGCGGAACGAGGTTTTCTAACCCGGCGCGTGAAGCCGATTCACGATCCCTGTTGCCGTACAGGCCTGGGCGGCGCGGGCAGCATAGTTTTTCTACGTCCCGAGCCTAGGGCGAAGGCTCCGCGGCCCGCTCGCCGATCAGGCAGAAGCCGTGGCCGAACGGATCGCTGCAGAACGCGACCGGGGGATGCGGCCCGACCTCGAATCTCTGCTCGCATTTCGCACCTGCGGCCACGGCCTTCGCCAGGACGGCGTCGAGGTCGTCGACGTGGAAGTCGATGTGAACTGGAGTCCAATGCCGCTCGTATCGGCGCACGTCGTCACTGCCCTGGGCCGGCCTGGTTCCGGCAGACTTCTCGATCAGCCCGAGGGTCGCATCCCCGCACTTGAGGATGACGTAGGTCGGCACGGGCCGCGCCACTTCCGGCAAGCCCAGCGCGTCGCGGTAGAACCGCAGGCCGTCTTCCAGCAGCGGAACATCGATCGAGACCGAGTACCTCATGGTGTGCCCTTGGCGCTGTTGCTGTCGAAGCCGATCGAACTACGGGCGCCGGGGTGGGCGATTCAATGGATTTGCAGCAAACGAACCTTCAGCCGGCGCGGCGGTAGGTGAAGTCGTAGCGCTCAGTCCAGGTCTCGCCGTCGTCGAGCGACAGGTCCGAATACTGGCGCACGGACCCGTCCGGGTTGGGCGTGAAGGTCATGCGCACCAGAGCCGGCCTGTTGTTGAAGCGCTTGCTGACCACGTGGGCCACCAGCACCATCTTCCCGCCCTCCATCCCGCCCACGAATTCACGCAGGGCGCCGGACTGGTCGGTCCAGGCCTGATGCCAGCGGCCGTCCTCGGCCAGGATGTTCAGGCTGCCGCCGGCGAAGCCCGGCTGGCTCCAGTTCTCGCGCAGCACGCAGCCGCCATAGAGGCTCTCGATCAGGCTGTCGCCCGCGTGCCGGCCGTCCTTGGTGGTGACGGTCCACTTGCCGATCCAGAAGTCGAAGGCGTGATGATCGGCCGAAGCGCAGGCGGGCGGAGGCGGGGCGGGCGGCGCGGCGGCGGAAGTCTGCGCGAGAAGTGCCAGGGCGGCGAGCGAGGCGAGCATGGCTTGGCTCCCAGATATCCGAGCGGGAGGCGACCACGGCCGCCGGGTCCAGGCAAATTAAGGATCGGAAAAACGCTCGCGCCACAGCGACCAACAGGCGAGCCGGCTTTGCAGCCCGGCCTGGCCGCGCTAACCCAAGGCCATGTCGCAGTCGCTCCGCGCCGCCTACAAGCGCCTGGTCAAGCAGGGCCGCATCGCCCCGGACCCCGCCCAGGCCAGGGCGGTGGAGGCGTTCGGCCGCCTGGAGGGCGAACTCGGCAAGCTGAAGGATCCGGCCCTGCCGTTCTTCGGCCGGCCCAAGCCGCCGCGCGGCCTCTATCTCTGGGGCCCGCCGGGACGGGGCAAGTCCATGCTGATGGACCTGTTCTTCGACGGCGCGGGTGTCGCGAGGAAGCAGCGCTATCACTTCCACGTCTTCATGGCCGAGGTGCACGCCCTGGTCGGCCGGTGGCGCGACGGCAGCCAGGCCGAACGCAAGCGCGTGTTCGGGACCCACAAGGGCGACGACCCGATCCCGCCGGTCGCAAAGCTGATCGCCGACAAGGCGCGGCTGCTCTGTTTCGACGAGCTGCAGGTCACCGACATCGCCGACGCCATGATCCTGGGCCGGCTGTTCGAAGCGCTGTTCGCCCTGGGCGTAACGCTCGTCGCCACTTCCAATCGCCCGCCGGACGACCTCTACAAGGACGGCATCAACCGCCAGCTGTTCACGCCCTTCATCGACATGATCAAGCAGCGCTGTGTGGTCTGCGAACTGGGCGGGCCGCGTGATTTCCGTCTCGACCGGCTGAAGGGCGCGCGGGTGTGGTTCAGCCCGATCGACAGCCAGACCACCGCCGCCTTCGACGCCCTGTGGAAGGACATGACCAGCGTCACCCGCGAGATCGGGGCGCATATCGACGTGCTGGGCCGCAAGCTCGACTTTCCCCGCGCGGCCGGCGGCATGCTGCGCGCGACCTTCCGCGAACTGTGCGTCGAGCCGCTGGGGCCGCAGGACTATCTGGCCATCGCCGAGCGCTTCCCGACCGTATTCCTGGAGCGCGTGCCCCGCCTCGGCCCCGACAAGCGCAACGAGGCGCGCCGGCTGGTGACCCTGATCGACGCGCTCTACGAGGCGGGGACCAAGCTGGTGGTCCTGGCCGAAGCCGAGCCCGACGACCTCTATCCCAAGGGCGACGGATCGTTCGAGTTCGAACGCACGGCCTCAAGACTTCAGGAGATGCGCTCGGCGGACTATGTGGAGCGGGTCCGCAGCTAGGAGCCCGCCCATGTCCCGTTCGCTCGGCCTGACGCCGGAAGTGCAGGCCTATGTCCAGAAATTCGGCGCGCGGGAGCACCCGGCGCTGGCCCGCTGCCGCATCGAGACCCACCGCGACCTTGGCGACCGGGCCGGGATGCAGATCAGCCCGGAGCAAGGGGCCTTCATGCAGGTGATGGCCCGCGCCATCCACGCGCGGCGCGCCATCGAAGTCGGCGTCTTCACCGGCTACTCCTCCACCGCCGTGGCCTTGGCGATGCAGGCGATGCACGGCGGCGACGCGGTTCTGGTGGCCTGCGACGTGGCCGAGGATTACGTCGGTCGCGCCCGCGGCTACTGGGCCGAGGCCGGGGTTGAGCACGTGATCTCGGTGCGCATCGGCCCGGCGGCGAAGAGCCTGCAGGACTTGCTGGACGAGGGGCTGGCGGGCGATTTCGACCTGGCCTTCATCGACGCCGACAAGACCGGGTACGACGCCTACTACGAGCTGCTGCTCAAGCTGCTGCGGCCCGGCGGCATGATCCTGATCGACAACATGCTGTGGAGCGGGCGGGTGGCTGATCCCTCCGACAACAGCCCAGACACATCGGCGCTGAGAGACCTCGCGGCCAAGATTCACAAGGATTCGCGAGTCGACATGACCCTGGCCTCCGTCGGCGACGGGGTGTCGATAATCGTCAAACGGTGACGCTGGAGCGTTGAGGGCGTAGTCTGCCTGCCGTCATCTTTGTCGGTGGGGCTAAACACATGCGAACTCTGGTGGCTTCGGGAGCCCTGGCTCTCATTTTGTTTATTGCACCTCAGGTGGCTTCCGCGCGCGACCTGCCTTCGGGCGGCGTGACGCGCGAGGACGTGGCCGACTGGCTGCGCGGGCGCGGCATGACGGCCAATGTCCACAACGACGACCGCGGCGAGCGCATCGTCTCCAGCAACATCGCGGGCGTGAACTTCGATATCTATTTCTACGCCTGCAGCCAGGACCGTTGCGCCTCGATCCAGTACGCGGCGGGCTGGACCCCGCTGGCGCAGGGCACCCAGGCCAACATCAACGCCTGGAACAAGGACAAGCGCTACATCCGGGCCTATCTGGACGGCAGCAACAACGTCTGGGGCGAGTACGACATCGACGTCAGCCCCGGCGGCACCTGGGAGCAGATGGACGCTTCCATGGAACGCTGGCGCTCGCAGGTCGCCCAGTTCAAGAGCTACTTCGGCGGCTGACGCCGGGTCGCTTTCGCCTGCTTGACCGGACCCGCGGCGCGGGCCAGCGTGGACGCCTGTTCGGTGGGTTCGGCCGGGCGTTGCGCGCCTGTGGCCGGAAGGATTTGGGGCGAGAGATGAAGTCTGGATGGGCCGCAATGGCGGCGGGCATGGCGATGGCGGTGCTGGCCTGTGGCCAAGCCCAGGCCAAGGACGCCGCGCGCGAAATCCCCAAGGGCGGGCTGACCCTGCCCGAGGTCGTCACCTGGTTGCAGGGCGCCGGCTACAAGGCCGAGGTCAAGACCACCAAGGACGGTGAGAAGTTCATCGGCACCGCCGCCGAGGGGGTCAATTTCGACCTCTATCTGGACGACTGCGACAAGGACAAGCGCTGCACCTCGCTGGAGTTTGTCGCGGGCTTCGACCTGAAGAACGGGCTGAAGGACGGCCAGGCCAAGATCAACGAGTGGAACTCGTCCAAGCGCTGGCTGCGCGGCTATGTTGACAAGGAGGCCGACCCCTGGTGCATCATGGACATCTCGGTCGCCCCGGGGCGGACCTATGACGCGCTGGACGACGACTTCACGACCTGGCGCTCGATGATGAACGAATTCAAGAGCTTCATCGGGTGGTGAGCTAGGCGCTCACCCTATCCGCCTCGTCATTCTCGGAGCGGAGGGAGCGCCAGCGACCGGAGACCCGAGAACCCAGCAGCGAATCTTCGTTGACGCTGGGCGCCCTTCGATTTGCCGTCGCACGCAGCGTTGAGTTCGGGAGCTGCTGGGTTCTCGGGTCTACGCGCCTGCGGCGCTTCGCTCCGAGAATGACGAGATTGTTGGGGTTCGGGGTTGGAGGATCAGCGGAACGAAAGAATCCGCTCCGCCTCCGCCAGATGCAGTCGTTCCGCCATCTTGCCGTTCACGCGGATCGCGCCCTTGCCGGCGTTGGCGGGGTCGGCGAAGGCCTCGATGACACTCCTCGCCCAGGCGATCTCGGCTTCGTCGGGCGAGAAGGCCTGGTTGGCGGCTTCGATCTGGTCGGGGTGGATCAGGCACTTGCCGTCGAAGCCGAGCGCGCGGCCCTGAGCGCATTCCGCCTGCAGACCGAAGGTGTCGCCCAGGTCGTTGAACACCCCGTCGATGGCGTAGAGGCCGTGCGCCCGCGCCGCCGTGACGCTGAGCGCCAGGGCCGGGATCAGGGGCGTGCGCTCCTTGCCGGGCTTGCAGCGCATCTCTTTCGACAGATCGTTGACCCCCGGGACCAGGGCCGAAAGCCGCGTCGAGGCGGAGAGTGCGGCCAGGGCGCCGAGGTTCAGCACCGCCGCGCAGGTCTCCACCATGGCCCAGAGGCGGGTGCGCTCGGGTGCGCCTGAGATCCGACGGTCGTAGGCCAACAGGCTCTCCGCGTCCGTCACCTTGGGCGCCAGCACCGCGTCCGGACCGGCCTCGGCGGCGGCCTTCAGGTCCGCCTCGCCCCACTCGGTGTCGAGCCCGTTGACCCGCACCACCAAGGTGCGCGCGCCAAAGCCGCCGTGGGCCAGGGTCTCAATCACCAGTTCGCGCGCCTCGGCCTTGGCTTCCGGCGCGGTCGCGTCCTCCAGGTCCAGCACCACAGCATCGCAGGGCAGGCCCCGCGCCTTCTCGATAGCGCGGGCGTTCGACGCCGGCAGGAACAGGACGGAGCGCAGGGGGCGGGTCATCAGGAGCGGCCGTCAGGTCAGGGGATATTCGCGTTCGAGCTCGTAGCGCGAGCTCTCATGGCTCTGCCAGCTCGAATAGAGGCCGAACCAGGTGATGCGGATCGGCGGCGACTTCAGCAGATTGTGCCCCTGGATCCAGGCGGCGACGCGGGCCGGGTCGGGGCGGCGGGTGTAGGCCAGGGTCACGTGCGGGCGATAGGCCTTGTGCTCCAGCTTCAGGCCCGAGCGCCGCGCCACGCTCTCGCAGCGTCCGGCCAGCCGGTTCAGCGCCTCATTCTCGGCCACCCCGGCCCAGACCGCGCGGATGTCGTCGCCCTCGCCGAAGGCGCCCACGCCCTCGAGCGTGATCTCGAACGGTTCGGCCTGGACCGTGCTGAGGCCGGAGTCGAGATCGGCGGCCGTCGCCTCCCCGATGTCGCCGAAGAAGGCCAGGGTCACGTGCAGCATATCCAGCGGATGCCAGCGCGCGCCGGGGATGCCCTGCTGGCGCCGCTGCAGGGTCAGGCCGACCTCCTCGGGAATCTCCAGGGCGGCGAACAGTCGGATCATGCGCGATGGGCTTTCAGCGCCTTGGCCACCACCGGCGCCAGGCCCGCGGCCATGATCAGCACGCCGGCCGCATTGGGATGGATGCCGTCGGCCTGGGTCAGGTCGCGTCGCCCCGCCACGCCTTTGCGCAGGTCGGGGTACAGGGCCACGCCCTCGGCCTTGGCCACGGCGGGGAACATGGCGTCGTAGTCGCGTGCATAGCCCTTGCCGATCTGCGGCGGGGCGACGAGGCCCGCCACCACCACACCGATCCTGCGCGCCTTCAGCCGGCGCACGATCCTGTCGAGATTGGCCTTCGACGCGCGGGTGTCCTGGCCCTGCAGGAGGTCGTTGCCGCCCAGCGCCACCACGCAGACGTCGGTGTCGGCCTGCACGCTGAAGTCCAGCCGCGCCAGGCCGCCGGCGATGGTGTCGCCCGAGACGCCCGCCCCGCGCACCAGGGCCGGCGAGCCGATCTTGGCCAGCGCCGCCTGCAGCCGCGCGGGCAGGGCGTCTGCGGCCGAAAGGCCCAGTCCGGCGGTGATGGAGTCGCCCAGGATGGTCACCACCGGCCGTTTCGCCGGCGCCGCCAGGGCCGGGGCCGACGCCAGGGCGGCGAACCCTGCGAGCAGGGCGCGGCGGTCGAGGAGGGGAAGAGGTGAATGCGTCATCGGCCTGTCCTATTTAAGCCTTGGTTGCGCGTGCTCAATCCGAAAACCCCAGCTCGACTGTACGAGGACAGATGTTCGACGCCCAAAGCGCGCCCGCGCCGCTTCGACTCGACGAGGTGCGCCTGACCCTGCCGTCCGCCGCCGGCCCGGTGGAAATCCTGCGCGGCGTCAGCTTCACGGTCGATCCGGGCGAGCGTGTGGCGGTGGTGGGGCCCTCGGGTTCCGGCAAGTCGTCGCTGATCGCGGTGGCGGCGGGGCTGGAGCGGCCGACATCGGGCAAGGTGCGGCTGTTCGGCGAGGACCTGTCGGGCCTGAACGAGGACCGCCGCGCGCGGCTGAGGCGCGGCCGAGTCTCGCTGGTGTTCCAGTCCTTCCACCTCCTGCCCAACATGACCGCGGAAGAGAATGTTTCCGCGCCCCTGGAGATCGCGCGTGAGCGCGGCGCCACGAAGCTGGCGCGCGAGTGGCTGGATCGGGTGGGGCTGACTTCTCGCCTGCGACACTATCCGCACCAGCTTTCGGGCGGGGAGCAGCAGCGCGTCGCCCTGGCCCGCGCGCTCGCCGCAAAGCCCCAGCTGCTGTTCGCCGACGAGCCCACCGGCAACCTCGACGCCGCCAACGCCGCCCAGGTGGCCGAGCTGATCCTGGACCTGACGGCAGAGACCGGCGCGGCCCTGGTCCTGGTCACCCACGACGAGCACCTGGCCGCCCGCGCCGACCGGGTGGCGCGCATGGCCGACGGGCGCATGGTCGAGCCCCAAGTGGCGGGCGCCTGAGCCCATGGCCCTGCTCTCCCTCCGGTTCGCCGCGCGCGAGCTGCGCTCGGGCGTGCGCGGCTTCCGCATCTTTCTGGCCTGCCTGGCGCTCGGCGTGGCCGCGATCGCCGCCGCCAGCTCCACCGCCGAAGCGTTTCGGCGCGGCCTGGCTACCGAGGCGCGCGAGATCCTGGGCGGCGATATCTCCGTCACCGTGTCCGACCGGCGCATCACCGCGCCTGAGAAGAAGGTCCTGACCAGCCAGGGCCAGGTCGCCTATGCGGTCGGCGTCAACGCCATGGCCGAGGCGCCGTCGGGCGCGCGCCACCTGGTCGAGCTTCGCGGCGTCAGCGACAACTATCCCCTGGCCGGGAAGGTCGAGATCGAGGGCGGTCCTCGGACCCTGGCCGAGGCGCTGAAGCCGGAAGGCGATGCGCAAGGCGCGGTGGTCGAGCAGGCCCTGCTGGACCGGCTCGGGCTCAAGCTCGGCGACCGGTTCCTGATCGGCGACGTGAAGGTCGTGGCCCACGCGGTGCTGATCGCCGAGCCCGACCGGCTGGGCCGGGGCTTTCCGCTGGGCCCGCGGGTGCTGACGCGGCAGGCGACGGTCGAGAAGGGCGGCTTCCTGTCGGCGGGGGCGGGCGTCCCCTTCGCCGAGACCGCGCGTATCGCGCTCAAGCCGGGCGAGGACCCCGGCCGGGCCATGACGGCGCTGCGCAAGGACCTGCGCGGCCACCACATGCGCATGCGCGACCGCCGCGACGCCGCGCCCGGCATCCGCAAGCTGATCGACCAGCTTGAGTACTTCCTGGGCTTCATCGGCCTGGCCTCCCTGGTGGCGGGAGGTCTGGGCGTCTCCGGCGCCGTCTCGGCCTATCTGGAGGCGCGCAAGCCCTCCATCGCCATCCTCAAGGCGGTGGGCGGCGAGGGGCCGCTGATCCGCAACGTCTATCTGATCCAGATCGGGCTCCTGGCCATCCTGGGCGTCGGCATCGGCCTGGCGACCGGAGCCGCAGCGCCGCTCGTGTTAGGCCAGGTGGTCAAGAACCGACTGCCAGTGCCGGCCCTGTTCGCGATCTATCCTGAGCCTCTGATGCGCGCGGGCTTGTTCGGCCTGCTGTCCGCCGCCGCCTTCTCGCTCGCGCCGCTGGCGCGCGCCCGCGCGACCCCGCCCTCGGCCCTGTTCCGGCGTGACCTCTCCGGGCGCCTGCGCTTCGGGGTGGAGCTTCTGGGCGCGCTCCTGGCCGGAGCCGCCCTGGCCGGGCTGGCGGTGCTGACCGCGCCGACGCCGCTCGCCGCCGGGATGATGATCGCCGGTGTGATCGTGGCCTTCGTGCTGCTGGCCTTGATCGGGCGGCTTGCGGCCTTCGTGGCCGGGCGCCTGCGGATCGGCGCGCGGGGCGCGTGGCGCATCGGTCTTGCCAATCTGGCCGGTCCGCGCTCAGCCGCACGCACGGCGGCGCCCGCCATCGGCCTGGGGGTGGCGCTCTTGGCGGCGGTGGTGCTGATCCAGTCGAGCCTCTTGGCCCAGGTCGCCGACGTCGCGCCGCGCACCGCGCCCGCGGTGGTCTACATCGGCATCCCCGGAGCCCGCGCCGCGGAGTTCGACCGCACGGTCCAGGCCGCCTATGGCCGTCCGCTGAAGCCCGCGGACTGGCAGCGCTGGCCGTACGCCACCGGCCGCATCATCCGCATCCGCGGTCAGGCGGTGGACCGGCGCCGCATCGACGAGCGCCAGCGCTGGGCCTTCGACAACGACATCTCGATCTCCGCCATTGGCGCGGAGCCTCCTGCCGCGGGCGTGGTCACGGGGCATTGGTGGGCGTCCGACTACGCAGGCGCGCCGCTGCTCGCGATGGATATCGACGCCGCCCGCGCCGGCGGGATCAAGGTCGGCGACAGCGTCACCCTGTCGGTGCTGGGCCGCGAGATCGAGACCAAGGTCGCGGTGCTGCGCAAGGTCGAGTTCGGCTCCTTCGGCCCGGCCTTCGCCCTGGTCCTGAACACCAAGGCCCTGGAAGGCGCGGACCTGACCAACATCGCCATCGCCAAGGCCGGCAAGGCGGAAGAGGACCGCGCGTCGCGCGCGCTCGGCCGCGACTTCCCGGGCGTGGACGTGATCAGCGTGCGCGAGCAGCTGGCCGCCGCCACCGACCTGTTCGACCGGCTGGCGCTTGCCGTGCGCGGTGCGGCAGCCGTCGCCGCCCTGGCGGGCCTGCTGGTCCTGGCCGGGGCCATCGCCGCCGGAGCCCGCGCCCGCGCCAAGGAGGCGGCGACCTTGAAGGTGCTGGGCGCTGCGCGGGGGCAGATCCTACTGGCCTATGCGGTGGAGTACGGTTCCGTCGGCCTGATCGCGGGCGTGGCGGGGGTAGGCTTAGGCTACGCCGCCGCCTGGCCGGTGGTGGTCGAGGTGTTCAAAGCCACCTGGAGCGTCGACTGGGCCGGCGTCTTCGCCCTGGTGGGCGGGGCGTCGCTGGTGGCGGGCCTCGGCGGGGTGCTCGCGGCCCTGCAGGCGCTCTCCAAACGGCCCGCGCCGGTATTGCGGGCGGAGTGAAGCCGCGACCTTTGTGGTAGCGTCGCCGGGTCCGAGGGAGGCAGGCCCATGTCCCGCTGGAACGTTGCGCCCTATTTCATCGCCGACGACGTCAAGGCGACGGCCGACTGGTATCGCGACAAGCTGGGCTTCAGCTATCCGCGCATCTGGGGTGAGCACCCCTACGGCTTCACTATGGTCAAGCGCTCAGGCGTGATCATCATGCTGGGCGGGGTAGGGGAGGGCGGCCATATCCGGCCCAACCGCAAGACGGGACCGGAGACCGACGCCTGGGACGCCTATGTCTGGATCGACGACGCCGACGCGCTGCACGCTGAGTTCGCCGCCAAGGGCGTGACCATCGCGCGGGCGCCGCGCGACCAGCCCTATGGCTGCCGGGATTTCGAGATCGACGACTGCAACGGCTATCGCCTGTGCTTCGGCCAGGACCTGGAGGGTTGATGCGCTCCGGCCGCAAAGACCGTACCCCTTGCAGGGGAAAGGCGTTCTCGCCACATTGAGTCCCACAGGGCGCGCCTTCGCGGGCCCTTATCAGAAAGGCTTCGATCGCGATGAGCGATTACAACAACCCCCGGCCCTGGGGCGGCATCCCGGCCCCCGCCGACATGGCGCTCGACCAGGGCCTGCGCAGCTTCATGCTGGGCGTCTACAACAAGCTGGCCCTGGGCCTCGGCCTGGCCGCCGCGATTGCGTGGGTCGTCGGCAATGTGCCGGAAGTCAGCCACCTGCTGTTCCGCTACCTGGGCGCCCAGCCGGTCGGCTACACGCCGCTGGGCTGGGTCGTGGCCTTCGCGCCGCTGATCATCATCCTGTTCTCGAACTTCTTCATGCGCGGCATGACCGCCGTCGGCTCGGCGGTGTTCTACTGGGTGCTGGTGTCCCTGATCGGCGCGTCGCTGGGCGTGCTGTTCCTGGTCTATACGGGCGCGCAGATCCTGTCGGCCTTCGCCATCACGGCCGCGGCCTTCGGCGGGCTGAGCCTGGTCGGATACACCATCAAGCGCAGCCTGTCGGGCATGGGCTCGTTCCTGATCATGGGCGTCTGGGGTCTGGTGATCACCAGCCTGGTGACCATGTTCGTGCCGGGCCTGTATTCCAACCCGGTGTTCTTCTTCGCCTACAACATCATCGGCGTGCTGCTGTTCTCGGGCCTGATCGCCTACAAGACCCAGGACCTGAAGCTGACCTACTACACGGTGCGCGGCGACGGAGCCACGATGGCGGTGGCGACCAACATGGGCGCGCTGTCGCTGTTCATCAGCTTCGTGAACCTGTTCCAGTTCATCGTGGCGCTGCTCGGCGGCGGGGGCGGTCGGCGCAACTGATCGGCGCGCGAGCGTGAGAAGTCAGGCCCCGGCGGGCGACCGCCGGGGCCTTTTCTATTCCACCACCGAAAACCGCTTTCGGTCGAAGTGGCGCAGCACCTGGCTGAGCTCCCGCCCCCGCTTCAGGATCACCCCGCCCTGGCCGATCACCGCCCATTGGCCCTGGCGGCGCGCCAGTTCGGGCCGCTTCTCGATGCGGTAGAGCGGCTGCTCGGAGGTGCGGCGAAACACGCAGAAAGCCGCCGTCTCGCTGTCCGACTGGATGGCGTAGTCCCGCCATTCGCCGGCGGCGACCATGCGCCCGTACAGCCTCAGAATCTGGTCGAGTTCGGTCCTGTCGAAGAAGACGGCGACGGACCGGGGGGCGGGTGTCGAGGCGTCGAAACTCATCGAATCCGAGCCTAAACCGGGTTTGGGGCGATAAGGAAGCCGTTGCGCCTGCGACACGATCCCGGCGCGACATGAACGCGGGTTCATCTCACGCCATGAAATGACCTTATTTCCGACCTGCGCGCGCCCGGTTGCCCTTCGAAATTCACCTCGTCGGCCGGTCGGGGTCACGAAGAGGTCCCGGATCCTGAACAGCCCCCCCAGCCCCCCTGGACTTTAACGGGGCTCCGGTCGGTCGACTCATTCCTCCAAGCGACACGCCCCCGCGGTTCCTCCCCCCTCCGCCGCGGTGGCGTCCTCGCCAAGGCGACAACGCCCGTCCGGCTCTCCCTCCCCCCTCCGAGCCGGGCGGGCGTTTTCGTTTGCGCGCTGTGCGAGCTTCAGGCGCTCTCGGCCTTGGGGCTCGGAACGATGGCTCGCATGGCGCCGATACGGTCGCTGTAAGCCGATTGCAGCCGCTTCATGGCTTTCGGCAGCGCCGCCGCCAGTTCGGGTTTCATGAACTTCCGCGCGGCGTCCGGCGCCTCGTCCCGAAGCGCCAGAAAGGTCGCGAGGGCGAACACCCAGTCTTCCTGTCGAAAATAGCCCTGACTGCTGTAGCCCCAACCTTCGTTCGAGGCCCGGAAGCGGAACGCCGTCTCCGCGCCGAACAGACCGAAGCCGAGGTAAGCCACGGCGAGATCGGTGGCGAATTCGTCCATCTCCTCGCCGCCGGGCGGCTCGCCGGGGATCGAGTGGATGCGGTAGTGCGAGAGCTCGTGGGCGAGGGTCGCCACCAGGCTGGCCGGATCGTCGATCAGGCCGGGATCGTAGGTGATCATCACCTCCTGACCTTCGTAGCCGAAGGTGCCGAGCGGCGCGTTACGCTCCGGCTTCAGGATCACGTGGCGGCTCACCTGCAGGGGCGCGCGCTCGGGCTGCGGCTCCAGGCGGCAGGCCCAGCTTTCCATCTTTGCCAGCGTCTTGACCTGCTCGAACGCCACCTCAGCACGTGCGTGCCCCTTTGCTTCGGAGGGCGGAAAGAATTCACGGGTGGGGGTGATCAGCGGCGAGAGCTTCAAGTCGGCGAGACCGCCCCAGTGGGTCAGCAGCCAGGCCCAGGTATCGAGGTGCCACGCCTCGTCTTCCGGCTCCAAAAACGACTTCGCCTTGAATGGCCAGCCCATGCGCGCCCCGTGCGTGTGCATCCACGGAGTGCATAGTCGCCCAGACGCGACGTGGCGTCGACCGTGATCAGAGCTTCTTCGCCGCCACCAGCTTGCCGGTGCGGGCGGCCTGGACGATCACCACGCTCTTCAGCCCGTCCTCGGACGCCTTCGGCATGCGGAAGGCCTTGGCCGAACCCTTCCAGTCGCCGAGCTTGACCAGTTGGCGCACCAGGTGGGCGTGGCGGATGGCGCGGCCCTTGTTCTCGCCGGTCTTGACCTGGACCTCGCGGACTTCGGGGTCATAGCGCACCAGCCAGACCACGGCGCCGCCGACGGGCGCCTTACCGGACCCGACCTGGGCGCGGCCGCGCGAGGCGGAGATGGCCACCAGCCGCCCATGACCTTCGCCGGCCTCGCGCACGGCGGCCTGGACCTCGTCGGGCTTGACCCCGGCCAGCTGGCGCGAGCCGTCCACCACCACCTGGGGCGTATAGACGTCGCGCAACTTCATCGCCTTCATGTAGGCGCGCTGGCGCTCGCCGAACTCGGGCTTGGCGAAGGTGTCGTGCCAGCCGAGGTAGTCCCAATAGTCGACCGGGAAGGTCAGGGCGATGACGCCGGGCTCGTCGGCGATCTTGGCCAGCAGCTCATTGGCCTGGGCGCAGTCCGCGCAGCCCTGCGCAGTGAACAGCTCCACCACCACCGGTTCGCGGGCGGGCTTATGGGTCTTGTGCGTCTTGGCCGCGACAGGGGCGGCGGCGAGCAGGACCAAACCGAGCAGCAGCGCTTGAAGACGCATGGGCGCTGATTAACCGCTCCAGAGTTGGCTTGCGCCTCACCTTAGCGTGAGCGGGGCGGCGCCGGGATCGAGAACCTTCGACCGAAACGCCGCCCCCTGCAATCGCAAAGGCTGATTGAAAGAGCCCTTAGGCCCCGCGCGCCAGGTTACGCAGCACGTAGTTCAAGACGCCGCCGGACTTGAAGTACTCCAGCTCGGTCGGCGTATCGATGCGGCAGCGCACCGGGAAGCGGGCCATGCGGCCGTCCGACGGGCGGAACAGCTCCACCATCAGCTCCTGGCGCGGACGCACGTCCTCCAGGCCACGGATGGTGACGATCTCCTCGCCGGTCAGGCCGAGCTTGTGCCAACCATCCACCTTGAACTGGAGGGGAAGCACCCCCATCCCGACCAGGTTGGAGCGGTGGATGCGCTCATAGCTCTCCGCGATCACCGCGCGCACGCCCAGGAGCTTGGTGCCCTTGGCCGCCCAGTCGCGCGAGGAGCCGGTGCCGTATTCCTTGCCGGCGAAGACCACCAGGTTGCGGCCTTCGGACTGGTAGCGCATGGCCGCGTCGTAGATCGACATCACCTCGCCCGAGGGGAAGTGCTTGGTCACCCCGCCCTCGATGTCCGGGGTCATCTTGTTGCGGATGCGGATGTTGGCGAAGGTGCCGCGCATCATCACTTCATGGTTCCCGCGGCGCGCGCCGTAGGAGTTGAAGTCGAGCGGGTCGACGCCGTGCTCGACCAGATAGGTCCCCGCCGGCGAGGTCTTCTTGATCGAACCGGCCGGGGAGATGTGGTCGGTGGTGATGGAGTCGCCGAAGACCCCCAGGATGCGCGCCTCGACCACGTCGGTGATCGGGGTCGGCTCCATCGACATCCCGGCGAAGTAGGGCGGGTTCTGGACGTAGGTCGAGTTGGAGTCCCAGGCGTAGGTCTGGCCGCCTTCGACCTTGATGCCCTGCCAGTTCTTGTCGCCCTTGAACACGTCCTTGTAGCGCTTGGAGAACAGGTCGTCGGTCACGACCGCGCGCTGGATTTCGGCCACCTCGGCCGAGCTCGGCCAGATGTCCTTCAGATAGACGTCGCCCTTCTTCCCCTTGCCGATCGGCTGGGTCCAGATGTCGGCCTTCATGGAGCCGGCCAGGGCGTAGGCCACCACCAGCGGCGGCGAGGCCAGGTAATTGGCGCGCACGTCCGGGTTCACGCGGCCTTCGAAGTTGCGGTTGCCCGACAGCACCGAGCAGGCCACCAGGTCGCCCTCGTTGACCGCCGCCGAGATGGCCGGGGGCAGGGGACCGGAGTTGCCGATGCAGGTGGTGCAGCCGTAGCCGACCAGGTTGAAGCCCAACGCGTCCAGGTCCTTCGACAGGCCGGACTTGTCCAGGTAGTCGGTGACCACCTGCGAGCCCGGGGCCAGGGAGGTCTTGACCCACGGCTTGACGCCGAGGCCCAGCGCCTTGGCCTTGCGCGCGACGAGGCCCGCCGCGATCAGGACCGAGGGGTTGGAGGTGTTGGTGCACGACGTGATCGCCGCGATCACCACGTCGCCGTGGCCCACGTCGAACTTCTCGCCCTCGACCTTGACCCGCTTGTCGGCCTCGTCGGCCTTGCCGAAGTCATTGGCCAGGGCGGTGGCGAACGCCGACGCCGCCTCGGACAGCAGCACGCGGTCCTGCGGCCGCTTCGGCCCGGCCAGGGACGGCTGCACGGTCGAGAGGTCGAGTTCCAGGGTGTCGGTGAACTCCGGCGCTTCGCTGTCGGCGTCGCTCCACAGGCCCTGCGCCTTGGCGTAGGCCTCGACCAGGGCGACCCGGTCCTTGTCGCGGCCGGTGGCGCGCAGATAGTCGATGGTCGCCTGGCTGATCGGGAAGAAGCCGCAGGTGGCGCCGTATTCGGGCGCCATGTTCGATATGGTGGCTTGGTCCTCGATGGTCAGGTTCAGGATGCCGGGGCCGAAGAACTCGACGAACTTGCCGACCACGCCCTTCTTGCGCAGCATCTGGGTGACGGTCAGCACCAGGTCGGTGGCGGTGGCGCCTTCCGGCAGCTTGCCGTCCAGGCGGAAGCCGATGACTTCCGGGATCAGCATCGGGATGGCCTGGCCCAGCATCGCGGCCTCGGCCTCGATGCCGCCCACGCCCCAGCCCAGCACGGCCAGGCCGTTGACCATCGTGGTGTGGCTGTCGGTGCCGACCACGGTGTCGGGATAGGCGACGTTGGTCTTGCCCTCGGCCGCGGTCCAGACGGTCTGGGCCAGATATTCCAGGTTCACCTGGTGACAGATGCCGGTGCCCGGCGGCACCACGCGGAAGTTGTTGAAGGCCGAGGAGCCCCAGCGCAGGAAGCGATAGCGCTCGATGTTGCGCTCATATTCCTTGGCCACGTTCTCCTTGGCGGCCTTGGCGTCGCCGAAGTAGTCGACCATCACCGAGTGGTCGATGACCAGGTCGACCGGGTTCAGCGGATTGATCTTCTCCGGATCGGCGCCGAGGTTGGCCATGGCGTCGCGCATGGCGGCCAGGTCCACCACCGCCGGAACGCCCGTGAAGTCCTGCATCAGCACGCGGGCGGGACGGAAGGCGATCTCGTGCTCGACCGAGCCCTTGTTTTGCAGCCAGGCGGCCACGGCCTTCAGGTCGTCTTCGCCGACGGACACGCCGTCTTCGTTACGCAGCAGGTTCTCCAGCAGCACCTTCATGGTGCGCGGCAGGCGGGAAATCCCCGAAAGTCCCGCTTCCTCGGCCGCGGGAAGGCTGTAATAGGCGTACTTCTTCCGCCCGACGGAAAGGTCCCGGCGGGTCTTCAGGCTATCAATGGACGGCATGGATGATCCTCTCGATCCGACTGGCCGCCCCAGGACGGGTTGCGGGATCGCGCGCTTGAGGTCGGGACACACAGCTTCCCGGCCAGCGCAGCGGTTGGCCCGCGCGGCCGCGCGCTTCTTAGACCCGCGTTCGCGGCGCGTCGAGACGGAGCATGCGAAACATTTGAGCGGATCGCGCTACGATCCTTCCCCCCTTGCGGGGGAAGGATGGGCCCCGGCGCAAGGCGCCGGGAGGATGGGGGGTCTAACAGTGGCTTCAAAGCTGGGCGGGAGCGGGAGGAGCGATCGATTCGGATGCGATTGCGCAACCCCCCTACCTCCCGTGGGCCTGCGGCCAACGGGGCCCATCCTTCCCCCGCAAGGGGGGAAGGAATCCACTGGATGATCACCCGCCTGACCATCGAGAATCTGAGCCTGAGCCGCGGCGAGCGGGTGCTGTTCGACGCCCTGTCCTTCGCCGTGTCGGCCGGCGAGGCGGTGGCCCTGACCGGGCGCAACGGGGCGGGCAAGACCTCGCTGCTGCGCGCGGTCGCGGGTTTCATCCGCCCGGCCGCCGGACGAATCGCTTTCGAAGGCGCGGCCGGCGAGCTCGAGCCTGAGGATGCGCGCGCGGCGGGCCTGCACCTGCTGGGGCACCAGGACGGGCTGAAGCCCGGCCGTACCGCTGGGGAGGAGCTGCGCTTCCAGGCCCTGTGGGCCGGGGGCGACGAGGCCTCGATAGCCGAGGCGGTGAAGGCGCTGCAGCTTGAGCCTCTGCTGGGGCTGGAGGTCCGCAAGCTTTCGGCCGGCCAGCGCCGCCGCACCGCCCTGGCCCGCCTGATCGCCGCGCCCCGGCCCCTGTGGCTGCTGGACGAACCCCTGGCCCCCCTGGACGCCGACCGGCGCGCGGGCCTGGGCCTGTTGATGGAGCGTCACCTGGCCGATGGCGGCCTGATCCTGGCGGCGGTGCACGACCTCTTGCCGATCCCGGCTCGCGCCATCGAGATCGGGGGCGGCGCATGAGGAGCCTCGGCGTCCTCTACCGGCGCGAACTCGGCATGGCCTGGGGCCGGGGCGGCGGGCCGCTGCTGGCCTGCGCCTTCTTCGCCTGCATCGCCGCGCTCCTTCCGCTCGCGATTGGCCCCTCGCCGGAGCGGCTGGCGGCGGTGGCCTCCGGCTCGGCCTGGCTGGCCCTGGCGCTCTCATCGCTGCTGTCGCTGGAGCGGCTGTTCGAGCGCGATTTCGAGGACGGGGCGCTGGACCTGATCGCGCTCGGCCCGGCGTCGCTGGAGACCGTCTCGGCGGTGAAGTGCCTGGCGCAATGGACCGCCAACGGCCTGCCGCTGTCGATCATGGCGCCGGTGGTGGCCACGGCTTTGGGCGCGCCCCTGTCGCTGGCCGTGATCACCTTCGCAACCGCACTGATCGGGGGGCTGGGCTTCGCCTTCGTCGGCGGGACGGGCGCCGCCCTGGCGCTCGGCGCGCGCCGCGGCGGCGTGCTGGTCGCGGTGGTGGTGCTGCCGCTCCTCGCGCCGCCGGTGATCTTCGGCGCGGGCGCCATCGAGGCCTATGCGGCGGGCATGGGCTGGCAGGCCGGTTTCGCCTTCCTCGCCGCCTACTGCCTGGCGGCCATGGGCTTGAGCCCCTTCGCCATGGCGGCGGCGGTCCGGAACGCCCTCTCATGATCCTGCGCCTTGTCGCGCGCCGCGCCGCGGCCTAATGCGAAGCCGATGTTCGGCCTCGCCAATCCCCAGCGGTTCATGGACGCCACCCGCCGCCTGCCGGCGGTGCTGGGCGTGGTCGCGGGCCTGCTGCTGGCCGCCGGGGTCTGGCTCTCCTTCACCGCCCCGCCGGACTACCAGCAGGGCGAGACGGTTCGGATCATGTTCATCCATGTGCCGGCCGCCTGGATGAGCCTGTTCGTGTACGTCTGCCTCGGGGGCTCCGCCTTCTTCGGCGTGGTGTTCCGTCATGCCCTGGCCGACGCCGCCGCCCGCGCCGCGGCTCCCCTTGGCGCAGGTTTCACTGCCCTGGCCCTGGCCACGGGATCGCTGTGGGGACGGCCGATGTGGGGGACCTGGTGGGTCAATGACGCGCGGCTGGTGTCGGTCCTGATCCTGTTCCTGTTCTACCTCGGCTACATGGCGCTGCAGGCCTCCATCGACGACGAGCAGAAGGCGGCGCGGGCGTCGGGCGTCCTGGCTCTGGTAGGCCTTGTGAACGTGCCGATCGTGCATTTCTCGGTGAACTGGTGGAATTCGCTGCATCAGGACGCTTCGGTGTTCCGCATCGGCGGGCCGACCATCTCCTGGCCGATCCTGGCCCCGCTCCTGGTCATGGCGCTCGGCTACACCGTCCTGTTCCTGGCCCTGTGGATCGTGCGCATACGGACGGAGGTGACGCGCCGGCGCGCGCTCAGCCTGGCGCTCAAGGCCGCGGGGGCCGCCTGATGCATCTGGATATGGGCAAGTACGCCTTCTACGTCTGGGCCGGCTGGGGCCTGACCGTCCTGATCCTCGGCGGGCTGGTCGCCGACACCCTGGCCCGCGCGCGGCGCTGGGCGCGTGAGGTCGAGCGGCTAGAGAGGCGGGGCGAGAAGTGAGCGAGGGTCCTCGCATTCACGTCGATGCCCGGCGCGGCCGGAACTTGATCCTCATCTTTACGGGGCCAGGGGCGCTCACGCGTTGGCTCGCTTGGTCCCCATTGATCGCACTGGCTGCGATGGTGGCGCTCTTTTTGGGCTGGTCCCTGCGGCGCGATCCGCACGTCAGCCCCAACGCCCTGGTCGGTCGCCCCGTGCCGGCGGTGACGGTTACCGGGCTCGCCAGCGGCCAGGACCAGCCCCTGAACGGCGCCATCCGCGGCCCCGCCCTGCTCAATGTCTTTGCCTCCTGGTGCGCGCCCTGCCGGGTCGAGCATCCACGGCTGATGGAGCTGAAGGCGCGCGGCGTGCGCATCGTCGGCCTGGCCTGGAAGGACGATCCGGCCAAGACGCAGGGCCTGCTGGACGAACTCGGCAACCCCTACGACCTGGTCCTGACCGACCAGCCCGACCGGGCGGGCATCGAGCTCGGCCTGTCGGGCGTGCCCGAGACCTATGTGATCGATTCCCATGGCGTGGTGGTCGACAAGCTGTCCGCGCCGATCACGCCCGAGGACGAGGAAGCGCTTTACCGGCGCCTGAAATCCGTCCGCTGACAACCCGCTGGCCCCGCGCGTTAACCCTTTTTCGATACGACTCGTTAAGGATAGCGCCGTGGCCTTACCGATCCGCCCCAGCCCGTTTCCCACCCCCGCCGCGACCGGCCAGGTTCGCGAGAGCGGCGGCGCGCGGGCGGCCCAGCGGGCCTTCTTCGAAGCGGCGCTGGGCAAGGTCGAGGCGCCCGCCGCGCCTGCCCCGACGCGCCCCGCGGTCGAAACCCCGGCGCGCCCTCAGCCGCCCCAGCCCACGGTCACCCGCATCAACATCCCGGACGAGCCGCCGAGCCGGCTGATGCGACCGGGGTCGTTCGTGGACATCAAGGTTTAATCCTCTCCCAGGCCGAAGGCCGTGGGAGAGGGGGACCGCACGTAGTGCGGTGGAGAGGGCTCCAGCGAGGCGCAGCGTTTCAATGGAGGCGGGCGCCGTGCGGAGTACGCCAATCGCATAGGGCGGCGGGCTTCAGCCCTCTCCACCGCTTCGCGGTCCCCCTCCCCCACGCTTCGCTGGGGGAGGATTTCGCGGCGTCGACGAGATCAAGCCGCCTTCTTGACCTTCTTTTTCTTCTTCTCCGGCCGCTCGGCCTTGGGCGCCTTCTCAGCCTTGGGGGCCTTGGCGCGCTTGCCGCCCTTGTCGGCCTTTTTCTTCTTCTTGCGGGCCTCGCCGGCTTCTTCCTCGGCGGCCGCAGCCTCGCCGGCGTGGGCGAAGGCGCGCAGGACGTTGATGAAGCTGTCGCGCTTGCCCCCGGGGAGCAGGCCCAGGATGCGCTTGTCCGCCGCCTCGACGCGGGGCTTGGCGGCTTCCAGCTCGGCGCGGCCCTGGTCGGTCAGACGCACGGTGTTGGCGCGCGCATCGACGCTGGAGCGCTCGCGTTCGAGCATGCCCTTGGTGATCATCCGGGCGACCATGTCGGCCAGGGTCGAGCGGTCGATGCCGGTGGCCTTGACCAGGTCGGTCTGGGTCAGGCCCTCGTTGCCGGCGACGGCGACCAGCACGGCGAACTGGCGCTGGGTGATCGCGCCGGGGCCGGTCTCCTCCGTATAGATATCAAGCGCCAGCTGCAGCACGCGGTGCATCAAATGACTGGGTGAGGAATCCAGCGGCCCGTCCGCTTCCGCGCGCGCCGACTTGCCCTTGGTCTTGGCCATGGGTGGAACCCCGATTTTCCCCGTGCGCGCTCTCATAGCACGGTTACGCGACAGTTCGACGACAGACGTTCCGTGGGCGGACGCCCTCGCAAGCCTCGTCGTCAGGGCTTAAGCTGGGGGCTGTGAAGCCGCCCGCCAAGCCCCCTGCCGCCACGATCGCGCTGGAGCCGTCGTTCTCCAAGCGCACGCCTGCGGGCGAGGATCGCGACCGGCGGGTCTGCGACCACTGCGGCTTCGTCGACTATGTGAACCCCAAGATCGTGGTGGGCGCCGTCGTGGCCTGGAGCCCGAACGGACCGGCTTTCGGGCCGGACGCCGTGCCGATCGAGCAGGTGAAGGTCCTGCTGTGCCGCCGGGCCATCATGCCCCGGCGCGGCTGGTGGACGCTTCCGGCCGGCTACATGGAGGAGGGCGAGTCGATCGCCGAAGCGACCCGGCGCGAGGCCGAGGAAGAGGCGGGCGCGGACCTGATCCTCGACGGCCTGCTGGCCCTCTACGATGTTCCGAACCGCAGCCAGGTGCAGATCTTCCACCGCGCCACCCTGGCCTCGCCTGAGATCGCGGCGGGGCCGGAGAGCCTGGACGCGGTGCTTTTCGACTGGGCCGACATCCCCTGGAAGGCCCTGGCCTTCCACTCGGTTTCTTGGGCCCTGGTCCAGTTCGAGGAAAGCCGGCGGCTCGACCGCTTCCCGCCCTTCGGCAATCCGCCCGGGGAGCCGGGATGGCGCGGGCCCGCCGGTGCTTAGAAGCCCACGTCGGGCGGCTCGGGCGGCGCAGGCGTCTCGTCGGTCTGCATATGCTTCATCAGGAACGGCACCTGCGAGACGCTGAACAGCAGCAGCACCACCACATAGCCGATCTTGTACATGACCCAGAACGAGTCCGATTGGGTGCGCCAGACGACTTCGTTGGCGATGGCGCTGGCCACGAAGAAAAGCAGGTAGCGGATGGTCAGAGTCCGCCAGGCCGGATCGGGCAGCACGACGGCGGAGCCCAGCAGCAGCTTCAGCGGATTGCGCTTCATCGCCATGCCCGCGCCCAGCATCACCGCGAAGGCGGCGTAGGCGAAGGTCGGCTTCATCTTGATGAAGCTCTTGTCGTGGAACACCAGGGTCAGGCCGCCGAACACCAGGGCGAAGACGCCATAGATGGTCGGCATGGGCGCCAGACGCCGCTCGATCACATAGCCCAGGGCCACGGCGATGACCGAACCGATCATCAGGACCGGCGTGGCCTTCAGCAGGTCGTGGGTGATCACGAAGGCTATGCCGAACGCCGCCAGGGCGCCGTAGTCGACGAGCACGCGCAGCCACATGCGGGACTGTTGGTTCAAGCTTCGGTCCTCACGCTTCTTCGAGCCCGACCAGCGAGCGGGAGAACGCCCTCGCATCGAACGGCTGCAAATCCTCGATGCCTTCGCCCACGCCGACCAGCTTGATCGGGGCGTCCGAGGCCTGGGCCACGGGCACGAGCACCCCGCCGCGGGCGGTGCCGTCCAGCTTGGTCATGACGATGCCGGACACGAACGCGGTGCGGCCGAAGATCTGTTCCTGGGCCAGCGCATTGCGGCCCACCGTGGCGTCCAGCACCAGCAGGGTCTCGTGCGGGGCGTCCGGGTCGATCTTCTTCAGCACACGCACGATCTTGAGCAGTTCGTCCATCAGGGCCTGCTTGTTCTGCAGGCGCCCGGCGGTGTCGATCAACACCACGTCGTAGTCTTCGGCCCGCGCCCGTTCATAGGCGTCGTAGGCCAGGCCCGCGGCGTCCGCCCCGGACTCGCGCGACATGAAGTCGGCCTTGGCGCGCTCTGCCCAGACCTGCAGCTGCTCGACCGCGGCGGCGCGGAAGGTGTCGCCGGCCACGATCAGCACCTTGGCGCCCTTGCCGGTGAGGTCGGCGGCGATCTTGCCCAGGGTCGTGGTCTTGCCCGAGCCATTGACGCCCACGAACAGCACCACGAAGGGGCGCGGCCCCGACAGCGGATCGAACCGCTCCTGGCGCGGCAGCAGCTCGGCGGCCACGGCCTCGGCCAGGGCCTCCTTGACCTCGCGCTCGTCCGACACCTTGCCGAAGCGCAGCTCGGCGAAGCGCTCGGTGATGCGCGCCGCAGCAGCCGGGCCCAGGTCGGACTCGATCAGGTGCTCTTCCAGGCGATCCAGCGCCTCCTGGTCGAGCGGCTTCTTCACGAAGGTCGAGACGACCTGCTCGGTCATCTGCTTGGACGAGCGCGAAAGGCCGTCGGTCAGGCGCTGGAACCAGCCCTTCTTGGGCGGGGGCGTATCGGTCATGGGGCGCATTTAGCGGGGCTTGGCGGGGAATGACAGTCCGTGCGCGTCATCGGCGCGATTTCCCTCAGCAAAGGAACCTGCGCTATGCGAAGCCGTTCCGACTGCGGAAGACGGCGGGGTTTCATCAGATGAGCAGAACAGTCCTGGTTACAGGCGGCGCGGGTTATGTCGGGTCGCACACCTGTCTGCGCCTTGCCGAGGCCGGGTTCCGGCCCGTGGTCTACGATAACCTGTCAAACGGCCATCGCGCGTTCGCGCAGTGGGGGCCGTTCGAGCACGGCGACATCCGCGACGCCAAGCGCCTGGACGAGGTGTTCGCCGCGCACAAGCCCGCGGCCGTCCTGCACTTCGCCGCCCTGATCGAGGTGGGCGAGTCGGTGAAATATCCGGGCCGCTTCTACGACAACAACGTCACCGGCGCCCTGACGCTCATTGAAGCCGCCCAGCGCGCGGGCGTGGGCTCGATGGTGTTCTCCTCGACCTGCGCCACCTATGGCGATCCGGTGCAGGTGCCGATGGACGAGACCCATCCGCAGGCGCCCTTGAACCCCTACGGCCGCTCCAAGCTGATGATCGAGCAGGCCCTGGCCGACTACGACCGCTACGCCGGCTTCCGCTCGGTTTGCTTGCGCTACTTCAACGCCGCCGGCGCCGACCCGGAAGGGCGCATCGGCGAAAAGCATGACCCCGAGACCCACGCCATCCCCCTGGCCATCGAGGCGGCCATGGGCAAGCGGCCGGGCTTCTCCCTGTTCGGGACCGACTACGACACCCGCGACGGCACCGCCGTGCGCGACTACATCCACGTGCTGGACCTGGCCGACGCCCACGTGCTGGCGCTGAAGCGGCTGTTGGGCGGTGCGGGCTCGGAGGTGTTCAACCTGGGCACCGGCACGGGCACCACCGTGCGCGAGCTGATCCAGACCATCCGCGATGTCTCTGGCGAACCCTTTCCGGTGCAGGAAGCTCCCCGCCGCCCCGGCGACGCCCCCATGCTGGTCGCCGACAACCGCAAGGCCCGCGAGGTCCTGGGCTGGACGCCGAAGTTCGGGCTGGAAGAGATCGTCCGCTCCGCCTGGACCTGGCACACGCGGGGGGAGGCCAAGGCGGCGGCCGAAACCCGCGCCCCGGTGATGGCATAGCCCAATCTAAGACGGCGGGATTTCCCGAACCTTCCGCCTGTCGCGATAGTGCTCGTAACCTGCGATCGCGGCGGCGATGACCGCGCTGCCCAAAAGCGGCACGTACCACCAGCGCAACGCGTCGGTGGCGTGTTCAAGCCAGTTCAAGGCTTGTGTTTCCTGTGGCGCGGGCAACAGGACGCGCTCGAGGAACACCGCCGCGCCTAACCCGAGATCCAGATAGATCAGCATCAGGGCTGTGGGGAGAAGGGCCCATAGATAGATTAGTCCGGACGGCCGACGCGCAGCGCGGGCTTCACGCCGGTGCGCCGTCAAAAGGTGCGCGCCGTGCACGGCGGCCCACCCGAGAATCGACGTCAGCATCACAAAAAGGCTGCGTGGACCGCCATGTCCCAATCATCGTGGGTCCAGCTTCGACGATGAGCAGCGATCAAAAGCGATAAGATGAGTGGAGCGCAGCAGGCTATACCGCCGATGAGTTGGACGGGCATACGCACCAACCCCCAAACGGTGGCGACCAGCGCCCCAAAGGCGCTCCTCGTCGCCGAGGGTGGCTTTGCTTCGCCGAGAGAGGCCCACAGCACGATCAGCGCGCCCGCCGCCTGAATGACGACGCCCAGAATGGCGCGGTCGACGAGGGCCTCGTCGACCTGTTCCTCCCAGTCCGCGGGGCCGTGACCGTGCAGATGAGGATTGGGCGGGCGCACGTGGACGTGCCATAGCGAGGCCGCCAGCCAGAGACCGACCGCCAGGATGGCGTACCCCAGCAGTCTGACCGGCCAACGCTTCAACAGCCACCTCCCCATTCGCGTCACTGTGGAGGCCAAGCGTGAGGGGCGCAACGTTGGCCCAAAAGAAACGGGCCGGTCTTTCGACCGGCCCGTTCCACGATACCGTGCCTTAGCCTGCTTACGCGGGCTGGAGCTGCCCAGCGGAGAACTTGCCGCTGCGCTGGTCCTTTTCGAGCTCGTAGCTCACCTTTTGGCCTTCTTGCAGTTGGCCCATGCCCGCGCGCTCGACCGCCGAAGCGTGAACGAACACGTCAGGACCACCCGCGTCGGGCTGGATGAAGCCGTAGCCTTTGGTGGCGTTGAACCACTTAACCGTACCGGTCGCCATGTTTTGTATTCCTGCAGTTAGATATCCGCGCCGTCGGAGCGAGGGCGTGATCGTATTCTCGAGCGTCCGACAGGCAGGTCCGGAACTCAGCGGGGCCGAGCTGGATAGCAACCGAACCGACGATATTCGATCGCACCCCTGTCGCAGAAAACCGCTCCCGTTGCAAACGAATCCCCCGAACACATTCAACCGATCGGCGTCCGCGTAACGTCGTTCGTCGCATTTTTCCGTTCCCGGCAAGGGGGCGGCGCTTGCGCAGCCTGCGGGCGCGGCCCACTGTGCGGCTGTTTGTCGGACCGTTTTCGGGGCCTCTTCCATGTTGAAAATGAGCTCGGGCGTCAGCGCCCGTCGGGTGTTGCTGGCTTCCGCCGCGGCCATGATCCTGGGCGCCGCGGGCCTTTGCGCCAATGCCGCGAGCGCCCAGACGGCCAAGCCGTCGCTGGCCGAGCCTTCCCTTTCGCCCGACGGGTCGCGCATCGCCTTCGCCTCGGGTGGAGACATCTGGGAGGTCCCGGCCCAGGGCGGCGAGGCGCACCTTCTGATCACGGACCCGGCCACGGAGTCCCGGCCGATCTATTCGCCCGACGGCCGCTACCTGGCCTTCCAGTCCACCCGTAACGGCTCGCCCAACATCTATCTGCTGACGCTCGCCACCGGCGAAATCCGGCGCGTGACCTTCTCCGACGCCACCGAGACGCTGGACGGCTGGTCGCGCGACGGGCGCTGGCTCTACTTCACCTCCGGCGTCACCGACGTGCGCGGCCAGGGCGACATCATGCGGGTGTCGGTCGAGGGCGGCACGCCCCTGGAAGTCAGCCGCGAACGCTATCTGAACGAGTTCGAATCCGCCCCCTCGCCGGATGGGTCGGAAATCGCGCTGATCGCCAAGGGCATCAGCTCCAGCCAGTGGTGGCGCAACGGCCACGCCCACATCGACGAGACCGAAATCTGGCTGAAGCCGGTGGCCGGGGACTCCGGCTATCGCCGCCTGGTCGCCGCCGACGCCAAGCACGCCTGGCCGATGTGGAGCGCCGACGGCAAGGCGCTCTACTACATGAGCGACCAGAGCGGGGCCGAGAACCTGTGGCGCTCTGACGTCAGCGGCGGCGCGCCCCAGGCGGTGACCAACTTCAAGTCCGGCCGGGTGATCTATCCGTCGATCGCCGCGGACGGCTCGGCCATCGTGTTCGAGCGCGGCTTCGAGATCTGGAAGACCGACCCGCGCACCGGCCAGACCGCGGCCGTGCCCATTGCGCTCCGCGGCTCCGCCGCCGGCGCCGGCATCAGGCACCTGAACGAGTCCAGCTTCCGCGGCCTGGCCCTGTCGCCCGACGGCAAGAAGGTGGCCGTCATCGCCCACGGGGAAGTCTTCGCCGCCTCGGCCAAGGACGGCGGACAGGCCCAGCGCATCACCGACACCCCCGCCGCCGAGCGCGAGCCGGTGTGGTCGCCGGATTCGCGCCGCCTGCTCTACGTCTCCGAGCGCGGGCTGGATTCGCGGCTGATGGAGTACGACTTCGCCAGCGGCAAGGAGCGGGCCCTGACCAAGGGCGCGGGCGTCGACATGGCGCCGGTGTTCTCACCGGACGGCAAGACCATCGCCTATGTCCACGACTCCAAGGAGCTGCACCTGATCTCGCTGGGCGAGGGCGGGGCGCCGGCCTCCGACCGGGTGATCTTCACCGGGGCCATCGCCTGGGGCGGCGGCGCGACCACCCCGGCCTGGTCGCCGGACGGCAAGTGGCTGGCCTTCCCGGTCACGGACCGCAAGTCCTTCACCAACGTGCACGTGATCCCGGCCGAGGGCGGCGAGGCGCGGCCGGTCAGCTTCCTGGCCAACGGCCAGACGGCCAGCCAGATCGCCTGGTCGCCGGACGGCAAGTACCTGATCTTCGACACCTCCCAGCGCGCGGAAGACACCCACCTAGTCCGCGTCGACCTGGTCCCGCACGTGCCGAAATATCGCGAGGACGCCTTCCGCGACCTGTTCAAGCCGGGCGACCCGGCGCCGGACCAGAAGGCGGGTCCGGGCAAGCCCGCCAAACCCGGCAAGCCCTCCGGTCCCGACAAGGTCCCCGGCGGCCAGGACGAGGCCAAGCCCGATGCGCCCAAGGCCGACGCCGCTTCTGGCGACGCGGCCAAGAAGCCCGGCAAGAAAGTCGAGCCGACCAAGATTGTGTTCGAAGGCATCCGCGAGCGCGCCAGCTTCCTGCCGGTGGGGCTGGACGCCTCCAATCCGGTCATCAGCCCCGACGGCAAGACCCTGGTGTTCGCCGCCACCGTGGCCGGCAAGACCAATCTCTACAGCTACGGGCTCGACGAGCTGGCCAAGGAGCCGCCGACGCCGCAACAGCTGACCTCGGACAGCAAGGACAAGCAGGACTGGGTCTTCACCGCCGACTCCAAGGAAATCTTCTTCCTGAACGGCGGCACGGTGACCTCCACCCCGGTCGACAAGCCCGCGCTGAAGCCCGTCGCCATCACCGGCGAGATGGACGTCGATTTCGACCGCGAGAAGCAGGTGGTGTTCGACGAGGCCTGGGACACACTGGACCGCTATTTCTTCGACGCCAATTTCAACGGCAAGGACTGGAAGGCCATCCGCGCCGAATGGCAGCCCTACATCTCGGGCGTGCGCACCGGCGACGAGCTGCGCCGCGACATCAGCCTGATGATCGGCGAGCTGAACGCGTCCCACTCCGGCATCGGTCGGCCGGGCTCGGAGAACCCGCGTCCGCGCGTCGGCGACCTCGGCCTGCGTTTCGAGCGTGAACCCTTCGAGGCCGGCAAGGGCCTGGTGGTGCGCGAGGTCATCGCGCTGGGGCCGTCCGCGCTCGAAGGCTCCATCAAGCCGGGCGACCGGCTGCTGGCGGTGGACGGCAAGCCGATCGGGCCGCACACCAATCTCGACTCCCTGCTGCTCGACAAGACCGGCAAGCGCACTGTGCTCAGGGTCGCCAACGCCCAGGGCGCCGAGCGCGAGGCGGTGGTCCGGCCGGTGTCGCAGGGCGCGGCCGGGGGCCTGCTCTACCGCCAGTGGGTCAATGAGCGGCGCGCCTATGTCGAGAAGATCTCCAACGGCCGGCTCGGCTACGTCCACATCCCGGACATGGGCGACAACTCGCTGAACCAGCTCTACATCGACCTGGACGCCCAGAACGAGGGCCGCCAGGGCGTGGTCGTCGACGTGCGCAACAACAACGGCGGCTACATCAACGGCCGGGTGCTGGATGTGCTGTCCAGGCGCGACTTCCTGACCATGACGCCGCGCGGCCTGTTCGCCCTGCCGAGCCGCCAGGCGCTGGGCCAGCGCGCGCTCGGCCTGCCGACGGTGCTGATCACCAACGAGTCGTCCCTGTCCGACGCCGAGGACTTCGCCGAGGGCTATCGCGCGCTCGGCCTCGGCAAGATCGTGGGCGTGCCGACCGCGGGCTGGATCATCTACACCGGCGGCCGCCAGCTGATCGACGGCTCGACCGTGCGCCAGCCCTTCATCCGCATCCAGGGCGCCAAGGGCGACGACATGGAGATGCATCCCCGGCCCGTCGACGTGCTGGTCGAGCGCCCGCTCGGCGAGACGGCGGCCGGCCGCGACGCCCAGCTCGAAGCGGCGGTGAAGACCCTGCTCGATCAGATCGAGGGCAAGTGACCCTGCGCGCCGGCCAGACCCGCATCGCCCTGGTCGGCGCGCCCACCGACGTCAATTCCTCGTTCCTGCGAGGGCCGGCCGAGGCGCCCGCGCATATCCGCGCGGCGCTGCGGTCGGACGCCGGCAATGCGTCCACCGAGTTCGGCTTCGAGATCGGGGCGGAGATCGCGCTGGAGGACCATGGCGACCTGGCCCTGGTCGAGGGTGACGCCGACCACGCCATGATCGCGGAAGCGGTGCGGGCGGCCGCCGCCTCGGGCGCGGTTCCGATCACGCTTGGCGGCGACCATGCGGTCAGCTGGCCGGCGGTCGAGGGGATCGCCGCCGCGCACGGGCCGGTGGAAATCCTGCACTTCGACGCCCACCCGGATATCTACGAGGACTTCGACGCGAACCCGCGCTCCCACGCCTCGCCCTTCGCCCGCATCCTCGAGCGGGGCCTGGCCAAGCGGCTGGTGCAGGTCGGCATCCGAACGCTCAACAAGCATTGTCGGGAGCAGGCCGAGCGGTACGGCGTGGAGATCGTCGCCATGGCCGGGTTCGAGCCCGGCGCCGTGCCTCAGCTCGGCGCGCCGCTCTACGTCTCCATCGACCTCGACGGCCTGGACCCGGCCTATGCGCCGGGCGTCTCGCACCATGAGCCGGGGGGCTTAAGCGTGCGCCAGGCGCTGGACGTGCTGCACGCCCAGCACGCGCGGCTGGTCGGCGCCGACGTGGTGGAGCTGAACCCTCGCCGGGACATCAACGGAATGACCGCCACGGTGGCCGCCAAGCTGGTCAAGGAGCTGGCCGGCCTGGCGCACCGCAACGGGGCTTAAGCGTCAGGAATTGTCGTCGCCGCCATCATCCCCGTCGTCGTCGCTCCAGTCGCCGTCGTCGGAGCTGTCGCCGTACTCGTTGATGGTCACGTTCTCGACGGTCTGGCCGCCGCCATAGCCGCCCCCGTAACCGCCGCCGAACATGTGCGAGAGGCCGGAGAACAGGAACTCGCCGCCGGCCACGCCGGCCGCGACCGTACCGGCTTGGCGCAGGAAGCCGCCCAGGCCGCTTCCGCCGCTGAACGGACCGGGGCCGCCTTGCATATAGGACGGCTGCGCCCAGGGGCCCGAGGCGACCGGCTGCTGGGGCGGGGCGTAGGCGCCGCCCATGTTGGGATTGCCGCTTTGAGCGCCGCCGCCCAGGAAGCTCGATCCCTGCGACCGCCCCTGCAGCTGGGCCTGCAGATCGCGCACCTGGTCCTGGGCCGCGTGCAGGGCCTGGTCCGACAGGATGGCGTGCTGCACCAGGAGGTAGGCGGCGTCGGGATTGCTCGAGAGGGCGCGCCCGATCAGGGCGTCGGCCTCCGCGTCCTTCACCCCGGCCTTGGCCGAGTTCAGGTCGTCGAGGAAGCGGGTCAGAAGCGTACGTTCGTCGGGGGTCATTTAGGGGTCCTGGAAGGGTCCTTGGCCAATAAGGCCCGCCATAGATAGGGGGCCGCCCATGGCGGTTCCAAGACGGCGGATCATTGCTTTTGCGTCATGCGCGCTGGGGTGAGATGGTCTGCTCCGGAGCTTTCAGGGAGTGCTCGCCATGGACGGAAACACGGCCCCCGCCGCGGTCGCGACCGCGCCCGTGGACTGGTACGTCGATCCCGCTTTCTGGCCGAAAGAGCGCACCGGCGTCTTCGCCAAGAGCTGGCAGTTCGTGACGCACGAAAGCGCCCTGCCGGAGCCGGGCTCCTGGGTCTCCGACAACATCGCCGGCTGGCCGATCCTGTTGATCCGCGGCGAGGACGGCCAGATCCGCGGCTTCCACAATGTCTGCCGCCATCGCGCCGGGCCCCTGACCCAGGGCGAGGCCGGCAAGTGCGAGGGGCCGATCACCTGCCGCTATCACGGCTGGGCCTACATGTGGGACGGGCGGCTCAGAGCCGCGCGCGACTTCGGCCGGGCGGCGGATTTCGACCCACGCGAGTTCGCGCTCTATCCGGTGAAGGTCGAGCTGTGGCGGGGCCTGGTGTTCGTGGCGATCGAGCAGCCGGACGGGTCGCTGGCCGACTGGGTGGCGCCCATCGAACGGCGCCTGGCGGGCAAGGACTGGTCGGACCTGAAGGTGGGCCTGAAGCGCGCCCACCCCATCGCCTGCAACTGGAAGACCTACGTCGAGAACTATCTGGAGGGCTATCACGTGCCCTCGATCCACCCCTCGCTCGACGCCGAGATCGACAGCGCCAACTACACCGTCAGCATGGACGGCCTGGTCGCCCTGCACGAGGCGCCCCAGCGCGATCCGAACGCCGTCTACGAGGGCCTGTGGGCCTGGATGTGGCCCAACCTCGGCGTCAACGTCTATGGCCGCGGCCTGATGATGGAGCGCATGAGCCCCGTCGGCCCCGGCCAGGTCCGGCTCGACTACACCTATCTGACCCCGGACGGGGAGCCGGTCTCCGACCAGACCCTGGCCATGAGCGACGTGGTCACCGCCGAGGACCGCTGGGTGGTCGAGCGGGTGCAGGAGAACCTGCAGGCCGGCGCCTATATCGAGGGCCGCTTGTCGCCCAAGCATGAGGTGGCTGTGGCGGCGTTCCAGGCCATGGTGCGCCGGGCGATAGCTCAATAATTCCGCTCATCCCGGCGAATGCCGGGACCCAGATGACGAAGAGCGCCGCTTTCGCAGGGGTCGCTTGGTGCGATCACCCCCGCCGTTAAGCCCTATGATCTGGATCCCGGCCTGCGCCGGGACGAGCGGGATTCATAGTGTCAGCATGTCTTGGCCGGATTGTCGTGGGTCAGGGCGCAGATCATCTTGTTCCCCTTCTGCGCGCCGTAGGTCGAGACCAGCCGTTCGCGCAGCGTCGCCCACTTGTCGCGGGTGTCGTCGATGGCGGCGTCGACGGCGCGCTGGAAGTTGGCGTTGATCTTGCCGCGCTCGGTCGTGCCGGCGCCCAGCGACGGGTCGATGGTCCCCTTGTCCTTGTTCAGGTCCTCATGCTTGACGTGGCCGGGGCAGCCCTTCGACGGGCTGGCGGCGCTGAGGGTGTCGAAGCAGCCGGTGATAAGGCCGTCGGGGAAGCCGACGTCCTGGCGCAGGTTCAGCCACGGCGCCCTGCCGCTGTTACCGAGGCCCGCCGGGTTGCTGAGCGTGATGCCGCCCGAGGCCGGCCGATCCACCCAGTTGGAGTGGGAATAGAAGTCCTGCGACGCGTGCAACACCCGCCCGAAGTCCTCGATCACATTGCACTTGGCCCGGCCCTTCGTGCCCAGATAGGTGCAGGTGACCCAGGTCGGGATTTCGGAATCGTCGATCTTGCCGTTCGATTTCAGCAGCTTGGCCGCGTCCTTCACCGCTTCGTCCATGTGCCGCTTCATGGCGTTGCGGCAGCTGATCAGGTGATTGCGCGCATTGGCCTGCGACTGCGGATAGTTCGGGACATTGACCCAGTCGGCGTTGTCGCAGTGGGCGTCCGACGAGAAGGCCAGGCCGCGCGCGGGATTGTCGGGCGCGCCGACCCCGCCCCAGGTGCCAGGCTTGCCGGCGATCTCGTCCAGGGATTTCGACTGGAAGCAGACGTCGTTCCCGAGGCCCTGGCCGCAGCCCAAGGCATGGCGGGTGATGCGCTCATGCTCCTGGTTCTGGCCCATGCCGTTGATGGTGCCGAAGGCGAGCGCCGTGGTGGCGATGAGAGCGAAGGCCGAAGCCAAGCCGATGCTGACGGTACGCATGATGAACCCCCTCTTGGCCCCTGAACCGTCGCCCCGCGCGACTGCCGTATGGGGCGAGTCGTAATCGTACCGTACGATAGGTTGAGTGTCGCCGCCAGCGCTCGGCCTCAGCGAACGCCGCGGATCACCGCCAGTGGATTGGGGGTCGGCTCGGCCACCTTGGTCAGGGTGTTGACGTCGCGGTGGCGGAACGGCTCGGGTCGGCCGCGCACGGTCAGCATGGTGTCCGATACATAGCGCCAGGACTGGCCGTCCTCCGCGCAGGTGACGTCGAGCGTGTAGGAGTCGGTCTGGAACGCGTATTCCAGAAAGGCGGTGGAGCTGATGCCGTAGCCGGTGTCGCCGCGCCGGGCGGTGACGGAGAAGCGCGTGGCGTCCGGCGCCGCGTGGCCCGCCGCCAGCGCGGCCTGGCCGCGCGGGATGGTCAGGCTCTGCATGATCAGGCCGGTCTTGGGCTCCCAGTGCCAATAGCCGACCTGGTCATGGAAGGTGATGTCCTCTTCCTCGGTGTTGATGTGGGTGTGGTAGCGCAGGCCGTAGAGCAGCTGCGGCCCGTTGGCCTGGGGATCGATCGGCTGCAGCTCGATGCGCTCGATGAAGACGCGCCGCTCCGGCCCATCCGCCTTGGGGTTCAGGTCCACGCCCTTGCGGCCCTCCCACACCCCGGCCAGCCGCGCCAGCGGGCCGAGGTTGGAAAGGGTGTCCGGATCGACGTCCTCGGGCTCGGTGAAGATGTCGTCTGGGAAGTCGTTCATGGCTTGAGCCGCCCCTGTTGCAGGGGCCAGACAAAGGGGCGCGAACGCCCCTCGTCAAGGCTCAGCTGGTCAGTTCCCCCGACGGCCGCCCGGCGCGGCGGGCTCCGCGAACGGGTCGGTGTCGGCGGGCTTGGTCGGCACGACGTTGGCGGGCAGGGGCTCGTCACGGTCGGCGGCGTCCATCAGCATCGCCGCCATGATCACCGCCGCCTGGCGCAGGTCCTGGGCGCGCATGTGGTCGTAGACGTCGAGGTCGGTGTGGTGCACGCGGCTCTCGTAGTCGAGCGGGTCCTGGATGAACTGGAAGGCGGGCAGGCCCAGCTTGGACAGGAACACGTGGTCGGTGGAGCCGGTCGACTGGGGCACGACCGTATCGGCGCCCATGCCGTGGAAGGGCTCCAGCCACGCCTTGAAGATCGGCGCCACGGCGAAATTGCCCTCGGCGAAATTGCCCTCGGCGTAGATGCCGCGGATCTTGCCCGAGCCGTTGTCCAGGTTGAAGTAGCCTGCCATCTGGCCGAAGCCCGGCTGCTTGGTGATCGGGTAGTTGTTGGTCGAGCTCATCGAGGTCTCGCCCTTGGCCGTGTCCAGCGGCCGCTTCGCCAGGTACTTCTCGGTGTAGGCGTAGGAGCCCAAGAGGCCCTGCTCCTCGCCGGCCCACAGGGCGAAGCGGATGGTGCGCTTGGGCTGGACGTGCAGGGCGGCCAGGATGCGCGCGGCCTCCATCACCACCACCGCGCCCGCGCCGTTGTCCGAGGCGCCGTCGCCCGCGACCCAGCTGTCCAGGTGCGCGCCCGCCATCACATAGCCGGCCTTGGCGTCGCGGCCGGCGATTTCGGCGAAGATGTTGTAGGCGTTGTGGTCGGTGTCCTCGTAGTGGACGACGTTGTTGATCTCGAGCTTGACCGGGCCCGACTTCGCCAGGCGGGTCAGCTTGCGATAGTCCTCCGCCGCGATCTCCACGGCCGGCACCGCCGGGGTCTGGCCGACCTTGTAGCCGTTGCCCTCGCCGTGCACGAGGCGGCCTTCCGAACGCGACATCGAGCCCCGCGCCACCGCGCCCTCTTCCTTGAGGAAAGCATCGAGCTTGGTCTGGAAGTTGCGGCGCCCGGCGTTGCGGGCTGCGGCGCCGGAGTCGTGGACCGGCTGCTGGTATTCGCCGAGCTTGGCCAGGTCCGCGTCGCTCAGGCGCTCGAACGGGGCGGTCAGGTCGTCACGGGGCGGGGTCGGCGCGCTGGTCAGCACGATCTTGCCCGCCAGCTTGCCCTTCCACTTGGCGAAGTCAGCTTCGGAAGTCATCGGCGCGACCACGATCTCGGCGGTCTGGGCCCCGTTGGTCGAGGGCGTCCAGGCGACGGGGATGGCCTTCAGGCTCAGGGGGCGCGGGTCGATCATGCGCAGGCTGGAGCTTTCGATCCACCAGCCGCGGCCGAAGTCGAAGCCCTCGGCGTGGACGTTCTTCAGGCCCCAGGAATTGTACTGCTTCTGGGTCCAGGCCTCGGCCTGGCGCATCTGCGGGGAGTTGGTCATGCGCCCGCCGATGTGGTCGGCCAGGTACTCGGCGCTGTCGACGATCTGGGAGTGGTTGAAGCCCTCGTCCGCGATGCGGTTCATCAGGTTCATGTCGACCTGTTGGGCCGAGGCGGCGGTGGCGCTCAGGCCAAGGCAAAGCGCGGCGGCGCAGGCCGCGGTGACGAACAGACGACGCATGGATGGTTCCCCCAAACCCGGTTTCACGCACGAAACTGACCATTCCCGTCGCTGATCGGCAAGGGGATGCCTTCCGCTTCGTGATTTTCTGCTCAAACCCAGCGCGGGATCGGTCCCAGTTGCGGCGTCATGCGGTCCGACAGGTCGAGGAAGATCTCGTCCACATAGCACCAGCCCCAGCCCTCGGGCGGGTCATAGCCCTCGATCACCGGGTGCCGGGTGGCGTGGAAGTGGGCCGTGGCGTGGCGGTTGGGCGAGTCATCACAGCAGCCGACGTGGCCGCAGGTCCGGCACAGGCGTAGATGCACCCAGGGCGAGCCGATCTTCAGGCACTCCTCGCAGCCCTTGGCGCTGGGCGTCACGTCGGCGACCTGGGAAGCGTGAGGGCATTCATCGGACATCGGGCGGCTCCTTCAGACGGTGGCGGGCGCGGGCTGCGCCAAGAAGGCGTGGATCGCGGCCACGGCTTGCGCGCCTTCGCCGACCGAGGCGGCCACCCGCTTGACCGAACCGGAGCGCACGTCGCCGATGGCGAAGACGCCGGGCCGCGCGGTCTCCAAGAGGCCCCGGCCGGGCGCCGCCTCCGCGCCGGTCAGCACGAAGCCCTTGGGGTCGAGCGTTACGCCCGAGTCCTTGAGCCAATCCGTGTTGGGCGAGGCGCCGATGAACAGGAACAGGCGGCGGATCGCCAGCCGGCATGCCTCGTCGCCGCAGGTGTAGCGGATCGCCTCCAGCACCCCGTCCCGCCCCTCCAGCCCGCAGACCGAGGCGCCCAGCAGCACCTCGACGTTCTCAAGGCTGCGGATACGGTCGACCAGATAGCGTGACATGCTGGCCTCCAGGCTGGAGCCGCGCACCAGGAGCGTCACCTTGGCCACCTGGTCGGCGAGATAGACCACCGCCTGGCCCGCCGAATTGCCGGCCCCGACCAGGGCGACCTCCTGCCCGGCGCAGAGCCGCGTCTCCACCGGCGAGGCCCAGTAGTGCACCGAGGCGCCCTCGAACTCCGCCAGATTGTCCACGTCCAGGCGGCGGTAGCTGGCGCCCGAGGCCACCACCACCGTGCGGCTCCGGACCGTCTCGCCGTTGGCCAGGCGCAGGCGGCAGAGGCCGGCGCCGTCGTCGGGCGCGAGCCCGGCCACCTCGTCGGGTATGGCCATCTGCACCCCGAACTTCTGCGCCTGGTTGAAGGCCCGCGCCATCAGGGCCATGCCGCTGATGCCGGTCGGGAAACCCAGGTAGTTCTCGATCCGCGCCGAGGCGCCCGCCTGGCCGCCGAAGGCGCGGCAGTCCAGCGCCAGCACCGACAGGCCTTCCGACCCGGCATAGACCGCCGCCGCCAAGCCCGCCGGACCCGCGCCGACGATGGCCACGTCATAGGTGCGCTCCGGGTCCAGCGGCCCGACCAGCCCCATGCAGCGGGCCAGCTGGTCCTCGCTGGGATTGCGCAGCAGCTCCCCGTTCGGACACAGCACGATCGGCAGCTGGCCCGGCGCGATGTCGAAGCGCTCCACCAGGGTGCGCGCGCAGGAATCCTCGGTCGGGTCCAGGCTCTGGTGCGGCTGTCCCGCCCGGCGCAGGAAGGTCTGCAGCCGCAGCACGTCGCCGTTGCCCGCCGGGCCGACGATCACCGGGCCGCCGGCGTTGGATTCGAGCAGGCCGACGCGGCGCAGGATCAGCGCGCGCATGATCCGTTCGCCGAGCTCGGCCTCCGCCACCAGCACCGCGCGCAGTTTCTCGGGCGAGAACACCAGGGCCTCGACCGGGGTCTTGGCCGTGGCGTCGACCAGGGAGGCGGCGCCTGACAGCTGGGCCAGTTCGCCCATGATCGCGCCGGGGCCGTGGGTGGTGACCAGGGTCACGTGGCCCATGCCGTCGGGCTGGGTGATCTCGACCTCGCCGGACAGGATCACGGTCATGCCGTGGCCGGGCTCGCCGACGCGGGCCAGGGCCTCGCCGGCCGCATAGGCGCGCGGCTCGGAGAAGCGCCGCAGCCGCTCGATCTCACGCGGCTCCAGCAGCGGGAACATCTGGTGGCGGCGGCTTTCGCGGATGTCGGGTGTGGGGGCGTCCATCGGAACCCTTCCGGTCGGAGGAGCGACCCCGCTTCATCGCCCCCCGCGGCGGCGCCGTCCAGCCCCATGGCTCGCCGTGAATTGCCTTCCCGCCGATCCCATGATGAATAGCGCGCAGGGGGATTTGGGCATGCTGCGGCGTCTGAAACTGGCACTTTGCGCGCTGCTGCTGGCGCTGTTCGCGCTGGCTGCGCCCGGCATGACCGCCTACGCCCAGGAGGACGGCGCCGCCTTGCGCGAGGCGGAGCGCTCAGTCGTCCGGATCGTGGTGCTGCACCTGGGCGCCGACGACCAGCCGGTGGCGGTGATGGCGGGCTCAGGCTTCGTCGTCGCGCCGGGCAAGATCGTGACCAACAACCACGTGGTCGAGGCCCCGGTGGGCGCGGTGCGCACCCTCTATTTCGTGGTGCCCGACAAATACGCCGGCAACGAGCGGAAGCCCGCGACCCTGTCCCAGACCTGGCCCGACGCGGATCTCGCCATGCTGGACGCGCCGGAGCTGGCCGCGCCGGCTCTGAAGATCGCCGCCAATCCGCCCAGCAAGGAGGCCCTGGTGCGTGCGCTGGGTTATCCCGGCGTCACCGACCGCATGCGCAAGCTGCCGCTGGAGCAGTCGCTGAAGCCCTCGGAGCCTTATGTGACCTCCGGCTCCATCGCCCTGTTCTCGGACACGGCGCCCGGCGGCGGGGCCTTCGACACCATTTTCCACACCGCGCCGATCGATCACGGCAACTCCGGCGGCCCGTTGCTGGACGAGTGCGCGCGGGTGATCGGGGTCAACACCTGGAGCGCGTCGGAGAGCATGGGCGACGACGGCACGGTGGAGAGCCACCCCGGCCAGTTCGCCGCGATCCGCTCCTCGGTGGTCTCGCGCTTCCTGGAGCGGGCGGGGGTGACCGTCACGCCCGACGCGGCGCCCTGCGTCCGCACCGTTCCGGTCGATCCGGCGCTGCAGGCCCAGGTCGAGAAGGCCAACGCCGCCGCCAGCGCCGCGGAAGCCGCCGCGAAGAAGGCCGTGCAGGAGCGCGACAGCGTGGTGCGCTGGGGCTTCGGCGTCTTGGTGCTGCTGGCGCTGGGCGCGCTGGTCTGGTTCCTGTTGAGCCGCCGGCGCGCGATGGACGCCACGCTCGCGGCCGAAGGCGCGCCGCGCCCGGCGGCCAACCCGACCCTGCCGCTGCTCTTGGGCGTCGGGGTGGCGGTGGTGGCGCTGGGCCTGGCGGGCTGGTGGATGCTGGGTCATCGGCATGGGCGCTCTGGCACGGCGAAGGTCTCCGCCTCGGCCGTGGCCCTGAACTGCCGCTTCGTGCCGGCCAAGAGCTTCAACCCGCTCCCGCAAGCGGGCGCGCTCAGCTTCAGCTTCGATCCGGAGGCCGACTGCGTGAACGGCAAGACGCCCTATGAGAAGGTTCAGGGCGGGTTCTCGCGCGTGACCCTCGGCGAGAGCGGGCGCGGCGCCTCCCAGCTCTACCTCTCGCCGGACATGAAGACCTTCGTGCGCAAGGATTTCGCGCTGAGCGCCGCCGACTACGCAGCCTTCGCCGCGGCGCGGAAGTCGGTCGGGGCGGTGCGTTGCCCCGCGCCGGGCGACACGGCCGCCGCCCAGGCCGCGGCCGGCGCCTTGGCCAAGGTGCGAAACCTCTCCACGCCCTACCTGGGCGCCGAACCCAGCCGCATCATGACCTGGAGCTGCGAGCCGAAGTAGCTGCTCAGCGCGCTGTGCTATCGCGGCGTATAGGCGTGGGTGCCGGGCAGGCGCTGGAGTTCCTTGTGCTCCTCCAGCATGTCCTGCAGCCGCTCCTTGTCCGTTGTGACCTCGAAGGCGATGACCCGCTGGTCGGCGTCGATCTGGACCGTCCAACCCACGCGCCCTGATGCGGCGACGGAGAACAGCGCGCCCCGAAGGCGATGCGGCGCCGAGCCCAGCATCGAGGTCTTCACCTCGACCCCGAGTTCCGCCTGGTGGTCTAGAATTCCTTTCGCTTCGGGTTTGGCGAGATCGTCTTCGCTGTGGATCCAGAATGTCCGGGTCACACGCCCCCCGTTGGCGATGAAGGCCTGCAGCAAGTCCACGTTCTGCTTGGCGCCCCAGAAATAGTTCGCGCTCGGCAGGGCGGTGGCCAGGAAGTGCTCGTTCGGAAAGGTAGCCAACACCGTCTGGTAGAAGGTGTTGAAGCTCGCGGTGTCCCGGATGCTGAGCGTGTGGCGCTGCAGAAGCCCGCGCATGTTGTTGGCGAAACGTTGCACATGCGGGGCCGTCAGCGCGACGAACTCCGGCTCCAGCCTGCGGGCGGCCTGCTCGAATTGGTCGGCGACCGTGGCGTCGAGCGCCGCCTGCAACCGCTTGAGTTCGTCCTCGATCCGCGCGCCCTGGCTCTTGACCGACGCATTGAGGCGCAACACCAGCACCAGGACCATGCCGATGGCGGCAGGCAGCAGGCCCTTCTCGGCGTTCTCGATCAGCGCATTGTGCTGGCCGAGCAGATGGATGGCCGCGATCGCCGCCAGCAGGACGGCGGCGACGTAAACGTCTGTCCGCTCGACATTGTACCAGGAGAAGAGGCTCTTCCGGCCTGCCTCGGGCTTGGGCGACGTCATTTCGCGACCGGCTCCCGCGGCCTTGGAGGCCGCGTCTGAATTCGATGGGTACGCGAAGGTGAGCCGGCGACATCCGGACGTGGCTTCCACGTCGTGCGCCGTGCCTACGTCGGAACTGTCAGCCAGGCGTGACGGAAGCCGCGCCATCTCCCCCGAGAGACGGACGCGACCTAATCACAGGTTCGCCGGAACCGGCAAGCGCGCGAGCCGTGGGCCCCGCGTGGAAGGCTCAGGGCCGTCCGATGCTCGTGTACTTGAACCCGCGCGCTCGCATGTCGTCGGGGCGGTAGACGTTGCGCAGGTCCACCAAGACCGGCGCCTTCATCAGCACCTTGATGCGGTCGAGGTCGAGCGCGCGGAACTGGTCCCACTCGGTCAGGATCACCAGGCAGTCGGCGCTTTCGGCCACGTCGTAAGGGCCGTCCTTGAACTCGACGCCAGGCAAGAGCTTCTCGGCCTCGTGGCGGCCCTCCGGATCGAAAGCCTGCACCGTGGCGCCCATCGCCTGCAGGGCCGGGACCACGTCCAGGCTCGGCGCGTCGCGCATGTCGTCGGTGTTGGGCTTGAAGGTCAGGCCCAGGATGCCGATGCGCTTGCCCTTCAGCTCGCCGCCCAGCGCCTTCTCGACCTTGCCGGCCATGGCCTTCTTGCGCGCATCGTTGACCTTGACGGTGGTCTCGACCAGCTGAATCGGCGCGCCGGCGTCCGCCGCCGTGCGCACCAGGGCCAGGGTGTCCTTCGGGAAGCACGAGCCGCCGTAGCCGGGCCCGGCATGCAGGAACTTCGAGCCGATGCGGTTGTCCAGGCCGATGCCGCGCGCCACCGCCTGGACGTCGGCGTCCAGGGCCTCGCAAAGGTCGGCCACCTCGTTGATGAAGGTGATCTTCAGGGCCAGGAAGGCGTTGGCGGCGTACTTGATCAGCTCCGAGGTGCGCCGGCCGGTGAAGACGATCGGCGTCTCGTTCAGGTTCAGCGGGCGATAGAGCTCGCGCATCACCTCGCGCGCGCGTTCGTCGTCGGTGCCGACCACCACCCGGTCGGGCCGTTTGAAGTCGTTGATCGCCGCGCCCTCGCGCAGGAATTCGGGGTTGGAGACCACCGCGAACTGGGCGTCCGGCCGCTTGGCCTTGATGATCTTCTCGATCTCGTCGCCGGTGCCGACCGGGACGGTGGACTTGGTCACGATCACGGTGAAGCCGTCGATCAGGCCCGCGATCTCCTCGGCCGCCGCATAGACGTAGGAAAGGTCCGCATGGCCGTCGCCGCGGCGCGAGGGGGTGCCGACCGCGATGAACACCGCGTCCGCGTCGCGGATCGCCTCGGCCCCGTCGCGGGCGAAGAACAGGCGGCCGTCGCGCACATTGGTGGCCACCAGCTCGTCCAGGCCCGGCTCGAAGATCGGGATCTCGCCGCGCTCCAGCCGCTCGATCTTGGAGACGTCCTTGTCCACACAGGTCACGACGTGGCCGAAGTCGGCGAAACAGGCCCCGGACACCAGGCCAACGTAGCCGGTCCCGATCATGGCGACGCGCATGGTCGACCCTCAATCCAACGGTTGCAAAGGCGGCCCCGCCGCGCTCGGGCGGGGAGATAGACGGTTCGGGGAGCGGGCGCCAGAGCGGCCGGGCGCTCCGCTGTTCAATCATCTTTTCCTTTCGTCATCCTTGGCGGTGCGCGGCGAGCAGCCGCGCGCCGTCGAGGACCCACTAGGCGCCGCGCGTAACGCTGTGTGTCCGCTGATCGAGGGCCACCCAGCTTAGAGGTTGAGCCTAGTGGGTCCTCGATCCCACGGCGCTGGTCGCGCCGCGTGCTCAAGGATGACGGACCTTGAAGGGAGAGCATTAACCCCGTTCCGCCACCGGATCGAAAGGCTTCGAGCCTAGGGTCGGGCCATGGATCGCAAGCCTCGCCTTCGCCTGCTGGGCGCCGAAGTCGACAGGATCACGCCTGCGGAGATGCTGGCCTTCGCCGCGTCCTGCGTGCGCCAGGGGCGGCGCGCCATTGTGGCCAACCACAACGCCCACAGCCTGTATCTCGCCCCGCGCGACGCCGCGATGCGGGCGCTCTACGCCCAGGCCGACCTGATCGAGATCGACTCCGTGCCGATGATCCTCTGGGGCAAGCTGCTGGGCCACCAGGTCTCGCGCGACCATCGCTGCAACTACCTCGATTTCCGCGGCGCCTTCTGGGACATGGCTGTGGGCGAGGGCTGGAGGGTGTTCCACCTGGGCTGCAAGCCGGGCGTCGGCGAGGCGGCCCGCGAGGCCATCGCCAGGCGCCATCCGGGGATCACGCTGGGCCTGCGCCACGGCTATTTCGACGTGAACGGGCCTGAGAACGACGCGGTCCTGGCCGAGATCGCGGCCTTCAAACCCGACATCGTCCTGGTCGGCATGAGCATGCCGCGCCAGGAAGCCTGGATCGCCGCCAATCTGGAGCGGCTGCCGAACGCGGTGATCTACCCCATCGGCGCCGCCTTCGATTACGAGGCGGGCATGGTGGCGACCCCACCGCGCTGGACCGGCCGGCTCGGGATCGAGTGGCTGTATCGCCTGTTCTGCGAGCCCCGGCGCCTCTTCGCCCGCTATGTGCTGGAGCCCTGGGCCCTGGTCCCGGCCATGTTCGGCGACCTCGCCCGAGCGCCCAGGTTCCGCCGCGCCCCTCATGCTCCGTTAACCACGTTGCAACGCCCCGCGCCCTAGACCTTGGGCCTACCCTCAGGACGCGCCGCATGTATGACGACCCCTCCGCCTCGGGCCCTCGCGATTTCAGGCCGCGCACGCGGATGCTGGACGGCAAGGCGATCCTGATCACCGGCGGCACCGGCTCGTTCGGCAAGCGGTTCGTGAAGACGGTGCTGCGCGACTATGCGCCGAAGAAGCTGGTGATCCTGTCCCGCGACGAACTGAAGCAGTTCGACATGCGCCAGGAGCTGGCCGAGGAATTCCCCGACAAGGCCCACCTGCTGCGCTTCTTCCTGGGCGACGTGCGCGATCGCGGGCGGCTGGAGCTGGCCTTCCGGGGCATGGACCTGGTGGTGCACGCCGCGGCCCTGAAGCAGGTGCCGGCGGCCGAGTACAACCCTTCCGAATGCATCCACACCAATGTGCTGGGCGCCGAGAACGTGGTGCGCGCCTGCCTGACCAACCGGGTGCCCCGCGTCATCGCGCTGTCCACCGACAAGGCCTGCTCGCCGATCAACCTCTACGGCGCGACCAAGCTGGCCTCGGACAAGACCTTCGTGGCGGCCAACAACCTGTCCGGCGACATCGGCACGCGCTTCTCGGTGGTGCGCTACGGCAATGTGGCCGGCTCGCGTGGCTCGGTGGGGCCGTTCTTCCGCCGCCTGCTCGACAAGGGCGCGACTGAGCTGCCGATCACCGACGAGCGGATGACCCGGTTCTGGATCACGCTCGATCAGGGCGTGAACTTCGTCCTCAGCTGCTTCGAGGTGATGCGCGGCGGCGAGATCTTCGTGCCGAAGATCCCGGCCTCGACCATCCTTGAGCTGGCCCACGTCATGGCGCCCGGCATGCCCACTAGGAACGTCGGCATCCGCCCGGGCGAAAAGCTGCACGAGGCGATGATCTCCGCCGACGATGCGCGCCGCACCGTGGACCTGGGCGACCGCTACGCCATCGAGCCGGACTTCGTGGAGTACGAGCGCACCCCCTATGCCGAGGACGGCATGGGCAGGCCGGTGCCGGAGGATTTCGCCTATACCTCCGACAACGCGGAGCGGCTGGACGGCGCGGGGCTCCTCGCCCTGATGGACGCCTGCCATGCCGCCTGACGGCGCGCCGCCACAGCGCCCGACCACCGCCGGCTGGGGCCGCCCGGACGGCGACGACGGCTTCCTGCCCTACGGCCGCCAGACCATCGAGGACGACGACATCGCCGCCGTCGTCGCGGCGCTGAAATCCGACCTTCTGACCACCGGCCCAAAGGTCGCCGAGTTCGAAGCCGCCCTGGCGGAGGCCGTCGGCGCGCAGCATGCCGTGGCCTGTGCCAACGGCACCGCCGCCCTGCACATAGCGGTGCGCGCGGCGGACCTGGCGCCCGGCGAAGTCTGCATCGTTCCGGCCATGACCTTCCTGGCCACCGCCGACGCCTGCGCGTTTGAGGGCGCGGAGGTGGTGTTCGCCGATGTCGATCCCGCCACCGGCCTGATGACGCCCGACAGCCTGTCGGAGGCGCTCTACCGCGCGCGCTACCAGCGGGTGCGGGCGATCCTGCCGGTGCACCTGCGTGGTGACCCGGTCGATCTGCCGGCCATTCGCGCCATGGCCGACCACGCCGGCGCGGTGGTGATCGAGGACGCCTGTCACGCTATCGGTGGGACTACCGACTGGGACACGATCGGCGGCTGCGGCGCTTCCGCCATGGCCTGTTTCTCGTTCCATGCGGTGAAGACCCTGTGCCTGGCCGAGGGCGGGGCGGTGACCACCAACGACGCCGAGACGGCCCAGCATCTGCGCCGCTTGCGCAACCACGGCGCCACCCGCGACCCGTCCCGCTTCCGTGCGCCGGAGGCCTTCGCGGGCGATCAGGCGAACCCCTGGTGGTACGAGCAGGACGAACTCGGCTGGAACTACCGCCTGCCCGACGTGAATTGCGCGCTGGGCATCAGCCAGCTGCACAAGCTGCCGCGCTTCGCCGAGCGCCGCCGGCGCCTGGCCGCCCTCTACCGCGAGGCCCTGGCCCCGCTGGCGCCGCTGATCCGGACCATCGACGCCCCGTCCTACGCCGACCCCTGCCTGCACCTGTTCGGCGTGCTGATCGACTTCGAGGCGGCGGGCGTGCCCCGGCCCGAAGCCATGGCCCGCCTGCGCGCAAGAGGCATTGGGACCCAGGTCCACTACATCCCCGTGCCGTGGCAACCCTACTGGCGCGCCCAGGGTCCCCAGCCGCCGTTCCCGGGGGCGGAGGCCTACTATCGCCGCACCCTGAGCCTGCCGCTCTATCCCCTGATGGACGACGCCGATCCCGCCCGCGTCGCCGCAGCCCTCGCCGAGGCCCTGAAAGCATGAACCCCGAGATCGAGATCGCCGGTCGCAAGATCGGCCAGGATCATCCGCCCTATGTGATCTGCGAGCTGTCGGGCAATCACAACGGTTCGCTGGACCGCGCGCTGGAGCTGGTCGACGCGGCGGCCGACACCGGCTGCGACGCCATCAAGATCCAGACCTACACCGCCGACACCATCACCATGGACTGCGACCGGCCGGAGTTCCGGATCGAGGGCGGTCTGTGGCATGGCCGCAGCCTCTACGAGCTCTACCAGGAAGCCCACACCCCCTTTGAATGGCACGCGGCCATCTTCGAGCGGGCGCACAAGCGCGGCGTGACCATCTTCTCGACGCCCTTCGATGAGACGGCTGTCGACCTGCTCGAAGAGCTTGGCGCCCCCGCCTACAAGATCGCCTCGTTCGAGGCGGTGGACTTGCCGCTGATCGCCTATGCGGCGTCCAAGGGCAAACCGCTGATCATCTCCACCGGCATGGCCTCCATGGCCGAGATGGCGGCGGCCAAGCAGACGGCGATCAAGGCCGGCGCGGCGGGCGTGGCCCTGCTGCACTGTGTGTCGAGCTACCCGGCTGCGCTGGAAGACGCCAACGTGCGCACCATCCCCGACATGGCCGCGCGCTTCGGCTGCCCCATCGGCCTGTCGGACCACACCCCGGGCACGGCCGCGGCGGTGGCGGCGACGGCGCTCGGCTCAAGCCTGATCGAAAAGCACTTCACCCTGGCCCGCGCCGACGGCGGCCCGGACGCCGCCTTCAGCCTGGAGCCGGCCGAGTTCGCCGCCCTGGTGCGCGACTGCAAGGACGCCTGGAAGACCCTCGGCCGGGCCCATTACGACGTGCTGGGCTCCGAGCGCGGCTCGCTGCAGTTCCGCCGCTCGCTCTACGTCACCGCCGACGTCCGCGCTGGCGAGCGCTTCACCCGCGACAACGTCCGCTCCATCCGTCCGGGCCTCGGCCTGTCGCCGGCGCACCTGGGCGCTGTGCTGGGCGCCGCCGCCACCCGCGACATCAAACGCGGCGAGCCGGTGGCCTGGGAGATGCTGGCCGAAGGGTCGAAGGGCGCGGCGGCCTAGATGCGGGTTTGCGGCGTTGATGTCGCGCCTAGTGGGTCCTCGATCCCGCCCGCTGGCGCGGACGTGCTCAAGGATGACGGCAATCAAATAAGCTTCGTCATCCTTGAAAGGCAGGTCGCATAGCGCCCTGGCTTTCGAGGACCCACTAGGTGGGACCTTAGAAGTCGGATGCCGTTGCTTCCTCGTTCCAGATGGCAAGAGCGGGGTGATTGCCCCCTGCCTCACGACCCCCTAAGCCAAGCCCATGAGCTTCGATACCCTCGCCCTCGCGCGCGACCTGATCCGCCGGCCGTCCGTCACCCCCGCCGATGCGGGCGCCATGGATGTGCTGCAGCGCGTACTGGAGGGGCTGGGCTTTCACTGTCGGCGCATGCGCTTCGGCGAGATCGAGAACCTCTATGCGCGCCTGGGCTCCGAGGGGCCGAATCTTTGCTACGCCGGGCACACCGACGTGGTGCCGCCGGGCGACGGCGCGGCCTGGAGCGCCGACCCGTTCGCGGCCGAGATCGCCGACGGGGTGCTGGTGGGTCGCGGTGCGGTCGACATGAAGGGCTCCATCGCCGCCTGGACCGGGGCGGTGGCGCGGGTGCTGGAGTCCAGCCCGCCGAAGGGTTCGCTGTCGTTCCTGATCACCGGCGACGAGGAGGGCGTCGCGCTCGACGGCACCAAGCGCGTGGTGCAGGCCCTGATGGCCGAGGGCGAGCGGGTCGATCACTGCCTGGTGGGCGAGCCTTCCTCAGTCGAGCGGCTGGGCGACACCATCAAGATCGGCCGGCGCGGGTCGCTGAACGTCTGGATCACTGTCGAGGGCCGCCAGGGCCACGTGGCCTATCCGGAGCGCGCGGCCAACCCGATCCCGGTCTTGATCCGCCTGCTCGACCGGCTGCAGAGCCGCCGCCTGGACGAGGGCTATCCCGCCTTCCCGCCCTCGAACCTGGAGATCACCACCGTCGACGTGGCCAACCCGGCCACCAATGTGATCCCGCCGAAGGCGCTCGGCCGCTTCAACATCCGCTTCAACCCCAGCCACACGGGCGCCGACCTCATGACCTGGATCGAGGCCGAGGTGCGCGAGGCGGAGGCCCAGTCGGGCCTGAAGATCGGGCTGGAGATGCTGCACTCCGGCGACGCCTTCCTGACCGAGCCCGGCCCCTTCGTGGACCTGGTGTGCGAGACCATCCAGGCCGAGGCCGGCGTCACTCCCGACCCCAACACCAAGGGTGGGACCTCGGACGCCCGCTTCATCCGCGCGCTCTGCCCGGTGCTGGAGTTCGGCCTGGTCGGCCAGACCATGCACCAGATCGACGAGCGCGTGCCGGTCGAGGAGATCGAGCGCCTGAGCGGCATCTATGAGGCGATCATCCGGCGGTATTTCGAGCGGTTCGGGTGACGGAAGCCGACCCGATCGCAGAGGCGGCGCCCGTGGTGCTGAAGACCACGCGAACGAGCGACGTCGCCTTTGCGCTCAGGTTCGGCGCCACGTCGCGGAGCCTAACGACTGACAGCGCGCGTCCCGACTTAGCCGGGCAGTCGCTCCTTCCGGCCCAGCACCGCCCGGCCCGCCTCGCGCGAGCCTTCGAACAGCACCAGGTTAAGGCCGCTGTGCAGCACTTCGTGCGGGCCGTTGATGCTCTCGAAGCGGATGAGCCAGGTCGAGGGGCTGGGGCCGCGGGTCATGAGCACCGGCAGCGGCGGAGCCGCTTCGTCACCTTCGATCCGGGCTTTGGCGCGGTATTCCGCGCCCCCGGCGGAATGCCGTGATCCTTTCCACGGCGCCCATTCGACCTCGGCGTTGAACACCGGCCGACCGGTCAGACCGTGGCGGTAGAGCACGTCGTCGGGCCGTTCCGCCGATCCACCCTCCAGGACGCGGCCGTTGTCGAGCACGAGCAGCGGTCCCTGGCCGACGAGGCCTTTGGCGATATCGCGCGTCGTCACGGCTTCGCGTGTGTTCCAGTAGAACACCCAGCCTTGGTCGATGCGTCGGATCGCATCTTCGCGGATCGCGAGTGGGGTTTCGACCTCGGCTTCGTGCGTCGCAACCACAGCGTCGGCCAAGCGGCGCGCCTCGGGGAGTTCCATGGGCTCTACCGCCTGACCTCCGCCCCGCCCATCGGCTCGTCGCAGCTCGAGCGGTTGGGCTCGACGTGGAAGCGGCGGCCGGCGATCTCCAGGTCCTGGTAGCGGGCGGGCACGGTGCGCACCTGGCCCTTGCGGAAGGCGCCCTCGTCGAGGTTGCAGTAGGGCGTCAGGTGGGCCAGCCGGCTCCAGGCCCCTACCTTGTCCTGGCCGAAGATGGCGATGGAGGAGCCGCGGCGGCCGGTGCGGACCAGAACCTCCGGCCTGCTGTCGCCGTCGATGTCGATCAGCACCGCCTCGCACTCGTCGTCGGCGCCCCTGCGGCAGGGCTGGTCGCCGCCCGCCCAGGTCTGTTTGACGAAGCTGTCGGGCAGTTTCTGGCCGGTGGGATAGACGGTGATGTCGGCGGCCAGGTCGGGTGCGGGGGCGGGGACGTCTTCGTAGCGGTTCTCCAGCCGCATGGCCTGGTCGGCCAGGCGCGAGATGGTCGCCGCATTGGCCCCGGTCTTTGTCGCCGCCAAACGCTTCAGGGTCTCGCGGCCGTAGTCTCCGGCCTGGAAGCGGAGGAACTTGTAGTCGAACTTCTCCGGGGTCACGCGGCCGCTCTTCAGCCGGCTCACCTGGTCGTCGACCGACAGGCGCGTGGCGTCCGCGACCGGGCTGAACAGGGCCAGGATGATGCCCAGGATCACGAAGGCGGTGACGATGTTGGTCCGCTCCAGCGGCTTCATCCAGGCGCCGGGCAGCACCGATCCGACGCCATAGCCCGCCGCATAGCAGGCCCCGACCACCAGGCACGCGCCGGCGATGATCCGGTCCGGGGTCAGGCCATGCTGGCCGATGCGCAGCCACAGGCCATAGGCGGCGATCAGGATCAGAGGCGTGAGCAGCAACGCCGCCACGCGAGCAGTCACGCGCAGGATCAGACCCGCGCGGGTCTCGTCGGAGCCGTCCTGGTAGGCGGTGTTGATCAGGATCACCAGGGCCCCGGCCGCGCCCAGCAAGAGCGCGGTCGAGCGGCCGATCTTCCACAGCGCCTCGAGCCCCGTGAAGGGCAGGGAGACCAGGAAGCCCAGGGTGATCAGGGCCATCACCGGCGTCAGCCAGGCCAGCAAGGTCAGGATCACCGTCCGGATGCCCTTGATGATCCCCACCCGCACGTCGGTCAGGTGCACGGCGGCGGCGAAGGCCGTGGCCGCCACCGGCATGTAGAACCAGGCGTGGTGGATCAGCTTGCCGAAGAACTTCAGCCCGATCAGGCCGAACAGGGCCGCACCCAGCTCCAGCAGCAGCCAGAACACGCCGACGAAGGCGCCGGAGAGCGCCAGCTGCACCCCTGTCTTCCAGGCGGTGTCGAAATAGGCGGGATAGGGCGCGATCAGCCGCCGCGCTTGGTCCGCCGCCCCGGTCAGGCGGTGGGCGATGAACAGGAAGGCGGCCGAGAAGACCACGACGGGGAAGTCCGGCGCCGTGCGATGGCCGTTTCCGAACCGCCCCTGGCTGTCGCGCACCAGGTCCCACCAGGCGAAGCCGGCCAGCACCGCGGCCATGGCCAGGGTGAACAGGATCAGGGTGCGCGGGCGCATCGAGCCCAGGCTGACGACCGGGACTAGGCCCACGAACGCCGTGACCAGGAACATGGCGGCGAAGGCCGGGGCGTGGGTCTCGGCCCAGCTGTGCGCCCCCTGGGTCAGGCGATAGAGGCCGTAGAGCGCCAGCCCCTGGATCAGGCCAAGGCCCATCCGGCCCCATCCGACCCGCGCCGAAGACTCCGGCCGCACCGACCCGTACTCGCTCATGGCTGTTCCCCGCCGTCGTGTGGGCATTGAAGCACGGCGGGGCTCACTGTCGAGCTTGTTTCGCGCGCCGCTTGCAACAGGCGGCCGGTGTTTGCGGCGGCGTCAGCTCTTGGCGGGCCGCTTGGCCGCGCAGACGAAGCTCGCGTCGTCGTTGGTGTCGCCGGAACCCTTGTACCAGGCCTTTTGCGGCCAGGCGCAGAGCGGGCGGCGCATGGCCACGCCCTTGGCGGGCAGGCCATCGGCATAGCGGGTGGCGATGACTCGCCTGGGCGCCTCGCCGTCCTCGACCCAGCGGCTGAGGGCGAAGAACAGGTCGTCGCCCGCCGTCGGCGAAGGCGGATGACCGCCGGCCGCGGAGTTGAAGTCGCCGGGGCCGGGACCGCCGCCGCAGTGCATCATCCCGGGCGCGAAGAACAGCCGGGCGAAGCGCTGGGCCTTGGCCGTACCGCCCGCCTTGCGGCTCAGCCGCTTGTAGAAGTCCAGGGTCTGGGCGGGCGACACCAGCGGGTCGGCCCAGCCCTGGAAGATGATCAGCTTGCCGCCGCGCGCGCGGAACCGGCTCATGTCGCCGCGCGTGACCCCGTTCAGGTCAGGACCGAGCATGGCGTCGACCTTGGGCATGTCGCGGTCGAAGTCGAATTTGCGCCAGTCCCAGTCCTTGCCGAACACCCATTTGAACAGGCCGCCGAAGGCCGGTTGGCCGCCGGGCGGGGACTCGATGAAGCTCCAGCTAAGCCCTACCGGCGCCTCGCTTCCAGGCAGCCAGCCGAAGTAGGTCGCGTGGCCGGCGCGGTCCTGCGGGCCGGAGTAGTAGGCGCGCACCGTGCGCACCTCGGCGTCGGTCAGGCAGGCGTCGGAGGCGGCGCCCTTGCAGGTCAGCACCCCCGGATCGAAGCGGCAGGCCGTGGGATCGGCGATGAAGGGGTCGCTGGCCAGCCCATTGCCCTTGCCGGCGCAGTCGGCGATCGCGGCCTTGTTCAGGAAGGCCAGCTTGGCGTCCGAGAGCTTGGCGCCGGGCGACCCGTTCGCCGCGAGCCAGTCCCACACCGCCGCGGCATGGCCCCAGGTGCGGTTGACCACCGGCGCGCCCACCAGGATGCCGTCGTAGTCCTCGGGGTAATACTGCGCCTCGATCAGCCCCTGTTGTCCGCCGGTGGAGCAGCCGGTGAAATAGGCGCGCTTGGCCGGGGCGCTGTAGAACGCCTTGGCGATGGCCTTGCCCGTCACCGTCATGGTGTGGGTCGAGAGCTTGCCCCAGTCCTTCCACTTGCGCGGATGGCCGACGAGCGGGTCGCCGATCAGCGGCGTGGCGGGCGCCGTGCCCATGTCGGTGGTTGCCGTCGCGTAGTGTCGGCGCAGGCCCGCCTGCATGGCCGGATAGCCCGAAGCCAGCAGCCCCGCGAAGCCGCCGTTACCGGTCCCGTGGAACACGCCCGCCCAGTGTTCCAGCGGCAGCCAGACCTCGACCAGTACGTCGGAATCCGGCGCGGCCTTCACCTCTGCCACCACGCGACAGAAGGCGGGCAGGTCGGCCGGCGCGCCCTTGCCGATGGCGGCGGCATCTCCTGCTGGAACGGTGACGGCGCTCTTGATGACGGTGTCGGGCAGCTGGAGCCTGGTCAGGTCCTCGCAGCGCGCCGCCCAGCTCGGGGAGGCGAGGGCGACGAGGCCCAGGCCTGCGGCGGAGGCTAGGAGCAGTCGCGCTCGTTTGGAAGCCTTCGTCCGAACCTTCTGACGACCAGCCATCCCGTCCTCCCATGTCCCGCGCAAGATATTCAATCACGCGAGAGGGAATATCAATCGGGTGGGAGCCTGGATCGGGCGTTCTCCGAACGTCAGTACTCCACCTTGGTCAGGTACAGCCCCTGCGGCGGCGCCACCGTCCCGCATCTCGTCCGATCAGCGGCCGCCAGAGCCTCCGCTACGTCCCCGACCCGCCACCGCCCCAGTCCCACCTGAACCAGCGTCCCGGTCATGGAGCGCACCTGCCTGTGCAGGAAGGAGCGGGCGGCGAACTCCAGCCTGACCTCGTCGCCCTCGCGCCAGACACGCGCGAGGTCGAGCGTCTTGACCGGGCTCTTCGCCTGGCACTGGGCGTCGCGGAAGGTGGTGAAGTCGTGCAGGCCGACCAGGGCCTGGGCGGCCTCGTGCATGGCCGCGGCGTCCAGCGGCTTCCTCACCCAGAACACCCGCCCGCGGTCCAGCGCCGGCGGCGCCTCGCGGTTCAGCACGCGGTAGAGGTAGCGCCGCCCGACGGCGGAGAAGCGGGCGTGGAACTCCGGGTCCGCCAGCGCCGCCTCGATCACCACGACCGGCAGGCGGGTCAGGTTGGCGTTGATGGCCTCGCGCACGGTGCGGGCCGGCCAGTCCTTCTCCAGATCGATGTGGGCGGCCTGGCCGGTGGCGTGCACGCCGGTGTCGGTGCGCCCGGCGCCGAACACCTGGACCTTCTGGCCGCTGAACGCCTCCACCGCCTCCTGCAGGGCGGTCTGCACCGAGGCCCCGTTGGCCTGGCTCTGCCAGCCCTTGAACGGGCCGCCGTCGTATTCGATCAGCAGGCGATAGCGCGGCACGTCAGTCGAGCACCGTCTCGGCCGCGATGGGGAAGCCGCGCAGGAAGGTCTCGGCGTCCTGCGGCCCCTTGCCCTCGCGTTGCACGCGGGTCAGGCGCACCGCACCCTCGCCGCAGGCAATGAGCAGGCCGTCGTCCAGCACCTCGCCGGGCCGGCCGGCGGCGGGGCTGACCTGGCTCATCAGCACCTTGACCCGTACCGGTCCGCGCCCATCGGGGCCGCGGTCCGACGGCGCCTCGAACCAGGCGCCGGGGAAGGGCGACAGGCCGCGGATGTGGCGGTCCACTACCGGCGCCGGACGGCTCCAGTCGATGCGGGCCTCGGCGGGCTTGATCTTGGAGGCGTAGGTGACGCCGTCCTCGGCCTGGGCGGTCTCCACCGCCCCGCCGCGCTCGACGGCGGCCAGGGCGCGCGGCAACAGCGAGGCCCCGACCAGGGCCAGCTTGTCGGTCAGGGTGGCGGCGGTCTCGTCCCACTCGATGGCGACGGTCTCGCTGAGCAGGATCGGCCCTTCGTCCAGGCCCGCGGTCATGCGCATGACCTGCACGCCGGTGACCGCGTCCCCGGCCATGATCGCCCGCTGGATCGGCGCGGCGCCCCGCCAGCGCGGCAACAGCGAGGCGTGCAGGTTGAAGGCGCCGAGCCGGGGCGCATCCAGCACCGCCTGCGGCAGGATCTGGCCGAAGGCCACGACCACCGCGGCGTCCAGGTCGAGCGCGGCGAAAGCCTCGATCTCGGCCGGGTCGCGCATGGAGACGGGCGTGCGAACCGTCAGGCCCAGCCCCTCGGCGAAGGCGTGAACCGGCGAAGGCTGCAGCGTGTGACCCCGCCCGCGCGGCCGCGGCGGTTGGGTGTAGACAGCCGCGATCTCGTGACCCGAAGCCACCAGCTCGGCCAGGCACTGTGCGGCGAAGTCGGGCGTACCCATGAAGGCGATGCGCATGGGAGGGGTAGTAGCGGGCGGGGCTTCAACCACCAACCCCTCCGTCTGTCATCCTTGGCGATGCGCGGCGCGTAGCCGCGTATCGTCGAGAATCCACACGAGCGACGTTGACGCGGCATGCGAGCGGGCGAGGGCGCCCCGCTTACAGGCCTCGCCACTGGGTCCTCGACCGCACGGCGATATACGCGCCACACGCTCAAGGATGACGAATTGAGAAAATAGCGAGGCGCAGCCCTAGGCCGCGTCGCGGACCAGCTTCTTGACCTTCTGCACCGCGCGGTCGCGCTTCAGGCGCGACAGGTGGTCGATGAACAGCACGCCTTCCAGGTGGTCCATCTCGTGCTGGATGCAGACGGCGTAGAGGCCCTCGGCCTCCTCTTCGACCTTTTCACCCTGGTAGTTCAGGTAGGTCAGCTTGACCTTGGCCGGGCGTTCCACCGCGTCATAGATCTCCGGCACGGACAGGCAGCCCTCCTCGTAGGAGAACAGCTCTTCCGACGCCCAGGTGATCTCGGGATTGACGAAGTAGCGCGGGGCGGGCTCCTCGCCTTCCTTGGCCAGGTCCATCACGATCACGCGCACGGGCTCGCCGATCTGTACGGCGGCCAGGCCGATGCCCGGCGCGTCGTACATGGTCTCCAGCATGTCATCCATCAGGGCGCGCAGGGCGTCGTCGACCTGTTCCACCGGTTTGGACTTCTGCTTCAGGACGCTGAGACCGTCGGCGACGGTCAGGATCGGACGAATGGCCATGGCGGTCAGGTAAGGGCCCCATTTCCGAGGGTCAAGGTCGGGGATTGTCGCGGCGCAGGCGTCCTGTCAGCGAAAGTGGTTCGCACTTTCGCGCCCGGACAGGCGCCAAAGGATTCAACCCTTACGCTTTCAGCTTATCCATGAAGACGAAGGCCACGGCCGCCACCAGGCACAGGAACGCCGCGCCGTGGTTCCACTTCAGCTTCTCGCCCAGCACGAACACCGCGAACCCGGCGAAGACCAAGAGCGTGATCACCTCCTGGATCACCTTCAGCTGCCCCACGGTGAAGCCGTGCAGGAAGCCGAAGCGATTGGCCGGCACCGCGAAGCAGTACTCCACAAACGCGATGGCCCAGCTGGCCAGGATCACCTGCCACAGTGGTTTGTCGGTGAACTTCAGGTGGCCATACCAGGCCATGGTCATGAACAGGTTGGAACAGACGAGCAGGGCGATGGGCAACACGCGGGGAGTCCTCCGGTAGGGGCGTGCCCCATAAAGACTCCTTCCCCTTCGAGGGGAAGGTGGGCCGGAGGCTCGGAAGGGGTGTTGCAGTGAGGTTGGCCGGATAGGCCGCGGAAGGCTTCGGCCTCAGATTTCTATTTGGAACACCAAGGACACCAAGAAACACCAAGAGCACCAAGGGGCCGCGAGAAAACGGCCGGAATGGGCAGTCCCTAAGCCTTCTCGACGCGCTTCGCGCGTCCTTGCATCAGTCCAAGCACCGGCGCCGCAGAACCAAGCTCCGCAATCTTGGTGTCCTTTGTGTCCTTGGTGCTCTTGGTGTTCCAAAATATGAAACTCGGTGCTGCGCTTGCCGGGAGAGCACGCCCAGTCGCGGCGCAGACCCCCATCCGAGCCTCCGGCCCACCTTCCCCCTACCGGGTGAAGGATCAGTCCGCGTTTTCCAGGGCGGCCAGCTTCGCCAGCGGCCGCACCGCCACGTCGACGGGCTCCAGTTCGGCGATGTCCTTGCCCTCGTGGTCCACGCTCAGCTCCTCGAAGCGGCGGGCCTGGGTCAGGACGCGGGTTTCGAGCGAGCCCACGAAGGCGTTGTACTTGCCGACGGCGGTCTCCAGCGCGCGGCCGAGCGCGGCGGCGTGGCCGCCCATGTCGGCCAGGCGCTTGTAGAGCTCCTTGCCGAGCTCGGCGACGTGGCTGGCGTTGGCCGCCTGCTCCTCCACGCGCCAGCCGTAGGCGACCGCCTTGCACAGCGCGAACAGGGTGGTGGGGGTGACGATCAGCACCCGCTTGTCCATGGCCTCGGTCAACAGGTCGGGCGACTGGTCCAGCGCCGCGGCCAGGAACCCGTCGCCGGGCACGAACATGGCCACGAAGTCGGGCGTGCGGTCCTTCAGCTGGTCCCAATAGGCCTTGGAGGACAGCCCGGTCATGTGCGCCCTCAGGCTCTGGGCGTGGCGGATCAGGCAGGCCGCGCGCTGGGCGTCGTCGGCTGCGTCCTGGGCTTCCAGGAAGGCGTTGAGCGAGGCCTTGGCGTCGATCACGAACACCCCGCCGCCGGGCATGCGCACGGTGACGTCAGGGCGGCGGCGGCCTTCCTCGCTGTCGAGCGAGACCTGCTCCTCGAAGTCGAAGCGATTGTTGAGGCCGGCGGCCTCCAGCACGTTCCTTAGGGTCTGCTCACCCCAGCGGCCCTGAACGCCCGCCCCACGGCGCAGCGCGGCCGAGAGCTTGCGCGCCTCGTCCTGGGTGGCGGTCGAGGCCTGCATCAGGGCCGCGATCTGGGCCTTCAACCCGCCTGAGTCCTCTGCGCGGGCCTTCTCGATGGCCTGCACCTGGGCCTCGAACTTGGTGAGCGTCTCGGCGACGGGCTTCAGCTGGGCTTCCAGCCGCTCGCGCGCGACGCGGTCCTGAGCCTGGAAGGTCTCAGTGGCGCGCTGCACCAGCTGCTCGGCCACGCTCTGGGCCGACTGCGCCGCCTGGGCCTTCAGGGTCTCGGCCACGGCCTCCTGGTTTTCGCGCAGGGCGTTGAGCTGGGCTTCGGCCCGCACCCGCTCGTGCACCGCCTCGTCGGCGCGGGCGCGCTCGCGCTTCAGCGCCGTCAGCGCCCAGGCGAAGCCGCCGCCCAACGCCAGGGCGAGCACCAGGAAAACTACGGCCAGCATGTTCATGCTCCGTTCCATACGGCGAGTTCAGCAAAAGTGGAAGCCGGTTTTGCGCCCGGAACTCGCCGCAGACAAATGGCCGCGCGCCCGCCAACGGACGGAATTCTGCAGCAAACGGCTCGTGCGCGCGGTGGATTCCGCGTGCTAGCGAGGGCGCCTGCGCATGCACAGGAGGGCGGCGTGACGTCGCGAGTGCTCTACGGCCACTATGAGTCCGGCCATTCCTACAAGGTGGCCCTGGCGCTGAACCTCCTGGGCCTGCCCTACGAATACCGCGAGGTGGCGGTGTTCAGCCCGCGCGAGGAGCGGCGCGAGGACTGGCAGGCGGTCACCCGCTACGGCGAGATCCCGGTGCTGGTCACCGACGGCAAGCCCCTGTCGCAGTCCGACGCCATCCTGCTGAGCCTGGCGCGCACGACCGGCAGGCTCGACGGCGGCGACATCGACCAGGCGGCGCAGTGGCTGTTCTGGGAGGCGAACCGCATCGGCATCTCCCTGCCCAACTACCGGCTCTATCGCCGCTGGGAGGCGGGCGATCCGGGGCTGCTGGCGTGGCTGCGCGCGCGGCTGGAGGCCGACATGGGCCGGCTGGAGCAGGAGCTGCACGAACGCCCGTTCCTGATGGGCGAAGAGGTCTCGATCGCCGACTGCGCCTGCGCGGGCTACGCCTGGTTCTTCGACCAGACAGGCTTGGACATCGGCGCCTGGCCGCATGTGAAGGCGTGGCTGGGGCGCCTCGCCGCCCTGCCGGGCTGGAAGCACCCCTATGAACTTCTGCGCGAAGAGGCCGTGTGATGGGACAGCGCCAAATGGAGCAAAGACTTTCCTGCCTGACCCTTGGCGTCGCCGACCTGGTCCGGTCCCGCCGTTTCTATGTCGAGGGCCTGGGCTGGACCCCGGCCTTCGAGATGGACGACATCGCCTTCTTCCAGATCCCCGGCCTGGTATTCGGCCTCTACACGGGCCTGGCCGAGGACGCCGGGATCGACGGCCGCCCAACGCCTTCGCCCGGCACGATCTCGCTCTCCCACAACGTCCACGCGGCGGGGGATGTGGATGCGACCATCGATGCGGCGGTGAAGGCCGGCGCCAAACTGGTCCGCGCCGCACGCGACACCGAATGGGGCGGCCGCTCCGGCTACTTCGCCGATCCGGACGGCCACCTGTGGGAAGTGGCCTGGAACCCGTTCTGGCCGATCCAGGCGGACGGAAGCACGCGGTTCGCGATGCCGTGAGCCAAAATCCCCGCTCATCCCGGCGAATGCTGGGACCAAGATCGTAAGGCTCAGCGATCTGGATTGCGGGCGCTGAGATTGCTCGGCGGGCGCCCGCGATATGTCATCTGGGTCCCGGCATTCGCCGGGATGAGCGGACCAGAGAGTAATCCCTAAGCCGGCCGTCTCGCCCGCAGGGCCTGCGCGATCGTCCCGTCGTCCAGCCAGTCAAGCTCGCCGCCGACCGGGACGCCGCGCGCCAGGCTGGTGACCGCCACGCCCGAGGCCGCCAGTCGGTCGGTCAGGTAGTGGGCGGTGGTCTGGCCGTCCACGGTGGCGGGCAGGGCCAGGATCACCTCGGCCACCTCGCCCTGGCCCACGCGGCCGACCAGTTCCGACACTTTCAAGGCGTCCGGCCCGATGCCGTCCAGCGCCGAAAGCAGGCCGCCCAGCACGTGATAGCGCCCGCGGAAGGCGCCCACCCGCTCCATGGCCCAAAGCGCGCCGGCCTCCTCGACCACGCAGATCAGCGTGCGGTCGCGCTCGGGGTCGGAGCAGATGGCGCAGGGGTCGCGCGTGTCCAGCGCCCCGCAGTTGGAGCAGGGGCGCACCCGCTCCGCCGCCTCGGCCATGGCCTGGGCCAGGGGGTTCATCAGCTGGTCGCGCTTCTTCAGCAGCGCCAGCGTCGCGCGCCGCGCCGAACGCGGGCCCATGCCCGGCAGCTTGGACAGGAGCGATATCAGCCGCTCGATCTCGGGTCCGGCGGAGGACGCCACGTGATTCTCCCAACTCGGCCCCTAAGGTGCGGTCCCAGGCCAGGACCGCAAGGGGGCTGCGGCGGCAGGGCAGCTGGAAGAGAAGAACCACGAACCTCACGAACGACACGAACGGCTGCGGTGTAGGCGCTCTCCACTCCGCCTTTCCACCCGCAAGCGGCGACCCAAGCCTTTGTTGAGGCCGAAGGCCTCGTTCGTGGGTTCGTGAGGTTCGTGGTTCCAATCTTTCTTCGCGGCGCGATAGACGCGGCCCGCGCCATCGCCCACATCCGCGCCATGACCGCCGAATCTCACGCCCGCCCTGGCCCCCGCAACCTGATCACCGATGTCGCCGGCCTCGCCGTCGGCTCCGCGCAGGACGAGCGCGTGCGCACGGGCGTGACCGTGGTCGTGGCCGACGGGCTGGTCGCAGCCGGCTGCGACGTCTCGGGCGGCGGGCCGGGCACGCGCGAGACCGATGCGCTCAGGCCTGAGAACCTGGTCGGGCGGCTGGACGCGGTGACCCTGTCCGGCGGCTCGGTCTATGGCCTGGGCGCCGCCGACGCGGTGGCGGCGGCGCTCGGCGCCCAGGGGCGCGGCTATCGCCTCCGGCCCGTCGAGGGCATTCCGCTGTCGCCCCTGGTCGGGGGCGCGATCCTCTATGACCTGGCCAACGGCGGCGACAAGGCCTGGGGCGAGGCCCCGCCCTACGCCGCGCTCGGCCGGTCGGCCTTCGCCGCGGCCGGGCCTGACTTCGCGCTCGGCACGGCGGGCGCGGGCTACGGCGCCGTCGCGGGCGCGCTGAAGGGCGGGCTGGGCTCGGCCTCGGTCGTGACCCACGACGGGATCACCGTGGGCGCCCTGGTCGCGGTCAACAGCTTCGGCTCGGTCGTCGGGCCGGACGGCTGCTCCTTCTGGGCCGCGCCGTTCGAGATCGGCCAGGAGTTCGGCGGGACCGACCCCGGCGAGCTCTACGCCCGGCCCGACGCCTGGCCCCACTCCAAGCGCGACCCGCAGGGGCTGGCCAACACCACCATCGCCGTGGTCGCCACCGACGCGGACCTGACCACGGCGGAGGCCACGCGCGTGGCCCGCATGGCCAAGGCCGGCATGGCGCGGGCGATCCGCCCGGTGTTCTCGCCCTTCGACGGCGACGTGGTCTTCGCCCTGGCCACCGGCCGCGTGGCCTCGCCGGAGCCGCGCGTCTACACCCTGGCCCGTATCGGGGCCCTGGCCGCCGATTGCCTCAGCCGCGCCATCGCCCGCGGCGTCCATGCGGCCCGCGCCTGGCAGGGCTCCGACCTTCCGGACTGGGCCGCCGCGAACGGCGCGGGCCGCCGCGACGATTGATTGCGAACGGGGCCTTGCATCCGAGCCAAGCCGACGCTAGGTATCGCGCCCTCGCCGCGGGGCCTCCCCGCAGCCGGATGCGCCCGTAGCTCAGCTGGATAGAGCATCAGACTACGAATCTGAGGGTCGGACGTTCGAATCGTTCCGGGCGCGCCATTTTCTTCTGATCATTCGGATAGTTCGCGCGCGCTCCGTTGGCGCGGTCGCTTCATTGGCGGCTGTAACAACTGTAGGCTGCTGTCTGGCGGCGCATTGTCCGGGGGGGGGATCGTTTGCGAGGGTTTGATCTAGACTTCGGGTCCGGCTCCCGCGGCGGCATGACCATCCAGATCGGGGCTGGTCCCGCTTCAAGGGGAGCAATGGTCTCGAGCGTCTATCTCAGCGATGACGCCTATTCGCTAGTCGAGCCGATCCTGGTGCGCGTTGCGCCCCGCTATCACCCCGATACGCGTTGGGGCATAGGCGAATTCAGCGCTGACGTTTGGCGTGAGGTGGTCGAAAAGCTCAAGCTTATGGCGCAGAGACTCGAGGCCGGCGGCGAATTGACCGCTTCAGATATCGCATGGGTCCATACCGTAGATTTGGATACTGGCGTCGAAACAGACGCCGGCATGTTTCTCGATCAGTTGAACGCATCTGAAGCCAGGAAAGCTGTCGCGCCGTTTTTGCTGCGGTTGGCTGAATGGATCCATGATCAGGTTCGGCGAGAAGGAGCCCTCACAATATACGGCTACTGAGTCCGACGCAGGATCGCCGCGGCTGCGCGCCGCGATAAATGATATTAGTATTGACTAATATAAGCACGAACTGCCATCTTTGGTCCCACGTAGAGAGGAGGCGTCATGTTCGCTGAGTTTATGGGCGCGGAGTTCCGCCGCTATGAGGACCGGGAGTTCCAGGGCAAGCCGTCGCGGGTGGTGGTGGCCGAGCGGGTCTATCGCACCAACCCTGCCGACCTGTGGAACGCCCTGACCGATAGGGAGCGCATCCCGCGCTGGTTCCTGCCGATCGAGGGCGAGCTGAAACTCGGCGCGCGCTACCAGCTGCAGGGCAACGCCGGCGGGACCATCACCCGCTGTGATCCGCCCGAAGCGCTGGACCTGACCTGGGAATTCGGCGGCGGCATGAGCTGGGTGAACCTGCGCCTGACGCCCGAGGGCGACGCCACGCGCCTGACCCTGGAGCATATCGTCCACGCGTCGGACGTCGACGAGCACTGGGCCAAGTTCGGCCCGGCGGCGGTGGGCGTGGGCTGGGACCTGGCGTTCCTGGGCCTGGGCAAGCACATCGCCGAGGGCGCCACGGTGGATCGCGAGACCGGCTTCGCCTGGACCATGTCCGACGAGGGCAAGGCCTATATGCGCGAAAGCGCCGCCGCCTGGGCCGAGGCCCACATCGCCGGCGGCGCCGACCCCGAAGAGGCGCGCGGGATGGCTGCGCGCACCGTCCAGGCCTATACCGGCGGCGATGCACGCCTTTGACGTCCTCGGCGATCCGGTGCGCCGGCGCCTCCTGGAGCTGATGGCCGAGGGCGAGCGCGCCTCGGGCGACATGACCGCCGTGATCCAGGCCGAGTTCGGCATCACCCAGTCCGCTGTCTCCCAGCATCTGAAGGTGCTGCGTGACTCCGGCTTCGCCACGGTGCGGATCGACGGCGCTCGGCGGCTCTATGCGGTGGATGCGGAGCCCATGCGCCAGGTCGACGCCTGGCTGGACCGGTTCAGGAACTTCTGGGGGCCGAGGCTGGAGGCCCTGGCGACGGAGGTCGCGCGCGGCAAGCGGGGACGCTCAGGCGAGTAGCCTGGCAAGCGCGGCGCCGGACCCACCGACGCCGCGCCTTGAGCACACGCGCTACTTCACCACGATCTCGGCGCGCATCTTCGGGTGGATGGAGCAGATGTATTTGTAGACGCCGGGCTTGGTGAACTTGAACGAGAAGCTCTCGTCCTGGTCCAGGGCGCCGGAGCGGAACAGGCCGTCGGTGCTGGTGACCGTGTGCGGCTCGCCGTCCAGGTTCTTCCAGGTCACGGTCGAGCCCGCGGCGACCGTGACGGTCATCGGCATGTAGGCGAAGTTCTTGATCGGGATGGTGACCGATCCGGCCTGGGCCTGGGCCGTGTTGGGCGAGCAGGCGGCGATGGTCAGGGCCGCGCCGCCGCAGAGCAGGGCGAGGGCGGCGGCCAGCGAGGCCTGCAGCGGGGCGCTGCGGCGAGGGGTGTCGGCGATCATGACGGCAGTCCTTTTACTTAGGCGTGACGGGGAGGAAGGGTGGTGTCGGTGATGCTGACCGTGCGGCCCTGCGGGTGGCGCACCTCGCTGACCGAGGTGAAGCCCAGCATGTGCGGCAGCTGGTCGGCGGGCACCTTCAGCGGGCCGGGCGCGTCGCCCACGCCCGGCGCGGGCAGCGGATAGGCGGTGCCGCGGGCGGTGTGGAAGGTGATGTGGCCTTCCACCTTCTGCACGATCTGGTGGATGTGGCCGTTCAGGACGGTGACCGAGCCGAAGCGCTTCAGATAGCTCAGCGCCTGCTCCGCATCGCCCGTGCCCCAGCCCCAGGGCTCATAGACGGTCCACATCGGCATGTGGCCGAACGCGACGATGGGGGTCGAGGCGCTGCGGCCCTTCAGGTCGGCTTCCAGCCAGGCGAGCTGCTCCGCCCCAAAGGCGCCCAGGCCGCCGGGCTTGAACTGCATGACGTTGTTCAGGCCGACGAAGTGCACGCCCTGATGGTCGAAGCTGTACCAGCCCTTGTTCTTCGAGGCCTTGCCGAAGCGCTTGAAATACTCCTCGCCGACGCCGTCGGTGACGTCGTGCTCGCCCGGCGTGGTGTGCAGCTCGGTGACGCGCAGACCTTTGAGGATCTGCTCGGCCGTGTCGAACTCCGCCGCCTTGGACAGGTGGGTGATGTCGCCGGTGTGCAGGATCAGGCCGGGCTTCACCGGCATGGCGTTCACCAGGCCGATGGTTTCCTTTAGCGTGCCCTGGACGTCGGGGTTGGCTTCCTTGTTGAAGCCGATGTGGGTGTCGCTGATCTGCACGAACAGCGGCACGCCGGTGTGCGCCTTCTTGCCCGCGGGCGTGGCGGCGGCCGCCAGGTCCATGGGCGCAAGCACGCCGCCGGACAGCATGAACAGGGTGCCCGCCCCGCCGAAGGCCATGCATCTCAAGGCCCCGCGCCGCGAAAGATCGGGCGTATCGGCGGCGTGGGCGTTCGTATCTTTGGTCATGCGACTATCCCTGCGAGATCGTGGACTCGATGCAGGGACTCAGGGTCGGCGGGGTTTATTCCCGGCGGGGCGCTTTAAGGGTCAGTGCGGCTTGACCAGACTGTCGTAGATCGCTTCGACGAACACCTCTTCGCGGCCCTCCATGCCCTTCTCGTAGGCCAAGGCCGGCTTCGACGCGACGATCTGGGCCAGGGTCTTCTTCGCTTTGATCCCGGCCTTCACCTTGGCCTGCACGTCGACCAGCATGTCGCGATAGGCCTTCAGCTGGGCCTTGCTTGCGAGCTCGCCGTGGGCGGGGATGATGGTGGTCTTGTCGTCGGCCTTGGCCAGCACCTGGTCGACGGCGGCGATCACGCCCTGGATGCCGCCGCCCGAGGCGCGGTCGATGAAGGGCCAGATGCCGTTGAAATAGACATCGCCCATGTGCACGGCGTTGGCGCGCTCCAGCCAGACGATGGCGTCGCCGTCAGTGTGGGCGCGGGGCGCGTGGACCAGGCGCACGGTCTCGCCGCCGACATGCAGTTCCAGCCGGTCGTCGAACACCACCTGGGGCAGATCCTGCGGCGCGGCGGGCGGGATGTGGCTGTTATAGGCGGGCATGAACTGCTCTACCGCGCGGCGCGCACGCACCTCGCGCTGGGCCACGATCACCGCGCCGAGCTTGGCGAACACCGGATTGCCGCCGGAGTGGTCGAGGTGCCAGTGGGTGTTGACCACATAGCGGACTGCGCCCGGCGCCACATGACGGTAGGCGGAGATGATCTCCGGCGCGTCGCGGGCGCGTTCGTCGTCGATGAGCAGGCAGCCTTCCGGCCCCTTCACGATCACCACATTGCCGCTCTGGCCGATCAGCACCCAGGCGTCAGGGCCCAGCGGACGGATGTCGAGCTTGGCCGGGTCGGGCAGGGCGGTTGCAGCGGGGGCGGCGGAAGGGGCGGGCGCCTGGGCCTGCAGCACGGCGGGCGCGGCTGCGAAGGCGAGAGCCAAGGCGCCGGCGCAACCTAAGCGGATCGTCAGGCGGAATTGGGCGGTCATGGTGGTCCTGACTGTACGGTTTCGACGCAATCTCAAGGCCTTGGCCGCCGCTCGGCGCTCGAGGCTAAGCTTGATTGAAGTCCGACCCGACACAAGTCGAGCGCCTTTCGCCGAACGGTCGCAGCATGGCGACGAAGGGTGGGAGGCGGGACGGGGGATCGGCTGTGTATGTGGAGCGCAGGTTGTATTTCCTGTGCTTGCCCAGGACTGTCGCGTTGCACTTGAGGCGACATTCTATGCTTTGCTGACTTCAGAACCGCAATGCCTAGCGGGCCAGTCGCCTTTCCTCAACTCAACGAAGACTAAAGCACTGAATTTTAAAGGCGAATTTCCGTAAAACACGTTCACTGAGCCTTGCCACAGTTGGCATGGCGGTGTTAGCTCGACGCGTAACAGTTGGGGGGAGTGCGCGCGCGGGAAACGTGCGCCTTCTCTGCGCCAGAGGGGCTTTTTACATGACCAATCGCGTTTCGCGGGCCAGCCGCCGTGCGTCCGCCGTGCCTGCCGTTCAGGCGCATCGCGCCGGCTTCACGATCAAGGCTTCCCGCAGCGCGCTGATGCTGGGCACGGCGCTGGGCTGCTCCATCGCGGTGTTCACCAATTTCACGCCGACGCCGGTCCTGGCCGCGGATGTGACCTGCACGCCCGACGCCTCCGGGTCGACGACGAGCGGCCCTCAGTTCTGCCAGAACTCGGGTGACAAGATCACCTACACCGCCAACGGCGACCTGACCGTGGTGCTGGACAATGTGGTCACCAACAGCGGCGGCGTGCAGCTCAACGCTTCCGGCGGCAAGTACAACGTCCACGTCTACGACCTGTTCAAGGCGGGCTTCCTCTACAACAACGCCGGCGCGGGCCTGAAGGTCGTCTCGGCCGATGGAAACATCGACATCGACACCACGACCGGCGGGGCCAACACCACCGGCTCGGGAACCTTCATCCTGGGCGCGACCTTCGGCATCGACGCTGAGAATGCGGCGCCGGGCGGCACGGGCAAGATCGACCTGAACCTCGGCGCCTATGTCAGCTCCAAGGGCACGGGCGTCTACGCCCACAGCTACAACGGCGCGATCAACATCACTTCGGTCGGCGGCAACGCGGGCGGTACGGGCCTCTACGCCCACAGCAACTCGGGGCCGATCAACGTCCACCTGACCAACGGAACGATCCGGGGCGACTTCTACAACACGGGCACGGGCGCGGGCATCAAGACCGTGCAGAACTCCGGCGGCGGAACCCATGTCTATGTGGACGCCGGCGCCATCGTCGACGGCGGCAACGGGACCGCGGGCAACAACGCCATCAACGTGCTGAGCGGCCTGGGCGCCGCCGTGGTCGGCATGTACGGCACGGTCGCGGACGGCGGGATCGTGGCCCGCTCTAACGGCTCGAACATCCTGGCTGCGGCGACCGTCGGCCTCAGGGGCGACGTGACCAACAACGGCGGCGACGGCGTGTTCGTGCGCGCCAGCGGCGGCGAGGCCAGCTTCGATCAGGTGACGGGCGCCATCACGGCCGCGGGCCGGGGCGTGTTCGTCCAGGACGCCAGCGACGCCAACATGGTGGCGGTGTCCGCGGCCGGCAGCTCGATCAACTCGACGGGCACGGGCCTCTATGCCCTGGCCACCGGCAAGGGCGGCATCCTGACCAACATGGCGGGCAGCATCGTCTCGACCAAGGGCGACGGCGTCGCCGCGCGCGCGGCCGGGGGCGACATCTATCTGATCAACTCGGGCGTGATCAAAGCCGGCGGCATCGGCGTCGTGGCGACCAACACCGGCGCCGGCGGGATCAAAGAACACACCTACGCCAACATCTACGGCGCCTCGGGCGCGATCTCGGCGACGGTGCAGTCGGGCAAGATCGACCTGGAGTTCGATCCGGGCGTGGTGCTGTCGAGCCAGAACGCGGGCGCGGGCCTGTTCGGAATCGGCGCCACGGCCACTGACGGCAATATCGTGATCAACGGCGGCGCCGGCGGCACGATCGCCGCCGACCATCAGGGCATCATCGCCACGACCACGGCGGCGACCGCCACGGGCGCGGCCATCGCCATCAACTGGGGCGGCGACGTCAAGTCCGGCACGAACGCGGTGACGGCCACCACGGCCGACGGCGACATCAGCGTCACGGTCGGCGGTGCGATCACTGTCGCCAACAACGGCGCGGGCGTTTCCGCCATCGCGGGCGGCGCCAACACTGTGACCGTCAAGACGGGCGACATCTCGGCCACGACCTATGGCGTGATCGCCAACAGCCAGGGCGGCGCCGTCGAGATCGACACCGGCGCGGTGAAGACCATCAATTTCGACGCGATCCGCGCTGTCAGCACCGGCGGGACGGGGGCTGATGTGACCGTCAAGGCGACCGGTTCGGTCACTTCGGTCGATGGCCGGGGCATATACGCCTTCAACGGCAACGACGGCGGCGCGATCAACATCCAGGTGACGGGCGTCGGCTCCAGCGTCAGCGGTCGGGCCATGGGCGTCAGCGCCCAGGGCTACGGCGCCGGCGCGGGCGGCGTGAGCGTCGCGGTCGATGGCGGCGTGACTGCGACCGACGGCACCGGCGTCAGCGCGCGGGTGATGAACGCCGGCGCCACGGGCGATGTGGTGGTGAAGGTGGGCGGCGACGTCTCCGGCTCTACCGACGGCGTGTCGGCGATCAACCAAGGGACCGGGGGCGTCAGCGTCAACGTGACCGGCGCGGTGAACGCGGACCATGGCGTGGGCGTCACGGCGCACACCTACGGCGCCGGCGCGATCGGCGTGAAGACCGGCGCGATCCACAGCTACGGCGACGGCGTCCATGTCGAAGCCAGCAACGGCGGCGCCGTTTCGGTGACCACCGGCGCGATCACCTCGAAGACCGGCTCGGGTGTCAGGAGCTACACCCTGTCCGGCGCCACCACGGTGCAGGTCGGCGGCGACATCAATGCTCAGTCCGCCGGCGTCGACGCCCATGCCGGCGCCGGATCGATCGACGTCACCGTCACCGGCGCGATCAGCGCCAATCAGGGCGTGAATCTGTTCAGCAACTCGGGCGACCTGTCCGCCAAGATCTCGGGGGCGATCAGCGCGGCCAACAGCGAAGGCGTCTATGCCTACGCCGGCGCGGGCAAGGTGACGATCGCGGCCAACGGCGGCATCGACGCGGCGACCTATGGCGTGCGGGTGAACGGCAACGGCGCGATCGGCATCGACACCACCGGCGGCACGGTCAAGGCGGGAAACAACGGCATCTATGCGGTGGTCCTGAACGGATCGATCGGCTCCATCACCGTCAAGGCTGACGACATCTCGGCCTACGACCACGGCGTTTTCGCTCACACCACCGGCGCGGGCGACGTCATCGTCAAGGCGGGCAAGGTCGACGCCGGGAGCACAGGGGTCTACGCCGTGGCCGCCAACGGCGCGGTCACGGTCGCGACCACCGGCGACATCTCCGCCACGAGCGGCCTGGGCGTCATCGCCCACAGCTCCGGCGGCCAGGACGTGTCGGTCGACGTGGGCGGGGCGATCACCTCGGGCCAGAACGGCGTGTCGGCGGTTCAGTACGGCGCGGGCCTGGGCAAGGTCTCCGTGACCGTCGATGGCGACATCGATTCCACCGGCTCGAGCGTCAGCGCGCTGAACAGCGCCTCGGGCGGCGTCTCGGTCACCACCAACGGCGCGATCACCGGCAAGACCGGCGACGGCATCGTGGCGGTCGAGCTCGGCGCCGGCGGCGCCGTGACGGTCCAGGCTAACGGGGCCATCGGCTCCTCGGCCGACCACGTGTACGGGGCAGGCGTCTACGCCACCAACCACGGCTCCACGGGCGCGGTCTCGGTCGACACCCAGGCGGTCTATGCCGACCACAATGGCGTGTGGGCCCAGAACAGCGGATCGGACGCCACTGTCGTGAAGACCCACGGCAACGTCTATTCCGGCTTCGCCTACTTCGGCAGCGCGGCCGGCGGCATCCTGGTCAGCACCAACAACGGCTCGGCCTCGATCACCGCCTACGGCGACGTGACGGCCAAGGCGCACGGTATCGCCGCCCTTTCCAACTCGGGCGAAATCGACATCACCACCACCGCCGGCAAAGCGATCACCGCCGGCCGCGACGGCATCTACGCCCGCTCGACCTCGGGCAATATCCAGGTGACTTCGGCCGCGTCGATCACCGCCGATCCGGGCATCAACCTGACCACCGGCGGCGCCGGGACCATCGACGTCGACTCCTCGGGCGCGATCAGCGCCCAGAACGGCGGCATCGTCACCGTGACGACCGACGGCCACAACACGGTGCTGGTCAAGGGCACGGTAGAGGGCGATAGCGACAACAACGGCTCGGGCCCGGGCGTGCGCGCCTACAGCTTCGGCGCGGGCTCCGTGCTGGTGCACACCTACGCGGGCGGCGACATCACCGGCTACAACGCCGGCGGCGTCAATGCAGCGAGCACGGGCGGCGGCAACGTCGCGGTGATCAACGATGGCCAGATCGGCTCCTCGACCCTGAGCGTCAGCGGCACGGGCGTGCGCGCTTCGAACTTCGGCGGCGGGACCGCGACGGTTTCGGTGTCGGGCGCGGGCGACGTCTTCTCGACCAGCTATGGCGTCTTCGTCAGCAGCAACGGCAGCGGCAAGGCCAGCGTCGCCGAGACCGGGGCGATCACCTCCGGCTATATCGGCGTGGAGGTGCGCACCAGCGGCGGCGGCGACGTTTCGGTGGCCACCGGCGATGTGACCTCCGCCTCGACCGGCGTCTATGTCAACGCTGCCGGCGGCGCGGGTTCGGTCGACGTCACCACCAACGGCCTGATCGACTCGTCGGGCTTCTCAGGTGTCTTCGTTCGCAGCTACAACAGCGGTTCCACCACGGTCACCGAGAACGGCGGCGTCAGCGGGAACGCCAGCCAGGTCGGCGTCAACGCCATGGCTTTCGGCGGCGGCGACGTGACCGTCCACGTCAACGGCGACGTCGGCAGCAAGGCGAACACGGTCGGCTTCTCCGGCGTTTCCGCCAGCGCCGTGGGCGGGTCGGGGTCGATCCTGGTCGACGGCGCGGGCGCGATCTACAGCGCTGCCTCAGGCGTTGGGGTCCGCAACGTCGGCACGGGCTCCTCGACGGTGAATATGTCGGGCGCGATCAACGCGGGCTCCGGCATCGGCGTCTACGCCTACGCCCACGGCGGCGGCGTCAGCATCACCACGGCTGCGATCACATCGGGCACCTATGGCGTGGACGCCACCAACGTCGGCGGCGCGGGCGCGGTCAGCGTGACGACCGCCGGCCTGATCGATGCGGGAGGCACAGCGGGGATCAAGGCGACCACCACCGGCTCCGGCGGCGTGTTGGTCACCGAGAACGGCGGCATCACCGGCAAGGCCTTCTATGGCATCCAGGTCAGCGCCAGCGGCGGCGGAACAGGCTCTGTCGTCGTGCACGCGAACGGCGCGATCGGTTCGAAGGCCGATCCGGTCAACGCCAACGGCATTGTCGCCAGCCTGTCGGGCGGCGGCACGGGCGCCCTGACCATCGACGGCGCGGGCAAGATCTACGCCTCCAACATCGGTATCAAAGCCACCAGCGACGCCAGCGGCCTGGAGACCATCAACACCAGCGGCGCGATCACCAGCAACGGCCCCGCGGTGTTCGCGGTCGAGACCGGCGCGGGCGGCGTCTCGATCACCACCACGGGCGCGCTCACCTCGAAGTACGGCGCCGGCGTCTATGCGCGCAGCACGACCGGCGCGCTCAGCGTCAACACCGGTACGGTCGTCGGCAGGTCCGGCGTGAACGCCGTCAGCAAGGGCGGCGCGGTGACGGTGACCACCGGCGATCTGACCGCGACCAGCGGCGACGGCGTCTACGCCTATGTTAACGGAGGCAAGGGCGCGGTTTCGGTGGACACGCGCGGCCACTTGGTCAAGGCGGCCAACGGCGGCGCGATCGTCGCGGCCAGCTCCGGCACGGGCGCGGTGACGGTCCTGGCGGGCAATCTCTCGGCTACCGGTTCCGGCTCGCTCGGCGGCCGGGGCGTCTTGGCGCTCGGCAATCGCGACGTGCTGGTCCACGTCTACGGCACGACCACCACGACGGCGGGCTCGGGCGTCTACGCCCTGGAATACGCCACCGGCAAAGGCAACGTGACGGTCACCACCGACGGCCTGGTCGACGGCTCGATCAACGGCGTCAACGCGTTCAACCTGGGTTCCGGCTCAGTGACGGTGACCACCGGCGCTGTCACGGCCCACACCGCCAACGGTGCAGGCATCTACGCCAAGGCCAAGTCGGGGGCGGTCTCGGTGACCACCAACGGCGCGATCTCGGCCACGGGCGGGACCTCCAACGGCATCCGCACCAAGGCCTACGGGGCGGGCGCGACCACGGTCACGACCAACTCGACCGTCGCGGGCGCGATCAACGGCGTGCTTGCCCAGGCCTACGGAACGGGCGGGGTGAGCATCACCACGGCCGGCCTGGTCACCGGCGGCGCCAAGGGCTCGGCCATCGCCGGCCAGTCGGCGGCGGGCGGCGTGATCATCACCGAAAACGGCGGCGTGGCCTCGGCGGGACGCGGCATCCTGGGCCTCGACACCGCGGCGCTGGGCGACGTGCAGATCCACGTCAACGGCAATGTCGGCTCGTCCGCAGTCAAGGTGGGCGCCGACGGCGTCGACGCCTGGATCCAGGGCGCGGGCTCCAAGGGCGCGGTCAGCGTCGACGGCGCGGGCAAGATCTACGCGGTCGGCAACGGCATTTGGGCCGACTCCACCGGAACGGGCCTGGTCAAGGTCGACACCACCGGCAATATCTCGGCCGGCGGCATCGGCGTGGAAGCCATCGGTCGGGCCGGCGGCTCGGTCACGGTCAACAATCATTCGGCCACGATCACTTCGGGCGGGACCGGCGTGTTCGCCAGCCAGATCGCGGGCGGCACGGGCGCGATCACGGTCACCGAAGGCGGCCTGATCGACGCGGGCGGCGACGGCATCTACGCCAAGAACGTGGCCACCGGCGGCGTGCTCGTCACCGAGACGGGCGGCATCACCGGCAAGGCGATCAACGGGATCAACGCCATCGCCTACGGCGGCGACGTAACCATCCACAACACCGGGAACATTGGCTCCGGCGCGGATGCGGTCGGTAACTACGGCGTCCAGGTGAAGCTCAAGGCCGGCGCCGGCACGGTCACCATCGACGGCGCGGGCGCGATCTTCGCCGGCGGCGCGGGCATCCGCGTGCAGACCTACGGGACGGGCGCGAGCACCAACGTGAACCTCGCCTCGACCACCGCGACGATCACGGGCGCGGGTGGCATCACCGTCGCGGGCATGGGTGGCGGCGCGGGCGACATCACGGTGTTTGATAACGCCACGATCACCGCCAGCGGCGAGGGCATCTCGGCCGTACTGTTCGATCCAACCTCCACCGGCAAGGTCACCGTCACCGCCAACGGCTTTGTCGATGCAGGGGGCAGCGCGGTCTACGGCGCGAGCCGTGGCAGCGGTGACGTCGTCGTCACCCAGACCGGCGGCGTGTCCGGCAACGCCACCTTCGGCGTGGGCGCCACCGCCGCTTACGGCAACGCGACCATCCACAGCGTCGGCGCCATCGGCTCGGCGGCCAACTATGTGAGCGGCGTCGGCGTCAACATCAGCGTGACCAAGGGCGACGGCCTCGCGCTGGCCGACGTGCAGGGCGCCGTCTACGGCGGCTCGGCGGGCGTGCAGGCGGCGACCTATGGCGTGAACTCGAGCATCGATATCGAGATCGCCAAGGGCGCCACGATCCACGCGAAGAACTACGGCGTCTACGCCACCGGCTACTCGACCGGGGCGGGCTCCATCACCATCAACGACCAAGCGGCGGTCACCGGCACGCGGGCGGGCATCCTGGCGCGTCAGACCCAGTCGACCAACACCGGCGACATCTACATCACCACCTCGGGCGCCATCACCGCCACGAAAGGCGTGGGCGTCTATGCCCACACCCAGGGCTCGGGCGACATCTACATCACCACCACCGGCGCGGTGAACGCGACCAAGTTCGGCGTCGACGCCTACAGCGCCAACGGCAACGTCAACGTCACCACCGGCGCGGTCACCGGCTCTTCCGGCATCGTCGCCAAGGGCGGCCATGACGTGATCAACATCGTCGCCTACGGCGCCATTACCGGCACGAACGGCGACGGCGTCTACGCCAAGACCGGCGGGCCGGTCCTGATCGACACCCGCGGCCAGACCGTCAGCGCCACCAACGGCACGGCGATCTACGCCAACAGCACCTCCAGCGGTCTGGTCCAGGTGCTGGCGGGCGATGTGTCGGCTGTCGGCAGCGGCGCCCATGGCGGGCGCGGCGTCACCGCCAAGGGCCGCTACTCGGTCGACGTGCACGTCTATGGAGACGTCACCACCACCGCCGGTTCGGGCGTCGTCGGCTTCTCCAACTCTGTCAGCAGCGCCACCACGGTGACGCTCATCACCGACGGGTCGGTCGACGCCTACAACGCGGGCGTCGTGGGCTTCGCGGCGAACAAGGGCGCGGTTTCGGTCACCACCTATGGCGCGGTCACCGCCCACGCCCTGGCCGCCGACGCGGTCGGCGCCACGGCGCATGACGCCATCAGCGTCTCCACCTACGGGGCGGTGCTGTCCACCGGGGCCAACGGCATCGGCATCCACACGACGTCCTATGGGTCCTACGCCACCAACATCGCCGCCTTCTCCACGGTGAAGGGCGGCCTGGACGGGGTGCTGGCGACGGCGACCGGCTCGGGCGCGCTGAACATCGCCACCTATGACCAGGTGACGGGCGTCTCCGGCGCGGGCATCGCGGCGTCCAGCCAGGCCGGCGCGATCACCATCGCGGCCGAGGGCGTCTCGGGCAATGTGGGCATCCAGGCCGGCTCCGGCGCGGGCGCGGTGACCATCAACGCCTATGGCGACATCACCACCGCCTCGCACGGCATCGTGGCCACCTCGACCACCGGCGCGATCACCGTCACCACCACGGCGGGCCATGCCATCGTCGCCGGCGGCGACGGCATCTACGGGCACTCGGCGTCGGGCAGCATCAAGGTGTTCTCCAACGCCGCCATCACCGCCGATCCGGGCATCAACCAGTCGACCGGCGGCTCAGGCACGATCGACGTCTATTCGAATGCGCCGATCACCGCCCAGAACGGCGGCATCGTCACCACCACCGTCGACGGCCATAACAACGTGTTCGTCACGGCCACGGTCGAGGGCGATTCCGACAACAATGGAACCGGCGACGGCGTCCACGCCAAGACCACCGGCACGGGCTCGATCCTGGTGCACACCTATGCGGGCGGCGACATCGTCGGCCATAACGCGCGCGGGATTTATGCTCGCGGCATCGGCGCCTCCACCGGTGTGAGCGTCATCCTCGACGGCAATGTCGCAACTTCGGCCACGCCGGTCGCGCTCGACGGCGTCTATGCGGCGATCACCGGCGTCAAAGCGACCGGCTCCGTGTCGGTCATCGGGGCCGGGAACATCTACGGCGGCTGGGGCGTCACGGCCATCAACGTCGGGACCGGTAATGTCACGGTCGACCTTTCGGGCGACGTCACCGCCAAGTACGCGGGCGTGCTGGCCCAGGGCTCCGCCAATACCTCGGTCACGACCCGCGGCACGGTCACGGCCAATGTCGCCAGCGGCGTCATCGCTCGCGGCGCGGGCGTGGTCAGCGTCGATGTACGGGACAACGTCTCGGCGGGGCTGAACGCGATTTCTGTGCGCAACACCGGGTCGGGCGCCACGACCATCGACACGGTCGCGGGCAAGAGCCTGACGGCGGCGACCGGCAACGGCGTCTACGCCCAGGTCGCCTCGGGTCCGCTCACGGTGAACCTGAACGCGAACGTGGCCGCGGGGCTGAACGGTGTCTACGCGACGACCTCGGGCGGCGCGGTCACGGTCAACCTGGCGGGCGACATCGGCAATTCGACCACGGCGGTCGGCGCCAACGGCGTGCGGGTGAAGAGCCTGTCGGGCACGGGCGCGGTGCAGCTGAACGGGGCCGGCAACATCTTCGCCGCCGGCAACGGCGTGTCGATCAACGGCGGCGGCGCCGTCACTGTCGGGCTGACCGGCAACGTGACCTCGGGCGCGACCGGCATCTTCGCCGGCGGCAACGGCGCGGTGGATGTGACCACCCACGGGACCATCACTTCGGTGGGCACGGGCATCGCGGCGCGCAACTACAACTCGCTGGGCGGCTCGGCCACGGTGCACAGCTACGGCCTGGTCGATGCGGGTGGCACGGGCATTTCGGCCATTGCCGGCCCGACCGGCGCCGCGACGATCGTTGAGACCGGCGGCGTCACCGGCAAGGCGGGCACGGGCATCTTCGCCACCGGCCTGACCGCCACGGTCACGGCCACCGGCGCGGTGGGCTCATCCGGCGACCAGGTCGGCGGCGTCGGCGTCTACGCCAGCGGCGTCAAGGCGCAGATCTTCGACACCGGCGCGATCTTCGCCGACGGCGTGGGCCTCTACGCCAAGTCGACCACCGATATCGCGACGATCAACCAGAACGGCGCGGTCGTTTCGGGCGGCTCCGCGGCGGTGATCGCGGTGAGCGGCAGCGGCAATGTCGGCGTCTCCTCCGCGGCGGATATCACCGCCACGGCAGGCGCGGGCGTCTACGCCAAGACCAGCACGGGGATGATCGAGATATCGACCACGGCGGGCAAGACCATCACCGCGGCCGGCGACGGCCTGGTGGGGCGTTCGACCTCGGGGAACATCAAGGTCTACTCCTACGCGGCGATCCTCGCCGACCCGGGCATCGTCATGTCGACCGGCGGCGCGGGGACCATCGACGTCTATTCAAACGGCCCGATCACGGCCATGGCGGGCGGCATCGTCACCTCCACGGTCGATGGCCACAACTACGTGTTCTCCAAGGCCACGATCAGCGGCGACTCCGACGCCAACGGCGTGGGTGACGGCATCCGCGCCACCAGCTCGGGCCTCGGCAAGATCCTGGTGCACAGCTATGCCGGAGCCGACATCAGCCACTCCGCCAACGGCATCGTGGCGGCGGCCTCCGGCGCTTCGGGTGGTGTGACGGTGATCTCCGACGCCAAGATCGGGACCTCGGCCCTGTCGGTCACCGGCGGCGGCATCGAGGCCCTGATCACCGGCGGCGGCTCGGGCGCGGTCTCGGTCACCAGCTCGGGCGCCATCTACGCGGCGGGCAACGGGGTCTACGCCTTCAGCAACACGACCGGCGCGGAGACGATCAACGTGACCGGCAAGGTCACGGCCGGCGGCGCGGGCCTTCTCGCCTACAACACCGGCAGCGGCGCGATCACGGTCACCGACACGGCGGCGATCAAGGCGGGTGGCGCGGGCGTTGTGGCCATCGGCACGGGCGCCGACACCGGCGGCCTGTCGGTCACCACCAGCGGGGCCATCACTGCGGGCGGGGGCGGCATCTACGCCGAACTGCTGAACGCGAGCTCCACCGGCGCGGTCAACGTCAAGGCCACCGGCCTCATCGACGCGTCCGGCGCGGCGGGGATCGTGGCTCAGAACCAAGGCGTGGGCGGGGTGCTCGTCACCGAGTCCGGCGGCGTCACCGGCAACGCCACGAGCGGCATCATCGCCTCGGGCGCGGGCGGGAACGTCACGGTCCATCACGTGGGCGACCTGGGCTCCTCGGCCAACACCATGAACGGCACGGCCATCTATGCGTCGCTGTCGGGCGGTTCGGGCACGGTGCTGGTCGACGGTGCGGGCTCGATCTGGGCGGCCGGCCGGGGCATCGACGCCCGCGTCTCCAGCGCGGACGCCGACATCACCGTGACCAGCACCTCGGCGATCCATGCGGGCTCCGACGGCATCCGGGCGCGGGCCTTCGGCACGGGTTCCTCGACCCTGACCGTGTCCTCCAGCGCGGCCATCTCGGCCGGCGGGGACGCGATCTCGGTGTCGAACCTCAACCCCGCCAACACCGGTCCGGTCAGCGTCACCACCTCGGCCTCGACGGTCGGCGGCGTGGCCGGCGTGCGCATCGCCAACGCCGGGTCGGGCGCGAACACCCTGTCCAACACCGCCGCGATCTACGGCGGAACGACGGGCGTGATCCTGGCCAACGCCGGGGCGACCACGATCAACAACACCGGGACCTCCGCGACCATCGCGGGCGGGGCCGGCTTCGCGATCGACGGGTCGGCCTCGGCCGGCGCCATCACCGTCAACAACACCGCAGGCGGCCGCATCTTCGGTCGGGCGGCGTTCGGCGGCGGCAATGACGTGGTCAACAACGGCGTGAACTCGACCTGGATCGCCTACGGGACGACCAGCTTCGGCGGCGGGACCGACACGGTGAACAACGCCGGGACCGTCCTGGTGGCCCCGGCCTCCAGCGCCGCGACCACGGTCAACTGGACCGGCCTGGAGGTGTTCAACAACCAGGGCGGGGTCATCGACCTGCGCCAGAGCGTCGGCCACACCGGCGACGTGCTGAACCTGGGGACGGCGTCCTTCACCGGCTCCACCTCCGGGGTCAACGACAGCCGCCTGTTCGTCGACGCGCGCCTCTCGGCTCCGCTGTCCTCGGACGAGCTGGTGATCGGCGCCGCGCACGGGACGACCACGGTCGTCGTGCGCGACCTGACGCCGGGCTCGGTCGGCGCCCTGGACTTCACCGGCGTGACGGTGGTGGACGCGACCTCGGGCACGGGCTCGGAGTTCGTCATGGCCGGCGGCCCGGTGGACAAGGGCTTCGTCCAGTACGAGCTGCGCTTCCTGCCGGCCTCGTCCAACTGGAACCTGGTGGGCCTGCCCTCGGCGGAAGGCTTCGAGATGCTCAAGGCGGCCTCGGCCGGCCAGGACTTCTCGCGCCGCACCACCGACGCCTGGACCGCGCGCATGCAGGAGGTTCGCGACAGCAACGCCTCCGCCACCCGCGGCGAGGGCTGGGAGATGTGGGCCCAGGCCCTGGCCGGCGGCGAGCAGCTGGGCCAGACCCAGACCTTCGCGGTCGGCGGCTTCAACCTGACCCAGAACCTCAGCACCGACAGCGACTGGCGCGGGTTCCAGATGGGCGGCGACACCAAGACCGCCGGCGACTGGATGTGGGGCTTCACCGGCGGCTTCCTGCAGCAGGAGACCCGCCTGCACACGGACCACAACTCCTTCGACCTGGAGGGCTGGAACGTCGGGGCTTACGCGGGCATGACCCACGGCGCCTTCTTCCTGAATGGCCTGGTCAAAGGCGACTGGTTCAGCGTCGACGCCAACATGCACACCGTGCCGGCGATGGGCCACTTCGACGGCCACAGCTGGGGCGCCAAGGCCGAAACGGGCTTCCGCCTAGGCGGAGCGCACTTCTACGCCGAGCCGATCGCCGATCTCGCGTGGTCCTCGACCAAGCTGGACGACGCGAACTTCACGGCCCAGGCGGCGAGCTTCCGGTTCGCCGACGCCAAGAGCCTGCGCGGTTCGGCCGGCCTGCGGATCGGCGCGGACTGGGCGACGATCCAGCCCTATGTGGGCGCCTACTGGGTCGACGAGTTCGAAGGCAAGAACCGCATGACCATGCTGACCGGCGCCGGGTGCCCGTCCTGCATGACCATCGAGGATCGCGCCCAGGGCTCGTTCGGCAAGGTCGACTTCGGCTTCACCACCAAGAGCTGGGGCGGCCTGGAAGGCTTCCTCAAGGGCGAAAGCATCTTCGGGTCGGATGCTTCCGGCTTCACCGGGCGGCTGGGGGTACGCTGGCGCTGGTAGGCGGAAAGCGAGGCCCGGCGGGGGGTTCCTGACCCTCGCCGGGCCGCCTCCGACCGTCAAATCTCGCTTCCTGCCCCAAACCGGCGTCAAAGCAATTGTTTGCGGCGACAGGGGAAGCTAACGTTGAGGCGCCGGCGTTCGATGACGCCGGCGCTTTTCTTTCGGGGCGATAATCGAGACCATGGCTAAGAAACCCAAGACCGGCGACGCCGCATCGAACGAACCCAAGGCCGAAGGCCAGGTCACCGGCGGCGAGGGCACGGCCGTCTCCGCCCCGACCCAGGCCGAAGCCGGTCCCGCGCCGCAGGAGCAGGCGGAAGGGCAGCAGCAGGGTCAGCCGAACCCCAATTCCGAAGAGACCCAGATCTCGGTCTCGCGCAATTTCTCCGGCTGGCTGGCGCAGCAGCGCTGCTCGCTGGCCTTCACCTCCTACCAGACCGGCAAGCTGTTCCTGGTCGGCGTCATGCCGGACGGCCGCGTGTCGTTCCACCAGCAGACCTACCAGCGGGCCATGGGCGTGCACGCCCTGTCGGACCGCCTCTATGTCGGCTCTCTTTTCCAAATTTGGCGTTTGGAAAATGTGCTCCAGCCCAATGAGCGCGCCAACGAGCACTTCGACCGCCTGTTCGTGCCCCGCAACGCCCAGACCGTGGGCGACGTGGACGTGCACGAGGTCTCCGTGGACCGCGCCGGACGCATCATCTTCGTCAACACCAAGTTCTCGTGCCTGGCGACCGTCTCGACCAAGTACGGCTTCCGCCCGATCTGGAAGCCGGAATTCATCTCCAAGCTGGCCGCGGAAGACCGCTGCCATCTGAACGGCCTGGGCATGGAGAACGGCCTGCCGCGCTACGTCACCGCCGTGTCGCGCTCGGACGTGCTGAACGGCTGGCGTGAGCGTCGCCACGAAGGCGGCGTGCTGATCGACGTGCAGAACGACCGCATCGTCACCGACCAGCTGTCCATGCCGCACTCGCCGCGTGTGGTCGGCAACCAGGTCTATGCGCTGGACTCGGGCCGCGGCCACATCATCCGCATCGACCCGCAGACCGGCAAGAAGGAAGATATCGCCTTCTGCCCCGGTTTCCTGCGCGGCCTGACCATCCACAACGGCTTCGCCATCGTCACCCTGTCGCTGCCGCGCGACGGCACCTTCCAGGGCCTGGAGCTCTCCGACACCCTGAAGAAGCGTGACGGCGAACCTTGGTGCGGCATCCTGATCGTGAACCTGCAGTCGGGCGACATCGTCGAGTTCATCCGCCTGGACGGCCACGTGAAGGAGCTGTTCGACGTGGCGGTTATCCCGCAGGCCCTGTGCCCGATGGCCATCGGCGTGAACTCGCCCGAGATCCACTCGATGATCACCTTCGACCGCCAGTTCGCCCCGCTGATCCCGCCGGGCCCGATGGCGGCGGCCTAACTCTCGGGCCTTCTCCCGGAGGGAGAAGGAAGGGACCCGCGCCGGAACGGCGTGGGGAGGATGAGGGGTTTTCACGGCCTGCGTCGTAACCCCTCACCCCCGCCCCTCTCCCTCAGGGAGAGGGGAGCCTAGAAAAACCTATGCGTCCCGTGAGATAAGATGCGGCTGAACGGACTCGCCAAGGGGGCGCGGTCCGGCCATATGCCGATCCACGGAGCGCGCGCGAGGGGCCGTTGCGCTCCGCCGCAGGGTTTTTATGACTGTTTCGACCTCCAGCCGCCCAGACACCGGAAGCGGCCTTTCCGATCACCTGAAGCGCCTGGAAGCGGAATCCATCGAGATCATCCGCGAGGTCGCGGCCGCCTTCGACAATCCGGTCATGCTGTATTCGATCGGCAAGGACTCGGGCGTGATGCTGCACCTGGCGGCCAAGGCCTTCTACCCGTCCAAGCCGCCGTTCCCCCTGCTGCATGTCGATACGACCTGGAAGTTCGCCGACATGATCCGCCACCGCGACACCATCGCGGAGACCTATGGCGTGCGCCTGATTGTGCACATCAACGAGGAGGGCGTGGCCCGCGGCGTCAGCCCCATCGCATCCGGCTCTTCCGTGCACACCCAGGTGATGAAGACGGAGGCGCTCAAGCAGGCGCTCGACAGGTACGGCTTCGACGCGGCCTTCGGCGGCGCCCGGCGCGACGAGGAGAAGTCGCGCGCGAAGGAGCGGGTGTTCTCGTTCCGCTCGGCTGGCCACGTCTGGGACCCGCGCAATCAGCGCCCCGAGCTCTGGCGGCTCTACAACACCCGCATCAACAAGGGCGAGACCATCCGCGTCTTCCCCCTGTCCAACTGGACCGAGCTCGACATCTGGGAATACACGCGGGCCGAAAACATCCCGATCGTGCCGCTCTATCTGGCTGCGCCGCGCCCGGTGGTGAAGCGCGACGGCATGCTGATCATGCGCGACGACGAGCGCATGCCGCTGCTCCCCGGCGAGGTCGAGGAGACGCGGGTGGTGCGCTTCCGCTCGCTCGGCTGCTATCCCCTGAGCGCCGCGGTCGAGAGCCCCGCCGCGAGCCTTGACGACATCATCGCCGAACTGAAGGCGTCGAAGACCTCCGAACGCCAGGGCCGCCTGATCGATTCCGACGAGGCCGCCTCGATGGAGAAGAAGAAGCGCGAGGGCTATTTCTGATGCACGCCCGCGCGAAACTCGACGATGCGACCATGGTCACCGAACGCGGCGACAAGGGTCTCTTGCGCTTCCTCACCTGCGGCTCGGTGGACGACGGCAAGTCGACCCTGATCGGGCGGCTGCTCTACGAGACCGGCCAGATCTACGAGGACCAGCTGGCGACCCTGGAGCGCGACTCCAAGCGCCACGGCACGGTCGGCGAGGACATCGACTTCGCGCTCCTGGTCGACGGCCTGGAGGCCGAGCGCCAGCAGGGCATCACCATCGACGTCGCCTACCGCTTCTTCTCCACGCCCAAACGCAGCTTCATCGTCGCCGACACCCCCGGCCACGAGCAGTACACGCGCAACATGGCCACCGGCGCCTCGAACTCCGAGCTGGCGGTGATCCTGATCGACGCGCGCAAGGGCGTGCTGCCCCAGACCAAGCGCCACAGCTACATCGCCTCCCTGTTCGGCATCCGCCACGTGATCGTGGCGGTGAACAAGATGGACATGACCGGCTTCGACAAGGCCGTGTTCGACGCCATCATCGAGGAATACCTGGCCTTCGCCCAGGGCCTGGGCTTCGACAGCATCACCCCGATCCCGCTGTCGGCCCGCTTCGGCGACAACGTCTCGGAGCGTTCGGCGCGCACGCCCTGGTACGATGGCCCGACCCTGCAGCAGCGGCTGGAGAGCGTGGACGCCCAGTCCAGCCTGCAGGCCCAGCCGTTCCGCTTTCACGTGCAGTGGGTCAACCGGCCGGACCAAAGCTTCCGCGGATACTCCGGCACGGTCGCCTCGGGCTCGATCTCGGTCGGCGACAAGGTGGTGGTGGCCGCCTCCGGCCGTGAAAGCCGTATCGCCCGCATCGTCACCTTTGACGGCGACCTGCAGACCGCCCACGCCGGCGACGCGCCGACCCTGGTTCTGGCCGACGAGATCGACGTGATGCGCGGCGACGTCCTGGCCAAGGCGGAGTCGCGGCCGGAGGTGATCGACCAGTTCTCGGCCCACGTGCTGTGGATGACCGACCAGCCGCTGTTCCCCGGCCGCCCCTATCTGATGAAGATCGGCGCCCGCTATCTGCCGGCCCAGGTCACCGAGCTGAAGCACAAGATCGACGTCGATACGCTGGAGCACCTCGCCGGCAAGACGCTGGAGCTGAACGAGATCGGCCTGGCCAACCTGTCGGTCTCCCAGCCCGTCGCCATTGACCCCTTCCGCGAGAACCCGACCTCGGGCGCCTTCATCCTGATCGACCGCTTCACCAACGCCACGGTCGGCGCGGGCGTGATCGAGCATGGACTGAGGCGCGCGACCAACATCCACTACCAGCAGGTGCTGGTGGACCGCGCCGCCCGCGAGCGGCTGAACGGCCACCGCGCGGCGGCGCTGTGGTTCACGGGCCTGTCGGGCGCGGGCAAGTCGACTATCGCCAACCTGGTCGAGCGCGAGCTGCATGCACGCGGCGTACGCACCTATTTGCTCGACGGCGACAACGTGCGCCACGGCCTGAACCGCGACCTGGGCTTCGCGCCCGCCGACCGGGTGGAGAACATCCGCCGCGTGGGCGAGGTGGCCAAGCTGTTCGTGGATGCGGGCCAGGTGGTGCTGTGCTCGTTCATCTCGCCGTTCCGCGACGAGCGGCGCATGGTGCGCGAGCTGTTCGACCCGGGCCAGTTCCTGGAAATCTTCGTCGACGCCCCGATCCAGGCCTGCATCGATCGCGACCCCAAGGGCCTCTACAAGAAAGCCCTGGCCGGCGAGATCAAGAACTTCACCGGCCTCGACAGCCCCTACGAGCCGCCCGAGCAGGCCGAGCTGGTGGTCAATTCCGGCGGCCTGACTCCGTCCGCCGCCGCCGAGGCGATCATCGCCGACCTGGAGGCGCGCGGGCTGATCTAATTCGCGCGGCGCGCTACAGTCATCACCCCGACATATCGGCGGGTCAGACAGAAGACTCTCGCGAATCGCGAAACTCGGAGACCTTCAGCCTATGCCGTTCGAGCAGCCCCCATCGCCGGTCGCGCCGCCCTCTGCGCCGCCCCGGCCGTGGGCCGTGCCGCTGAGCGGGGGCCTGGGGATCGCGGGGCTCCTGGCCTTCGCCGCCTCAGATCCTGAGCAGGCCACCCTGGCGGTGGCGCTGGCGGTCGCGGCGACGGTCGCGACCTTGGTGCTGTCCGTGGACGCCTTCAGTCGTGCGCGGCCGCAGCCCGCCCCCACGGCACTGATCGAAGCCGCGGCCCAGGACGACGCCAAGACCTCCTCATGGGAGGCGGCGCTCGAGGCCCTGCCTGACCCCGTGCTGCTGATCGCCGCCACCGAGCCCGACGACGTGGCCGGCCGGCGCATCGTCTTCGCCAACGCCGCCGCGCGCGAGTTCCTCCGCGTCCCGCGCGAGGGCGCCCTCTTGGTCACCGCCCTACGCGATCCCGAGGTGCTAGAGATTGTCGATGAGGCCCTGTTCGGCCGTGTGCCCGCCTGCGCGGCCTATGAGACCGGCGGCGCGCAGGATCGCTTCTGGCGCGCCTGGAGCCGGCCGCTGCCCTCGCCGTCCGGCTTCCTGGCCCTGCTCAGCCTGCGCGACGAGACCGACGCCCGGCGCATGGAGCGGATGCGCGCCGACTTCCTGGCCAACGCCAGCCATGAGCTGAGGACGCCGCTGGCCTCCCTGGCCGGCTTCATCGACACGCTCAAGGGCCACGCCAAGAACGACGCGGAGGCCCGCGCCAAGTTCCTCGACATCATGGCGACGCAAGCCGACCGCATGCGCCGCCTGATCGCCGACCTGCTGTCGCTGAGCCGCATCGAGCTGAACGAGCACGTGCCGCCGTCGGGCGAGGCCGACGTTTCGCTGATCGTCACCGACGTGGTCGACGCCCTGACGCCGCTCGCCCACGAGAAGGGCGTGCTGCTGCAGGCGCACATGCCGCCCGCCGGCGCGGCCACGGTCTGCGGCGACCGCGACCAGATCGTGCAGGTGGTCCAGAACCTGGTCGACAACGCGCTGAAGTACTCGCCCGAGGGCTCGGCGGTGGAGATCGAGGTGGCGCCGGGGCTGACGGTCGACCAGGCGGTCCTGCCGACCTCGACCCGCGCCGCGCGCATGTCCCTGCTGACCCCGGACCGCGCCGACGACGTACGCTATGTCCTGATCCGCGTGCGCGACCAGGGGCCGGGCGTGGCCCGCCAGTTCCTGCCGCGCCTGGCCGAGCGCTTCTACCGCGTGGAGGGCCAGAAGTCCGGCGAGCGCCTGGGCACGGGCCTGGGCCTGGCCATCGTCAAGCACATCGCCAACCGCCACCGCGGCGGCCTGTCGGTGGAAAGCGCGCCGGGCGAGGGCTCTGTGTTCTCGGTCTATCTGCCCCGGTCGGAGCCGCGCACCCGCGCGGTCGAACCCGGTCGCCTGCTGGTGATCGAAGGCCAGGCCGCCAACCAAGCCTCGGGCGACCAGCGAAGCTTGGCGTCGTAACAAAACCGTCGCCGAAACGTCGTAATTGGCGCCCAGCCGGCGGGGCGTCGGTGTGGCGCCAGTCGCCGGGAAAGTCGGAAACAGTCGCGTCGCAATGATCTGGCTCGCCGTCCCGCTCCTGGTGCTGTTCTCCGCCGCGGCCTTCGCGCTCGGCCGGCGGCGCGCCTTGGCCGTGACCGCCGGGGTGAGCGTCCCCTTCCATTCCCGCCCCGGCCACTACGGCCTCTACGTCGCCCTGTGGACCGTGGGTCCGGCCCTGGCCTTGCTGGCGGCCATCGCCTTGGCCGCGCCGACGCTGGAGGCCTCCACCCCCGGCGCCGGAGCCCTGGCCCGCAACCTGGCGCTGGTGCTGGCCGGAGCCGCCGCCCTCATCGGCTTGTTCGCAGGCCTGGGCCGGATTGCCCCCGGCTTGCGCGCCCGCGCGTCAGTCGAGCGGGTGTTCCGCATCCTGCTGCTGATCAGCTCCGCCACCGCGGTCCTGACCATGGCCGGGATCGCGCTGTCCCTGGCGGCCGAGAGCCTGCGCTTCTTCGCCGTGGTCTCGCCCGCGCGCTTCTTCGCAGGCTCGGTCTGGGACCCGGAGATCGGCGCCTTCGGGGCGGGGCGCCTGTTCGCGCGCACCGCGCTGGTCGCCGTGACCGCGCTCCTCACCTGCGCGCCCGCGGGCATCCTGGCGGCGATCTATCTGGCCGAGTACGCCACGCCGCGGGTGCGCAGCGTGCTCAAGCCCGGGCTGGAGATGCTGGCCGGCGCGCCCGGCGTGGTCTGGGGCCTGTTTGCGGCCCTGACCTTGGCGCCGCTGCTCCACGACGCCATCGCCGCCCTTCACCTGCGCCTGGGGCCGGGGACCCAGCTTTCCATGATCGCCGGGATCGCCATCGGCATGATGCTGCTGCCCTTCGTGGCCGCCTTGTCCGACGATGTGCTGCGCGCCACGCCCTCGTCCCTGCGCTGGGGCTCCTATGCGGCGGGCGCGACCAAGAGCGAGACGGTGCTGCGCGTGGTGCTGCCGACCGCCTGGCCCGGCATCGGGGCGGCGCTGCTGCTAGCGCTGGGCCGGGCGCTCGGCGAGACCATGATCGTGGTGATGGTCGCGGGCCTGATCGCACGCGCCGACGCCGCGCCGGGGATCAGCGCGGTCACCGCCGAGATCGCCAACCTGCTGCACTGGGACCAGGACTTCGCCCGGCCCACGACGCTGGCCGCCTACGGCCTGGGCCTGACCCTGTTCCTGGCCACCCTCGGCATCAACTTCGCCGCCCAGAAGATCGTGCGCGCCTATGGTGAGCGGCATGTCTGAGGCCTTGCTCACGCTTTCACCCGCGCGGCAGGCGACACTCCGAGGGCTCGCACGCCGCCGTCGCGCCGACCGCTGGGTGAAGGCGCTGACCTTGCTGGGTCTGGCCCTGACCGTGATGGGGCCTGTCGTGCTGCTGGTCAGCCTGGGGCTGCGAGCCTTACCCGCGCTCGATCTCGCCCTCTTCGCCCACGCCGATTCCACCCGGCCCGAGCTTGCGGGCCTTCTGGGCGCGCTGACCGGCACCCTGCTCTCGCTCGGCGTGGCCTTGGCTGTCGCCGCGCCCATCGGTGTGCTGGCCGGGGTGCATCTCGAGGAATTCGCCCCGCGCGGCCGCCTCGTCGCCGTGGTCGAGGCCAATTTGAACAACCTCGCCGCCGCCCCCTCGGTGATCTACGGCCTGTTGGGTCTCGCCGTCTTCGTGGAGTTGTTCGGCCTGCCGCGCGCCTCGCCCCTGGTCGCGGGCCTGGTGCTGGCGCTGATGGCCCTGCCGGTGGTGATCAACACCACGCGCTCCTGCTTGGCCGCCATACCGTTCCAGGTGCGTGAGGCGGCGCTGGGCGTCGGCGCCTCACCGGTGCAGGCGGTGTTCCAGCACATCCTGCTCCTGGCTTGGCCGGGCATTGCGTCGGGCGTATTGCAGGCCCTGTCGCGCGCCATGGGCCAGGCCGCGCCGCTCTTGATCGTGGGTTCCGCCGCCTTCACCGCCGAGGTCCCCTCGTCGGTCACCGCCCCAGCCGAGACCCTGCCCAGCCAGATCTTCACCTGGTTCGCCAACGGCGCCGACGCCTTCGCCGCGCGCGCCTGCGCCGCCGCGCTGCTGCTTCTCCTCCTGATGGCTCTGCTCAGCGCCGCCGGGCAGTATTTCCGACGCCGTTTCGAGCGAGGCTGGTGACCATGGCGACCGATTTCCACAACGCCATGCGCGCCGCGGGCTCGCTCACCGCGCCGGGTGATCGGGGCGAGGCGAGCGACGCCACGCCCATCAAGGCCTCCGCCCGCGGCATCGTGCTCTGGTACGGCGAGACCCAGGCCCTGTTCGATGTCTCGCTCGACATCCCCGACCGCGCGGTCACCGCCCTGATCGGCCCGTCGGGCTCGGGCAAGTCCAGCTTCCTGCGCACGCTCAATCGCATGAACGAAGTGATGCCGGGCGTGCGCACCTCGGGCCGCGTCGAGATCGACGGCGAGGATATCTATGCGCCCTCGGTTGATCCGGTGCTGGTGCGCGCCCGCGTCGGGATGGTGTTCCAGCGGCCGAACCCGTTCCCCAAGTCGATCTACGACAATGTCGCCTATGGCGCGCGCCTGCACGGCCTGGCCAAGGGCCGCGACGCGCTCGACACCCTGGTCGCCGACGCCCTGCACGCGGCCGGGCTGTGGAGCGAGGTGGCGCACCGGCTGCATACCCCAGCCCTGGCCCTGACCGACGCCCAGCAGCAGCGGCTGGTGATCGCGCGTGCGCTCGCGCTTCAGCCTGAGATCATCCTGATGGACGAGCCCTCCTCGGCGCTCGATCCCGTGGCCACCGCCCGCATCGAGGAGCTGATCGACGAGCTGGCCCAGAAGGTCTGCATCGTCATCGTCACCCACTCCATGGCCCAGGCCGCGCGCGTCTCGCACAAGACCGCCTTCTTCCACGAGGGCCGGCTGATCGAGGCGGCCTCGACCGAAGAGATTTTCACCAACCCGCGGGACGCCCGCACCCACGACTTCATCACAGGACGGTTCGGATGAGCGACACGACCTACTCCGGCCCCCAGCCGCTGGGCCAAACTCAAGTCCAGACCGATTTCCGGGCCAACCCGCATACGGTCAGGGCCTATGGCGACGAGCTGAACCAGCTGACCGCCGAGGTCACGCGCCTGGGCGGCATGGTCGAGAGCCAGGTGGCCGACGCGGTCTCGTCCGTCGCCCGCCGCGACGTGGCCCTGGCCCGTGCGGTCATCGAAGGCGACGTCCGCATCGACGACCTGCAGCGCGAGATCGAGCGCCGCGCCATCCGCCTCATCGCTCTGCGCCAGCCCGTGGCCGCAGACCTGCGCCGCACGGTGGCCGCGCTGAAACTGTCGCTGTCGCTGGAGCGCACCGGCGACATGGCCAAGGGCATCGCCAAGCGCGCCCTGGTCCTGGCCGAGGGCGAGCCGATGCTGCCCCTGACCCGCTCCATCGAGCGCATGGGCAAGCTGGTGCTGAGCCGCCTCAAGGACGTGCTGGACGCTTACACCACCGCCAACCTCGACCAGGCCATGAACGTCTGGGCCCACGACGACGACGTGGACGAGCACTACGACGCCCTGTTCCGTGAGCTGCTGACCTACATGATGGGCGATCCGCGCACGATCAACGGCTGCGCGCACCTGCTGTTCATGGCCAAGAACCTGGAGCGGATCGGCGACCACGCGACCAACCTGGCCGAGATCATCCACTACGAACTGACCGGCGAGGACGTGCTGGCCGACCGGCCGCGCCGCCTCGCCCAGGACGCCCAGTCGTGAATTCGCCCTTTTCCCCCGCGCCCAGAGCCGCAAGAGAGCCACTGCATATGACGACGCCCTACATCCTGGTCGCCGAAGATGAGGACGCGCTCGCGACCCTGCTCCAGTACAACCTCACCAAGGACGGCTACGAAGTCGTCGTCGCCCAGGACGGCGAAGAGGCCCTGATGCTGATCGACGAGCGGGCGCCGGACATGGTGCTGCTCGACTGGATGCTGCCGAAGGTCTCAGGCATCGAGGTCTGCCGGCGCATCCGCAGCAAGACCGAAAGCCGCAACCTGCCGATCATCATGCTGACCGCCCGCGGCGAGGAGAGCGACCGCGTGCGCGGCCTCGACACCGGCGCGGACGACTATGTCACCAAGCCGTTCTCGATGACCGAGCTGACCGCGCGCGTGCGCGCCGTCTTGCGCCGCATCCGCCCGGCGCTGGCCGAAGACAGCGTCAAGCGCGGCGACCTGGTGATCGACCGCGTCGCCCACCGCGTGAAACGCGCCGGCCGCGACGTGCATCTGGGCCCGACCGAATTCCGCCTGCTCGATCACCTGATGCAGCACCCCGGCCGCGTGTTCAGCCGCGAACAGCTGCTCGACGCGGTGTGGGGCTCGGATGTCTACATCGAGGCGCGGACGGTGGACGTGCACGTCGGGCGACTGAGGAAGGCGCTGAACGCGGGCGAAGAGGCGGATCCGATCCGCACCGTCCGATCGGCGGGGTATTCGCTGGACCTGGAGGGGTGAGGAGGGGCCGGCATAGGATCGACGACGATTTGTCGATCCTCGCGACGAACGTCCGCGTCGCGGACGCGGGCCGGGCGTTGGCGGCTCGCGCTGCCTAGATCGCCGCCTTCACGTCCGTTCGATTGAAATCGTCGCCGACAAAGAGCAGCGGGCAGTCGGTGGTCTTGGCGAGCTCGTAGGCGAAGCAGTCACCGAAGTTCAGGCCGGCGGGGTTCACGCCCTTGCCCCAACGGTCGTAGGCTTGGGCCATGCGTTGCGCGGCGGCGGCAGTCACTGGTGCGACCTCGAAGCCAAGGCTTTCGATCAGGCTTTGAACTTCGTCCCGCGCGCCGCGCCTGCCTGCCACGATCAGCGCCTCGGCGACGGTGCCGGCGGAGATCAGGACGCGATCTTCCGCCTCAATGGCTGCGGCACAGGCGGCGGCGGTGGTGGGCTCGTCCTGGGCGATCGCCAGCAGGGCGGAGGTATCGACCACGATCATTTGGGAAGGCCGTCCTCGTCGTAGAGGAAGTCCTGGCTGCGCGCGGCGCTCGGTCCGGGGGTTGCTTTGGCGCGTCCGGCTGCACGGACCTGATCCAGAATAGCCCGACGCGCGGCCCGGTCCGGTGCGGCCTTGATTGGCGCCAGACGCACGGCCGCGTGGCCATGACGCGTCAGGATCACCTCCTCACCGGCTTCCGCCAGACGCACCAATTCGGTGAGCTGCGCCTTCGCCTCGCTTACGGACACCCGCATGTGCGCTCCTTTGGACCAGTGGATAGTCCAAGACATAATTAGACTAGTTATTGGTCCAATTCAACGCTTCCCACCCCTCAAACCGTCTCCATCTCGATCCCATAGACCTGCGAGGACTCTACGCCCCCTCCTCCGGAATCCCGCGCCGCATGACCGCGAACGCGCCCGCCAGCAGGCAGCCGGCCACGATGCCGAAGGTCAGGTCCTTGGCCAGGGTCAGGCCGAAGGTCGCGAGCAGCACCATCGCCGCGCGCCAGTCGCGCAGCAGCCGCGCGAACTCGGCCTTCTCCGCCATGTTCCAGGCGACCACCACCAGGACCCCCGCCAACGCGGAGAGCGGCACGTAGCCGGCCAAGGGGGCGGCGAACAGCACGAACAGCAGCAGGAAGACGGCGTGCATCATGCCGGCCAGGGGGCTGCGCGCGCCGGCCCGCACATTGGTGGCGGTGCGCGCGATCGTGCCGGTGACGCTGATTCCGCCGAACAGGGCTGAGGCGATGTTGGCGACGCCCTGGGCGACCAGCTCCATGTTCGGGCGGTGCCTTCGCGCCGTCATGGCGTCGGCGACCTTGGCCGAGAGCAGGCTCTCGATCCCGCCCAGCAGGGTGAAGGACAGGGCGGCGGGCAGCACCTGCCAGACCAGCTGTGGCGTGACCGGCGGCAGGCCGGGCATGGGCAGGCCGCGGGGCAGGGCGCCGAAACGGCTGCCGATGGTTTCGACCGGCAGATGCAGCGTGGCCGCGGCGAGGGATGCGAGCACGACGGCGATCAGCATGCCCGGCCAGGCCGGCCGATAGCGCCTGACCAGGAAGATCAGGGCCGCGGAGCCCAGCCCGATCGCCAGGGCTGCCGGACGCAGGGTCGCGAACGCCCGGGCCAGGGCGCCGAGCTTGGGGATCAGGGGCCCGGGCTCGCCGGCGGACAGGGTCAGTCCGCCCAGGTCCTTGAGCTGGCTGGCCAGGATGGTGACGGCGATGGCGCAGGTGAAGCCGACCGTGACCGCATGCGGGATGTGCCGGATCAGCGAGCCCAGCCTGAGCAGGCCGAGCAGGGCCAGCAGGGCGCCGGACATCATCACCGTCAGCAGCAGCCCCTCGACGCCGAACCGTCCGACGGTTGCGGCCACCAGCACGATGAAGGCGCCGGCCGGGCCGCCGATCTGGAACCGGCTTCCGCCCAGGGCGGAGACCAGGAACCCGCCGACGATGGCCGTGGTCAGGCCGCGGTCCGGTGAGACGCCCGAGGCGACCGCGATGGCCATCGACAGGGGCAGGGCCACGATCGCCACGGTCAGAGCCGCCACGGCGTCCTTGCGCAGCGCGTCGAGGCCGTAGCCCTCGCTCAGCGTCGTCGCCAGTTTCGGTCGAAGCAGATGCGAGGTGGCCGATCCGTCAGGCATGGGAAGCCCCCACGCCCGCTCCGGCCCGGTTCAGGCCCCTTCGATCAGGCGCACACCGCGCCCCGAGCCTTCGCTGCGCGCGCCGGCCCCGATCAGCTCCACGCCCGCGCCGTTCAGCGCGATCACCACCTTCTCGAGGCTGTCCACCACCGCGCGCACCGTGCCGTTGCTGGCCTCCATCCGCTGGATGGTCGGAAGCGACAGGCCCGACAGGCGCGCCAGCTCCCGCTGGTCGATCCCCAGCAGCGCTCGCGCGGCCTTCATCTGTGCGGCGGTGATCATGGGACTGCCTATAGCTGGCCTTTCCGGACGGGCAAGGCGCGGCGGCGGAACGGCGCGTCGCGGCGTCGCTGTCGAGACGGCGGGAAATGCTGCGCACCGCTTTCCGCACGGACCTGCTCCCTGGCTGCGGCCAGGATATATGCATCAATTAAGATACATTAAACATCATATTGCAAATTTAATATTTGGATAATGAGGCCCTGGGCGAACCCTACACCGTCTCCGGCTCGATCACATAGATGCGAGAGCAGTACTCGCACGTCACCCGGATCTTGCCGTCGTCCTCGACCATCTCGCCGCGGTCAGATTCCGGGAACGAGCGCAGCATGCCCATGACCCGGTCCTCGGAGCAGCGGCAGAAAGCGCGCAGGGGCTTGGGCTCGAACAGGCGCACGCCGTCTTCGTGGAACAGGCGGTAGAGCAGGGTTTCGGGTGGGATGGTCGGGTCGATCAGCTCGTCTTCGCCGAGCGTCTCGAACAGCATCTGCTCGCGCTCCCAAGCGTCGCGGGTCTCGCCGCGGGCCTCGTCGGGCGCGATATACTGGATCATGGCCCCGCCGGCGCGCCAGCTCTTCTCGTCGCCGACCTGCAGCTCGCCGACGGCCAGGCGCACGCGGGTCGGCACCTGTTCGGACTGGGCGAAGTACTGCTCGGCGCACAGGGCCAGGGTCTCGCCCTCGATGGGGGTGACGCCCTGATAGCGGTCCTTGGCGGTCTCCGGGTCGATGGTCATGACGAACACACCCTCGCCCAACAGGGTCTTGGCGCCGGGGCGTGAGAAGCCGTGGCTGACCGCCTCGACCTTCTCGGGGTCGAACTTGCAGTATCCGCGCAGCGCGCCGGTGGTGTCGTAGTCGGCCACCACATAGGCCACCGGCCCGTCGCCCTGGGCCTGGACGATCAGCCGGCCCTCGAACTTCAGGCTGGCCCCCACCAGGGCGGCGAGCGCGCAGGCTTCGCCGAGCAGGTTGGCCACCGGCTCGGGATAGGCGTGGCGCTTCAGGATCTCGTCGACCACCGGGCCCAGGCGCACCAGGCGGCCGCGCACGGGCCAGTTTTCGATCTGGAAGGCGGCGACCAGGTCGTCGGTGGGGGCGGGCGTCGGTAGGGTCACGGCGAACACTCTTGAGCGGGCGAGGCCCTGGCGGGGCGCCGCCCGTGGCTGTGGCTGACCTCGGGGGGAGGCGTAAGGGCGCAAGATAGGGAGCCATGACGGCCGCGAAAAGGCGCGCTGCCGTCGCGGGCTCGGTTCGGCCGGGCTCAGCGCTTCGGCTCAGGCCCCGTCACGGCCGTCTCCAGGGCCTCGGCCTCCCGGGCCAGACGCTCCCAACTTTCCGCGATCTCGCGCCAGGCCGCGCGTTCCTTGGGGCTGATGGCGTTGCTTGCGGCGCGGGCCGCGTCGCCGGCAAGTGTACGATACCGCTCAGAAGCACTCATGCGATCGTCTTGGCGCGACCCGGCGCCGGAAGCAAGCGTCACCGTACAAGTTCACCGAACGGCGTGCGGGATGTCGAGGATCATCGACAATCTGACAAGGTCGCTTGACACGATCCCGGCCTGTAGGTAAATGGTACTTGTCACTTGGACAAGGAACATTGTCATGTCCGGTTCCGAAGCCCGTCTGGGAGCGCCCCGTATGAGCACCGCCAACCGCCGCTACGCCTTCCGCGCCGCCGTCGCTCTGATCGCCTATGTCGCCGCTACGGTGGCGGTGCATACGATGGTCCAGTCGAATCCGCCCGAAGGCGGGATGAAGTGGGCCCTGGCGCTCGCGCCCGCCGTTCCGGTGCTGGGCCTGTTCGGCGCGGTGGCCCTCTACCTCGTGGAGGAGACCGACGAGTTCGCCCGCATGGTCATCGCCCGCGCCCTGATCGGGGCCGCCGGCGTCAGCCTCGTCGCCGCCACCGTGTGGGATTCGCTGGTGGCCTACGGCGACGCCCCGCCCATGCGCCCGTTCCTGATCGTCACCCTGTTCTTCGTGGCGTTCGGCCTGATCCAACCCCTGGTGCGGCTGGGCTACCGGTGAAGAACCGCCTGCGCGTGCTGCGCGCCGAACGTGAGTGGAGCCAGGCGGACCTCGCCGACCGCCTGGGCGTCTCGCGCCAGACCGTCAACGCCATCGAGACCGGCAAATACGATCCGTCCCTGCCGCTCGCCTTCAAGATCGCCCGCGTCTTCGAAGCGCCCATTGAGCAGATCTTCGACGACGAACAGGAGACCGCCTGATGAGCGCCTCTCAAATCTCGCCCGAACCCGGCCGCCGCTCCGGCGCGCTGCTGAGCATGGGCCTGACCGCCGCGCTTGGCCTGGGCCTGCTGTGGCTGATCTGGACCCGTGGACACGGCCTGAGCTGGGCGGACAAGCTGGCCCTGATCGTCAGCCTGATGTGCCTGGCCTCGGCCATCCGCATCGGCCTGGAGTCGCTGGATCCGCGCCGCCTGTCGCAGCGCATGAGCCTGGAGGGCGAAAGCACCCCCGCCGAGACCGCCCAGGTGCGGCTGCAGGCCGGTGTGGTCGCTCTGATGGGCGTGGTGATCGCCCTCCCGCCGCTGGCCGACATGCTGGGCTGGCGGGCGCCGGAGGTGATCTACGGGGTGTTCCTGGCCTATGCCGCGATCCGCATCGTCTATGCCCGTCACGTCCTGAAGACCGCCGACGAGTTCGTGCGCCGGCGCATGGAGCGCGCGGCCCTGGTGATCATGATGCTGTTCCAGACAGGCTTGCTCCTCGTCGCCGGGGCGGAGCGCCTGGGCCTGATCGGCCCGGTGTCCGGCTGGGACGCGCTGGTCTGCCTGACCACCCTGGCCGTGCTCACCCCCGTTTTCCTGCAGTCCCGGCGTCAGGCCGAGGCCTGAGCGGCCTCCCGAGCCCCCTCAACCCAGATCGAGAGCGTTCCCATGAACTCCGGTTCCAGTCTCAAGCCCCCGGCCGCGGCCTGGCGTTCCCTCGGCCGCATGGTCATCGGCGCCGTGCTGGGCGGCGGGGCGACCCTGCTGCTCTACGTCGGCCTGCGCCGCCTCGACTGGGCCGACGCCCTGGCCCTGGTCTGCTCGCTGATGTGCCTGATCAGCGCCGTGGTCCTGGCTCTCGCCTCGCTCGACCGCAACGCCCTGTCGCGCACGCTCAAGGTCGAGGGTGAGGCTACGCCCGCGGAGGTGCGAGGCGCGCGCCTGCAGGCGGTGGTGCTGGCCCTGGCCGGCCTGCTGCTGATCGCGCCGGTGATCGCCGAGGTCCTGGGCAATCCGGTTCCTCTGGCGACCTGGCTGTGCCTGGCGGCCCTGTTCGTCGCACAGAGCGGCTACAACCTTCAGCTCTGGCGCAAGGGCGACGAGCTGGTGCGCCGCGTGATCCTGGAGGCCGGCGCCCTGACCTTCTGGATCTTCCAGGGAGGCCTCTTCCTCTACGCCGCCGCCGAGCGGCTGGGCCTGGTCCCGGCCGCGACAGCGTGGGACCTCTTCAGCGCGATCATGGCCGCCTATCTTCTGGCAGGCTGCGTGATCACGCTGCGCCGCAAACTCGCCTGATCAACGCATCATCGCAAAGGACCACAAGATGCGCTCTCTCGCCGACCTGAAATCCTTCCTGCCCGGCGTCGCGCGTCGCGCCACGGGCCTCGCGCTGGGGGCCGTGGCCTCTGTGGCCCTCGCCGCCGGCGCCTTCGCCGCCCCCGCCAAGGCCGAGCCGGCCATCTGGGTGGTCAAGGACGCGGACTCCACCATCTACCTGTTCGGCACCGTCCATGTGCTGAAGCCCGACGCCCAGTGGATGAGCCCCAAGATCAAGAAGGCCTTCGACGAGAGCCAGGACCTGACGCTCGAGATCGCCAATGTGGACGACCAGCAGGCGGCCGCCGCCTCCATCATGAAGTGGGGCCTGGACATGGCCCATCCGCTGTCGACCAAGCTGTCGGACGCGGACAAGGCCAAGCTGGCCGCCGCCGAGGCCGCCTATGGCATCCCCGCCGCCAACCTCGAGCCGGTGAAGCCCTGGTTCGCCGGCCTGACCTTCACCCTGCTGCCGCTTCAGAAGGTCGGCTTCGACGCCAAGTCGGGCGTGGAGCTGAACCTCCTGAGCATGGCCCGCGCGCGCCAGGAGAGCATCCTGGGCTTCGAGACCTTCGACGATCAGATGGGCTATTTCGACGGCATGCCACTGGAACAGCAGGCGGCCTTCCTGCGCGAGGCGATCGACAACGGCCCCAAGGCGGCCGACGAACTCGACAAGCTGGAAAAAGCCTGGGAGGTCGGCGACGTCGACACGATCAGCCACCTGCTGAACGACGACATGAAGAAGGAAGACCCGAAGCTCTACGACCTGCTGCTGACCAAGCGGAACGAGCGCTTCGCCGCCAAGATCGCCGAGAAGCTGAAGGGCAAGGGCGTGAGCTTCGTCGCTGTCGGCGCCGCCCACCTGGCCGGCCCGGACAGCGTCCAGGCCCAGCTCGCCAAGATGGGCATCCAGGCCAAACGGCTCTGATCGGAGCCGCAATCACAGCCGAGATCGGCATCAGGGAGGACGTCATGATGAGTCTGCGTTTCTTCATCCTGTTGGGGCTTGCCGCGGTGATGTGGGTCGGCGTCGCTGTCGTCGTCGCCCGCGGCCAGGACTGGCGCGAACCGGTCGCCATCGCCGCCTTCGGCACGCTGTGCCTCTCCGGTTTTGACGTGGTGGCTCGACGCAAGCCTGGGGACGGCAAGCGCGGCTGAGGCAAAGAATGCCTGAAGCTTGAAGGAGGCCCGGCGTCATGCGCGCCGGGCCTTTTTCGTGACGGGACCGCCTTGCGGCGCGCGCGTGATCCGCTAATGTCCGCCACCCTGAATGCGGCCGTAGTTCAGAGGTAGAACGTCAGCTTCCCAAGCTGAATGTCGAGGGTTCGATTCCCTCCGGCCGCTCCAGTTTTAGCCAAGCAAATCAAAATCATATTTATCACCGGTCGGTCGAGCGTCCCACGTATTCCAAGGCTTGTCGCCACCGTGTCGCCACGGTCGAGTGCGCCTAGAGCAGGTCTCGAGCGTCGGGTGGAAGCAGCGCTTCGATGATCCAGGCATCGATCTCGGTGCTCACCCACACGGCAATGTTCCTTCCTAGCTTCCGCGGTCGGGGAAACGTACCGGCGGCGATCCGCCGGTACACTTCCGATCTGGAAAGACCCACTCGCTTCAATACGTCAGGAAGGCGAAGGAGTGACGGCACGACTGCGGTCATTGCGAAATGCCGGCTTCCGCAAGTGCGTGGCAGAAGCCAACTTCGATGCCTCCCCATCTGCCAGCCTGCACCATGGCCTTGATAGCTGAGCCAAGCGCGCTCGGATTGCGCCTGAGTCTCATGTGATCCAGCCACTCGCCAGCCAGGCGGCGACCGCGAGCGGTGTCTTCAGCCCAATCGTTAGTGGGCACAATTTCGGCAGTGGTTCGAATTGTCAGCATCATCGTCTCCAGAATTCCCGATGCAGGCCTTGGCGGCCGGACGCAGCGTTTTCGGGACGCTCTGGAGAAAGCGTTGCGCGGATGCGCCCGCTACGCCCGGCCATAAGAATACTTGAGCGACACGGACTCACCGTACGCAATTTACCCCAGAAGCGGGCCCGACCCCGCATCACAGTCTATTCGCCGTGATCCTGCAAAAATGCATGGATTCGCGCACTATACAACAGCTTTGCCAAAGAATGATAAGTATTCAACTTTCTGGTGACTATCCAACAATTTGTTGAGGTGAGTATCGCGCGCTATATCGGGTGCATCGGCGCGAAAGTGCCCCGGTGGACCTGCGCATTTCACCAAGTTCTCCGTGGTAGCTGGTCGACGCCCAAAGATCGGGGAGATTTCGGTGACAGAGGTCACAAACGAAGGCGTTGAACTGGATCGTCTCACTCGACTGCCACCGCTGACGCGGCCGGCGCCTTGGACGGAGGAACCGACCGGCCCGAACATCGGGCTTCTTCTCCGCGTCAGTGCCGCAAGCGGTGAATCGAACGGCCACGCTCAATGGCACGGCACGATGCCAAGCGACCTGCCAGATCCGTGCATGAAGTGGCCCGAGAGCGGTTACGTCCAGGCAGAGTGGGGCGGCCCGTGGTGGGGGATTTACGGCCTGCTTGAAGGGGTTGGGGATTGGGGGTCGCTTCCGCGCCATCCAGCTGCGATCTGGCAGGTGGTCGCTGTCGACGTACGTGAATGCAAGAAAAGCCCGATTACGAAGGCTTATCGAGCGCCGCGCGGGTGGGTCATCTACAGCGGTGATGCGGTCGGCGCGCTCAAGATCATGATGCCCCGCATGGTGAGGAGCGGCCGTCTCCACGAAGCGCTCTGTGACACTGTCGTGGAGCCTGGCGCAGATGATCTTTGGGCAAAATACGGCGCCGGGGCCTCCGTCACGAACGAAGACCGCCACGGCGTGGCGGCAAGTCTTGGAATGGGCGGAATTGCCTACACCACTGGCGCGGCACGCTATGCGGTCGCGATGGCCGGCGACAGCGTCGCGCGAGGCTGGTGGGGCATGGCGGTCAGCCTTCGCGGCGGCCATGCCAAGGCTCCTGCGAACTATGGCGACGCGATCTCGAGACGGTCAGCCGGCCGTGATGTCGACAATGCTCCGGTTGCCGCCGAAGCGGGCAACTTCGGGGTGGCGGTCGCGTTGGGACCGGGAGGAATGGCCAAGGCGGGAATCGGCGGGGCGATCGTGCTGGGTGACTATGTCGAGGAGAATGACGGTCGCGCACGTCTCCGCGGTCTGTTTTCCACGATGGTTGGAGAAAACGGGTTCCTGCCTGGCGTCTGGTACACGCTTGTTGATGGGTTCCCGAGCGCTTGTGTAGGTCCGAGGGATGATCTCACGCTCCTGCCTCGTCAGGCTGGCTAGCCCCTGACCCGCGCAAGTGTTGCCGCCCCTGGTCCCTCTCCTTCTGTCGATCTCGTGGCGAGGATCGTCTAAGGCGATCGCTGCCGCACAGACGGAGCCCGACCTGCCGCCTTCGCCTGTGGAGGGGGCATAACCGGAGCGCATACTTGAGCCTCCGATAGTTCCTCCCTGCTCGCCTCTGCCGGCAGTTCAAAGGCTGCCCGAGTTCCATTCGCAGGGCGCCGAGTCTGCTCATCGTGGACTCATGCGCCCCGTCCTATAAGCTGTGCCTTAGGGCGACATCCGCAACGGTTGCAATGCAAGGGGGCTTTCGATGGCTCTTGTAGCGTTCCTGCTTACGCTCGGCGTTTGCTTGGCAAACTTTGGCGACTTTATTTTGGGTGCAAAGATAGATGGCGGCATTAGAGCGGGGCTGCGGCGGTTTCGGGCGCAGGTAGAGGCGGATAGGACCTCAATTTATAGATTGCCAGCCGGTGTACTGCTGCAATTCTATGGGCATATTTTCGGTCGTCGCGGGCTTGTGCGGATTTACCGGGTATCGATGCTTAGTATTATAACAACAATGCTAATAGTTATTATTGGCACACTAATAAATATGAATGAAAATCATTGGAGGTCAGCATTCATCCGCGGCGCCTTTTCGTCGATAGAATTCGCCCTCTTGCCCGTCGCGGTAGTTGGGGTCGCCTGCGACTTGGTTGCGTGGAGCCTTTTTGGCTACGCCCTGAAAGCAATTTCCGAGTCACCGCCCCGCGCGGCGCTCACTTATCTTATTGCTACAATTACCGTCGTAGGCCTCATGCCTTTTACGGCAATTGTCGGGTGGACGATAGTGGCGGCAGTTGCTACTGAGGCCGATTTTTCACAGGTAATTGGCGCTTCGCGCGATATGATCGCTATGTTTACGCATATATTTCTGTATTCGCATATTTCTACGGGCGACAGGGTTCTTTGGGTGCTTCCGCTGCTGAGCATCGTGCCGCTGGTTGTCTTACTGCTAGTGGTGGGAACAGGCTGGATGTTGGCGTCGCCACTTTCGCCGCTCCTATCTCCAGCGTTAATCTTTATGACGCGGTTAGAAGGGTCTACAAAACCTGTCCTTACCACCGTCGCAGCGGGCTTGACGGCCGCAGCCGCGCTTCTTGCAGCAGCTAAGGGGCTGCTTCATCCATGATCGGCGGCAGTTTAGTTGCAAGGACTTTCGCCGCCGCAGTTGCGACGCTTTCATTACCGTCACTCGCGTTTGCTTGGGGCTCGGTAGGTCACAGGATTACGGCGCTAATCCCGTGTCGCCCCCCAACACCCGCCGCGAGGGCCAGGCTCGACGCCCTTCTGGCGTCGGACACCGATACGCTCGCCTCTGGAGTGCTCTCCAGCGCCGGCCCTGCGGATGACTGTGTTGTGTACGAGCTCCAGGAGTTCTCCGTCCAGCTAGGGGGCGACAGGAGTAATAGGCTTGCAATAAGCTCGGTTTTGGCTAGCGCGCCTGAACGAGCACGTATTTGAATGAGCAGGCCCCGCCAATCTGCGCCAGAAAGTCGACCCAGCCAGACCACCGAGGGAATTAATAGGTGGTGGCAACTCAAAAACATAGCAGAGGTCACGTCTCTAGTGACCATTGTTGCGCTAATATATGCGCTTGTCGTCAATACCATTATTTTTGCCGCTTGGGGCTTGGATTTCGCGGCGATTGCAACTCCAGTGGATATTGGATCATCAGGTATTACGGTCGCATTGAAGACGATACCTGGTGTATTCGGCATGTTGTCTTCCTTCGCTATTGGCAACGTGCGGCTATTTAGATTTTCATCCAAACGATACCTGCGCCTTAGCGGCGTTCATTGGATTATTTTCCCGCCATTCGCCTTCGGTATGGTGTGCGTTGCTATAGAATTGTGGTACGAAGAAAATATGAACGCCACTGGATATATAATTGATTGGTATAAAACTTCAATTAATCCAACATTAGATTTATTGAAGCGCAATGGTAGTATGTCGCTTGTGACCAATTATATAGCGTGCGCTGTGGCCATGACATATTTTAGAGCCCTTGCGCTGTCGCGCCGCGCCACCCGCTCTAAAGTTGGCTTGTCGATTGCTTGCGTGATAGCGTTACTCTTGACGTCAGAATGGCCAATATTGGATACAATTGAATACGGAATTATTAAGGAACCTACGTATATAAAATTTGTGAACTACAAGCCACACTGCGCCAAGATGTTGTTCCTATGGTCTGGTGAAAAATACCTCATTGCAAGGTGCTATGATGGTGAGACATTTGTGCCGCTTAAGCGAACAATGCTGGAGACTCAACCTCAATGGGTCGATAAGGTCGTAGTGCTTAAGGAGCCGGGACCATTCATACTAACACGGGATGGCAACAAGGCCTTTAGTGGAGAAGATATATTCCGGGACAAACCCGAGGTTAAGTCAGACGACAAGTCTACGTCGACCAAGCGTCCGGCGACGGTCGCAGCCCCAAAGCACTGAAGTCCATTGGTTGCAGCGAGCTTGCCCGTTCGAGTCAGGCATTCGCCAGGTTCATTCGCGCGCAGCGGCGTTTGCCGGCCCATCTCTGGAGATTTACCCTGGAATCCCATCCAGCCGGCGGCCTGTCGCGGCGCTGGATATTGCCGATGCACACGCATGGGATGCCATCACGGGACCCCGCAGGAACGCCGACAGTTCGGCTAGCAGCGCAGCCCTCGGGGGTGATCCCAGGCGGGTCCGATCCATCTTGGCCGCATATCGCACCTGGCCGATCGTCCTGAAGCCCTTACGCCAGAGGAACGCCTGAAGGTCGCCGCTTATGGGGAGATACCGAAGGGACGTGTCGTCGGGCCACCCTTCGGCGGCCGCAGCCTCCGCGGCGGCTTTCTCGCGGCGATCCTTTCGGGCGAGCCGGAGCAGCACGTAGAGGTTCCAGATGGTCGTCCTTTGGGCGTCCGCGAGGGCCTGCGGAGGGGCGCCGGCCTCGAAGGCTTCTAATAGGCTCAGCCTGCGAGCGGCGGCACCGTCTCTCGTTCTGCGCCCATGGCAGACAGCTAGGTGGCGCATCCAATGTCCGTCATCAGGGGCGATGCTTCGTACGGGGGTGCGACGTGTGTCGTCTGCAGTGGTGGGTGGCAGTTGCCTTGCAGTGGTGAAGCGTGTGTCTCGGCGTCGGCTTTGGCCTCGGAGGGGCCGGCACCGGCTCCTGAGGAAGGGGTATTGGCCCGAGTTGCGGGCCAGGCGTCCCTTGAGCCGCGGCGTTCAGAACTCCGGCTAGCCTGACGACGCCGCTTTGGAGCTGTTTTGCGACGATAGGGCTTTCCTGCGAAATGTACGACGCTCGGACGACGTAGGACGCTCCCGGAGTACAGGCGGGCGTGTATCCGATGTCGCCATACGCATGTGCGGTCAGGGCGAAGCTCTCAGCCGCCCAGGCGTCTACGCTATTAACGTCCTGCGGATCTGCGATCGCCTGGCCCACGCTGGCGTCGACGGTCGCCTCCGCAGAGGCAAGGTCGGGACTAACGGCTGCCGCAACGAGGTCGTTATCCCAGACTGCGTGAAGTTCCTTGCTGTGCCGAACGCCCGGTAGCACGCCAGAGTCGTAAGTCACCGGGACGTCGTTCCCGCCTTTGTCGCCCTGGTCGCCCATGTGCAGGGGTTGGTGGATGTCCCCAAGGAAGTGCGCCAGCTGCGCAAGGGCGAGGAGCCGAGCCTCCGGCGCGGCCGACGTGTCGCGCATCGCGGAATAGGCGCGCTTGATGGCCTCGGTCGCGCAGGCGCCCTGGTCGCAGTAGACGGCCGGCGGAAGCGGTGCGCCGCACTTGGACATGTTGTCGTAATGCCAATTGCGCATGAACTGGTACTTGCCGACGAGATGGTTGTTGGGAATTTTCACGCAGTCCGGAAACTCGGCCGCATCCTCAAGCGAGTGGATTGGACATGCCGTTTCGCCCGAGGCCTCTCGCGCCTGCTGGCCGGCGACGATGATGCTGTCGACTTCGGCTCTCGCTGCCGGCGAGAGGTGGCGGTACGCCAGAGCCCCGATGAGGCGGTGGCCCTCTTGGCCCCATGCCGATGCCTGGCTGGCGACCCCAATTCCCACTAGCAAAGCACACACGCTCGAAACGACACGCACTCGGGTCATCGCGCCCTCCCCGGCAACCGTGTGGAAGCGAGAAGATCGCGCTATTGGCGAAAAATGTCTACGTCGCAATCGTCTCTGCGACGGACCTGGCTGCGGAGAGATTTGACGCTAGCCTACCGATGTTCTGTCTGGAAGCGTACAATAAGGCGGCGCATCGACAGAGCATCGTTACCAAAATGTTAGGGTGCCTAGACCTGTGTAAGGTTTCGTTATGATCCGCGAAGCGTGGAGGCATATAATCCCCCGAACAAGCCTCAAGCGCGGCCCAGCTGATTTGACAACTAAGCGATTTGTTCCATACGTAAAAAATTATTTCTCATTGACACCGAATCGGGGGGTTGATAGTTATTACCCGTAACAACACCCCCCACGCCTCTCAACGATGCGCCTCAGGGGGGTTTCTTTTTGCCCAAAGCGCCTTACCAGAAGCCGGCAAAGTCGCTGGATGACCAGCTAGCGTTACTGCGTGAGCGCGGCCTTATCATCCACGATGAGGCCGATGCGCGGCTGCATCTTGAAAACATCAGCTACTACCGGCTCTCGGGATACACGCGCTATTTCGCCGATCCCAGCGACCAGCGCCGCGAGCGCTTTCGTCCCGGCGTGACCTTCGGCGAAATTGGACAGTTGTACGTCTTTGATCGCCTGCTGCGAGTGCTTATGGCAGAGGCGTTTGAGCGAATTGAGGTCGCCGTAAAAGGTAGTCTCGCATACCACGGCGCTATGAACGCAGGCCCGTTCTGGATGACGGACGCGGCCAACTTCGACCACGGGAGTCACGGCTCAGTCATGCGGCTGATCGATGAAGCCTGCATGCCCGGAAACGGCAAGCACAAGACTCAGTTCCTGGAGGCATTCTACAATAAATACAGCGATCCGCATCCGCCCGCATGGATGATATCGGAGGTATTATCATTTCACGGCGCTTCGATACTGTATAAAAATGCAAAGGGCATTATTAGAATTCCGGTTGCGGCCCGCTTTAATCTGCAACACGATATCATGGAAAGCTGGCTACACGCACTTGTATTCGCGAGAAACGTTTGCGCGCACCACCAACGACTTTGGAACAGAACCTTTACTATTAAGCCGAAGATCCCCAAAAACTACCAGGGTGAGTGGCCAGAAGGCGCAAGGGACAAGCTCTACATCACCTGCTGCATCGTGAAGCACATGATGGATCGGCTTGGCGGGGATATGACGTGGGGACCCCGCTTGAGGCTTCTCATAAACTCACGCCCTGCCGTCCCGCTGCGGGCTATGGGCTTCCCCGACGATTGGGAATTATCGCCTGTTTGGGGCTTCAATCGCTAGGCTGTGTCGGGGCTCTTTGAGGCGGACAATCCGCGCCGTAGGGTGTCGATATGGAACGCCCAGCCGACAACACCGACATTGAGTTGATAAGCGAATTCGCCGCGCGCTCCGAAGCCACGGTCAAACACCTCGCGGCGTGGCAAGCGCTCATTCCGCCGGAACAACGAAACGACTGGTGGGCCGATCTTCGGCAACTCGCCGAAGAGCACGCACGCAAGAGTCAGAACTGATGTTCCCGGAAGCATGGAAAGAGGCCGAACAGCCCGCGACGCCTGAGGAAGCTGCCGCGGTCGATGCCGTTGTCGTCAATGAGTTCGCGCGCCAGGCCCTGCGGGCTTTCCGGAGCGCCGCGCCAGAGGCGTTCGCGACTTTCGAACAGGACTCAATTGATAACTGGGGCGAGATTGCCGAGGACTCCGACGAGGCGAATGACGTCAGGATGTTCTATCGCGTCTGCAGCATGCTTGAAGACGCGAAGAAGGGGCCAGAGCCGTTCCTAGGGGGTGAGGATGTGCGGACGCTTTGACACTTCGCATCTCGCGTGGCGCGACATTCACCACCAGCTTTCGACGCTGATCCCGGTGAAGTCGGCGGCTCAGAACATGGAGCCCAACGACGACGTGCGCCCGACGACGCGCCAGCTGGTGGCCCGCATAGACGGTGACGGATGGGTGGTCGAGCCGATGCGCTGGGGCCTGATACCCTTCTGGTACAAGGGCCGTCTGAAGCCCTCCGAACGGGGCGCTGGCGACGGCTTCAAGCTGACGACGTTCAACGCCCGCACCGAGGACGTACACGCCAAGCCGACGTTCCGGGGACCGTTCGCCAAGCGCCGCTGCATCGTGCCTGCGTCGGGCTGGTACGAGTGGTCTGGAGACCCGAAGACCAAGCGCCGGTTCTCCCGCGTGGACGGCTCGCCCCTGTGGTTTGCCGGCATATGGGAGAGGGCCACAACCGAAGACGAAGGCGACGTTCAAAGCTTCACGATCCTGACCGGGCCTTCCTCAGGCTGGCTCTCCGATCACCACGACAGGGCGCCGGTTATCCTTGAGCCCGACGAGTGGGCTTCCTGGCTAGATCCATCGCAGGACGCAAAGCCGCTGATGGCCGCTGTTCGGCCTGATCGGTTCGCCCTGGCCTAACCGCAGGTAAAGGTCGTGCGGGAGACGGCCGGAAGTGGCCGATCGTGCACCTGCTCGACCCCGCGCCAGTAGGGGTGCGGCTTCGTATAGACCCGCTCGACTACGAACCACGATAAGCCGTCCAAACAGGCCCCCGCTCACCGACGCTGAGCGCCATAAGCGCTTCATTGAAATGGCGAAGGAAGTCGAGGCGTCGGAGGATCCGGAGGACTTCGATTCGGCCTTCCGGACCGTAACCGCGACAGTAGATGCGCCAAACCGTCAAGGCGGCTCCGAAAAGCCTTAGCTTATCAAGCGCCTGATTCTGAAAGGCGAATCTTGCTTTGTTCTCGCTTTTGTCCTATATGTAGGGCGTCCCTGGGGCGAAGATTTGGGCCTTTGCTCGACCTGTTCCCGAAAGGGTTCTAGCCCCAGGGGCCGCGCACTGGTGGCCCGCTCGGAACAACGTTCCACACGGAGAAGACGCGCTCCGACTTCGGGCTGTTTTTCGTCAGATCAAGGCCGTTGAACTTCTCGCTGACGTAGTCCGCCAGTTCCCTTTTCGGACCCTTCAAGTCGCGCGCGTTCCTGATAGCCGTAAAGGCTCCAAGCGGAACGTCGAGAAGCTGCAACAAGGGGTCTCTGCGCGAGTCGCTCGGCTGGATGCTCTCAATGCAGTCTAGGGGCGTTTTGTAGTGATGGCGGCCCCAATCATGGAGGCTGTCCAGCTGGTCAACCAACGCGGCCGTGCAGTCTCCGTTATCGGGGCGAATTCGCAGCTTGTAGTGCGGACCGTAAAACTGGACGGCTCGATGAAGCAGAAGCTGGTAGTGCATCTTGCTGGTCGTATCAATGCGCCGCTTGGGTCCGCTGGCGCTGTGATCGTACTTCGCAAACGGTGCAAATCGAATGTGGAAGTGAATTCTACCCTTTCCGACCGCTTCGGCGAAGTAATCTACAAACGCACGATGAGCGCTGTCCCGCCGGGACTTGACGTTCGCCCATTTCGTTTCAGTTGGGCCGCCTTTGCCCTTCTTGATCGCGAGAAGGTCGTCCATCACGCGCTTCAGGGCTACGTCCGGAATAGCAAGGCCGGCGACTGCCATGAAATCGTCACTCACGAACGAGCTTTCGTCGCAGAAGTAATAGACGTGCTTGACGGATGGCCGCGCCATCCGCTCAGAAAACGACGAATCGCCTCAGTGACGCAAGGCACTCCTAACACTATCCCTGGTTACGGATATGGGAAGTGTAACGGCGCCCTCAATTTGCTGCATCCCCTGCCAATCCGGGTGCTCAGCCTGCACGCAGCCAGGCTGGGCGTCTACGCAAGACGCTGAAGAACTCTCGGCGGAGTGCTAGCCGCACGTAAACGTCACGCGGGAGACGGCCGGGAGTGGCCGATCGTGCACCTGCTCGACCCCGCGCCAGTAGGCGTCCGGCCTCGCATAGACCCGCTCGACTACGAACCACGCCCGATAGCCTTCGAACTCGGGCATATGCTCTTTCTGGATCACGCCGACTGTGCTGCGCCCTCGAGCGTAGTGTTGAAACGTGAAGTGCAGCAGCACCTTCCTACCGTCGAACTCCTCGTAGGTGTGGCGCGTGACCAGGGCGACGAATGAGCGGGCCATGCGAAATGGAACCATTTGTTCCACTTTTGTTCTAGTTCGTCGCGACGCCCCCTCGCTGATTCCTGTGGACGGGCGCCCTAGCTCAAAGCCACTTCGCCACGCCGCCATGATTCGAGCAGGCTCCGGAGTGGTGCTTGGACATGCTGTAAGTGCCGTCCTTGCAGAGGGCCGTTGCGCCAGCCGGTGCGGGCGTGGTCGCCGTCGCGGCCGGACACTTCGCGAACCGCCCATGCGCGTCCCTACAGGCTCCCTTGGCGCCGGCCTGAGTGGAGGCAAGGGCAAGGGCGAGGACGAGGATTGCAGCGCGCATGGATGGTCTCCGGTTTGACCGCCCAACCCGTAGCGCTAGCAGAGCGTTCCGTAGGCCAGGCGCCATCCTGGCTACGACTCAGTCCTCTTCGCCCTCCTGCTCCTCACTATCGGCCTTGATCTTGTTGGAGATCGCCTTCGCCAGGGGTTTGAAGCTTTGAGCCACGATTGAGAGCGCCATCATCGGTTGTCCAAGTGCTAGGGCGAGCTCAGCGGCAGCGCCAAGCAAGGTGCCCTTGATGATGCCAGCGCTCGCCTCTCGAAGGCCATCGAGCGCGCCGTCCCCAGTGGTTTTCGCAACTTTGCTTAAGGCGGCGGTGCCCAAGTTCCACACCGTAACTAGCTGCTGTTGAATAATCGAACCGCGGGCCCGAATAGCCGTGGCGCGAACGTCGGGCGCGGTGAGCGGGTCGTCGATCTGCTCCGAGAGGCTAGCGATCTCTGGATTGCCCTCGGTCAGCGCATCCAGGACTGATTGGCCAACCACATCGATGGCACTGACGGCCTCAACCATCTGCGAGACCGGCACCAACAGCTCATTGGGGTTGTCGGAAACTGCGACCGCCAAACCGAGGCGGCCTGCCTCGATCTCCTTCAGGGCGGCGAACTGGCCCGCAAGATCCTGTATGCCAGCGTTTAGCGCATCGATTAGCACGGTCAGATTCAAGTCACGGCCTGCATCCGGCCGGCCGTAGAATGCGGCGATCGATCCGATCATCCGCGAGTCGATTTGGAGCTTTCCAAGTGGAATTGACGCGGCCTCGTAGGACAGCGTGTCTTTCAGTGACTCGACCGCACGTGAAAGAGCGGCATCAGCTAAGTTATCGACGCAAAGCTGCTCAATTTGCTTGAGCAATCCAAGTATCGATAAGCGCATCTGTTCCGAAACCGCGTGATCTTCGGGCGCCCCAATTGTACGCGCAGCCTCGAATTTGCGCTCACGAAAATTGATCGAATAGGAGCCAGGGATTGGCGTCGGTGGTAAAGGAGATGCGCTCCAATACAAGAATTCTGCCGCATCCAACATAGCAAAATTATCAACAGTTAGCCCGATCTCGCCCCTGCTTACGTAGATGAACGGCAGCCGTATCATGGCTGAATATATCTCTGAAGCAGCAGTGGTCTGAAAAATACTATTTTGCCCCGCATCGAATACGACAATGAGACCAAACACTGTGCTCATGGCCGTTTCTAGTATGCGCGATGCGTCTTGAGCGCTCGCGAAGATCACATCATAGTCATTGATATGTCGGGCAGGCTTGGAGTTGACTATCTGGTAAATCGAGGCGGCGTTTATTCCTAGCGCTTTGAGTTGTGTGAGCGCTGGAGCGGCGGCCAAAGCGGTTGTGTGTTCGCTGTCGCCGATAATAATGGTCCTAAAAGGACCAAAATGAAGTGCCTGTTTTCTAACAATCGGCAATATGTACTGAACAAATATGGAAATCCAAGCTATTGGGTCGTCAGTTATAATGCGCAAATCTTCGTGCGATTCGATAATATCTACTGCCTTGGTGACTTTATCGAATTGATCCGCGGAAAGTTTATCAGTCATCGCTGAAGCGCCTCGTTCAGCACGAAGGTGAGATGCAACCCGCCACGTTCAAGTTGCTTGGAGACTACTCTCTGGGCGCGCATCTGGTATTCCTCAGGGAGAGTCACTGGCTGCGATTGGCTGTCGCAAGCGCCATGCACTGGCAGCTTGTATACTGCTGCTTTTGCGACACTGAACGATTCCCTCGTCCAGGCCTTCATGTCGGCCGGCGCGATTTCACGATCGAGGCTGTCCACGATCACTTCGGCAGGGTTGCCCAAGGTCCTGACGATCTGAGTATCCCAGACGGCGCGACTTCCGATGTCGGGCGGCGTCAGCGGGTCAGTGTCGCCAGAGAGGATCGCGTCGATTCGGGCCTTCGCAGTTGGGGAGAGGTGTTTGTACGCGATCAAGGCGACTACTCTGTGTCCGAGTTCGCCCCATGCCGAAGCCGGCGAAGCCGTCATTAGGGCAAGCGTGGCAGCGAGGGTCGGAAGTGCGAGCGGATGCATCATATTCTCTTAGACGAGCCCAATGAGCGGGAGCGGACGTGGGTAGTGGTGGGACGGGCTTCCGGTACAGCTTGAAAGCGCTCATAGCTGCGGGATCGTGGGCCTCTCGCAGGAACGATGCTCATGCTGCGATCTCGCCGTCTTCAGTCACTTCGCGGCGCGCCCTGCTTTTGCCGTTGGCCTTGCCTGGCCCGGCTTCTTCGCGGGCACCGTGCGGCTCGCAAATTTCTCCGCGGCAGCGAGAATGGTCGCATTGAGGCTATTCACAGTGGCCTTCAATTCAGCCCCGTTCCTGCGCTGTACGACAAAGGCGAGGGCCGCCGTTCCGACGCTAGTCACGATCGCGCCAACAACTGCGCCAAGGAGGGCGCCGAACAGCGTACTTTTTGCGCTTACCTGTGCAGCTTCCAATTGGGTCTCTCGCGCGATCCGCTGGTCTTCAACCTGAGCGGCGCGCTGGTAGGCCTGCTGCACAATGGGCATCGCCATGTGGGCTCGGTCAGTGCACGGCTTCGTGCAGAGGATCTGCAGATTCGTTTGAATGCTCGCCAAATCCTCTTTCGAACTTGGCCGAATTCGCGCCTTCAGCCATTCACTTGTAGCGACAGGGGGCTCCTTTTCCGGCCGGGCTAGGAGCTCTTTGACGACGCCTATCGCGAGGTCCGCATTAGCGTAGGAGTTGGACGGGCTGCTCTCGGTCGTGAGGCTTTGATGCACGCCGGCCGCGAGGTGGCGGCGAAAGCCTTGACTAGTGTCAGGCGGAAATTTCGCGTGGGCAGCTATATCGGCTTGGACGCTCGCTGCGGCTTGTTGCCGCCTCAGCGCCCATTCCCACCGCTGTCTTCCTATTCCACATTTCTCGGTCACGTTGCCTGGCTGACAAAGCGAAGCAATCTCGCGATCCGCGTAGTACCAGGCGCGGAGATCGCGCCCTGCCATTAACCTGTCTAGCTTCGCTTGCACCTCTTCAGGTGAGCCCGGGCCAGTCGCGGTTTCAAGGATTACGCCACCTAGCGACTCGCAGTCTGCCGAGCATGGCGGCAGATCGATGTCTTCCGGCGGGTCAGCCGGAGTCATTGCGCGGCAAGGCCAAGCGTTGCCGGTCAGCATCAATGTCAGCCCGGCGCAGCCGATCGTTTTCAAGCGTTGCCATGCAACCATAGGACATGGTTAACCTCAGTTCGGCGTGTTGGGGAGGGAAATGTGACGCTAGTACGCCGAGCTTTATTCGCAGCTGCTTTGGCCGCCTTCGCGCTGACGGGCTTTGGTGCTGAAGCAAAGCCGAGCCGTAATGTGACCGGCGTCGCCTGCGACACTTACACAAACAAGAGTGGCCACCAGATATGCCGGCCCCGCCGATCTACCAGCGTGCCACCGGGCGCAACGGCTCGCTGCCGAGATGGCGCCTATAGCTTCAGCGAACATCGTCGCGGCACGTGCTCACACCACGGCGGAGTTAGGTCATGGCTCTAGAGCCTGGCCAGTCGACGGCCACAGCTACGCCGACCGGGGGCGGGGACTCACTCGGGACCTGGCTTCGCGGCCTCGTGAAACGGCGGTCGGTCTGGGCGGGCGTGACGGCCGCCGCTCTCGTGATCACCGCGACTAGCTATGCCGTATCGCCATACGTCGCGGCCCAGTCACTCGCGGACGCAATTCGCACGGGTGATCGCGATCGCCTTGAGCAGCTGATCGATTTCCCGAGCGTGCGAGAGAGCCTGAAGGCGGACCTCAAGGCGCAATTTCTGGAGCGGATGGAGTCCGATCCGGAGATGAAGAACAACCCCTTCGCGGGGCTGGGCATGCTCGTCGGACCGGCGCTCGTCGATCGCATGGTCGACTCCACCATCACGCCCGCCACCCTGTCGAAGATTGCTCAGACGAAGGAACAAGGGGCCGGGAGGGCGGAACCGGGTTCCGTTGTCGGAAAGGCCGTCGTCGAGTCCCGCTACACGAGCCTAGATCGGTTCCGGGCGAGCCGGACGGGGTCTGACGGCAAGACCTTCACGTTCATATTCACGCGACACGGGCTATTCACTTGGCGTGTCTCTCGGATCGAAATCCCAGCCGGCATTCTCGATCCTAAGGATAGCTAGGCGGAGGCGCGCTGATCGACGAGCCACCTGTTGCCGCGGCTGCTGGATCGGTCCGGTCTGCAAGGCCGTTCCCAGCCGTTGGCACATGCTCGACCACCCACGGCGTTTCGATCCGAGCCCGACTGACCTCGGCATTTTGTGGACTTGCTGCCGCCTCGTCTTCACTTCGGAAGCTCAAGACAGATCTGGGCGGAGGGGTGCCGCCAGCAACGGCGCAGCCTCATTAACCCTTGCCTGTTGATACCAGGCTATACTCATGCGCGCATCGGTCGGGGCGCTGCATGAGAAAGCTGTATTTTGGGGACAACCTTGCGGTCCTACGGGACCGGATCGAGAATTCGTCGGTCGATCTAGTCTATCTCGATCCCCCCTTTAATAGCCAAGCGCGCTACAACGTTCTGTTCAAGAGCCCGCGCCAGGACGTGGCCACGGCGCAAGCTGCCGCGTTCCTGGATTTTTGGTCCTGGGGTCATGAAGCGGAGTCGGCTTACCACGAGCTTTTGACAACGGTGGGAGGAAGCACGGCGTCGATTGTGCAGGCGCTTCGAAGCGCTTTGGGTGAAAGCGACATGATGGCGTACCTGGTCATGATGGCAGTGCGTCTTCAGGAGCTCCGGAGAGTACTGCGACCTAGCGGCTCCATCTTTCTGCACTGCGACCCGACTGCAAGCCACTATCTTAAGGTGCTGCTTGACGCCGTATTCGGGGCTGGTGGGTTCACAAATGAGATCATCTGGCAGCGCTCAATGGGCAAAGCCTTGATGACTAGGCGCCTTCCTTCGAACCACGACGTCATACTGTTTTATGCAGGCCCCGATGCTGCGTGGAACGACGATCAGGCCTTTCTTCCGTATGACATCGATACGCTTTCGGGAAAGACTGCCGAGAAATACGCATTGAGGGATGGTTCGGGCCGGCCCTACCAGCTCACTAGCCTGATCAACCCAAGCTCCGATCGCCCGAACCTGACCTACGAGTTTCTAGGCGTAACGCGAGTTTGGCGATGGACTCGTGAGCGCATGCAGGATGCATACGAGCGTGGATTAGTTGTGCAGACCGCGCCAGGCCGAGTCCCGAGATTTAAGCGCTACCTCGACGAGCAGCGCGGTGTGCCATTGAGCGATGTCTGGACCGACATACCGCCCCTCAACTCTCAAGCGCGGGAACGCATTGGGTATCCGACACAGAAACCACTCGCGTTGCTCAGTCGAATTATACAGCTTAGTTCACGCCCGGATAGCGTTGTCCTAGACCCATTCTGCGGCTGCGGTACTACCGTTCACGCTGCGGAGCTTCATAACAGACCCTGGGTAGGCATCGACGTTTCCATTCATGCGGTCCACGTTATTGAGCAGCGGCTCCTCGAAGCGTTTGGTGATCGACGTGTGCCGTCCGCTGAAGGGATACCTGCCGACTACGAATCTGCTGCTCAATTGGCTGCGACGAACCCATTCCAGTTTCAGTGGTGGGCGAACTACCTAATCGGCGTTCATCGGCTCAACGAGGTCAAGAGGGGACCAGATCGCGGCGTTGATGGTGAGGTGTTCTTCCCAAACGGACCTGGTCGCCCGTACGGCCGTATCCTCACCTCTGTGAAGGGCGGCAAGAACGTTACCCCCGCAATGGTTCGCGAATTGCGTGGGGTCATCGAGCGAGAGAACGCGGAGCTCGGCCTATTCATCTGTCTCGACGATCCAACATCGGCGATGGAACGTGAGGCGGTTGTGGCGGGTTTTGGAAACACCGTACACGGCCGAATTCCCAGGCTGCAGATCGTAAGTATTGCAGGGTGGTTCCGGGGAGAACGTCCGGCGATGCCGGCCCTGGATCGTCTTCCGTACGCTGCATTCAACGCTCCTCAGAAGCGGGGACGAGCGAGACGCCCGGATCCCAATCAACCGCACCTTCCCCTGAGTTTCATCGGGGACAAGGCGAACGTTGTAAGTCACCTGAATCCCGCCCTCGTTACCTCTACACCGCAACGTAGAGACGCTAGATAGCGCGCCACTCGCTAAGCCGCGCACTAAGTCCGAAGTCCGCCTTGTTGTCGCCGCTCCCGTGAAGCCGGGATTGCGGGTGTCCCATAGCGTCCCGGCCTCAGGGCTCGGGTGCGGCATGGGACGCGCTGGGACGGTTTGGGTCCCTCTGCGGTTGGCCGGCGGGCCGGGGGCGCGCGGAGCCCCGGCGCTCGACCGTTTTGTCTCGCCCTAGGCTACACACGGTCGCTGCTAGGAGGCGCCTACAGCCCTCCCGCCTGTAGTTGAACCTGTAGGTGCGTAAGCCATTGGCACTTCAAAACAATCTACAGCCCTACAAGAACTACAAGGGTTTCTGAGATCGGCATTAGGATTAGTTTAGGGGGCACCCCGCCTGGCAGAACGGAGCGCGGATTCTGCACATAGGAAAACGCGGTAGTTCCTGTAGGGCCTGTAGGCGGGTAGCCAAATTCCCTTATGGTGCACGGAATTCTCCACCTACAGGCTGGCCTACAGGTGGTCGAACCAGGCTGTAGTTTTCTGAGGTTGGCAGTACGCGCCTACGCGCGAATATAAATTCGCTGATTTCCGAATTTTTCGGTCACACGCGGGGTGCGCTTAATCCAGCCGTCGACCTTTCCCATCGCCCGGCCAAGTAGCTGGGCATCGGTCGCACGGTACGCGCTTCGATCGCGTCCGAGGCAATCGACCCAAATCTCTAGGAGGCACGTTTCGGCCCTCAGATGGCCCCCGCCAACTAGGTCGTCCTCGTCCGGATCGTCGAAGCCGACGAGGGGAAGATCGAGCCATCGGGAAATTTGCCCGGCGAGTGCATCCTCGGCGGTCTCAACGCGACGGTCCTCCTGCACCTGAAGCGCCTCTTCGCGGGCCTTCTCATCCGTGAGGTAGAGAGGCAGGGTCCCGGTCCGCTGAACCTCGCGCATGCCGCGGTACACATGGACGGCTTCGGCCCAAAGTTGGTCCACCTCGGCGCTCAGCCTGGCAGTGTCGATTTCATCAACCTCACACCGAACGGGCCAAAAGCGCCGGCCCCCGGTGTCGTCGCGCAGGTACTCGTCGTCATTGGTCGAGCCGATGAAGATGCACTGCCGCGGGAAGACGCTCGCACGCCGTGCGTAGGCGAGCCGAGCCTTGTCGTGAGTGCGTGAGATGAAGGCCTTGATCTGGCGCACGTCTGATCGGCTGAAGCCAGACAGCTCCGGAATTTCAAGGATGAGCGCGCCGTGCATGAGCTCGATCATTTGGCGCGGGTCGTGGAAGTCGCCTTCAAGCTCGGCGAACCAATGTCGTGCGAGGATGCTGATAAACGTCGATTTTCGCTTGCCCTGAAGGCCCTCCAGGATCGGGGCGAAGTCGAACTTGTGGCCGGGCTCAAACACCCTCGCCACGGCGCCGACCAGAGTCAGGCGTGCGACACTGCGAATGTAGGCGGTGTCTCGGGCGCCCAGGAAGCGCACGAACAGGGACTCCAATCTTGGAACGCGATCCCATTCCAAGGTCTCAAGCCATTCGCGCACCGGGTGGAACTGCTGTTCGCGTGCGACCAAATCGGTCGCGGCGCTAAGATCCCGGTCAGTCACTTTCAGGCCATACCCGCCCTGGCGCACGGCCGTCTCCAGCATCGCGCGGATCGCGTTGTCTTTCTCGTCCGTCCACAGATCGCCATTGATCGGATCAAGAATGGACCACATGGGACCGGCCAATTGTCGGACACCTTTGGGAGATGGCCGGCGAACCTCCAGTCGACCTGGCTCGCCACGCTGCACCACCTCACCCGTGAACAGGTTCAGGCGTGCCAACCCGCGCGTTCGTGGATCGTGGCGAATGATAAGCTCGAGGTTCGCGAGCGTTGGTTTGATGGCCCCCTGTTCGGTCAGGTCGAGCCTCGAACGCCAGTTGAGGTTCGGATCGCTCGCCCCGTTGCCGATGGCCTCGATTTCGTCGACCCCACCGATGGCGCAGGATGGCACGTCGCCGAGCAGATCGTCATCGCCATCCTCGAAGCCTTCGCCGGCATGGTCGTTTTCAAGACGGGCCAGGGCCGCGGCCTTGACCAGGGTGGCCATGCGCAGCGGGTTCGGCTTCCCGGCGAACGACGCCCAGACTCGTTCCTGGTCCGCGGCGTCGAACTTCGGGCTGCGCTTGGAGAAGTCGTCCCAGACCTTCAGGCCTTCGGGCCGACCTTCGAACTCGTGGTGCAGGGCCATGCCGACCTGCAGCCAGCCCTCCCGGTCCTCGCACCAGGCGTCGAACGGGAGGTCGGCTAGGATGTCGTCGATCTCTTCGGGCGACAGGCCCATCGGCTTCTTGCGGACCAGCGCTGAGAGGTCGTCGTCTTCCTCATCCCGGCCGCGGTCGGCGGTGACGCCCCATTCCTCGACCGTCCCCGCCGACACGACCGGCCCGCAGCCCATCTCGACCAGGTCGAAGTCGAACTCACGCTCCCAGGCGTAGGGGTTGCCGGTGTCCGGGTGGATCGACGGCGGCAAGACGACCTGCTTGCCCGTGCCGAAGAGCTCGATTTCCCAGGCCCAATGCCGCTTGCCCTCGGGATCGACGAACTTCTCGGCGGAGTGGGCGAGCTTCTTCGACCGGAACGGGCGATCCGTCAGGAAGTAGACGTGCCGGCTGTCGCCTCCTGAGCCCGAGCGCACCAGCGGGAAGTTGCGCCAGCCCGGGAGAACGGCGTCCAGGGCGTCGCGGGCCTCATCGGTGAGGTGGACCTGTCGAATATCCAGGTCCAGGACGTGCAGGAACAGGCCCGCCACCTTCGACGGCTCGCCCAGGCGCACGCCGACGTTCTGACCACGGCGGTAGGCGCGCGACAGGTCGTCGAAGGTGGCGACGGGGAGCGTCGACCAATCGTCCTTGAACGGGGCCTTCGACCGTTCCCTCAGAAGGTGAACGGCGAATCCCTGGTCGACGAGATGACGGACGGACTCGAGCACCCTTCGCGTCGGATCGGGCTGAGTGTCGGCGGGCGAGGAACTATCAAATGGAGCCATCGATCACCCCCGGAGAAGACCCGCACGACATTGACGGCGTCTTTTTGAGGCCGACGAAGTTAGGCCTGCGCGGCAGTGGTTGTTCGGCGGAAGAGGCCCAACTCCATGAGGGCGTCTGCTCCCATCAGAACTTGATGACCCGCGGACGGAAGATCGCACTTGCGGCCGAAGGCAAAGGTGCGAACGGCGCCATCTTCCTCCACGACCACGCCGACTGACGCGCTTTTCGCCGCCGTCTCACCGATCACGCGGGAAAGTTCGCGAAGGATTCGGGCCTCTCTGCCCGCGAGCCAACCGGCCTCTGTGCCTGTCAGGCCTTCTTTCATTAGCGCGTGCTTCCGCTCCGTTGCCCACGCTCTCCAGCGCTGCCGCACGTTTGGGTAGTGGTGTGCCCTGCGCCGTCTCATGGTCTGCCCGCCGATGGCCATCGCGTGAGGGCAAACGCCTCGCCGTCGACCGAACTCCCGGAAGGAGAGCGCTTCTCCAGGACCAGCGCGGAAAATGCCTCGATCCAGCTTTCCGGAAGCGTAGGGGCTCCCATTCTGGCTCGCTGCGTATCGCTCAGGGCCGCGGCGCCTGGCCCACTCCACGAGAAGCCCGAGAGGTCCGGCGACTGTTCGACTTTGACGAAGAGCCCCGGACGGATTTGGCCGCCCTGCGCCTCCATAGCGAGCAGAGGCGCGAGCGCTTCCACCGGCACGGCGAAGGCGCGGCAATGACCGCCTGACCCGCTTGAGCGCGTCAACGACATTTCGGCAGGGCCGGGCAGGCCGACGAGAGCGCCGTACTGCCTTTCCAGCGTGCGGAGCGAAGCGCGGCCGCACTCGCCGAGTATAGAAATGAAGACGACTTGGGCCATCAGACCAGGTCCTCGTGAACGTCCGGCTGAGCCAGGATTTTCAGGCGCCGAAGCGTCGCGTGGTCCGGTGCCTGCACCGCGCCGCACGCCACTAGGTCAGCGAGCTCGTCAGGATCGCTGATCGTGAAGATGTCGCCGGGTTGGTGGATTTCGGGATCGGCGACAATGATGGCATTGCCCTCACTATCGACGTTGCCAGTCGCTCGCATCCGGCCGTCCGGATTGCGATAGACACAGTGGATGGCCACTACTTCAGCCATGGGAGCAGGCTCCTTCTAGGGTTTCGGTGAGACGGCGAGCCTCGGCGGTAGCGAGTTCCATCGCGGCATCGAGGTTGAAATTGGGCGGGCGAAGACGCGCCGGCAGGCTCTCAATGAACCGCTTGGCGACCACCTCTCCCGAAAAGAGTTCCGGCACCCCGCTCTCGCGATTGAACTCGAATTTGGTCCCGACCAATTTCGTCTGCACGAGCTCTAGAGCGATCAGGTCCGCCAGATCGGGCAGCAGGCGCTCGATCGCGTCCCGAATGCGGGTCGCGTGCGCCTGGCGGGCATCGTTGAAGGTTGTGAGTACCTTGCCAGTGAGGTCGTCCTGCGCCGTGCGGAGTTGTGCGAGAGCGGCTGCGCGACGCTCGGCTAGCAGCGGCGCTGACGCGTTCGCTTCTCCGAGTCGGGCACGGGCCAGCTGCAGCTTCTTGCGCCTGGCGGCATTCGCGGGCACCGCGTCTTCGCCGTCTAGAAAGCGCCGGGCCGCGTCCCGTTTTTCAGCTTCGACCAGCCGTTCGATCTGGCGCTCGAGCTCTGCGGCTTCTGCCGCGGTCTCCCTCGCCCTTAGGTCCAGTTGAGAGATCGCTTCGTGTGCTTCAGCCCTCGCAGCAAGAGCGTCGCGAATATCGGGGGCAACGAGGTCCATGTCAGCGCCTCGCTGCCTGGACTTCGGCGACGCGCGCAGCCATCCACGTTTCCAGGCTATCAGGCCCGGTGAGTGGATAGAGCACGCGGGAGCCTACCCTAAAGAAGGGCGGCGAGTGCTCGGGATCGTAGATCCGCATCTTGTCCAGTTTGGACTTCGACAGGCCTGAGAGTTCGGCGACTTTCCGAACGTCTCCCGCTCTTTGCGCGTCAGCCATTTGCTTTCCTTCGACTCCGTTGGTCGAAGGAACCCTGTGCGATGCGGCTGTAATTCCATACGTCGGAACGAACGCGCCTGATTACAGCGGACTCGAGGGGGACAGGTTGGGTTCTCTCCGGGTTCGCCTTGCGGCTTCGTCGCGGCGCCGCTTTTCATCGACTCGTTCGGCGCTCATCGCCAACTCATCAAGCCAACGCAGGTCTTCGACACGCTCCAATACATCGGGAGGAGCGGCGTATGTTGCTCCCGCGTCCTTCTGCTTTTGCCGAAAGCGGTTCACGTAAACTCGGGCGGACGAGGCTTGTAAGTTCCAGCCCCACGCCTTCGCGTGTTCGACGAGTACCTTTGCGAGCTCGGTGTCCGTGCGGCTTGACGGGCCAACCTGACCGTTGACGGGTGCGACAATCGCGGCAACTAGGCTCTCAAGGCCCCATGGGATCTCCGAGGGGTTTTCGCCACCGGAATCGCGCCTCTTTAGTTGGAATGCCTGCATCTGCGCGGCAGATCCAAGATGTGCTGCCAGGCCAACTAGATATGTCGCTCGCAATCCGGTGATGCGGCTGAACGCGTCGAAGCGCCGGTCCAATTGGGCTTCAAACTCTCGGCGCGCTTCGGAACTGCCAATCGGTGGCAATTGGAGCGGTGAAGCGTTGCGGAGGAAATGCTCAAGCTTGCGCTCTTCCTCTCCGTTAGCGGTGAGCCGCTTAGCCATGGTGACCGTGCTGCCCTGTCAGAGCTGCTTCAATGGCGCCAGAGATCGCGTTTGATGCGCGCCGGAGGGGATCGGCGTCCAAATGCGCGTAGCGCGTGGTCGTGGTCGCGCTCGAATGTCCGAGCAGCTGGCCAATGATCGGAAGGCCCAAGCCTGAGCCGGCGCCGACACTTGCAAAGCTATGGCGCAAGTCGTGGATTCGTACCCCCTCCAGCTTTGCGTGCTTGGTGATCCTCGCCCACGGGCGGTTCAGGTCAGACCGTTGGCGCTGACGCGGCTGACCTTCGCGGTTGAGGCTGGCGATCACATACGGGCCGATCTGTGGCAGGTCCCGAAGGACGGCGATTGCAGCTGAACCGAGCACAATCGTCTTCTTGCCGGTCTTTGAGTCCGGAAGCAGAAGCAGGCCGCGCGCAAGATCCACATGCTCCCAACGCAGTCCCAGAATTTCGCGAAGTCGGGCGCCTGTCAGGAGCAGCAATCTCACAGCAGCGATTGCGAACGGATCGATCCGAACACGACGATTCTCGGCGCTGGGGGCGTGCTTCAGTTTGCGTTCTGGCCTGGGGTCCCACGGCAGCCCGGCAGTTTCAGCGAGCCGAAGGGCATCACCCAGGCGACCGAACTCGTCGACCGAGAGAAAGCGCTCCCGCACGTTCTCCCTGAATGGTTCGATGTTCCGCGTCGGGCTCCTGTGGCTCTCTGGGATTGATCCTGTTGCAATCCCAAAGCCGTAGGCAGCCCGGAGCATTGAGACCACACGGTTTGCTGTCGTCGGCCGGCGAGCACCGATTTGCCGGTGAAGCTTGGACACTTCGGCGCGCGTGAGCTCAAGGGCACTCTTCCCGCCGATCGCGGGCTCAATGTGGTTAGCCAGGTAGCCTTCGAAAAGGCGCACCGTGCCCGGTTTGCGCTTCGGGCGAATTTGCTCGTCAAGGTACGCTTCGACGAGGTCTCGGACATGCGCCGCCGCGCGTCTTTCGGCTCGCGCCGCGGCCGGATCTTCGCCGAGCCGAACTCTCGCCAGAATGCGCGTTGCCGCGTCTCGCGCTGCATCTGCGCGGAAGCCTTCACAATCCCTGCCGAGCGACATCCGACGCTTCGCGATTTTTCGGCCTCCGTGACCTGGTCGGTACTCCACAATCCAGGTCTTCACCCCGCTAGGCATGATGCGCAGGCCGAAACCCGGGAGACGATCGTCGTAGTAGATGACCGGTCTCGTCTGGGCGACGAGCAGTGCCGATGTCTTGCGGTCCAGTCTCGTCGTCGGCATCGCCCCTCCGTGTCGCCACCGTGTCGCCACCAAACCGCGTGTCACGGTGTTGCATTGCGTACGCGCCAGTTGCCCGAAAGGCAATATAGTGAGGAAAAACAGTTGTTAATTGATGCGCCAGGAAACGCTAGGAAACGAGGTGCAAGGGCAATGGCAAGCTTCCCAAGCTGAATGTCGAGGGTTCGATTCCCTCCGGCCGCTCCAGCCCTTCCCCCAAGGTCCTTCCCACCGACATATCCCTGTCGCAGGATCATGGCGCCTTGCCGGTTTGGGGGATTGCATGGCGAATGTTCTGGCCCGTCTGGCGATCGCGATAAGTCTGGCCCTGGCGAGCGCCAACGCGACCGTGGCCGGCCAGCCCGCGCACGTCTCAGCTGCGCGCGTGCCCGCCTGGACCATCCCGTCCGATGTCGCCATTCGCGCACGCCTCGCCGACATGGTGGATCGCCGTCACGTCGCACCGGGGCTGGTGGTGACAATCGTGGGACCGACCGGCAAACGCGTGATCGCCTATGGCCGCATGGGGCCCGAGGATGCGCGTCCGGTCGATGGCGACACCCTGTTCGAGATCGGCTCGATCACCAAGCTGTTCACCGGCCTGTTGTTGACTGACATGGTCTGGCGGGGCGAGGTGGCGCTGGACGACCCGGCCGAACGCTACGCCCCTCCCGGCATGATCCTGCCGCGCTATGGTGAGCGGCGCATTACCCTGGCCGACCTCGCAACCCATACCGCGGGCCTGCCTGATTTCCCGCCGAACCTGACCGGGCAGGGGCGGCTGAACCCCTTCGCCGGCTACGACCAGGCGCGGCTGAACGCCGTCCTGGCCGAGTGGCGGCTTAGCCGTGCGCCGGGCGCCGGCTACGCCTATTCCAGCGTCGGCGTGGGGTTGTTGGGCGACCTCCTGGCCCGCCGCGCGGACACAGACTACGAGGTCCTGCTGAAGAACCGCATCCTCGGGCCGCTCGGCATGGGCGACACCGGCGTGATCCTGGATCAGCGCCTGGCGCGGCGCCTCTCGCCCGGCCACACCGTCTCCTTCGCGCCGGCGCCGGTCTGGGACATGCCGGTGCTGAAGGGCGCCGCCGGGATGAAGTCCAGCGCGAACGACATAGCGAAGTTCCTGGCGGCGGAGCTCGGTTACAAGCCCTCGCCCCTGCATGGGCCGATGCAGGCCATGCTCAGGACCAACCGCCCGGCCGATTGGTGGGCCGATCGCCAGGCCATCGGCTGGGTTGTGTCGAAGACCGTGATGGGCGAGATCTGGCAGCACGAGGGCATGACCTCCGGCTACCGCTGCTACATCGCCATCGACCCCAACCGCCGGACCGGCATCGTCGTCATGGCCAATGCCGCCACGCCGGTGACGCTGGATGACTTCGGCGACAGCATCCTGATCGGGACCGTCAGACCCTAGTCCAACGCCCCTCGTCAAGCGCGGTCGGAGGACCTGGAAATGGCGCCGGAGCGAGCCATCAGAGTGAGTCCCGCAAGCAGCCACCATAGCGACTGCACCGCCGCCAGCGATGTCACGGCGGGCGACAGAACGACCGTGTATATCGAGGTGATCCCGAGCGCCACGAACGCCACGCCAAGCAGGATTGCGAGGTAACCCAGGTAGCGAGGCAAAGCGCGAGAGGTTGCGATCACGAGGCCGAGAGGCAGGAAGAGCGATGGGGCGGCTATGATGAAGTACAGATGCTGCATCGCATGGCCGAGGTCGGCGCTGATCTGCGCGATATCGGCCGGGGCCTGGGCCAGCGCCGACAGGTAGATGGTCACCTCCGACAGGCTGACCATCATCAGCACCCCGGCGCCCAGCAGCGTCATCCAGCCGGACAGGCGCTGGGTCGCGCCGCATACATGCACGACCGCGAGGGCGAACAGGCTGATCAGCCAGGGACCCACCGCCTGAAGCCAGGCGCCCCAGACCACGCCCGGCAGATGCTGCTGCGCGTAGGCCTGAAGCTGATCGGTTCCGGCGTCGGCGGGCGGGCCGTAGTTGATGGCGAAAGAGGTTCCGATCATCAGCACCCCTGCAATGCCTGCCAGGCCGCTGAGGACGCAGAATGCGCGCGACGGGCGGCGCGGGGCGGAGAGGGCGTCAGTCATCGGTGCGGCCTCCGAACAAGCTGATGCTTCGTCCGGCACAGTGAGCGTCAGGGCGCGTCATGGCCTGCTCCCATCGATGATTGCGATTGCGGCGGCGCCACGATCCATTGCTCGATCGCGCGATAGACGGCTTCGCGCTCCTCGTGCGCCAGCGGCAGGGTCGCGGCGCCCCACAGCGCGGCTACGATGACGCCTGATGCCAGCGGGGGCGACAGATCGGGGCGGAACGCACCTTCGCGAACGCCCAGCGCCAGGGTCTCCTCAACGCTGAGCTTCCAAAAGCGCCTCAGCGGATCGACCACCTGCGCCACGGCAGGGTCGCGGCGGGATCGCAGGACCAGTTCCTGCATCACCGTCACCATCTGCGGCTGCGCATCGAAGTAGAGCCGCGCATCGGCGAACTCCTGGCGCAAACGGTCCAGGGCATTGGGTTCGGCTGCTTCGACCATGGGCGCGCGGATCGACCCGAACAGGCTCGCCAGATAGAGCGCGACCCCCTCGATCAGCTTCTCCTTGGTCGCGAAGTAGTAGTGCAGGGTGGCGATGTTGACGCCCGCCCGCGCCGCGACGTCGCGGGTGCGCAGGCGCTCCAGACCGCCTTCGGCGACAAGGTCGAATGCGGCGCGGACCAGGGCCAGCGGCCGTTCCTCGAAGGTGGGCAGCGCATCGTTCACATGATCTGGGGCGCCGGGGACGGTCATCGGCATCCATTCCGCAAGTGAATCAATCAATCAGTTGATTGATAATGCGGCCGCTGTCGGCGGTTGTCAATGCCGCAGTCCGGTCGGCGTTATCCCGGCCCGTGCGCCCAAGGCGCGGTGGCGCGAACGGGCAGGCCTAGTCGCCCATCGCCCCGGCGTTGACCTCGACCAGCCGGTGCAGGTCGCGTAGCAGAGTCTCCAGTTTCGCGCGGTCGGTGGCGCCCAGCCCCTCCAGCAGCCGCGCCTCGGCCGCGAGGTCGGCGCCGTAGGCCTCGACCGCCAGTTTGCGGCCCTTGGGTGTCGGGCGCACGCGCCAGCTGCGGCCGTCTTCGGCGGATTTCTCGCGCACGATCAGCCCGGCCTTTTCCAGCTGGTTCAGCCGGTGGGTCAGGCCGCCGGAGGAGATCATCAGCTCGGTGTAGAGGTCGGTCGGGGTCAGGCCGTCATCGCCGCCGGAACGCACCAGGGTCCCCAGGACGTCGAATTCCCCGCGGTCGAGGCCGTGCGCCTTGAAGGCCGCGGTGATCGGGCCGGACGCCAGGGCGGCGATGCGGTTGATGCGGCCGAGCACCCCGATCGGCGAGGTGTCGAGCTCCGGCGCCGCCTTGCGCCACTGCGCCTGCACCGTGTCGATGCGGTCGGGGGCCGGTCCGGACTTGCTCAAGCCGCTTCTCCTACCCCGATGGCGGCCAGGTAGCGGTCGAAGGACCGGTCCACCGCCTCGCGCCCGTGGCCTATGATATTGCGGCCCCAGGTATAGCCGAACACGTCCTCGAACTGGCAGCCGGCGATGGAGTCGCTGAGGCGGCGGACCGCATCCGGGTGCAGGGGGATGTAGTTCGGATAGCTGTACATGAAGGTGACGTGGCGCCGGTCCGAGACCACCTGCAGGGCGTCGCCGGGGAAGAGGGCGCCGTTGGGCCGCGCCCTGTCGAGCCAGTGCAACACTGTTGAACCTTCAAAATGACCGCCGCAGCGGATCAGGCTGACGCCGTCGGAAAGCGGCTTGCGCTCGCCCTCCCACAGCTCGATCAGGGGCGACGGCCGCATGATCCATTCGCGGTCCGCCGCGTGCAGCAGGATCGGCACGCCGCCCAGCGCCTGCGCCCACTCCACCATCGAGCCATAGAAGTGCGGGTGCGAGATCGCGATCAGGTCGATGGGGCCGTCGCGGGTGATCTGCTCGACCGCCTCTTCGGTGACGGCGCTGACGCACTCCCACAGGACGCGCGGGCCGGCCGTCGGCAGCACCAGGGCGCGCTGGTCGATGGCGAAGGCGGGTTTCGTGCCTATGCCCGAAAGGTCATGGTCGATCTCGATGCGCATCGGGCGGCTGGCGTTCAGCTCGGCGAGCGTCAGCCACCGCTGCCCCTTCCAGCCGACGTACTGCCGCTCGTCCTCGCAGATGGGGCAGACGGGGGGAGGGGCGTCGGAAGGCGCGAACTGGGTTCCGCAGGTCTGGCAGAGGAAGGGGGTCATGATGGTCGGTCCGGTGTCTTGATGTGAAGATATTTAGAGCTGTGATATCTCGATGTCAAGACAATCGGGGCGATCTTGGTCCTTCTCCCGGCCGGGAGAAGGAAGGGACCCGTTGCGAAGCAATGGGGAGGATGAGGGACACAGGACTGTCGGCAGAGGGCGGCGTGGGTTCTGAAAGCCCCGTATCCCTCACCCACCCACGCCTGACGGCGCGGGTCCCTCCCTCTCCCGATCGGGAGAGGGCTCAGGTGCCGCGCGCTCGCGATTGTGCGATAGGCTGATCCACCGGTGCCGGAGCCCTGCATGATCGTCGCGCGTCGCCTTATGATGGCCTGCCTCGCCCTGGGCGGCCTGTGGCTGGCCGCAGCTCCGGCGTCGGCCGCCGACGTCCAGGTCGCCGTCGCCGCGAATTTCACGGAGCCGGCCAAGGAGATCGCCGCTGCGTTCCAGAAGAAGACCGGCCGCCGCGCGACCCTCAGCTTCGGCCCCTCCGGCCAGTTCTATGTGCAGATCGCCCACGGGGCGCCGTACCAGGTCTTCCTCTCCGCCGACGCCGAGCGGCCGATCCAGGCGGAGAGGGACGGTCTGGCGGTGAAAGGTTCGCGCTTCACCTACGCCACCGGGCGCCTCGTGCTCTATTCGCGCGACCCCGGGCTTGTCGACGCTCGCGGCGCAATCCTCCGCTCGGGCCGCTTCGACAGGCTGGCCATCGCCGATCCGGCCGCAGCGCCCTATGGCCAGGCGGCGGTCGAGGCCATGACGCGGATGGGCCTCTATCCGCAGCTGAAACCCAGGCTGGTCAAGGGCGCCTCGATCGCCCAGGCCTATCAGTTCGTGGCCACCGGCGCGGCGCCCCTGGGCTTCGTCGCCCTGTCGCAGGTGGCGGCCGAGAGGGGCGGCTCGCGCTGGCTCGTGCCGGCCAATTTGCATCGGCCCATCGAACAGCAGGCGGTGCTGCTGAAGACCGGCGCGCATGACGCGGCGGCCATCGCCTTCCTGGCCTTCCTGAAGGGGCCGGAGGCGCGCGCCGTGATCCGCCGCTACGGCTACGAGGTCCGCTGACTTGGGAGCGGTGATCGGCGTCACCCTGGCCCTGGCGACGGTCACGACCGCGCTCCTGCTGCTGCTCGCCACGCCGCTCGCCTGGTGGCTGGCGCACGGTCGCTCGTGGCTGAAGGAGCCGGTGGCGGCCATCGCGGCCCTGCCGATCGTGCTGCCGCCGACGGTGCTGGGCTTCTACCTGCTGATCGCGCTCGGCCCCGACAGTCCGCTGATGGCGCTCTTGCATCCCTTCGGCGTGCGCACCCTGGCCTTCACCTTCACCGGCCTGGTGATCGGCTCGGTGATCTATTCCCTGCCGTTCGCGGTCCAGCCCCTGCGCGCCGCCTTCGAGGGCGTGGGCGCGCGCCCGCTCGAGGTCGCCGCGACCCTGCGCGCCACGCCGCTGGACGCCTTCCTGCATGTCGAGGCGCCGCTCGCCTGGCGCGGCTTCGTCACCGCCGCGATCCTGATCTTCGCCCACACCATCGGCGAGTTCGGGGTGGTGCTGATGATCGGCGGCTCGATCCCCGGCAAGACCGAGGTGCTGTCGATCCGCATCTATCAGTTCGTCGAGGCGCTGCAGTTCAAGGAAGCCCACGCCCTGGCCGCGGGCCTTGTCGCCTTTTCCTTCGTGGCGGTGCTGGCCATCCTGCTGGTCGGGCGGCGCCTGGGTAGGCCGCGGCCATGAGCGCGCAGGAGACCATCGCCGTCGCCCTGCGGGGCCGGGTGGGATCGCTCGATCTCGACGCCGCCTTCGAGGTTCCGGCGCAGGGGATCACCACGCTCATCGGACCGTCGGGCGCCGGCAAGACCACGCTCCTGCGCTGCATCGCCGGCCTGACCCGCCTGGGCGGCCGGGTGCGGGTGGCCGACGCGCTCTGGCAGGATGAGCGGACCTTCCTGCGGCCGCATCGCCGCGCAGTCGGCTATGTCTTCCAGCAGCCGAGCCTGTTGCCGCACCTGTCGGTGCGCGCCAACCTCGCCTTCGGCCTGAGGCGCACGCGCGCGCCCATCCGCATCGGCCTGGAGGAGGTCGTGGCCCTGCTGGGCGTCGAGCGCCTGCTCGACCGTGCGCCCGAGCGCCTCTCCGGCGGCGAACAACAGCGCGTCGCTATCGGCCGCGCCCTGCTGAGCCAGCCCGAGCTGCTGCTGATGGACGAACCGGTCTCCAGCCTCGATCCCGAGAGCAAGGCGGAGATCCTGCCCTATCTGGAGCGCCTGCATCAGACCCTCTCGATCCCGGTCCTCTATGTCAGCCACGACCGGGCGGAGGTGGCGCGGCTGGCCGACCGGGTGCTGGCGATGCGCGAGGGGAGAGTGGAGACGGTTCAGGTCGCTGAACCCACGCTGGAGGGTCTGGACGAGGCGGAGGTGCGGCGGCTCGCCTTGGCGGCGTTAAGGGCCGGCCTGTAACAACGGCGCGAACCGCTTTTTCAACCGTTTCCCCGGCGAAGGCCGGGGAAACGGAGTTCCTCTTGGCTTTCCGCAAAGAAAAACGCCCGACGGTTTCGCAACCGCCGGGCGCTTCAGTCACCGATGAAGCCGAAGCTTACCGGTCGTTGTTGTCCCGCACGTCGATGCGCACGTCGTTGGCCAGGGTGTCCAGGCGTTCCTGGATGTCGGCCTGGCGGCGGGGGCTGAGCATCCCGCCGCTGCGGCGGCGGGCCATGTGGTCGTCGCGGCGGATCGAGGACAGGGCGCGCAGGGCGCGGTTGGCCTCGCGACGGCTCAGGTCGCCGCGGTCCTCGGCGTTGCGGATACGCCGCTCCAGCCAGTCCTCGCGGGCCAGGGTGTCGGCCCCGGCGGCGACCCAGCGGTCGGTGCGCACGGTGGTGTAGCCGGCGTAGGGGGCGGACTGGCGCGTGACCACCACGGTCGTGGTCCCGTTGGTGCTGACCCAGCGGCCGCGGGCGTCGTAGTAGCCCATCGCCGGCCCGCGGACCCAGCGGCCGTTGGACCAGTAGCCCGGCGCGGCGTCGGCGATCCACACGCCGTTGGCGTCGCGATGGCCTGGGGCCGCGCCCGCGACCCAGCGCCCGTTGACGTCGTAGTAGCCTGCGCCCGGGGTCGGCACCCAGTTGCCGTTCAGGTCGTAGTGGCCGCTGACCGCGCCGGAGACCCAGCGGCCGTCGGCGTCGTAGTAGCCGTTGCTGGCCACGGGAACCCAGCGGCCGTTGGCGTCGCGATAGCCGGCCGCGTCCGGGTCGACAGAGGCCGCGACCCAGGTCCCGTTGGCGTCGTAATAGCCGCGCGGCGCGCCCTCGACCCAAACGCCGTTGCGGTCGTAGTAGCCGGTGGCGTTCGACACCTGCATGTCGTTGGCGTGCCAGTAGCCGTTGCTGTCGTAGTAGCCGTACGCCTGGTCGCAGCGGTTGTTCTCGCGCGCCACGTTGTTGCCGATGGCCGCGCCGGCCGCGGCGCCCAGGATGGTGCCGCCGGTCTTGCCGCCGCCGTTGGAGACGGCGTTGCCCAGCACCGCGCCGGCGATGCCGCCGATCACCGTGCCGGCGACTTTGCGGTCATGCTGGCGCTGTTCGCAGGAGGTCTGCGCGAAGGCTATGGAGGGAAGCAGAGCGGCCACGGCGATGCCGGCGGCCCAGATTTTCGTACGCATGGGTATGGCTCCTGGGAGGACTTCAGGTCGTCCCTCTTGCGCTTCCCAACGTCACTTGGCGGCGAAGGTTGCGAGTCCGCACGCAGTTTATCCCAATCCCGCCAGAATCGGCGCGAGCGGGCCCCTCGCTCAACTCAAACGGAGGGCGCCGTTGCTTCGACGGACGCCGATTATGGTCAAGCTTTGCCTTGATCGACAGGCGCGGGCTCGATCAGGTCCCAGCGGTTGCCGTAGAGGTCTTCGAACACCGCCACCTTGCCGTAGGGCTCCCGGCGCGGCCCGTCGGCGAAGCGTACGCCGAGGCCGCTAAGGCGGGCGTGATCGCGATCCAGGTCGTCTGTGTGCAGGAACAGCCAGACCCGCCCGCCGCCCTGGCGCCCGACCGCCGCCGTTTGGGCCTCGTCCGTGGCGCGCGCCAGCAGGATGTCCGCGCCGCCGGGGCCGGCGCGCACCACCACCCAGCGCTTGGCGCCGCTGATCGGCGTATCCTCAACCAGGTCGAAGCCCAGCGTCCCGACATAGAAGCCGAGCGCCTCGTCGTAGTCGCGCACCAGGATCGCCACCAGGGCCAGCTTACGCCGCATCGCTCCCGCCTCCGAACAGTGCGCTTCTTAGGCTGCTTCGCCCAGCTTGGCGCGAGCATGCTGGGCCGCTACGGTCCGCGCCCTTGCGAGCACACGGACGACCGAGATGAGCGACACCGCCGGGACGACCGCCCCCACCGACGCCCAGCTGCTGGCCGGGGTCGAGGCGGCCATGCAGGCCGGCGACATGGCTGCGGCCGGCAGGCTCGCGCGACAGGCGCTGGACCGGGGCATGAGCCACCCGACGCTTCTGTCCCTGGTCGCCTACGACCTGTTCGCCGCCAATCGCCCCGCCGACGCCGTGCCCTATCTGTACCGCGCCCGCGAGATGGCCCCGCGCGACCCCAATGGCCTGCATCTTCTGGCCCTCTGCCTGGCCGCGACCGGCCGGGACAAGGAGGCGGTGGGCGTCTTCGAGGAGTGCATCGCCGCAGCGCCCGATTTCGCGCCCGCCCGCTTCAACCTGGGTTCGGTCAAGCAGGAGCTCGGCGAACTGGACGAGGCGCGCCGGCTCTATCGCGAGGCCATCGGGCTGCAGCCGAACTATCCGCAGGCCCTGGCCCTGCTGGCCGACCTCGACGCCAAGGCCGGGCGCATGGACGAGGCGCGCGCCTCGGCCGAGCGCGCCCTGGCGCTGGACCCCGACCAGTTCCCGGCGGTCAGCGCCCTGGCCCTGGCGCAAATGGCCCAGGGAGACGCCGAGGGCGCCGCGACCCGCCTGGAGGCGGCGGTCCGGCGAGGCCTGTCGCCGCTGAACGAAGCCATCGCCGTCAACATGCTGGGCGACGCGCTCGACGCCCAGGGCCGCGCCGAGGAAGCGTTCGAGGCCTACAGCCGCTCCAAGGCCCAGTTCCACAGTCTCTACGCGTCGCGCTGGGACCGCGCCGACGCGGAGAGCCCGCTGGCCCACGCCCGGCGCATCCTGCCGGCCTTCGAGGCCGTTCCCGCCGACGCCTGGAGCCGTCCGGCCACCCCCGCGCCGCGCGACGACGCACCCAGCGCCCACGTCTTCCTGGTCGGCTTCCCGCGTTCGGGCACGACGCTCCTGGAAAACGTGCTGTCGGCCCACCCGGACGTCATCGCCCTGGAAGAGCGCGACACCCTGCTGCAGAGCTGGCTCGACTACATGATCCCGCCGCACGGCCTGAACGACCTGGTCAAGGCCGACGAGGCGACCCTGGAAAGCGGGCGGCGCGCCTATTGGGAGCGGGTCGCGGCGCTGGAGGTGAAGCCCGCCGGAAAGGTGTTCATCGACAAGATGCCGATCAACACCGTGCAGCTGCCGGTGATCGCGCGGCTGTTCCCGGACGCGAAGATCCTGTTCGCCCGGCGCGACCCGCGAGACGTGGTGCTGAGCTGCTTCCGCCGTCGCTTCGGCATGAACGCCTTCATGTACCAGCTCACCACGCTGGAGGGGACGGCGGCGTACTACGACGCGGTGATGTCGCTCGCCTCGGCCTACGTGGCGCGACTGCCCTTGAACCTGCACGTGGTCCGCTACGAGAGCCTGGTCGAGGACTTCGAGGCCCAGGCCCGCGCGGCCTGCGCCTTTGTGGGCCTGGACTGGAGCGACGACGTGAAAGCCTTCGCCGAGAAGGCCCGCGGGCGCGCCATCAACACCCCGAGCTCCGCCCAGGTGGTCAAGGGCCTCTACGGCGAGGGCGCCGGCCAGTGGCGCCGGTTCCGCGAGGGCCTAGCGCCGGTGATGGAGGTGCTGAAGCCGTGGGTGGAGACCCTGGGCTATCCGGCGGAGTAGGGACCGCCGCCTCACCTCTCCCATGAATGGGAGAGGTGTTCAGCTACTCCAGCAATCCCCGCGCGGCGTCCCTGAGCACACCTAAGAACCACGCCTGCGCCGGATCGGTCGCCCGGTCGCGCCGGTGCAGCAGCCCGATCTCCACCCGCGGCGCCACATAGTCGGTCTCCAGCAGCGCCACCCGCTGCGCCTTCAGCGAGATGCCGGCCAGACGGAGGGGCAGTTGGGCGGCCATGTCGGTGCGCATGGCGATGGCCAGGGCGGAAAAGGTGTCGGGCGCGATCACCCCGACCTTGCGCCTCAGCCCCCGCTCGGCCAGCGAGCGCTCGAACGCGCCCGCGTCCTCCCAGCTGGAGCGGCGCCTCAGGCCCTGCTCGACCACCGACCCCTCGGTCTCGCCGCTCTCGCCGGCGGTGGAGATGATCACGTGCGGGATGGCCGCCAGCTCCTCCAGCCCCAGCGGTCCGCCCGAGGCCGGGTGCCCGTTGCGCACCACCCAGACCAGGGTGTCGCCGACCAGGGGCTCGTAGGCGTAGCGCTCCGGCGCGTCCTCATAGCCGCCGATGGCCGCGTCCACCCGGCCGGCGTCGAGCTGCTCCACCAGCCGCGGGCTAGACCCTGCGATGCGCAGCGAGGCCAGGGGCGCGTCCTGGCGCAGCCGCTCCACCACCGCCGGGATCAGGATGGCGCAGGCGTAGGGGCCGGCCACCACGGTGAAGGCGCGTGAGGTGTGGGCCGGGTCGAAATCCGCCGGGGCCAGGGCGGCGTGGAGCTGCAGCAGCGAGGCATGGATAGCCGGCCCGATCTCCAGGGCCCGCACGGTCGGCTGCATGCCCGACGGACTGCGGATGAACAGCGGATCGCCCAGGGCGTAGCGCAGCCGGTTCAGCGCATGGCTGACCGCGGACTGGGTCAGGCCCAGCCGCGCCCCTGCGCGCGTCACGTTTCTTTCCTGCAGCAAGGCGTCGAATACCCTGAGCAGATTGAGGTCCAGCGACCCTAGATGCATCTCATGCATAGGATGCGTGATAACATATCATTTGGATCATGGGCGCCGCATTCCTACCTGCGCTTGCAGCGGGTCGCTCCCGCCCGAGTCGTTCCGCGGGAGGGCGGCGCGGCGCAGGGGATGACGCAGCGCCAATCTTTCAAGACTCCGTCCCGGGGGGCTCCCGGCGCGGCGGTTCTGTTTATCTGTCGCGAGGAGTCGAGGCTTGAGCGAACCCCAGGAACATGCCGAGGCCAAGCCCGGCCTTGCGCGGCGTCTGCGCTGGCCGTTGATGATCGGCGGGCCGGTGATCATCCTGGCCGTGGTGCTGTGGTTCGTGCTGACCGGCGGGCGCTACCAGTCCACCGACGACGCGTATGTGCAGATCGGCCGCGTGGGTGTCTCCACCAGCGTGCCCGGCCGGGTGGTCGAGATCGACGTGAAGGAGAACCAGCAGGTCGCCGCCGGCCAGGTGCTCTTCAAGCTCGACCCGCGCGACTATCAGGTGGCCCTGGAGCAGGCCGAGGCGCAGCTGAACAGCGCGCGCGCCCAGATCCTGGGCGGCAAGGCCTCCTACGAACAGCAACAGGCCGCGGTGAAGGCCGCCGACGAGACCGTCGCCTACACCGCCCGCGAGGCCGCCCGCGAAAAGGCCTTGGCCGACGCGGGGGTCGCCTCGCGCCAGCAGGCCGACCAGGCCCAGCACGCTGCCGACCAGGCCAAGGCCCAGGCCGTGGTCGCGCGCCAGCAGGCCGGCCAGGTGCTGGCCCAGCTCGGCATGACCGCATCCGCCCCCATCGACACCTATGCCTCGGTGCAGCAGGCCAAGGCCGCGGTCGACCGCGCGCGGCTGAACCTCTCCTACACCGTCGTCACCGCCGCCCAGGCGGGCACGGTGACGCGCGTGGACCAGCTGCAGCCCGGCGCCTATCTCAATGCTTCCCAGCCGGTGTTCTTCCTGGTCTCGGGCGAGCCGTGGGTCGAGGCCAACTTCAAGGAAAACCAGCTCGGCAAGATGCGCGTGGGCCAGGCCGCCGAGATCGAAATCGACGCCTACAAGGGCCAGAAGTTCTCAGCCCACTTGGCCAGCTTCTCGCCCGGCACCGGCTCGACCTTCTCGCTGCTGCCCGCCCAGAACGCCACCGGCAACTGGGTCAAGGTGGTGCAGCGCCTGCCCGTGCGCCTGACCTTCGACCGCCCGCCGCCCGACATGGCCGCCCACGCGGGCCTCTCGGCCAAGGTCAAGGTCGACGTGCGCTCAGGCTCCGGCCAGACGTCCACGGGGAAGCGCTAATCCCGTGAGCAAGATGCGTAACCTAAGCTTGGCGTCGGTCCTGGCCTTGAGCCTCGGGGCTTCCGCCTGCGCCACCGTGGGCCCCGACTTCGAGCGGCCCAAGGCGCCCGACACGCCGGGCTATCTGATGAAGGGCGACAAGGCGGGGCCGAACTCGCCGCGCATCGTCTCGGCCGAGCCCCCGGCGGGCGCCTGGTGGACCGCCTTCGGCTCGCCGGAGCTGGACGCCACGATCCGCCAGGCCCTGGCCGACAGCCCGACGCTCGACGAAGCCGACGCGACCCTGGCGCAATCGCGCGAGGCCCTGGCGGTGGCGCGCGGCGCCGAAAAGCCCCAGGTCGACGCCAACGCGGGCGTCCAGCGCGAGCGGGTCAACGTCGCCGCCTTCGGCTTCACCGGCTTCCCCAACCCGACCATCACCCTCTATTCGATCGGCGCGGGCGTCACCTACGACCTCGACCTGTTCGGCGGCCAGAAGCGCGCGGTCGAGAACGCCGCCGCCCGGCTGGAGGCCCAGGGCCGTCGCGCCGACGCGGCCTATCTGATGCTGACCGGCAATGTCGCCATCGAGGCCGGCCAGATCGCCGCCCTGCGCGCCCAGATCGCCGCTGTCCAGCAGATGATCGCCGACGACCGCCAGAACGTGGCCCTGCACGACAAGGCCGTGCGCCTGGGCGGGGCCGCGGTCTCGCAGGGCATCGGCGCCCAGGCCCAGCTGGCCGAGGACCAGGCCCTGCTGCCGCCGCTGAACCAGCAGCTGGCCCAGCATCGGCACGCCCTCGCTCTGCTGGTCGGCAAGGCGCCGGCGGACTTCACCGCGCCCGATTTCGACCTGGCGCGCCTGACCCTGCCGGGCGAGGTCCCGGTCAGCTTGCCGTCCGACCTGGTGCGCCGCCGTCCCGACATCCTGGCCGCCGAGGCCGACCTGCATGCCTCGACCGCCCAGATCGGGGTCGAGACCGCCAAGCTCTATCCGAACGTGAAGCTGACCGCCGCCCTGACCCAGGGCGCCCTGAAGCCGCAGGACATCTTCAGCTACGACTTCTCCGGCTGGAACTTCGGCCCGCAGGTCAGCGTGCCCCTGTTCCATGGCGGGGCGCTGAAGGCCAATCGCGCGGCGGCGGCCGCCGCCGCCGAAGCTTCCTACGCGCGCTACAAGCAGACGGTGCTGAAGGCCTTCGTCGAGGTCGCCGACGCTATGCAGGCCCTGGCCCACGACGAGGACATGCTGCAGGCGCAGAGCCGCGCCCTGCAGGTGGCCGAGGCTGATCTGCGCGACAACCGGGTCGCCTACGACAAGGGCGGCGGAACCCTGCTCGGCGTGCTGGACGCCCAGCGCCGGACGCACTCCGCCCGGCGCAACCTGACCAACGCCCAGGCCCAGCGCTACCTCGACACCGTGCGCCTCTATATCGCCACCGCCGCCGACTGGCGCGCGGAGGGCACCCGCGCGGCGGCCTCGTCGCGGCCCTGATCCGGCCTCAGCCCGACGACGACGACCGTTGCTCCAGCATCGCGTCAAGCGCGTGCGCGACCAGCGCCACAGCCGCCGCGCCGCATGCCCAGGCCAGCAGGATATAAGGCCCGACCAGGGGGACGTTGGCCGGCGCCCATAGCCTCAGAATCTCGACCAGGGCGAGGCCAAGGAAGGCCAGGACGGAGAGGGTGCTCACCCCGCGAACGAGCCAGAGCACGGTTCGGACCTTGCGGACCATGGCGTGGGGCTCCCGGATGAACGCATACAGACTTTCAGCAGAGCATCGAGACCGCCGGGCGGCCTTGATCTGAATCAAATCCGCGCGGGCGAGGCTGTGAAGCACCCTAGCGGCCCCGTCCAAACCGTGGCACTCGTTCGCGCCTGAGAAGGCGCGCGTCGGGGAGGCGGGCGCCGGGGAGTTTCCGCCGTCATGTCCGACCCTGCCGCCGAAGGCCGCCGCATCGAGCTTACCCTCCGGGGCCTGATCCTCGGGGTGCTGATCACGCTCCTGCTGACCGCCGCCAACGTCTACATGGGCCTGCGCGTGGCCCTGACCTTCGCCTCGTCGATCCCGGCGGCGGTGATGTCGATGGCGTTCCTGCGGATGTTCAAGAATTCGACCATCTGGGAGAACAACATCGTCCAGACGGTCGCCTCCGCGGCCGGGACCCTGTCGTCGGTGATCTTCGTGCTGCCCGGCCTGATCATGGTCGGCTGGTGGTCGCACTTCAACTTCCTGGATTCGTTCCTGATCTGCGTGGTCGGTGGGGTCCTGGGCGTGATGTACACGATCCCTCTGCGCCGGGCGCTCGTCACCAATTCCGACCTGCCCTATCCCGAAGGCGTGGCCGCGGCCGAGGTGCTGAAGGTCGGCTCCGGCACGGATCACGGCGCGGCGGCCGAAGGCACGGCGGTCGAGACCGGCTCCGCGGGGCTGAAGACCATGGTGGCGGGCTCGGCGGTCTCAGCCATCTTCCCACTGGGCATCGGCGCCAAGTTCTTCTCCGACAGCTTCAACCGGTTCTGGAAGATTTCCCCCGTCGCCGGCACCGGCGTCGGCGGCAGCTACTCGCTCGCCCTCATCGGCGCCGGGCACCTGATGGGCCCGATCGTCGGGCTTTCCATGCTGGTCGGCATCATCATCGCCTGGGGCGGTTTCGTGCCGTATTTCATGACCCAGCATCCGGTCCCCGGCGACCTCGCCGCCGCGGCGACGGCGGTGTTCAAGTCGAAGGTCAAGCTGATCGGGGCGGGCACCATCGCGGTGTCCTCGATCTGGACGCTCGGCAAGCTGGTGATGCCCATCTGGCGCGGCCTGATGTCGGCGGCGGCCGCCTCGTCGCAGTCGTCGAAGGGCGGCGTGCTGCCGCGCACCGAGCGCGACATGCCCATCGCCATCGTCGGCCTGATCGCCCTGGTCTGCATCGTGCCGATCGCCTGGATGCTCTACGCCTTCCTGCACCTGCCGCGCTCGGCGCCGCTGTTGCCGCTCCTCACGCCGCTGATCGTGGCGGGCGTGGTCTATATCGCCATCGTCGGCCTCGCCGTCTCGGCGGTGTGCGGCTACATGGCCGGCCTGATCGGCTCGTCCAACAGCCCGGTCTCGGGCCTGGCCATCCTGGCGGTGCTGGGCGCGACCCTGATGCTGAACGCCATCGCCGGCGCGGTCGTCGGATCGTCGAACGCCCTGGTCGCCTTCTCGCTGTTCGTGACCGCGATCCTTTTGACCGTGGCCACCATCGCCAACAACAACCTGCAGGACCTGAAGACCGGCCAGCTGGTCGACGCCACGCCGTGGAAGCAGCAGGTCGCCCTGCTGGTCGGCGTGGTCGCCGGCGCCCTGGTGATCCCGCCGGTCTGCGATCTGCTGTTCAGCACCTACGGCATCGACGGCGTGAACAGTCATCCGCTGAAGCCGGGCGCCCCGCTGGTTGCGCCCCAGGCCAACCTGATCTCGACCATCGCGCGCGGTGTGATCACCGGCGACCTGGACTGGGGCATGCTGGGCGTCGGCGGGATCGTCGGCGTCATCCTGGTGATCATCGACGAAACCCTGCGCAAGATGAGCAAGGGCAAGGCCGGCATGCCGCCCCTGGGCGCTGCGCTGGCCATGTATCTGCCGACCGCCGTGACCATGCCGGTGGTGATCGGCTCCTTCATCGGCTGGGCCTACGACAAGTCGGTCGAGAAGAAGTCCTGGGGCGAGGCGGCGAAACAGCTCGGCGTGCTGCTGGCGTCCGGCTTCATCGTCGGCGAGAGCCTGATCTATGTTCTGATCGCCGCGGTCACCGCCGCCACCGGCAACCCGGAACCCTTTGCTCAGTTCGGCTCCGACCCCACCGGCGGCAACGCCGAGATGGTCGGCGCGGGCGCCTTCGCCATCGTGATCGTCGTCCTCTACCTGTGGATCCAGGGCATGGCCAAGAAGGCCGCCTCAAGGAGCGCGTAACGCCAGTGCATCTCGCCCGCTTTCCCCGTCGCCGCTACACCCCGCACGCCACGCCGATCGAGCGGCTGGACAACCTGTCCCGCCACCTCGGCGGGCCGGAGATCTGGATCAAGCGCGACGACTTGCTGGGCCTGACCTCGGGCGGCAACAAGACGCGCAAACTCGAGTTCCTGGTGGCCGATGCGCTGGCGCAGGGCGCGGACACCCTGATCACGGTGGGCGCGGTGCAGTCCAACCACTGCCGCCTGACCCTGGCGGCGGCGGTCAAGGAGGGGCTGAAGTGCCGCCTGGTGCTGGAACAGCGGGTGCCGGGCAGCTACGACGCCCACGCCTCGGGCAACAACTTCCTGTTCGACCTCCTGGGCGTGGAGAAGGTCACCGTCGTCGAGGGCGGCGCGGACCTGATGGGCGCTATGCAGAAGGTCGCCGAGGAGCTGAAGGCCGAGGGCCGCAAGGGCTACATCATCCCCGGCGGCGGCTCCAATCCGCTGGGCGCGCTGGGCTATGTCGCCTGCGCCGAGGAGATCCTGACCCAGACCTTCGACATGGGGCTGAAGCTCGACCACGTGGTGGTGGCCTCGGGCAGCGCCGGCACCCATTCGGGCCTGCTGGTCGGCCTCGAAGGCAACAATGCGCGCCTGCCGCTCACCGGCATCAACGTGCGCCGCCCCCGCGCCGAGCAAGAAGGCAATGTCCACAAGCTGGCGGTCGAGACGGCGGAGTTCCTGGGCGTCGAGGCGCCCTCGCGCCAGACCGTGGTGGCGCTCGATGACTGGGTCGGCCCCGGCTATTCGATCCCCACGGCGGAGATGACCGAGGCGGTGCGCCTCCTGGCCCGGACCGAAGGCGTGCTGCTGGACCCGGTCTACACCGGCAAGGCGTTCGCGGGCCTCCTGGGCCTGGTCGAGCGGGGTGTGTTCGGCAAGAACGAGCGCGTGCTGTTCGTCCACACCGGCGGCTCGCCCGCGCTCTACGCCTATCAGCAGGTGCTGCAGTCGGCGTGAGCCAGATGCGGCGCACCATCGGGGTGATCGGGGGCCTGGGCCCCGTGGCCACCCTCGACTTCTTCGCGCGGGTCTTGAAGGCCACGCCCGCCGCCGTCGATCAGGATCACATCCGCCTGATCATCGACAACAACCCGACCGTGCCCGAGCGCAACGCCGGCATCGCCGGCACCGGCCCCTCGCCCGCGCCCGCCCTGGCCAAGATGGCGCGGGGCCTGGAGCGCGCCGGCGCCGACGTCCTTGTCATGCCCTGCAACGCCGCCCATGCCTTCGAGGCCGACATCCGCGCGGCCACCAGCCTGCCTTTCATCAGCCTGATCGAGGTCACCGCCGATGCCGTGGCGGCCGTGGCGCCCGACGCCAAGCGTGCGGGCCTCCTGGCCGTGCAGGGCACGATCTCATCCGGCGTCTATCACAAGAGCCTGGCCGCCCGAGGCGTCGAGGTCATCGCCCCCGAAGGCGAGGCCATGGAACGCCTGATGGCCGCGATCCGCCGGGTGAAGCAGGGCGACACCGGCGCCGAGACCCGCGCCGCGATGGAGGCCTGCGCCGCCGAGCTTGTGGCGCTGGGCGCCGATGTCCTGATCGCCGGCTGCACCGAGGTGCCCGTGGTGCTCGACCCTGACGACGTGAGCGTGCCCCTGGTCAGTTCCACGGATGTGCTGGTGGAGCGGACGGTGGCGGTGGCGTTCGGGGCCGCGCTCTAACGCTGAGTGCGTCATGCCGGCGGCCGAGGCTCCTCCCTCCTCCTTCGCGAAGCGAGGGAGGGGGACCGCCCGAAGGGTGGTGGAGGGTGCTCTAGCGCCGCCTCAACCCGCTCCCCGCCTGCCGCCGGATCCCGAAAAGCACCCACCACCGCCTCCGGCGGTCCCCCTCCCTCGCAGGCGAGGGAGGAGTTGGCGTCTCTAGAGGCTCCTGCTTCCCGAGGGAGGAGTGGAGCGGCTTGCAAACAAAAAGCGGCGGAGCTTTCGCCCCGCCGCCAGTGGCTCCGGTGTGGAGAGCCTTGAAGCTTAGAACTTCCACTTCAGCGAGACGCCGCCTTCGTTGGAGTGGAACTGGCTGCCGAAGCGGCCGCGGTAGCTGACGCCCAGCTGCAGGTTCTTCCAGATGTCGGTGTGGGCGCCGGCTTCGACGATGCCCGTGCCCGACTCCGGCTTACCGACGCTGGTCGACAGCGGCAGGGCCGTGTTGTTGAAGATCGAGGCCGTCACCGCGTCGGCGTTGTAGCTGAGGTAGTCGCGGTAGCCCGCCTCGATGAAGCCGCCGAACTTCTGGCCCGCCGGGGTCTCGACGCGCAGGGTGGCTTCCGCCGAGGTCGCGTCGGTGTTGCGGTTGGCGTACTGCTGGCGGACCAGCAGGCCGTCCTCGACATAGCCGTCGACCTGGCCGTGGATGTAGGACACCGCCACGCGCGGCGACACATTCACGCCGCCGGCCGGCCAGTTGATGCCGCCCTGCAGCTTGACGCCGCCGGTGAAGCCCGAGGTGTTCCCGCTGTTGACCAGCGGGGCGACCATGGTCACGCGCTTGATGTCGGTGAAGCTGTCGAAGCCCACGCCGCCGGTGGCGTTGATGAACATCGAGCCGCTGCGCCAGCCGCCGAACATGTCGACGCCGTAGCTGTCGTTGTGGAAGCCGACCGAGCCCGCGGTCACGTCCGAGCGGGTGGCGCTGAACGCCGCGCCCCAGCGCCAGCTTTCCGAGACCGGGTTGTTCAGCACGATGCGCAGGCTGTTGGCCTTGTCCTTGACCGACGGCATCAGGCCGCCGTCACGGGCGTCGGTGTTGGACTGGTCGGCGTCGATGATGAAGCCCACGGTCGGGCCGCCGGCTTCGAAGGTCGCCGGCATCTGGCCCATCATCGCGTCCATGGCGCTGACACGGTGGCGCACGCTGGTCTCGCCCTCGGCCGCGGTCGGGGCCGAGAAGTTGCCGTAGTAGATGTATTCCAGCGCCAGCTCGGCGATGGCGTGGTGGCCGGCCGTGGTCGGGTGCACGCCGTCCCAGTAGAGGTAGCTGCCGGGCGTCGAGCAGACCGTCACCCCGTTGAAGCAGGCCTGGGTGACGTTGGTGAAGCCGAACAGGGCCGCATTGTCCTGGAACACCTGGCTGGCCTGCTGCACGTCCATCAGGATGATGTTGGTGTGCGGGTGCGCCGCCGCCTGCTGGACCAGGAGGCCCGCCAGGGTCTGGTTGAAGGCGACCTCGCCCGCGTCGGCCAGCGGCGCGGCTGCGGCGTTCGGGCCGGAGTTGAAGTTCGGGGTCTTGGACAGGGTCGGCAGGTTCGGCACCAGGATGGTGCCGGCGCCGGCCGCGGCGATCTGGTTGACCAGGCCCGCGATGTCGTTGGCGGCGGTCGCGCCGCGCGCCTGCATCACCGAGACGGCCGTGGCCGGGTTGGCCGCCGCGGTCGGGATCTGCTGGAAGATGTCGTTGGCGCCGCCCCAGACGGTGACCAGCGAAGACGAGGTGAAGGTCCCGCCCGCGCCCTGGAAGCCCGCCAGCTGGATCGGCATGCCCGGAGGCGAGGCCTGGTTGTCGGTCCGCGCGCCGCCGAAGGCCCAGTCGACGCTGCCGACGCCGGTGTTGGCGTGGTTCAGCGAGCCGAAGCCCAGCTGCTGCACCCACACGTCGCCGTTGGAGAAGCGGCCGTTGGAGTAGGGCGGGGGCGGGGCCGAGCCCACCGGCAGGTTGCCGTTGTCCGACAGGCTGTCGCCGAACACGACGATCTTGCTGTAGGTCTGGGCCTGGGCCGAGCCGGCGGTCGCGGCCAGAGCCAGCGCGCCGAGCAGGCCGGCCGAAAGGGCGGCGAGGCTCGCCGAATTCTTGAGTTTCATGGTTTCCTACCCCGACAGATCTCCCTTGGCGGGAGCTTGCGCGCACTCTGACTTATCAACGCTCAGGTTGGAACCCGGCGTGCGCGAAAACGCCGGGTCCGGACCGTCGCGACGCCCCAGGTGTGACGCCTAATCCACTATGACGGGTGGTTGAGGGGCCGACTCCGGTCCGGCGCCGTGTTCAAGCCGCCGCCCATAGGTTAACAATGAAGGCTTGGGCCATCTCAGGCCCGGCTTTCGGAAGCGGCGAGGGGGCCATGTCCGGGACGTCGAGCGGCAGCGATGGGGAGAGAACCAAGGGCGCGGCGCGCCTGGCGTTCAATCCGCTGTGGCTGGTCGATTTCGCAGGCGTCGTGGGCGCCGGCGCCTTCGTCTGGATGGCCCTTTCGCCTGACAGCGCGCCCTGGCCCGCGGCCTTCGAGGCCCCGGCCCGCGAGCTCAGCCTCCTGATGGTGGGCTGCGCGATCGTGGCGCGGGTCCTGACCGTGTTCCTAAAGCAGCGCGACCGCCGCGGCGAGGTGCGCCGCGACCTGCAGCGGCGCCTGACCGGCCTGAACGAGTCCCTGCTCGACCTGCGCAACTCGCTCTCGCGCGAGCGGGCGCGCACCTTCCTGGATCGGCGCCTGAGCTTCGCCGCGGGGCTGAAGGCCGCCTCGCCCTGGCTCAACGCCGAAGAGCTGAAGCTGGCCGAGGACTGCGTGGCCTTCGGCGAGCGCATGTCGGCGGGCCTCGCCGAGGCCGTGGGCCGTCGCACCGACTTCACCGGGGCCTCCAATCGTCTGCGCCGCACCATCGAGCGCGCCGTGGCCGACGGCGACCTGCACCCGGACGACGCGGACAACCTGCAGAGCCTGGTGCGCGACGGCATGGGGGTGATGGACATCGCCCTCTACGCCGAATGGAACGCCGACCACTACGGCCGCCTGGGCGCCGACCGCCGCGCCTTCGCCCGCGAGATCGGCCGCTATGCCTCCGAAGCCGCCGACCGCATCGAACGCCACGGCCTGGACCTGTTCGACCAGCTGATCGGCCACGTGCGCCACAAGGTCGAGGTGGTGGACCAGATCCTGGAATGGGACGAGGGCTTCCGCCGCCTCGAAGCCCGGCTGGCGGGATTGCGCCCGTCCGCCGACGTGGTGTCGCTGGACAAGGTCCGCGCGGCGCGCCCGAGACTGGCGGACCGCTTCGAAGTCGCCGCCGCGCCGCAACCCGGCGCCCTGCCGGAACGGCCGAGGGCGCGGCTCCCGGCGGCGAACGATTAAACGTCCTTCTCCCGGTCGGGAGAAGGAAGGGACCCGTTGCGAAGCAATGGGGAGGATGAGGGAAAGGGACTTATCCGAAGGTCCGCCCGCTCCTCGTCCTGACAGCCCGTATCCCTCACCCTCCCACGCCTGATGGCGCGGGCCCCTCCCTCTCCCGACCGGGAGAGGGTTCAGCTTGGAGCCGCCAGCGGGGAGTAGAGGGTGAAGGCGCTACGCCCCCACCGTCACCACCGCCTCGACCCCAATCGGAAAGTTCACCGAATTGGCCACGAAGCATTTCTCGTGGGCGTCGTGGTGCAGGGCCTTGGCCTTCTCCGGGTCGGAACCCTCCGCGATCACGATCTCGGGGCGCAGGGTCGCCGAGGTGAACCGGCCTCCCGCCATGCCCTCGTCGCGCATCACCGCCTCGGCCCGGTCGAGGTAGCTCAGCACCACGACGCGGTTGGTGGCGCACAGGTGCAGGTACCAGAGCTTGTGGCAGGCCGAGATCGAGGCCAGCAGCAGCTCCTCCGGGTTCCAGCGCGCCGGGTCGCCGCGGAAGTTGGGGTCGGACGAGCCGGGGATATCCGGATTGCCCTCGGCGCGGATCAGGTGGTCGCGGCCATAGCCGTCATAGCGGCGCGTGCCTTCGCCGGTATTGCCGACCCATTCGACGTCGACGCGGTAGCGGTGATCCTGGCCGGCCATCAGCGCCAGACCTTGAAGTGCTTGGACAGTTTCAGCCCCTGGCGCTGGTAGTGCGAGCCGTCCTGGCCGTAGAGGCGCCGGGGCCGGTCGGTCAGGGGCTCGTGCACCAGCCGGGCCACGATCTGGCCGTCCTCCAGGATGAAGGGCGTCTCGTGGCTGCGGACCTCGAGCACTGCGCGGCTGCCTTCGCCCAGCGTCTCGGCGGTGCCGAAGCCGGGGTCGAAGAAGCCGGCGTAGTGCACCCGGAACTCGCCCACCGCCGGGTCGATCGGCGTCATCTCGGCGGCTTCCAGCACCGGGATCTCGATCGCGTCCTTGGAGGCCAGGATGTAGAATTCGCCCGGGTCCAGCATCAGCTCGCCGCGGCGCGGTTCGAGCGGGGTCCAGAAGTCGCGCGGGTCGTGGCCGTCCTCCAGGTCCAGGTCGACCACCGGCGCATGCCGCCGCGCGCGAAAGCCCGCCAGATCGCCGGTCAGGTCCACGCCCACGCTGCGGACGCCCAGCCTCGGCGGCTCACCGCGTTTCAGCCGCAGCTGGTTCAGGCGTGTGCCCGTGCGGACCAGCACCGAGAAGGTCTGGGGCGCGATCTCCAGATAGAGCGGCCCCTCATAGCCCGCCTCGATGTCGTCGAAGCCGGCGCCGCGGTCGGTCAGCAGGCGCACGAACACGTCGACCCGTCCGGTCGAGCTCTTCGGATTGGCGCGGCCGGACACCGCCTCGGGAAGGGCCAGGCGCTCCTGCAACTCGGCGATATAGACGCAGCCCTTTTCCAGCACCGCGCCCTTGGTCAGGTCCAGCTCGTGCATGGCCACGTCGGGCAGGCGCTCCGACACGCGACGGCGGCCGGGCAGGAAGGAGGCGCGCACCCGCCAGACCCGCGCGCCCAGGCGCAGGTCCAGGCTCGCGGGCTGCACCTGGTCGCTGTCGAACGCCGAGGCGGAGGTGATGGCCTCCTCGGCGATCAGCTCCTCGATCGACTGGCAGGGCAGGATGCCGGCGCTGTGGGCCGGAACGGCATGTTCGCTCATCGTCCGACCTAAGCCGCGCCGCGGCCCCAGGACAACCCCCAGGGGCGTGGGCTTGACGGGAATCCTCCGGATTTCGATGCTTGCGCGATGGCGAGAATGGCGCACCCCGACGAAGCCCAGGTCTATGAGGCCGAGACCCACGGCGTGGCGGTGCGCGTGGTGACCAGCTACCTGCCCGACCAGTCCGAGCCGCCCAAGCGCTGGGTCTGGGCCTATCAGATCGAGATCGAGAACCGTGGCCAGACCACGGTGCAGCTGGTCTCGCGGCGCTGGATCATCACCGACGGACAGGGCCGGGTGGAGGAGGTGGAGGGGCCGGGCGTGGTCGGCGAGCAGCCGGTGCTGCACCCGGGCCAGAGCCACTCCTACGTCTCCGGCTGCCCGCTGGGCACGCCGTCGGGCTCGATGGTCGGCAGCTACCGCATGCAGGTGGAGGGCGGCGAGGCGTTCGACGCGGCGATCCCGGCGTTCTCGCTGGACCTGCCGGGGGCGAGAAGAACGGTGAACTGAAGCGCGGGCGCGCGTCTCTCCGCCCTCTGGGCGGAGACCGGCCGGCGCGCGCTGAAAGCGCGCCGGCCAGAGGCGGGAAGTAGGTCTGGGCGCCGAGGCTCAGTGAGGGTCGTGTCCGCGAGCTGGGACGGTCATCGTCAGGCCTGGAGCCCAGCCCCACTGCCCGCCTCTGGCGCTGCGCGCCTGTCTCCGCCCAGAGGGCGGAGAGCCCCCAAAAGCAAAAGGCCGCAGCGTCGCCGCCACGGCCCTCGCTCGTCCCCCTTGGAACGGTCTTAGATGTAGCGGCGCAGCGAGCGGGCCAGTTCGTTGGGGCTGTGCTTCTTCTTCTGCTGGGGCTGGTAGGCCACGCGCGAGTGCTCGACGCAGTAGGGGCCTTCGCCGCCGGAGCGCCGGCCGCAGAAGCTGAAATCGTCCGTCGACGGATCGCCGATCGGCCACTTGCACATGTGGGCGCCGAGCGTCAGCACGGTGGCGGTGCCGGGCAGGTCCAGGACCGGCGCGGGGACCGGCGCGGCGGGGCGCACCACCGGCTCGCGGCGCGGCGCCGGCTGGGCGGCGACGGCCGGGCGCGGGCGCGCGGGGCGGAACACGGGGCGCGAGGGCTGCGACGGCGCGGCCCGGCCCGACAGGCCCAGACGGTGCACCTTGCCGATCACGGCGTTGCGGGTGACCCCGCCCAGCTGCTTGGCGATCTGGCTGGCCGACAGGCCCTCCAGCCACAGCTTCTTCAAAGTGGAGACCCGTTCGTCGGTCCAGCCCATCAACTCGCCCTCCAAAACCCGCCCCGAAGCCGGAAACCCCGACCCCTAGATATGGTGTGCCGGCGGAAGGGGCTTACCCATCCGCCGCTACTAATCGTAAACGGATGATTAAGGGACGCAACATCTGGCGCCGGCCTATCCACAGGGATCTATATCTAGAGGGTGCGACTCAAGCTACACAGCCTGCCCTTTTGGCGGGGGTCGGGCGCTTGCGCAGACGCCGAAGCGGGCGCATCTGAGGCCGCATGAACGTGATGTCGAAAGCGTCGGCGGCTGTTAGCGCCGCGGTCAATCCGCCGCAGCCCCGCCACTACCAGGGCATGAACTGGACGGGGCTCAAGACCCTCTATCTGAAAGAGGTGCGCCGCTTCTGGAAGGTCGGGACCCAGACGGTCGCCGCCCCGGTGGTCACGACCCTGCTCTACATGATGATCTTCGTGATCGCGATGTCGGGCTCCGACGTCCACAACCAGGCGCGCACGGGGGCCTTCATCGGGCCGGGCCTGATCATGATGGCCATCCTCAACAACGCCTTCGCCAATTCCTCGTCCTCCCTGATCCAGGCCAAGATCATGGGCACGGCACCGGACTTCCTGACGCCGCCGCTCTCGCCGATCGAGCTGATGCTGGGCTTCGGCCTGGGCGCCGCGACGCGCGGCATCGTGGTGGGGCTGGTGACGGCCGCGGCCGTCTGGCCGTTCTCGCACTTCGGCCTGGAGCACGCCTGGGCCATCGCCTTCTACGGCGTCTGCGCCTCGCTGATCATGGGCTTCGTCGGCGTGATCGGCGGGCTGTGGTCGGAGAAGTTCGACCAGCTGGCGGCGGTGACCAACTTCATCATCACGCCCCTGACCTTCCTGTCGGGCACCTTCTATCGGGTGGAGCGCCTGCCGGCGTTCTTCCAGGAGCTGATCCGCTTCAACCCGATGTTCTACATGATCGACGGCTTCCGCTTCGGCTTCATAGGCCAAGCCGACGGGGATCTCAGGATCGGTGCGGCCTACGTCCTGGCCCTGCTCGCCGTCCTGGCGTTCACCGCCTACGCCCTGTTCAAGAGCGGCTGGCGGCTGAAGACCTGAGATGGCCGATCCCAGGCCCGTATCCGCCCGGGACCGCAGGAACCTCGAATTCGCTCAAGCGGCCGAGGCAGCCGAGGCTCGGGGCGACTTCGATGCAGCGTTGGCGCTGTGGCGCAGGGCCGGCTCGTTCGTGAACGTCGGCTATGCCTACGACACCGGCCTGGGCCGCCCCGTCGACAAGGCCAAGGCGATGGCTTGGTACAGGCGCGGATATCGGCGCGGCTGCGCGCCCTGCGCGAACAACATCGCCATCCTCTATCGTGAACAAGGCCGGCCGGAGCTGGCCGATCGATGGTTCCGGCGCGAGGCGGCGCTAACCCCGGCGCCGGATATATCGAGATCGCCAAGGCGTGGCTGGATCAGGGCGGGGCGGAGGCGCGCGACCGGGCTCGCCTGGCGCTCGTGGACGCCATCGAAAGTCATGATGTGCCAGAGAACGGCTACCCGCACCTGAACGCCACACAATACGCGGAGGCGAATGCGCTTCTGGCCGCCTTGCCTGCCCCTGCGCGCTCCAGGGATTCCGCGCGTTGACTCCCCCTCGCAAGGGGACCAAAACACCGCTCTTCCAGTCCCCGTCGTTCCGCGGCGGGGACGTTCGTATTTAGGAGATAAGCCCGTGTCCGCGAACCAAGCCGGTCACCTGATGGGAGTCTACAACCGCGCGCCGCTCGCGTTCGAGCGAGGCGAGGGCTGCCGACTCTTCTCGACCGAGGGCGAGGTTTACCTGGACTGCGTGGCCGGCATCTCCACCGACGGCCTGGGGCACGCGCACCCCGTGCTGGTCAACGCGCTGAAGAGCCAGGGCGAGAAGCTGTGGCACGTCTCCAACATCTTCCGCATCCCCGAGCAGGAGGCCCTGGCCGACCGGCTCTGCGCCCAGACATTCGCCGACGTGGTGTTCTTCACCAACTCCGGCACCGAGGCGATCGAGTGCGCCCTGAAGATGGCGCGCAAGTACCAGACGGCGCAGGGCCTGCCGGACAAGATCGAGATCATCGGCTTCGAGGGCGCCTTCCACGGCCGCACCTACGCCGCGGTCAATGCGGCGGGCAACCCGAGCTACGTCGACGGCTTCGGCCCGCGCCTGCCGGGTTACACCCACCTGCCGTTCGGCGACATCGAGGCGCTGAAGGCGGCCATCGGTCCCCAGACCTGCGCGGTGATCATCGAGCCGGTGCAGGGGGAGGGCGGCTGCCGCGCCGCGTCTGACGAATACCTGCGCGAGATGCGCCGCCTGTGTGACGAGCACGGCGCCCTGATCATCTTCGACGAGGTCCAGTGCGGCATGGGCCGCACCGGCAAGCTGTTCGCCTACGAGTGGTCGGGCGTGACGCCGGACATCATGGCCATCGCCAAGGCGCTGGGCGGCGGCTTCCCGATCGGCGCCTGCCTGGCCACCGCCGAGGCGGCCAAGGGCATGACGGTCGGCGCCCACGGCTCGACCTTCGGCGGCAACCCGCTGGCCATGGCGGTCGGCTGCGCGGCCTTCGACGAGATCTCCAAGCCCGAGACCCTGGCCAACGTCACCGAGATCGCCGGTTACCTCGGCCAGCAGCTCGAGGGCCTGCGCCAGCGCTATCCCGACGTGATCGTCGACATCCGCGGCAAGGGCCTCTTGATCGGCGTCAAGCTGATCCCCAACAACCGCGAGTTCATGGCCCTGGCGCGGGATCAGAAGCTGCTGGTCGCCGGCGGCGGAGACAACTGCGTGCGCCTGCTGCCGCCCCTGATCATCGGCATGGACGAGGCGCGCGAGGCCATCGAGAAGTTCGAACAGGCTTGCGAAGCGGCCCGGGCCAAGGCCGCGGCCTGATGAGCCAGGTCCGCCACTTCATCGACCTCTGGCGCCTGGCGCCGGAGGATGTCCGCGCCATCCTGGAGGACGCCAAGCGTCGCAAGGCCGCGCGGGTGGGCAAGCCCAAGGGCTGGGTCGATCTCGATGCGCCGGGCCGGGACCGCGTGCTGGCGATGATCTTCGAGAAGAACTCGACACGCACCCGCTTCTCCTTCGACGCCGCCATCCGCCAGCTCGGCGGATCGGGCATCATAGCCACGGCGTCGGACATGCAGCTCGGCCGCGGCGAGCCGGTGGAGGACACCGCGCGGGTTCTCTCGCGCATGGTCGACGCGGTGATGATCCGCGCCAACCGGCACGAGGATGTGGAGCGCTTCGCCCAGGTCTCCTCGATCCCGGTGATCAACGGCCTGACCGACAAGAGCCACCCGTGCCAGATCCTGGCCGACCTGCAGACCTACGAGGAGCATCGTGGCTCGGTCACCGGCAAGACCTTCGCCTGGGTCGGTGACGGCAACAACGTCTGCGCCAGCTTCATCCACGCCGCGCCCAAGCTCGGCTTCAAGCTGAAGATCGCCACCCCCGCCCAGTACCACCCCGACCTCTACGACCTGACCCGCGCCCAGCAGGACGGGGCCGACGTGAAGATCGTGGAGACGCCCCAGGAGGCCTGCGAGGGCGCCGACTGCGTGGTGACCGACACCTGGGTCTCGATGGGCGACCTGGACTACGACGCGCGCATGGATGCCTTCGAGGCCTATCAGGTCGACGACGCCCTGATGGCCCTGGCCAATCCCGACGCCGTCTTCCTGCACTGCCTGCCCGCCCACCGCGGCGAGGAAGTCACCGACAGCGTGATCGACGGGCCGCAGAGCTTGATCTGGGACGAGGCGGAGAACCGGATACACGCCCAGAAGGCGGTGCTGGCGTGGTGCCTTAAGGGCTGATCCAGCCCCCAAACCGTCCGTCATTCTCGGCGCGGAGCGCCGCCAGGCGCGTAGACCCGAGAACCCAGCAGCGAATCTTGGGTGAAGCTGGGCGCCCTACGACCCGCCGGTTCGCAGCGTTGAGTGCGGAGCCTAGTGGGTCCTCGATCCCGCCCGCTGGCGCGGACGTGCTCAAGGATGACGGCAGTCAAATAAGCTTCGTCATCCTTGAAGCGTGGGTCGCGACTGCGCCCCATGCTTCGAGGACCCACTAGGCGCGACCTTGAAGCTGGGCGCCCTCGATCAGCCGCCGCACGCAGCGTTGAGTGCGGGAGCTGCTGGGTTCTCGGGTCTCCGGCCGCTGCGCGACCTCCGCTCCGAGAATGACGGAAGCTATTGGAAGGCCAGCGCCGGCGTCAGCCGGCGCTCCTCCCATCGCCCATCTCACTGAAACCGAAGGTGAGCCTTCTCGCCCTCGTCGGGCTGGCTCTTGGTCAGGTTGGCCTTGGCGATCTCGTAGGCGAACTTCACCGGGCCGTTCTCGGCGATCCACACCTGGGCGTCGACCACGTCGAAGCGGAACAGCACCAGCTTGGCGTCGTCCTTGCCCTCGGGATACCAGGCCGAGACCATCGGCGACCAATGCTTGTCGATGCGCCCCTGGTCGTGGCTCAGGCTCAGATCGCCGCCCAGGCACGCATAGACGCCGTGCTCGTGGTCGATGAAGCAGAACATGCCCGCGTGGCCGTCCTCGCCGATATCCTTGGCCAAGTCGGTGTTGCGGTCGCCGTAGAACCACAGGGTATGGCTGTCCTTGTCGTGGAAGGCGGTCATCGGCGCCATGTGCTTCGGCGCGCCGCCGGCGACGCCGAGCATGCCGAAGCGGTGCTGCTCGATGTGCTTCCACAGCTTCTTCTCGATCTTGTCCCTGTCCAGGCCCTTGTCCGACATGTCGCTCTCCCACGTTGCGGCAGGTGAACGAGGCGGGAGGGCGGGGCGTTCCTTGCACCGGCGCCTTAAACGCGTGCCACACGGGCGCGAGTCGCTATAGTGCCGCCGCTTGGCCGCCACAGGATGTTCATGCGCCTGCCTTTGATGCGCGACTTGCCCTGGCCTGCGATCCGGGCCGCCGTCATGTCCGTGGCGCCCCAGCTCAGCGCCGTGGCCACCATGGCCGGGGGCGTCATGCTGCTGGTGTCCGGGGCCACGCCCGCGCCTCAGGCCCGCTTCGTCTGGCTGGTGACCCACTTCCCGCCCGAGCTGGCCAACCTTTCGCACTTCGTCTCGAGCCTTCTGGGCCTGGTGATGATCCTGGTGGCCTGGGGCCTGAAGGAGCGGCTGGACGCCGCCTGGGTGGCGTCCACGGTCGCGGCGATCACGGCGGCGGCCCTGGCCATCTTCAAGGGCCTGAACTGGGAGGAATCCCTGGTTCTCGTGGCCATCGCGGCCCTGCTGTATGCCTTGCGCAGCGCCTTCACCCGCCACGCGGCCCTGTCGAAGATGGACGTGACGCCGGGCTGGATGCTGTCGGCGTTCTGCGCAGTGGTGGGCGCGATCACCGTGGGGGTCTGGACCACCTCGAACCTCGATTTCACCGACGAGGCCTGGCTGGAGCTGATGGCCAACAGCGACGCCAGCCGCTCGTTGCGCGCCACTCTGGGCCTCGGCGTCCTGTTCCTGCTGTTCGGCATCTGGCGGCTGTTCGCCACCCCGGCGACGCCGCGGGTCATGGGTGAGGACGATCCGGACTTCACCCGCGTGCGCCACATCCTGGCCACGGCCGAGGATGCTTCGCCCGAGGCCAACCTAGCCCTGTTGGGCGACAAGCGCTTCCTGTTCTCCGAGAGCGGCGAAAGCTTCCTGATGTTCGGGGTGCGCGGCCGGTCCTGGATCGCCATGGGCCCGCCCGTGGGCAAGCGGGCCGAGCGGCTGGAGCTGATGTGGCGCTTCCGCGAGCTGGCCGACGCCCACGCCGCCCGGCCGGGGCTCTACAACATCGGCCCCGACTATCTGGCCGACCTGGTGGAGATGGGCTTCTCGATCCAGAAGATCGGCGAGTTCGCCGCGGTCCCCCTGCCGGACTTCTCCATCTCCGGGCGCCGGCGCGAGGTGCTGCGCCGCAACTGGCGCAAGGCCAAGGAGAACGGTGCGGCGTTCGAGGTGGTCCCGCCGGAGAAAGTCGCCGCCATCATGGCGGAGCTGCGCCGCGTGTCGGACAGCTGGATCGCCGGTCAGCCCGGCGGCGAGAAGTCCTTCTCGCTGGGCGGCTTCCTGCCCGCCTATCTGGAGGAGTTCCCCCACGCGGTGGTGCGCCAGGACGGCCGCATCGTCGCCTTCGCCAACCTGTGGCCCACCGCGGAGAAGACCACCTTCTCCATGGACCTGATGCGCTACGCCGAGGACGCGCCCAAGAACGTCATGGACTTCCTGTTCGTGGAGCTGCTGCTCTGGGGCCAGGCCGAGGGCTACGCCGCATTCGAGTTCGGGGTCGCGCCGCTGGCGGGCCTCACCGATCGGCCTCTGGCGCCGATGATGTCGCGCCTGGGCCGCTACGTCTTCGACAAGGGCGAGGAGTTCTACAATTTCCAGGGCGTGCGCCGGTACAAGGACAAGTACGATCCCATCTGGCAGCCGCGCTACATCGCGGGCCCGCACAAGTGGTCCCTGCCGCTGCTGATGGCCGACGTGGGCCTCCTGTCCTCGGGCGGCATCGCCGGCCTGACCGGGCGCAAGCCCAAGGAGCCGCCCCAGCCGCCCGCCTTGCCCGCGCCCGAGACGCCGGTCGCCCCGGATCCGGAAGACCTCGTCGGCGCGCCATGATGCTTGGAGTATATCCGGGCGGGAAAGCGCCCCCGCTTTCCTGATATGATCTAGGGCTTCGCCGGGATGAGCCCGCTGAGGTCCAGGGCGTAGACGCCTGCGAAGATCGCCGCCGTCGCCGCCACCAGCATCAGGAAGCCGTATGGCAGCATCCGGGGCCCGCCGCGCAGGTCCCAGGGCCTCGCGCCGCGCCAGCCGAAGAAGGCGGCCAGGGCCGCGCATCCGGCGCAGACGATCAGGGCGGTGTTGAGGTCCATGGGCTCCGCTAGATGGCCGCGACAGATCGTCCGCACAAGGTCGATCGGGGCCGCGAAACCTGCGCCTCACCGCAAGGCTTAATGGCGGATTAACCATGTTCGCCCCTTAGTTTGCGCGGGGAGCGAAGTCTTCCACAGGGAATTCGGCGCCCCCCACATCTTGGGGTTAACCGTTCGTTTACACCCTAGGTCTGGGGCTATAGCGTCCTAGGGTCGGATGGGAGAGGATTCGCCATGAGTGCGGGCGCGCCCTGGAGCGTGAAGGGCATTGATCCCAAGGCGCGTGAAGTCGCCAAGGATCTCGCCCGGCGTTCGGGCATGACGCTCGGCGAGTGGCTGAACCAGATGATCATGGACGGCGACGAGCTGGAGGACGCCGTCGTCACCCCGCTCGGCCGACGCCCCGCACCCCCTCCCGGCGCGGACCGCCGCGACCGCTACCGCCGGCTGGACGACGCCTACGGAAGCTCCACCCGCATCCCCGACCAGGCTTTCGACGACCGCGACGCCTATGGGCGTGAGGGCGAGTTCGCCCGCATCGCCGAGGCCATGGAGCGCCTGACCGCGCGCATCGAGGCGGCCGAGAGCCGCTCGACCCTGGCCATCAGCGGCGTCGATCAGGCCGTGGCTGGCCTGCTGGCCCGCATGGAGGCCCAGGCGCGCGACCAGTCCTCCACCTCCGTCCGCGTCGAGCACGTGGCCGAGGAGCTGCGCGAGGACCACGCCCGCATGCTGGACCGCGTGCGCCAGGTCGAGCGCGAGGCCGAACAGCCCCGGTCGCTGGAGGCCATCAAGGCGCTGGAGACCGCGCTCGGCAAGATCGCCAACCAGCTCTACGAGGGCGACGCGCGCACCCGCGCGGCCATCGGCGAAATCCGCGAGGACGTGACCGGCGTCACCCGCCGCATGGACCGGGTCGAGGCCGCCCACGGCGAGGCGCATGTGCAGACCGCGCTGCAGGGCGCCATGGACGGCGTGGTCGCCCGCGTGGCCGAGCGGCTGGAGCAGGCCGAGGCCCGCACCTCGGCCGCCGTGCGCGCGCTGGAAAGCTCCTTCACCCACCTCGACGACCGGCTGCAGCTGGCCGAGGGCAAGCTCGGCGGCGACCGCGAGGGCCGTTTCGAGAAGCTGGCCGAGGACCTGTCCGCCCGCGTCGAGGACGCCCGCAACGAGCTGATCAGCCGCTTCGACAGCGTCACCGCCGAAATGGGCGACCGCCTTGGCCGGTTTGACCAGGTCGACCGCGCCATCGCCGAACTGTCCGGCCACGTCCAGGCCGCGGAGCAGCGCTCGGCCCAGGCGGTCGAGAAGATGGGGCACGAGGTGCTGCGCATCGCCCAGAACCTGAACCGCCGCATGACCGGGGTGGAGCAGGCCGGCGCCCAGGCGATGCAGCAGGCGCAGGGGGAGATGGCGCGCATGGCCCAGGCCGTCGAGAACCGGCTGCGCAAGTCCGAGGAGGGCCACGCCCAGGGCGTCGAGCGCCTCGGCCAGGAGATCGCCAAGATCTCCGAGCGCCTGTCCGAACGCATCGCCCATTCCGAACGCCGCTCGGCCCTGGCCGCCGACGATATGGGCGAGCGCATCGGCCGCATCGCCGACAAGCTGGACGCCCGCTGGGACCGCGTCTCGGCCGAGATCAGCGACCGCATCCGCCAGAGCGAGGAGCGCACCGCGCGGCTGCTGCAAGAAGGCCGCGAGACCGTCGACCGCACGCTGAACCGCGCGCCCGAAGCCCGGCCCGAGCCGGCGGCCGAACCTGTGCACGAGCCGCGCGTCGTGGCCGCCGCCGCAGCGCCCGCCCCGACCCTGACCATGCCGGAGCCCGAAGTCGAGGCCGTGATCCCGACCCGGCCCTGGACCGAGGCCGATGCTCCGACGCCCTTCGGCGCCCAGACGCCATTTGGCAGCCAGAGCGCGTTCGACGCGCCCGAGCCCGTCGCCGAAGAGCCCGCCTTCCCGCCGTTCCCCGCCGCCTCCAGCCAGGGTTTCGATCAGGCCGAGCCGGCCCAGGGCTTCGGCGGGCGCACCTTCGACGACTTCTTCGAGGCCCCGGCCGAACCCGCGCCGGTCGCGGCCAAGCCCGAGCCGGCCTTCGACGACTTCTCCGGCGACACCGAGTTCCTGAGCCCGGACGAGGTGAAGCCCAATCGCCCGCCGGTCTCCACCAAGGAGGCGATCCAGGCCGCCCGCGCGGCCGCGCGGCTCGGCATCCGCAACTCGGCCGGAGGCGAGAGCGCCTCGCTGTTCGGCGGGGTCAAGGCCGGCGGCAAGAGCCGTCTGCAGGAGCGGGTCGAGAAGGAAAGCAAGCGCGACGGCGCCGCCTCGACCATGAAAAAGGCGCTGATGGCCTCGACCATCGCCGCCCTGCTGGTCGGCGCCAGCGTCGGCTACATGACCCTGTTCCGCGAGGCGGAGAAGAACGGCGGCAAGTCCAACGCCGACCTGCTCGGCGGCGGCGACCACGCCCCCTTGGCGGCCGTGGCCATCAACACCCCGCCTCCGGCCGACCTGGCCCAGGCGCAGAAGATCTATCAGGAGGCTGTGACGCTGCTGGAGGGCGACAAGCCCGGCGGCGTCGAGCAGCTCGCCCGCGCCGCCAACCTCGGCTACGGCCCCGCCCAGTACGAACTGGCCGGCCGCTACCTGAAGGGCGAGGGCGTGCGCAAGGACCCGACCGAGGCGCGCCGCTGGACCGAGCGCGCGGCCGACGGCGGCGACCGTCGGGCCATGTATAACCTCGGCATGTACAATTTCGACGGCATGGGCGGTCCGCAGGACCAGGGCCAGGCGGTCAAGTGGTTCCGGAAGTCCGCCGAGCTCGGCTTCACCGACGCCCAGTACAATCTGGCCAGGCTCTATGAGCTGGGCCTGGGCGTGCCCGCCGACGGGGCCGAGGCCTACAAGTGGTACCTGGTCGCCGCCAAGGCGGGAGACCAAGAGTCCAAGACCGCGGCCGCCGCGCTGAAGCCCAAGCTGTCGCCCGACGACCGCTCGAGCGCCGAAAAGGCCGCCGCGACCTTCCGAGCGAGCGAATCCGACCCGACGGACGCCGCAGCCCGTTGACCGGGGCGGCCCTGATTTCGCACAAGACGGCGCAGGCCAGTTCCTGGCCTGAAGGCTAGGCCCTTGGACATCTATCTGCCCATCGCCGAGGTGTCGGTGAACGCGCCGCTTCTGGTGGCGCTGGGCTGCGTGGTGGGTTTCATCTCCGGCCTGTTCGGCATCGGCGGCGGCTTCCTGATGGCCCCGGTGCTCGTGTTCATGGGCGTGCCCCCGGCCGTGGCCGTGGCCAGCCAGGCCAACCACGTGGTGGCCTCTTCCGCCTCCAGCGTGATCGCCTACAGCCGCCAGAAGGGCGTCGACTACCGCATGGGCGGGATCATGGCCGCGGGCGGGGCGGCCGGCGCCTTCCTGGGCGTGGAGATCTTCCGCATCCTGCGCCTGCTGGGCCAGGCGGACCTGGTGGTGGCGCTGTCCTACCTGGTGTTCCTGGGCGCCATCGGGGCGCTGATGCTGCTGGAATCCCTGCAGGCCATCGTACGCCGCAGGCGCGGCGTGGTCGTTGCGGCGGCCGCGGAGCGCAAACGACCCTGGTTCTACGGCCTGCCCTGGCGCATGCGCTTCCCCCGCTCCGGTCTCTACATCAGCGTGATCCCGCCCATCGCGCTGGGGGTCTTCGTCGGCGTGCTGTCGGCGATCATGGGGGTGGGCGGCGGCTTCATCCTGGTCCCGGCCATGGTCTATGTGCTGCGCATGCGCGCCAGCGTGGTGGTGGGCACCAGTCTGTTCCAGATCATCGTCACCACCGCCATCACCACCTTCCTGCAGGCCGGCCGCAACCAGACCGTCGACATCGTGCTGGCCAGCTTGCTCCTGTTCGGAGGGGTGATCGGGGCGCAACTGGGCGCGCGCGTCTCCGGCCGCTTCCGTGCCGATGAGCTCCGCGCCGTCCTGGCCCTGATCGTGCTCCTGGTCGGCCTGCAGATGGGGCTGCAGCTGTTCGTGCGGCCGCAGGAGGCCTTCGCCTTCGCCCCGGGAGCGGGCAAGTGACCCCGGTCGCCGCGCCCCCTCCTGTTGCTTCGGCCCCGGTCTACCGCACGCCGGACCAGCCCACGGTCTACGCCGCCCTGACCCAGGCCAATGTGCGGGTCTCCACCACCTTCAAGGGCGCGCGCATCGTGCTCTACGGCGCGGTGTTCAATCCGGACGACAACCCCGCCGACGTGGTGGTCGTGGTGCGCGGCCCGACCCAGCCGGTGCGCCTGGTGCGCAAGGTCAAGGTCGCCGGCGTCTGGCTGAACAGCCGCCCGGTGCTGTTCGAAGGGGCGCCGGGCTACTACATGGCCGCCTCCACCCGCGAGCTCGGTCAGATCGCCGATTTCGGCACGCTGAGGCGTCTTTCCATCGGGGTCGATCACCTGAAGCTCGAAGCGCCGGAGGAGCAGCAGGTGGTCAGCCGCTACGGCGTGCCCGACGTGGTGGTCTCGCGCCTGGCCGGCGATTATCTCGACTGGCGCAACGCCCTGATCCGCCTGAAGCAGAAGGCCAAGCTCTACGACGTGGATGCGCGCGGGGTCAGCTACGTCGACCGCAACCACCTGTTCCGCGCCGAGCTGCTCCTGCCCACCGACGCGCCCACCGGCCGCTATGACGTGCAGGTGATGCTGTTCAAGGGCGGGGCCAAGGTGTCGGAACGCGACCTGACGCTGCGGGTCAAGAAAGTCGGCTTCGAGCGCAGCATCTACAGCTTCGCCCACCGCTCCTCCTGGCTCTACGGCCTGATGTCAGTGGCCATCGCCATGCTGTCCGGGTGGGTGGCGTCCAGACTGTTCCGGCGGACCTGATCCCTCACTGATCGTGGCAGGGGATGTCGAAGTTCGGCATCGGGGTGTTGGCGCAGCGGTGCACGGGCGCCGCGCCCATCGGTTTGCGGCGATCCTCCTGGGCGGCGGCGGCGCGGGCCCAGTCGCCGTGCGGGTCCTTCAGCTTCTCGTGCTTGCCGAAGCCCGCGGGGCCGTCGGCCGGGTCGGGCTTGTACTTGGCCATGCGGTCGATGCAGCGGGCCTTTTCCTGGGTGTTCATCTTGTCGAGCTCGCCATTGGCGCAGGCGTCGCGCACGCGCAGCGAGCGCCAGGTGCTTGGGCGCACGTCCATGTCGCGCGTGGACGGCGCCGGCGCGGTCCACTCGGGCTGATAGATCGGCTCCGGCGGGGGCGGCGAGCCCGACGGCGGAGGCGCGGCGGGGCGCAGCACCGGCCGGGGCGGAGGCGATGCCGCCGGCTGCGGACTTGGCGCTTCGCGCGGCCCGGCCTGCTTGGGCGCAGGAGGATGCGGACGAGGCCTATGGTCCACCAGGGTGACGACAATCTCCGGAGAGTCAGGCGTCGCGCGCGTCTCCCGCTCCAGCAGCACCATCGCGCCCAGCAGCGCCGCATTGACCAGCACCGCCCCGCCGACGGCCGGCGCATGCCGGCGCAGCCATGCCGCCGGAAGCCTCAGCTCCAGGCGCATCGCCGCCATCGCTCCAGCCCCTGACGCCATGCGCCGTTTCAGCCCCGTTCAACGCCGACGGCAAGCGAACACTGGTTTGCGGCCACGGTAGGGCCGGGAAGTGTCGGCAATGGCGACGCTTGAAGGCGGTTCTCAGTCGCCGATCAGGCTGGGCCAGGCCAGGGCGTGCACGCGGCCTCGGCCGAGCGCGCAGGCGACCGGCTCGCGGGCGAACAGGCCGTCGAAGGCGCGGTCGCGCACGTTCAGGCCCCCGGCATAGGCGCCGAAGGCCGGCAGGATCAGGCGCTCGCCGTCGGTGACGAAGCAGCGGCTGCGTACCGACCGGGCGTGGGAGACCACCTTGGCGGCGGGGTGCAGGTGCCCGGCCACCTCGCCGGGCGCATGGCCGTCCGAGGGTTCGTGGGTGAGCAGGAGGCCGTCGAGCTCCAGCGTCGCGACCACCTCGCCGGGCAGGGCGCGGGGGCCGTCCGCATCGTGGTTGCCCACCACCCAGATCAGGCGGCGCCCTGTGGCCAGGGCGACCAGCAGGGCCGCGTCCTGCGGATCCAGTCGGCTCTCCGCCTCGCCGTCATGGAAGCTGTCGCCCAGGAACACCAGGATGTCCGGCGCGGTCTGCTCGACCTCGGCCTTGATGCGGTAAAGGGTGTCGCGCGTGTCGTAGGGCGGCAAGAGCTGGCCCCGCACGCCGTAGGCCGAGCCCTTCTCGAAGTGCAGGTCGGCCACGATCAGGGCGCGAGACGCGATCAGCCAGGCCGCGCCGGAGGTGCGCAGGGTGACCCGCGCGCCCGCCACGCGCGCATGCAGCCCCCCGCAGGAGGAGCGGCGCATGGCGATCTTGAACCCGGCGTCGGCGACGCTCACGCGTAATCCTCTTCCAACGCCTCGGAGATCAGCTCCTGGGCGTTCTCTTCCAGAATGGCCTCACGCGCGGCGCCGAAGACGGGCTCACGGCCGATCTCGAGCAGCACGGGCACGGCGAAGGGGGAGACGCGGCTGAGTTCGACGTGCCGGATCCGCCCCTTGATCCGCCCAAGAAGCCGCGCCAGCCGCGAAACGTCCAGTTGACCAGTCGCCGCATCCGCACGCGCACATCGCAACAGCAGGTGGTCGGGCTGGTGGCGGCGCAGCACGTCGTAGATCAGGTCGGTGGAGAAGGTGACCTGCCGCCCGGTCTTCTCCTGCCCCGGAAAGCGCCGCTCGATCAGGCCGGAAAGCTCAGCGCACTGGCGGAAGGCCCGCTTCATCAGGATGCTCTCGTCGAGCCAGGCCTCCAGGTCGTCGCCCAGCATGTCCTCATAGAAAAGCTCGTCCAGGTCCAGGTCGCCGATCGGCTTCATGGCCCAGAGCGCCAGCGCATAGTCGTTGGCCACGAAGCCCAGGGGCTGGCGCCCGGCCCGCTCCAGCCTGCGCGCCAGGAGCTGGCACAGGGTGCCGTGGCTGATGCGCCCGTCGAAGGGGTAGCAGACGATGTAGTGGCGCTGGCCGCGCTGGAAGGTCTCGACCAGCATCTCGTCCTCGGACGGGATCACCGAGCGGCGGCGCTGGATCTCCAGCCATTCGCAGACGTCGTGGGCCAGCCTCGGCCACCCCCTCGGGTCGGCGATCATGCGGCGCACGCGCTTGGCCAGGTAGGTCGAGAGCGCGAACTTCGATCCGCCCCAGCTGGGCACGCGTGGCTCCGCGCCCGGCGGGGCGTGGGTGACGAAGGCGTCGAGCCCGTCCACCCCCTCGAAGCGCCAGACCTGGCCCGCGAAGATGAAGGTGTCGCCCGCCGTCAGCTGCTCGATGAAGCTCTCCTCCATCTCGCCGATCTTGCGCCCGCCCCGCGCCCGGCCTGAGCCCAGCCGGATGGCCAGCATCGGTATGTCGACGATGGCGCCCACGTTCAGGCGGTGGCGCTGAGCCATCTGCGGGTTGCGCACGCGCCAAAGGCCGTCGCGGCCCTTCACGATGCGCTTGAACCGGTCGTAGGTCTTCAGCGCATAGCCGCCGGTCGAGACGAAATCGACCACCCGGTCGAAGTCCTCCCGCGACAGGTTGCGGTACGGCGCGGCGGTCAGAACCTCCGCATACAGATCATCGGCGGCGAAGGCCTCGCCGCAGGCGACGCCCATGACGTGCTGGGCCAGGATGTCCTGGGCCCCGACGCGCTCCGGATCGCCGTCCAGGTCGTTGGCGGCCACCGCCTCCTTCGCCGCCTCGCATTCCAGCACCTCGAAGCGGTGGGCGGGCACCAGGATGGCGTGCGACGGCTCGTCCAGCCGGTGGTTGGCGCGGCCGATGCGCTGGATCAGGCGGGCGGAGCCCTTGGGCGCGGCCAGCTGGATCACCAGGTCCACCGCCCCCCAATCGATGCCGAGGTCGAGCGTGGAGGTGCAGACCACCGCGCGCAGTTCGCCCCGCGCCATGGCCGCTTCGACCTTGCGCCTCTGCTCCGCCGCGAGCGAGCCGTGGTGCAGGGCGATGGGCAGGCCCTCGTCGTTGATCTCCCACAGCTTCTGGAACGCCATCTCGGCCTGGAAGCGGGTGTTGACGAAGATGAGGGCCGTCTTGGCCCCTTTGATCGCCTCATAGACGTCTGGCATGGCGTGCTGGGCGGTCCAGCCGGACCAGGGCACGGTCTGGTTGGCGATCATCACGTCCACCACGGGCGGCGCGCCGGGGTCGCCCATGACCAGCTCAGCCATGCCCGGCTGCGGCGCCAGCCAGCGCCGCAGCATGTCCGGGTCGTTGACGGTGGCCGACAGCCCCGTGCGCCGCATCATCGGGGCGAACTCGGACAGCCGCGCCAGGCCCAGATTGAGCAGGTCGCCGCGCTTGGAGCCGTGGATGGCGTGGATCTCGTCGATGATCACCGCGCGCAGGTCTGAGAACCAGTCGCGCGCGCCCTCCCAGGCGCAGAACAGGGCCAGCTGTTCGGGCGTGGTCAGGAGGATGTCGGGCGGCGCCACCTTCTGCCGCTGGCGCTTGGCCACGGAGGTGTCGCCGGTGCGGGTCTCGACCCGGATATCCAGCCCCATCTCGGCCACCGGCGCATAGAGGTTGCGCTCCACGTCCACCGCCAGGGCCTTCAGCGGCGAAAGGTAGAGGGTGTGCACGCCCGGCCGCCGGTTGGGGACGCCGCGCTCGGAAAGCTCGATCAGGCTCGGCAGGAACCCCGCCAGGGTCTTGCCGCCGCCGGTGGGCGCGATCAGCAGGGCGTCGCGGCCCGCAAGGCCCTGCGCGACCATCTCCAGCTGATGCCGGCGCGGCCGCCAGCCGCGCGAGGCGAACCAGGCGTCGAAGCGCGGGGGAAGGGCGAGGGCGGTCGGCATCGGCCCTCACGCCTCTAGCATGTTCTCGTTACGTTTCCAGTGGGGCGTTGGAACGCGCTCAGGCGCGGACCAGGGTGGTGGTGCGCGAGCCCATCTCGCGCCACAGGTTGGTTTCCCCGCCCGCGGCCTCGGCGAAATCGGCGTTCAGCCGGGTCTCCGTCTCGATCCAGAAGCGGGCGAAGGCCTGCTGCTTCTCCGGGGGGACGGTCTTGGCCAGGGCCTTCAGGCTGGCCAGGTTCTCGTATCGGGTGGAGGTGACCTTCAGCCCCGCGCCCTTCGCCAGGGCCTCGACTTCCGCCGCCGCGGCCGGCCGCTGGTGCCAGCTCTCCCGCCCAAGCCTGGCCCAAAGCCGCCCGCCCAGATTGCCCAGGTGCTCCTTCAGCGGTCCGACCCAGGCCCCGGGCGTGTTCAGGTCCAGCTTCTGGCGGAAGTGGCCGTCGTCATAGTTCAGATAGAACACCCCGCCGGGCGCCAGGCAGCGCGCCGCGTGGGCGAAATAGGCCGGTCGGTCATAGACCTGGGCCAGCACCGAGAAGCTGACGATCACATCGGCCTGCACGGCCAGGGTCGCGATGGCGTCGCCGGCATGGACCTCGGCCTTCAAACCCTGCAGCCGCTCCTCGAGCCGCCGGACCGAGGGCGCGTGCGGCTCGTAGCAGACCAGGCGGAAATCGGGCCGCTCGCGCAGGATCTCCGGCCAGTCGCCGCCGGTCCCCGCGCCATAGTCGAAGATGGTCAGAGGCCCCGGCCGGGCCATGATCTCGGCCACGATCCGCGCCTTGGCCGCATTGCCGAACCAGTAGAGCCGCCCACTCGCCGCCATGGAGCCTCCGTGCGCCGCCTGTTTGGTAGCGCCGTGCGGGCGGAAGCGCAAAGGCCCTCCCGGTTCCGAGGGCTGCGCGCCAACTGCCCCCTCTCCCCGCTGCCGTGGAGAGGGGGAGCAGACAGCGTGAGCAATCCGCGATCATTCATCGCAACCCGATGTTCCCGTTCCGTTTCGGCCGGCAAAGCGCTATCTGAGGCCCCGTGAGTCCCGACGATCCATCCCACTTCCTCGCCCAGAGCGAGACCGACCGCGAGGCCGACGGCGACACTCCGCATGCGGTCGCCCTCGACCTGCCGCCGGCCCTGGCCGTGCCGCCGGGGGCTGGGGCCGTGGCGGACGAGGCCGGGGCGCGCGCCCTGCCGCGCTCGGCGGCGGCCCAGCTGTTCGAGACCGGGCCGGTGATCGTGGCGCACGCCAGCCTGTCGGCGCGGCGCCTGGGCCTGACGCCGCCGCCGCGTTCGGCGCATCTGCTGGACGCCTTGGAGCTGTTCGCCTTCGTGCGGCCGGCCAGGTTCTGCGCCCCCTCGGCCGCCGGCCTGGCCCTGGCCCTGGGGTTCCCTGAGCCGGTCGGCGCGGAGGCCCAGGCCGCGGCGCTGCGCCAGGCCTGCCAAGTCTTGCTGGATGAACTGGTCGAGCACCCGGTGCCGAGCCGCGAGGAGGCCCTGCAAGTCGCCGAGACCCTGGGCCGCGCGGGCTGGAGCTGGGCGGCGCGGGTCGCCGGGGCCCTGCGCTCGCGGCCGATGCTGGAGCGCCGCCAGCGCGGCTCGGGCCTGGACGCCTGGAACCGCCTCGCCGAATGGGAGGATCAGGCCCCGACCGGCGAGCCCGGCTCCCAGCCCATCAGCGAGGACGACGCCCGCGCCCGGCTCTCGACCCTGCTCGGCCGCGCCGGGCTGGACGAAGCGCGCCCGTCACAGGCAGAGTTCGCAGGGCTGGTCGCCCACGCCTTCCAGCCCCGCGACAAGGAGGGCCAGCCGCGCGTCCTGCTGGCCGAGGCCGGCACCGGCGTCGGCAAGACCCTGGGTTACCTGGCGCCCGCCTCCCTGTGGGCCGAGAAGAACGGGCCGGCGGTCTGGGTCTCGACCTACACCCGCGCCCTGCAGCGCCAGATCGACCGCGAGAGCGCCGCCGTCTTCCCCGACCCTGAGGTCCGCGCCAGGAAGGCCGTGGTCCGCAAGGGGCGCGAGAACTACCTCTGCCTGCTGAACTTCCAGGACATGGCCCAGGGTTCCGCGCTCGGGACCAGTGACACCGTCGGCGTCGGCCTGACCGCGCGCTGGATCGGGGCCACCCGCGACGGCGACATGACCGGCGGCGACTTCCCGGCCTGGCTGCCGACGCTCTACGCCATCGGAGCCCAGGCCCAGGCCTCGGCCGCCAACCTGGTGGACCGGCGCGGCGAGTGCGTGCACGCGGGGTGTCCGCACTACCGCCTGTGTTTCGTGGAGAAGGCCATCCGCGCCTCGCGCCGCGCCGACCTGGTCATCGCCAACCACGCCCTGGTCCTGACCCAGGCCGCCTTTGACGGCGCCCGCGCCGCGCGGGGCCTGAAGACCGATTCCGAGACCACGGCCTTGAAGCGCGTGGTGTTCGACGAGGGCCACCACCTGTTCGACGCGGCGGACTCGGCCTTTTCCGCCTGCCTGTCGGGCCAGGAGGCGGCGGAGCTGCGCCGCTGGATCCGCGGGCCTGAGGGCCGTGGCAGACGCGGAAGAGGCCTCGAACAACGCCTGGGCGAGCTGGTCGGCGACCGCGAGGACGCGGCCAAGGCGCTGAACGATGTGCTGAAGGCCGCCGCCCAACTGCCGGGCGAGGGCTGGTCCGGCCGCATCGCCCCACCGTCGGGCGAGATCAATCCCATCGGGCCGATCGAGCATTTCCTGGCCGCCGCGCTCGAACAGCTGCGCGCCCGCGCCGACCCCAAGGCCGGGGAGCTGGGCATGGAATGCGCGGCCAAGCCCGCCGCCGAGGCGCTGCTGGCCGCAGCCCCCGCCGCCGCGCGCGTGCTGGCCTCGATCGAGGCGCCGCTCCTGGCCCTGGCCCGCGCCCTTGAGGACCTGCTCGACGACGAGGCGGCGGAGCTGGAGACGGCGTCTCGGGCCAGGATCGAGGGGGCGCTGCGTGGGCTGGACCGTCGCGCCCGCATGACCCTGCCGTCCTGGCGCTCCATGCTGCAGGGGCTGGTGGAGGAGCAGGCCGAGCCGGACCCGGACTTCGTGGACTGGATCTCGGCGGAGATGATGTTCGGCCGGGTGGTGGACGCGGCGCTCAGACGCCACTGGGTCGACCCCACCATCCCGCTGGAGGCCGCCGTGATCGCGCCGGCCCACGGCGTGCTGGTGACCAGCGCCACCCTGACCGACCCGGCCCTGGACGACCCGTTCGAGCTGGCCCGCCTGCGCTCCGGCGCCGCGCGCCTGCCCGAGCCGCCGCGGACCGCCAAGGTGGACTCGCCTTTCGACTATGCCTCCCAGGCCCGCGTCTTCGTGGTGACGGACATCGCCCGCGACGACCCCCGCCAGATCGCCGCCGCCATGCGCGAGCTGTTCATCGCCTCGGGCGGCGGGGCGCTGGGCCTGTTCACCGCTATCCGGCGTCTGCGCGCGGTCTATGAGCTCTTGGGCGCGCCGCTCGCCAAGGCCGGGCTGTCGCTCTACGCCCAGCACGTCGATCCGCTGGAGGTCGGCGCCCTGGTCGATGTGTTCCGGGCGGAGGAGCACTCCTGCCTGCTCGGCACCGATGCGGTGCGCGACGGGGTGGACGTGCCGGGCCGGGCGCTCAGGCTGATCGCCTTCGACCGCGTGCCCTGGCCGCGGCCCGACCTGCTGCACAAGGCGCGGCGCATCCGCTTCGGCGGCAAGGGCTATGACGACGCCATCGCGCGCGGGCGCATCGCCCAGGCCTTCGGCCGGCTGATCCGCCGCGCCGACGACCGCGGGGCCTTCGTGCTGCTGGACGCCGCCGCCCCCACGCGCCTGTTCGCCAGCCTGCCGGTGGGCGTCGAGGTGCAGCGCGTGGGCCTGGTTGAGGCGGTCGAGGCGGTTGGCGCGTTCCTTCATCCGGACGCAAAAGCAAGCTAGACCGCCGCCATGACCGAAGCTGCTCCCCCCAAGAAGGCCAACCGCGCCGGAATCGTCATCCCGTTCGGGCTCGTCGGCCTGTTCCTGATCGGCTGGACCGTCTGGTGGTTCATGGTGGCGGGCCGGGTCGAGGCCGAGACCGACCGCTCCGCCGCATCGCTGCGCCAATCCGGCTATCAGGTGTCGTGGAGCAAGCGCGAGGTCACCGGCTGGCCGTTCCGCAGCTTCGTGCAGCTAAAGGACGTGAGGATCGTGGCGCCGTCCGGCTACTCGATCACCGCGCCGGAGCTGGGGGCGGAGGCCGAGACTTACGCCTTGGGCAAGTGGGTGGTGGCGGCGCCCAAGGGCCTGACCCTGGTGCGCGGCGACAAGGGCGTGCTGGTGGTCTCGGGCGAGGCGATCCGCGCCAGCCTGTCGGGCGTCGGCGGCCCCGACCCGCGCTTCGTGCTGGAGCTGCGCAAGCCGGTGTTCGTGCCCGGCGCGGGCGCGCAAGGGTTTCCCATCGGCACGGCCGACCTGATCGACTTCTACCTGGAGCCCAAGGCCGACAGCCCCGACCACCAGGCCCGCTTCCTGTTCCGCATGCTGAACGCCCAAGCGCCGGCGGGCGGCACGCTCGACCGGCTGGCGCACGGCCAGGCCCTGTCGGCGGAGTGGCAGGGGGTCCTGACCCGCACCGACGCCATGCACGGCCACACCTGGGCCGAGGGCGCTAAGAATTGGGCCGATGCGGGCGGCGCGATCACCGACAGCAAGGCCCATGTCACCGCGGGCAAGGCCGTGGCCGATGCGGCGAGCACACGTCTGGCCGTGAGCGCCGACGGCCGCCTGACGGGCCCGGTCGAAGTCGACATGCAGCAGGGGCCGGCCGCGTTGCTGGCGCTGGCGGGCGCCGACAAGGTCGATCCGACCGCGGCGGCGACCCTGGCGGCCTCCACCGCCTTCGAAGGCCTGCTCAACGGCGGCAAGGCACACGTCTCGGTGCGGTTCGCGCCTGAGGGGGCCTATCTGGGCGAGCTGCGCCTCGCGCCCGCGCCCAAGGTCTACTGACTTGGCCCTGACGCCGAAGGGACCCGTCGCGGTCTGGGGCGGGGACGATCCCGTGGGGACCGCCGAACTGGCCATGCGCCGCTTCGGCCTCGACACGCGCCTGCACGGCGTGGCGAAGCCTGCCGAGGCCATGGACTACGCCCGCAAACGTGGAGCGGTCGCCGTCGCCGCGCTCGACCCCGCCAATCCCTGGTGGGCGCGCCTGATCGCAGAGCCCAAGCTTCGCGCCTTCGGCCTGCTGCGCGGCCCGCGCGTCGCGACCCTGTGCCTGGCCGAGCTGGTGCAAGAGCCGGAGGGCGATGACCTGACCCTCTGGGCCACCGATGCGGCTCAATCGGCGGGCGTCATAGAGACCGAACTCGGCCGCGCCGGCTTCGCGGGTGAGCTGATGTGGTCCGGCGCCGGCTTGAAGCTGTTCGGCCTGGCGGGCTATGTGCAGCGCGACGACCCCCGGCTGCTCGCCGCCCCCGGTCGCCTGTCCGGGGTCATCGGCGTGATCCCGAACGCCTCCTGACGCCGACTCACCTTTTCGCGAAAGCGCCGCCATGACCGCCGACACCCTGGCCCCCGCCCCCGTCGCCAAGGCCCCCGAACCCAAGCCGGGGATTCTCGACATCGCCCCCTATGTCGGCGGCAAGGCCAAGATCGAGGGCGTCGCCGAGCCCATCAAGCTGTCGTCGAACGAGAACCCGCTGGGCGCCAGCCCCAAGGCCAAGCAGGCCTATTTCGACGCGGTCGAGCGCCTGCACATCTACCCCGACGGCCGGGCCACCAAGCTGCGCGAGGCGGTGGCGTCAAAGTTCGGCCTGGAGCCGGACCGGCTGATCTTCGGCAATGGCTCAGACGAAATCTTCGCGCTCTTGAACCAGGCCTATCTGCAGCCCGGCGACGTGATGGTGACCAGCCAGTACGGCTTCCTCGCCTACCGCATCTCCGCCCGCGCCAACCAGGCTGAGATCCGCATGGCGCCGGAGCCCGACTTCCGCGCCGACGTGGACGCCATGCTGGCCCTGGTCGATGAGCGGACGAAGATCGTCTTCCTCTCCAACCCGGCCAACCCGACGGGCACCTGGAACTCCGGCGAGGAGATCCGCCGCCTGCACGCGGGCCTGCCGGAGAACGTCCTGCTGGTGATCGACGAGGCCTATGCCGAATACGTCACCCAGCCGGACTGGGAGAGCGCCCTGCCGCTGGCGCGCGAGGCCAAGAACCTGGTCGTCACCCGCACCTTCTCCAAGATCCACGGCCTGGCCGGCCTGCGCGTCGGCTTCGGCTATGCGCCCCTGTCGGTGGCCCAGGCGGTGGACCGCATCCGCCTGCCCTTCAACAACGCCATCCCCGCCCAGGAAGCCGCCATCGCGGCGCTCGACGACCAGGACCACCAGGACCGCTCGCGCGAGCTGGTCCGCCAATGGCTGCCCCGCCTGACCCAGGCCATCCGCGGCATGGGGCTGGAGGTGATACCCTCGGCCGGCAACTTCGTGCTGGTCCGCTTCCCCGACCCGGCCAAGACGGCGCAGGCGGCGGACGCCTGGCTGCACTCCAAGGGCCTGATCGTGCGCCCCGTCGGCGGCTACGGCCTGACCGACTGCCTGCGCATCACCGTCGGCACCGCGGAGCAGAACGAGCTGGTGATCGAGGCGCTCAGGGGGTTTGTGGGGGGCTGAGGGCGGCGCCTCTCAAACTCCGTTTCCCCGGCTAAGGCCGGGGCCCAGACCCATACCGGCGAAGGCCAGTAGCCAGCAAAAATCCGTCTCTGCGAGTTGAAGCTATTCTCGCTGGGTCCCGACCTTCGTCGGGATCGGTCTGGATCCCGGCCTTCGCCGGGAACACGGAGGGATATCAGCCCCGCAGCCTGCTACTCGCCCCCTCCACCCGCTCCACCAATTCCCGCATGAACTCCCCGCGCTTCAGGCCCGCGGGAACCGGCGGCAGGAACTCGAACACCACCACGCCGGGGTTGAACCTGATCCCGTGCGCCGGCCAGTGGGAGCCGGAGTTGGTGGCCATGAGGTGGCAGGGCATTTCCAGGTCGCGATACAGAGCCGCCACGCCCGGCTTGTAGTCGGGTTCGGCGCCCGGCTCGGTGCGGGTGCCTTCGGGGAAGATCACCAGTTCGCGGGCCTGCCGCAGCCGGTCCCTGGCGTCGCGCACCAAGCCCTTCAGCGCGCTCGCGTGGGCCTCGCGGTCGACCGCGATCATGCCGGCCTTGGCCCCGTACCAGCCGATGAAGGGCATCGACAGCAGCTCCTTCTTCATCACGAAGCAGGGGTCTTCCAGGAACAGGAAGGGCGCGACCGTATCCAGCATGCTCTGGTGCTTGGCGGCGATCAGCGACGCGCCGGTCGGCCGATGCTCCAGGCCGCGCACCTCTATGCGCACGCCCATGATCAGGCGCAGGCCGAAGCGGACGGTGCAGGCCCAGAGCGCGATCAGCCGGTTGTTCAGTCGCCGCGTGCCGAGCAGGAACGGGATGTAGAGCACCCCGGCGATCAGGATCGAGAGATAGAGCCAGGTCGCGAAGACCAGGCGGCGCAGGGTCAGCACGGCGATCCTACCCCTGCGAGGCCGGGGCGGGATCGGAGGCGGGGCCAGAGCCGGGGCCGGCGTGCTTGTTCGCCTTGTTGCCCAGGCTCACCACGCTCTCGCGCACCAGCACCACCAGGTACTTGCAGTACTCCAGCGTCATGAAGCGGGCGCCCGACGCGCTCTTCCACCAGCGCTTGGCGTCCAGCGAGGGGGTGGCGATCGGATAGGCGGTCAGCTGCACCTCGGGCATGGCGCCCTTCAGCTCCAGCATCGAGCGGGGCACGTGGTAGTCGCTGGTCACCACGATCAGCGAGCGATAGCCCTTGGCGCGGGCCCAGTCGGCGGTGAACTTGGCGTTGGACACGGTGTTGGTGGCGTCGAAGTCCAGGTCCACGCAGCAGTCGTAGATGCTCGAGGGCGCGGAGGTGACCTTCTTCAGCTGATCGCGCGTGACGACCTTGTTCACGCCCGAGACCAGCAGGCGGCGGCCCTTGCCGGCGCGCAGCAGGTCCATGGCTTCCTGGATGCGGGCGTCCGAGGCGCCGGTCAGGGCGACGATGCCGTCAGCCTGGGGCACGGGGTCGGGCGGCGCCAGGCGCTGCACCCGGTCGGCGAAGGCCAGCAGCCCGCCGAGCCAGATGACCGCCACCACCAGAACGGCGACCAAGGCCTTCATAGGGTCCCTCGAAGCAGGCGCAGCGTGGTCAGCCGCGCAGACAACGCCGCTACCGTAGCCGCGACGAGCGGACAAGGCGAGACGGTTAAGAGGTCCATCCAGGTCAGGGGCAGGGCCGGGGTGAAGCCCTGGCCGCCGCCGACCAGCTCGATCAGGGCCGTCACCGCCGCCGCCGCGCCCGCGCCGAACACGCCGGAGACCGCCGCCAAGCGCGCGAAGCGCAGCTGGAACAGGTTGGCGATGAAGGCGTCCTTGGCCCCGGTCAGGTGCAGCACCTCCACCACGTCGCGCCGCGCGGCCATGCCGGCCCTGGTGGCGAACGCGATCACCGCCGCCGCCGCCGCCGCGGTCAGGCTGAACAGGATCGCGACCGCCCAGCGGACCACGCCGGCGGAGCGCTCCACGTCCTTCAGCCAGCGGGCGTGGTCGTCGACGTCCGCGTCGACGCCCGCGCGATCCAACGCCTTCTTCAGGTCGGTGGCGGTGGCGGGGTGGGCGCGGTCCAGGCGCACGGTGACCAGGTGCGGGATCGGCAGGTCCTGCAGCACCGCCTTGCCGAGCCAGGGCTCCAGCAGGGCCTCGGCCTTCTGTTTTTCCAGCGCCGCGGCCTCGGTGACGCCGCGCACCCCGGCCACGGCCTCGGCGGCGCGGGCGGCGGCCTCGTCGCCGGTCTCGCCCAGGCGCGGACGCACCTGGATGGTGGCCTCGCCCCTCAGGTCGCGCGCCCAGCCGCGCGCGGCCCGGTCGGCCGAGACCCCGCCGACGGCCATCAGGCAGGCCAGGAAGCACAGCACCGCCACCACGAAGTGCAGCGAGACCTCCCGCTCCTCGTCGCGGGGCAGGAGCGGCGCGGGGCGCCAGCGCGGGCCGGGGGCGTCGGACAGGCTCATGCCTCGCCCTCCTCATCGCCCAGGTCGTAGCCCAGCTCGGGCTCGTCCGGCTCCGGCTCGTATTCCGGGCCGAGCTCGGGGCCGTAGTCGGGCGCCGCCGGCTCCGGCGCGCGCCGCGTCGCCTTTCGGCTCAACCGCCCCTCGTTGAGATGCAGCACCGGCATGCCCGCGCGCCCGACCAGGTCCTGGTCGTGGGTGGCGATCAGGACGGTGGTCCCCATCCGGTTCAGCTCTACGAACAGGCGCAGGATCTTCAGGCTCATTTCCGGGTCGATGTTGCCGGTGGGTTCGTCGGCCAGCAGCAGCTCGGGCTGGGTGACGACGGCGCGCGCGATCGCCAGGCGCTGCTTCTCGCCGCCGGAAAGCGTGGCGGGCATGGCCTGCATCTTGTGGCCTAGCCCGACCCAGGTCAGCAGCTCGGCGATATCGTCGCGATAGGTCTGCGGCTTGCGGCCGGCGATCCTGAGCGGCAGGGCCACATTGTCGAAGGCCGGCAGGTGGTCGAGCAGCCGGTACTCCTGGAACACCACCCCGATGCGGCGCCTCAGGTAGGGCAGGTCGGCGCGCGCCACCCGCTCCACATCGTGCCCGAACAGCTGGACCGTGCCCCGGGAGGCACGGTTGGCCAGGTAGATCAACTTTAACAGCGACGACTTACCCGCGCCGGACGGCCCGGTAAGAAAGTGGAAAGAGCCCACCGGCAAGGTGAATCCCACATCTTTCAGCACCTCGGGCGCGCGGCCGTACCGCATGCCGACGTTCTGGAAGCGAACAACGGGACCGGTTGTGGGATCGAACGCCTCTTCAGCGCCGTACGCGGCGGCCGCGCGGGGGGTGGGCTGTCTCGACATGCGGCCTGAATACGGAGACCTTTGGGAGGGATCAGAGCCTCCGGTTCGCTGGCCATGATACTGACCTGTCCCGAGTGCGCCACCCGCTATTTCGTCGAGGATCAACGCCTCGGCCCGCAAGGCCGCACCGTGCGTTGCGCCTCGTGCGGCTCCGCCTGGCGCGCCCACGGCGAGGAGCCGCTTGAGCTGACCCTGTCGGCCGAGGAAGGCGCGGTGGCGGGCGAGCCCCTGTCGTTCCGCGCCATCGAGCCCGAGGCGCCCAAGACCCTGGCCGAGGTCTCGGCCCCCGAACTGCCCAAGGCCATCCGCGCCAAGGCCCAGCAGCAGCGCAAGATCCGCGAGGCGGCGGCGTCGGGCATCATCTGGGCCGGCATGACCTGCGCCTTCGCCCTGATGCTGGGCGGGGCCTATCTGTTCCGCATCGACGTGGTGAAGCTCTATCCCAAGGCCGCCGGCGCCTACGCCATGGCCGGCGTGAAGGTGAACCCGACCGGGCTGGAGTTCGAGAACATCAAGGCCGTCCCCGCGCCCGACGGCCTGGCCGCCGTCACCATCACCGGCGTGGTGCGCAATGTGGTCGACCACACGGCCTCGCCGCCGCCCCTGCGCGTGGCCCTGCTCGACAAGGCCGGCAAGCGCATGGCGACCCAGATCGTGCGCCTGCCGGTGAACGCCCTGGCGCCCGGCAAGGCCCAGGCCTTCTCCGTCTCCCTGCCGGACCCCAGCGCCACCGCCAACGACGTGGACGTGACCTTCGCGCTGGAGCTGGCCAGACCCCCCGCCAAGGCGGCGCTCAAGCCACAGCCCGCGCGCAAATCGCCGCAGATGGCCCTGGCCGCGCCCGTCGTCGCGCCCTCGGCCGCCAAGCCCCTGGCGCCCCTGCCAGCCACGAATCCCAACGCGCCTGCGGCCAAGGCCAGCCTGCGTCCGGTGATCGGCGCGGCGGTCGAGGCCAAGCCGCTGTCGGCCGGCGATCCCTACGCCCTCGACAAGGGCGCCTCTCGGGCGGTATCAGCCGCCCCGCATGGCTGACACCCTTACCGTCGATTCCGAAGTCCTGCTGTCCGAGGACGAAGTCCGCCGCTGCGTCGACGCAGTGGCCGACCAGATTGCGCCCCTGGTGGACGGGCAGACCGTCGCCGTCTGTCTTCTGACCGGCGGCCTGTGGTTCGCCGCCGACCTGACGCGGGCGCTGTACCGCCGCGGCAAGGACCTGCCCTTCGATGCGCTCTGGCTCGCCTCCTACGGCGACGGCACCAAGTCCAAGGGCAAGGTCGAGATCCGCGCGGGCCTGCAGCGCCCGGTCGCCGGCAAGAAGGTGCTGATCCTCGACGACGTGTTCGACACCGGCCTGTCGCTTTCCGAAGCGGTCAAGCTGGTGAAGGCCGCCGGCGCGAGCGAAGTCCTCACCGCCGTCTTCGCCCGCAAACCCTGGCCCGAACCCCGCGCCATGGAACCCGACTTCGTCGCCTGGGAAGCCCCTCCGCGGTACCTGGTAGGCTACGGGCTGGATGACGCTGGGCGGATGCGCGGTTTGCCTGGGATTTCGGCGCTGGACTAACTCTCAGCGACGGAGCTTCTTTCTCTCCGTTTCCCCGGCCTCCGCCGGGGAAACGGAGGTTTGTGCCTACCTGGCTTTGGCGCTGACCGGAGACGGTGGTCGGCCCGTCTCGAACAACCCCGCCACCGCCGCGACCGCGTGCCCGCCCGCATCCGCCGTCACGTGCGCCGCGTTTGTCACCGGCCGGAACGCGTAAAGCGCGTCGCCCGCCTTGTCCGGGCCGCGGGCCCACAGGGCCATGACCGCGGCCATCACCAGGGCGTAGCGCAGGGCATAGGGGTCGGCTTCGGCGAGGCCGGCCTTGGGGCGGCCGACCCTTGCCGCTTTGATGGCGTCTTCGGCCTGGGCCTTGTGCAAGGCCCACAGCGCCGGGTCGCCGACGGCGGGCATGTCTTCCAGGGCTTCGAGAGGGGCGTGGACCAGGGCGCTGTCGGCCTGGAGGCGGCGCTTGGCGTCCTCGCGGCTGGGCCAGCGCAGGCCTCTCGCCCCCCAGACGGAGAAGCCCAGCGCGACCAGGGCGGCGACAACCACGACCGCCGTGTGCGCCATCGGCGGCACGAACCCGAACAGGCCCCACAGGCCCGCCACCGCCAGCACGCCCGCGCCCAGCAGCCACGGCGCCCAGACGCGCGCGGTTTGCTCCCACAGCATCACCGCCCGCGCCAGGATCAGGGCGCGGTTCAGTCTGGCCTTTGAGCGGGGTTCCAGATCGGCGGGCATGTCACAACCAGGGGGCCTTGGGCTCCGCCGCGAACATCTCTTCGTAGGTAGGCCTGGATCGCACGACCGCCCAGCGGTCATCACGCACCAACACCTCAGGCGCGAGCGGGCGGGTGTTGTATTCGCTTCCCATCACCGCCCCGTAGGCGCCGGCGCTCATGAAGGCGACCAGATCGCCGGGCTCGAAGCGGGGCAGGTCGCGCTCGCGGGTGAAGGTGTCGCCGGTCTCGCAGACGGGCCCGACCACGTCATAGGTCTCGCGCTCGCCATCGGTGCGCGGCTTGACCGGCCTCAGGTCATGGAAGGCGTCGTAGAGGGCCGGGCGCATCAGGTCGTTCATGGCCGCGTCGAGCACCAGGAAGCGCCGCCCCCCATCAGGCCGCCTGTGGATATGTATCACACGCGAGAGCAGGACGCCCGCATTGGCCACGATCATCCGGCCGGGCTCGAACACGTACTGGACGTCCAGCCCGCCCGCGACCTCCGCCGCCATGGCCGCGAAGTCCTCCGGCCCCGGCGGGTCCGGCTGGTTGAAATAGGGCACGCCCAGGCCGCCGCCGAGGTCGAGTGTCGTCACTTCGAGCCCGTCTGCGCGTAGCGCCTCGACAAGCCCCCGCAGGATCGTGAAGGCGCGCCGGAGCGGTGTCAGGTCCGAGATCTGGCTGCCGATGTGACAGGCCAGGCCCTGGGGCTTCAGCCCAGCGGTGCGCGAGGCCTCGGCGTAGAGCCGCATCGCCTCTTCCGCCGTGACACCGAACTTGTCGGTGATCCCCCCGGTGGTGATCTTGGCGTGACCGCCGGCGCCGACGCCCGGATTGACCCGGATGGCAAAGGGGGCGGTGACCCCCTTCTCGCGCGCCACGCGGGCCAGGCGTTCCAGCTCGGGCTCGGACTCGACATTGATCTGGAACACGCCGGCGTCGAGTGCGAAGGCCATCTCGCGGTCGGACTTGCCGACGCCGGAGAAGACGATGCGCCCCGCCGGCACGCCCGCCTTCAGCGCGCGCCTGATCTCGCCCTCCGACACCGTGTCCGCGCCCGACCCGGCCTCGGCCAGGGTCTGCAGCACCGACAGGTTGGAGTTGGCCTTCAGCGCATAGGCGATCAGCGGCGTCCCCAGCCGGTCCGGGTAGGCGCTCACGGCATCGCGGAACACGCCGAGGTGCCGCCGCAGCGTGGCGCTGGAATAGACATAGACGGGGGTTCCCGCCTGTTCAGCGATCTCGGAGAGCCTTACGCCTTCACACCAGAGTTCGCCGTCGCGAAGCTCGAAGTGGTTCACCGGCCGTGCGGCTGGTTCTGCTGCAGCCACTCGTTGGGAGAGTTCGGCGCAGTGGAGGGGCCGCGCGACGGGCCGTCCAGCGGGTTGGTGCGCGGCGAGGTGTTCTGGCTTTCGGGCGCCGGCGGATTGTTCGGATCGTACTTGGACGGGCCGGAGCGCTGCTCGTTGTCCACGTCCTTGTGCTGCTGGGCCTCGTACTCGGCCTTGGCCTTGTCGCCGAACATCGGCGGCGGGCGCTCCAGCGTGCCGCGTTTCCCACAGGCGCCCAGAGCCAAGGCGGCAACGGCGACGACGGCGATCAGACGCAGGCTCATGACAGACGCTCCTTCCAACGCGCAATCTGGGACCGGACCTGGGTCGGCGCGGTCCCCCCGTAGCTCGTCCGGCTGGCGCACGAGGCCTCGGGGGTCAGCACCTTATACACGTCCGATGTGACGCGGGCTTCCAGGCTTTGCAGTTCTTGCAGCGGCAGTTGCGCCAGGTCCACACCCAGGGCCTCGGCGCGCTTCACCGCGCGGCCGGTGACGTGGTGCGCCTCGCGGAACGGCAGGTTCAGTTCGCGCACCAGCCAGTCGGCCAGGTCGGTCGCCGTGGAGAAGCCCGCGCCGGCGGCGGCCGCCATGCGCTCACGCTGGGGCTCCAGGTCGCGGACCATGCCGGCCATGGCCTTCAGCGCCAGTTCGAGCGAGTCGAAGGCCTCGAACACCGGCGGCTTGTCCTCCTGCATGTCCTTCGAATAGGCGAGCGGCAGGCCTTTCATCACCATGGTCAACGCGACGAAGGCGCCGTTGATCCGGCCGGTCTTGGCGCGGACCAGCTCGGCCGCGTCCGGATTGCGCTTCTGCGGCATGATCGAGGAGCCGGTGGAGAACGCGTCCGACAGCTTCACGAAGCCGAACTGCGGCGTGGTCCAGATCACCATCTCTTCGGCGAGGCGGGAGAGGTGGCCTGCGCAGATGGAGGCGGCCGCCAGGCTCTCCAGGGCGAAGTCGCGGTCCGACACCCCGTCCAGCGAATTGGCCATGGGCCGGTCGAAGCCCAAAGCCTTGGCCGTTTGCTCGCGGTCGATGGGGAAGGGGGAGCCGGCCAGGGCGGCCGACCCCAGCGGGCTCTCGTTCATGCGCTTGCGCGCGTCGGAGAAGCGCGAGGCGTCGCGGCCGAACATCTCCACATAGGCCATCAGGTGGTGGCCGAAGGTCACCGGCTGGGCCGGCTGCAGGTGGGTGAAGCCCGGCATCAGCGCATCCGCATGGGCCTCCGCGGTCTCCAGCAGGGCCTTCTGCAGATCCTCGATCATGGCCACGGTCGCATCGCAGGCGTCGCGCACCCACAGGCGGAAATCGGTGGCCACCTGGTCGTTCCTGGAGCGCGCGGTGTGCAGCCGTCCGGCCGCCTCGCCGATCAGCTCCTTCAGCCGGGCCTCCACGTTCATGTGGATGTCCTCGAACTCGGCGCGGAACGGGAAAGTCCCTTCGCGAATCTCGGCTTCGATGCGATCCAGGCCTTGCAGGATTTGACCTACGGCCTCGCTTGATATGATTTGTCGGTCGGCCAGCATGGCCGCATGGGCTCTGGACCCCGCGAGGTCCTGGGCCCACAGACGGCGGTCCACGTCGATCGAGACGTTGATGGCCTGCATGAGGTCGGCGGGTTTGGACGAAAAGCGTCCGCCCCAAAGGCTTTGACCCGCGTCGTCCTTGGGCGCCCGGGGGGATGGATCGGAGCGGTTGGTCATGAGTGCAGTCTCGGGCGTGAAGACGGGGCGCGGCGCAAGCCTCGGCGGCCTCGGCCGGCTTGCCGCGGCGACCCTCGCCGTCGCCGCGCTGGGGGTTTTACCCGCTTGTCAGAAGAGCGCCAGCCAAACCAACGGCGCCACCCTCGGCGGTCCGGCCCACGACGGCCCTCTGGCCAAGCTGGCCAAGGGCTCCATGGCCAAGCTTTCCACCTGGTCCGCGCCCAGGCCCGGCCCCACCGCCAGCTTCAACGACCGTGACGGCAAGCCGGTGAACCTGAGCCAATTCCGCGGCAAGGTGGTGGTGATGAACGTCTGGGCGACCTGGTGCGCGCCCTGCCGCATCGAGATGCCGACCCTGGCCGCCCTGCAACGCAAGTACGCCGGCACCGACCTCGTCGTCCTGCCCGTCAGCGTCGACAAGGCCGACCGCGTCGCCGACGCCAGGAACTTCATCGACGTGCACTCGCCTCTGCCGCTGTTCAACGACCCGGCCTTCGCGCTGGCCTCGTCGCTGAGGCTGAAGGGCATGCCGTCCACGGTAATCTACGACCGCCAGGGCCGCGAAGTGGCGAGGCTCGAAGGCGAAACCGACTGGAACACGCCCGAAGCCTGGGCCGTGGCGGATGCGCTGCTGAAGCAGCGCTGATCGCGAGCGCGAGATCACCGGAGCCGCGCTCATCGCGCGCACAGCCTTTTCCAATTCTCGTCATCCTCGGGGCGTTGCGCAGCAACGAACCCGAGGACCCATATGTGGAC